>NZ_JAACFT010000069.1 GCF_029051685.1 Bradyrhizobium sp. CSA207 | reverse complement strand
GAGCGAGCTTCCGGCCGATACCAAATCAAAGCGCCGTCCGTATAGTGGATGGGTTGGGTCGGTTACGGTAATCTGCTCCAACTGATCAGATGGCTCCCGAATGGGGGCATCATGCTGTGTGGTCGTAGGCACCGTCGGGATCGATGACCAACGCGCCGGCGAGAGCGCATAGGTCGATCAAGTGATGCCAATCGCGTCCATTGCGCGCCAGCCGCGACGCCTCGATGCAATAGACGGCACCGACGTCGCCCGAACACACCATCGCCACAAGCCGCTCAAATCCAGGCCGCTGAGTACTGCCGGAACCTGAGCGCCCAAGATCGTCGTCAATTACCGTCACCGACCTAAATCCGGCGGTTTCCGCGGCCTGCGCCAGGTCATATTGCCGCCGCTGGCTTTCGAGATTCCCCATGACTTGGGACATTGTCGATTGGCGAACATAGACGACGGCGGCGCGGCTGAGGTGATCAGGCGTGATCTTGATACTCATGGTCACCTCCCGACATTTCCACCGGGCGTGTCGCCACGTATACCTTCAGATCGGCACCCGGCGTAATCATCGTGATGCACGCATCGCCAGGATCACACCAGCCAGATACTCAACCTCGACTTCCGTTCGGATCACGACGTCGCTGACCATGATCTCCAGTTTCACCAGCACGGGATCCACGGCTGCCGGGTCTTTGGCATTTCGTCCAGCATCAACGGCGCAAACGTCGCCGCCAAGCCATCAGGCAGTGACAGCCGCCCTCGCCGCAAGCGACGCCGCCAATCGTAGACCTGCCAGCGTGTCACGCCATGTTTCCGCGCGACCGTCGCCACCTGCGCTCCAGCCACCAGACTCTCCGCGGCGATCTTCGCCTTCTCCGCGGCCGAACGATTGCGACGCCCAGTCGGCCCCTCTCACCGCACGCCGACTGACGCGGCTCGCCTTCGAGACGTCCAATTGGACGTCCATTTTGCCGTCTGCAATCATACCGCCACCTCGTTGATCCGAGGCCAGCTTTGCACGCTTCTGTCATGCTCCGCACGAGGGGATCAGCGAAGCGCTTACGATGGAAGTCGCCTCTCATTCAGTTTGTCGCGCTACACAGGATTCTTGCGCCTAGGAAAAACATAGAGTTCAGACTTGGCCGCGAGGTCACGAATGCCCGTGCAGACGTGCACCAACTACTAAAAGGCCTCCGGCGCGCATGCCGGAGGCCTTCTTAGAGATCAAAATCAGGTATAGAGGCGCTCTTTTCTTGTATGCTTGAGAGACTCACCAACTCCGTTGAGCGCGTAGCAGCAGTGAGAGAGCGCCCTGGTCCTTCAGTTCATACAAGCCAGCCGGCTTTGCTACGCTGGACTGCACCGGCAACGTGACCGTGCTTCCGCTCGCATACTTTTGATCCAGGAGATTGTAAATGAGCTCGACCCCGAAAGTCAGGCCTTTGACCGGGGTCCACGCGGTGTGTGTACCGAGGGTGACATAATTGAAATCAGGGTTACATCCCGCGGCGCCGCCTGATAGCGCCAGGCTTGTGACCAATGCGCCGCAGATGTATCCCTTCGCAGTACCGTTATAGCGAACCGCACCCCATCCGCCGAAGATGCTGGTCCACCAGTGAGGATCCCAATTGTGGGTGTAACCTGCGTTGAAGCCGTAGGTCGTGGTCAACTGCTGGCCAGCGCCTGCAACGAACACCGCGTCAGAAAGACCAGCAAATCCGACGCTCTGGTAAGCACCCGCCAAAGTCGTGCCACCGTATCTCGCATAGGTGGACGACATGTAGTCATTGAAAGTGTAACGGCTTGCACCATTGGCGTACACACCAGTCAGGTTGATCGTGTCACCCGCACCGGTCGGGACGTTCTTGATCGACAATGCGAGCTGACCAGCCCAGCCCCACTTGTCGCTCGGATAGCCAGTATCCTCTGTTGCGCCATAGTAACCGACATGGTTGTCGTGCGCTGCGACCGATGCCTGGAAAAGGCCCCAAGCTTGGTCAACACGAAGGCTCGCGACGAGGTCTGGGGCTCGCGAACCGCCGATGTCGTTAGCGCCGTATGTGCCGGTCGCAAGACCTGTAGTCGTCGCGGCACCCACGTTCCAGATGTTGGTTGTGTAATTTTGCACCTGATCCTGAGCCGAGAATGAGGCCGTAATGCCTTGGCCAAAGTCAGCAGTGTAGGTGAATTGGTTCACAGGATCCCAGCCGCCGCTGCCCGGTAGTTCGGTGACGTTAGCAGGATATTGGGCCCAGGGCGTGGAGAACTGCGATGTCGCCTTACCCATCGTGAAACCAGCGAACTGGATGAAGGCGTAAGGAACGCCCAGCTGCCCGCCGGCGACCTGGCCGCTTCCACTTCCTGCAGGATTACTCGCGCTGTACGCCGTCGCGCCACCAGTGAGGCCTGTACCCGCTCCCGCATAGCTGCCCGACGTCCAAGTAAACCAACCCATGAAGTACGTGCGAACCACGCCATACTCGGTTGCGGTGCGCGTATCGATAGATAGCATTTCGCGAGCACGCGCCGTATAGTAGTTGCTGAGACGGTTCCGTGCAGCACCTACACCGTTGTCTGGGACGTAAGCATCAGCGTTTGCGTTCAAAGTAGTGTGGACACGCAGATAGCCACTGAGCTTAATGCAGGTGTCCGAACCCGGAATATAGTAGAATCCAGCTCCATATAGCGAGCAGATCTTCACGTACTCGACAGCTTTCGCCTTCACCGGAAGATCGGCTGCGTGCGCTCCGGCTAGCGAGATCAGACCCGCGGCCGAACCAAACAAAAGGCTCTTCGCCACCTTCATAGTAGTCCTCCAATTTCCTCGTCTCAAAAGTGGCTGTCCATATCTTGAATAGAGAGACTGGCCACCTTCGCCCCCAATCATTCTCGACCTACAGGGCCTTCCTCGAACGCTAGCTGATAAATTGCATCAGTGGACGTCGCGATGCGGACCATTCCACAATCGCAAAAATCAGGTTGACACATTACGTTAACAGTCAGCGCGCAAAGTTTGTACGAACCGGACGAAGCTGGCTCGCGCTTGAGAACATGTGCTCCGATCGCATCATGTCGGTACGACTAGTACGACGAGCTCTTGAACGTGAGTTTTTGTGGCTTGATTGCGCAGGCAGAGTTCTTGTCCCATCCGATTGATGCGCGAGTCCGCGCTACGAATGGCGCCAGAACGTGGGATCCCGCCATGCTGGACCGAAATCACGCGGTTCACTGATTTCGGGTCGCCCGGATATTTCGTTCGCGTCCCTTTGCGCGGCAAGCTCGATTAGCTCCGCCCCCTTCGAGAAGCGGCGCAGCGGTGTCGGCTCAACATCGCAGCGGCCCGGGGATACGCAGTGAACAGCGCTCGAAGAAGCTACAGGCCGCTCCGGCGCGGCGCACGATGCCGCCTGAGGCCTCCTTCAAAACGGTTTCGCTGATGCCCTCGAGCCAACCCTGGCGCAGCTCCGGCACCGAGGAAATTAGGGTCCAGACTCAATTGAGCCAATATGCGACGAGAGCGGCGAGATGAACAGCGGCCAAGAAATTTCGGGCGAGCTTGTCATACCGCGTGGCGATGCGCCGAAAGTCCTTGAGCCTGAAAAGCAGCGTTCGATGACGTTTCGGCCTTTGTAGGCGCGTTTGTTGAAGCGATGGATGACGACACGGTTAGATTTATTGGGGATTACGGGCTTGGCGCCGCGACGAACGATTTCGCCGCGGAGGTTGTCGCCGTCATACCCTTTGTCGGCGAGGAGCGCGCTCATGGGTGGCGCGAGAGCCAGAACATCGGGCGCCGCCGCGATGTCGGCGTTCTGGCCTGGAGTCAGATGCAGGGTACGCATACGACGAAGACCGCCTGATTGAGACATGCGCGCGGGCACGGCGAGCTCTATGATGGCGTTGCGTGAAGGTCAGGCGGCCTGCTGATCGGCGGGCTTGTCGGCTTGGCACAGGAGCTTCCATTCCCAGGGCAGCAGTTCGTGCAGACGCGACGCGGGAAGATCGGCGATACGGGCGAGGACGTCGGCGAGCCAGGCCTTGGGATCGACGTCGTTGAGGCGACAGGTCGTGATCATCGTCAGCATGATGGCGGCACGGTCGGCGCCGCGCTGGCTGCCGGCGAAGGTCCAGTTGCGCCTTCCCAACGCGATGCCCCTCAATGCGCGCTCAGCGCAATTGTTGGTCAAGCAGATCCTGCCATCGTCGAGGAAGCGGGCGAAGGCGTCCCAGCGCCTGAGCATGTAGTTCATCGGTTTCAGGACCTCGGAGGAGCGCGAGAGGGTTTCGCGCTCACGCAGCAACCAGGCGTGCATGTCCTCGAGAAGCGGCTTGCTCTTTTCCTGGCGCACGGCGCGCCGCTCGTTGGCGCCGCAGCCATTGATGGCGCGCTCGATCTCGAACAACGCATCGAGGCGTCTGACCGCCTCCAGCGCGATCGGAGAGACCGGTTTGCCCTTCTTACCTTCCCGAGCATTTTTCTCGATGTCAGCCAGCTCGAAGAAGCCCCGCCGCGCATGGGCAAAGCAAAACGCCGGCGTAATCGGCAGCACCTTCCTCTGCGGGTCGAACAGCGGCTCGAAGCCGTTGTAGCAATCGGCTTGCAGGATACCGGCGAAGGCGGCCAGATGCTTCTGGGGATGCTCGCCGCGTCGGTCGCTCGAGGCGTAATAGACCGCCGCCGGCGGCGCCGGCCCGGCAAAGGGCCGGTCATCCCGCTTATGTAAATCTCTACATAATAGAGAGCGTTTTTAGATTGGCGGCGCGTGGTTCGGTACCCAACACGAGCACTCGCGAGGGGCGCCGGTAATCTAAAAACGTGTTGGACGAAGCCGCGGGCACGCCGCTGCAGCTATGGGTGTTGAATCACTGCGCCGTTATTTGTGGACGTCGTGATCTGGACTGGAGACAAGTCCAAAGCGGACATTATCACGAAAGTACTGGGTGGAAGCGACATCTGGGAAGCGAAGTAGCCGAAAAATGCGAAGCGCCGGAGGTTTGACGTCGGAAGAACGACAACAGGGCATCTATCGGCTGCCACGGCGGCCGGAAGAATTGCGAAATGGAAGGTGGCGGTTCTTGGTTGATCGAGGTCTCGCATCAAGAAGTGTCCGGTGAACGAGCGGCACTGAACGAACCTGGCTGCAAGACCTCGACGCACACCATGTGGCCTTGATGACAGGATGGACATTGACGCAAGGAAGCGGCATTGCAGTGCTCAGCCTTCTCGGGGCAATCGGACGGCTCTTCCGGCTCCGAATGAGCGTCGGCGGATATCATTCCGAGCAGTTCGCGGCAGCGAGCGAGCTTTTGCTTGCGGTAGCGGTTACCCAGAAAACCATAGTAGCGAATACGTTTGAAGCCTTCGGGCAGGACATGGATGAGGAAACGCCGAATGAACTCCCCGGCGTCCAGCGTCATTACTTTCTGCTGGCTTCCGTGGCGGTAATCCTTCCATCGAAAGCGTACTTTGCCGTCTTCGATATCGATGACACGGCTGTTGCTGATCGCTACCCGATGCGTATAGCGGCCGACATAGTGCACAACCTGTTCGGCGCTGCCAAATGGCGGCTTGGCGTAGATAACCCAATTGATTCTGCGGACATCGTTCAGATAACGCTGAAACGCAGCCGGATCACGCAACGGGTCCAGCGACGAGAAGAATTGTAGCTCGCCGGTATCGAACGACTTTTGCAAGGCGCTGAGAAATAGGCGCCGGAACAGACGGGAAAGCACGGCCACGGGAAGAAAGAAGCCGGGCCGGCACGCGATCCAGCGGCTGCCATCCGGGGACAGTCCTCCTCCAGGAACGACGCAACGGAGGTGGGGATGGTGAAGGAGGTTCTGGCCCCAAGTATGAAGGACAGAAAAGAACCCGATCTCGGCACCGAGGTGCTTGGGGTCGGCAGCGATAGTCCGCAAAGTCTCTGCAGCTGTGCGGAACATAATATCGTACACGGTGCCGGCATTCTGGAATGCGATCGCTGCGATTTGGTCGGGTATGGTGAAAACAACGTGAAAATACTGCGTATCGAGAAGCTCCGCTTGTCGGGCCTCGATCCATTCTGCCCGCGCGAGCGATTGGCACTTGGGGCAGTTGCGCGAGCGGCAGCTATTGTAGGAGATCCGCCGCTCTCCGCAGTGATCGCACTGCTCGACATGGCCACCGAGCGCGGCCGTTCGGCAGCGCTCGGTGGCCGTCATTGCTGCACGTCGTTCGGTCGATAGAGACCTCCAGTGCTGCTCGCGCCAGGCAGCACCATAGCGGCGGAAGATATCCGCCACTTCCGGACCTGAGCGTCCCATGGGGCCGCCGTCAGAAATGTTCAGGCGGCGGCGGTGGTGGTGCCTTAGGGATTGGGCGCGGCAGCAGCTCCAGCGGGCTGGTCGCCGCGCAGACTTTGTTCGTGGCTATCCGGAGATATTGCGCGGTTGTGGACAGGCTGCGATGGCCAAGCAAGAGCTGGATGGTGCGAAGATCGGTGCCGGCCTCGAGTAGATGGACGGCGAAGGCATGCCGCAGCGAATGCGGCGTCACGGGCTTGGCAAGGCCCGTTAACCGATGCGCCTTGCTGCAGGCGTCCTGCACCGCGTTGGTCGATATCGGCTCGTTGGGGATACCGCCGGGAAACATCCACGTGCTCGGCCGGACGGCGCGCCAATAGTCGGTCAGTGTCTCCAGCAACCGTGCCGAGAGCATGACGTAACGGTCGTTCTTCCCCTTGCCTTGATCGACGCGTAGCACCATCCGCTGTCGGTCGATGGCTCCCGGCTTTAGGCGTACCGCTTCGGAAATGCGCAGACCGGCGGCGTAGCATGTTGTCAGGATCACTTGATGCTTGAGGCTCTCCACGCAGCCGAGGAAGTGCAGCACCTCTTCGGGGCTGAGGATGACGGCGAGTGTCTTGGGCGCCTTTGGACACGGAATGATGAGGTCGAAATCCCATTCGAAGCCGAGCGTGACACGGTACAAGAAACGGAGCGCTGAGACGGTCACGTGGATCGACTTCGGCGCCAACTTCTTCTCGTTCGTCAGATAGACTTGGTAGGCGCGGACATCTTCCGGCCCAAGCAAAGCCGGCGACTTCGCAAAATGGCGGGCGAACTGCGAAACCTGCAGCAGATAGGAATCCTGCGTATGCGGTGACAGGTTGCGGATCTGCATGTCGTTTATCATGCGTAACCGAAGCGGGGTCATGGAAGGCTCCTTGGCAAAAAAAACTGCCCGAGGGCAGCAACGCCATCTTGCTCGAAGCCAAGCCTATGAACGCTGCAAATTACGTCTCACCATGGCACGCCAAAGCAGTTACAGTTGCTTCAGCCGCATTCCTTCATCCGAAGATGGGCCACTCTTGCCGAGTGTTCTGCCGCGGAGCGGCTTCGTCCAAGCGGGATTATGCACACCCCGTGATTATGCGCAGCTCGCAGGAACAGGAGCCTACATCCATGGGATTCTCGGACGACTTCCGGCTGGCGAACTGCGCATAATTTCGGTCTTTCCTATCGAGCCTTCAGCTCGATAGGAGATCAGCATGCAAAAAACGATCGTCATACAGCCACGGCCTCGTGCTTGGCTGGAGGGGAGTATTCTTCAGCCCTACGTTTCGCAATACGGGGAACACTTGCAGCGGAGGCGATATGCGCCGAACACTCAGCGCGCCTATCTGCGCTGCGTCGCGCACTTCGCCCATTGGCTGACTCAGGAGCGGCACGACTTGGCAGCGATCGGCCAGGGCGCCGTTGTGCGTTTTCTCTCGGAACACCTACCGGCGTGTACCTGCCCCGACCCGGTCCGCCGCTTTCGCAATGAGTTGCAAGCGGCGCTGGGCCATCTTCTGGAGGTACTCGAAGCCGGCGGCGTGCCGCTGCAGTATCCGGCCCGCAATTCCGCTATCGAACGGGAGTTGACGCGCTTCGATACCCATATGCGCGACGTCTGGGGTTTGGCGGAGAGCACCCGTCGGCGGCGTTGCAGAGTGGTCGGGGAGTTTCTTGTCGAGCATTTCGGCGAGCGGCCCATCTCCATGACGACAGTCAAGGCCACATCCATCCGCCGCTTCATCCTTGGCGAACAGGGGCGAGGCCCCGCCTCCGTCGCCGCAATCGGCGTCACCGTTGCCTGTTATCTCCGCTTTCGCAGCATATCCGGCGACCGGGTGAACGAACTGAAGGCCGCAATTCCCCGAGTCGCACGCTGGCGGTTGGCCTCATTGCCAGGGGTGCTGACCGACACCGAGATCGACGAACTGCTGAGTTCGTTTGATCAGTCGTTCCCGTCGCGCCTGCGAGCTTATGCGATGGTGCGGTGCCTGATCGATCTCGGCCTGCGATCCGGCGAAGTCGTCAAGTTGCAGCTTGACGACATCAACTGGGCCGATGGCACGATCAACCTTGTCGGCACCAAGAGCCGACGGGCTGATGCTCTGCCCCTGCCGGCCGTAACAGGAGCGGCGATTGCAGCTTATCTGCGCGAAGAGCGGCCCGCGACGTCGAACCGAGCCATATTTGTTCGCCACGTCGCACCCTACGATGAACCGATCACGATCACGAGCGTCAAACGCGCAGTGCTGGCCGGCTACCGAAGATGTGGATGGACGCGAACCGGTGTCCATATTCTCCGCCACAGCGCGGCCAGTCGACTTCTGCGCGCCGGCGCGCAGATGAAAGAGATTGCAGACATCTTGCGGCATCGAAGCCTCGACACGTCCGCCATCTATGCAAAGGTCGATCTGACCAACCTTGCCGCCGTGGCTTTGCCCTGGCCAGGGAGCGCGCAATGACCGGCGCGCGTACGATGCTCTCGCTGGCTAAGGACTATTTGTCCGAGCGCCGCGCCCTCGGTTTCAAGCTCAGGATGGAGGGCCATTACATCACCGCCTTCGCCCTGTTCGCCGACCAACACGGTCATCGGGGCCCACTCACCAACGGTATCGTCCTGAACTGGGTACGGGGGCAGGCCAAACAGGCCAGCCCGTTCTCCTGGGCTCGGCGCCTCGAGGTCCTTCGCCCGTTCGCGAGGTATCTGACGCGGCTCGATCCCGACACCGAGTTTCCCCAGACCGCGATCTTTGGTCGTTCACACCGCCGCCTCGCGCCGCACATCTATTCAGAGCAGGAGGTCTGCGACCTTATTGCTGCCGCTTTGCGGCTGACTCCCACGGGCGGATTGCGTCCGGCGACCTATGCGACACTCTTCGGGCTGATCGCCGCTACGGGGCTGCGCCGATCGGAAGCACTCGACCTACACTGCGGCGATGTCGATCTCGCCGGAGCGGTCCTTACGGTTCGGAACACGAAGTTCCGCAAGTCCAGGCATGTGCCCATACATGCCACCGTCGTCGCCGCGCTGCGGCGCTATCTGGCGGTTCGGGCGCGTCATGGTGCGCTCGCCAAGGACTCACCGCTGTTCCTGTCCTCAACGGGCGGTTTCATCGCGAAGCGGAGGATCAATAAGGTTTTCCAGAAGCTTCGCACCGACCTCGGTTGGATCGCGCGGGGCGGCCATGGCGAGGTGCGCATCCATGACCTGCGCCACACCTTCATCTGCCGCCGCGTTCAGCTTTGGCACGAGCATGACGCCGATATCGACAACGCCATGGCGGCGCTCTCGACCTACGTCGGCCATGCCAAGATCTCCGATACCTATTGGTACCTGACCGGCGTCCCAGAACTCATGGCGGTCTCCAGCAAACGTTTCGAGCTTTTCGCAGCAAATGTCGGAGGGGGGCATCATGTCTGATCCCAATCCGACACCGTCCTTCCCCATCCTGCTTCAACGCTTTTTTGTCGAGCATCTGGGCAATCAGCGAGCCGTCAGCCCTCGCACCATCGCCGCCTACCGGGACACATTCCGATTGTTGCTTGGCTTCGCGCGGCGCAGATCGGCAAGGAGCCCACCCGGCTGATCTTGGCTGACCTCGATGCGCAGTTGATCCTGGACTTTCTCGACCATCTAGAGAAGGAGCGGAGTAATGGTGCGCGCACGCGCAACGCCCGCCTGGCGGCGCTTCGCTCCTTCCTGAAGTATGCCGCCCACTATGACCTGACCGCGCTCCTCGTCATCGAACAGGTGCTGGCCATTCCGATGAAACGGTTCGACCGGCCGGTTCTGGGATTTCTGTCACGCGATGAGATGCAAGCGATCCTTGATGCGCCGGATACGCAGACTTGGGCAGGTGAGCGAGATCGCGCACTGTTCAGCTTGATGTACAACACCGGCGCCCGCGTGTCCGAAGCCCTCGGCCTGCGCGTCGGCGATGTCGTCGTTGACGGCACGGCGGTTGCGCACCTGCATGGCAAGGGGCGCAAAGACCGCAGCGTGCCGCTCTGGCGTACGACCACGAAGATGATCCGCAATTGGAAGCGCCGATTGAACGGAACGGGCGAGCAGGACTTCCTGTTTCCGAATCGGGGCGGAGGGTGCATGGCGCGTTCAAACGTCACCCAGCGCCTTGAACTTGCGGTATCGGCCGCCGCAGAACGTTATCCGCAACTCGCGCGCCGCTCGATTTCGCCTCACACCATCCGCCACACTACGGCGATGCATCTCCTGCAGTCTGGCGTCGATATCAGCGTCATCGCCCTATGGCTCGGTCATGAGAGCCCCGCCACGACACACATGTACCTTCAGGCAGACCTCGCGATGAAAGAGCGCACGCTCAACCGACTGCAGCCCATGACGGCCAGTCAAGGCCGGTATCGTTCGTCCGAGAATCCCATGGATATAGGCTCCTGTTCCTGCGAGCTGCGCATAATCACGGGGTGTGCATAATCCCGCACATAAGTCGAGATCCGCCCGGTCGTGCACTTGCCCTTCGCCAGGATACGGATGGTGGTGTCGTCGCCATGCAGGCGCTCGGCCGCGAGTACATGGCGTTCGATCAAGTGGAAGAGCGGCATGACGGCGAAGGTCCCGTGGCCGACCTGGTCGGCCAGTGTCGACAACGGCAGGTCGATCCCCTCGGCCTTAAAGCGCGCACTCTGGCGGTTGAGCGGGATATGCATGCCGAACTTGTCGAACAGGATCGTCGCCAGCAATTGTGGGCCGATGAAGCCGCGCGGCGTGGCATGGAACGGCGCGGGCGGCTGGCTGATCTTCTCGCAATCGCGGCAGGTGAACTTCTCGCGCACCGTCTCGATGACCTTGAAGCGGCGCGGGATCTCTTCCAGCGTCTTGGTCACATCCTCACCGATCTTCGCCAGCCGCGATCCACCGCAGCAGGCACAGCTCGTCGGAGCCTCCATGACGACGCGCTCGCATTCGATGTCATCCGGCCATGGCTTGCGCACCGGCCGCTTGCGCGTGAAGGCGCGTACGCTCTGCGCCTTTGCCGCCGCGGCCCGCGCGGCGAGCTCATCCTCGCTCGCCGTGGTGACGAGTTCTTCAAGTTCCAATTCCAACTGCTCGATCAGCCGCGCCGTGCGCTCGGAACGCGGCCCGTACAGTTCGCGTTTGAGCTTCTCGATCCGCAGCTCGAGATGCGCGATCAGCGCCTCATTGTCCGACAGCTTCGCCCGCGCGTTGGCCGCTTCGGCTTGCCAATTGATGGCTTCGGCCTGTATCCGGCTGACCTTCGCCGCGGCCGCATCGCGTTCGATCTCGACCCTCAGCCGCGCTTCGCGTTCAGCCCGCGACGCCTCACGTTCGATCAACAGCGCCGCCTGGGCGCTGGCGAGATCCGAAGGAAGGTCATCCGGCTTCAAACTCATGAAGCCAGTGAATCAGATTTCCCGGTAGGTTCAATCGCAGAATGCTATCCAACTCGCGTTGGACGCAAAGTTTCTTGAGGATTCCGCCAGTCGATCCCAGATAGCAGGTAAGAAAGCTGCGCCGGAGAGATCGTCACGGCTTCACCGGCAGCCGAAGGCCAGATGAATCTTCCTCTTTCGAGTCGTTTTGTAAACAGGCACGCTCCCTGAGAATCGTGCCAGATGATTTTTATCAGATCTGAACGGCGCCCCCTGAAGCAAAACAAATGACCCCCCAGTGGGTCATGCTTCAAGACCTCCTGCACCTGCAAAGCCAGGCTCGGAAAGCCGCGCCGCATATCGGTATGGCCCGTCGCCAGCCATACCCGCACGCCAGAGGGGATCGGAATCATCGCAGCGCCTTCAACACCGCCGACACCAGCAAGGGCGGCGCCGACCCGCAAATCCTGATCCGTCCGCTCCCCGTCAATTCCACCACGATCACTTCACCGGACGGTGCCGCTTCCTTGATCGGCTCCGCTTCCATCGCCGCTTCCACAAAGCCATGGTCAGCAAGGTCCTGGCGAAGCCGACGCCGCCAGGTGTAAATCAGACCCGTCGAAATATCGTGATCCCGCGCAACCTGCGCCACACACGATCCCGGCGCAAAGGCCTCCGCAACGATCCGGCACCGCTCATCCTCGCTCCAACGCCGCCGGCGTTCCGGCCCCGTCAGCACCGAAATCTGACCCATCAATCGCTCTTAAGCTCGCTCTTAAACACGTGCTTATGAGTGCTCAATCCGCCTCTCAGAACAAGGCGGCCTTCATCGTGGGCGTACGATGCAGGACGACCGGCCGGCAGAGCGGATCGCTCAGCGCATGGATTTTTGTCGTGCGGCCTCCGCGCGAGCGGCCGATTGCCTGCTCCCCCCTTTTCCGCCGGAGGCACATCGGTGAGCTTTAATCGAGGTCGAGTCGAGCGCCAGCACAATGCCGTCTTCGCCAGGCTTGGCCAGCGCTTCGAAGATTGCGCACCATCGTCCTCGCTTCGCCCAGCGATTGAAGCAATTGTAGATCGTCGTGTAAGGGCCGTATTCACGCGGACAATCGCGCCATCGTGCACCCGATTGCAGCATGTGAATGATGCCGCTGATGATGCGCCGGTCGTCGTCCCGATCCGGCCCCGTCAGTCCCGTTGGAAGATGCGGTTCGATACGCGCCCATTGCCTGTCATTCAGCCAAAACAAACCAGCGCGCATTCTCTCGCCCCCGAATCAAGAATACGTAGGCAAGAGAATCACATGGCGCTATTTAGGTACAGACCCTTAGCTAAAGCATCGCTAGCGCAGGCGACCACCCACTCTCCATCGCCAGTCAATATCGTCTCTCCTGATTTCGGCAGTCGAAAATGTCCGCGTCGACGCTGAGGCGCGATCCGCGGCCCGTCCGACCGCCAGCCGGCGCAGAAAGCCAATTGCCGAGATAGACGCGAGCGTGCGGAATAGTGAGCGCGACTTCCGGTCGACCTCCCAACCATCAATCGATCAGCCGCGCGCACATTTCTTCGCCTTCATGCGTTTGTACATGGCTTCGTCGGCTTCCAGTGAACCATCGTGCGCCGTGCCGAACCAATAGTCGAACGGGATCAACCGATCGCTGTTCCCATAATTCACCTCAAAGTACTTATGGTGCAGGTAATGAAAGTAGTTTTCGGTGCTCATGGACTTTTTGTCACCCGTCACGATCCTATCAAAGCCCAAATGACCAAGCGCGGGTCCCAACGCGAACGCTACAAGCCCAAATTCTACAAGCAGTGGGTGCGCCGGCACGATGAAAAAGATCAGCACGACGGAGAAGTAGATGATGTGCTCAAACGTGTGCATCGACAGGCCAGACCAAGGCCCCGGATTAACGTTGTTATGGTGCACCTTGTGAATAATGTGGTAGAGCGGCCCCATATGGATTAGGCGGTGGGTCGCATAGAAATGTAGCCCAACCCAAACCGGCCAAAACAAGAGCAGTAGTGCAACAAGATAGGCCGGATGTTGTCGGAAATCGACGGATTGGACATAGCCGTTGGCGAACATCCACAAAGTCAACACCTCATACGCGGTCCACACCGGCACACCACTGCACATCACCCAGAACACGTTTTCCGCGTTCTGGCTTCCAAACAGGAACGTCGTATTGTTCGTATCGGGCCACTTGGAATTGTATTTGAATTGCGTCTGCTGGCGTCGCTGGATGTACAGCACCACATGAAAGCTGCCATAAAACAGCAGCGCAAGCGCGGCATTCCGCAGGAGGATGAGCAAAATCCAGCCGGGACTAAATTCCCGCATCGTCTCCACCGAAGGTGTGAGATAGATCCAAACGATGAGGGTGGCCAAAATGAAAAACGCCCTAATAGGCGATAGATGATAGGCCAAGAGCGATCGCAGAAGTGCTCTCAACTGCACCGGCCAGACGAAGACCGGAAGGGGCTTCGGTCGCTTGTTGGGCGTCCAGTCCCCCCGTTTGTCACGGGTGCCATACAGGGTGTCATCCATGTCCCGTTCCATCGTGTTGAGCAAATACAAATATAAGAAGTTCGCCCGCTCCTGAAGCGCGCTTGATAATAGAGGAGCTGCGGCGCGGGATTTTGGCCATGTTTCGGTATCAAGGGACGAAAAGCCGCAGGATGATGCGGTTTCGCGGTGCGAATCTTCGTCAATCTGATTTGTTGCTTGCCTGACCGGTATTTTGTACCAAGCGGGCTGAGAGATTATTGCAAGTTTGAGCCCGGTCGAGCTGGGGGGCGATGGTGAGCGGTCCAGTCCGGCGGCAGCCAAAAAAGCTGAATGTGGTCGCGCCAGCTTTCGATCACTGTCTGGGTCATCTTCACACCCTAGAAGATCTCTCCGTTCAAGCACTCGTCTCCGATCTTGCCGTTAGCAGTAGCCGTTCCCCCAGGTGAGCCTGAGTCGGTTCCGTCGCGAAGTTGGTTGGAATTGAGGGTGGCGTAGTCTGTATCCCTCCGGCGTCGCTTTTAATTACCCACAAATTCTCCCATGGCGCCCAGCGCGATGTCGGTGAGGCGTGACAACCCGCGCCACATCACAGTATTGCCGGGCGGCGGATCGCTGGCGCGAGCGAGATAGCCGCCGAGCCGGGCAATCTTGATCGGATAGTGCGAGAGCGTTTTCTGTCTCGCTTTTGGTTAGTCGTTGACGACGCGATCGAGCACGCCGATTTCAGTCGCGGTCAACGCGAGGGTTGGCGGTGCATCTGGGGCGGAACGGTTGAGCATCGTCACCCAGAAGACCCGCCAACTCAGGATGCAAAAAAGCGAGATCAGATTGGTCAGACGCTGGGCGGTCCTGAGCTTCGACTCCTCAGCTTTGCAGCCCGATTTGAGACTCTTATGGAACACCTCAATCTTCCATCTCAAAGCATACCATTCCAGCTTCTCAATGGCCTCGACGCGGGAACCAACAGGCAGATCTGTGATCAGCTTCCACTCAATTTTCTTTCTCTTCTTCGGCGACACGCGCTCTTCGGCGTGGATTACCGTTAAGGTCAACGCGGGATAGCGCTTCTGTTTTCCGATCGGCGGCAGGACGCGAATCTTGCGATATCTGATCTCGAGGACGGCTTCATCAGGAGCGCCGTTGTTGTCTCTGACGTCGATGCGATGCCGTCCTTTGACGGCGACTTCGTCCATTTCGTCAGCGATCGTGTGATCTCCATCTCCCGCCAGCCGATCAACGCAAGTCCTGATCACGAAATGCGTTCCAGCTTCTCGAGCCGCGCAGAACAGCTCATAGATATCGCTCTCGCGATCACCGACATGGACGCATCGTCCCGGATCGCCGAGCAGCTCCGTGGACTGCCGGAGATTGTCCAACCACCGAATGCTCTCCTTCTTCTCGATGGGAACGCGCGTTGGATTAATCTTCTTCTTGAGCGCGGCGGTCCCCTTGAATTTCTTCCGGGTCCAGAATTTGACGGCGGTCAGTCCAAGCGGCAGCCCTTCAGTCGTCACTGCCAGGCTCGAGTGCATCAGAATGCCGCAAACCGTGTGCGATCTCAGGCGGCCCGCCTTGTCCCGGCCGCTGTTTATGCTCTTGGTGATCCCGATTGCGTCTGAGTTCTCTCTTTGATAGCTGAACTCGGTCGTATCATGGAGCACCAGGACCGGACCGCCGGTGGCAACCGTGCGCTCACGCGTCGATTGAAAGTGGCCAGCCAGAATGTCCGCTTCGCTGACCCGGTCATTAGAGAAGAAGCGATAGGCTGCCTTGGTATTCGCCCAATCCTGGCAGACGAGCGGAATACTTTGTCCCATGGCGCTTCCAATCTGCGTGAGCAGTTTGCGGAATCTGTCGCCGAGCCGCGCGTCCCTAAACTGGCATCCACTAGTCTCTCGATCGATCCAACATTCACCGCCTAACAATCGCAAACGGCCTTTTGCCGATCGATCCCTCAATGTGAACCCCATAGAGCACCCCCTCCCGAATCAGGTGCTCAGCAAGGAATCACAAGTGATTCTTTCGATTCAAGATTTTGCCGATCAGCGGATCAGCTCGAGTGGACAAAGTTATGGGTAATTGAAAGCCGGCGTCGGCCGCCTTGTGTAGTTTGAGAGGCGGCCCGAGGATTTGACCTTAAGTCTAGCTTTAAGGTCACGTGGCGAATGCAGGTCAATGTGTTGGGCGCCGAGCGTCGGCGGCGATGGAGTTACGACGAGAAGGTTCGCCTTGTCGAAGAGACCTTGCAGGCTGGCGAGACGGTCTGCGGCGTCGCGCGCCGGCACGGGGTGGCTCACAGCCTGCTGTTCACCTGGCGTCGACAAGCGCGCCAGGGTCGACTGGGCGGAGATTCCGTGCCAGCTCTCGTTCCCGTCGAGATCACGCCGGTGGCGGCTCCGATCTCGAGCGACGCGCCACAACCGGCGTCTTCCCCGCCTGCGCAGCGTGCAAGGGCTGGAATCATCGAGATCGAGCTTGGCGGCGGCTGTCGCGTTCGCGTTGACCGTGACGTGGACGTTGAGGCGCTGCAGCGAGTTCTTGAGCTGCTGCGGCGACGATGATCCCGATTCCGAGCGGCGTCAGGGTTTGGATCGCCACTGGCCACACCGACATGCGTCGCGGCATGCGAAGCCTGGCTCTTACAGTTCAGGAGATTCTGAAGCGCGATCCGCACGCTGGCGATCTCTATATCTTCCGGGGCCGCCGCGGCCAACACGCGACATTCTGCATACAGTCTTCGAAGCGCGACAATTGCTTATCCGTGGCATCCCCTTTTTGGACGAACGCTTCAAGTCGCACCGTTCCGACGCGGCAAGGATTTGAAGTGCATCTACACGGAGGAACGGCGTGGGTTTAGTCGTGAGGTGCCCAATTGGATGTTCGACGAAAGCTCCTGTGCCGGCATGGTACTTGGATCACCGCAGGTCAGTATTGATGGGCTCAACGAATTTGCCGTTATTCTGAAGCTTCTCGGCACGAATCAGGCGTCGGGCGCACGATCCCGTCCTTCAATGAAGAGGGAGAAAGGACGTGCGGAGAAAAAGCCAATATCGCGAGCCGATGCAACTGGGTCTGGATCTGGGTCGTCGGATTCCCCAGAACCCGCTGGGCGCCAATCCCAAAGGTCTGATCCAGGCGCTCGCCGATCTCTTGCTGGAAGCGGCGAAGCGGCGGGCGTCGAGCCCGTTCAGATGTCGGGAGGTGACCATGAGTATCAAGATCACGCCTGATCACCTCAGCCGCGCCGCCGTCGTCTATGTTCGCCAATCGACAATGTCCCAAGTCATGGGGAATCTCGAAAGCCAGCGGCGGCAATATGACCTGGCGCAGGCCGCGGAAACCGCCGGATTTAGGTCGGTGACGGTAATTGACGACGATCTTGGGCGCTCAGGTTCCGGCAGTACTCAGCGGCCTGGATTTGAGCGGCTTGTGGCGATGGTGTGTTCGGGCGACGTCGGTGCCGTCTATTGCATCGAGGCGTCGCGGCTGGCGCGCAATGGACGCGATTGGCATCACTTGATCGACCTATGCGCTCTCGCCGGCGCGTTGGTCATCGATCCCGACGGTGCCTACGACCACACAGCATGATGCCCCCATTCGGGAGCCATCTGATCAGTTGGAGCAGATTACCGTAACCGACCCAACCCATCCACTATACGGACGGCGCTTTGATTTGGTATCGGCCGGAAGCTCGCTCCGACCCGGCGGCTGCGTTCTCGTTCATTATCGCGACGGCATTTTGCTGAGAATTCGAGCTTCAGCAACCAACTGAAGTGGACCCCGGAGCTGGGACCATGGATCGGCGAAGTTAAGGTGTGATCCGGCCTGCCTTGTCGTTCACATCAAGCAGCTTCCTGCTGCTGCTTTTGCGTCTGCTGTGGGTATGTGGGCAACGCGTTTGCGTTGTCCAAGCGAAGCGGCATATCCACAGTCCTCGCCGCCTCGATCACGTCCTTGCCGGCGCGCCATGCCGCCATGGGAAACTGGTTGTTCATTGCCTGATGCGGGCGGAGATGATTGTAAAAGTTCATCCATGATCGGAGCCATCTCGCGCTTCGCGCCCGTCGGCATAGGCTTTCAGATGGTCGAGTAGCGCGGGGGAATCCCACCCCCACGCCCTCCGAGAACCGGACGTGAGTCTCTCGACTCATCCGGCTCCTATCGCCCCAACCGGAGATTCCGTGGACCAATGGGCGAACAGGTTCGGCTGGCGGGATTTGACCCCGCGCAACCAGCCCCACGCTCGCTTTGTGTGTCCCCGAAGTCTTTTGTATTTCCGCTGTGCCCAGCGCACGATAAATGGATCTACTGTGCGCAGTGCCCTGCGAAGCGCCGAACGATGAAAACGCCCGTAATAGTTGACCCAGCCAACAAGAATAGGCCGTGCCCATTGGGCGATTTTCTCCAAGTCGAGATCGTTGCGATGATGCAGCTTCCAGCGACGCACGTCTTCGCGCATCG
>NZ_JAACFT010000068.1 GCF_029051685.1 Bradyrhizobium sp. CSA207 | reverse complement strand
ACAACCCCATGCACAGTAGCCGAGGCTAGCCGGATCAACGGCTTACGGTAGGCATACGCAGGCGGCAACGCCGTTTGACTCGTCGGGCAAAACAGGGGCATTTTGCTATGGTCGGGCAGTGGGACGAATGCTGTCGCTACATCCTCAACTGTCGTCCCGGCGAAGGCCGGGACCCATAACCCCAGGACGGGGTTGTGGTGCGAGCAGGTAACCACGAGTCTTCGCCAAACTGCTTTTCGTGGGTATGGGTCCCGGCCTTCGCCGGGACGACAACTAATGCGGCGCGCGCTTGCCTCGCTTCACCGCCGGCTTCACCGCATCCCCCACATCCACTCCCGCACTCCGCAGCAGCACCTTCGCCGCTTCCTTTGCTGCACGGGCCATCGCCGGATCATCGCGCACGAGGTCCTGGGCGATGGAGCCGTCGACCAGCAGCACGAGCTGCGTTGCTAGCGCCTCCGCGTCCGCGACGCCGAGCTCGTTCAGGCGGTCGCGAAACCAGATGCGGCGGCTCTCCTTGAAGGCGATCGCGATCTTCTTCACGGAGCGGTCCGCTGGGCCCAGTTCGGCGACTGCATTCACGAACGGGCAGCCGCGAAAATCCTTGGCGGCAAACCGCCGTTCCAGCGAATCGAAGGTGGCGAGGATCTGCTCGGCCGGCGGCTTGTCGGAGGTGCGCGGAGCTACGAAGCGGCGCTCCAGATAGGCCGCGATCAGCGCGTCCTTGGACGGGAAATGGTTGTAGAGCGTGCGCTTGGAGATGCCGATCTCGGCCGCGATGGTATCGACGCCGATGGCGCGAATGCCTTGCAGATAGAACAGCTTGTCGGCGGTCTCGAGGATCCGCTCCTTCATCGTCCGTGGGGAGGGCGGGGGAGCCATGCGACGCGATAAGTCCTCTTGACGTTCTCTTGGCTTGACAGCGCCTGCTAACCATAGCCTATGTACACAGGTCTGTGTAAATAAAATCAACGGGATTCGCAGACGACGGCACCCGTGCCGCGCCGCCTAGGGAGAATAAGAACAATGCCCCTGTTGCAGGTCCTGCGTCCCACATTGCCCATCCTGATCGGTGCCTCCATCATGCTCACGCTGAGCATGGGGCTGCGGCAGTCGCTCGGCATCTTCCTGCAACCGCTGACGCATGACATCCACATCTCGGTATCGGATTTCACGCTGGCGCTGGCCGTGCAGAACCTCGCCTGGGGCTTTCTCCAGCCGCTCGCCGGCGCGATGACGGTGCGCTACGGCTTCCGTCCCATCATGATCGTCGGATCGCTGATGTACATCGTGGGCCTCGTGCTGATGGCGACCGCGAACGGGCTCGTCGCCATCATGATCGGCGCCGGCGTGCTGATCGGCACCTCGCTGGCCTGCACCGCGGCCGCGATCGCGATGTCGGTGGCGGCGCGCGCGGTGCCGGAGACGGTGCGCTCCACCGTGCTCGGCATCGTCTCCGGCGCCGGCTCGCTCGGCGCGCTGCTGTCGGCGCCGCTCGGGCAGTTGCTCAATGAGGGCTTTGGCTGGCGCATCGGGCTCGCCGGCTTCGTGGTGATGTCGGTGCTGATGATCCCCGCCGCCTGGTACGCCGGACGCGTCGACAGGATCCCGCTGCCGAAGCCCGCGGCCGACGATATCGTCGATGCCACGGCGATGATCGCGGCGCGCACGGCGTTCGGCAACGCATCCTTCGTGGTGATGACCTGCGCCTATCTCGTCTGCGGCATGCAGCTCGTGTTCCTCACCACGCATCTGCCGTCCTACCTTGCCATCTGCGGTCTCGACCCGATGCTGAGCGCGCAGACGCTCGGCATGATCGGCGGCTTCAACGTGCTCGGCTCGCTGTTCTTCGGTTGGGCCGGCCAGCGCTGGAATAAACTCGCCCTGTTAGGCGCGATCTACATCGTCCGTTCGCTCGCACTGGCCTGGTACTTCATGTTGCCGGCCACGCCTGCCTCGACGCTGCTGTTCGGCGCGATCATGGGCTTCCTGTGGATGGGCGTGGGGCCTCTGGTTGCGGGCGCCGTCGCCGAAATGTTCGGCCTGCGCTGGCAGGCCATGATCCAGGGCCTCGCCTTCATGAGCCACCAGGTCGGCAGCTTCCTCGGTGCCTACGGAGGCGGGGTGATCTACGACTCGCTCGGCTCCTACACCATGGCCTGGCGCATCGGCGTCGCACTCGGGCTGGCCGGCGGCATCATCCAGGTTGCCTTCGCGCTGATCCGGCCGTCGCAGCCGCCGGTGTTGAGGACGGCGTAGGCGGGAGGTGTGGTCATAGGCGCCGGCTTTCGGAGCCTGAGCGGAAGTCGCTCGGCTTGTCGTCAACAGCGGCACATGACCCAGAGCGGGAGTTCCGCCAAATCGGTCGTTTCGTCTGAAATCCATGTGGTCATTGGATCGTCGTTGGGCTAATTTTTGCAACAGCCAACTACGAGCGCATTAGGGGAGGACGACCATGACCTTCCGCGCACAAAGCCGCTTTGCTTTCCTCGTTTTATTCTTGCTGCTAGCTACGGCGGGTGTCGTGCGCGCTGGCAGTGAAGAGGAAGTGAAGGCTGTTTTCGTAAGATTTGTTGGGGCGCAAAACGCTCACGACCTGAAAGAGGTTGGCGCGTTATTGCAAGACTCAGCAGAGTTTTTGTGGATCACGCGTGGCGCCCCTATCTGGGGTCATGACTCAGCAATCAAGCGTTTTGAGGCCCTGTACCAAGGCACTTGGTCACTCGACCCGAAGATGGACGAGCTGAAGGTAATCGAACTGCAACCGGGGGCAGCCCAACTTTATGTGCCGATAACTTTTATGATTTCACCGGCTGGGCAGACTGCGCAACCTGCACGGTTTCTGATGAATCAAGTGCTTGTCAAGACGGGTGATGGTTGGAAGATAACGAGCATTCTTCCAATTCCCGCGCCTCAACCGTAAAGCCCAACCGCAGAGTTCGTCAGACCGGTGGGGCAATGGGTTCGAAGGTCATCAAGGGATGAGTCGAGGACCTGTGAGCGCGACGGCGCTCGGGTCGAATGTGCACCGGCTGCTACCTTGGCCCTATGCCGAAGAGCGCCTCAGCCGCCGTGATGTCAGCTGTCGCCGGTAGACCGGACGACCAGCTGCACTTGCCTCGACCGCCGCTCTTGGACCCGAAGAGGGCGTAGTATGTCGACGAGTAACCCGATCTCATATACAGTTCGCCGATCAATAGGGGTGGATATGTGGCAACCGGACGGGTGGGCTCAAACCAGGATCGGCATTCTTACCCCGCATGCTGACATAGTTCCAGAAGCGGAGTTTGGTGCACTGGCTCCTGAGGGAATTTCGATCCACGCCGCGCGCATTCCGTTCGGCGGCTACAGGCCGGGTGGAGTGATGGACCCGACCATTGCCACCGACCCCGTGCGCGCCATTGCCGATCCTCCTGCCGTGGATGATGCCGCCGAAATGCTAGCGATGGCCCCGTTACACGCGATTATCTTTGCTTTCACTAGCAGTAGTTTTGTGCGGGGCGTAGCCGATGATGCGGCACTCCAATCCCGTTTGGAGGCTCGCACGCGAGGCATACCCGTCGTCATCCCCTGTGCGGCGGCTCGTATCGCTCTAACAGCACTCGCTGCGAGACGGATCGCACTAATAAGCCCGCCATGGTTCTCGACTGAAATGGATCGGCAGGGTGTCGACTACTTCCAGCAGGGCGGATTCGATGTCGTTTCCAGTGGACCTGCGGGTTTGCCGTCGAATCAACAGGCCATTCAACCAGAACAGCTCTATGATTGGGTGCGTTCTCATGTGCCTGCGAATGCTGAAGGCGTTTTTATCGGCGGCAACGGCTTTCGAGCTATCGCAGTCATAAAGGCGCTAGAGCATAATCTTGGTAGACCGGTTCTGACCGCCAATCAGGCCGCCTTCTGGTGTGCTCTGCGCAAATCCGGCACACGAATACCGGTTACAAACTACGGTCGGATTTTCGAGTTTGATCTGCCACGCTGATGAGCCTTTCTATCGGATGACCGCTTGTGGCCCCTTAACTGAAGTCCGCTTGAACTCGTGTCGTATCGGCTCTCAGTGGACAAGCCGACGCCAATTCGGCCTGGGGTCTACTTGCTGCTTCTGACCCCGAAGCGGAATTGGGTGGATCGGAGGCCTCGCACATCGAGAAAGCGGCTTGAGGCGACGTAGTCGATCTCGCCGCGCGTGGTACCGATATCCATTAGTTCTCTGTCACTAAATTCGCACAAGGTGGCTCGTAATCTCTGGCGTTTGCGCCATTCCTGAAATGCATTCCAATAGGTTTCGAGAGGACTGTAGACCTGCCGCCTTGCGGTTGCCGGTCCCAGCTCGCTGGTCCCGTGGATGGTGCGCATCATGGTGTGTCCTGTCTGGACTGTTTCACCAGGAGAAGTTGCCGCATGACGCGCCAGCGCGCTTAACTGGCGGCTTACATTTCCCTTACCGGCAGCTTATTCTTCGTGCTCGGGGGCTTCCGAGGTGACCCCCAGAAGGAATGGCAGCTTGCGCTATCTCTTCGAGAAATACGCACTCGACACCGACCGGCGCGAACTGCATCGCGGGGCGGACGTCGTGCCCGTCGCGCCACAGGTATTCGACCTGCTCGACTACCTGATCCGCAACAGGGAGCGCGTGGTCAGCAAGGACGACCTCATCAACGTCATTTGGAATGGGCGCAGCGTGTCCGACGCGGCACTGACGACCCGCCTGAATGCCGCGCGGAGCGCGATCGGTGATTCCGGCGAGGAACAGCGCCTCATCAAAACCTTGCCGCGCAAGGGCTTCCGTTTCGTCGGACTGGTGCGGGAGGCTGACGGACCCGCGGGCGCTGCAACCGCCAATAACCCGATAGAATCGCCGAGACCAGCCCTCTCGCTGCCCGATAAGCCTTCGATTGCTATTCTCCCGTTCACTAATTTGAGCTCCGATCCGGAGCAGGACTACTTTGCTGATGGAATGGCTGAGGACATCATCACGGCGCTGTCTCGTTTCAAAGCGCTGTTCGTCATCGCCCGCAACTCGAGCTTTACATACAAGGGGCGTACTGTCGACGTAAAGGTGGTCGGGCTTGAACTTGGGGTGCGCTACGTGTTGGAAGGGAGCGTTCGCAAAGCGGCAAATCGAGTACGCATCACGGGGCAGCTCGTCGATACCGCCGGCGGGGCACATCTTTGGGCAGAACGGTTTGATAGTGGTCTCGGCGACATCTTCGATCTGCAGGACCGGGTGACTGAAAGCGTAGTGGGGGCGATCGCACCGGCGGTGGAAAAGGCCGAGATCGAGCGTGCCAGGCGCAAGCCGACCGAGAGTCTCGACGCCCATGCCCTCTACTTGCGCGGCTTGGCCAAGTTTTATCAGTTCGGTAACCGGCAAGTGAACGACGAGGCATTGCGCCTGTTCAACAATGCGAACGAACTCGACCCGGATTTTGCGTCGGCCTACGCCCATGCTGCCATGTGCTACGTCTGGGCCAAAGCCAATGGCTGGACTTCGGACACAGCGAACGAGATTGCCGAAGTGACGAGGCTCGCCAAATGTGCGATTGAATTGGGTAAGGACGACGCGTTCGCGCTCGCTGCCGGCGGGTGGGCGTTAGCTTACGTTGTTCGCGATCTCGAGGTAGGCCCCGCCTTAATCGATCGCGCGCTTGTGCTCAATTCCAATTCGGCCGAGGCATGGTCTTACGGCGGCTGGGCAAAAAACTTGCTCGGCGAGCCGGAACCGGCGATCGAGCGCTTCGCACGTGCCATGCGCCTGAGCCCACTTGATCCGCGGGTGAGAGCAATGCGAGCGGGGACCGCGCATGCACATTTCTTCCTGGGCCGCTATGACGAGGCGGCGTCGTGGGCGGCAATGGCATTGCAGGACAATTCGGACCTTCAGCTTGGATTACGCATCGCCGCCGCAAGCAATGCAATGGCCGGACGGCTGGAGCAAGCGCACAAGGCAGTGGCTCGGCTGCGGCAACTCAATCCCGCGCTACGTGTTTCCAATCTCAAGGACGCGGTGGGCCCTTATCGGCGTGCCGATGACCTCGCGCGATACGTAGAAGGATTGCGACGAGCCGGGCTGCCCGAATGACCATCCACGCCAAGGGATTTCGCCCGTGGCGACGAGGTGATATGAGCAGAGCGGCGACTTCCGATCATGGCCCAGGCTCACATGGAGCCATTCGGCTCCGGCGTCGTCTTCTGCGCGCAGAGCGGAAGCGACAACTCTAGGCATGCCTGGCTCAGCTCTCGTGCCCCGAATGTTGCGCAGCGTTTCTTCACCGGTACGCTGCTGAGCCGGGACCCATGTCTCCGCATCGTGTTGTGCTCCTGAGCGCGCAGACGCTCGGCATGATCGGCGGCTTCAACGTGCTCGGCTCGCTGTTGTTCAGTTGGGCCGGCCAGCGCTGGAACAAGCTGGCGCTGCTCGGCGGCATCTACATCCTGCGCTCGCTCGCACTGGCCTGGTACTTCATGCTGCCGGCGACGCCTGCCTCGACGCTGCTGTTCGGCGCCATCATGGGCTTCCTGTGGATGGGCGTGGGGCCGCTGGTTGCGGGCGCGGTGGCCGAAATGTTCGGCCTGC
Organism: Bradyrhizobium sp. CSA207; assembly: GCF_029051685.1. Taxonomy (GTDB): domain Bacteria; phylum Pseudomonadota; class Alphaproteobacteria; order Rhizobiales; family Xanthobacteraceae; genus Bradyrhizobium. Next base: position 13,232 of record NZ_JAACFT010000068.1, on the reverse strand, counting down.
GCTGGCAGGCGATGATCCAGGGCCTCGCCTTCATGAGCCACCAGGTCGGCAGCTTCCTGGGCGCTTACGGAGGAGGGGTGATCTACGATTCGCTCGGCTCCTACAACGTGGCCTGGCGGATCGGCGTGGCCGTGGGGCTCGCCGCGGGCATCATGCAAATCGCGTTTGCACTGATCCGGCCGAGCGCGCCGCCATTGATGCGAACTGCATAGGCATCGTCACCCACTGCTTATTCGTTGGGCGGTGCGCTGCTGGGTGAAGCAGCGCGGGGCGCAATTGCCGCAAAGCAGCAAACTGGAATCGAAGCGCATTCAGTAACTTGAATGAATCGTGTCGACGGTGCGAATCTTGCTTGTACTTTGACCAGGAATTGGAACCGTCTCTGACGCTTTCCGATCTGGCGACAAGGGAAAGGCCGACAAGCCATGAGGCTGGTCGATGCCAATCTCCAGCGATCGACGCTCGACGACCTCATCGCGCCGAGCCGCGGTCATTGTGTCCCGAAAATCCGAGCTAATCACGCTGGCGCCTTCACGCCGGCGCGAATGATCATCCCTGCGGTTCCACTCAAACAATGCCCAGAAGACATCTCTTGCGACTTGGGAGGACGATGATGGAATCAAGAACATCCACGCGCCAAAGGCTCGTGACATTGGTGGTCGCGTTGCTGGGAATTGCACTTCTCTACCTCGCCCTCGGCGACGTGGCGCTCGCGGAGGATGCGGGCCCGCCAGCCTGCGGCGGCAAGATCCTGGAGAAGTGCACGCCCAATCCCGGCGACACCGCCTGGATGCTCACCTCCGTTGCGCTGGTGCTGATGATGACGGTCCCGGGGCTTGGACTGTTCTATGGCGGCATGGTGCGCAAGAAGAACGTGGGCGACACCGTGATGACCAGCTTTGCGGTGACCTGCCTCGTCACCATCCTGTTCGCGATCGTGACTTACAGCCTGGCCTTCCGCGCCGGCACGCCGTTCATCGGCGGGCTGGACCGCATGTTCCTGAAGGACATCCTCAGCGACATCGGCAAGGGCGGGATCGGCAACCCCAATCCGCTCGCGGCGACGATTCCCGAAAGCGTCTACATCTGCTTCCAGATGACGTTTGCAATCATCACGCCGGCGCTGATCGCAGGGGCCTTCGCCGAACGGATGAAATTCTCCGCGATGCTCTGGTTCATCGGCCTGTGGGCGATCTTGGTCTATGCGCCAATCGCGCATTGGGTGTGGGGCCCGGACGGCATCTTCGCCTCCGGCAACGACGCTGCCTGGGTCAAGGTGCTCGACTTCGCCGGCGGGACCGTCGTGCATATCAATGCCGGCGTGGCGGGGCTGATGTGCGCCATCATGCTGGGCAAGCGCAAGGAGGCCGGACCGGCCCACAACATGGTGCTGACCTTCATCGGCGCCTCGCTGCTCTGGGTCGGCTGGTTCGGCTTCAACGCGGGCTCCGCGGTGACGGCAGGCATGCAGGCCGGCATGGCGATGCTGGTGACGCAGATCGCAACGGCAGTCGCCGGCTTCACCTGGATGCTGGTCGAGTGGTCGCTCAAGGGCAAGCCGACGGTTGTCGGCATCTGCTCGGGCGCGGTGGCTGGCCTCGTCGCCATCACGCCCGCGTCCGGTTTCGTTGGCCCGATCGGCGCCTTTGTGATCGGCATCGCGGCCGGTGTCTTCTGCTACTGGGGATGCACCGGGCTCAAGAGCATGTTCAGCTATGACGACGCGCTCGATTGCTTCGGCGTCCACGCTGTCGGCGGCATCGTCGGCGCGCTGCTCACGGGCATATTTGCCGTCGAGCAATATGGCGGCACCGCGGGGGCTCTGGAAGGAAACCCGGGCCAGTTCATCAACCAGTGTATCGGCGTCGCCACGGTCTTTGTGTACGACGCCGTCGTCAGCCTGATCATCCTGTACGTGGTCAAGCTGTTCGTCGGCTTGCGGGTGTCGGAGGATATGGAACGCGACGGTCTCGACCTCGCACTGCATGGCGAGGTCGTGCACTAGGTCGCCGACAGCAATGTTGAACCATCCGGCCATCCGCGCTTGCCCCGCGGAGGTGCCGAACGGGAGAAGGCAAAATGACCGAGATTTTTGCGCAAGGTGACCTGCTGATCGAGCGGGTACCCGATGTGGCGCCATCGGGAACGCTCGCCGAAACCGCCGAAGGTGTGCCTCTGGTCCTGCTGGAGGGCGAGGCCACCGGACATTGTCACGCGATCCGCGAGCGGGTGACAATGTTTCGCGACGACGATCTGGCGCGCGACATTCCGGCCGGGCTCTATGTCGGGCATCTTCTGATCGCCTCAGCCTATGCGCGGGTGACGCATCAGGAGCATGCGCCGCTGACGCTGCCGCGAGGGACCTATCGGGTGCGTCGCCAGCGCGAGCTCGGGCCACGGGATGCGCGCGTTCTTGCCGACTGAGCGGGCGCTGTCCGCGGAGCAGACGGCGGCGTTTGGCGATGTCCGTGCGCGGTGGAGAGCCGTACGACGCTCGACTGCGCCTGCCGATCGCGACACCGCGGAGCAGGGCGTGCGTCTTGCCTATCAGGCCGCAGGACTGGAGCTGCCGGCTCGCATCGTCTGGTGCGACAGCCCGCTTGCGCTGGCCAGGCTTGCCGGCCGGATGTCGCGCGACGACGGCCGCAATGTGCGCTTTCGTCTCGTCGATCGCCTGCGCCGGCGCATAGCTTCTCGAATCGAGGCGCGGGTTCACCGCAAGGTGCTTGCCGCGGTCGACAGCGCAGTCAATCCTGCTGACCTGCTGATCGCCGCGGCGGCCGAAGCGGTGATACGCAGCGTGCCAGAGCAGAATCTGTCCGTGCTGGGCCAGCTGCGCCGAACCGGCCTGTCGTTCTCAGGCGCGCTACAGGCGTTCGTTGCCCCGCGGAGCTTCTCGTCCTGCGCGGCCGGTCCGCAGGATTTGCCGTGGCTCGGAGCTTACGACTATCTCCGCGAGGTGCTCGGTCTTCGCAGCGAGACGGAGCCGCTGCGCGGCCTGATGCAGCTCGCGACGAGTGTGGGCTGGCTGCTGCCGCACGAGCACACCTGCTGGCTCGCAGAGCGACCGAACCTTCTGTGCGGTGATGCGCGCGACCGGCTGCATCACGCAAGCGGTCCGGCGCTGTGTTATCCCGACGGCTGGTCCATCTGGGCCTGGCGCGGGGTGGAGGTGTCCCGCTGTATCATCGAGCGCCCGGACCGGATCACGCTCGCCGCGATCGACGAGCAGACGGACGTCCAGGTCCGCCGCTGCATGATCGAGATCATGACGCCGGAGCGCTACGTCGCGCTGGGCGGCGCCACCCGTGTCGGCGAGGACGAGACCGGAATCCTGTGGCGCCGCAATTGGCTCGCCGCGGACGCCTGGGCGGCCGTGGAGGTCGTCAACGCCACGCCCGAGCCGGACGGCACGCGCAGGCATTTCTTCCTCCAAGTGCCGGCCAATCTGCACACGCCGCGCGAAGCGGTCGCATGGACCTACGGCATGAGGGCGGAGGCCTATGCACACCTGGTGCTGAGGACGTGACGCAGGCGGGGCCTGCCGCCTCAAGCGCGATGAGATTGGGATGAATTGTCGTCGCGCTTGAGGTTGTTGTTTGAGCATGATCTTTTCGGAAAACCGCTACGCACTTTTCCGGATCATGCTTTAGCTGCGGTAGTAGCGCCACATCCGCAGGAACGTGCGATGGATCATGTCCGGCGGCTGATCGAATGGCTCGACATTGATTCGTACCATGTTGGTGTGGCTCATCCGCCAGGGCAGGCGCATCAGCCAGCGCCAGGACGGCTGCCGGCGCCAGTCGGCCACCAGGGCGCTGGTAAGCGGCGCGTTCAGCACGATCTGGAGTTCATGCACCGTCATGGCGCGCTCGGCGATCTCGACGAGATCGATGCGCTCGATGGCGCGCCACCGGATCAGGCCGAAGGCCTGAATGAAGATGCCGTACTGGTTTGCGCCGATCGTGGGCCGGCCGGTCTCGAGCAGCGGAATGTTGTAATAGGTAAACCCGGCCGCGAGCGCCGCGAGCGCAAGCCAATAAAGCGCGCCGGTGAGAAGCGCAGCAGTGCAGAAGATCGCGGCCAGCGCCGCCGTGACGTAGACCGGGAAATAAGTATCGTCGCGGCCATAAGCAACCGAGTAGCCACCGACATGTCCCTCGTCCAAGACTGCGATCATGGACGTGGAGGCTACGACCATCGGCCGCAAATAAAAACGGGGCCGCGAGGGCCCCGTCAAAGTGCGTAGCGTTCCGCGATCTTACTTGATCTTGGCTTCGCGGAATTCGACGTGCTTGCGCGCCACGGGATCGTACTTCTTCTTGACCAGCTTGTCGGTCATGGTGCGCGAATTCTTCTTGGCGACGTAGTAGAAGCCGGTGTCGGCCGAGGACACGAGCTTGACCTTGATGGTGACCGCTTTGGCCATGTTCTGAACCTCGAGAAATAGGGGAATCTGGAGCCGGCCAAACGGCCCGCGTTGGCCGGCAACCTAGCCAGAAACCGCCTGATGTCAAGATTTTTGGGCCGGAGAACCGCTCAAATCGGCCCGATCAGGCCTCGAAGAAGCGGTTTTTCGGCCGCGGCAGGCCCAGATTCTCGCGCAGAGTGGCCCCTTCATACTCCTGGCGGAAGATCCCGCGTCGCTGCAGCTCCGGGACCACCTTCTCGACGAAATCGTCGAGGCCCGCAGGGACGAACGGGAACATGATGTTGAAGCCGTCGGAGCCGCGCCCGACCAGCCATTCCTCCATCTGGTCGGCGATGGTTTTGGCGGTGCCGACGAAGGCAAGCCCGCCGTAACCACCGACGCGCTGGGCGAGCTGGCGCACGGTGAGCTTGTCGCGGGCGGCGAGATCGACCATGCGTTGGCGGCCGCTCTTGCTGGCGTTGGTCTCCGGGATTTCGGGGAGCGGTCCGTCCGGATCGAAGCCGGAGGCATCCGTGCCGAGAATGACGGACAGCGAGGCGATGGCGCTGTCGTAGTGTACGCGGCTGTCGAGCAGCGCGCGCTTCTCCCTGGCCTCGTCGACGCTGTCGCCGACCACGACGAAGGCGCCGGGCAGGATCTTGAGGTGCTCGGGATCGCGGCCGACCTTCTCCATGCGGCCCTTGATGTCGGCATAAAGCTTTTGGCCGTCTGCGAGGCTGCCGCCGCCGGTGAACACGGCCTCCGCGGTTTCGGCCGCGAGCTGCCTGCCATCCTCGGAGGCGCCGGCCTGCACGATCACCGGCCAGCCCTGGACGGGGCGGGCGATGTTGAGCGGGCCGCGGACCTTCAGATATTTGCCCTGGTGGTCGAGCACGTGCATTTTTGACGGCTCGAAGAAAAGACCGCTTTCGACATCGCGCACGAAGGCGTCATCGGCAAAGGAATCCCACAGGCCGGTAACGACGTCGTAGAACTCGCGGGCGCGCTTGTAGCGCTCGGCATGCTCCATGTGATCGTCGAGGCCGAAATTCAGCGCGGCGTCCGGATTCGACGTGGTGACGATATTCCAGCCCGCGCGCCCGCCGCTGAGATGGTCGAGCGAGGCGAAGCGGCGTGCGACGTGATAGGGCTCGTCGAACGTGGTCGAGCCGGTCGCGATCAGGCCGATCCGCTCGGTGACGGCCGAAAGCGCCGACAGCAGCGTGAACGGCTCGAACGACGTCACCGTGTGGCTGCGCTTGAGCGCATTGACCGGCATGTTCAAGACGGCGAGGTGATCGGCCATGAAAAAGGCGTCGAACTTGCCCGCCTCGAGCTTCTGGATCAGCTGCTTGATGTGGCCGAAGTTGAAATTGGCATCGGGCCAGGCCCCGGGATAGCGCCAGGCGCCGGTGTGGATGCTGATCGGGCGCATGAACGCGCCAAGCTTGAGTTGCCGTTGTGCCATCGCCCGGTGTCCGTTCTGGGTGTCGTTCAAGAGGACATAGGAACGGCCGGAAACTCCGCCATCGGGGGAGGCGGGAAGATTATTTTGTTTTTCGATGCGCCCTCAGCACAATCGCGTCATTCCGGCCTCGCGCTACGCGCGCCCCGGAATGACGGCAGGGCTATCGCATATGGCTTTTGGGCCGGCCCGAGCGCCCGCCCCGTCCTTCGAGACGACCGCTCCGCGGTCTCCTCAGGATGAGGCTAAGCGGCATCGGCGCCCGTTGAAACGGCTACCGCGGACTCCATCCTCATCCTGAGGGCCCGCCCCAAGCGGGCGTCTCGAAGGATCGGCCACAACAAGATCAGCCCGTATGCGATCACCCCGGGAACGACGGCGAGAGCCGGATCAGCTCAAAATATCCTTCTGCATCTTGCCGCCGTAGAAATGGAAGAACGGCACGGGCGCGTCGTGGCGGAGCGGGCCGGTGGCAAGGCGGGTGTCGAGCTCGTTGAGCACGTTGCGTGTCATCGGATGCAGATCGGCGAGCGGCTTCGAGCCGAGCTCGACCCAGACCAGTTCGACCAGCTCCGCATCCGCATGGATCACACCGTAGACGCGGTGCGCGATCGCGGAGGCATCCGCCGTGAAGAAGCGGGTGTCGAAGCGCTTGACGCGGCCGGGTGGGGTGATGGCGCGCGCGATCAGGAACAGGCCGGATGGGTCGGGCAACAGGCCCGCATCGGCGAACGGCTTCCAGGCGCCGTCGAGCTTCGGTACCTTTCCCTCGATCCTGCGTCCGAGGCAAAGCCCGGTCTCCTCGCAGGCCTCGCGGATCGCGGCAAAGGCGAGCGATTTTGCGCGCGCGGCCGGCGTCTTCGGGCTGCCCTTGGCGAGATTGGCTTCGAGCTCGGCGGTGATCGGTGCGGCACAGGGCACGCGGTAGTCGGCCTTGTCGACGCGGCCGCCGGGGAAGACGAATTTACCGGGCATGAACACCACCTTGTCGTGGCGCTTGCCGACCAGCACTTTTGGAATGGCACCGCTGCGATCGACCAGGATCAGCGTCGCGGCATCCTTGGGGCGGAAATAGGGATGATGATCGGCTTCCTTCACCTCATGGACCTTTGCCTTCTCCGCCTGCGCGATATCCGTCATGTCCTCACCCAAACCGCTTTTGCTTTTCTGCTCACACTGGCGGAATACCATCCGCAGGATTGTCGTCAAAGCCGTGCATGCGCAGAGCCCATTGCAATCCGACCACAGCGCCCTTGACCGGCTGCAGCAGTGCGAGCGAGGCGACGAAGGTGAACGGCAAATAGGCCGCAAAGCTGAGCCAGACCGGCGTCGTGTAATTGGTCTCGATCCAGAGGATGCTCGGCACCACGATGTGGCCGACGATGACGATCACGAGATAGGCCGGCAAATCGTCGGCGCGATGCGGCGTGAAGTCGAGGCTGCAGACCGAGCAATGGTCGGCCGTCTTCAGGAAAGCGCGGAATAGCTTACCCTGGCCGCAGCGCGGGCAGCGGCCGAAAAACCCGTGCTTCATCGCAGCCCAGAGGTCGCGCTTCTCGACAAGACCAGTCTCGCGCGTCCAGATCTTCGGGACCGTGTTCATCGCTACCACGCTTTCTACCAGGCCTTGCCCTTTGCGCCCTTGCTCTTGCCCTTCTTCGCCTTGCCGGATTTCTTCTCCGGCTTGCGCTTGTTCGGGCTACGTCCGGGATGCGCCTTGAACGAGGGGCGGCGCTGCGGACCGGATTGCCTGCGGTCGCGCGGCGCGGTCTCGCCCGACGATGACAGCAGCTCGAAGCGCAGCGCGCCCGCGACCGGCGCTGCTTCTATCAGACGGACGTCGACCACGTCACCCAGCCGGTGCATGGTGCCGCTGCGCGTGCCGACCAGCGCGTGGCGGCCCTCGTCATAGTTGAAATATTCCGTGCCGAGGGACCGGATCGGGATCAGGCCGTCGGCGCCGGTCTCGCTCAGCTTGACGAACAGGCCGGCGCGCGTGACGCCGGAGACGCGGCCCTGGAAGCTGGCGCCGATACGGTCGGCGAGATGATGCGCGATCAGCCGGTCGACGGTTTCGCGCTCGGCCTTCATGGCGCGCCGCTCGGTTACCGAGATGTGGGCTGCGACCTCACTGAGGGTTTCCGGCGTCTCGCTGTCGGGCAGCGCGCCTTCGCCGAGGCCGAGCGCGCGAACGAGGGCGCGGTGAACGACGAGGTCGGCATAGCGGCGGATCGGCGAGGTGAAATGCGCGTAGCGGCGCAGGTTCAGGCCGAAATGACCGTAATTCTCGGCGGAATATTCCGCCTGCGCCTGCGCGCGCAGCACGACCTCGCTCACCAGCGGGAAATGGTCGTGGCCTTCGAGCTGGGCCAGCACGCGGTTGAACAGAGCGGGCCGCAGCGCGCCGCCCTTGGCAAACGGCACATCCAGCGTCTGCAAAAACTCCGCGAGCGCGTGGACCTTCTCCAGCGTCGGCTCGTCGTGCACGCGGTAGATCAGCGGCAGCGACTTCTTTTCCAGCATTTCGGCTGCGGCGACGTTGGCGAGGATCATGAACTCCTCGATCAGCTTGTGCGCGTCCAGCCGCTCCGGAACGATGACGCGATCGACCGTGCCGTCGCTCTTCAGCAGGATCTTGCGTTCGGGCAGGTCGAGATTGAGCGGATCGCGTTCGTCGCGGGCGCGCTTGACGCAGGCATAGGCGGCATAGAGCGGCCTCAGGATCGGGTCGAGCAGGGGCCCCGTGGTGTCGTCCGGCCGGCCGTCGATTGCGGCCTGCGCCTGCACGTAGTTCAGCTTGGCCGCCGAGCGCATCAGGATGCGGTGGAAGCTGTGCGAGCGCTTGCGCCCGTCGGGGCCGATCACCATCCGCACTGCGAGTGCGCCGCGCGGCTCGCCGGGCACCAGCGAGCAGAGATTGTTGGAGATGCGTTCGGGGAGCATCGGCACGACGCGGTCGGGGAAATAGACCGAGTTGCCGCGATCGAGCGCATCGCGGTCGAGCGTCGTGCCCGGCCGGACGTAGAAGCTGACATCGGCGATGGCGACGTCGACGATGAAGCCGCCCTTGTTGTTCGGATCGGGATCTGGCTGTGCGTGAACCGCGTCGTCATGATCCTTGGCATCGGGCGGATCGATGGTGACGAGCGGAACGTCGCGCCAGTCCTCGCGCCCCTTCAGATTGGCCGGCTCCGCCGCTTCCGCCTCGCGTTCGGCTGCGGGCGAGAATTGCAGCGGGATGTCGTGGGCGTAGATCGCGATCAGGCTGATCGCCTTCTCCGACTTGACCGAGCCGAGCTTCTCTTTCACCCGGCCCGAGGCGAGGCCAAAGCCGCGCGAGCGGACGATATCGATGCTGACGAGATCGCCGTCCTGCGCGCCCTGCGCGTCGGCCTTGGCGATGTTCAGCTCGCGGTCGGCGAACTTCTTGTCGACGGGGACGAGCCGGCCGCCGCCTTCGGGCAGCTCGCGGAACACGCCGAGGATGCGGCTCTTGGCCTTGTCGATGACCTTGATGATGCGGCCGCGATAGGCCGGACCTTCGGTCTCCTCCGAGCGCTCGACGCGCAGCAGCGCGCGGTCGCCGATGCCGGCCGCGGTGCCGGGCTTGGGCCGGCGCGGCATCTCGATGATGATCTTGGGCGGCTCGCCGCTTTCGACCTCGTCCCATTCGGCCGGGGAGGCGATCAGCTCGCCGTCCGCATCGCGCCCGGTGATGTCGGCGAGCAGCGTCGGCGGCAGGCTGTCGGGCTCTGAAATCTTGTGGCGCTTCTTCTTGACGACGCCGTCATCGGCGAGCTCGCGCAGCATGCGCCTGAGCTCGGCGCGATCGGCGTTTTTCAGGCCGAACTCGCGCGCGATCTCGCGGGTGCCGACGTTTCCGTGGTTTGCCTTGATGAAGGCGACGATGGCATCCCGGTCGGGAAAGCCATGGTCATTGTTGCGTTTCACTTAACCTCTATTTCGTGCCGGCACTCTTCTTGGCCGGAGCTTTGGCTGCGGACGCTTTGGTCGGCGACGTCTTGACTGCGGAAGTCTTTGCCGTCGACGGCACGGCGGCGCGCGCCTTGCTGGTTGATTCAGTTTTCGACTTGGCCGCGGCTTTCTTCGCGGCTGGTTTCTTCGGTTTTGGCGCGGCGTCATCGCCCTCGGCAGCCTTCTTGGCTTTGGCCGGCTTCGCTGCCTTCTTCGCCGTCCTGGTGCTCTTGGTCTTGCCGCCGCCCTTGGCCGCGCGCTCGTCGATCAGTGCGATCGCCTGCGGCAGCGTGATTGCGTCCTTCTCGATGTCGCTCGGGATCGTTGCGTTGACGCCGCCCGCGGTGACGTAGGGGCCGTAGCGGCCGCCCTTCACGGTGACGGTGCCGAGCGCCGGGTGATCGCCGATGGCCTTGCCCGGGTCGGCGCCGAAGCGGCGGCTCGGGCCCTTGGCAACCTTCTCGGCAATCAGCGTCACCGCGCGATTGAGACCGACGTCGAAGACCTCATCGCCGGCCTCCAGGCTGGCGTAGGTCTTCTCATGCTTCACGAACGGGCCGAAGCGGCCGAGGCCGGCCGTGATCGGCTCACCGGTTTCCGGATGCTTGCCGATCTCGCGCGGCAGCGACAGCAGCTTGAGCGCGAGCTCAAGGTCGACATCGCCGGGCGAGGTGCCCTTCGGGATGCCGGCGCGCTTCGGCTTCTCGCCTTCGGCATAATCCTTCTGCTCGCCGAGCTGGATGTAGGGGCCGAACCGGCCCGCCTTGACCCAGACGTCGAAGCCGGTGCCGGGGTCCTGGCCGAGCGAACGGTCGGCGCTGGCCTCGCCATCGGCGGCGAGCTGGCGGGTGTAGCGGCATTCCGGATAGTTCGAGCAACCGACGAAGGCGCCGAACTTGCCGGCCTTCAGGTTGAGGCGGCCGTTGCCGCAGCTCGGGCACTGCCGGATGTCGCCGCCATCGGTGCGGGGTGGATAGATGTGCTGTCCGAGCAGGTCGTCGAGCACGTCCAGCACCTGCGCGACGCGCAGATCCTTGATCTCGTCGACGGCGCCGATGAAGCCGATCCAGAAATCCTTCAGCACCTGCTGCCAGGAGATCTCGTTGTTGGAGATGCGGTCGAGCTGCTCTTCCAGATTGGCGGTGAAATCGTATTCGACGTAGCGGCTGAAGAAGCTTTCGAGGAACGCGACCACGACGCGGCCCTTGTCCTCGCCGTGCAGGCGCTTCTTCTCCAGCTTGACGTAGCCGCGGTCTTTCAGGACCTGGAGGATCGAGGCATAGGTCGAGGGCCGGCCGATGCCGAGCTCTTCCATGCGCTTGACCAGCGAGGCTTCCGAGAAACGCGGCGGCGGCTCGGTGAAGTGCTGGGTGACGGCGAGCGACTGCCGCTTCAGCGCGTCGCCTCCGCTCATCGCGGGCAGGCGGCGGGAATCCTCGTCCTCCTCGTCGTCGCGGCCTTCCTGGTAGAGCGCCAGAAAACCGTCGAACTTGACGACCTGGCCGGTGGCGCGCAGCTCCAGCGTGCGGCCGCCGGCCCTCGCCGTGATGTCGACCGTGGTGCGCTCGAGCTCGGCCGATTCCATCTGGCTGGCGATGGTGCGCTTCCAGATCAGTTCATAGAGTCTGGCCTGATCGGCATCGAGCTTGCGGCTCATGCTGTCGGGACGGCGGGACAGATCGGTCGGGCGGATCGCCTCGTGCGCTTCCTGGGCGTTCTTGGCCTTGGCCTGGTACTGGCGCGGCGCGTCCGGCACATAGGCGTTGCCGTAATCCTCGCCGATCACCTTGCGCGCCTGGGTGATGGCGGACGGATCGATCTGCACGCCGTCGGTACGCATATAAGTAATGAGTCCGGTGGTCTCGCCGCCGATGTCGATGCCTTCATAGAGACGCTGCGCGATGCGCATCGTGTGCGCCGGCGCAAAGCCGTATTTGCGGCTGGCTTCCTGCTGCAGGGTCGAGGTGGTGAAGGGGGCTTGCGGATTGCGCCGGGCGGGCTTGGCATCGACCGCGGTCACCGCGTAGGCGGCAGCTTCCAGCGCCTTCTTGAATGCTTCGGCTTCCGCGCCGGTGCCGATGTCGAGACGCTGGATCTTCTTTCCGTCGGCGCCGACCAGACGGGCCTCGAAGGCGTCGCCGCGCGGGGTGAGCAGGGTTGCGATCAGCGACCAATATTCGCGCGCGACGAACTTCTCGATCTCCAGCTCGCGGTCGCAGACCAGCCGCAGCGCCACCGACTGCACGCGGCCGGCCGAGCGGGCGCCCGGCAGCTTGCGCCACAGCACGGGGGAGAGGGTGAAGCCGACCAGATAGTCCAGCGCGCGGCGCGCCATATAGGCGTCGACCAGCGCGCCGTCGATCTGGCGCGGATGCTTCATCGCGTCCGTGACGGCCTGCTTGGTGATGGCGTTGAACACCACGCGCTCGATCTTGTGGTCCTTCAGCGCGCGCTTCTCTTTCAGCACCTCCAGCACGTGCCAGGAGATGGCCTCGCCCTCGCGATCGGGGTCGGTTGCCAGAATCAGGCGGTCGGCGCCCTTCAGGGACTTGGCGATATCGTTCAGCCGGCCGGCCGCCTTGGGGTCGATCTCCCAGATCATCTTGAAATTAGCGTCGGGATCAACAGATCCGTTCTTTGCGGGCAAGTCGCGGACATGGCCGAACGAGGCCAGAACCTCGTAGGACGAGCCCAAATATTTGTTGATCGTCTTGGCTTTCGCCGGCGACTCCACAATAACGATATTCATGTAGTTCCAGTAACTTATGGGGAAATATTAGGCCGAATTCGAAGGGATTCGGGTCGGCCGTTTCGCCCCGAACATGGGTGGTGAGGCCCTCGCTGTCAAATCGAGGGGTGTTGAAAGGCGCCGGAATGGGAAAAGTTTCATATCGAGAAAGTTGCAAAATACCACCTTTGAGTTGCGATTGATGTCGGCGTAGAGTTCCAGCGGGCATGGATTCGGGTGGGGTCTGGTGACTAAGCCAGTACGGAAACGAGCGCGCGAGACTTCGGGCGGGCAGGGACGCTCGCGTGCCGAGGAACCGGGAGAGGGCGGCGTCGAGGAGGCGGTCGCCTTCATTGCCGAGCAGGTCGGGGCGTTGCGCAAGCTTGCCGAGCGCCACAAGCTCGATGTGCTGCATTATCTCCTCGGCATGACCAAGCTGGAGGCCGATGAGCACCTGAGGCTGCGGAGCAAGCGCAAGCTGTCGTGAGCGGCGCGGTGCTTTCGGTCGTAGCCTGGATGGAGCGAAGAGACTGGGCAGGAATTTGTTTTGCGTACCCCACTAAGCGGGCGAACCGAATTCCAGGCAGAAACCAGCTTTTGGTCGGAACATCAGGGTCTGGAGCCCGGCTATTATCGCTGAAGCGATGTTGAGC
>NZ_JAACFT010000067.1 GCF_029051685.1 Bradyrhizobium sp. CSA207 | reverse complement strand
CACCACCTCCGCCGCGGATGGCGGCGCCGCCGCCACCCCGTCCGGCACCGCCGCCGGTTGCGGCCGCCCGGCCGGCCCCGCCGCCAGTGGCAGGGCCGGCCCCGCCGCCAGTGGCAAGGCCGGCACCGCCGCCTCCGCCGAGGGTCGCGGTCGCCCCTCCGCCGCCGCCGCGTCCGGTCGCGCCGCCGCCACGTCCTGCGCCGCCGCCGCCCCCTGCGGCCAAGAAATGCCCGCCTAACCAGCCCAAGTGCTAGGCCACCGGGCGGTATTCGCGGAACGGGCCTTTTGCGGGCGACAAACGCCCCCGAAAGGCCCTTATTTCCTTGCTTCTGGCCGAAATCGCGCTATACAGCGCGCCATCTCACACGGAAGCATGGCTCACAAGGCCGTCCGGTGGCAGCCGGGGCGACAACGCTCCGTTTTGCTCACACGCTTCCGGAGGAACCAACCGGAGAATTAGAACGATGGCACTACCCGATTTCACTATGCGTCAGCTGCTCGAAGCTGGCGTGCACTTTGGTCACCAGTCTCACCGCTGGAATCCGAAAATGGCGCCGTTCATTTTCGGCAGCCGCAACAACATCCACATCGTCGACCTCGCCCAGACCGTGCCGTTGCTGCATCACGCCTTGCAGGCGGTCAGCGACACCGTCGCCAAGGGCGGCCGTATCCTGTTCGTCGGCACCAAGCGCCAGGCGCAGGACGGTGTTGCCGACGCGGCCAAGCGCTGCGCGCAGTACTTCGTCAATTCGCGCTGGCTCGGCGGCACGCTGACCAACTGGAAGACGATCTCGGCCTCGATCAAGCGCTTGCGCCACCTCGACGAGGTGCTGGCCGGCGGCGATGCCAACGCCTACACCAAGAAGGAGCGCCTGACGCTTCAGCGCGAGCGCGACAAGCTCGACCGCTCGCTCGGCGGCATCAAGGACATGGGCGGCCTGCCCGATCTGATCTTCGTGATCGACACCAACAAGGAAGACATCGCGATCCAGGAAGCCCAGCGGCTGAACATCCCGGTCGCCGCGATCGTCGACACCAATTCGGACCCGAAGGGCATCACCTATGTGGTGCCGGGCAATGACGACGCCGGCCGCGCGATCGCGCTGTATTGCGATCTCGTCGCGCGCGCGGCGATCGACGGCATCGGACGTGCCCAGGGCGATTCCGGCATCGACGTCGGCGCGTCGGCCCAGCCGGTCGTCGCCGAAGAGCTGCCGCCCGCATCGAGCGGCTTCCAGGGCCTTGCCGGTCCGCGCGGCACCGCCGACGATCTCAAGAAGCTCCCGGGCGTGTCGGGTGCGATCGAGAAGAAGTTCAACGACCTTGGCATCTTCCACTTCTGGCAGCTCGCCGAGCTCGACCACGACACCGCCCACAAGATCGGCGAAGAAGTCGGACTGCCGAGCCGTGCGGACGCCTGGGTGGCCAAGGCCAAGGCGCTGACCACGGAAGCGGAATAGTCAAAAGCAGCGACGGGTTGGCCGGACACGATCCGGCCACCATTTCAGTTGACGCGAATTCCTGAGATGGACCGCGGCGGGCGCTTCGATGCCACGCCGCGGCAAACCGGCAGGCAAAAAGGATTTTCAACGATGGCAACGATCACAGCGGCGATGGTCAAGGACCTGCGCGAATCGACCGGCGCGGGCATGATGGACTGCAAGGCTGCGCTCACCGAGACCAGCGGCGATATGGAAGCGGCGCAGGATTGGCTGCGCAAGAAGGGCCTGTCCAAGGCCGCCAAGAAGTCGGGCCGCGTCGCGGCCGAGGGCCTGATCGGCGCGCTCACCAAGGGCACCAAAGGCGTCGTGGTGGAGGTCAACTCCGAGACAGACTTCGTCGCGCGCAACGGCCAGTTCCAGGGCCTGGTCAAGATGATCGCCCAGGTCGCGTTCGACGTCGGCGCCGATGTCGAGAAGATCAAGGCCGCCAAGATCGGCGACGTCACGGTGGAAACCGCCATCAATGACGCGATCGCCACCATCGGCGAGAACATGACGCTGCGCCGCGCCGCCTCGCTCGAAGTGAGCCAGGGCGTGGTGTCGAGCTACGTTCACGGCGCGGTCATCGACGGCGCCGGCAAGATGGGCGTGATCGTGGCGCTGGAATCGCCCGGCAAGGCCGACGATCTCGCAGCGCTCGGCCGCCAGATCGCGATGCATGTCGCGGCCGCCAACCCGCTCGCGCTCGATCCGTCCGGCCTCGATCCTGCCGTCGTCAAGCGCGAAAAGGACGTGCTGGCGGACAAGTATCGCCAGCAGGGCAAGCCGGAGAACGTGATCGAGAAGATCGTCGAGTCCGGCCTCAAGACCTATTACAAGGAAGTGTGTCTGCTCGAGCAGGCCTTCATCCACGACACCGGCAAGTCGGTGGCGCAGGCGGTGAAGGAGGCTGAGGGCAAGGTCGGCGGCCCCGTGAAGATCGCGGGCTTCGTGCGCTATGCTCTCGGTGAGGGAATCGAGAAGCAGGAAAGCGACTTCGCGGCCGAAGTTGCCGCCGCCAGCGGCAAGAAGTAAGCGCCGGAAACTTCCTTCCGGCGTGCCGCCGGAAGCGGCGCCCGGACGAGGAAAGTGCTCATGACTGATCCGGTCTATCGTCGCGTCGTGATCAAGCTGTCCGGCGAATATCTCGCGGGACAGCAGGGTTTTGGCATCGATCAGCCGACCATCGACCGGGTCGCGGACGATCTGATCGCCGCCCGTCATCTCGGCACCGAGGTGGCCGTCGTGATCGGCGGCGGCAATATCGTGCGCGGCGTCGAGGTCTCCTCCCGTGGCGTGTCGCGCCCGACCGGCGACACCATGGGCATGCTCGCCACCATGATGAACTGCCTCGCGCTGGAGTCGGCGATCGAGCGCAAGGGCACGCCGGCGCGGACGCTGTCGGCCTTCGTCATGCCCGAGATTTCCGAACTGTTCACCCGCGCGGCGGCACACAAATACCTCGCCGAGGGCCGAATTGTGCTGCTCGGTGGCGGGACCGGCAATCCGTTCTTCACCACCGACACGACCGCGGTGCTGCGCGCCGCAGAGATCGGCGCCCAGGCGGTGCTCAAGGCGACCAATGTCGACGGCGTCTACTCGGCCGACCCGAAGAAGGATCCGACCGCCAAGAGGTTCGACCGGCTGACGCATTCGCAGGCCATCGAAGGGGACTACAAGGTGATGGATGCGACCGCCTTTGCGCTTGCCCGCGAGACGTCGCTGCCTATCATCGTGTTCTCGATCGCAGAGCCGGGTTCGATCGGCGCGATTCTGCGTGGCGGCGGCCACGGAACCATCGTCGCCGGCTGACGGCTCATCGGTCGCGCCTCGAGGGAAGGGCGCGGAGACGTCGCCGGAATTTTGGCCGGGGTTCTGGCCGGGATTATGAAGGAGAAACGTGATGCCCACGGGTAATTTCGACATGAACGAATTGAAGCGCCGCATGCAGGGCGCCGTCCAGTCCCTCAAGCACGAACTCGGTGGTTTGCGCACCGGACGCGCGTCGGCATCGATGCTGGACCCGGTCCAGGTCGAGGCTTACGGCAGCCACATGCCGCTCAACCAGCTCGCCACCGTCAGCGTGCCGGAGCCGCGGCTGATCTCGGTCCAGGTCTGGGACAAGTCGATGGTCAAGGCGGTCGAAAAGGCGATCGTCGATTCCAATCTCGGCCTGTCACCCGCGACCGAGGGGCAGGTGTTGCGCCTGCGCATTCCCGAGCTCAACGAGGAGCGGCGCAAGGAGTTGGTCAAAGTCGCGCACAAATACGCCGAAGCTGCCAAGGTCGCCGCGCGCCATGTCCGCCGCGATGGCCTCGATGTTTTGAAGAAGCTCGAAAAGAACCACGAGATGTCCGAGGACGACCAGGAGCGTCTCGCCGGCGACGTGCAGAAGGCGACCGACAGCACCATCGTCGAGATCGACCAGTTGCTGGCCGCCAAGGAAAAAGAAATCCTCACCGTCTGAAGCGCGATGAAGTGTTCATCGCGCTTCAGATTAATTGTTCGCGCATGATCTTTTCGGAAAACCGCTTCGCACTTTTCCGGATCATGCTTTAGGGCCGCCTTCATGTCTAACGCCGCCGCGCCCGCTACGGAGGGACCCGACCGGTCCGACGCGCCTGCGCATGTCGCCATCATCATGGATGGCAACGGGCGTTGGGCAGCCGCGCGCGGCCTGCCGCGGGCCGAAGGCCATCGCCGCGGCGTGGAGGCCCTGCGCCGCGTGGTTCGCGCCTCGCACGAGCTCGGCATCCGTTATCTCACCATCTTCTCCTTCAGCTCCGAGAACTGGTCGCGCCCGGCGAGCGAGATCGGCGATCTCTTCGGCCTGCTGCGGCGCTTCATCCGCAACGACCTTGCGAGCCTGCATCGCGATGGCGTCAAAGTGCGCATCATCGGCGAGCGGGACGGGCTCGAGGGCGACATCCGCGAGCTCCTGAACGAGGCCGAGGAGCTGACACGCGGCAACACTCGCCTCACGCTCGTCGTCGCCTTCAACTACGGCTCGCGGCAAGAGATCGCGAAGGCGGCGCAGAAGCTCGCGCGCGAGGTCGCCGAGGGCAGGCGCGATCCTGACACGATCGACGCCGAGACGCTCGGGGGCCATCTCGATGCGCCCGACATCCCCGATCCCGACCTCATCATCCGCACCTCGGGCGAGCAGCGCCTGTCCAATTTCCTGATGTGGCAGGCCGCCTATAGCGAACTCGTGTTCGTGCCGATCCACTGGCCCGATTTCGACAAGGCGGCGCTGGAAGGTGCGATCGCCGAATTTGCCAGGCGCGAACGCCGTTTCGGCGGCCTCGTCGCGAAAACCGCCTCGTGAGCGATCCCGACGCCGCACCGGCGGGCGCTGTGCCGGCCTCCAGCAATCTCGTGATGCGAGTTCTCGCAGCAATCGTGCTGGCGCCGCTCGCCATTGTGCTTGCTTATGCGGGCGGCTGGCTGTGGGCATTTCTCGTCACCCTGGTGTCGATCGGCTTGTTCGCGGAATGGCTGATGGTGGTGGGCGCGGGCTCGGCAGTGCTGACCGCGTTCGGGACGATCGTCCTTGCCAGCATGGGGTTCTGCATCGCCTTTGGCGCGCTCAAGACCGCTGTGATCGCCGGCCTCGTCGGCGGCGCGATCGTTACGGTGATCGCGCGGCGCAAGTTTGTCTGGGCCGCCTCGGGCTTTGCCTATGCATCGGCTGCGCTGCTCGCCTCGATCCTGGTGCGGCAGGATCCCGTGCACGGCTTCGCCGCGTTGATGTTCGTGCTGCTCGTGGTATGGGCCACCGATATCGGCGGTTATTTCGCCGGCCGCGGCATTGGCGGACCGAAGCTTTGGCCGCGTGTGAGCCCGAAGAAGACCTGGGCCGGCGCGTTCGGCGGTTTTGCGGCAAGCCTTGCGGTCGCGGCCGGCTTTGCCGCCTGCGGGCTCGGAAAGGCAATTCCGCTGCTGCTTCTCAGCGCCATCCTGTCGGTGGTCTCACAAGCTGGCGATCTCTTCGAATCCGCGGTGAAGCGGCGCTTCGGTGTCAAGGATTCCAGTCACTTAATTCCCGGCCATGGCGGGCTTATGGACCGCCTGGACGGATTTGTCGTCGCCATCCTGATGGCATGGATTATCGGCTTCCTCCGCCATGGTGTGCATAGCGCCGGAAGCGGACTTATGGTTTGGTGAGAATATGAGCGCGGTCCCATTGCGTAACAACAAGGCTGCGGCGTCGAGCGTTCGCAGCGTCTCGGTTCTCGGCGCCACCGGCTCGATCGGCGACAGCACGATGGATCTGCTGCGTGCTTCTCCCGAGCGCTACCGCGTCGAGGCGTTGACGGCGAACGGCAATGTCGACGCGCTGGTAAAGCTCGCGAAGGAATTTTCCGCGCGCTTCGTCGCGATCGCCGATATCTCCAAATTCGCCGAACTCAAGGACGCGCTTGCGGGAACGAGCACCGAATGCGGCGCCGGCGAAAGCGCAGTGATCGAGGCCGGCGCGCGGCCGGCCGACTGGGTGATGGCCGCGGTCAGCGGCGCTGCCGGACTGAAGCCGGCATTGGCTGCGGTCGATCGCGGCGCGCATGTCGCGCTGGCCAACAAGGAGTGCTTGGTCTGCGCCGGCGACTTCTTCATGCAGCGGGCAGCGAAGGCGGGCGCCTGCATCCTGCCGGCCGATTCCGAGCACAACGCCCTGTTTCAGGCGCTCAGCTCGGGCAACCGCGACGAACTGGTCCGCGTCATCATCACCGCCTCGGGCGGACCGTTCCGGACCTGGAAGAGCGCAGATATCGAGCAGGCCACGCTCGCCCAGGCCCTGAAGCATCCGAACTGGAGCATGGGCCAGAAGATCACGATCGATTCCGCCTCGATGATGAACAAGGGGCTCGAGGTGATCGAGGCGTCCTATCTGTTCGCGCTGACGCCGGACGAGATCGACGTGCTGGTTCATCCGCAGTCGATCATCCATGGCATGGTCGAATTTTCCGACTGTTCGGTCGTGGCTCAGCTCGGCGCGCCCGACATGCGCACGCCGATCGCGCATTGCCTCGGCTGGCCCGACCGCATCAAGGGGCCGGCGGCCAAGCTCGATCTGGCCAAGATCGGCCAATTGACCTTCGAGGCGCCGGATTTCGAGCGGTTCCCGGGGCTTCGCCTGGCCTACGATTCGCTCCGGACCGGGAAGGGGGCGACCACCGTCTACAACGCCGCCAACGAGGTTGCGGTTGCCGCTTTCATCGCCGGCAAGATCCGCTTTGGCGCGATTGCGCGGCTGGTTGAGGCGACGCTGGAGGACTGGATCCGCGCTGGGAACCAGGCGCCGCTGACCTCCGCCGACGACGCAATTTCCGTTGACCATGTTGCGCGAAATAGAGCCGCCGCCCTATTGCCTCAAATTGCCTTAAAGGCATCCTAGGTGGTTCGGGCCAGGGCCTTGCGGCGCTGGATGAGGGATATCGATGTCTGACTTTTTCTTCCATAGTTTCAATACGTTGAGCCACGGGCTCATCGGCTACGCGGTTCCCTTCCTGTTCGTCCTGACCATCGTCGTGTTCTTCCACGAGCTTGGCCATTTCCTGGTCGCGCGCTGGGCGGGCGTTCGCGTGTTAACCTTTTCGCTCGGCTTCGGCCCTGAACTGGCCGGTTTCAACGACCGCCACGGCACCCGCTGGAAGATCTCGGCGATCCCGCTCGGCGGCTATGTCAAGTTCTTCGGGGACGAGAGCGAGGCCTCGACGCCGTCGCCCGAGGCGCTCGCTGCCATGACCGCCGAGGAACGGGCCGGCAGCTTCCACCACAAGAAGGTCGGCCCGCGCGCCGCCATTGTCGCCGCCGGTCCGATCGCCAATTTCATCCTCGGCGCGCTGATCTTCGCCGGCATGGCGCTGTACTACGGCAAGCCGAGCACGATCGCGCGTGTGGACGGCGTTGTCGCCGACGGCGTCGCCGCCACGGCCGGCTTCAAGGTCGGAGACGTCGTCGTGCAGATCGACGGCAAGCCGATCGAGAGCTTTGCCGACATGCAGCGAATCGTTGCGATGAACGCGGGTTCGGCGCTTACTTTCCAGGTGAAGCGGGACGGCGCGGTGGTTTCGCTGACGGCGACGCCGGCGCTGCTGGAGCGCAAGGACCCGTTCGGCAACAGCCATCGCCTCGGCGTCCTCGGCGTCGAGCACAAGTCCCAAGCCGGCGAGGCCTCGACCGCGCCGGTGGGCGTCGGCGAGGCGCTCAAGATCGGGATCGAACAGGTCTGGTTCATCATCACCAGCACCTTCAAGTTCCTCGGCTCGCTGTTCGTGGGAACCGGCAATCCCGGGGAGGTCAGCGGCGTTCTCGGCATCGCAAAGATGTCGGGGCAGGCGGCCAGCGCCGGGTTCCAGTTCGTGATCAACCTATGCGCCGTGCTGTCGGTCTCGATCGGGCTGTTGAATCTGTTCCCGATCCCGCTGCTCGATGGCGGTCACCTTATGTTCTACGTAGCCGAAGTGGTTCGGGGCCGGCCCCTGTCCGAGCGGACGCAGGAGATGGGGTTCCGAATCGGGCTGGGTCTGGTGCTGATGCTGATGGTGTTCGCAACCTACAACGACATCCTGCGAATGGCGGGGTCCTGATAGGGGCTTTTTTGTGACGTTGCTGATCAGCAACGTCTTGGATTGAAATTGAAATTACGGCGCGCTCAACCGTTTGCGACGTCGGGGAAATTGGCTACAAGCGGCTTGAACTTGGGGAATCTCCAGACTGGCTTTGGGGTTGGGTCTGGTACGGAATGATAAGGGCGCGTTGCGCATGAAGTTTGGTCTGCGACTCCGGGGCGGCTTGCTTGCCACCCTGATCATGTTCGGCGCGCCGGTGGTTGCCCCGATTGGGGCTGTTTTTGTGTCTTCGTCTGCGCTCGCTCAGACCGTCCAGTCGATTTCGGTCGAAGGAAATCGCCGTGTCGAGGTGGAGACCATCCGCTCCTATTTCAACCCGGGCCCGGGGGGCCGCCTTGATCAGGGCGCGATCGATGACGGTCTGAAGCGGTTAATCGAGACCGGCCTGTTCCAGGACGTGAGGATCAATCGCGGCGCCGGCGGCCAGATCATCGTCTCGGTGGTGGAAAACCCGGTGATCGGGCGTATTGCCTTCGAGGGCAACAAGAAGATCAAGGACGAGCAGCTTACTGCTGAGATCCAGTCCAAGGCGCGCGGCACCTTCTCCCGCGCCATGGTGCAGTCCGACACGCTGCGAATCGCCGAAATCTATCGCCGCTCCGGCCGCTACGATGTGCGCGTCACGCCCGAGATCATCGAGCAGCCGAACAACCGCGTCGATCTCGTCTTCACGGTCGAGGAGGGGGCCAAGACCGGCGTCAAGTCGATCGACTTCATCGGCAACAATGCGTTCTCGTCCTACCGGCTCAGGGACGTCATCAAGACGCATGAAACGAATTTGCTGAGCTTCCTCGGCAGCGGCGACGTCTACGATCCGGACCGGGTCGAGGCCGACCGCGACCTGCTCCGCCGATTCTATCTCAAGAACGGCTTCGCCGACGTCCAGGTCGTGGCCGCGCTCACCGAATACGATCCGGAGAAGAAGGGTTTCCTCGTCACCTTCAAGATCGAGGAAGGCCAGCAATACCGTGTCGGCGCGGTCGATTTCCGCTCCAGCATTCCGAACTTCGACCCCACCTCGATGCGCGCCTATTCGCGCGTCCACGCCGGTTCGCTCTACAACGTCGAATCGGTCGAGAAGTCGGTCGAGGAGATGCAGATCGAGGCCTCGCGCCGCGGCTATGCCTTCGCCGTGGTCCGTCCCGGCGGCGACCGCAACTTCGAAGCGCACACCGTGACGGTGGTCTTCAATATCGACGAAGGCCCGCGCACCTATATCGAGCGCATCAACGTCCGCGGCAACACCCGCACGCGTGATTACGTGATCCGCCGCGAATTCGACATCTCCGAGGGCGACGCCTACAACCGCGCGCTGGTCGATCGTGCCGAGCGGCGCCTGAAGAATCTCGACTACTTCAAGACCGTGAAGATCACGACGGAGCCGGGCTCCTCCAGCGACCGCGTGGTTCTGGTCGTCGATCTCGAAGAGAAGTCGACCGGCGACTTCTCGGTTTCGGGCGGCTACTCCACCACCGACGGTGCGCTCGCCGAAGTCTCGATCTCCGAACGCAACCTGCTTGGCCGCGGCCTGTTCGCCAAGGCATCGGTGACCTACGGCCAGTATGCGCGCGGCTATTCGCTGTCGTTCGTCGAACCGTATTTGCTCGACTACCGCGTTGCGCTGGGCCTCGACCTCTATCAGCGCCAGCAACTGTCCAACAGCTACATCTCCTACGGTACCAAGACGCTGGGCTTCAGCCCGCGCCTCGGCTTCAGCCTGCGTGAAGATCTGGCGCTGCAGCTGCGTTACTCGGTCTACCAGCAGGAAATCACGCTGCCGAGCTATCTGGCGAACTGTAACAACAACCTGGGAACGTCGGCGTTCAATCCGAGCCCGGCCTTTGCCGCGTCGCAGATTCCGCCGCTCGATCTGAGCGCGACCAACGGCCTCGGCTGCTACAACGACGGCGAAGCCTCGCTGCCGGTGCGCAGGGAACTTGCGAACGGCAAGACGCTGACCTCGGCGCTCGGCTACACGCTGACCTACAACACCCTCGACAACAACAAGAACCCCACCGACGGTCTGCTCGTCGACTTCCGGCAGGATTTTGCCGGCGTCGGCGGCGACGTCTCCTACCTGAAGTCCGTTGTCGATGCGAAGTATTACGCTCCGCTGGTCGCGGACGTCGTCGGCCTCGTCCATTTGCAGACCGGCATCCTGAACAAGATCGGCAGCGACGACCTGCGCATGCTCGATCATTTCCAGATGGGTCCGAACCTGGTCCGCGGCTTTGCTCCGAACGGCATCGGTCCGCGCGATCTGAATCCCTACGGCTCGCAGGACGCGCTGGGCGGCACCAAATATTGGGGCGCTTCGCTCGAATTGCAGATGCCGTTCTGGTTCCTGCCGAAGGAAGTGGGTCTGAAGGGTGCGGTCTACGCCGACGCCGGTGGTCTCTATGACTATCAAGGCCCGACGACGTGGTCGGTGACCAACGAAATGACCACGACCAAGAACTCGACCTGTACGCCGTCGACCGTCAACCCGGCCTCGCCTGGAACGTGTACCGGCCTGGTGTATGACAACGGCAATGTCGTCCGCTCGTCGGTTGGTGTCGGCCTGATCTGGCAGTCGCCATTCGGACCGCTGCGCTTCGACTACGCCGTGCCGCTCACCAAGGGCAAGAATGACCGTACGCAGGAGTTCCGGTTCGGCGGCGGCACCAGCTTCTAATTCGAGCAGCAGGGCACGATCCGGATCGGGGAAGCCGGTTTCCGAAGGGGTCGTGTCGATCCAAGAGATGAGGCATGATGCGGTTGACCGCTTCATGCCGAAGCCGGACCGCGACGGGGTGGAATGGCGCAGCCGACCTTCTTCACAAAGCCGCCGGCCTTAGCGCTGGCTGACATTGCCGCGCTGACCAAGGCGCAACTGGTCGACCCTATTAGGGGCGGCCAAATCATCACCGGCCTGGCTTCGCTCGACGAGGCCGGCCCGATGCACCTGACGTTCTTCGACAATCTGAAATACGCCGACCAGATCAAGGCGACCAAAGCCGGCGCCTGCCTGGTGAGCCCGCGTTTCGAGGCCCAGGTGCCCGCGCATGTTGCCGTGCTGCGGGTGAACCACCCGTTCCGCGCCTTCGTCAGGATCGCACGGGAATGGCACGGTGACGCGCTCAGGCCGCAATCCTGGGTCGGCAATGACGGCATCGCGCCGTCGGCGATCATCGACCCCTCGGCGCGGCTCGAAGACGGCGTGATCGTCGATCCCCTGGCCGTCATCGGCCCGGATGCTGAGATCGGCAGCGGCACGGTGGTCGGCGCCGGCGCCGTGATCGGCCCCGGCGTCAGGATCGGCCGCGACTGCAACGTTGGCGCCCGCACGGCGATCCAGTGCGCGCTGATCGGCAACAACGTCCTGATCCATCCCGGCTGCTCGATCGGCCAGGACGGCTATGGCTTCATCTTCTTCGGTCCCGAGGGCCATCTGAAGGTGCCGCAGACCGGGCGGGTGGTGATCCAGAACGACGTCGAGGTCGGCGCCGGCACGACGATCGATCGCGGCAGTTTGCGCGACACCGTGATCGGGGAGGGCACCAAAATCGACAATCAGGTTCAGATCGGCCACAATGTGACCATCGGCCGGCACTGCCTGCTGGCGGCCCAGATCGGGCTGGCGGGCAGCCTGACCATCGGCGACAACGTGGCGCTGGGAGCGAAGGTGGGCATCAACAATCACCTCAAGATCGGGGACGGGGCCCAGGTAACTGCCATGAGCGGCGTCAAGGACGACATCCCCCCGGGCGGACGCTGGGGCGGTTTTTTTGCCAAGCCGACCCGGCAGTGGTTCAAGGAGATTTTGGCGGTGGAGCGCCTGGCGCGCGACAGCAAGGCCGATCCGAAGCAGGAGGAACGGGAGTGACGGACGAAGCACCGGTCAGGTTCGAGCTTGTGGACATCAACATGATCCTGCAAACGCTCCCGCACCGCTTTCCGATGCTGCTGATCGACCGCGTGATCAACATACGCACCGATTACAGCGGTATCGGCATCAAGAACGTCACCTTTAACGAGCCGCCGTTCCAGGGCCACTTCCCGGATCGCCCGGTCTATCCCGGCGTGATGATGATCGAGGCAATGGCGCAAACCGCGGGCGTGATCGGCATCAAGTCGGTCGAGGGCACCGAGAAGCCGCGGGCGGTCTACTTCCTCACCATCGACAAATGCAAGTTCCGCAAGCCCGTGATGCCCGGCGATACCATCGAGTACCACATGCGCTCGATCGGCCGCCGCAAGACCATGTGGTGGTTTCACGGCGACGCCAAGGTCAACGGCCAGGTCGTCGCGGAAGCCGACGTCGGGGCGATGCTGACCGACTGAGCGGAATCAGCTCCGTTGGACCGGCTGCCGCGTGCGGCAGTCGTAGCGGTTGCCAGCGACCTCGCGCCTGATCGTCTGGTTGAAGAACCGGCCCATGGACGGTACGCCGAGCAGGCGCTCGACCGTCTCGGCCGGGACCCCGCAATAGCGGTCATACCTACCGTTGATCGCGACGACGAGGTCTTGCTGCGCCCGGTCGTAGCAGACGCGCTGCAGGACCGTGCTGCGGGTGATGTCGCGGCATTCGAACGTCTCGAGATCGACAAGGCGGCGTTCGCCGGTCTCGACTGTCTCGGAGACGATCGGTGTACCCATCAACTGCGCGAGCAGGATTGCCAAGGCTCTGACCACCGGACTTGAAGCTCCGCATGAACACGTTGATGGGTTGCGACGGCCGGTTCATCCGGCGCTTGAAACAGGCCGAGATGATACGTCACTGGACAGAGCGGGCATAGTCGCGCTAACCAGCGGAAAACGAAGCAACTTCAACGCATAACCAGACCTTCTTGATAAGTAAGATTGCTTGATGAGCAAGATTGATCCCACCGCGCGGGTGGCAGACGGCGCATTGATAGGCGAGGGCACCGAGATCGGACCCTTTTGCATCATCGGTCCGCATGTCGTGATCGGCAAAAACTGCAAGCTGATCGGGCAGGTGCATATCGCCGCGCAGACCTCGATCGGTGATGATTGCACTATCTATCCGTTCGCCTCGCTCGGTACGCCGCCGCAGTCGCTCAGCTATCGTGGCGAGCTGACCAAGCTGACGATCGGCTCGGGCTGCACTATCCGAGAATCCGTCACCATGAATGCCGGCACGGTTGCCGGCGGCGGTATCACGGAGGTCGGCGACCGCAGCTATTTCATGAATTGCAGCCATGTCGGCCATGACTGTCATGTCGGCAACGACGTGATCTTCGCAACCTCCGCCACGCTCGGTGGTCACTGCGAGATCGGCGACTTCGTCTTCATCGGCGGTCTGTCTGCGGTGCACCAATTCACCCGCATCGGCCCGCAGGTGATGGTTGGCGGCGTGTGCGGCGTGCGCGACGACGTCATCCCGTTCGGGCTGGTCAACGGCCAATATGCTGCGCTCGAGGGCCTCAACATCATCGGCATGAAGCGGCGCAAGTTCACCAAGCAGCGGCTTGCGACCGTGCGCGCATTTTACCAAAAACTGTTCCACGGGTCCCGCACATTCGCCGAGCGGCTCGAATCGGTGCGGCCGCTGGCAGGCGAGGATCCCGCGATCGCCGAGATCCTCGACTTCATCGGCAAGGGCAAGCATCGCCCGCTCTGTCTTCCCGCCATCGCAAAGTGAGTTCTGGGATGACTGCGGGCGCGGCATCGGCGGCTTCGGAGATTTCATCCCCGGTCGGCGTGGTCGCTGGCGGCGGCGCGATGCCGTTCGCGGTCGCCGAGTCGCTCGCCGCGCGCGGCGTTACGCCGGTGCTGTTTGCGCTGCGTGGCGCCTGCGATCCGGCGAAGGTGGAAAAATTCCGCCACCGCTGGATCTCGGTCGGCCAGCTCGGCCGCGCGATGCGGTTGTTTCGCGAGGAGGGCTGCCGCGACCTGATCTTCATCGGCACGCTGGTACGGCCTTCGCTCTCGGAGATACGGTTCGACTTCACAACGCTGCGGCTGCTCGGTAATGTCATCCGCGCCTTCCGCGGCGGCGACGATCATTTGTTGTCCGGCGTCGGGCGCATCCTCGAGCAGGGCGGCTTTCGCATGGTCGGCATCAGGGACGTCGCGCCCGACCTGCTGATGCCCGAGGGCTGCATCACCCGCGCCTGGCCGAGCGACAACAGCAAGACTGACATCGAGCGCGGGCGCGCGGTGCTGAGCGCGCTCGGGCCGTTCGATATCGGCCAGGCCGCGGTGGTGATCGATGGCCACGTGGTGGCGGTCGAGGATATCGAGGGCACCGATGCGCTGCTGGCTCGCGTCGCACGCCTGCGCGAGGAGGGGCGCATCCGCGCAGCGACGCGCCGCGGGGTGCTGGTGAAGGCGCCGAAGAGCGGCCAGGATCTGCGCTTCGACCTGCCGACGATCGGCGCACGCACCATCGAGGGCGTCGCCGCCGCCGGCCTGGCCGGCATCGCCGTCATCGCCGGCAACACCATTGCCGCCGAGCCGCAGGCGATGATCGGGATCGCCGATGCCAAATATCTCTTCGTCATCGGTCTGCCGGCGTGATGCAGGGGCGCGATCCGAAGCGGAAGATTTTCCTGATCGCGACGGAGGAATCCGGCGACAGGCTCGGCAGTGCGCTGATGAGGGTGCTGCGCCAGCGGCTCGGCGATGGTGTGCAGTTCGAGGGCGTCGGCGGCCGCACCATGACGCACGAGGGGCTCAATTCGCTGTTCCCGATCGAGGAATTGTCGATCGTCGGCTTCGCCGCAGTGGTGCAGCACTTGCCGAAGATTTTGCGGCTGATCCGCCAGACCGCGGACGCCGTGACGGAGGCCGCGCCCGACGCGCTCGTCATCATCGACAGTCCCGATTTCACCCATCGGATCGCCCGCCGCGTACGCGCGCGCAATCCGGCGATTCCGGTCGTTGATTACGTCTCGCCCTCGGTCTGGGCCTGGCGGCCGGGCCGGGCGCGCGCCATGCTCGGCTATGTCGACCATGTGCTCGGGCTGCTGCCGTTCGAGCCTGAGGAATACCGCAGGCTGCGGGGACCGCCATGCAGCTATGTCGGCCATCCCCTGATCGAGCAGTTGGCGTCGCTGCGGCCGAATGCCGAGGAGCGGGCGCGCCGCGACACCGAGCCGCCGGTTCTCCTGGTGCTGCCCGGCAGCCGCCGCAGCGAGATCAGGCATCATCTCGATGTGTTCGGCGCGACGCTTGGTCGATTGCAGGCGGAGGGCCGCACGTTCGCGCTGATGCTGCCGACCATGCCGCATCTCGAAACCGCCATCCGCGAGGGCGTTGCGAACTGGCCGGTCAAGCCGCAGATCGTGGTCGGCGAAAGCGAGAAGCGCGCCGCCTTCCGCATCGCGCACGCGGCGCTGGCGAAATCGGGCACGGTGACGCTGGAGCTCGCGCTGTCAGGCATCCCGATGGTGACGGCTTATCGGGTCGGCGCGATCGAGGCCTTCATCCTGCGCCGCGCGGTCAAGGTCTCGTCTGTGATTCTTGCCAATCTCGTGATCGGCCAGGACGTGATCCCCGAGTTCCTGCAAGAGGACTGCACGCCGGAGAAGCTCGCACCGGTGCTGGCCGAGGTGCTGACGGATTCACCGTTGCGCCGCCAGCAGGTCGAAGCGTTTGCCCAGCTCGACGCCATCATGTCAACCGGCAACAAATCGCCGAGCGTGCTCGCCGCCGACATCGTGCTCGCAACGATGCGGAAGGGAACGCGGAAGCCCTAGCCAAGGCCGCCGTCGACCTGGAAGCACTGGCGCGTCACGCGCTGGCTCGCGTCGGAGGCGAGGTACAGCGCCATGTTTGCGATGTCGTCGGGCGTCACCGCATCGGGAATCGCCTGGCGGATGCGAAGCTCGGCGATGCTCTGCTCATTCGGATACCACAGCCGGCGCTGGCGTTCGGTGATCACCATGCCGGGTGCAATTGCGTTGACGCGGATGCGGTCGGGACCGACTAGCCGGGCCAGCGAATTGGTGAAGCCGACGATCGCCGCCTTCGCCGCGGCGTAGACCGGCAGCGCCGGCGCGCCGCGCATCCACGCCACCGACGACATGTTGATGATCGAGCCGCCGCCGCGGGCCTGCATCTGCGGCACCACCGCTTGCACTGCAAAGAAGACGTGCTTGAGGTTGACGCCGATCATCCAGTCGAATTCGGTGGGCGTCACCTCGGCCAGCGCCTGGCGCTGATCATTGGCCGCGTTGTTGACCAGGACTGCGGCATCGCCAAGCGAACGGTGGATCTTTACGATCGCGTCGCGCAGCGCGTCGATGTCCAGGAGGTCGCAGGGCACGAACAGCGGCGCGGCCCCGGACGCGGCCGCTACCTCTGCGACCAGCGCGGCGCCGGCAGCTTCGTCGATATCGAGGAAAGCGACGCGGGCCCCTTGGGCCGCGAAGGCGCGGACGAAGGCGGCGCCGATGCCGCTGGCACCCCCGGTGATCAACACCACGCGGCCTTTAAGGTCAGAATAGGTTGTCTTCGTCATGCGATCAGCCGCTCCGTCTCGGGGTCGAACAGGCAAATGCGACGTGTGTCGAGCGCGAAGGAGGCGGATGCACCGGGGGTGGGGCGGATATCCGGCGTAACGCGCGCCATCGCGGGCTCGCCCCCGAGCCGCAGCAACACCATCGTCTCGGCGCCGGTGGGCTCGACCATCTCCACCGGCGCGTTGAGGACAATGGGCGTGTCGCCGGAAAACACGCGGCTGCCCTCGGCGATGCATTCCGGCCTGATCCCGAAGACCACTTCGCGGCCGACAAAGGGCGCCGCCGCGTCGTATCCTTGCAGGCGGAGACGAACCTCATCCGGCCGCCCAACTCCGATCGCGGCCACCAGCCCGCTGGCGTCGGCCTCAAGCCGCGCCGGCATCGTGTTCATCGGCGGCGAGCCCATAAAGCGGGCGACGAACAGGTTGGCGGGATAGCGGTACACGGTATCAGGGTCGGCGAACTGCTGCACCACGCCGCGATGCATCACGGCGATCCGCGTCGCCATCGTCATCGCCTCGATCTGGTCGTGGGTGACATAGACGATGGTGGCGCGGATGCGCTGGTGCAGCCGCTTGATCTCCATCCGCATCTCGACGCGCAGCTTGGCGTCGAGATTGGAGAGCGGCTCGTCGAACAGGAACAGCAGGGGATCGCGCACCAGTGCCCGGCCCATCGCCACGCGCTGGCGCTGGCCGCCGGACAATTGCGACGGCTTGCGGCCGAGCAGCGGCTCGATCTGGAGCAGCCTTGCCACGTTTGTCACCGCCTTCTCCTGCTCCGCTTTCGGTACATGGCGGCATTCCATGCCGAAGGTGATGTTCTGGCGCACCGTCATCGACGGATAGAGCGCGTAGGACTGAAACACCATGGCGATGTCGCGGTCCTTAGGCGGGATGTCGTTGACGACGCGGCCGCCGATTTCCACGGTCCCTTCGCTCGGACGGTCGAGCCCGGCTACGATGTTGAGCAGCGTGGACTTGCCGCAGCCGGACGGCCCGACCAGCACCGTGAATTCGCCGCTCTCGATGTCGAGATCGATACCCTTCAGCACCTCCAGATTGGCGTAGCGCTTGGATAGGGTGCGAATACTCAATGCTGCCATGATGACCCCATCATTTCACTGCGCCGGCGGTAAGGCCGCGCACGAAGTACCTGCCGCCGAGGAGATAGATCAACAACGTGGGCAGGGCCGCGATGATCACCGCAGCGCTCTGCACGCCATGCTGCGGGATATCTGCGATTGCCGCAGATAGCGCGATGAGCGCGGCCGTGACCGGCTGCTGCTGGCCGGTCGTGAATGTCACGCCATAGAGGAATTCGTTCCAGATGTGCGTGAACTGCCAGATCACGGTGACGATCAGGATGGGAGCCGAGAGCGGCAGAATGATGCGCCAGAAGATACGAAAGAACCCGGCGCCATCGATGCGCGCGGCCCTGATCAATTCATGTGGAATGGCGACATAATAGTTTCGGCAGAACAGCACGGTGAAGGAGAGCCCCTGGATCGTGTGAATCAGCACGAGGCCCGTCAGCGTGTTGATGAGACCGATGTCCCGCAGCACGATGGTCCAGGGAAGCAGGCGCATCTGCTGGGGAAGGAAGAGGCCGAGGGTCACGATGCCGTAGATCCAGTTGTCGCCGCGAAAACGCCAGAGCGAGACGGCGTAACCGGCAATCGCTCCCAGTATGGTCGAGAAGATCGTCGCGGGAATCGTGACGAGCGCAGAGTTCAGCATGTACGGCCGGATGCCCGCGCAGGTCTCGGCGACGCAGAAACCGCTCCACGCAGCGGCGTAGTTGCTCCATGCCCATTGCTTCGGCCAGCCGATCATCGAGGCCTGTGCGATCTCCTCGTTGGCACGGAGCGAGTTGAGAACGACAACAGCCAGTGGCGCGAGATAGGCGGCCGCGAACAACGAAACCACGAGATAGATCAACATCCGGCTCGGCGCGAAGGTTCGGTCACGCATGGTTCGACCGCCGTCGCTGGACATAACGCCAAGCTGCGTAGGGCAGCAGGACCGCGAGGAGAATGAGCAACATGAGCACCGCCGCCGCCGCACCCCGGCCGAGCTGGCCGCGCTGGAACATGAGATCATAGACGACAAGGGCCGGCAGCTGGGTCGCTATACCGGGCCCGCCATTGGTGAGCGCGCGGACGAGGTCGAAGGCCGAAATTGCGAACTGCAACTGGACCACGACGACGGTGATAGTGATCGGCCAAAGCGTGGGCAAAATGACGCGCCGGTAGATTCTGATCGGACCAGCGCCGTCGATCTGCGCGGCCTTGATAATGTCGGCGTCGACGGACCGAAGGCCGGCGAGGAACAGCGCCATGGCGAAGCCAGAGGACTGCCAGACCGCAGCGATAACGATGGTCCAGATTGCCATGTCGCGGTCGACCAGCCAGTCGAACCGGAAGGAGGTCCAGCCGAGGTCGTGAACGAGTTTCTGGATCCCGATGCCGGGATTGAGCAGCCAACTCCAGACCGTGCCGGTGACGACGAACGAGACCGCCAGGGGGTAGAGGAAGATCGTTCGCAGCACGTTCTCGCCGCGAATGCGCTGATCGAGCAGGATCGCAAGCATGAGGCCGGTCACCAAACTGAGCAGTACGAAAGCGCTGCCAAACAGCAGCAGATTGTCAAAGGCAATCTGCCAGTTCCGCGACGCCAGGACCGCGGTGTAGTTGCGCAAGCCCACCCAGCCCGACACCGGAACAAGCGTGGATGGCGTGAACGAAATCCAGAACGTCCACAGCGAAAACGAAACGAGGTGCGCGGCCGACAGCAGCAGCGGCAGCCAGATCATCAGATATTCGGGCAGCCGGCGCACCATTTCAGAGGTCGCCGGCCGGCCCGGTTGCGTTGCTGTCGAGACGGCGCTGGTCAACGCGCGCCCTCGACGGCCTCGGCGAGGCGGGTTACGGCCTCCTCCGGCTTGATGGTCTTATTCTTCACGTACTCGGTGATGACGTCGATCATCGCGGCGGTCAGGCCGTTTTCCTGCGCCATGTTGTGCGCGAGGCTCAGGACGGCCTGATTGTTGGCGACAGCGTCCTTCAGCGCTGCGGCGGTCCGCCGTTGACCATCCGACCAGCCTTCGCCGGAGAGATCGACATCGGTGCGCACGGGTATCGACCCCGTGATCTGCGAATACATTGTCTGGATCGCCGGATCCATGACGAGCTGGGCCATCAACGTCTGACCAGCCTGCAGGTCGGGCTCCTTGCGCTGCCAGAATATGAAGGCATCGGCATTCAACAGGAAGACCGGCTTGCTATTGTCGCTGGGGCCCGGCGTGATCGTGAAG
>NZ_JAACFT010000066.1 GCF_029051685.1 Bradyrhizobium sp. CSA207 | reverse complement strand
TTGCGTGAACAACGGACGTATCCGTTTCTTGATCTCTCGAAGCGACGCCGCCCACAACGCAAGCGTCTCCTCGATCGACGCTGCTGGCGTCCACGACCTCCGAATCATGGTTACCCATGGATTCAGACATTTTCAAACAACGCAACTGTAATGCTAGTTCCAGAACTAGTACCCGGAATCAGAGCTGAGTGATACGGCGGCCTTTGAAACGGCGTGGGTGGACTTTTTTCTTGGTCCAGACGAAAGGCGTGGCCTTTTCGTTGTATGCGTTGATGTAGGCATCGATGTGCTCCTGAAGCTGCTTGAGGCTTGTGAAGGAGGTGCCGCTGAGCGACTCTCCCTGCAAGATCGAAAACCATACCTCGACCTGATTGAGCCAGGACGCACTTGTCGGCGTGAAATGAAATTGCACGTCGGGGTGAGCCTTGAGCCAAAGCTCGTTCTTCTTGTGGGTGTTGAGGTTATCGAGGATGACGTGAAGCTTTCGGCCCGGAAAGGCCGCGATGACGCTGTTCATGAAGTCGAGAAACTCGACACGGCGACGGCGTTTTGAATGCGTTGCGATGATCTTTCCGGTCGCGACCTCAAGCGCCGCAAACAGCGCTGTCGTGCCATGCCGCTTGTAATCGTGGCTCTGACCGGTCAAGGCGCGG
Organism: Bradyrhizobium sp. CSA207; assembly: GCF_029051685.1. Taxonomy (GTDB): domain Bacteria; phylum Pseudomonadota; class Alphaproteobacteria; order Rhizobiales; family Xanthobacteraceae; genus Bradyrhizobium. The sequence goes on along the minus strand of NZ_JAACFT010000066.1, from coordinate 21,591 downwards.
CCATTGGGCAGCTTCAGATAGCCCTGCGCTCGCTCCAAGGCCTGGATCGAGGGCTTCTCGTCCACGCATAGCACGATGGCCTTCGCGGGCGGGGCGACGTAAAGGCCGACAACATCGGCGGCTTTGGCGGTAAAGTTCGGGTCGTTACTCTCGCACCAGGACTTGCGAGCTGCGAGGTCGATCTTGTGGCTGCGCAGGAACTGCCAGACATATTGGACGTCAACATCGCCCAGCGCCTCGGCCAGCAGAGGACCCGTCCAGCGCGCAAATCCTTGCGGGGGCGGCTTATCCAGTAGTTTCAGAATCCGCTTGTCGGTCGTCTTCGTATAAATCGGTTGTTTGCCAGGCCGCGGCTTGTCTTGCAGCCCTTCAAGGCCATGGTCGGCATAGCGACGCCGCCAAAGGCTCACAATCCGCGGCTGGACCCCAACTTCCTTGGCGATCGATCGGGTGCTGCGCCCGTCCGCCGCCAACAGAACGATCCGCGCCCGCTTCAAATCACGCTGCAACGTCACCGGTGAGCGACAACACGCCTCAAGCACCTTGCGATCTTTCCTCGAAAGGTGGACTTCTCTTGCTTCGGGTATCATCCAGATCTTGAATCACGACTCACGATCCAAGAAAAGTGGGTACTAGGCGCATACATAGAAGCTCCACATCGGCTCACAAACTCAGCAGCCGATAGGAACTGTCCATCTCCACGCTTCTTTCTCATCTATCTCGACGCATCTTCTCTCGACCCGTTCAGGAATGTCCTTCCCCGGAGTTCGGCGGACGCTTCGTGGGGCGCCATATGCTATCCGCAAAGTACAACCGCCCTGTACAGAGGCGCTCTTACCAGAAAGATCGGGTATTTCTCGATGCTACCCGATCTTGACGCTGCGCATTCAACAATCCTGGCCGAGAGCACACTGCATCGCGCAACTATGAGTGCGATGATGTTCCAAGCCCGACACTATATCGACGGGCTTACGATTTTCGGAGCCATGCATTTGAAGCACAAGTAACGTTAGTACCGAACGCGTCGGTATAATACGTATCAACCAAGAATCCTGCTTGCTCGATCAACTCGAAGCCATCGATAATTTCTCTATTTGCGAACACGGGATTGTCTTCGATCACATAGTAATCGCCTGATATCAGAAAGTTTTTCAAGTAAGAAAACACCGAAAATATTTGCACGTGCGCGTCGTCGATTACAAGCCAGGGATGAGGCAGGCTTACCAGCAAATTTTCGTCGAAGTTCGCGACGTCAGAAAGATCAACTTGATGAAAAGTAAGCAGTGGATGCTTTCTTGCATTGTCATGGACTAGTTTGGTATACAGGTCGAAGGAGTGAACTTCACCGGGCTTCTCGCAAAGCACTGACATATTATCAGCGAACCACAATCCGCTGCCCCCTTGGCATGAGCCGAGCTCTATAATTGTCTGTGGCTGAAGTTCCCAAATGAGCCTTGGATACAGGGCCAGATCAAAGGGAGTCTTGTAGATTATCAACCCTCTATAAGTCTTCGCCAGTGCTCCAATTTTGGTGGAGCGCCGGTCACCAGTCCATGGGTAGATAGACGACATCCACTTTCGATCGGAGGGCTTTGCGAAGCGATCAGAATCATCAGCATTCAGGACAGCCCTTATTCCGTCGAGAGACCCCGGGATAAAAAGTTGTCCGCTAAATCCGTCAAGTCCAAGTCTCATCTGATCGGGGTAGCTCTCGTGACCGGCGTCCCAAAAGGCTTTGTGTTCGGTAGCGACTTTCATAGATGATCTCCGTGCTGCGGCTGCCTCCTTATCGAAGCAAGTGGCGTGCCACCTGCTGAATGAGATGCACGCTAGCTTAGGGAAAGTGAGAAACGTGTAAATGACAGGATTCCAAGGGAACGGTCTGCGTGCTTTGTCCGCTTCAGGACATCGGTGCTATCAATCGGACGTGGATGGTACAAAGTAAGCGCCAAGCTGAGGCCGTTCAGGCTTTGAAGTGCCAGGGCATGAGAGCATCGATCTGAGAGATCGGCCAGCCCTGCGCGATTCGTTCAAGAGTTTGCGTGAGCCAAGCGTGCGGACAACATCGTTCATCTTCGCGGTTTATGCCGAGTGCCGAACTATGCCAAATGGGCTTGTTTTCTCCGAGATTCACCGTTAGCGGCGTGTAATCGGCTCGGCATAGTTTATCTTGTCCTTCCGCTTTCAACTGCGGAAACCAGGATATGATCGCAGAAGAGTATTTGCGCACGAGCCGACTATTCCGCCACCTGAAGAGGAGACCTCACGGACAGCTCGTCGAGCTCTACGCTGCGCGTCTCGGCAAGGACGAGCGCGCTGGCCACGGCACGTGGCGATGAACTTGGTCGGCGGTCTCTTCAGCTGGATCAAAAGATACGGCCTGAAGCTAACTGATCTCATGAGCAGATGGCCGAACGGTGCCTCAAAAGTATCGGGCGGGGAAGAAACGCATCCAGCCAGGTGATCGGGTGGCGCCGAAGCCGTTGCTATTGGCGTTGCGCGAGTACGCTTATGATTGCACCTGGGCTGCTGCCGCCGATCAGCCCCGAGGGACCAGATATTCAAGGGGTTCGGTTATTACTTGCGACAGGAACGCGGGCTGAGGTCCATCATCTCCCATGTCCCAGCCGTTCGCCGCTTTCTGCCCGAAGTGCCCGTGCGGGCACCGACAATGTCGGCAACATCAGCCAAGAACGCGTCACCAGCTACATCGAGCGCCACGCCCGGGATGAGAGCGCAGGATCTGGGAAGCGGATGTGCTGGTGGCTGTCCACGGGAGAGCTTGGCGAGCTGCTCCCGCATATAGACCTGAAGATCGTCGACCAGGGGCCCGCTCAGCGCCCACCGCACCTGAAGGCGGTCCTCAGCGCTCTTGCCATTGATGGAGCGCTCGATCTCGAACAATGCATCGATCCGGCGCACGACCTCGATCGCGATCGGAGACAGCGGGATTTCCTTTCTGCCGGCGGCCTTGCGCCGCGCATTCTCTTCACGCCGTGCATGGACCTTATGTCGAGCTCGACATAAGGTCCATGCACGCCGCAAGTTCTTCGTGCTCGCCGACATCGCCACCAATCTTAAGCGCGGAAAGAACGCCACGCCGATCTCCCCCATTGCGCTCGAGGCGGTCAAACGCATGGACGCGTGCTCGATATCGAGCGCGAGATCAACGGTCTTGCCGCCGGCGAACGCCTGAAACGACGCCAGCAGGACAGCCGGCCTGTTGTCGACGGCTGGGGGAATGGATGCGGACCGAGCGAGCCAAACTATCCCGCAGCTCTCCGGTCGCCGAGCCGATCGACTACGCACTGAAGCGCTGGGAGGGGTTTACCTCCTTCCTCGGCGACGGGCGAATCTGCCTGGGCAACAACGCCTGCGGCGCGGCAATCAGGATGGAAGTGGTGGCGAGAGCTTCGTCGCATTGGCCGAAGGGCTGCAGAATGCCCTGTGGTCGCTCGGTGGGGCACCGCGGGAGCATCGGACCGACAGCCTGTCGGCCGCCTTCTGCAATCTCGATCGCAATGCGAGGGACGATCTGACCAGGCGGTACGAGGACCTCTGCGCCCACTACGGCATGCGGCCTTCCCGCAACAATCGCGGCATCGCCCACGAGAACGGGGCGATCGAGAGCTCGCATGGCCATCTCAAGCGGACGATCGCCGATGCGCTGCTGTTGCGCGGCACTGCCGACTTCGATGATCTCGCCGCCTATCGCGGCTTCATCGACGAGATCGTCAGCCGCCGCAATGCCCGCAACGCCAAGCGGATCGACCACGAGCGTGCCACCCTGCAGGCGCTGCCAGATCGCCGCACCTCGGACTACGAGGAGGTGATTGTCCGCGTGACGTCAAGCGGCGGCTTCACTTTGCGCAAGGTGTTCTACACCGCGCCGTCGCGTTTGATCGGGCACCAACTGCGGGTGCGCCTTTATGACGATCGTCTCGACGTGTTCGTCGGCGGCACCCATCTCGTCACCCTGCCGCGTGGGCGGCCGCATCCCAACGGCAAGCACGACCAAGTCGTCGATTATCGGCACGTGATCCATTCCTTGCGGCGCAAGCCAATGGCGCTGCTCAATCTCGTCTACCGTGATCGGTTGTTCCCGCGCGATGCCTATCGCCGAACCTTCGATTGCTTGCGCGAACGGCTGCCGGACAGGAAAGCCTGCCGGATCATGGTCGATCTGCTCGCACTGGCCCATGAGCGCGGCTGCGAGGCCGAACTCGCCGATCAGCTCGCGACCGAGCTTGATGCCGGCCGACTGCCCGACCTCAACCGGCTGCGCGCTTACTTCGCGCCCGATCCGGCCTGCGTGCCGCACGTCGTGGTGCAGCTCGCACCGCTCGCCACCTATGAGTGCCTCGTCGGTGCCGGCGAGATCGGAGGTGCCGCATGAGCACGGCCAACACCATTGACACCGCGCGCCTCAATCTGTTGCTCAACGAGTTGCGGCTGCCAGCCATCAAGGTGCTGTGGCCGCAATTTGCCGAGCAGTCCGACAAGGAAGGCTGGCCGGCGGCCCGCTTCCTCGCCACCATTGCCGAGCACGAGATCGCCGAACGCGGTCGCCGCCGCGTCGAGCGCCATCTCGTCGAGGCGCGGCTGCCCGCCGGAAAGACCTTCGACAACTTCGACTTCGAGGCTGTGCCGATGATCTCCAAGGCGAAGGTGACCGCGCTCGCCGCCGGCGATGGTTGGCTCGGCAAGGGCGCCAATCTGCTGCTGTTCGGCCCGCCCGGCGGCGGCAAGAGTCACTTGGCGGCAGCCATCGGCCTGGCCCTTATCGAGAACGGATGGCGCGTCCTCTTCACCCGCACCACCGATCTCGTCCAGAAGCTCCAGGTGGCGCGGCGCGAGCTCAATCTCGAGGCCGCCATTAACCGCCTCGATCGCTTCGACCTCCTGATCTGCGATGATCTTGCCTACGTCACCAAGGACCAGGCCGAGACCAGCGTGCTGTTCGAGCTCATCAGCGCACGCTACGAGCGGCGTTCCATGCTGATCACCGCCAATCAGCCCTTCGGAGAGTGGAACAGGGTCTTCCCGGAGCCGATGACTTCATGATGCCTCCTTCTTCGAACGCTTGGTGCGTCGTACCCGATTGCGAAGCTGACTGATTTGTTGGTCTGAGAGCTCGATCTGCCATGGCTGGCCTTTGGCTAACTGACGACCTGCCAGCAATCCGCGCGCGAGATAATCGAACACCGTTTGCGGGGTTACTCCAAGCTCAGCCGCTGCGCCCTGAATCGAGAAGCTGCCGTCGGGCCACCGCATGGGATTCGCGCCGACACCGTTGATCTTGACGGTGGGAATGCCCCAGCGGCTGCGCAACACCCAGACGTTCTCGCCTTTGAAGGCACAGCCTCGGGCCGCAACGAAGCCTTCCTGATTGAGTATTGCTGCGATCTCGCCATCCATTTTGTGTTCAGCATTCAACTCGACGATCCGTCGCCGCAACCGATCAATGTCGATGTAGTTGCGGTAGGTGTGAACGCGCCGTTGGACGTGATGCTCGCTGGTTGCGCCGGTCTGCCAGACGATCTTGAGCCACACCTGACCTCGGGTCCGCTTTTGATCAAGAACGACTTCGCGGATGACAAATCGCAGAATGCGCTTGCGATCGGCTGCCGACGTGGTGGCCGCATTCCAAATCCGCGGCAGATTCTCGCCGAGCGCTTGTAGCCCTGCGCGTTCCGCTGGGCCAATCAGGAGCGGCTCTTGCGCGCGCCAACGCGCATGCTCCTGCTCGACCGCCTCGACGACACGCAGCTTGTCTTCCCAAGCCCGCTCAAGTGAGCGCGCCACAAGACGGTTCTCGGGCTCTACGGCGTCATACTGACGCCTAGCGCGCTCGGCCTCGTAGCGGGCGCGCTCCACGCGAAGCGCCCACTGGCGCTCGAGCTGACGGCTCTCTTGCTCCAGTTGGCCCGCCGCCGCGAGTGCGATCGCAATCTGATCCGGCACCAGGGCATCGAGGACCACCCGCTCGACCAGCGCGTCAACCGCCAAGGCCCGGACTTCCTGACATAGTGCACTGCCTTGCTGGTCCCGATCCGAGCGGCAGCAATAGACCGGATAGTCGGCATTCGGGCCCGTGTAGCGCATGCTCATGCGCCGTCCGCAACGGCCGCAGATCGCAATTCCTTGTAACAGGGCTGCCCCCTTGCGCGGTACGCCAGAGTGTCCTGCCTCATAGCGGAAGACGTTATCTGCCAGTCGCCCCTGGTTGGCCATGAACTCCTCCCAGCTGATATAGCCTGGGTGAGCGGCGTGGAGGCAAACCGCCCAATCCGCGATCGCCACCTTGACCGTTCCCGTCAGCGATCCCGGCCGGCATCGGCTTGGATCCTTTTGCCGGCGGCCATAAACATACGCCCCAGCATAGGCCGGATTTTGAAGGATACTAAGGACGCGTGCACTATCTGGCGCACGCCAGACGATCTCGTGTGGAGATGGTCCAAGCAGCGGTCGAACCGGCAAGAACAATCCGTTCCTGTCCAAGTACCGCATCACACGGCGAGCGCTTTGCAGTTCCCGGAATTTGGCGAACACGAGATGAAGACGGGCCTGCACCTCCTCATCGGGATTGAGAATAATTGTGCCGACTCGATCATAGGCGAGCCCGGCTGGCAGGGGCAGCCGCAGTTCGCCCCGCGACGCCTTCTGGCGTTCCCCTTGGTGAAGGCGCATCCGAAGCTGATGCAACTCCGCCTCGCTCATGATGCCGGACAAACCCAACAGCAGGCGGTCATGGTAGGCGCGCGGATCGTAAAGCCGCTCGCCATCCGCAATGAGCACGCCGAACACCGAGCACAGTTCGAGAAGCTGATGCCAGTCCCGGTTATTGCGGGCCAAGCGAGAAGCGTCGAGGCTCACCACAAGACCGGCGTTGCCAAGGCCGATCTCGACAATGAGCTTCTGGAAACCATGACGATCCACAGCGCCAGCGCCGGATTTGCCCAGATCCTCGTCGATGACCTGGACGCGCTCCGGCGGCCAGCCCAGACCGATGGCGCGATCGACGAGGCGGTACTGCAGCTCCGTGCTCTCCTGGTGCTGGCGCACCTGGTTCACAGATGATTGCCGCACGTAGACATAGGCCAACTTGGCTCGGTGCGCAGTCGTGAGCCGCTCGTCAGCGATGGTCGAGCTGATCAGCACGATCCAGTCCCCTTTCCGGGCGTGCCGGGAGCCGCTTGCATTCGCCGCAGCAGCGTGGCGAGGACTTGAGCGATCTGGGTTTGCGTCGCGGTCGACAGATTCGGCCACAGGCGCGGAATCTCGGCCGTCGGACGGCCAGTTGGATTTGCCAACGTCGGCAGGGGTCGATACGCAACGCGACCTGGAAGCGGTCGGTGGGTCATCGCGAATCACCTTCTTGTCGAGAAGGCTCAGACTCGCGCTCAAATGTTGCATCAATGGGATCAGCGTACGTGCACTGATGCGCGGCAGATCGGCGGCATTCGGGCGGGAAGTGATTGGTATCTCGCCAAGATCCGTCGACGCGATCCGAACCGCTCGCCGCCGTCCGTCCGGCAGCGCGACAACGACGTAGGCGGGACCGCGCCCCGACCGCTCCTTCAGCACCTCAAGCCGGTGCCCAAACAGAAAATGATGGGGGTCGGTGATCGTGACGTGAGACACGAACCGCTCAAGAATAGGGGTACTCTGTCGTGTTCGGTGATCCTGCTATGACGCTCGCCGCCATCGATCGCCTCGTTCACCACGCCACCATCGTCGAGATGAACGTCGAAAGCTATCGCAGGCGCACCGCGCTCGAACGGAAGCGTGGTCCAGGGCGACCATCCTCGCACGCGACACCAAAAACACTCGCTGATTGACGCTCCGCGACAATCAGAGCGAACAAAACTCTTGCGCGCGACAATCATCGCGGCAATCATCACCTCGCCGCGACACCGACTCGCCATCCTGATTGTCGCGCGCTTCCCATCCAGATTGATGGTGTGGAACGGCCCCGTAACCGACAGCATCAAAGTGCTAAAACGTGGTCGTTGCTGGCAACGCCACAAGGTAGGGAGCCGTTCCGTGAATCAGATTAGCACCATCGGCCTGGATTTGGCCAAGAACGTTTTTCAAATACACGGCGCCGACGCCGAGGGCGCGCCGATCTTAAATCGAAAACTGCGTCGGGCCGAAGTGCTGCGCTTTTTCGAAAAGCTTCCGCCGTGTCTGGTCGGCTTGGAGGCGTGCGGCAGTGCCCATTATTGGGCGCGCGAGATTGCGGCGCTCGGTCACGACGTGCGCTTGATCCCGCCGGTTTACGTAAAGCCGTTTGTGAAACGGGGCAAGACGGACGCTGCCGACGCCGAGGCGATCAGCGAAGCTGTGACCCGCAAGACCATGCGTTTCGTTCCGATCAAATCGGCCGATCAGCAGGCGGCGGCCATGGTTCTGAAGACGCGCGCTCTTTTACTCCGCCAGCAAACTCAGGCGATCAACGCGCTTCGCGGGCATTTGTCGGAGTTGGGCATTATAGCCGCCATCGGCACGGCGAAAGTAGCAGAGTTGATCGAGATCGTGCGTGACGATGAGGACGTTTGCCTGCCAAAAGCCGCCCGCTTGGCTTTGGCCGAAATCGCCGATCAGATCGAGGCATTGACGGGCCAGATCGATAAGCTCGAACGAGGGATCGTCGGCGAGGTGAAGCGTGACGAGGACATGCGGCGGCTGATCACAATTCCGGGCGTTGGAGCGATCACGGCGGCTTCCGTCAAAGCGCTGGTCCCGGATCCCGAAGGATTCAAATCCGGCCGTCACTTCGCCGCCTGGCTGGGACTGACGCCAAAGCCCCATTCTAGCGGCGGCAAGGAACGGCTCGGCGGCATATCGAAAATGGGCAATCCGACGCTCCGCTCGCTGCTTGTTTGTGGCGCGACGTCGATCCTGCGACGCGTGAAGGGCAACGAGAAAGCGCCGCGGTGGCTAATCGCGCTTTTGGCGCGACGGCCTTTCAAGGTAGTCGCGGTCGCGCTTGCCAACAAGATCGCGAGGATCATCTGGGCGCTCCTCACCAAGGGCGGGAGCTATCGAAATACTGGCGCAGCAAGCGGCGCAGCACGTGCCTGAGCCGAACGACGACCAGAACAGACTGCCCGGCGCGTAGCCGGACAGAGGCGAGGTGCATAATAGACGATGACCCCACGGGACGAAATCCCGAGGCGAGAGAGGCCGGCGCGACAATGCGCTTAAAGCGCGTCAGATTGATCAGCCCCTCGCGTCGCGAATTTCATCGAGGCCAGCGGTCCACGACCGCGCTGAAAGGCCGGACATATGACCGCACCGGTCCCGGAGGACGAAATGTCTAAAAAAGCACTTGCCCGCGGGGCCGTTCCACATATGTCGCGCTATACCACAGCCTGATTCTCGCGGGAGCTTGGCGATCCTCGCGTTCCGCCGGTAGGTCCGCGCTCAGCGCAGCTCGATGCTTGCGCCAGCGCGGTCCGGACGAGGTAGCTCCGCGTGCAGCCGCGCCAGTGCCAGCAACTTCTCACGCACGTTCCCCTGGACGGGTCCGCTGCGCCCAGTACCGGCTTTGACGTGAAGCAGCATCTGCTCGCCCGTGGCCGCCGGTCCCTCGTCACCTACGCGCGAGAGCACGTGGAAGAGCTGGAGGCGCTTGTCGTCGGCGCCGAGCACCTGCGTGAGCACTTGGACGCGCTCACCTGCAGACAGGGACCGAAGATGGAACAGGTGGCTCTCGACCATTTGGTAACTGCCGCATTTTGAGCGGTACTCGTCGTCGATGCCAATGTAACGGAGCAGGGTGCCGGTGGCATTGCCGAAGAGCTGGACATAGCAGCTCTCCGTGACTTGGCCGTTATAGTCCATCCAGTCAGATGGCATCTGTTGCGTCGGCATCCGCAGAGGACCGGGACCATTATTGAGCGGGAGAACGCGGTCGCGCAGCCCCTGTTCCCACCGTGAGAGCGTCTCGCCCGCGCTGTAACCCTGACCACGCAATCCCTGCAGCATGGCCACGAGGCAGTCGTCGCGCTTCTGTTCGAGCTCAGGGACGGTTAGGTTCTCCGACTGTGCATCCAACTGCTTGGCGAGTTTGTCCAGGAGACCGTCTGTAAGCTCGGGGACCTCAGTGAGTCTCGAAGACCCCGACTTCAGCGAGGGTCCGAATAGCTCCATGGCGCGACGTGCGCTTTGGTGGGGGATGGCCATGCGGTAGGTTTGCATCGGGCCCAAGATCGGCCGGCGCAGTCCGAAGGAGTAACGGGCGGCGTCATCGACCTCCTGCACGGTGGCCACGTCGTCATGCACCAACCAGAGCGCCTCGCGCCACACCGCCTCCTGCAGCCGGTTCGCGATGAACCCGTCCACCTCTTTACGCACGACGAGCGGGTGCATCCCCACGGATCGGTAGATTTGCGCCGCCCGCACCAGCGCATCGGGCGCCGTGCTCTGTCCAGCGCACAATTCAACCAGCGGAAGCAGGTGCACTGGGTGAAAGGGGTGCGCGACGAGCAGGCGCTCGGGGTGGTCCATCTCCGCCTGCAGTAACGAGGGCCGCAGCCTTGAGGTCGAGGAGCAGATCAGGGTCCCAGGCGCGGCCGCTCTGCCGGCTTCCGCGAGCAGCTGCTGTTTGAGCTCCAGGCGCTCCGGCGCGGACTCCTGCACGAGCTCCACCTCGCGCACCGCGTCCGCGACCGACTGCACTACTGTCAGCGTCCCCTCGGCCGGTAGCGGGAACACCGTCAGTCGCCGATATGCCCGCCGCGCGTTGGCCAGGATCTTACGCACGCGCTCGACCGCACCAGGCGACGGGCCATACAGCCGCACGTGCACCCCATTGAGGACAAATCGTGCGGCCCACCCTCCACCGATCACCCCACCTCCGAGCAGCCCGACCGCTCGCGGCCGCCCCTCACAAATGAGGTTTGAACATTCGGACATGAACTTTGACCCCTCAGGCATAAACTTTGCTCTCCGCCTCGTGCGGGCCCGTTACCGACGTCCTCGAGAATCTGTACCGGCCCCGCACGACTTCGAACCAGCCCGAGCGGTTCTCACCGGGAACTCTTCGCGACAGGGCCGCTGCGAACGCCTTGCCTGTGACAGTACGCATCTAGCAATCGGCGTGCCACCCGCGTAGTCCCGGCCGGCGTTCCTAACCAGAGAAAAGAGGTAGCCCGCTCTCGGACTGACGCTGCGGGTTGTCGGAGTTACAACATCGCCGTCGTCAACCACACGGCTGGCACGACAACTTGGAGCCTACGTGAGGCCGGTGTCGCTCGTGCGGAGGTTGATATGGCGACCTCACCGTCGAGCACTCGATTAGCGCATCGTCCGCCGTCATGGTTCTGGCCTGTGGTGCGATAATAGTGGCCTGGTGATGCACGGCTAGAGCTGTTAGAGCCGTGGTGGTTAGTTCTGAGCACCGCGCACAATGGTCTAGCCGGCGCGTAGCGGCGACAGCTGGCTGCCATGGGCTCCGGCACGGTGTGCTTGTGATTGCCGCTCATGCCTTGATGCGCGGCAATCCGCTCGCCCTTGTGGAAGATCTCGACGGTGCGGGCGGTGAACGAACCTCGACCTCGGCACGGGCGAAGCGATGTGGAACGCTGTAGTAATGCTTCTCCACCTCGACGTGGTAGTCGAGGGACGCGGCGGAGACGCCACTCGGCGAGCACGGAGGGGCCGCGCTCATGGGCCAGTGCGAGCAGATCGACCATGATCCGGCAGGCTTTCCTGTCCGGCAGCCGTTCGCGCAAGCAATCGAAGGTTCGGCGATAGGCATCGCGCGGGAACAACCGATCACGGTAGACGAGATTGAGCAGCGCCATGGGCTTGCGCCGCAAGGAATGGATCACGTGCCGATAATCGACGACCTGGTCGTGCTTGCCGTTGGGATGCGGCCGCCCACGCGGCAGGGTGACGAGATGGGTGCCGCCGACGAACACGTCGAGACGATCGTCGTAAAGGCGTACCCGGAGTTGGTGCCCGATCAAACGCGACGGCACGGTGTAGAACACCTTGCGCAAGGTGAAGCCGCCGCTTGACGTCACGCGGACAATCACCTCCTCGTAGTCCGAGGTGCGGCGATCTGGCAACGCCTGCAGGGTGGCGCGCTCGTGGTCGATCCGCTTGGCGTTGCGGGCATTGCGGCGGCTGACGATCTCGTCGATGAAGCCGCGATAGGCGGCGAGATCATCGAAGTCGGCAGTGCCGCGCAACGGCAGCGCATCGGCGACCTGGCCCACTTCGTGGGTCTGGCGGAAGATGACCTCCTGCTCCTCGCCGTGGATCGCCCGCCAGGCGCGGATCCGGCGCTCGAGCGTGCGGCGGATTCCAGCCCCCAGCTCAGGATGGCGTCGGAGCATCTCCTCGAAGATGGCCACGGGCCGCACGCCGGGAGTCGCCTTCAGCATCGGCACGACCTCCAGGCCGAAGACGTTGGCCAAGGGATCCGGCCAGCGCCTTTGCCGCGGTGACTTCTTTTGCGACGGGCTCCTTCTCGAGCCGAGAAGCGGTCGACGAACTGAACGACGCCTTCGCGGCCGCCTCTGGCGGCGAATTGGTTTGACGGAACTTCATGTACAGCCTCATCTGGTGATCGGTGACATGGCAGCCTGGAAACGGGTGATTCCTCTTTGGCGAGAAGAACCATCCATCACCGGCCAGCCGCGATCACCAGACGGCGCGGTCCGCTCGGATCGCGCCGTCGCCGGGCTCGTAACTCCGGTCGGGCTACGCCCTCCCTGCGTCACGAGCCCGGCGAAGCTCTCTCATCCTGATTGACGCTGCACTTCCATCCTGATTGCGGCGCTGCACCCTGCGTCCACGTCGCCTGCGCATAGGTGAAGTTCGAGGCGTCGAGCACGGCTACGAAGACCTGCGCCGTCCTCCGCTCGCCGGTGAGGCGGTCGACCACCACCGGCACGTCCTACCCCGCGCAGTCGACGAACAATTTGTGGCCGGCCGCGTGCGACTGGCGCATCATCACCGACAGGCGACCTTGCCAGGCGCGGGAGAGCTCGCAGAAGCGCGAGTAACGGTATCCGCCGGGCTCGGCGGCAATGTACTCCTCCCACAGGATCGACAGAGTCACGTGCTTGCGCTTGAGCTCGCGGTGCGCCGCCGCCCAGTCGGGCTCGGCGACGCGGCGGTGACCCAGCCAGTTGCCGTTGCCGGTCTTGGCGAAGAGGCGGGCCTCCAGGCCGCGTCCGTGAGTTCGTCGGGCAACGCCAGCTCAGGCCTGCGGCCTCGAACCGCCGGATGGTCAACGCACCGTCGAGAGTGCCGCGCCCATCCGCCGGGCAATCTCGCGGCTCGGCAGCCCAGCCACCTTCATCCTGATCACATCGCGCACGGCGCATCGCAAGCCTCTCCGTCGGCATGCAGGGTCTCCTTCGTAAAAGCCGAAAGGACGGACCCTACGCGAGCCAGAAGAGGGCGCATCACCCCGGCGACATCATCCTGGAATGCCGGCCGCGATCGTCTCGGAACGGGTGGGCGACTTCAAATCGGAATGGTGGGCGAGATTACATCGGAACGATGGGCGACATCTAGCGGAATCCCGCTCATCGAGCAAGTGCGCGGGCTGCCGAATGGAGCCAACCGGCTGCGCGCCTACGACTCAAGATGCCGGAACACTAAGCCAACGCGAACTTCCTGGGTCCGGCTCCGACGACTGTGTCTCCCAGCTTAAGGGATGCTTGGTCGGAGGGTAGGTGCGCTGGAGCAAGCGCGATTTTCAGCGAAGCACTACGTGTGGGTCGACGGCATCCATGTGCAGGCCGGGGTCGAGGGAGCGACGCAGTGCCTGCTGGTCATCATCAGTGCCACGCCGGAGGCAAAACTGAGCTAGCGGGCCTGCGCCAGAGTGCGTAATCCTGCAGGAAGCTCCTCCTCCACCTGAAGGGGTGCGGTCTTGCGACTGCGGGGCGCGCTCGGCTTCTGGGAGGCGGGTGTGTTGCCTCAAACCCGTGGCCAGCGCTGCTGGGTGCACAAAAACCGCCAATGTGCTGAACAAGCTTCCGAAGAGCGAGCAACCGAAAGCTAAGCGGGCGCTTCAGGAGATCTGGATGGCCGAGACCAAGAAGGATGGGATGGCTGCCTTCGACTTCGTTGAAACCTGCGGCGTCAAATGTGACAAGGCAGTCGAACGCCCGATCAGGGATCCCGATGCGCTGCTGGCTTTCTACGACTTCTCGGCCGAGCAGTGGAAGTACCTATGCACGACGGATGCGATCGACAAGCGATTGTTCCTGACGAGCCGACGATTGCGAAAGTCGCTGGAAGTCCATTCTTTTGTTCGGCCGGGCTGCGGATCATTCTTCCGTCCCGGCCATCGATCTCGCAGCCGCCGCGCGCAGGGGCGGTCAAGGTTGGCCGCATTTGCGGCCAGCGCAAGGCTTGGCCTTGACCGACCCGAGCACGGTGGCAGGCTGCCTGGAACGGACTGGCCAGCTCGGCTGGAAGTTGCTGTCAGCCGCGATTATTTGTCGGGCGCGGGCGACTTCGTGGCGAAGCGTGACGTGTCGACTGCTAGCGTCACCGGAGTTCCTATTTTGTCTTGCCGAACTGAGGCGCCCGCGCGCCCGCCTTTGGCGGACACGGTTTCCATTGCGACACGAATCGCTCGCAGCTTTGTTCCGCCTGCGCGACAATCAACATCTCGTGGTCTCGCAGCGCCTTGATTTTGTACGCATAGGCTGGTCCACGCCCGCTGCCTTTCTGTTGCTGATGTCCGGCTTGAAGTTGCATCGCGCGGGTCTCGTTGGCGACCACCGCCGGGCGCGCCCACAGGTATTCTTCGCCCCTCGTCAACAAAATGCCAGCAGAGCACAGTGAGCTTGCGAGCCACGGCCACCGCGGCGATCTGATGACCGCGCCGCACGCGGATGCGCACGAAAAACGCTGCAGTGGACCGGCCCGTTGGCCGCTGCCCAGGCCGCCTCAATCAGCATGGCGCGCGCGTGACTGCGCCCGATCTTGCTGATGCGGCCGTGATCGGCGGTCTCGACTGCCGCACCCGCGGGTTCAGCCCGAAATAGCTCACCAGCTTCTGCGGGCTGTTGAACCGGCTGATGTCGCCGATCGCCGCCACGATGCCGGCGGCGACCGTCAGACTGACGCCGGTGATCGCCATCAATCGGTTGACCGCGCGGAATTGCGTCCTGCGCAATCTCGCGGTCGAACAGAGCCAGGTCTTCCGCCAGCCGGTCGAGCTCACGGACGTGCCGATCGATGTGGCCGCGCGCTCGTCGTCCGCCAACTGTTGAGCGGCCAACCACGCCCGGCCGCGGGCGTTGAAAAGATCGGCACGCGGGCACTTCGGGATTAGGCCGTCTTCGCGGATTGGTAGGTTTTGAAGCTACCCGTTCGTTGTAAATCAAGGGCTTATGTCAAAAGGTCTTCACTACGGCGGCTGGCTTGGGTGACTGCGGTCGAGGTTATCCTGGGCGGTGGCTGCGGTGGCAGTCGGAGCTTCAACCGGTCGATCAAGAGCTGGAGTTCGGGTTCGGGATGGGTATAGCGCGTGAGCTTGATCTCGCGCCCATCCGTGGTCGGTAGATGCACATCGATCATCTGGACGGCGGCGAACTTTTCGAGCGCGCTGCGCGCAGTGAGGCCCGGCGCCAGGGCATGAAGCCGGCGGGTCAGGGTGATCTGCATGCAGTAGGCCAGAAAGGCGATGAAGATGTGGGGCTTCGATCCGCTTCTCGTCCTGATGGAAGACCGGACGAATCGCCAGATCACCCTTGAGGTTGCGGAACGCCTCTTCGACGCATAGCTGGGCGGGATCATTTTCGGTGAGATTGGTGCGTAACAAATAGCGGCCTTCGCGCCGGCGTCAGCAGTTTTTTGCGATTGAGCGCGAAGGTGAAGTGCGAGCGTTCCTTGTCGATCTCGACGTCGACCAAACGCCAGGCGGCCGGCGCTTTGGAGCGCGCGCCGCCGAGTTTCATCAGCAGTTCTTCGCGCGAGATTTCCATGGCGGCGATTTGCCGGAGCCGCTTCCACAGCCATTTCAACTGCCGCCGCCGCATCGCGCGTTCTTTGCTGACCCGATCATCACTTTGGGCGACGACGTAGAGCTCGCCGTCCTCGGCCAACGGCTTGACCTTCACGCCCTCGCGCGCGTCCTGCCAGGGCTTTTCCAGCAGGTGCTTTTCCAGCCGGTTCAGTCGTCCCTTTGGCGTTCCCACCAGATACTGCACCGGCGGATCGCTGTTGCGCATCTCGGCCAGCACCGCCTCGGTCGGCACGCCGCGATCCATCACCCAAACCCGCCGCGCCTTGCCGTATTGCTGCTCGATCTTGCCGAGGAACATCCGCAGCGTCTTGCTGTCGGCAGTGTTGCCGGGCAGCACCTCGTACGCCAGCGGCAAGCCGTCGGGCATCACGACCAGCGCGATCACCACCTGCGGGCAGTCCGGCCGCTTGTCGCGGCTGTAGCCGTGACGGCGCTTGGTCCCTTCCGGCAAGTCCGAGGCGTTGACCTCGAAGTAGGTGCTGGTCAGATCATACAGCAGCACGTCGAAGTCGGCGTTGAACAGATCGCGCCAGCGCCCGACCAGATGCGAGAACAGCGCGTCCTTATGCTCGAGCACCAGATCGTGACAGGCATAGAGCTTGTATTCTTCCGCCAGCCCGAAGTCCGCTCCCAGGAGATCAGCCATCGCGCTGTTGCCGAACCATTGGCGATGCAGACGCCATTCGCTGCCCGGAGCGATCAGCCGGTAAGTCGCGAGAACCTGAAGGATCTGGTCCCAGCGCGTCTTCTTCTGGCTCGGCGGCAGCCGATCGACCCAGAACCGATCGAGCTGAAGCTCCTGCCACAACTGTCCGGCCAGCCAGCAGGCGCCCCATTGCCGCGGGCGGTGAAGCCGCATCGCGGACAGCCGAAGCTGAACGACGGAGGCGTCACTTGCGACCGCATCGGATCGATCCTCCGGGAATAGCGCCAGCGTGCGCGAGCGGCCGGCATCCTCGTCGAACACCTCGATCGCCTTGCGCCACGCCGCCGCCTGCGAGGAGTTGATCTCGCCGAGATACAGCACATGCCGCTGCACCACCCGTCCGTCATCGAGACGCTTGTTCTCCACCAGGTTCCAGTAGTGGTGCGCCTCGCCGTTCTTCTTTCGCTCGGTGCGTCGCAGAAACATGATGCGGCGAATCTATCCGCACCGTGCCTGGGTTCAGGCGTCCAGATCTGCGGCAGGTATCCCGCCGCGGCAGGCTGGCGAGCGGGCCGGCATCGATGGTATCGGTCTTGCGTGAGGCTTGGGCGATCGCCTTCACCTGCAACTGATTGACGATACTCACCCGCGCCACGAATGGCGCTAGAACTCGCGACATCGCCATGCTGTTGCCGGCCGCTTCGAGCGCCACCTCATCCGCTAGTCATCAGGGTCTTGCCAAATCCCTCCACCGGAGTTCTAGCCGCAACCGGGCGAATCGCGGAGGCGGCCAGCTACTAACTCGAGCTCTCGCGTCATCGCGTGTATCGGCCTGCCCGCACCTTCGAGCTCCCGGTGACTCTGTCCCGATAGTCGCACCATACGCCACGATGTAGAACACCGCAGCGGAACGTTGGCACCAAGAAATCTCATACCAGTTACGAACGTCATCGGAAGTGCGTTCGCAACCGTGTGCCACCGCGCCGTGAGCTGCAAGGGATGTGTCTCCAACAAGCTCAGCTCGCGCCTGATCCCTTCCGTCGCCAAATCCGGCGATAGCTCGGTCGCGGGTTCGATCGCCTCGTTCTGCACCCGTAATAGAATTGGGTTGTCTCCGACGGAGTTGCTCAACAGGGCGCCCAACCAACGCCGCTCCACGCACCCATGAAAATGAGAGATTCCGGGCTGGCACCTCCAACGAACCGTGCTCACGTCTTCCGAAGCCACGCATTTGGAGCACAAGTAAGATTGGTGCCAAACGCGTCGGTGTAGTAAGTGTCGACCAAAAATCCTGATTTCTCGACCAACTGCAAGCCATCGATGATCTGCTTATTCGCCTCTATGGGAACTTCTTCAATTACATAATAATCTCCTGACATTAAAAAATCGTTCAGGTAACGAAATACCGAAAATACTTTCACGTGTGCGTCGTCGACCACAAGCCAAGGGTGAGGCAACCTTGCGGGATTTTATCCAAAGGCTCAACATCTAAAAGGTCAAATCCACCGCCCGTAGGAGCGATGAAGTTTCCGCCCGACTGGTGCGAGCGCTATTTTGAACGCAAGTACTACGCCATCGATCCGGTGGTCCGGCGGGCACCAATGCTTTCGGGCCGTTCCTGTGGGACCAACTCGCCGAACAATATCAATTGCAACCCGGCGAGCAACGTGTCCTGGAGGAGGCCAGAGAGGCAGGCGTAAGGCATGGGATCAGCGTGCCATTGTTTGGTCCTGCGGGCCGAGTGTCTGTGGTATCGTTTGCGTCCCGCTTCGACGATGCCGATCCTCAGGGTCATGCGAGGCGTCTCAACGCATTGGCCTGGCACTTTCACATCGCATTTGCGGAGATCGCCCGACCCGCGGACGGTAGCTGCGACAGGAAAGTCAACTTGTCCGAGCGCGAAAAAGTTGCCTGAGATGGGTGGCGGAAGGTAACTCGTCGTGGGAGATCGGGATGATACTGGAGATCAGTGAGAATACGGTCAATTTTCATCTGAAGAATGTGATACGGAAGATGGGTACGAACAATCGGACCCACGGCATCGTCAAGGCGATTCGCCTTGGTCTTATCGAATTCTCGGCGCCAGCTCGGGCAACGCCGACGCTAACATAGCTGGATGTGCGGCGTCCGCTCGGAAGGCTTGTCCGTAAGAATGGCGAGCGACGTTCTGAAAAGCGAACCAGCCGCGCGCTGAGTTGGGACGGCCAGAAACCGCTGCCCTGGTCGAAGGGAAAGCCTGCGGCAACTGCCGAAACATGCGGAAGGCGCGAAGGTGCCTTTGCGCGGCAGATAGATATCTTAGGAAAGAGCCCCGATCGTGGGCCGGGGCTCTCGATCTACCCGTTTGAACGCGATGGGATCAGTATTTGAGAACCACCGGCCAGCCGAACTTGTAGTTGAGTCTCACGGTCACGAGATCGAAATCCTGGCGGATGCGATCGCTGCCCAGCGAACCAGCAGCGGTAGTGAAGTTCACGTCGCCATCCCGCATGAACAGGTGGTCGTACTCGATGCTAACCGACCAGTTCGGCGCGAAGCCGAATTCGATCCCGGCGCCCAAAGCACCGCCCCAACGGGTGCTGTCGGCGCTCGCAAGCTGCGCGCCCGTGAGTGCGGAGCTGATCTGATAGGTATTGCTCGTGACTGCGGCGCCGCCTTTGGCATAAATCAGTACGTTGTCGAGGGTATAGCCGATCTGCCCCGTTACCAGGCCGAACCCATCAATCTTGGTCTGGTTGACATCCGAAAACGCGACGCTGACATTCGAGCCGGTCAAATCAGCCCAGTTCCCCTGGCCTTCAACTCCAAGCACGATCTGGCCCATCTGCCATCGATAGCCGATCTGGCCACCAACGGTCGCGCCGGTCGTATCATGACAGCCCTCGGGCGTGCCGCCATTGAAATCCCAGCAATTCGAGCTTGAGCCCAAGCCACCGTTCATACCGAGATAGTAGCCGCTCCAGTCGTAGATTGCAGCCGCGACAGGCTCCGGAGCTTTGGTGTAGAGAGGCCGGACGGGCTGCGCCGCCAGATCCGCGCCGAATGCGGGCGCCACCGCGCCAAGCGCCACAATGCTCACAGTCGCAAGCAACAAGTCCTTCATGTCTACTCTCATCTCTTGAGTGCCCCGAGCCCCGTGCGTCTTAGCAACGTCCGCGCGAATTGCTGTAACTGCACCGCAACATTCGCGCCTAAAGCAATCGTCGAACCGAACGCTGCGTCAGGTTGCGGCATTTCAGATCATCTCCAACCGCTTCGCAATGCTCGGTCGCGTGCGAACACAGGTAGCTTAGGTGTTGACGAAAAGCGGGCTGCTGATCTCAGCGGATTAAGCGCACCGCAAGCCAGATGATACCCAGCCACACCGCAACCGAGAAGAGCAGAGCGCTTTGCAACGTCCTTGCTCTTATCCTGTGGCGCCATCGAAGGAGCTGCGATGCGCAACCGGTGAAGCGCCGACCCCGTACAACAGCTATCACTTCATCATAATCTGCCAACCGGAAGTGAGAGCGATGCTTACGAATATACGCCAGCCGCTCAGTGGGTGAGAGGCACTGTGCCCACACCTCCCATGCCTCATCATCAAACCACGCGCTATTCTCAAGGACTTCGGCGAGGCGCTCGTCAGGCTTCATGATGCATCCGCTGTACTGACTGTCGCGGATCGAGTTCTACGAAGGAAGTCTCACCTTCGAAACCTCTCAGTTCAGGTAGGCTAGTTCAGCGAATCGAACTCGGCCAGGAAGCAGTGGTCACGGTCAACGCGGCGTTGATCCTGACGCGAGATGAAATTCGAAGTCATGCAAGGGCTCTGGATCTCTCTTCTCGTCCAGTGCAGACCGCGACGGACATCGAAGCGCCGTAGATGACGAAGGAGAGTGAAAGGGGCTCCTTGTCGACGCTGCCGCAATCGTGCTCGCCGTCGCATCCAGTTCAAGCGCTATCTCGCGTGCCAGACATATCTTCTCCGCGGTTCGCACCAGCGCTGATTGGAATTCGGTCCGGCAATTGCTTCCGCACATGCTAAGTTCGCACAGATGTACGTTGTCAGGCCGGGGCGCTTGCGAATCCACCGCCGCCGACCTGATGATCCGTGAACGGCCGACTCGCAGTCTTCACCGCTCAGTTGTCTCCGGTCAAATCGGCGATCAGTCGCACTTTACACCGTGCTGTTGGGACTGACTCCACGCGAGCACGCGCGTGGCCTCCACTCTGCCTTGCCTAATCCAACGCCGCCGAAGAAGATCATAGTAAGAAAAAGGAGTGCTGTCGTCATCTCGATGTCCAAACCGGGGATTGCTTTGATGTGTTACGTCACACTCCGGCCATCGGTGGTTGACTAGTTGATCGGCGCGAGGCGGCGGATGCCTGCTTCCTACAACGTGACGCTACGTACGATTCAAGTCCCTTCGGCTGCTCCGAGCCAAAATGTATTCTAACTCGATGTGGCCTGCAGCAGCAGTGTGCGCGAGCCAGGCATAGTCTGCAGATGCGCGGAACGGCCGACGCCATGATCGTTGTAGGAAACGACATTCGTTATGGGCTCATACCTGTGGTTTGGTCAGAGTGGTGCGCTTGTCTCGGCGGCATTTCCCACCCGCCCTAGCATTACAGTTGCTTTTTTGCTTTGACGTGCGCGCGCTGAGCGGCAGCCTGGTGAGCTCTGCGCCAGAGCGACCATGCGATCATGTGTGCGGGCTGGATGCGCTTTCGAGCGAGTTTGATGGCAATGCGGCGGATTTCCTGGATTGACCAACGGATCAGCGGGGCCGTGGTAATGTTTTGGCTTTTGCCGGGGGGCGGCGTTTTGTTTTTTTGGGCGGTGGCGGGTTAGCGCGATGTCGGATCGCGGCCATCATGGCGAAGGCGAGCATCACCAGGGACACGTGACGGTGCCAGCCATGCCAGGATCTGCTCTCGTTGTGATCGAGCCCGA
>NZ_JAACFT010000065.1 GCF_029051685.1 Bradyrhizobium sp. CSA207 | reverse complement strand
CCCCAACCCTCCCCCACAAGGGGGGAGGGAATGAGAGAGGCGTGCCCGCCTCACGCCCAAGTTCCCCGCTAAAATTCTCCAATGAATCCAACGCCTTTCTACTGTGCATGGGGTTGTTTTCGCGCTTTTTGATTGGCGCCGCGACCAAGAGGCATTCATGACCGCACCGCCTCTACTCGACGTCCAGGACCTCACCGTCGAATTCACCACCCGCCGCGGCATCGTCAAGGCGGTGCAGCACGTCAACATCTCCGTCGCCAAGGGCGAGACGCTCGCCATCGTCGGCGAGTCCGGCTCCGGCAAGTCGGTGACATCCTATGCGGTGATGCGGATCCTCGACCGGGCCGGGCGGATCGCCGAGGGCTCGGTGATGTTCTCCGGCATCGACGTCAAGGCCGCGAGCGAAGACCAGATGCGCGATTTGCGCGGCCGCGAAGTCTCGATGATCTTCCAGAACCCGCGTGCGGCGCTCAATCCGATCCGCAAGGTCGGTGACCAGATCGAGGACGTGCTGCGCACCCATGTGCAGCAGGCCATGGTTTCGGACCATGGCGAAAAGGCGATCGAGGCGCTGGAGCAGGTCAAGATCGCCCGCCCGCGCGAGCGCTACCACGCCTATCCGTTCGAGCTTTCGGGGGGCATGTGCCAGCGCGTCGTCATCGCACTCGCGCTCGCCTGCAATCCGCAGCTCCTGATCGCGGACGAGCCGACCACCGGCCTCGACGTCACCACCCAGAAGGCGGTGATGGACCTGATCGTCGAGCTGACCAAGCGCAAGGCGATGTCGACCATCCTGATCACCCACGATCTCGGCCTCGCCGCCGCCTATTGCGACCGCGTGGTGGTGATGGAGAAGGGCCGGGTGGTGGAGACCGCCAAGGCTGCCGACATCTTTGCGAGCCCGCAGCACCCCTACACAAAGAAACTGATGCGCGCGACACCGCGGCTCGGCGTCTCGCTAAGGGATTTGCTGCCGGAGGAGGAGAGCGCGCCGCTATTCGCAGCTGTCATGGCCGGGCCTGACCCGGCCATCCATCATTCTTCGCAAGACTCGTGTCAATCGATGGACCCCCGGGGCAAGCCCGGGGGTGACGAGGGGAAGATGGGCGACAAACCCCTCCTCCTCATTGAAAAGCTGGTCAAGGAATATCCCCGCCAGGGCGCGACCGCAACGCTCGGCAAATTGTTCGGCCGCAAGCCGCCGGTGGAGCCGGATGTGTTCCGCGCCGTCGACGGCATCAGCTTCTCCGTTGGCCATGGCGAGAGCGTCGGCCTGGTCGGCGAATCCGGTTGCGGCAAATCGACCACGTCGATGATGGTGATGCGGTTGCTGGACCAGAGCTCCGGCCTGATCCAGTTCGACGGCGAGGATATCGGCGGTATCCTGCCTGCCTCCTTCGCCCGGCTGCCGCAGCGCAGCCGCATCCAGATGGTGTTCCAGGATCCGACCGACAGCCTCAACCCGCGCTTCACCGCCGCGCGCGCCATCGCCGACCCGATCATGCAGCTCGGCAACGTCAGGGGCCGCGACGCACTTCGGGCGCGCTGCGAGGAGCTTGCGACCATGGTCGGGCTGCCGCTCAACCTGCTGGACCGGTTTCCGCACCAGCTGTCCGGCGGCCAGAAGGCCCGCGTCGGCATCGCCCGTGCCATTGCCCTGCATCCCAAGCTCGTCATCCTGGACGAGCCGACGGCGGCGCTCGACGTCTCGGTCCAGGCCGTGGTCCTGAATCTGCTCCAGGACCTCAAGGCGCGGCTAGGTATGAGTTATCTGTTCGTCTCGCATGATTTGAACGTAGTGCGCTTGTTGTGCGATCGTGTCATTGTGATGCGAGCGGGTCGAATCGTCGAAGAGGGATATTCCGAGAAGGTCCTCAGCGATCCGCAGGACGACTACACCAAGGAGCTGTTGACGGCGATCCCGCATCCGCCGTTGCAGACGCACTAAGAGTGCACTGAGAGCCTGTTTGGGAGCGTGATGGCTGAACCGCTGGACGACTATATCGACGCCGTCGCGCAAGCGCTGGCATTGCCGATCGAGGAGGCTTGGAGGCCGGCCATTCGCGCCAATCTCGAGGTCTCGCTGCGGCTCGCCCGCCTCGTCGATGACTTCGCGCTGCCGGATGAGACCGAGCCGGCGCCCGTGTTCACAGCCTGACGCTGCCATGACCACCAAGCCAGATTTGACGGCCGCAGAGATCGCCAAGGCAGTGGCCGGCGGCCAATTGTCCGCGCTCGATGCCACCGAAGCCGCGCTCGCGCGCATCAAGCAGCACGACGGCGTCCTCAACTCTTTCACCGATGTCACCGCCGAACGTGCCCGTGCGAGAGCGCGCGCGATCGATGCCGATATCGCAGCCGGCAAGACGGTCGGCCCGCTCGCCGGCGTGCCCTTCGCGGTGAAGAATCTGTTCGACGTTGCAGGCCTCACCACCCGCGCCGGCTCCAAGATCAACCGCGATTGCGCACCGGCCAAGCGCGATGCGACGCTGATCGAGCGCATGGAAGCCGCCGGCGCGGTTCTCGTCGGTGCGCTCAACATGGGCGAATACGCCTATGACTTCACCGGCGAGAACGTCCACGACGGTCCCTCGCGCAATCCGCATGACACGACGCGGATGAGCGGCGGCTCGTCCGGCGGCTCCGGCAGCGCCGTCGGCGGCGCGCTGGTGCCGATCGCACTCGGATCGGACACCAATGGCTCGATCCGGGTGCCGTCCTCGTTCTGCGGCACTTTTGGCCTGAAGCCGACCTATGGCCGGCTGTCGCGGGCCCGCTCGTTCCCGTTCGTCGCGAGCCTCGATCATCTCGGCCCGTTCGCGCGCTCCGTCACCGATCTCGCGCTCGCCTATGATGCGATGCAGGGCCCGGACGTCGACGATGCCGCCTGTACCACCACGCGTGGTCTGGAGCCGACGGTGCCGCTGCTCGCCAATCCGGTTTCTGACCTGCGCATTGCGATTGCCGGCGGACACTTCCAGAACAATTTGTTTCCGGAGGCCGTCGAGGCCGTCAGCCGCGTCGCCAAGGCACTCGGCGCGACGCAGATCTTGGACATTCCCGAAGCCTCGCGCGCCCGCGCGGCGGCTTACGTCATCACCACAACCGAAGGCGCCTCGCTGCATCTCGATCGCTTGCGCAAGCGCCCGAACGATTTCGATCCGGCGGTGCGCGACCGGCTGATCGCCGGCGCCATGGTGCCGGCGCCGATGGTGGATCGTGCGCAAAAATTCCGCCGCTGGTACCGTGCGCAGCTTGCCGAGATCTTCAAATCGGTCGACGTGCTGCTTGCGCCGGCAACGCCCTGCACAGCGCCGAAGCTGGGACAAGTGACGTTCAAGCTCGACGGCGTCGAGTTGCCGGTACGCGCCAATATCGGCATCCACACCCAGCCGATCTCGTTCATTGGTTTGCCTGTGGTCGCGGTGCCGGTGCCGCTTGAGCCGCTGCCGATCGGCGTGCAGATCATCACGGCGCCCTGGCGCGAGGACATCGCGCTGCGCGTCGCGTACGCATTGGAACGGATGGGCGTGGTAGCTACGCCGTCGCCAAGAGGACTTTAAGAGGATTTTGAGATGGACATCGATGTCCCCGACGTGCTCGCGGAAGTCAAAGCCGCGTTCGAGCGCTACGAGCAGGCGCTGATCAGCAACGACGTCGCCGTGCTCGGCGAACTCTTTCGCAACGATCCCCGCACGCTGCGCTACGGCATCGGCGAGAACCTCTACGGCTACGAGGCGATCTCCGGTTTCCGTGCCGGTCGCTCGCCGGTCGGCCTCAATCGCCGCACGGCCAAGACTGTTATCACCAGTTACGGCCGCGACACCGCGGTGGCCTCCACTCTGTTCTATCGCGACACCATGCCGGGCAGGGTCGGCCGCCAGATGCAGACCTGGGCCCGCTTCCCGGAAGGCTGGCGCGTCGTCGCGGCCCATGTCAGCATCATCGACGAGCCGAAAGAGACCTGATCGTATGACGCTTGACGACTTCCCGCGGGGCGTACTGCCGGCCGAGCCGGTGGTGCCGCGCGTCGACCGTCCCTCTCCATCGGTGCAGAAGGTCACGCGCGCCGAGGAGCTGCGTCTTCAGCTCGCCGACGAGATCGTGCGCGGCGCCCTGGCTCCCGGCGCGCCGCTCGACGAGACCGATATCGCGCGGCGCTTCAACGTCTCGCGTACGCCGGTGCGCGAGGCGCTGCGCCAGCTGGTGGCGAGTGGGCTCGTGGAATCGCGCGCCCATCGCGGCGCTGTCGTGGCGCAGCCTTCGGTCGAGCGGCTGACGAGCATGTTCGAGGCGATGGCCGAGCTCGAGGCGCTGTGCGCCGGCCTTGCCGCCGAGCGCATGTCGGCTGCCGAGCGTCACGGCCTCGAGGCCGTCCACGAGGAGTTGCGGGTGTTGAGCTACGCCGGCAATCCCGATCGCTTTCACGAGGTCAACGAGCGCTTCCACAACGCGATCTATGCGGGATCGCAGAACGGCTACATCGCCGAGATTACGCTCGCCACCCGCGTCCGGGTGCAGCCGTTCCGCCGCGCCCAGTTCCGCAATCTCGGACGTCTGGCCAAGTCGCAGGCCGAGCACGACCGCGTCGTCGTCGCCATCATGCGCGGCGACAAGCAGGGCGCCGCCGCCGCCATGCGCGCGCACATCGAGCTGGTGCGCGGGGAATACGAGATCTACGCGGTGTCGGTTTAAGCCGGGACCCTCGTCCCTCATACGATCCGCGAGGTCTTGTTTCCCCAATACCGATCCCGCAGCAGCCGCTTATAGAGTTTGCCCGTCGGCAGCCGCGGCAACTCCTTCTCGAAATCGACCGAGCGCGGCACCTTCTGGCGCGACAGCGACGCCCCGCAGAAGGCTATCAGTTCCTCGGCCAGTGCCGGCCCGGGCACCACGCCCGGCATCGGCTGCACCACTGCCTTCACCTCTTCGCCGAGATCGGCATTGGGCACGCCGAACACGGCGGCATCCGCGACCTTCGGATGCGTGATCAACAGGTTCTCGCACTCCTGCGGATAGATGTTGACCCCGCCTGAGATGATCATGAAGGTTGCACGGTCGGTGAGATAGAGGAAGCGGTCCTCGTCGACATAGCCGACATCACCGACGGTGCTCATGCTGCCGTCGGCCGAGCGCGCCTCCTTGGTCTTTTCCGGATAGTTGAAATATTCGAACGGCGATGCCGTCTTGAACCACACCTGGCCTGGCGTACCGGTCGGGCACGGCTTCATGTTCTCGTCGAGAATGTGGAGGTCACCAAGCAGCACTTTGCCGACGGTGCCGCGATGGGCGAGCCACTCCTCGCTGTTGCACGCGGTGAAGCCGAGGCCTTCGGTCGCGCCGTAATATTCATGGATGATCGGCCCCCACCATTTGATGATGTCGTCCTTGACCAGGGCAGGGCACGGCGCGGCGGCATGGATTGCGATCTCGAGCGAGGACAGGTCGTAGCGGGTGCGCACCTCGTCCGGCAGCTTCAGCATGCGTGAGAACATCGTCGGCACGAGCTGGCTGTGTGTGACACCCCATTTCTCCACGAGCTGGAGATATCGCTCGGGATCGAAGTTTTCCATGATGATCGCGGTGCCGCCCATGCGGATCGTCAGGTTCACGGCGGCCTGCGGCGCCGAGTGATAGAGCGGCGCTGGCGACAAATAGATCATGCCTTCGCGATAGTGCCAAAGCTTGGTCAGGAAATCGAACAGCGGCAGATTGTGCTTCGGCGGCTCTTCCGGCAGCGGGCGCAGAATGCCTTTCGGCCGCCCCGTCGTGCCCGACGAATAGAGCATCGCGGTGCCGAGCCATTCGTCCGCGATCGGCGTCTTGGGTAGATCGGCGGTCACCTCCGCAAGCCCGACGATGCGATCGCTCTCGCCCGGGCCGTCGGCCACGATGCAGAGTCTGACGTCGGGACAGACCTTGATCGCCTCGCGTGCGATGTCGAGCTTTGCCACCGACGTGATCAGGATCTTGGACTGGCTGTTGACGAGGAGATAGGCGAGCTCGCTCGCGGTGAGGAAGGAATTGACGCAGGTGTAGTAGAGGCCGGATCGCTCGCCCGCGCCGCAGGCTTCGAGATAACGGGAATTGTTCTCCATGAAGATCGAGTAATGATCGAGGCGCTTCATGCCCTGTTTGCGGAATAGATGCGCCAGCCGGTTGCTGCGCGCGTCGAGCTCGCGATAGGTGACGGTTTCGCCGGTCGCAGCCATGATGAAGGCGGGTTGCAGCGGACGCAGGCGGGCATGGTGACCAGTGTACATCAGTCCTCCGGCTTGGATTATGCGGCGAGAAGCAGGATTTCGCGCAGCTCGGCCGGGCCATTGATCTTGCGCGGATTGCGCGGCACCCAGGGCGTGCGCATCGCAGCTTCCGCGATGGCGTCAAAATGCTCGGGCGAGACGCGTACATCGGCGAGGCTGCGCGGCATGCCGAGCGAACGGATGAAGGCGTCGAGCACGTCGGCGGCATCCCGGCCGGGAAAGCCCATCGCGGCGGCGACGATCATCTGCCGTTCGGCATTGTCGCGCGCATTCCAGCGCATCACCGCCGGCAGCATGACGCAGGAGGTGTAGCCGTGCGGCACGTCGAAGGCGGCGCCGAGCACGTAGCCGATGCCGTGGCTCGCGCCCATCGGCACCCCGGCTGAAAGCGCGCCCATCGATAGCCAGGTACCGATCTGCGCATCCATCCGGGCGTCCAGGTCAGCAGGGTTGGCTTTCACCCGCGGCAGGGCATCAGCGAGCATGGCCAGGCCCTTCACCGATTGCGCGTCGGCATAGGGGTGCGTCTCGCGCGAGCAGATCGCCTCGACGCAATGGTCGACGGCGCGGATGCCGGTCGAGAGAAAGAGCCATTCCGGCGTGTGCACGGTGATGGCGGGATCGAGGATGGTCGCACGTGGCACCGTGAGCGGATGCCGCAGCATCTGCTTCACATGCGTGCGGAGGTCGGTGACGCCCGCGATCGAACTGAACTCGCCGCCGGCGATCGTGGTGGGCACGCTGATCTGGCGCACCGTCGGCGCAGTCATCTCGGGCGCGACGCCCTTGTGCACGCGAATGCGCTCGATGCCATCGACGTCGTCGATGCCGTTGGCGAGGCAGAGCTGCACCGCCTTGGCGCCGTCGGTGATCGAACCGCCACCCACGGTGACGATCAAATCGGCGCCAGCCTCGCGCGCCGCGTTGGTCGCGGCGATCACTGCTTCGCGCGGCGTATGCGCCGGCATGGCGTCGAACAGCCCGGCGCAGCGCGTGCCCAGCGCCTCTTTGATCTTCTCGATTTCGTCGGTCTGCCGGTTGAGCGTTCCGGAGACCATCAGGAAGGCGCGGCGCGTCCCCAGCCGATCCATCTGCGCGACAATGGCGCCGGCCGCGGCATGGCCGAACACAACCTCCTCGATCGCGCCGTAAACGACACGTCCCTGGTACACGGCTGTCCTCCCGGACAATTCGTCTTGTTTTTTGTACGGGTAATCTAGCCGAGCGAACGCCATCCGTCATGCGCGAAGACGCTGGCCTGGTCGTCACCCTCCCCTGGAGGGGGAGGGTCGATCGCGCGCAGCGCGAGCGGGGTGGGGTGATCTCTCCACACGGGCAGTGTTCAACGCGGAGAGACTGTCACCCCACCCCGCATCGCATTCCGCTTCGCTGCATGCGATACGACCCTCCCCCTCCAGGGGAGGGTGGCACCTTGCATGCGGCTCGAGTGCGATGATGTGGGATCTCTCAGTACACCGCACCTGCCGCATTCATGAGCACGGCGAATGGGTGCATTCGCGTCCCGCCGCTAATCGCCGCGTGCGAGGGCGGCTATCTCTGTGTCAACCCATCCGCCCGGCTAGGGTACCCCACCGGAGATGGCGCCCACGCTCGTCTTGAAGAGTCCATCATTGAAACCCATCTTGTGTCACCCGCGGGTAGGCGAGTACCCTGCTGTGTCTGCGGCTTTCATGCGAGGACCTGGGATGAGTGGACCGGACGGAAGCGAGCAATTTGTCAAAACGCACGATTTCGTTTCACCTCGACCTCGCGCAATCGTCGGGCTTCTTGCAGCGGCATTTGCCGTTGCCGGCTGTGGACAGCCGGCCTCGCAGGCCGCAGCCCCGCCGCCGCCGGCGGTGACCGTCGCCCAGCCGGTCAAACGCACCGTCACCGATTGGGACGAATTCACCGGCCGCTTCGAGGCGATGGAGGAGGTGCAGGTGCGTCCCCGCGTCGGCGGCTTCGTCAACTCGGTCGAATTCCAGGATGGCGCGATCGTTCATCAGGGCGATCTGCTTTACGTCATCGATCCGCGACCGTTCGAAGCGGTGGCGGAGCAGGCGGACGGCCAGCTCTCGGACGCGCGCGCCAGGGTGGAGCTTGCCAAGCGCGAACTCGACCGCGGCCTCAACCTGGTGCAGACCAGCGCCGTCTCCGAGCAGGTCGTCGACCAGCGCCGCCAGGCCCTGCAAGCCGCGCACGCCGCGGAGGTGCAGGCCGAAGGCGCGCTCAAGGCCGCCAAGCTCAACATCGAATTCACTCATGTGACGGCGCCGCTGACCGGGCGCGTCAGCCGCCATCTCGTCAGCCCCGGCAATCTCGTGCAAGGCAGCGACAACGGCACCTCGACGTTGCTGACCTCGATCGTGACGCTCGATCCGATCTACGTCTATTTCGACATGGATGAGGCGACATTCATCAAGTACAGCAAGCTGTGGTTCGAAGGCAGGCGCCCGAGCTCGCGCGATACGGCAAATCCGGTGCAGATAATGCTGGCCGGCGAGACCAAGCCTTCTCATGAGGGAACCATCAACTTCCTCGACAATAGGCTCGACGTCTCGACCGGCACGCTGCGCAGCCGCGCCGTGATCAAGAACACCGATCTCTCGATCCTGCCCGGCCAGTTCGGCCGCGTCCGGTTGATCGGAAGCGCGCCCTACGAGGCGCTGCTGATTCCCGACATCGCGGTCGCAACCGACCAGTCGCGCAAGATCGTGTTCGTGGTCAAGCCGGACGACACCGTCGAGGCGCGCCCCGTAGTGCTCGGGCCGCTCGATGACGGCCTGCGCGTGATCCGCGAAGGGTTGAAGGCGGAGGACCGCGTCATTGTCAACGGCATCCAGCGCGCCCGCGTTGGCGCCAAGGTCGCTCCGGCTCCCGCGCAAGCACCGGCCGGCGGCAAGCCCGGTGACAAGTCATGAATCTTGGCCGCCTCTCCATCAACCAGCCCATCTTGGCGATGGTGCTGTCGATCGTGCTCTTGATCGTCGGCGCGCTCGCCTATACCACGCTGCCGGTCTCGGAATATCCGCAGGTGGTGCCGCCGACGGTGGTGGTCACAACGCAATATCCCGGTGCGTCCGCGCAGACCGTGTCCGATACAGTCGCCGCTCCGATCGAGCAGGAGATCAACGGTGTCGAGGACATGCTGTATCTCTACAGCCAGGCGACCTCGAACGGCCAGCTCACCATCACCGTCACCTTCAAGCTCGGTACCGACCTCGACAAGGCCCAAGTGCTGGTGCAGAACCGCGTCGCCATCGCGCAGCCGCGTCTGCCCGAGGAGGTGCAGCGCAACGGCGTCACCACGCGCAAGAACTCGCCCGACATCCTGATGGTCGTGTTCATGCTGTCGCCCGACGACACATTCGACCAGCTCTACATCTCCAATTACGCACTGCTCCAGGTTCGCGACCAGCTGCTGCGGCTCGACGGCGTCGGCGACATCCAGATTTTCGGCGCACGCGATTATTCGATGCGGCTGTGGCTCGATCCTGACCGCATCGCGAATCTCGGCCTGACCTCGGCCGAGGTGCTCGCGGCGATCCGTGCGCAGAACGTGCAGATCGCAGGCGGCCAGATCGCCGAGCCGCCGATCGCCGACCGCGCCTTCCAGCCGAACCTCACCTTCACCGGGCGCCTGAAGGACCAGAGGCAGTTCGAGGATATCTTGATCAAGGCCGGCTCCGACGGCCGCACGGTGCGCCTACGCGACGTGGCCCGCATCGAGCTCGGCGCGCTTGCCTACACCACCAACAGCTTCCTGCTGCGCAAATCGGCGGTCGCCATGCTGGTGACGCAGCGGCCGGGGTCGAACGCGCTCGCGACGGCCAAGAACATCTCCGACACAATGACGAAGCTCAAGGCAAACTTTCCGAAAGGCCTTGATTACAATATCGGCTACAATCCGACCGAGTTCATCGCCCAATCCGTTCACGAGCTGATCAAAACCATCTACGAAGCCATGCTGCTGGTGGTCGTCGTGGTGCTGGTGTTCCTGCAGGGATGGCGGCCGGCGATCATTCCGATCATCGCGATACCGGTTTCGCTGGTCGGTACGTTCGCGGTGATGGCTGCGCTCGGTTTCTCCATCAACAATCTCACGCTGTTCGGCCTCGTGCTCGCCGTCGGCATCGTCGTCGACGACGCTATCGTCGTCGTCGAGAATGTCGAGCGCCATCTCGAACACGGCATGAGCCGGCGCGACGCCGCGCTCAAAACTATGGAGGAGGTCGGCAGTGCGCTGGTCTCGATCGCGCTGGTGCTGTGCGCGGTGTTCGTCCCGACCGCGTTCCTCGGCGGCATTTCCGGGCAATTCTTTCAGCAATTCGCTGTCACCATCGCGGTCGCGACCGCGATCTCCTGTTTCTGCTCGCTGACGCTGTCGCCGGCGCTGGCCTCGCAGATCCTGGTGCCGCATGAACAGAAGCGGCCGCCGGCGCGCTGGAATGTCGTGGCGCGCGGTTGGGACGCCTTCACTGGAGTCTTCAACCGCGTGTTCGACCGCCTGGCACATGGCTATGCGGGCCTTGCCAATTTCGTGATCCGGCATGCGGTGGTGATGATCCTGATCTACGTCGTGCTGATCGGCAGCGCCGGCTGGCTGATAGGGACCACGCCGCAGGGCTTCATCCCGGCGCAAGACCGCGGCTATGTCATCGTCTCCGTGCAATTGCCGGGCGCGGCATCGCTGGCGCGCACCACCGAGGTCGTGCGTGAGATCGAGCGGATTTCCCTGGATACGCCGGGCATCGTCCGCGTCGCCGCCTTCGCCGGCTTCTCGGGCGCCACCCGCACACAGGCCGGCAATGCGGCGGCGCTGTTTCCGGTGTTCGACGAGCCCGAGACGCGCCTGAAGAAAGGACTATCCGCGAACGCCATCACCGCCGAGCTGCGCAAGCGTCTCGCCGCGATCCAGGGCGCCTTCATCATCGTCATTCCGCCACCAGCCGTGCCCGGCATCGGCACCGGCGGCGGCTTCACCATCCGCATCCAGGACCGGCAAGGCCGAGGTCCGGAACTGCTTGCGTCCGCGACCGACGAACTCGTCGCCGCCGCCCGCAAGTCGCCGAGTCTCACCTCGGTGTTCTCGCCGTTCACGGCCAACACGCCGCAGCTGTTCGTCGACATCGACCGCACCAAGGCGCAGAAGCTCGGCGTTCCCATCGCCAACATCAACGACACGATCCAGACCTATTTCGGATCGACCTATGTCAACGACTTCAACCTGTTCGGACGCACCTATCACGTCACCGCCCAGGCCGACCAGCCGTTCCGCAAAGAGCCCAGCGACCTGGCGCGGCTGCGCACGCGCAACGCGTCCGGCGACATGGTGATGCTCGGCAGTGTCGTCGATTTCAAGGACGTCTCCGGCCCCGACCGCGTCGCGCGCTACAACCTTTATGCAGCGTCAGAATTGCAGGGCGAGCCGGGGCCGGGCACAAGCTCCACTACCGCGCTCAACACCATCAAGAAGCTCGCCGATGACAACCTGCCGAGCGGCTTCACCTTCGAGTGGACCGATCTGTCCTATCAGCAGGTCACCGGTGGCAACGCCGGTCTCTACGTGTTTCCGATCTGCGTGCTGTTCGTCTATCTCGTGCTCGCCGCGCAATATGGCAGCTGGACCTTGCCATTCGCGGTGATCCTGATCGTGCCGATGTGTCTGTTGGCTGCGACCATCGGCGTGCGCATCATGGGGCAGGACGTCAATATCCTCACCCAGATCGGCTTCGTCGTGCTGGTGGGGTTGGCGGCGAAGAACGCGATCCTGATCGTCGAGTTCGCGCGCGACATCGAGCTCGAAGGCAAGCCGCGACTGGAGGCCGTGATCGAAGCCTGCCGCTTGCGGCTGCGGCCGATCCTGATGACGTCGTTCGCCTTCATCCTCGGTGTGCTGCCGCTGGTGATCTCGTCCGGCTCCGGCTCGGAGATGCGGCAAGCGGTCGGCGTCGCCGTCTTCTTCGGCATGATCGGCGTCACCCTGTTCGGCCTTCTGTTCACGCCGATCTTCTATGTGGTGGTGCGGAACCTGGCGGAGGGGAAGAACGTCAAGAAGCCGGAGCTAGTGACCTGACGGGAGGCATTGGCCACCGTGCATCCACATCGTCCCAAATCTGCGCGCAGCACTGGACAATGCTACGCGTTGCCAAGAGCTGCGCTTGTCCGGGACGACACCATTTGTTTGGCCGCAGAATCCCATGCTAACGATCAACATGAAATGGATGGGCAGGCGCGGGGTTCTTCACTAGTATCCGCGCGATTTCAAAACAGAAAACTGCTGGGAGCTTAAATATGAAATCAGCCCTTCTGGCCGCTGTCGCAACTTCCGCTTTGTTGCTGGCGTCGCAAGCCTTCGCGCAAGGCGTCAAGATCGGCATCCTCAACGACCAGTCCGGCGTCTACGCCGACTATGGCGGCAAATGGTCGGTCGAGGCCGCCAAAATGGCGATCGAGGATTTCGGCGGCGAGGTGCTGGGGCAGAAGATCGAGCTCGTCACCGCGGACCACCAGAACAAGCCGGATCTCGCGAGCTCGATCGCGCGGCGCTGGTACGACGTCGAGAACGTCGACATGATCACGGAACTGACGACCTCCTCGGTCGCGCTTGCGATCCACGAGCTCTCCAGGGAAAAGAAGAAGATCGATATCGTCGTCGGCGCCGCCACCTCGCGTCTCACCGGCGATGCCTGCCAGCCCTACGGCTTCCACTGGGCCTATGACACCCGCGCGCTGGCAGTCGGAACCGGTGGCGCGCTGACCAAGGCCGGCGGCGACACCTGGTTCTTTCTCACAGCGGACTACGCTTTCGGCTACGCGCTTGAGAAGGACACTAGTGAGATCGTCACCGCCAATGGCGGCAAGGTGGTCGGCTCGGTGCGCGTGCCGCTCAACTCCTCGGACTTCTCCTCCTTCCTGCTGCAGGCGCAGAGCTCGAAGGCCAAGATCGTCGGCCTCGCCAATGCAGGCCTCGACACCACCAACTCGATCAAGCAGGCGTCCGAGTTCGGCATCGTCTCCGGTGGCCAGAAGCTCGCCGGCCTGTTGATGACGCTGGCCGAGGTGAACGGCCTCGGCCTGCAGGCCGCCCAAAGTCTGGTGCTGACAGAAGGTTATTACTGGGATCTCAACGACAAGACGCGCAATCTCGGCGAGCGCTTCTTCAAGCGTACCGGCAGGATGCCGAGCATGATTCACGCCGGCACTTACTCTGCGACGCTTTCCTATCTCAAGGCGGTGAAGGCTGCAGGCACCAAGGATCCGGATGCCGTCGCCAAGAAGCTGAAGGAGCTACCGGTCGACGACGACTTTGCGCAAGGCGGCAAGGTGCTCGAGAACGGCCGCATGGTCCACGACATGTATCTGTTCGAGGTCAAGAAGCCCTCGGAGTCGAAGAAGCCATGGGACTATTACAAGCTGCTCGCTACAGTCCCCGGCGACAAGGCCTTCTTCACCGCCAAGGAAAGCGGCTGCCCACTGACGAAGTGATGTGTATGTCGTCCTGGCAAAGCCAGGACGCATTACTCGGCTGGTCGTCGTTGTTGAAATACGCGGAGCCTATGTCCTGCCAACGATCGCGTTCTGCGCTTGATGGTGGTGACGAGGCGCCGCAGCGTGAGCGCATCAGCAGATCTACGCCGTCGCCGCTTCCGCCATATACGCGCGCCAGCCGCCATAGGCGGTGATGTCGTGGGCTTCGGTCAACACTTCGGGCTCAACGAGAAACCCCTTCACGGCACGGCCGTCGGCAAGGCGGATCGTGCCGATCGCCATCGGTGCGGGAATCGTGTTGACGAACTTGCCGAAGGCCGACGACGACAACGACCAGATCTCGAGTTCGATCGAGGCTCCCTTGCCTGCCGCGACGCGCAGCATGCCGGGCTTGGGCGGGGTGGTCTGTAGCGCATAGAGGGTGTAGTCCGGCGCGGTCCTGGTCGCTTCGACCAGGCGTCCGTTCAGCGCCTTCAATTCGCCGTTCAGCGCCATCCCGGACAGATGCGCGCCGACGACGGCGATCGGAATCTCATCGCCGCTGGTTAGCGGAAGCGGCGCGAGCGGTGCTTGCGCCACGCCCTTGGCGCCGAGGGTCAGTTTGGTGTCGGCATGGAAGACGCGGCCGATGCTCGCGAGCAGCGCGTCGTGGCCGGCGGGCGCAAGAAGCGTGATGCCGAACGGAATGCCGTCGGCACGCATCGAGGCCGGCAGCGCGAGACCGCAGAGATCGAGCAGGTTGACGAAGTTGGTGTAGGTGCCGAGACGGCTGTTGAGCTCGATCGGATTGGCCAGCACCTGTGCGGTCGTATAAGCGGTCGGAGCGGTCGGCAACACCAGCGCGTCGAGGTTGGCGAAGGCGCGCTCGGCGATCTTGCGTAGCCCCTGCAGGCGGTAGAGCGCGGAGAAGGTGTCGGCCGCCGTGAGCCGCGAGCCGGCGGCCGTGATCTCGCGCGTCACCGGATGGATCGAATCGGGAGCGGAGGCGAGCAGGTTGCGGATCACGAGATAGCGCTCGGCGACCCACGGCCCTTCATAGAGCAGTCGCGCCGTCTCGTAGAACGGCTCGAGGTCGAATTCGACCAGTGTTGCGCCGAGTGCGGTCCAGCGCTTCAGGGCATTGCCATAGGCGGCCTCCGCCTTCTTGTCGCCGAAGAAGATCAATTGCCCGTTGCGCGGCACGCCGAGGCGAAGATTGGCCGGGAACGGCGTGATTTCGCCCAGCGGCCGGTCGCGCGAGAACGGATCGGCCTGGTCCGGCCCCGCCATCACCGACAGCGCGAGCGCGGCATCATCCACCGTCAGCGCGAACACCGAGATGCAGTCGAGTGTGCGGCAGGCCGGCACGAGCCCGGCGGTCGAGATCATGCCGAGACTCGGCTTCAGCCCGACAATGTTGTTGAGCATGGCCGGAACGCGCCCGCTCCCCGCGGTATCCGTGCCGAGCGACAGCGGCACGAGGCCCGCGCCGACGGCGGTCGCCGATCCCGAGCTCGATCCGCCGGGAATCAAATCCTCGCGGATCGAATTGCGGGGGATGCCGTAGGGCGAGCGTACGCCGACGAGGCCGGTTGCGAACTGGTCGAGATTGGTCTTGCCGATGATGATGGCGCCGGCGGCGCGCAGGCGCTCCACCGCGGTCGCGTTGTGCGCCGGCGCGTAGGAGAACGCAGGGCAGGCCGCCGTGGTCGCAAAGCCCAGCGCATCGATATTGTCCTTTACCGCGACCGGCACGCCATAGAGCGGCAGGCTGGCAGCGTCCTTTCGCGCGGCCAGCGTCTCGGCCTCCGCGATCGCATCCGCCTCCTCGCGCAGGCTGATGAAGACGGCAGGATCGTTGTGGTCGCGGATGCGCTGATAGCTGCGCGCGACCGTCTGCGCGGGCGTGACCGTTCCCGCGCGATGCGCGGCCACAATTGCGACGATCGTTTCAGGCTGCTCAGCCCCCATGGCGACAAAACTCCGGCAACTTCTCTTCACCCGGATTGAAGCAAGCGATGTGCCATTGTGTGCAGAATCCGGGCAGCCCGGGTGCTTCGGATATTATCGGGGAATCAGTGGGTTGGGGGATATTTCGAGCGCCGGGCAGGCGGTCGTGCCAGCGCCCTGTTACGGGCATTTGCTCAAATCATCGGCAGCCGGGATCAAGTGAAGCAGGCCAGGATCTGGAGCAGCTGCTCCCGGTTCGCCCTGCCGATCTTCTCTTCCACATGCCGCTCATGTGCAGCGGCCAGCCGCTTGAACTTGGCCAGCGCCGTATCGCCCTGTGCGGTGAGGTGCAGGGCGTGGGAGCGTCGGTCCGTCTTCGACTTGATCCGCTTCACCAGCCTGCGCTGCTCAAGGCTGTCGAGCAGATGCACCAGGCGCGCACGCTCGATGCCGAGGCGTTTTGCCACGGCCATCTGACTGAGGCCCGGATTGGCGCCGATCACGGTCAGCACCGAATATTGGGTCGGCCGGATGTCGACCGCGCCGAGCGTCTTGATGAAGTCCTGAAAAATCCAGAGCTGGAAACGCCGCACGGCGTAGCCGGCATGTCCGACCAGGGCATCGAGGCCGATTTGGTCCACGTCATCTCGCAGCGCAGCGCCGTTGCCCGCTCGTTTGCGCGGCGAAGTGCTTGTGTCCGTCCGGGCTAAGCTGGTTGTCACGTGATGTCTCCCGCCTGCGCTTCCTTGTAGCGTCTCGGGGACGCAAGAGAAAGATTGTTGTTGACGACAACAATTGCGGTGCCCAACATTATCGCCAAGCAGCCCGCAACGAGGCTGCGCCCGGTCGCGGATCCGGGCGAGGAGGAAACACATGACGGCCGCCCCACGCGGTGACGCTTCGAGCCTGTTCGCAACGCCCAAGACCGTCGCCGAGCATCGCGCCGACGGCAGCATCGTGCTGCGCTCGTCCGAGCCCTTGCGCGAGAGTGCGCGCTGCATCGGCGACTGGCTGGAGCATTGGGCGCGGCAAGCGCCGGACAAGGTCTTCCTCGCCGAGCGCGGCAATGCGGAAGCGCCCCGGACCACCGTCACCTATGCGCAGGCACTGCGACAGGTGCGTGCGGCAGCGTCGTGGATCCTGGCGCAGGGCCTGAGTATCCAGCGCCCGCTCGTGATCCTCTCGGACAACAGCATCGACCACGCTTTGCTGGCGCTCGCCGCGCAGCATGTCGGCGTGCCCTCGGCCGCGATCTCGCCGGCCTATTCGCTGATGTCCCGGGATTTTGACAAGCTCAAGAGCATGATTGCGCTGCTCGAGCCCGGCGCGATCTATGTCTCCGCGACAAAACCGTTCGCCGCGGCGCTCGCCGCAATCAAGCATTTGCACCAGGCAGCGATCATCAGCGGCAATGCCGACGATGCCGACGCGCTCGCGTTCCGCACCATCGCGACAGCGCCCGAATCGCCCGATGTCGCAAGCGCCTTCGCAGCGGTGACGCCGGACACGATCGCAAAATTCCTGTTCACCTCGGGCTCGACCGGCGCGCCGAAGGCCGTTATCAACACCCAGCGCATGCTGACCTCGAGCCAGCAGGCCAAGGCACAGACCTGGACCTTTCTCGAGCAAGGCCTCGGCGATCTCGTCATTCTCGATTGGCTGCCCTGGAGCCACACGTTTGGTGCCAACCACAATTTCAACCTCGTGCTGCGCAACGGCGGCTCGCTCTATATCGACGGCGGCAAGCCCGCGCCGGGCCTCTTTGCGACGTCACTCGCCAATTTGAAGAGCGTGATGCCGACGGTCTATTTCAACGTGCCGCGGGGCTTCGACATGCTGATCGCGGCGCTGCGCAGCGACGAGGAGCTGCGCCGCCGCTTCTTCGGCGAGGTCAAGTTCGCCTTTTATGCCGGTGCAGCGCTGCCGCAGAATCTCTGGGATGCGCTCGAACAGCTTTCCGTCGAGACTGTCGGGCGGCCGATGCCGATGGTCTCGGCCTGGGGCTCGACCGAGACCTCGCCGCTCGCAACCGACTGCCATTTCCTCGCGGAACGTTCCGGCAATATCGGCGTGCCGATTCCCGGTACCGAACTTAAGCTGGTCAAGTCCGGCGACAAGCTGGAGGTGCGTGTGCGCGGCCCCAATGTCACGCCGGGCTATTGGAAAGCGCCGGAACTGACGCAGCAGGCGTTCGACGAGGAGGGCTTTTATCTCATCGGCGATGCGGTGAAATTCGCCGACCCCGCGCGGCCCG
The DNA here is from genome assembly GCF_029051685.1 of Bradyrhizobium sp. CSA207. Classification (GTDB taxonomy): domain Bacteria; phylum Pseudomonadota; class Alphaproteobacteria; order Rhizobiales; family Xanthobacteraceae; genus Bradyrhizobium. The sequence goes on along the minus strand of NZ_JAACFT010000065.1, from coordinate 4,549 downwards.
AGCGCGGCTTGTTCTTTGATGGCCGCGTCGCGGAGGACTTCAAGCTCAATTCCGGCACCTGGGTCAATGTCGGCACGCTGCGCGTCGCCGGCATTTCGGTGCTGGCACCGCTGGCGCAGGACATCGTCGTCACCGGCCATGGTGGCGACGAGGTGCGGTTTCTGGTATTCCCGAACATTGCGGCCTGCCGCGTCCATGCCGGCCTCCCCGAGACCGCCGGCGTGAGCGATGTGCTCTGTCATGACAACGTCAGGGGCGCCATCGCGCAGGGTCTTGCAAAACTGAAGCAGCAGAGCGCCAACTCCTCCGGCCACGCCACGCGCGCGCTGCTGCTCGCCGAACCGCCATCCGTCGACGGCGGCGAGATCACCGATAAGGGCTACATCAACCAGCGCGCCGTGCTGACGCGTCGCGCCGATGCGGTGGCGTGCTTGAATGACGATGCGTCGGGTGAGTGGATCGGCTGTCGTTGATTGCTTGCACTGTCCCTCTCCCCTTGTGGGAGAGGGTGGCTTCGATGCGTAGCATCGAAGACGGGTGAGGGGTCTCTCTCAGCGAGTGACACTCTCACCGTGAATTCGGGGAGACATACCCCTCATCCGGCGCCATAGCCGATGCGAAGCATCGGCGTTCTCTTGAGGACGGCGGCCGAAGGCCGCCTGTGCCACCTTCTCCCACAAGGGGAGAAGGAAAGGAGAGAGCAAGCTCGACAAAATAGGCCAACCAACCTGCCGCAATATCTTGCCGATTATTTTGTTGCCTAAGCAACTAATGTATGCGAACCCTCCCGGACAAGATGACAGCGGGGGAACCGCTGCGTCTGATCTCGGAGGAAACAATGCTCGGCCGGAATGGTGCCGTCGGCAAACGCTGGCGCGCGCCTGGAAGTGACGGAAGATCGCCTTCGGCGCGCGAGCTGTCAGGCCCCGGTGCCGCCCGTCACTGCACCCAGATTCTCGTGCAGCCGCCGCAACAGGCCGATCAGCACCTCGCGCTCGTCCTTGCTGAGGCAGGACAGCAGCCGCCGTTCGCGCTCCAGCGCCGCGACGATCACCTTGTCATGGGTGGCGCGGCCCTTCGCCGTCAGCGCGATCGAATGGGTGCGGCCGTCGTTCGGATCGGTGCGGATCGACACCAGCCCGCGCTTCTCGAGACCGGCAAGCGTCCGGCTCACCGGGCCCTTGTCGAAGCCGATGACATGGCAGATGCGGGAGGCCGGAATGCCGGGCTCGATCGCCAGCAGCGACATGATCCGCCACTCCGTGACGTTGACGCCGAACTGTCGCTGATAGAACGCGGTCGCGCTGTTGGAGAGCTTGTTGGCGATAAAGGTGATGATCGCCGGGACGTAACGGTCGAGATCGAGCGTCGGCCCCATCTCGGCGGGCGCAGGCTTCTGGCGAGGTCTGGAAGGCGGCGACATATCGGGATTCTGACTGGCGGGGTCCTCGCAGACCTAAGGGCATGCGGCCAGCTTTCACAAGATCAAAATGAGGGAGAACTTCAATGAGCGCATCCAGCTCCCCTGCAACAAGCGGTACGTCAGGCATCCCCCATCTCGACGTCGATCCTTTCGCGATGAATTTTTTTGCCGATCCCTATCCCACCCACGAGCTGCTGCGGGAGGCGGGCCCGGTCGTCTATCTCGACAAATGGAACGTCTATGGCGTGGCGCGCTACGCCGAGGTCCATGCCGTGCTGAATGATCCTGCGACCTTCTGCTCCAGCCGCGGCGTCGGCCTTTCCGACTTCAAGAAGGAGACGCCGTGGCGGCCGCCGAGCCTGATCCTCGAAGCCGATCCGCCCGCACACACCCGCACCCGCGCAGTGCTGTCAAAGGTGCTGTCGCCGACCGTGATGAAGCAGGTGCGCGGTCGCTTTGCGGCGGCAGCGGAACAGCGGGTCGATATGCTGTTGGAGCAGCGCAGCTTCGACGCGATCACGGATCTGGCTGAGGCCTATCCGCTCTCGATCTTCCCGGATGCGCTGGGGCTGAAGCCGGATGGCCGCGAGCATCTGATTCCCTATGCAAGCGTCGTGTTCAATGCGTTCGGCCCGCCCAACCAGTTGCGTCAGGAGGCGATCGAGCGTTCGGCGCCGCACCAGGCGTACGTCACCGAACAATGCCAGCGCGAGAATCTGGCGCCGGGCGGCTTCGGCGCCTGCATCCATGCCCGCGCCGACGAAGGTGAGATCACGGCAGCCGAGGCGCCGCTGCTGGTGCGCTCGCTGCTGTCGGCCGGCCTCGATACCACCGTCAACGGCATCGGCGCCGCGGTGTATTGCCTCGCGCGCTTCCCCGATCAATGGCAGCGCCTGCGCGACGACCTCACGCTCGCGCGCAACGCTTTTGAGGAGGCGGTGCGGTTCGAAAGTCCGGTGCAGACCTTCTTCCGCACCACCACGCGCGAGGTCGAGCTGTCCGGCGCGACGATCGGAGAGGCCGAAAAAGTTCTGATGTTCCTCGCCGCCGCCAATCGCGATCCGCGGCGCTGGGACAAGCCAGACAGCTACGATATCACGCGTCGCACCTCCGGCCATGTCGGCTTCGGCTCCGGCATCCACATGTGCGTCGGTCAGCTCGTCGCGCGCCTCGAAGGCGAGGTGATGCTGACCGCGCTGGCCCGGCGTATCGCCAGGATCGAGATCACCGGCGAGCCAAATCGCCGCTTCAACAACACGCTGCGCGGGTTCGACAGCCTGCCGGTCACCATCACCCCGGCCTGACGAGGAGATTTATGCCCGCCATCACCTTCATCCATCCCGACGGCAAGTCCGATCGTATCGAGACCAGCGATGGCGAGAGCGCCATGCAGGCCGCGACCCGCCACGGCCTCGACGGAATCCTGGCCGAATGCGGCGGCAACGCCATGTGCGCGACCTGTCACGTCTATGTCGATGCGGGCTGGCTCGCACGGCTGCCGGCGATCGGCGACAATGAGGACGCGTTGCTCGACGGCACCGCTGACGCGCGGCTGCCGAACAGCCGGCTGTCCTGCCAGATCATGATCACGCCGGAACTCGACGGGCTCGTGCTCAGGCTGCCGGAGCGGCAGGTTTGAGTTTTCAGGGTCTGAGTTTTCAAACGCAACGGCAACGGCCGGTGCGACAAAACAGGGGAGGGAATGATGAAACGCTTGAAGTGGATGCTCGCGCTGGCCGCGAGCCTTATGAGTGCTGCCGCAAGTGCTGAGATATCCGACAATGTCGTGCGCGTCGGCGTGCTCAACGACATTTCCGGTATCTTCCAGGACACCAACGGCGTGGGCTCGGTCGAGGCCGCGCGTATGGCGGCGGAGGATTTCAACGGCGGCGGCAGGAACATCAAGGTCGAGATCGTCTATGCCGACCATCAGAACAAGGCTGACGTCGGCAACGCGATCGCACGCAAATGGCTCGACGTCGAGGGCGTCGATGCCATCGTCGACGTGCCGAATTCGGCCGTCGGCCTCTCCATCAACGCACTCCTGCGCGACAGCCGCATGACCTTCCTGGCATCCTCCACAGCAAGCTCGGATCTCACTGGCAAGGCCTGTTCGCCCAACACCATCCAATGGGTCAACGACACCTGGGCCACCGGCAACACCACCGCGGCGGCGATGGTGTCGCGCGGCGGCAAGGAGTGGTACTTCCTCACGGTCGACTTCGCGCTCGGCAAGGGCATCGAGTCAGAGGCGCAGAAATATATCGAAGCTCACGGCGGCAGAGTGATCGGCTCGTCCAAGCATCCGCTCGGCACCTCCGATTTCGCCTCGTTCCTGTTGCAGGCGCAAGGCTCGAAGGCGCAGGTGATCGGGCTTGCCAATGCCGGCGGCGACACCATCAACGCGGTGAAGCAGGCCGCCGAGTTCGGCATCCAGCAGGGCGGGCAGAAACTGGTCGCCTTCCTGCTCTTCATCAACGATGTCCATGGCATGGGCATCAAGGTCGCGCAGGGCCTCCAGCTCATGGAGGCCTTCTACTGGGACATGAACGACGACACCCGCGCCTTCGCCAAGCGGTTCGCCGCGCGGCCCGGCATGAACGGCAAGATGCCGAGCGGCAACCAGGCCGGCGTCTATGCCTCCACGCTCGCTTATCTCAACGCCGTCGCCGCGACCGGCAGCGACAATGCCAAGGACGCCGTGCCCGAGATGAAGAAGTTCAGAGGCAAGGACAAGCTGTTCGGCGACACAACGATTCGCCAGGACGGCCGCGTGGTGCATCCGATGTACCTGTTCGAGGTGAAGAAGCCCGAGGAGTCGAAATACCCCTACGATTATTACAAGCTGGTCTCGACGATTGCGGCGGACCAGGCTTTCCGCCCGATCGCGGAGGGCGGGTGTGAGTTGGTGAAGTAGCCCGCCGCGAGCGCTTCTTCACCCTCCCCTGGAGGGCAGGGGAATCGCATGTCGGCGCGTCCAAGCTATTGCCAAGGCGAGAAAATTTGATTCTGACAGTGTCTCCTGACTCGAGAGGGGACTATTTTGGAGCGCTTCACGGAATGCTTTTCGTCGTTGGTCGATCCTCGGAAGAACCAAGCACAGCACGATTTGACAGAGATGCTGTT
>NZ_JAACFT010000064.1 GCF_029051685.1 Bradyrhizobium sp. CSA207 | reverse complement strand
CGTTGCCATAGGGATCCATGATGGCGATGACGAGCGCGCCGCGCTTGTACTGCGCGAGCTCGGAGGCCTCGGGCCGCTTCACCTTGATGATGATGTCGGCATCCTTCAGCGCATCCGCGCTGACGGTTGCGCCCGCCGCGGTGAATTCGGAATCCGGCAGGCCCGACTTCAGGCCGGCACCCGGCTCGACGGCAATCTCGGCGCCTAACGCCCTAAACTTCTTCACCGTATCGGGCGATGCGGCGACGCGCGGCTCCGCCGGATCGATTTCCTTGGCAACGGCGATCTTCATGAAATTGGGGCCCCCCGGCAGCGGTTCTTTTGTCTAGTGGGAAGGATCTGGAGAAATGTCAGCGCCCCGGCCGAAATGGACTTCCTACAGAGCGGGCCATGAGGAATGACGAGGTGGCGTCATCGATGTAGGACTAGGAAGCTGCAGGGCAGGTCTGCAACGCCAAATCCGACTAGGGTATGATCAAAGATGAATAGCGATCCGGCCCACGAGCTGTCCTATCATTAGTCTTGACAATAAGCGTCACGATCGTCGCTCCCTGCGTTTCTAGGTCTGCCGGCATGCGCTACTATTTCTGCAAATTCTATCCTCCTCGGCCCGACTTTATGACCACCATGACCGATGACGAAGCACGGTTGATGAAAGGGCATGGAGAGTATCTCCAATCGCTGTTGGTGCTCGACAAGGTCGTGGCTCACGGTCCCGTCGATGATCACGGCGGAGGCTTCGGCCTGTCCCTATTTGCGATCGAGGAGGAAGGTGAACTGGACGGGTTACTTCGAAGTGATCCTATGATCCGGGCCGGAACAGGAGCGAGGTACGAGCGATTTCCAATGAAGCACTTGCGCTGGCAAATCGGCTGATCTGAAGTTGATTTCCGGGGCTAGGGCACATCTGACCGCCTCGAATGGGCCGCAACGAGTCGCGTCTTTTTATTTCGCCAGAAACGAGGCGGCGTGAAGGACAAATGACAGATCAAACATCTCAGCTAGGACAGAGTCGCACCAAAGTCGGGGTGCTGAAGATCGTCATCTATAACCCGAAGAAGAATTCGTTCGGTCCACGAATGATGGCAGAGTTCTCCGATTCCATTCGGTTGCCGGACCGGACAGCGTCCAGGATCTCGGTAGGACCGATCCGGCGCTTGGGTTCGAAAAGGTCACGTGGGCATCCCGGCGACGAGGAAGATCTGAAGGAGCCAGGGTGCTGCTCGCAACCGCCGCTGGCAAGCACGTCACGGAGCAGATACTAGCGCTCGACGGAGGCGTCACCTCTGTCTAATCGGCACCCGGTCCAGGGGAACGATCGATCACCCCACTTCCAGGACCCGATCATGCCCTTAAGTCCCCGGCCGGCGGGCGGGGACTTTTTGATTTGGTCTGAATGCCTTCATCTTTAGGTGCGCAGAGCAACAGAGTTCGCTGCAGTTTGTTAGAGGATAGAGTGATGAAGGTCTTAGTGCCGGTAAAGCGGGTGGTCGATTACAACGTCAAGGTCCGCGTCAAGGGCGATGGATCGGGCGTTGAACTCGCCAACGTCAAAATGTCCATGAACCCGTTCGACGAGATTGCGGTCGAGGAAGCGTTGCGCCTGAAGGAAGCCGGCAAGGCGACCGAGGTCGTCGTGGTCTCCATCGGACCGGCGCAGGCGTCGGAGACGATCCGCACCGGTCTGGCCATGGGCGCCGATCGCGGCATCCTGGTGAAGGCCGAAGGCACCGTCGAGCCGCTCGCGGTCGCCAAGATCCTGAAGAAGGTTGCGGACGAAGAGCAGCCGGGCCTCATCATTCTCGGCAAGCAGGCGATCGACGACGACAGCAATCAGACCGGCCAGATGCTGGCCGCGCTGCTCGGCTGGTCGCAGGCGACCTTCGCCTCGAAGCTCGAAGTCGAAGGCTCCGAATTCAAGGTCATCCGCGAAGTCGACGGCGGCTTGCAGACCGTGAAGCTGAAGGGACCGGCGATCGTCACCACCGATCTCCGCCTCAACGAGCCGCGCTACGCCTCGCTGCCCAACATCATGAAGGCGAAGAAGAAGCCGATCGCGGACAAGACCGTCGCCGATTACGGCGTCGACGTTACCGCGCGCCTCGAGGTTCTCAAGACGACCGAACCGGCGGGCCGCAAGGCGGGCGTCAAGGTCAAGGACGTCGCCGAGCTGGTGTCGAAACTCAAGAACGAAGCCGGGGTGCTCTGATGACGACGCTTCTGATTGCCGAACACGACAATGCGTCGCTCAAGGATGCGACCAACAAGGCCTTCACCGCGGCCGCCGCGCTCGGCGCGGACGTCGAGGTTCTGGTGGCCGGCCAGAACGCCAAGGCCGCGGCGGACGCCGCTGCCAAGCTCGCCGGGGTGAAGAAGGTGCTGCTCGCTGACGGCGAGGCCTATGCGCATGATCTGGCCGAGCCGCTGGCGGCGCTGATCGTCTCGCTGGCCCCGTCCTATGACGCGATCGTCGCGCCTGCGACCTCGCGCTTCAAGAACGTGATGCCGCGCGTTGCGGCGCTGCTCGACGTCATGCAGGTCTCGGAGATCATCAAGGTCGTCGCCCCCGACACCTATGAGCGCCCGATCTATGCCGGCAACGCCATCCAGACGGTGAAGTCGAAGGACGCCAAGAAGGTCATCACGGTCCGGACCTCCACCTTCGCCGCAGCGGGCGAAGGCGGCAGCGCGAGCGTCGAAAGCGTCGCGACGGCCGCCGATCCCGGCCTGTCGACCTTCGTCGGCGAGGAAGTCGCCAAGAGCGACCGTCCCGAGCTGACCTCGGCCAAGATCATCGTCTCCGGTGGCCGTGCCATGCAGAGCCGCGAGAATTTTGCCAAATACATCGAGCCGCTGGCCGACAAGCTCGGCGCCGGTGTCGGTGCCTCGCGTGCGGCGGTCGACGCCGGCTATGCGCCGAACGACTGGCAGGTCGGCCAGACCGGCAAAGTGGTGGCCCCCGAGCTCTACGTCGCGGTCGGCATTTCCGGCGCGATCCAGCATCTGGCCGGCATGAAGGACTCCAAGGTGATCGTCGCGATCAACAAGGACGAGGACGCGCCGATCTTCCAGGTCGCCGATTACGGCCTCGTCGCCGACCTCTATCAGGCGGTTCCTGAGCTCACCGACGCACTCGCGAAGCTCGGATAAGAACAAGTCCACCGCAAATGCGTCGACCGGGATGCCTACTCTCTTCCCGGTCGGCTCCTCGCTTGCAGCGCTCTAAGGGAGCCGAAAATGCCCGAATTCAGAATCGTTTCACTCAGCAAGGTCAAGCTTAGGGTCGCCATAGAAGGGGACGGACCGCTGGTTGTCTTCGTACATGGCTTTCCAGAGTCCTGGTATTCTTGGCGGCATCAGATGCGGCCCGTATCCGAGGCGGGATACACCGCTTGTGCGATCGACGTCCGTGGCTATGGCGGATCGGACAAGCCCCTTCCGGTGGAAGCTTACACCCTGGAAGAGCTTAGTGGCGACGTGGCAGAGCTTATTGAGGTGCTAAGACCAGGAGAGCTGGCCGTCGTTGTCGGCCACGATTGGGGAGCCCCCATCGCTTGGACAACTGCGCTCGTACACAGTCGAAAGGTTCGAGCTGTGGCGGGATTATCCGTACCGTACACCGGAATTCCGCAGCGCTCGCTTCGAGAAGTCATCGACGCCTTTTATACGAGCAAGGGACGCTTCTTCTACCAACACTACTTCGCTGCGGAGGGTGTTGCGGAGAAGGAGCTGGAGGCAGACGTCTCCCGGAGTCTTCGGCGCTTCTACTTCGCATGGAGCGGCGAAGGAGGAAATAGCGCCTGGCCGACCGACAAAATCCTAGGAGATAAACTCTTCGACAGGGTGGCAGATCCCGTAAAGGGGCCCTCTTGGCTCAGCGAAGCTGATCTGGAGTACTACACTGGTGAATTCGAGAGATCCGGCTTCCGAGGGCCACTTAATCGTTACCGCAACCACGATCGTGACCACGCTTTTCTCCAACGGTTCAGCGGTAAGCGAATTGAGCAGCCATCGCTCTTTATCGGAGGGGAACGCGACGCTGTCCTTTCGATGTTCGGCAAGACCCTCCCGAGGATGCAAGAGGCCCTGCCCGACCTTCGAGGAATGGATATATTGCCCGGATGCGGCCATTGGACCCAGCAAGAGCGCCCCCGTGAAGTAAATAGCCGATTGATCGCTTGGCTGCGAGATGTCGACTCCCCCTCCCGAACCAGCGGCTAAAATCATTGCGCCCGATTTCAGCAGCGGAAAGTCCGATCATCTGATCTCGATTATGGCTCGCACGTGGTGAAAATGACGCCGAAGCAAAGGCTGCCGCCTCTGAGTTCTATTTTAGTACCTTATGGCTCAAACATCGCTGAAAGTACTGGCCGAGCCTGGGATCATGGACGTCCGGCTCTAGGCAGAAAGACCACAAAACATGCTGACTATGCGCGGTTAGCGCTTCGAGCACGCACTCCGGCTCGCGTTAGTTCCTTATCAGAATGTTTACAAGAATGGCGCATCAATGCTGCGTGGCTGGAGCAATCATATGACCAAGCGAATTACTGTCACCGCGTTTCTCACGTCCGTCATTTCGATACTTTCCGCTGCTATCGTCACGGTGCTTCTTCTTAACGCGCTCGGCTCGTTCGAGCGGGTGAAGACCGCAGATCGGCTGGCTGCGGTCGCTCAGGCCTCGGCGGCGTCGTTCAAGGCCCTTCACAATCTCCGAACCGTGCGCGCGTTGACGACGGGCATTCTGGATGTCGATGCTCCGGTCGAAACCGTCCTGGCGGGCTATCTCGCGAAGACAACGGAGGCCGAACACACAGCATTGAACTCGCTGTTGGAGGTACTACCGCGCGTAGAATTCCCAGGCGAGAACCCGGCGCGGTCTTTGGTCTCTAAAGCCGGCGAAGTCGCCGAGCTCGAGAGTGCGTCGTTCGAAGCGATGAAGCGGCCGAAGGCGGAACGACCTGACGGATTGGAAAGTCGATACTCAGAGGCGAGCTTGGCGCTTTTCACCCGACTCGAAAACCTCGGTTCCGATCTCGCCGCTCTTGCAAGCCATCAGGATGCCGTAGTCGACCAGATGCTGGCTTTGAAGCAAGCAGCTTGGCTTCTCCGGAATTCCGGCGGCGAAATAACGTCGTTGGTTTCGCAAAGCGTGGCAGGTGCTCGTCCCTCTCTGGCCGACCAGAAGAGATACGACAGACTGCTCGGAAACGTGCAGATGGCGTGGGCGTCGATCGACGGCTTGGTAGCCAAGAAACCGCTTGCTCCGCGTATAGTCGAGGCGATCGCGGCATCGCAGCAGGGCTACTTCGAGCCGAGTTACGTTGCACTCCGCGACCGGCTGTTCAGCGCCCCTCTGCAGGGCGAAAAGTCGGAGATGGCAGTCGCTCAATGGATCAATTCCAGCTTGGCTCGACTTACTACGGCCGTCGCCCTGGCCGAAGGGGCCCTGGACCTCGCACAAGAACATGCGGCCGTCCAGCGCGCCGCTGCCATGCGGAGCCTCGCTCTTCAACTGCTGCTCTTGTTTGGCGCGGCCGTCCTCTCGACCGGGGCCATCGTGGCGGTGCGCAGCATCGTGATCAAGCCTCTGGCGACAATTCGGGACGCAATGCTGGAGCTCGCTGCAGGAAACCTTTCAGTGGAGACGCCGTTCGCCGGAAGGCATGACGAGATCGGAGCATTGGCTGGCGCGCTTGCGACGTTCAAGACGAGAGGCCTGGAGCAGGCGCAGATCGAGGAGGACCAGCGGAACGGACGTGCCCGCGCACAGAATCGTCAGAAGACGATCGAACGGAGCATTTCCACCTTCGAGGCAGGGATTTCGCTGGCGCTATCCTCCCTCAGCAGAGCGTCCAGCGACATGAAGCAAACCTCGGTCGGAATGTCGTCCACTTCCAGTGAGATGAGCGCCCAAGTCAGGCTCTCGGAGACGACCTCGCAAGAAGCATCGCTCAACGTCCAAGGGGTCGCCGCTGCAACGGAAGAACTCAGCGCGACGGTCGCGGAGGTCGGGCGTCAGGCCGCGCAGGCTGCCGACATCGCGAGGCGAGCCGTCCAGCAAGCCGACCGCAGCGACCAAACAGTCCAGGGTCTGGGCGAAACCGCAACTCGCATCGGAGAAGTGGTTGGACTCATCAACAACGTTGCGGGACAGACGAACCTGCTGGCGTTGAACGCAACAATTGAAGCCGCCCGAGCTGGCGAATCCGGTCGAGGATTCGCCGTGGTTGCCTCCGAAGTGAAATCACTAGCTGCGCAGACGGCTAGGGCCACGGAGGAAATCTCGGAGCAGATCGCGGACGTACAGAGAGCCGCCCGGGATGCGACGGAAGCGATCAAGGCCATCGGAGAGACGATCGACGAAGTCAGCCGGGTGGCCCACGCGATCGCGGCGGCTGTTGAGGAGCAAGGAGCGGCGACTCGGGAAATAAGCCAAAATACCCAGCTGGCCGCCGAAGCCACGAAGGAGGCTTCCCGGAGCATCAAGGGCGTAACGATGGGGGCTGACGCTACGGGCGCAGCGGCGACGAAGGTGATGTCTGCTGCGGAAGTGCTCGAATTGCAGGCAAGACAGTTGCGCGAGGAAATCGATTCCTTCATGGGCGAAATTCGGGCGGCCTGAAGGTTGGAGTAGAGCACCGGGACGTGCCGAAAGACTTGTCGGAGCGGCCCCGACAGCGCCGACACCATCCCGTGAATGCCACCCGTTGGATCGACTTGCCATTTCACAAGCCGCTCATGATCATTTTCCCGACCGCCGACTCGCTCGCGAAATAGCCGCTGTATCTGGGCAAGCTACCGGGCAGGTCCAGCACACGGCGGTGATAGAATATATCCATCCGAACCGGCGGCAGCCGGGCCTCGGACTCGAAAGTGCTGACCGGGATGAACATCACCTTGAACGGCCAGACGCCCGCGACCTCCACAACCGGCTTGCCGCAAGTCCGACATACCCCGCGATTGAAGTTCGGCGGCGGACGATATTTCCTGAAGGAAATATTGCCGGCGTTATTCAGCACGACATGCTTGGCGCGAACGGCGACCACATCCGCGAACGGTTTGTCGTTGAACGCCTGGCAGATCAGACGATGGCACCTGAACCTGGCTCTGGGGGACGTAGACACCTCGAACGAGCAGGCGCAGCATGCAGGACGCACCCAGCCGGCCCTATCACCACGGTGATCTCCGTCGGGCGGTTATCGAGACGGCGTTGGACCTGTACCGCCTGATGTATAGCGCGGAGGAGGGGCAAGCGGCGGCAGCCGGGTGGGGACTCATCCACGGTATGACCATGCTTGCGATCGATGGGCTGTTGGTGTCCGAAAAGGTGGATCGGCCCCGTTGGATGCGGCCTTGAGCACGCTCCTGGAAGGGCTGGGGAACCGAGCGACATGTAGCTGCGCAGCATAATATTCGCTGTGGCGTAAAGCGGCCGTACGCCGAAACCGTACATCGCTTGATTTGCCAATTCCCTTCGGGTTTAGCGCTGCATGCAGCCTGGGGCAAAGCTCCATTTGCACGACGTCGCCCTTGGCGGACGGCTGGTCAATCCTACAAGCAGGAACGCGTTGCCGAGGCCTGCCATAATGACGCCAGCGCGCAGCATCCATGCCCTCCTGCATGAACACTTGATAGACGGCTGCCGCCGCGTCGCTTGGCGTCGAGGGGCACTCCAAGAGCGTAAGCAGCAACTGACTAGGACCCAGACAGCACGGCCGTTAGACCCCCGTCTACGCAAAGTATCTGACCGGTGATGTGCTTGCCGGCATCGCTGGCAAACAGCACGGCCGCGCCTTTCAAATCGTCATCATCGCCGATGCGCTCCAGAGGCACGCCTGCCGTCAGCTTGTCCATCCCCACTTGCTCGATCGTGCCCTTCGTCATCTTCGATGGAAACATGCCGGGCGCCAATGCGTTTACCGTTATGCCGTAACGGCCCCAGCCGCCAGCGAGCGCTCTCGTGAAGTTCACGACGGCGCCTTTGCTGGTGTTGTAAGCGATAGTCTGAGTGGTGCCGCTGCTGCCACGCAGGCCAGCGATCGAAGCCAAGTTGATAATCCGGCCGTATCGGTTCGGGATCATCGAACGTTTGCCGATCTGCTGGCTTAGGAGGAAGAGGGAGCGGACATTGAGGTTCATGACCTTGTCCCATGCATCGATGGGGTGATCCTCGGTCGGAGCGCCCCACGTTGCTCCCGCATTGTTGACGAGGATGTCGATCCGTCCAAGTTTTGCGAGCGCAAAGTCGACGAGACTCGAAATGTCATCGTCTTTGGAGTTGTCCGCCGCGATCCATTGCGTACGGATCCCGCGCTTCTCCAGGTGTTCCTGCGCCTTCTCGAGATCTGAACTCTTGCGGGACGACAACACGAGTTCTGCTCCCTGTTCGCCCAAGGCCTCTGCGATTTGAAGCCCAAGACCCCGGGAGCCGCCGGTCACGAGGGCTTTCCTGCCAGTAAGATCGAACATGCTCTTCAAGCTGACCATTGTGAGACCTTCCGTGTGTTTGTTTAGATGCGTCTGCGGTGAACTGGGATCGCACGAGCGTTTCGCTGTTGACCAAGCGTACCAGTCGTTCCGCCAATGGCGGACTGGCATCAGAGGAGAACGCCTGCCGATTTAGCAATTGACTCTAACGGAGATTTAACATACTATATAGTCAGAATGTTACTGAAAAAAGCTAAATCAAAACTGTGGCTTAGCGGTACCAAGCATAGATGGCGGCCGCCGTTTCCGCACACGCCTTCCCTGCTGAGCAACGAAGGAGCAAGAAACATGGTGCGTGATAGCGCCTGTGAGCTGGTTGTCTTTGGCGCTACCGGCTTCACCGGGCGGCTCGTTGCCGAATATGTCGCGAAGAAATATGGAAACACAATCAGATGGGGAATGGCAGGCCGCGATATCGAGAAACTCGCAACTGTTCGCGCCGAGATTGGCGCGCCCGACGATACTTTGCTGATCAAAGCCGATTCTGAGGATGAGATCGCGCTGCGAGCGCTCGTCGAGAAGACACGCGCCGTGATCTCGACGGTTGGCCCATTCCAGGTTTATGGATCGAAGCTGGTCGCTGCGTGCGCCCGTGCGGGTACCGACTATCTCGACCTGAGTGGCGAGACCGTCTGGATGAGGAGGATGATCGACGCGCATGAGAGTGAGGCGCGATCGAGCGGGGCGCGGATTATTTTCTCGTGCGGATTCGATTCCGTGCCGTTTGAGCTCGGCGTGTTTTTCCTTCAGGGTGCGGCGAAGAAATCTTGGGGCAAGGTGGCCGAGCACGTGAAGGGCCGCGTGCGGGTGATGAAAGGGACGTTCTCGGGAGGAACGGCAGCCAGTTCGCGGGCGACGATAGCGGCGGCGGGCGATCCACAGGTGCTCGCCCAGCTCAAAGATCCTTTCTTGCTAACTCCGGGATTCGCTGGCCCCAAGCAGCCGAACGGATTGAAAATCGAATTTGACGAAGAACTCGGCGCCTGGGTGGCTCCCTTCATCATGTCAATGATCAACACCCGCAACATCCACCGATCCAACGCGCTGATGGCGCATCCCTACGGTACCGACTTCGTCTACGATGAAATGATCGTAGCGGGGGTTGGAAAGCACGGAGAAGCATCGGCCGCCAAAATCGTTGAGGAAAACCGATCGTTCGGCGGTGAAAGCAGTCCGAAGCCGGGCGAGGGACCATCGAAGGCCGAGCGCGAGGCGGGTTGCTACGACATTCTGTTCATCGGGCGCAATAAGGAGCATGGCAAGATTTCCGTCGCGGTTCGAGGCGACAAGGATCCCGGCTACGCGTCGACCTCAAAGATGATCACGGAGTGCGCCATCTGCCTCTTGCAGGACGCGACTGACGTTCCGGCCGGCATCTGGACACCTGGCGCGGCGATGGGTGAGAAGCTGATCTCCCGGCTTGTTCAGAACGCCGGGCTCACTTTCGAAGTTGAGCAGGGATGATGCAGCTCGAGTTGCAGGTGAGATTTAGCCAGAAAATGAAGCGCATGGCCGGCGGAACCGGGGGGTCTCATGGAATGTGGTCTAACCCTGCTACTCGCTATCGAGTACCTTCCAGATCTGAACGTCGATGAAATCAGAGAAGGTCAGCTCCTCGCGCTGACGTTCGGGCTACCTTTTGCAATCATCGTGCAGCTTGTTCTTTGGCTTGCGCTGTGACGCGGCCGCGTGCGGCACTTCGAATGCTTTCTGCCTCCCCACATCTCGAATTCGTTGCTGGAGGAGAAATTGTGCAGGTTCGTGGAAGATGGCATGCTGCGGCGGCCGGTCGCTCCCGACCGGCAATCGAAACATTGCGAATACGTTCTGACGCCGCGTCAATTTTCTTCCCACAGCCTTTTGGTCCGCGGTCTTCACGCAGAAGCCGGGATGGAGCTCGCAGTCAACCGATGGCACGGTCTTCGACGGCATTCCGATTTTGCCGCGATTACAGCGAATTAGTCGCCCGCGAGATCGGAAAGCCCTCCTGCGGAGCGCGGGTAAAAAAAGTTCGAGCTGATCGTCCTATTCGCGATGTCCCTCCGTCCACGAGGTGGATGTCTTCGTGCTGAACTCGCGGCCGCAAACGCGAGAGTAATCGGCGGAATGCTTTGATCTCCCAGACTGGCCCGGGACCTCCGATCTCGGGCCTCTTTTTCTGACCGAAAGTGTAACTGCTGCTCAACCCTTGCGGTCAGAGCCGCGACTTGAGGGCTGGATCGACGGGATACTCTAGGCGCGCTGTTTGACTATCTTGCAACGGCGATAGCAATCCCGGAATACGGAACATCGACGGCGGCGGCGACGACCTTGCAGTTGCCGAATCAGTCTCGCGTAATCTGGCTGCCGACGTCGGCCGCATCTAATGGTCGGCGCTGATGGTCTCGATTGGCTTTCCGAGCACGGTCGGAGCCGAGCTCTTAGGCTGCCATTGCGCCGGTTCGACCGAACCCAGCCCGGTATGTCGCGTCCCCGACTGTCCGGACCTTGGCATAGTCCGATGAAACAAAAGAAGCTGGCTGGTAGCGAGAGCCGGCGAGATTCTAGCAGGCAAATCTCAACGATTGTGTTGCGCCAGCAAAGAGATGTTGGCGGAAGACCGAGACAAGCTGCTTCACCCCAAGGCCGAATATCGGCTGGGCGGCTTCTAGAGGTCCACTTGACGGTTGTGTAGCAGGTTGACGTAACAACAAGGCCCAATTGGTTCTAGCCTACACGGCTCTCCTACGACATTTTACCGTCTGGAGCGTTCGCGAGGTACGAAGGCGAATGCAATCCCACGCCGCTCAAAATAAGACTCAAGTCTGTCTATGACGCCCGTAGTCGCTCCCCGATCAAATTTGACGGTGTCTGGATTCACGGAGTGCCAAGGATACGCACTTGACAACCAAATCTCCGTCTGGGGCTTAAAGGACGAGGGATCGTCGAGGGTTCCGGCGTGAAGCATCTGAACGTTCGAAACCTCCGGCCAGTGCAGTGTCACTTGACTGCCGCACTTCGCGCAAAAGCCACGCCGGAATGGCTGTCTCGTACCGCCCGTTACCTCGTAATAGGCAGGCTCACCGCTAAGAAGTCGAAACTTGTCAGCGGCTACTATCATGATAGCCCCGAATGCACTGCCACTTGCACGTTGGCAATCTCTGCAATGACAAATTAGTTGCACAATCGGTTCCTCCGTACATTCGTACCGGATGCTCTGACAAGCGCAGCCTCCTGCAATCACCATAGGGGTCTCCTTGCGCTAGTACTGTGGACCTCAAACCTGGCCCTTGAGGGTTTTAATCCGCCGTCTTCGCGCGCCAAAGACACAGCCGGAATGGAGCGGCTCGCAGCGGCAGTCGAACGTGAGTGGCGCGACACTAGCTTCCCCGAGATCGCCGTAAGTCGCTCAATAGAGCAGCTTGATGCAGAGCAGGCTGAAGACGCCGATGAAAAGCGAGGCAAGAGCGCCCAAGAGGGCAGGGCGAAAGCCCCTTCGTCGCAGTTTTGCCAAGTCGGTATGCATTCCCATTGCGCCGAGCGCGACCGTCAGCAGGAAGGTCGTCAACCACATTAGATTCGATTTCATCCCCACGGGGATGGTGATGATGCTGTTGATAAAGGTAGCGGCGATGAAGCCTAGGACAAACCAAGGTACCGCAGGCGCGCGCGTTGACCCTTCTGCCGGTTCTTGGTCCGCCCCGCTGCCTGCGTCTCTTCGGGACAGCAGATCCATCGCAAGCACAAGCGGGGCGAGCATCATGACGCGGGACAGTTTTGCGATCGTGCCCATTTCGCCCGCGACTTGCCCCTGTTGAAACGATGCTGCAACTACCTGAGCAACTTCGTGAACGGAGGAGCCGGTCCAAAGGCCGAATTCGCGAGCATCGAGATGCAGAAGCGCGGGCAGAAACGGAAAAAGGAACATGGCGATGGTCCCGAAGATGGTGACGCATGCAACGGCATAAGTCACATCCTCCTCCTTTCCGCCCACGACAGCGTTCGCTGCGACCACCGCCGACGCGCCGCATACAGAGGTTCCGGCGGCTATAAGTTTGGCGAGCTTTTCTTCCACGCGCAAGAATCGTGCAGCGTGCACCGTGAAGATGAAGGTGCACGCCAGCGCTGCGGCCAGAATGACCACACCCATCGCACCTAACGTCACGACCTCGGCAAAAGTGAGCTGAAGGCCGAGCAGGACAATGGCGAGCCGGAGTAATCGCCGCTGGCAGAACAGAGCGCCGCCTTTCATCCAGCTTGGCTGACTCGCGACATTATTGAGGGTCATCCCGATTAGCATTGCCAGCATCATCGGACTGATGACGGACAGGAGCGGGAAGGCTCGCAAGCCACCAGCTAAGACTGCAATCAGGGAGGCAGCAATTAACCCTGGCGCCAGAGCGGCGGTGCGATCGGCCCATGATTTGAACGCTGAAGATTTGATCTTCGAAGCGGCTTCGGGCGGCTTCCCCAAATCATTCGTATACCTTGTGTCCAGCAAGAGCGGCCCCCGGTGTGGATGCAAGACAAAAATGTCGGACGATCAGGCCGCCTGCCAGGATAGCGTGGCGGCCCGGTTGATTTGAGTTTGGGGGCAGGTCGAGGACCCGATAATCCGGGTAACCTCACCACTTCTCCGCGTAGGGGCGAAGTTCATAGTTGAAAGACCATGCCGACCGCGGTTGATGCGTGATGTGCCAAATCTCATCGGCGATCGCCGCCGGGTCCGCAAAAAAGTCTTCGGGCTTGTCGTGATACATCTTGCGCGCCCACGGTACGTTGATGACCGCATCGATCATCAGGAAAGAGACATGGACGCCCTTGGGGCCAAGATGCCTCGCGATCGATTCCAACAGGATGCGCTCGGCGGCCTTTGTGGGCGCGAACGCGGCGAAGCTTTCGACTCCACGATAGGCTGAGGTATTGCCGGTGCCGATGATGGCACCTTTTTTCGCGTCAATCATCGAGGGAGCCACCGCTCGGGCCAAGTAGAGCAGCCCCATTGTGTTGACTTTGAAGTTCGTCTCGAGGATCGCGGGATCCACTTCCAGGAAGTTTCCGAAGGCTCCTCCGACTGCGTTATGGACGGCGACGGTTGGCGGACCGAAATCACGGGCGATTTTTGCTACAGTCTCGTTGACCTGGCCCTCTTGCGTGACGTCGCAGATATGGGCAGAGGCGTCCGGCAGCTCAGCTTGCAGCTTCGGAATGCGCTTCTCCGAACGCGCGAGGAGGGCGACGTGATAGCCGCCGAGAGAGAAACGGCGCGCGAGCGCGCTGCCCGTGCCGGGGCCAACGCCGGTAATGATGCAGACTGGTTTTGTCATGATCATGCCTGCCCTTTTACCGCGGCTTCAACGAACGGGAGCCGATCGTTTCCAAAAAAGATTTCTTGCCCGACTCGAAAGGTAGGCACGCCGAACAGGCCTTTTTCTTCCGCGGCCTTATTGCGTGCCTTCAGCTCTTCGAATGTCTCCTGGCGAGCCATCAAGTCGATGATCTCGTTCGCGGGAAGGTCGCTCTTCTTGAGAAAATCCCTCAAAATCTCGGTGTCTCCGAGATTGAGCGACTTGGCGTAGAGGCCGTCGAACACCTTGGGCACGAAATCGGCGATTACGCCGAGCTTGATCGCCGCAATTGCAGCACGGAGCAGGAAACTGAGGTCGATGTGCCGGAAATTCGGATTGTGCTCCCACCCAACTCCGTACTGCTTCACCCAACGCTGCAGGTCAGTCTTGACGTACTTTCTTTTCGGCTGACATTCCAAACTCGTCGGACTGTTGCCGACGGCCTTCATCAGATCGAGCACGCTTGTCGGCATGAACTCGATTGAAGCCTTCGTCTCAGTTGCAAGCTTTCCGAGCCGCGACTGGGCGAGGTAGCTGTAAGGGCTACCGAAGTCGAAATAGAATTCAATCTGCTTGGTCATCCCTGGTCCTCTTCCCTTGTCAGGTCGTTCGTTTTCGCTCGATTTGGCTTCGCTCGATCTGGCACCGAAAGATTGCTGAACCGAGCTTTCATGTTTGTGTATCTCATTGGTTTCCAAGATGAAAATAAGCCATTCCTCCCTCTATAAGAAACTTATTGACTAGTAAGTAAGTTAACTGTAAATGGTTATCGGTGTCAACTGGGTGGCGCGTCGAACACAGACGCAGACTTCGCTGGGTTATGAGAATGGGTATTTCAACCGGATTGCCGGGGATCAGCCACCCCAACGGTGGTGCTCTTGAAGGCGGGGCTTGCGCCTTTACCGGTGCATTCGGATCCGTCGACACTTTACCTTGCGAGTCGACTGATAATACGTTCGAGCGCATGAAAAAGCGCAAGAAGCGACTGACAAACTCTGAACATCGCGAGCTGAGTATGGCGGCGGTGATGGCTGCTGCCGAGTTTCTCTTCGTCACCCAAGGCTACACTGGCACGACGACCGAGAGGATTGGCGAGCTGGCCGGCCTGACCAAGGGTAGCGTGTATTTCTATTACGGCAGCAAGGAGGGGGTGCTCCTCGAGCTGCTCAATCGGGTGCGGGCCAACGTTCTGGTCCCCTACGTGCAGTTGCTGCGAGACGAAAGCCGCTCTCCTGTTGAGCGGATGACGAGATTTCTGGAAATGACCGGTAAGGTCGCTCTTGAACATCCGGGATCGATGCTGCTGCCGATCGTCGTCTCGATCGAGCTGGCGGGGACGGAATCCGAAGCGGGCCGCAGAGTAAAGGCTGGCTATAATCGCATCGCAAAAGAGGTCGAGCGTGTTCTCGAGTTGGGGCAGTCGTCCGGAGCGTTCCGTTCTGACCTGAGCAGTGGCGATATGGCTCGGCTTCTGATCGCAGCCAGCGACGGTATGATGCTCGAGTGCCTTCGTCAGAATCTCCGCGTCCATGTTCAACGTCTCGTTCGCGCGCTGCAGGCGGTCGTACTTTCTGGTCTCGAGCTCGTATCGGAGTCGCCACGAGACATTGATGTCGCGGACGGTCCTTCCGTTATCAGCGTCTTGCGCGGCAACCTTCACGACCACGGATAACAGTCAGCAATTGTGACGACGGAGTGTGACCATGGCTCAAGCGGCGCTCGCGGGTGAAATCACCGAAGAGGCAAATGAGATTGCGCTACAAACTCGAGTCAAGGCGGGTGGCACGCTAGAAGATATCAGCGAGATGACACCCCGCTATCGTGACGTGCTTGTCGCGACCATGTCGATCGCTGCCGATCTGGAAATCATGACGTTGCCTCTCGATTTCGATGCAATAGCGTTCGCGCCCGGAATCAATGATCGAATTGCCATCACGTCTGCGCTGCAGGACGAGATGGGTCATGCCCAGGTCATGTTTCGCATGCTCGAGGATTTCGGCTTCGATGCCTATCACCAGGTGTTCGAGCGCGATCCTAAAAATTTCAAGACTTTCTTCTTGCTGGAGTTCGGCAACAGGGACCCGATCGATACCGCACTAGGTCATCTTGTTGGTGATCAGGCGGGATATATTACGACGTGCGATCTCGAGGAAAATTGTTCGTTCGGCCCCTACAGCCGATCGCTGCGGAAGGTCAACTTCGAGGAAAATTTTCACGTCAAGCGCGGCGAGTACATGATCCGCCACTACATGCAGCAGGGCCCCGAAATAAGGAAGCGTGTCCAGGAAGCGATGGATTTCTGGTTTCCTTTGGGCGCCGAGTGGTTCGGAGCGACGGACGACGTAAAGTCCAGGACGGATCAGCTCCATTATCGGATCCGCGGCAGCAGCAACGATCAGCTCAGGCAGATCTGGATGCAACGGCTCGTTCCCTTCTGTGAGCAGCTTGGTTTGAAGGTGCCGGCTCACTTCGACAGCGAAAAGGGCATTTACGTTTTGGATTACGAAATGCCGATTCTGCTCGACTTGGAAACCCGGAAGTGGGATTTCCGCAAGGTGACGTGGGCTGAGAAGTTGGCGCAATGGAAGAAGGGCGGGCCGATCAAACTGCCAGGTCTCACTCGTATGCAGACGGAGCTATGGGGGCAAGACCTATGGTGAGCGAGCAGGACGTTCGCGAGGCACTTCGTTCGGTGAATGACCCGCATATTCCGGTCAGCATCGAGAGCATGGGAATGCTACGTGGAGTTAAGGTATCGGAAACTGGTGTGGTCGATGTCGAACTCGCAATTCCGTGCTTGGCTTGTCCTGGCGTGTCGATGTTAACGCAATCGGTCAAGGCCGCCGTGGGCAGTCTGGAAGGGGTGAGCGACGTCAACGTTGTTGAGGGGTGGCATCACGACTGGACCACACAATCCATTGAGCCCGACGCACGACAACTCATGCGCCGCTTTGGAATACAGGTTTAAAGGTGCGACGATGAAGAAGGTCATCGACAGGCGATTGGAATTGGGGGGAGACAAGCCCGAATTCTATGAGGTATTTGCGCGCCGAAATTCCGCAGAACCGCTCACTCATATCGGTTCGGTCGAGGCCCCCAACGAAGAATTGGCGGAAGCGCGCGCTTGGTTTGTTTACGATCACGATACTTGGAGGGAGATGTGCATCGTTCCGCTTTCGACAATTGTTACGATTACGGAACGCGGCAGTAATTCGAAGGTGAAGGTGGTGTGATGGCCGACGATAATTTAATCGGACAGCTCTCCGAAACGGACCAGTGCCTGCGGGACGAGTTGTATTGCGTCGCAGATGCCAAACTGGTGCTTGCTGGCTGGTATATGTTGGTGTTGCAGAACGGCCGCTCCATCGCGGACTTTACTTCCATTTGCGCGATGATGCAGGGGCAGTATGGGCACGCCCGCGCAATCTATCAGCATCTTGGTCGTTTTGGCATCACGCGAGAAGAGGCGGAGTGGACGCGCGGTGCAAAGGATATTCGGTCGCCGAAGCTGCTCGACCGGCCGCCGCAATCATGGTCTGACTTTATCGCTACGATATTCATGGCTGAGCAGGCCATTTCAACGCAGTTGAGCGCCTACAGAACGATCCCGACAGACAGGACCTTGGCTCGCCTCGCTGACAAGGTCCTAAAGGAATCGCGTTTCCATCTCAGTTATTCCGTGGGTTGGATCAAGGCACTACGGAAGGATTCGGCGTCGACCGTCGATGAAGACGCGCGGCGCCGCCTGGTCGAAGCTTTGGATTGGTGGGGCGACACTGACCAGCCTGACATGCTTTTTTCGGGCGGCTATCGGGATACGCCGGATTCGAAGCTTCGCGATCGCTTCCTTGAAGCGGTCGGTGCAACCTTTGATGTTCCAGGCGGTATTGCGAGCCCTGGCAAGTCGTGGCAGCGGTCTATCCGCCGCAATGGGAGTCCAGGAATCCCGGAGAATCTGTTCGAGCGAA
Source organism: Bradyrhizobium sp. CSA207 (assembly GCF_029051685.1). Classification (GTDB taxonomy): domain Bacteria; phylum Pseudomonadota; class Alphaproteobacteria; order Rhizobiales; family Xanthobacteraceae; genus Bradyrhizobium. The sequence goes on along the minus strand of NZ_JAACFT010000064.1, from coordinate 5,065 downwards.
TCCGTTTCAAGAATCGCGAACTGGCCCTTCCGTGAATCGGGTCGAGCCGAGCTTCGAGCTGCCGCTTGATGCCAGCAAGGTCACTTGCCCGCACTGTGAGAGCCGCGCGGTCGAGGTCGAATCGCCCTTCGGCGGTAGCGTTTCGGAAGTGTTGTTCCGATGTGGGCAATGCAAGTCGTTCTTTCACTGGGTAAAGTGGCAGCCTGAGCTACCACCGGACTAACGTAAAGCAAATTTCAAGAGCAGCACAAGCTGCCATGAACGCAGAAGAAAGGGAGGATCATCGTGCTCGATCGAGCTATCGCTATATCTGACATCCTGAGGACGGCGTCGCGTGCGATGCCGCAAAGGACCGCGATCGTAGATGAGGCAGGCTCTCTGAGCTATTTCGAATTCGACGCGGACGTAGACCGCTTTTCTCGCGCGCTTAGCAAAAACGGGATAGGAGCGCGCGACCGGGTCGCTTATCTGCTCTGGAATCAGCGAGAGCTCCTCATTTCCTACTTCGCGATTGTGCGGCTCGGTGCGCTGACCGTTTCGCTGAATTTCCGTCTGACCCCCGAAGAGCTATCGTATCAGCTTGTGGCGGCGGAGTGCAAAGCGATCATCGTGGACAAGGATCTCGCCGAACTGGCATCGAAAGCGATTTCCATCTCCAAACTCTCGATGCTTCAGATTGTGGCCGGTGCAGATGCGCAGCCTCGCCAGCTTGCTTTCGCCGATGCTTTGCGAGGCGCTGCTGAAGACGTCGTAAACGTCCCGCCCGTTAGCGCCGACGATGATAGCGGCATCTGGTTCACCTCGGGCACGACAGGCCGGCCAAAGGGTGCGGTAGTGAAGCATCGATCGGCGGTTGCCGCCGCGACGCTCTGCGCCATTCAATTCGACTTCCCTGACGAAGTCAGAGCGTTGGCAGTAGCTCCTCTCTTTCATCGCGCTGCGGTAGAAAATATAGCGTTGCCGGTTATCATGCGCGGTGGGACAAATTTTCTTTTCAAGAAGCTCAACCCGGCTCAAACGCTGCAGTATTTGGAGAAGTACAGGATCAATGCTGCTTTCATCGTTCCCACGATGGCTTGGCAGCTTCTCCAAGAGCCATCAGCCGAAGGCAAGTCCTTGCCGCACCTCACGCACTGGCTTTCCGCTTCGGCGCCTCTGCCGCCGGTTCTTGCCGAACGCATCCAGCAACAATTCAAGCTGCCCAAGGGGGTCACAAATGCCTACGGCATTACGGAGATGTTGCTTGTTACAGCCTGCTCTCCGGCGATGCTGACCAAGAAGCCCGGCACCGCCGGGCTGCCGGCGCCGAATACGCAGATAATCATTCATGATGAGGTGCGCGGGATTCTTCCGAATGGTGAAATAGGGGAGATTCTTGTCAGCGGACCGACGGCGTTTTCTCACTATTTGAATAACGAGCAGGCGACGCGGGAAGCGATCGTGAACTTGAACGGAACTGCCTGGTATCGGAGCGGTGATCTTGGGTTTATCGACGCTGACGGATACCTTGAGATCAAGGACCGCAAGAAAGACATGATCATTTCCGGCGGCGAGAACGTCTATTGTGCTGAAGTTGAGTTGGCGTTGATCCAGCATCCATTAGTCTATGAAGTTGCGGTCGTCGGTGTCCCCGACGAAAAGTGGGGCGAAATTGTTGTCGCCGCGATCGTTAAGGCAACGGACGCCCTCGTCGATCTTGATGAGATCGCGAAAAGCTGCTCGTCGTTGGCGAGCTACAAGCGGCCGCGTGAGGTCATCTGCCTTGAGACACTGCCGCGCAACACCTTCGGTAAAGTGCGTAAAGATCTGGTTCGGGCGATGGTTCGCGAGCGGCTCGAGTTGTCGAGACGGACGCTTCGCGCTTCCTAGTCAAGCTGGCTGGCCGTCTGGCAGCAGCATGAGGTTTCAGAAGATAGCTAGTTTCACTTAATGGGGTGATGCCGTGTCCAAAATGTTCAGGCCTGCTTTTGCACTGATGCTGTTGGCGCTGGGGTCAACCGCATATGCCGCTGATGCTCCGGGGTTGACGCCGTCTGAGATCAAGGTTGGGGGAGTCTTTCCTTTCAGCGGGCCCGCGTCGTCGTATGGAATTATCGGCCGAGCCATTCTTGCTTATGTCCAGTCGATCAACGACCGCGGCGGCATCAACGGCCGGAAAATAAATTACATCGCCTATGACGATGCTTACAGCCCACCGAAAGCGGTGGAGCATGTTCGTAAGCTCGTCGAAGGCGATGAGGTCGCCTTCATGTTCGGTCAGCTTGGCACCCCGGGCAATACGGCGGTGGCAAAGTATCTGATGTCGAAACACGTGCCGGCCATAGCTATCGCCACCGGCTCGAATAAGTTCACCAATGTGGCGGACTTTCCGCTGACGACGACCAGCATAGTCAGTTACGATACCGAGGGAAAGATCTATGCCAAATTCCTGACCAAGACGCTGCCGGATGCGAAATATGCCATCCTCTATCAGAACGATGATCTCGGCAGAGATTACGTCAACGCTTTCAAGGCGATCCTTAAAGGCGACTTCGACAAGAAGGTCACCGCCATCTCTTATGAGGTTAGCGATCCGACAGTGGAGTCTCACATTGTGAGTTTGAAAAGTTCAGGGGCCGAGGCGCTGCTACTGGCGGGAACGCCAAAATTCGCGGCGCAAGCCATTCGCAAGGCTGCCGAGATTGGCTGGAAGCCGGCGATCCTGCTGAACTACCCCTCGAGTTCAGTTGGCGCGACTCTGAAACCGGCAGGCCTTGAAAAGGCGACGGGGGTGATGGTCGGTACGAACATGATAGATCCGACCGACGCGCGGTGGGCCAACGCCGAGGGGACGAAGAGCTATCTGACCTTCATCGACAAGTACATGCCTGGCGCCGATATCGCCGACTTCAATATCCTGTACGGTTACACGCAAGCCATGCTGCTCGAAGATCTGATCAAGCAGTGCGGGAACGATCTGTCCCGAGAGAACATCATCAGGCAGGCGAAGAGCCTGAAGAATCTGGCGCTGCCGACGCTGCTGCCCGGCATTAGCATCAATACGAGCGACAAGATCAACATGAACTACACGCAGATGAGGCTGCAGCGCTGGACCGGTACGCGTTGGGACCTTTTCAGCGAGGTACTCGATGCCTCCTCGGAGTGATTAGAAAGGGAAGGCCGGTTTTAGCGGACGGAGGCCATACGACGGCCAGTTGTGAACCTGCGTAGCCGGAAAGCGCCAACGCGCACACAGCCGAAGCTTTCACTGGCTGCAACTGCGTAGGCAGTCTCACACAGCGCGGAACGCCGACGCGTCTGAGGACTCCATCGTTATACGATATGTAGTCGGACTTGCCTTGCCGCAGCAGGTTTGAAGCGCGTCCACTCGGAGTTGATTAACAGCGAAAAGTATGCGTTGGCCGCATGCTTCTAAGAAACGACGGGGGACGAATCGGCTCGCGCGTCAGGATATCAGCTAATGCCGAATGTCATGGGACCGATCGGCGATCTCATTAAGAGTACTACGTCCCGAATGACGCTCATGATTGGGGATCGGTTCTTGTTGAAAAAGGCGGAATCATCTCGTTCGCGAAAAGACCGCCGGAAGTCGCGATCGCGAAGTGCCATATGAAGCTTCCTTCTCCCACAAGGGGAGAAGGTAACGAAGGAGAGACCGAATGGCTGATGCATTTATCTACGATCACGTTCGCACGCCGCGCGGGCGCGGCAAAGCCGACGGCGCGCTGCACGAAGTAACGGCGCTCGCGCTTGCGACCGTACCGCTGAAGGCGCTCAAGGAGCGCAACAACCTTGAACCTAACAGCATCGACGATGTGGTGTTTGGCGTAGTTGATCCGATCGATGAAGCTGGAGGTGACATTGCGCGGTTCGCCGCGCTGAACGCGGGCTTCGATAAGTCAGTACCCGGCATTCAGATCAATCGCTTCTGCGCATCTGGTCTCGATGCCGTGAACTTCGCCGCGGCCCAGGTGATGGCCGGCCAGCACGAACTCACCATCGGCGGCGGCGCGGAATCCATGAGCCGCGTCGGCATTATGTCGTCAGGCTCGGCATGGCCGACGGACCCGTCCATGGCGGTGCCGAGCTATTTCATGCCACAGGGTGTGGCTGCGGATTTGATTGCCACCAAATATGGCTTCTCGCGCGACGATGTCGATACCTACGCCGTTCAGAGCCAGCAGCGCGCAGCGAAAGCGTGGGAAGAGGGCCGCTTCAAGAACTCCGTGATTCCGGTGAAGGATATCAACGGCATTACAATTCTCGACAAAGACGAGCACATGCGTCCGGGCACGACGATGCAGTCGCTCGCACAGTTGCAGCCGTCGTTCGCGACGATGGGTGCCATGGGCGGTTTTGATGCGGTCGCCGTGCAGTCGCATCCGGAAATCGAAGCCCTGAACTACGTGCATCACGCCGGCAACTCGTCAGGCATCGTCGATGGCGCGGGCGCTGTTCTTCTCGGCAGCAAGGAAGCCGGCAAGAAGCATGGCCTCAAGCCACGCGCGAAGATTCGTGCATTCGTCAATGTCGGCTCCGAGCCGGCGATGATGCTGACCGGCCCAGTCGATGTGACGAAGAAAGTGCTCGAGCGTTCCGGTATGAAATTGTCGGACATTGACCTGGTCGAACTGAACGAAGCGTTTGCCTCCGTGGTACTGCGGTTGATGCAGGCGTTCCAGATCGACAGGGACAAGATCAACGTCAACGGTGGGGCGATTGCGATGGGCCATCCGCTCGGCGCGACCGGCGCGATGATCCTCGGCACAGTGCTGGACGAACTGGAGCGCACCAACAAATCCACCGCTCTTGTGACGCTGTGCATCGGCGGCGGCATGGGCACCGCAACCATCATCGAGCGCGTTTGAGTCTTTAGTACCCTCCCTAGAGGGCAGGGGAATCGCATGTCGGCGCGTCCAAGCTATTGCCAAGGCGAGAAAATTTGATTCTGACAGTGTCTCCTGACTCGAGAGGGGACTATTTTGGAGCGCTTCACGGAATGCTTTTCGTCGTTGGTCGATCCTCGGAAGAACCAAGCACAGCACGATTTGACAGAGATGCTGTT
>NZ_JAACFT010000063.1 GCF_029051685.1 Bradyrhizobium sp. CSA207 | reverse complement strand
GGGGTGAGGGGCGCCCCGCGGGTGGTGCCAGCGGCGGCTCCAAAGTCCACAAGCCGCATCTCGACGAGATGCACGGCCCGGAATCGCTGCCCTACCGCGAGAACCGCTCGCCGCCGTCAAAACCGTTCGGCGGCGATAGCCGGATCATCCAGCCGACGGACTCGCGGCAGTCAGGCCCGGAGTTCGGGCCCGCGCCGAAATCGACGGGCGGGATGCCGGGGCACCGGGGTGGGTGGAAGAAGAGGTAGGGCTGGCATTCGAGTAAGTCTCGCCACGTCGAAGTACTCTAAGATTTTTGCCCTAGCGGAGTGCGTCCACTTATAGTCGTGGACTGAGACAACGCGCCAAACGGCTTTGGCCTCAATGGTCTCGCTTGTGTATCTTTATTATTTTTGAGGGCCTCATGACCAACGATCCCGCCTCAGACGTGAATTCTGAGCCCATATCCTTTCACTTTTCCCCTGATGAAAGCGTGGAGTTTGAACCGCTTTATCTGGCCCTTGGAAAACTCTCCCGCTATTGGGCGGGGTTTGAATATGTCCTTAACGATTCAATCTGGGAGCTTGCGAATGTCGAGCGTTATGCGGGCACTTGCGTGACCGCGCAATTGATCGGGCCTGGTCCGCGTTTTCGATGTCTGGCCGCACTCTTTGAGCTGCGTGGCGTGAGCTCAGAACTCATCAAGGCATTTAATTCACTGTCGTCTGAAGCAGAGGGCCTAGGTAGGCAACGAAATCGATTCATCCACGATATGGTCGTGCTCAACAGCCAAGACCGCCAGCTTTATCGAGTCGAGACTACTGCCGATCGCAAACTGCGACACGACTTTATGATCGTCGATCTAAAGGCTGTGGAGAAGCTTGTTATCGAAATCGAACAGTTGACGGATCGCTTCGACGATCTTTTTGATCGTGTGTTAGCCGAGACCCCTTCTTGGTCGCGTACACAATACAGCAAATCCGATGGGATTCGTCGCGAACGCAACCAAGCCCGGGGCTGAAGTTTGGTCTCCTGGATCGCCCAGACGGGCCTCAAGCATAGCTTCTGACCCTCACCCCACGCTCGCCGTCACCACCGCCATCACCGACAGCAGCAGCACGATCGTGACGAGCTGGAGCGAGGCGACCGGCTGGGTGCGCCATGCGGTGATCTTGTCGGCGAGCGACAGATGGGCCTCGAAGAATTTTGGTTCGTAGATGGTCTTGAAGAAGCCTGGAAAACTCGGTCCGAACGCCACCGCGAGCAGCGCGTGGGCGAGCGAGGCGATTGCGACGAAGATGGCGACGCCGGGGTCGCCGACGAGGTCGTGGTTGCCGAACAGTTTTAGCAGCATTGCCGCAGTGGCGAAGGTCGGGAAGCTCTGGAGGGTCGCGGTCAGCGCAAGACCTTCGAGCGCGTTGTGCAGGCGGGACTTTCTTGCAGCGGCGATGGCGGCCATGGCACGTCTCCCTGATGACATGCGGATGAATTTAGCCGCGACGGGAGGGACGCGATGTGAGGTGGGTCACGCGCTGATTTTCCGGCGCCGCTGTTCACCTCGCCCCGCAAGCGGCAGAGCAATCGCATATGGGTGCACGATGCGGCGACATCGGCTCTGAGCTCCCTCTCCCGCTTGCGGGAGAGGGCTGGGTGGGGGTGTCTCCGCGTCGGGATTGTTGAGGATTGCGGAGGACATCCCTGCGCGGCGAGAGCCCTCACCCGCCGCGCTCTGCGAGCGCGTCGGCCTCTCCCGCAAGCGGGAGAGGCGGAGCAAGCCCGCGGACAATCCGCATGAAATCCATATGCGATAGCCCTGCCCACAAGGGGGAGGGAACCGAGAGAGCACCGCTGTTGCGTCTACGAGGCCTTGCGATGCGGGGCGGGTCCGCGTCCCGTCCTGCCCTTCAGCTTCTTCAAGAGCGGTCCGAACAGCGAGCGCTTCGGCTTCTTCACCTCGCCGCGTCCGGCGAGGCGGTTCGCCATGTTCTGGAACAGCGCAGTGATGCGGTGGCTCTTCGAGACCTCCGCGATCATCTGGCCGTTGTTGGCCGCGGCGGAGAACAGTTTCGAATCGAACGGGATCACCGCGATCGGCTGGCTTTCCATGGTCTTGACGAAGGCCTTGACCTCGATCTCCGCCCGCTTGTGCATGCCGACCTGGTTGATGCAGTAGAGCGGCGGCCGGTCGTTCGGCCGCGCCGCCTTCAGCACGCTCAGCATGTTCTTGGTGTTGCGCAAATTCGCCAGATCCGGCTCCGCCACGATCACGATGTCGTCGGCATTGACCAGCGCGCGCCGGGTCCAAGCCGACCATTGATGGGGAACGTCGAGCACGATGCACGGCGTGGTCATGCGCAGCGTGTCGAACACCGCGTCGAATGCCTCGGCGCCGAAATCGTAGACGCGGTCGAGCGTCGCGGGCGCCGCCAAGAGGCTGAGGCGCTCGGTGCATTTGGCGAGCAGGCGCTCCATCAGCGCGGTGTCCGGCCGGTCCTGCGACAGCACCGCGTTGGCGATGCCCTGCACCGGATCCTGGTTGAAGTCGAGGCTCGCGGTGCCGAAGGCGAGGTCGAGATCGATCACGACGGAATCGAGCGCGAGGTCGCGCGCGATGGTCCAGGCGACATTGTGCGCGACGGTGGAGGCACCGACGCCGCCCTTGGCGCCGACCACCGCGATGACGCGGCCGGTGATGATGGCTTCGGACGCCGAGAACAGGCTGCAGATCGAGCGCACCACGTCGATGGTCTCGACCGGCCCGACCACGTAGTCGTTGACCCCGCGGCGGACCAGCTCGCGATAGGGGGCCGTATCGTTGGGATTGCCGATCACGACCACGCGGGTGCCGGGATCGCAGACGCCGGCGAGGTCGTCGAGGCCTTCGAGGATGTCCCGGGTGCCGTCGGATTCGATGACGATCACGTTCGGCGTCGGCATCGTTTCATAGACTTCGATCGCCGCGGCGAGGCCGCCGTCCTTCGCGGTGAGATGCGCCTTGGCAAGCCGGCGGTCCTGCCCTGCCGCGGTCACCGCGGCGAGCGTCTGCTCGGTCTCGCAAAAGGCCTGCACCGAGATCCGGGGAACCGGCGCAATGTGTTCCTCGGGGTGCTGCGGATCGTCCGCTTCTTCGTCGTCGACGCTTGTCATTTGCCGGTGTCGCTGAGTTTGGCCTTGTCAGACTCGGGATAGGTGGTCGTGGTCGTTGTGCCCTTGCGGTAGCGCTCGAACGCGATGTCGCGCCGTGCCGTATAGGCTGGCGTCTCCGCGCGCGGCTGCTCGAGGTCGGCGGGATTGTCGATCATGGCCGCGAGATTGCGCTGGCTGGCGCAGCCCAGATTGAAATACGGCCGGTTCTCGTTGTAGCCGGGGTCGAGGATCGACGGTCCGACGTCTTCCGGCCACAGCCCGCAGGGACCGGCGACCGCCGCGATCTTCGAATAGCTCAGCCGGATGGTGGGCAGCAGCCCGGGATCCTCGGGACGATAGGGATGCTGGACGATGGCGCGCGCCGGCACGCCGCCGGATGCGAGCACGGAGCGGATTTCGTGATAGGTCGCCGCCGCGGCGCGCGAATTCGCGGTGTCGACGGGGACGTCGACGACCACGGAGCCGGTGCCTTCGCGCACCCAGTCCCGGGCGATGCCGGAGACGTCCGAGTGCTGCGCCGCCGAAAGGCCGCCGCGGGCCTTGCCGACGAAGATCACGATCGAGCGCTTGGCTTCCTGCACCGCGATCGGGTGGCGCTGGCGATAATCGGTCGGCACCGTCTGGGTGACGATCTCGCCGGTGGTGTTGCAGGCGCCGAGCATGACGGAGAGCCCCGTCAGCGCCAGCGCGGCGCGCAGGTTGCGACGTCGATCGGCCAAAGTCTTCGTCATCGCTTCATCCCCCTCTTGCCCCGTTGATTGCCCCGTTCCCCAAGGCCGTCGTTCGTCTCAGTCGATGATGAAGCCGAAATCGCTCTCGGCGCCGTTGATGGGATCGGCGCGGCGCGCGATGCCATAGAGGCGGTTCATGCGGCCGAGCAGCGCCGTCTGTGCATCCGAGGCCGGCGCAAACCCGTCGTCGGGCCGCGACAATTCCTTCTGGGCAACCGCGCGCACCACATAGGGCGACACGATCACCATCAGCTCGGTCTCGTTGTTGACGAAGTCCTGGCTTCGGAATAGCGCGCCGATGATCGGCACCTGATCGACGCCGGGCAGGCCGTTGATCGCCTGCTTGGTCTGCTGCTGGATCAGGCCGGCCATCGCCATCGAGCCGCCGGAGGGAATTTCCAGCGTCGTCTCGGCGCGGCGGGTCTGGATCGAGGGGATGGTGATGGAGTTGCTCGAGGTCGAGGACAGCGCCTGCGTCACCGTGATGGCGCTCTGGTTCGACAGCTCCGAGACCTCGGTCATCACCCGCAGGCTGATCCGGCCTTCACTCAGCACGACCGGCGTGAAGTTCAGCGAGATGCCGAACTTCTTGTAGGTGATCTGGGTGGTACAGACGTGGGTGGTCGGATCGCAGGCGTAGCCTCCCGGGATCGGGAATTCGCCGCCGGCGATGAAGGTCGCGGACTCGCCCGAGATCGCCGTCAGGCTCGGCTCGGCGAGCGTCCGCATCACGCCCGCGCTTTCCATCGCGCGCATCGTGGCGTTGACCGTGGCGACGCCCTTGGCGAGCCCCGTAATGCCAAGCCCATTGTTGCTGACGATCGGCCCGCCACTGACCGCGAAGGGATTGGAATTGTTGAAATTCACCACCGCAGTGCCGGCGTTCAGGCTGGCGCTGAGATCGACGCCCAGCTGCTTGACGATGTCGCGGCGCACCTCGCCGACGACGACCTTGAGCATTACCTGGTCGCGGCCGCGCACGACGATGTTGTTGACGACCTTGTCCGCGCCGCCGACGAGCTTCGCCGCGACTTCGCCGGCCTGCTGGGCCTCGACCGGGCTCGACACCGAGCCGGTCAGCATCACGCTGTCGCCGATGCCTTCGATCTGCACGCCCGGCAGCGACTGGCGCAACGCGGTTCGCATGCCGTTGAGGTCGCGCTTCACCGCGATGTCGTAGGAGGCAACCTGCTGGCCGTCGGCGGTGAAGAACACCACGTTGGTCTGGCCGACCTGGCCGCCGATGATATAGGCGCGCTGCGCCGAGCGGATCACCGCATTTGCGATCTTGGGGTCGGCCACCAGCACGTCCTTGACCTCGCGCGGCAGGTCGATGACGACCGACTTGCCGACGCCGAGCGACAGGAAACGCGTCCTCGCCGGCGCGATGCTCGCGACCGGTGCCACGCCGAGATCCGCCGCCTGCAGCGGCGCCTGGTCGCCGACCGGCGCATCCGCAGCGCCGACCCGGTCGGTCGCTGCGACCAGCCCGAGCATCAGCATGACCCCTGCCCAGAATGTGCGTGCGCCATTCCCCCGAATGCGCAGCGCCGTTCGATCGTCCCCATGTCTCATTTTGGGTGTCCCCATCACTTCTGTGACGTTAGTTGCCGCGCCTGCACGCCGTAGCGGATCACGTTGACGCCGCCGGGCCGCTTGACCGCCTGGTCTTCGGGAGCCTCGTCCGACGCCTTGGAATCGACGATGCTGCGCAATGCGAGCTGCAGCGTGCCGCCCTGGCGCGCGGCCGCGAGCACGGCGACCTGATCGGGCCTGAGCTCGAGCGTGACGGTCTTGCCGAGCACGGCCGTCTGGCCGTCCCTTTCCTTCGGCGCCTGGTCGATCGCGAGCACGCGAATATTGTTCAGGATGGCCTCCGACACGATGAGATCGTTGCCGCCGGCCGGGCCGCTGTTGCCCTCGGGATTCTTCAAGCGGCGGGTCAGGACGATGTCGACGCGGTCGTTCGGCAGGATGAAGCCGCCGGCGCCGGTCTCGGCTGAAATTTCGGTGGAGACGGCCCGCATGCCGGTCGGCAGGATTGCGGCCATGAAGCCGGAGCCCTCTGCCTTCACCAGCTTCTGCTCGCGGATCGGCTCACCCTGCATCAACGGCACGCGCGCGATCGAGCCTGCGATCTGGACCTGCGCCTCCGGCCGGCTGTCGCGGCGGATGAAAGCGCTGCTGGCGGTCGCCGCCGGCCAGACCTGCCATTGCAGGTCTTCGGCCTTCACATATTGGCCGAGCCCGATGTCGGTCTTGGCGACGAGAACCTCGACCGTCGGCAGCTTCTCGGCGACGGGTGCGGCGGGAGCCGGCTTGTTGTCATAGCCGCTCGCCAGATACGCAGCGACGCCGCCGGCGCCAAGCGCGATGACGAGAACGACAATGCGTGCGGTATTCATACGCCTCTACTCTTACGCGGGGCACACGAACCGCACCTGGCGGGTCCCCCGCATCGATGAGTAGGGAGTAAAAGTATAAGGGGTGTTGCGAGGCCGAATGTGATGGCCGCTCACGGAGGGAGTTCTGGCCGGATGGTGAATGCCGCGTTATTCGGCCGGCCGCGGCCCCGTAGATTCACGTAAGGCGACAGGCGCTCGAGGCGCGGAGCGTCATGGTGAATGGGTGGTTAGTGACGTGCGACGTCTGGAATGGCGTCGTCATGCAGAGAGATGGAAGCGACGCGCCACATCATAGGTGCGTAGCCCGGATGGAGCGTAGCGCAATCCGGGGCCGCTGGAGCAAGTTGTGAGATCCCGGATTTCGCTGCGCTCCATCCGGCTACAAGTCGGCCCTACTTCGCTCGCTTCTGCTCGATCGCGTTCCAGACCTTGGCCGCGACGTCCGGCCCGCCGAGCCGCGCGATGGCGCGGATGCCGGTGGGCGAGGTTACGTTGATCTCGGTGAGGCTGCCGTTGATGACGTCGAGGCCGACGAACAACAGGCCGCGCTCGCGCAGCGCCGGGCCGACCGTGGCGCAGATCTCGCGCTCTCGCGGGGTGAGCTCGGTTTCCTGCGCGGCGCCGCCGCGCACCATGTTGGAGCGGAGATCGTCCGCAGCCGGCACGCGGTTGACGGCGCCGGCGAACTCGCCGTCGACCAGGATGATGCGTTTGTCGCCGTGCTTCACCTCGGGGATGAACTGCTGGATCACCCAGGCCTCCTTGAAGGTGACCGAGAACATGTCGAACAGCGAGCCGAAATTCATGTCCTGCGGCATCACGCGGAACACCGCCGCGCCGCCATGGCCGTGCAGTGGCTTCATCACCACGGCACCGTGTTGCTCGCGGAAGGCGTTGATCTCGTCGAGATCGCGCGAGATCAGCGTCGGCGGCATCAGCTGCGGAAAGTTCATCACGAACAGTTTTTCCGGTGCGTTGCGTACCGACGCCGGATCGTTCACCACCAGCGTCTTCGGGTGGATGCGCTCCAGGAAATGCGTCGAGGTGATGTAGGCGAGATCGAACGGCGGATCCTGGCGCAGCAGCACCACGTCAAAGCCGTTCAGTGCCTCGCGCCGGGGCTCGCCCAGGGTGAAGTGATCACCGGGCTCGTCGCGCACGGTCAGGAGCTGGACCGGCGCGACCAATTCCTCGCCGACCATCGACAGCTTGTCGGGCGTGTAATAGGACAGGCCGTGACCGCGCTTCTGCGCCTCCAAAAGCAGCGCAAAGGTGGAATCGCCCTTGATGTTGATGCGGGCGATGGGGTCCATCTGGACGGCGACGTTCAGTTTCATGGTCTGCCTTTCAGGTCGAGGCGTCGAATGCCGCCAACAGATGGCGCGGAAGCGACCGCGGCGCAATCAGCATGGCATCGAAACGCAATTCAAATTCCGCATGCTCGGGATGCGCGGCAAGCCACCCCTGCGCAGCGTCGATGATGCGCTGCTGCTGGCGCGGCGTCACGGCGAAGGCGGCATCATCCAGCGTCGCGCGGGCTTTGACCTCGACGAAGGCGATAAGATTGCGCCGGCGCGCCACGATGTCGATCTCGCCATGCGGCGTGCGGTAGCGTTTTGCGAGGATGCGGTAGCCCTTGGCCATGAGAAAGGCAGCGGCGCGGCTCTCGGCCGAGATGCCGGTGCGGAACGCGGCGACGCGTTCGGGCGAGGCGATCTTTGGTTCCGCCGGCGTGGCGCCGTCAGTCTTCGCCATCGCCGCTCCGCAAATCCTTCGCCAGCTCGAGCGCGCGGGCATAGATCTCGCGGCGCGGCCGCCCGGATAGCTCGACCGCATGGGCCACGGCATCCTTGACGGTTTGGCTGGCAAGCTGCCCTCGCAGCAGGTCATCGAGCGCGTCCGCGGTCATCACCTCGGCGTCGGCTGCGGGCGGAGCGATCACCAGCACGAACTCGCCGCGCGTCTCCAGCGTGTCCGCCTCGCGCGCCAGCTCGTTCAGCGGCGCGCGCGAAATTTCCTCATGGAGCTTGGTCAGCTCGCGGCAGATCGCGGCTTCGCGGGTCCCCATGATCCCGGCGAGCTCGGCAAGCGTGTCCTGCACGCGGTTGCCGGACTCGAACATCACCAGCGTCGCATCGATGCGGGCAAGCTCGGCAAGACGCGTCCGGCGCGCGGCCGATTTTGACGGTAGAAAGCCTTCGAAGAAGAAGCGGTCGGTCGGCAGCGCCGCAACCGACAGCGCCGCCAGCACCGAGGACGGGCCCGGCAGCGCGTAGACGGCATGGCCGGCCGCGCAGACCTCACGCACCAGCTTGTAGCCGGGATCGGAGATCAGCGGCGTGCCGGCGTCCGACACCAGCGCGACCGAGCCGCCTTGCGCAAGCCACTCCAGGATTTTCGGACGCGCGGCCTCGGCATTGTGCTCGTGATAGGGCTTGAGCTGCGCTGAGATGTCGTAGCGCTCGGTGAGGCGCCGCGTGATGCGGGTGTCCTCGCAGGCGATGATGTCGACGCCGGCGAGCGTCTGCAGCGCGCGCAGCGTGATGTCGCCGAGATTGCCGATGGGGGTGGCGACCAGATGCAGTCCCGGCGCAGCCTTGGGCGCCGCCAGCCGATGGGCATCGATGGAGAAACCGCGCGAGACGGCTTCCGTATTCTCAGGTGTATTTATCGGGGCCGGCTTTGCGCGCATAATGAAATGAACTTAGGCATGATCCGGAGGGCTGGGAACCGGTCCTCCGAAAAAGATCGGACCGAGGCGGGGTAGAGAGCCGGGGTACTGGCCAAGATGCCAGCCCAAGATACCAGTCTCGGGCGAGGAAGGACGGGAATGTGATCCATCCGGCATCACATTCGAGAGGGAGTGGGGTGCCGGCGCCATATTCGCGGCGGAAACGCCGCCTTGATGCTGGGTGAGTGACGGCGAACAGCTAGCCAGGACTTGAGATGCGGCCGCATTAAGCGGTCATTATCCTTTTGTTTTGGTTAACTATTTGCCGACAATATGCCTGAATCCGCGGCTTCTGTCGCGGAAGGGTTGTGTGCCGGCCGGACTCGGCCGGTCGGAAGAAGAGTTGCCATGGTGGGCCCGCGTTATCCCAGATCCCCCTCTTCGGAGGAGCCTTCCTCTCCGGGGCCCCGATTGTCGGGGGCGACCCGGCGGAGCGCGCTTGGCCTGCTGCTCGGCGCACCCCTGCTGTCGGCCTGCGCCGGCGTGCAGCAAAGCCTCAGCCAGTTCTCCAATCCCTTCAGCAGCTCCTCGCCCCCGGCCCAGCCGGCGGGGCCGCCGCAACAGGCCTCGACCGCCGGCACTGGCGGGGTGAAGGTCGCCGTGATCCTGCCGCTCTCGGCCGCGGGTAACGCCGGCCTTGCCGCGCAATCCATGCGCAACGCTGCCGAGATGGCGCTGGCCGAGTTCCAGAATCCCAACATCCAGCTGCTGATCAAGGACGACAACGGCAGCCCGCAAGGCGCACAGGCGGGCGCGCAGCAGGCGGTCGACGAAGGCGCCGAAATCATTCTGGGGCCATTGTTCGCGCAGTCGGTGCCGGCGGTGGCGCAGGTCGCGCGCACGCGCGGCATCCCGGTGATGGCGTTCTCGACCGACTCCTCCATCGCCGGCCGCGGCGTCTATCTGCTCAGCTTCCTGCCGGAGTCCGACGTCAACCGCATCGTCGAATATTCCGCCAGCGTCGGAAAACGTTCTGTCGCCGTGCTCGTGCCTGACAATGCCTATGGCAATGTGGTCGAGGCGGCGGTGAAGGCCGCGGTGCCGCGGCGTGGCGGACGCATTGTCGCGTTCGAGAAATACGGCGCCGATCGCGCCGCGCCGGCGCGGACCGTGGCGCAGCAGCTCGGCAGCGCGGACGCGCTGTTCATTGCCGATGACGGCGATGCCGTCGTTGCGGTGGCGGATGCGATGACTGCGGCGGGCGCGAATTTGCGCAACATCCAGTTGCTCGGCACCGGCCTGTGGGACAATCCGCGCGTCTATGCCAGCTCGAGCTTGCAAGGCGGCCTCTATGCCGCGCCGGATCCGGCCGGCTTCCGCGCCTTCTCCGGCCGCTACCGCACCAAATACGGCGCCGAACCGATCCGCACCGCAACGCTCGCCTATGACGCGGTTGCCCTGGTCGCTGCGCTCGCGCGCACGCAAGGCACCACGCGCTTCTCCTCTGACGTGCTTACCAATCCCTCCGGCTTTGCCGGCATCGACGGCCTGTTCCGGTTCCGCGCCGATGGCACCAACGAGCGCGGGCTGGCCGTGATGAAGGTGACCACCGGCGGCGGCGTCGCGGTCGCGGGCTCGCCGAAGAGTTTTGGGGCGTAGCCACAGCCCTGCTGTCGTCCCGGATCGGCGCTCCGCTCAGGACAACGCTACGCGTTGTCAAGAGCTGCGCTTGTCCGGGACGACGATGGAGAGAGACCTTACGCCGCCAGATCTGCGACCACCGCATCGAGCACCGGAAATCCGCTGCTGGTCACGCGCAGCCGGCCCGACGCATCCACCGTGATCGCGCCTTCCTCGCGCAGCAGCGCGATGCGTTTGGGATCGAGCGGACGGCCGGAGAGAGCGGTGTAGCGGTCGGGGTCGATGCCTTCTGCCAGCCGCAGTCCCATCAGCAAAAATTCGTCGGCGCGCTCCTCGCTGTTGAGGAGATCGTCGGTGACGAGGCCGTGGCCGTTGCTTGCGACCCGCATCAGCCAGGCTTCGGGGCGTTTCTCGGTGGCGGTCGCGTGGCGGATGCCATCGATATCGAGGCGACCATGCGCGCCCGGGCCGATGCCGGCATATTCGTCGCCGCGCCAATAGACCAGATTGTGCCGGCACTCGGCGCCGCGCCGCGCATGATTGGAAATCTCGTAGGCGGGCAGCCCGAGCTTGTCGCAGGTCTCCTGCGTGACGTCGTAGAGCGCGCGCGCGACCGCTTCGTCCGGCGTCTTCAATTTTCCGGCCTGGTGCAGGCCGAAGAACGGCGTGCCTTCCTCGATCGTCAATTGATAAAGCGACAGATGCTCGGCCGCTTCGTCGATCGCGTGCCGCAGTTCGTCGGCCCACATCGCAGGCGTCTGGTCGGGACGGGCATAGATCAGATCGAACGAATAGCGGTCGAACGAGCGGCGCGCGATCGCGACCGCATCCAGCGCCTCGCGCGCGCTATGCAAACGTCCCAGCGCTTTCAGCGAAGCGTCGTCGAGTGCCTGCACGCCGAGCGAGACGCGGTTGACGCCGGCTGCGCGATAGCCGGCAAAGCGCGTGGCTTCGACGCTGGTCGGGTTCGCCTCCAGCGTCACTTCGACGTCATTGGCGATGGGCCAATGCTTGCCGATGGCATCGAGCACCGCGCCGACGGTTGCGGGCTGCATCAGCGACGGCGTGCCGCCGCCGAGGAAGATCGACGTCACTTGGCGGCCGGGCGCGCGCTCGGCCGTCGCCGCGATCTCGCGGGCGAAGGCGCTGGCAAAGCGTGCCTCGTCGATCGCGGCGTGGCGGACATGGCTGTTGAAATCGCAATAGGGGCACTTCGATAGGCAGAAGGGCCAGTGCACGTAGACGCCGAAGGCTTCCTTAGCGCGGCTCAAGGCAGATCTCCGCCAGTTTCACGAAGGCGCGGGCGCGGTGCGACAGACCAAGACCAAGCGGCGGCAGGCCGTGCTTCTCGATGCTGGCCATCTCACCGAAGGTGCGGGTGTGGCCGTCGGGCAGGAACATCGGATCGTAACCGAAGCCGGCGGTTCCGCGCGGCGGCCAGACCAGGGTGCCATCGACGCGCGCCTCGACCTGTTCGCAATGATCGTCGGGCCAGGCGACGCAGAGTGCGGAGACGAAATGCGCCTTGCGCTTGTCGGGCGTGGTCGCACCGCGCTCCTGCAACAGGCGTTCGATACGCGTCATCGCCGCGGTGAAATCCTTGGAAGGGCCTGCCCAGCGCGCGCTGTAGATGCCGGGCGCGCCGTCGAGCGCATCGACCACGATACCGGAATCATCGGCGAAAGAGGGAAGCTTGGTCGCTTGCGCCGCCGCAATCGCCTTGATCGCGGCGTTGCTGCGGAAATCGTTGCCGGCCTCGTCCGGCTCGCCCAAGCCGAGCTCACCGGCCGACACCGCCTCGATGCCGTAAGGCGCGAGCAGCTCCTTCATCTCGGCGAGCTTGCCGGGATTGTGGGTCGCGATCACGAGTCGGCCTGTGATTCGGCGGTGCATGGCCTATTGACTACGCCACAGCCAGCTTCTGCAAGTCCACCAGACGCGCAATGCCCTTCTGGGCCAGCGCCATCAGCGCCAGGAACTCGTCCTGCGTGAACGGCTCGCGCTCCGCGGTGCCCTGCACTTCGATGATGCGGCCATCGCCGGTCATGACGAAATTGGCATCGGTCTGGGCTTCCGAATCCTCGGCATAGTCGAGATCGAGCACCGGCGTGCCGTTGTAGATGCCGCAGGAGATCGCGGCGACGTTGTCGCGCATCACGTTGGCCTTGATCATGTTTCGCGTCTTCATCCAGTTGATGCAATCGGC
This sequence comes from Bradyrhizobium sp. CSA207, assembly GCF_029051685.1. Classification (GTDB taxonomy): domain Bacteria; phylum Pseudomonadota; class Alphaproteobacteria; order Rhizobiales; family Xanthobacteraceae; genus Bradyrhizobium. The sequence continues at coordinate 10,850 of NZ_JAACFT010000063.1, read as the reverse complement.
GAGCGCGACCCAGGCGCCGGTGATCGATGCCGTGCGCGTGCCGCCGTCGGCCTGGATCACGTCGCAATCGACCGTGATCTGGCGCTCGCCGAGCGCTTCGAGATTGACGATGGTGCGGAGCGAGCGGCCGATCAGGCGCTGGATTTCCACGGTGCGGCCGCTCTGCTTTCCGGCGGAGGCCTCGCGGCGGGTGCGTTCCAGCGTGGCGCGCGGCAGCATGCCGTATTCGGCGGTGACCCAGCCGCGGCCCTGGCCCTTCAGCCAGGGCGGCAGCCGCTCTTCCAGCGTGGCGGTGACCAGCACATGGGTGTCGCCGAACTTCACCAGGCACGAGCCTTCCGCATATTTGACCACGCCGCGCTCAAGCGTCACGGGACGCAATTCGTCGGGCGCACGGCGGCTTGGCCGCATGGGAGATCCTCCAAGACTCTCGGGAAAGGGCTATTCGCGGTGCTTGTAGGGGGGGTGAGGGTAGGCGGCAAGGGGGACGTTCTGCCTTTTCGGTCCCCAGCCAATCGCAAAACCGCGCTTGTCAGGAACCTCCCGGATAGCCAAATTACAAGCATCTGAGAGGAGTTGCCGTCTGTGGCCCATCACGATCCGATCCATCTGATCGCGCCGCGCGCAGGCCTCGCCCAGCTCAACGAGCGATCCCGCGATATCTTTCGTCAAATTGTCGAAAGTTATCTCGCAACCGGCGAGCCGGTCGGCTCGCGCAATATCTCGCGCCTGATCGCCATGCCGCTGTCGCCGGCCTCGGTTCGTAATGTCATGGCCGATCTGGAACAACTCGGCCTGATCTACGCGCCGCACACCTCCGCCGGCCGGCTCCCGACGGAACTCGGCCTGCGCTTCTTCGTCGACGCCCTGATGCAGGTCGGCGATCTCAACGACGCCGAACGCCAGGCGATCCAGAGCCAATTGACCTCGGTGGGCCATGCGCAATCGGTCGAAGCGGCGCTGGAGGAGGCGTTGACGCGGCTCTCCGGCCTGACCCGGGCCGCCGCCGTGGTGCTGACCCCGAAATCCAATGCGCGGCTGAAACACATCGAATTCGTCCGCCTGGAACCGGAAAAGGCATTGGTGATCCTGGTCGGCGAGGACGGCCAGGTCGAAAACCGCGTGCTGACGCTGCCGCCGGGAGTTCCATCCTCGGCGCTGACCGAAGCCGGCAATTTCCTCAATGCACGAATCCGGGGCCGGACCCTGGCCGAGGCGCGGCTGGAGCTCGAGACCGCGCTCGGAGAGGCGCGAACTGAGCTGGATCAGTTGACACAGAAAGTGATCTCCGCTGGCATCGCCAGCTGGTCCGGCGGCGAAAACGAAGACCGTCAGCTCATCGTCCGCGGCCATGCCAATCTGCTCGAAGATCTGCATGCGCTGGAGGATCTGGAGCGGGTGCGCCTGCTGTTCGACGACCTCGAGACCAAGCGCGGCGTCATCGACCTGCTCGGCCGTGCCGAGACCGCGGAGGGCGTGCGGATCTTCATCGGCTCGGAGAACAAGCTGTTCTCGCTGTCCGGCTCCTCCACCATCATCTCGCCCTATCGGGATGCCGAGGGCCGTATCGTTGGCGTTTTGGGCGTGATCGGGCCGACGCGGCTGAATTATGCCCGTGTGATCCCGACCGTGGACTACGCCGCCCGCATCGTCAGTCGCCTGCTGGGTGGCTGACCCGGGCCTGGCCGATCACGGGCGCTTGATTTTCGCCGTCCGAAGCACGATATCCGGGCAGGAAAACTCCCTGAGACCTTTGAGAAGAGAGCCGATGACCGATCGAGACCGGCAACCCGAAGACACGGCCGCAGCGACCGGCGAGCCCGTGGTGTCGAAGCCCTATGTGATGCCCGACGATCCCGAGCCCGGCTCGGTCGAGCTGTTGCAGAAGGAGGCCTCCGAGGCACGCGACCGCATGCTGCGGACGCTGGCCGAGATGGAGAACCTGCGCAAGCGCACCACCAAGGAAGTCGCCGACGCCCGCCTCTACGGCATCACCGGCTTTGCCCGCGACGTGCTCGACATCGCCGACAATCTCCAGCGCGCGCTGGACGCCGTTCCGGCCGAGGCACGTGCCGCTGCCGATCCCGGCCTGACCTCGCTGATCGAGGGCGTCGAGCTTACTGAGCGCTCGCTGCTCAACGCGCTGGAAAAGCACGGCGTGAAGAAGTTCGACCCCTCGGGCCAGAAGTTCGACCCGAACTTCCAGCAGGCGATGTTCGAAGTGCCTGATGCGTCGGTGCCGTCGGGCACCGTGGTGCAGGTCATGCAGGCCGGCTACACCATCGGCGAGCGCGTGCTGCGCCCGGCATTGGTCGGTGTCGCCAAGGGCGGCGTGAAGGCCGCGCCTGCTGCCAACACCAACGAGCCGAACAGCGCGGCCAATTAGCTCTCCGACCCTCATGGTGAGGAGCCGCGCCCTTGCGCGGCGTCTCGAACCATGACGGCCAAGATGTAACAGCGGGGGCCTCCATCCTTCGAGACGCGCGCGACGAAGCGCGCTCCTCACGGAGGAGGGGCTGGCAGTTTTCGCGTCGCTTACACGCTCACCGCGATATCCGCGGACTGAATCCGCTTCACCCCGGCCTTGGCCATGTCGGCCCAGGCTTTTGTCAGCGAGCCCTGGGTGTCGATGCCGCGGCAGGCGTCTTCCACCACATAGACCTCGAAGCCGGCCTTGCGCGCGTCGAGCGCGGTCCAGGCGACGCAGAAATCCGTCGCCAGCCCCGCAACGAACACGCGCTTGATCTTGCGCGCCTTCAGATAGCCGGCGAGGCCGGTCGAGGTCTTGCCGTCGGCCTCGAGGAAGGCCGAGTAGCTGTCGACGTCCTTGTGGAAGCCCTTGCGGATGACGAGCTCGGCCTGCGGGATCGAAAGGTCCTTTGACAGCGCGGCGCCGTCGGTGCCCTGCACGCAATGGTCGGGCCACAGCACCTGCTTGCCATAGGGCAGCTCGACGGTCTCGAACGGCTTCTTGCCGGCATGCACCGAGGCAAAAGAGATGTGGCCGGGGGTGTGCCAGTCCTGCGTCATGACGACGTTCGTGAACGCCTTGGCCATCTTGTTGATGACCGGCACCACCTGCTCGCCTTCCTTCACCGCGAGGCTGCCTCCGGGCAGGAAGCAGTTTTGCACGTCGATCACGATCAGCGCGGATGCATCGTCCGGCTTGATCGATGCGGCTGCAAAGAGTGCGGTTGGAGTGAGAGCCGCGAGTGCCGTCGTCCCAAGTGCCAAAACTTGCGCTGCCAAAACTTGTCGCCGATCCAGCATCGTTCGCCTCCCTCCAGGATGAACCCAACGAGGGAGGAGCCTAGTTCCGCTCGTGTGCGAACAGAAGCCCGAAAATGCAGCCGGCTACGGCGAAGCGCTGGGTGAGGGCTCTCTCCAACGAGGGGCTCTCGCTTGCGGTGAAACCCTCTCCCCGGCCCTCCACCGCAGGCGGGGGAGGGAGCGCATCTCGCTTGTCGTCGCTAGCTAGCCCTTGGGCTGGATGCCGTCGCGCACGGCGCGGAAGCGGTTGAAGGCGTTGGGCCACTGGTCGCGCGGGGCGCTGGCGACAATACGCAGCGAGGCGCCGCCGCTGCTGAAGCGGATCCACTGCACCACCGTTACCGCGGTCTTGTCCTTGCCGCTGACGCCGTCGATCCGGGTTTCAAACCCCTGTTGGCCGTTGATGCGGATCGGCTCGGACATGGTGACGCGCGATTCCCGCACGCCGGGGATCTGGAGCGCCGCCTCCTGAGCGAAGCGGGCGCGGTCCTCGGCCTGTTGCGGCGTCGCGCCGATCAGGCCGAGGATGATGAACGGTTTTGGCTCGAAGCCGGTGCTCTCGTCGCCGTCGGCCAGGATGATGCTGGTGCCCGGCGCCAGCGTGCGCACGTTCTTGAAGTCGGCCAGATCGGTGACCTTGAACGGCATCCGCGAAAGCTGCTCCTCGACCGGTACCTCCTTGCGCGTTGCGGCGCTCGCGAACATCTGCCGCACCGCTTCGTCGGTATAGATCTTGGTGGCGTTCTCCGGAATCTGGACCGCGACATAGCCGGAGAAGCCGGTGCCCTGCACGATCATCGAATAACGCTTCACCAGTGCATCGCCGGCCTTGCCGATCTCGGTGGTGAAATAGGCAAGGCCCGCGGGGGTCTCGACCTTGTCCGGCTTGACGCCGCCGGCGCCGGCCGGGTTGGCCTTGAAGGCATTGGCGACCTCGCCATAGGCGTCCGGCGGCAGCTCGGTGATCAGCACCTTGACACTGCCGTCCTCGCTCTCGAATCCCGGAAAGGTTTTGGCCGCGTTGAGGCCGATCAGCGGCACCATGCCGAGGCGCAGCCCCGGCGGAAATTCAGGGTCGGCCGCAAAAGCCGGAAGTGCCGTGGCGACGAGGAGGGCGAGCGCGGAGAGGGGGCGGATCAGCTTCATGGGCATTCTAGTTGGTTCACATTGGGGCCGTTCGATGGTCGGCCATCGGGCCGCTTTGTCGCGCGAAGCAGCCTCGACGAGGCCGTCCGGGCGCCCGCCTTTTAGCGGGTTTGGCCTTGCCGCAACAGGGCGGGCAGATCAGCCTGGCGGGTACTGGCCGAGGCCTGAACCTGTTAATATTTCCTCACCTGCAAGGGCGGTTCAGCCCGGATATGATCTTCCAAAACCCAATGTTTTCACGGCCGAAACTTGCGTTCGGTCCTTGCGGGGCCCTCCCCCCCTCCTATATGAGCGTCAACCATCGCAATATCGCGGATGTTTGATCTTAGGGGGTTTCGGTTCGGGTGCCTTCTGGGCCCAGCCAGCCTGCCGCAAAAACAAGGATATCAGGACCATGGGAAAGGTCATTGGGATCGACCTCGGCACCACGAATTCGTGCGTCGCCGTGATGGATGGCAAGAATGCCAAAGTCATCGAGAATTCCGAAGGTATGCGCACGACGCCTTCGATCGTCGCCGTCACGGACGACGGTGAGCGCCTCGTCGGCCAGCCGGCCAAGCGCCAGGCCGTCACCAATCCCGAGCGCACCTTCTTCGCAGTGAAGCGCCTCATCGGCCGCCGCTACGACGACCCGATGGTCGAGAAGGACAAGAAGCTCGTTCCGTACAAGATCGTGAAGGCTTCCAACGGCGACGCCTGGGTCGAGGCCGATGGCCAGACCTACTCGCCCTCGCAGGTCTCGGCGTTCATCTTGCAGAAGATGAAGGAGACCGCGGAAGCGCATCTCGGCCAGAAGGTCGACCAAGCCGTCATCACTGTTCCCGCCTACTTCAACGACGCCCAGCGCCAGGCGACCAAGGACGCCGGCAAGATCGCGGGCCTTGAAGTGCTGCGCATCATCAACGAGCCGACCGCGGCTGCACTCGCCTATGGTCTGGACAAGACCAAGGCCGGCACGATCGCCGTGTACGACCTCGGCGGCGGCACGTTCGATATCTCCATTCTCGAAATCGGCGACGGCGTGTTCGAGGTGAAGTCGACCAACGGCGACACCTTCCTCGGCGGCGAAGATTTCGACATGCGCCTGGTCGGCTACCTCGCCGACGAGTTCCAGAAGGAGCAGGGCATCAACCTGCGCAACGACAAGCTCGCTTTGCAGCGCCTGAAAGAGGCCGCTGAAAAGGCCAAGATCGAGCTGTCGTCGACGACGCAGACCGAGATCAACCTGCCCTTCATCACCGCGGACCAGACCGGGCCGAAGCATCTGACGATGAAGCTCACCCGCGCCAAGTTCGAAGCGTTGGTCGACGACCTCATCCAGAAGACTGTCGAGCCCTGCCGCAAGGCGCTGAAGGATGCCGGCGTCACCGCCGGTGAGATCGGCGAAGTGGTGCTGGTCGGCGGCATGTCCCGCATGCCGAAGGTCCAGGAAGTCGTGAAGCAGCTGTTCGGCAAGGAGCCGCACAAGGGCGTCAACCCGGACGAAGTCGTGGCGATCGGCGCCGCGATCCAGGCCGGCGTGCTCCAGGGCGACGTCAAGGACGTGCTGCTGCTCGACGTGACCCCGCTGTCGCTGGGCATCGAGACGCTAGGCGGCGTGTTCACCCGCATCATCGACCGCAACACCACGATCCCGACCAAGAAGAGCCAGGTGTTCTCGACCGCCGAGGACAGCCAGAACGCGGTCACCATCCGCGTCTTCCAGGGCGAGCGTGAAATGGCGGCCGACAACAAGATGCTCGGCCAGTTCGACCTGATGGGCATTCCGCCGGCCCCGCGCGGCATGCCGCAGATCGAGGTGACCTTCGACATCGACGCCAACGGCATCGTCAACGTCTCGGCGAGGGACAAGGCGACCGGCAAGGAGCAGCAGATCCGCATCCAGGCCTCCGGCGGCCTGACGGAAGCCGACATCGACAAGATGGTCAAGGAGGCCGAAGCCAACGCCGCGGCCGACAAGAAGCGCCGCGAGGCAGTCGACGCCAAGAACCATGCCGACGCGCTGGTGCACTCGACCGAAAAGGCGCTGGCCGAGCACGGTTCGAAGGTGGCTGAGACCGAGCGCCGCGCCATCGAGGATGCCGTCAGCGACCTCAAGGAAGCGCTGAAGGGCGACGACGCCGAGGCAATCAAGGCCAAGACCAACACGCTGGCCCAGGCTTCGATGAAGCTCGGCGAAGCGATGTACAAGCAGCAGGCCGAGGCCGACGCCAAAAAGGACGCGGCCAAGGACGACGTGGTCGACGCGGAGTTCACCGAAGTCGACGACGACAAGAACAACAAGAAGTCTGCATAAGCCCTCAGGGGGTGATGATGCGGACGGATTGCACCCCACACGCAGCTTCGGCCTCCCCCTTCAAGGGGGAGGCTTTCGTGTCGGGCCGGGCGGGGCACCGCGCCGTTACCATCGATCAATTTCCAGCCGTTATCCTGAACGCCGCCGTGCTGCCCTCTGCCGCAAGGCGGAGGGGCACTTATATCGTCGCGTGGCGAGGTTGTTTCGCTCCGACTTGAATCGCGATTGGATAGACCGAGTTCAACATGTCCACGTCCACCAAGCGCTGCTACTACGAGACTCTCGAAGTCGACCGCGACGCCGACGAATCCAAGCTGAAGTCGTCGTTCCGCAAGCTTGCGATGAAGTTTCACCCCGACCGCAATCCTGGGGATGACACCAGCGAAATCCGCTTCAAGGAAATCAACGAGGCCTACGAGGTTCTCAAGGACAGGGACAAGCGCGCCGCCTACGACCGCTATGGCCATGCCGCCTTCGAGCAGGGCGGTCCTGGCGGGGGCGCCGGATTCGGCGCGGGCTTTGCGTCTTCCTTTTCCGACATTTTCGAAGACCTGTTCGGCATGGCCGGACAGCGCGGCCGCGGTGGCCGCGAGCGCGGCGCCGACCTGCGCTACAACATGGAAATCACGCTCGAGGAAGCCTTCGGCGGCAAGACCGCGCAGATCGAGATTCCGGTCTCGGTCACCTGCGAGGCCTGCTCGGGCATCGGCGCCAAGGCCGGCACCAAGCCGAAGACCTGCTCGACCTGCGGCGGCGCCGGCCGTGTGCGGCAGTCACAGGGCTTCTTCACGCTGGAGCGGACCTGCCCCGGCTGCCAAGGCCGCGGCCAGATGATCGAGGACGCCTGCCCGTCCTGCTCGGGACAGGGCCGGGTCACCCGCGAGCGGACGCTGTCGGTCAACATTCCCCCGGGAGTCGAGGACGGCACCCGGATCAGGCTCGCCGGCGAAGGCGAGGCCGGTGTCCGCGGCGGTCCGCCCGGCGACCTCTACATCTTCCTGTCGCTCGCCCAGCACCAGTTCTTCCAGCGCGACGGCGCCGATTTGCATTGCCGCGTGCCGATCTCGATGGTGACGGCTGCACTTGGCGGCGAATTCGAGGTGCCGACCATCGACAAGGGCAAGGCCAAGGTCAAGGTGCCGGCCGGAACCCAGTCCAGCCGCCGCTTCCGCATCGCATCGAAGGGTATGCCGGTGCTGCGCTCGCGCCAGATGGGCGACATGTATGTCCAGGTCGTGGTCGAGACCCCGCAAAACCTCACCAAGAAGCAGCAGGAATTGCTGGCCGAGTTCGAAAAGCTCTCCTCCGGCAACACCCAGCCGGAATCCGAGGGGTTCTTCGCCAAGGTCAAGGATTTCTTCGGTAATCGGGCGAGTTGACTCGTCTTGACCGTACCGCCTCCGGCCTATACGTCTTTATGACCATTTTCTGACACGCCGCGGTGACGCGGGGTCCCGTCCGGTCCTGACATGCCATTGCCATCGTCCGCGCGTGCGTTGAAGAAGCCTCGTCTTGACGACGAAGTGCGTTTTCTCCGGTCATGGATCGAAAAGCCCCTGCATATGGGCGCCGTCATGCCGTCGGGTAAGCTCCTGGCCCGGACCATGGCGCACTACGTCGACGTCAATTCGGACGCACCGGTCGTCGAGCTCGGACCCGGCACCGGCGCCATCACCTCGGCCCTGGTCGAGCGCGGCGTCGATCAGAAGCGTCTTGTCCTGGTCGAGTACAATCCCGGCTTCTGCGCGCTGCTGCGCGACCGTTATCCGCAGGCCAAGGTGGTGCAGGGCGATGCCTATCGCCTGCGCGACACGCTCTGGAACGTGCTGAGCGCGCCGGCGTCTGCCGTGGTCTCCGGCCTGCCGCTGGTGACCAAACCGATGCTGACGCGGCTGCGGCTCATTCGCGATGCTTTCACGGCGCTGGCGCCCGGCGCGCCCTTCGTGCAGTTCACCTATGCGGTGGTGCCGCCGATCCCGAAATCGCTGCCCGGCGTGTCCACAGAAGCCTCGGAACGGATCTGGATGAACCTTCCGCCGGCCCGCGTCTGGGTGTATCGCAAGGACTAATTCCGCCGGCTTCCCTCTTTGCGCGGCGGGCTCGTTTCGCCGAACGCAATTGGATTGGATGTCCGCCCCCAAGATCCTGATCATTCCCGGCTCGCTGCGCACCGGCTCGCATAATGCGAAGCTGGCGGCGGTCGCTGCCTATGAATTCGTTCAGGCCGGCGTCGACATCACCCGGATCTCGCTCGCCGATTTTCCGCTGCCGATCTATGACGGCGATCTCCAGGCCAAATCCGGTGTGCCGAAGCACGCCATCAATCTCAAGCGCATGATCGGCGCGCATCATGGGGTGTTGATCGTCTCGCCCGAATACAATGCTTCGGTGCCGCCGCTGCTGAAGAACGCGATCGACTGGGTCAGCCGCGTGCATGAGCTGCACGAGGCGCGCGGGGAGGTGTTCCGCAACCGCGTCTTCGCGCTCGCCGGCGCTTCGCAGAGCCGGCTCGGCGCCGCCCGCGCGCTGCAAGCGTTGCGGCTGATCCTGACCTCCTGCCACGCCAATGTGATTGCCAGCCAGCTCACGCTCGCCTTTGCCGACCAGGCCTATGACGATATGGACAGGCTCAAGAACCAGGGCGATATCGACGCGCTGAAGGCCATGGTGCGGCAGTTGATCGACGTTTCTCAACGCATGATGTGAGGTGACATGACGCCAGCCGAAATCGTCCCGAAAGACCGCCTGATCGTCGGACTCGATCTGCCGAGCCTTGATGCTGCGGAGGCGATGATCGATCGGCTTGGCGACAGCGTCACGTTCTACAAAATCGGCTATCAGCTCGCTTATGCAGGCGGCCTGCCGCTGATCGGCAAGCTCGCCGACGAGGGCAAGAAGGTGTTTGCCGATCTCAAGCTGCATGACATCGGCAACACGGTGATGCGCGGCGTCGAAAGTGTCGCCAAGCTGGGCGCGACCTTTCTTACCGTGCACGCCTATCCGCAAACCATGAAGGGCGCCGTCGAAGGCCGCGGCCATGCGAGCTTGAAGATCCTCGCCGTCACGGTGCTGACCTCCTACAACGATGATGATCTGCATGCGGCCGGCTATCGGCTCGGGGTTTCCGAGCTGGTCGAGGCGCGTGCGCAGCAGGCGCAGGTGCTCGGCGTTGACGGCCTGGTCTGCTCGCCGGAGGAAGTGGGCGCGTTGCGCAAGGTCGTCGGCCATCAGATGAACCTCGTCACGCCCGGCATCCGTCCGGCGGGCGCGGCGAGCGGCGACCAGAAGCGCATCATGACACCGGGCCGTGCGATTGCGGCCGGCGCCGACTATCTCGTCGTCGGGCGACCGGTGGTGGAAGCTGCCGACCCGAAGGCTGTCGCCGAGGCCATCCAGGCCGAGATAGCGCAGGCGCTCGGAGCATGATCCGGAAAAGTGTGCAGCGGTTTTCCGATCAGATCATGCTCAAATTCAAATAAAGATCAACAACACAGGGAGAACAACCATGGCAAAAGGCTACTGGATTGGACGCGTCGACGTGAGCGATGACGAGGGCTACAAGCCCTACGCCGTCGCAAATGGTCCGATCTTCAAGAAATGGGGTGGCCGCTTCGTCGTCCGCGCCGGCAAGTTCACCACCGTCGAGGGCCAGAGCCGCACCCGCAATGTCGTGATCGAATTCCCGGACTACGAGACCGCGATCGCCTGCTACAACTCGCCGGAATACCAGGCCAACATCAAGGTGCGCCAACCGCACTCCGTCGCCGACCTCATCATCATCGAGGGCTATGACGGTCCGCAGCCGTCGTAGGCTTCGAGGCGCGATTTTCTCTCTTACCCTCCCCTGGAGGGGTCCGAGACGAGCGTAGCTCGCTCGTGGGTCGCTGGGCATGCAGCGAAGCGGAATGCGCAGCGGGGTGGGGTGATCTCTCCACGCGGGCGCTGTTGGTCGCGGAGAGACCGTCACCCCACCCCGCTCGCGCTGCGCGCGATCGACCCTCCCCCTCCAGGGCAGGGCTATCGCATGTTCAGAAGCATGTCGACGAGGAAGCTGTCGTCCCAAGCGGCCCGTTTGAGCTTGCCCCGCAAAGAGGTTTTTGTGTCGGGATGAGCGCGAGCAATATTGAGGGCAAGTCGG
>NZ_JAACFT010000062.1 GCF_029051685.1 Bradyrhizobium sp. CSA207 | reverse complement strand
CCCGACACAAAAACCTCTTTGCGGGGCAAGCTCAAACGGGCCGCTTGGGACGACAGCTTCCTCGTCGACATGCTTCTGAACATGCGATAGCCCTGCCCTAGAGGGGGAGGGGCGGCGAACGAAGTGGGCCGGGGTGGGGTGATCGTCTTGGCAGAAAAGTAACCCCCCGACGCCGTCCCGCGAGGGGGAGGGGAGCAGAAAGCGGAAGATTTCATCACGCCATCCTTCGAGGCCTTGCAAGCGGCGAGGCCGCCTCAGGATGACGACAGAGAGTTGGGAGTGATCAAGTGGCCTACAAGAATTTCAAGATTGAGACCGACGCCGACGGCATCGCGCTGGTGACGTGGGATATTCCGGACAAATCGATGAACGTTATCGATGAGACGTCTGGAACCGAGCTTGGCGCAATCATCGAGCATCTGACGTCGGACGCCGCGGTGAAGGGTGTCGTCATCACATCCGGTAAGGACGCGTTCTGCGCAGGCGCGGATTTGACGATGCTGGAGGCCATGAACCGCACTCACGGGGAGATGCTAAAGTCTGATGGCGAGGAAGCCGCGAACAAATTTGTGTTCGGCGAGGCCCGCAAGCTGTCGCGATCGTTCCGCAACATCGAGGTCGGCGGTAAGCCGTGGGTTGCTGCGATCAACGGAACGGCGCTCGGCGGCGGCTTCGAGCTGGCGCTCGCCTGTCACTACCGCATCGCGTCCGAGAACCCGAAAACCCGCGTTGGCCTGCCTGAGGTCAAGATCGGTATTTTCCCCGGCGCCGGCGGCACGCAGCGGCTGCCGCGCCTGATGCCGACGATGGATGCCGTGCAGATGCTGTTCAAGGGCGAGGCCATCGATGTCAAGAAGGCCCAAGCCCGCGGCATTATCGGCGAGGTGGTGCCGGCTCCGGAGTTGATTCAGAAGGCTAAAGACTGGATCAAGGCCGGCGGCAAGGCGGTCGCGCCCTGGGATGAGAAGGGGTTCAAGCTGCCTGGCGGTGCGGTCTATTCGAAAGCGGGCTTGCAGTTCTTCCAGCCGGCGACCGCAATGCTGCGCCGCGAGACTTACGACAACTATCCGGGCGCGCGGGCGATTCTGCAATGCGTCTATGAAGGCTTGCAGTTGCCAATGGATACGGCGCTACGCGTCGAGTCGCGCTACTTCTCCAATATCCTGCGCTCGAAGGAAGCGGCGGCGATGATTCGCTCTCTCTTCATGTCGATGCAGGACCTCAACAAAGGCGCGCGCCGTCCGCAGAACGTGCCGCCCACCAAGGTCAAGAAGCTGGCGGTAATCGGAGCAGGCTTCATGGGTGCCAGCGTCGGTTTCGTGTCGGCGCAGGCCGGCATCGACGTGGTCTTGATCGATCGCGATCAGGAGAGTGCCGACAAGGGCAAGGGTCACGCCAAGGCCGCGGTCGATGTCGCTGTCTCCAAGAGCCGCATGAAACAGGACGAAGCCGAGGCGATCCTCTCCCGCATCACCGCCACCGCCGATTACAACGCGATCAGGGATTGCGACCTCGTGATCGAGGCGGTGTTCGAGGATCGCAAGGCCAAGGCGGAGACCTACGCCAAAGCGCAGCCGCTTTTGAAGGAAGGCGCGATCTTCGCGACCAACACTTCGACGCTGCCGATCAATTCGCTGGCGGAGGAGTGGAAGGATCAGTCGAAGTTTATCGGCATTCACTTCTTCTCGCCGGTCGAGAAGATGATGCTGTCGGAAATCATCGTCGGCAAGAATACCGGGGACGTGGCGCTGGCCACTGCTCTCGACTACGTCCGCCAGATCAAGAAAACGCCGATTGTCGTCAACGACTCGCGCGGCTTCTTCGCCAACCGTTGCGTGATGCTCTTCCTCTTCGAAGGTTACGAGATGCTGCTGGAAGGCGTGCCGCCGGCGATGATCGAGAACACCGCGAAGATGGCCGGTATGCCGGTCGGGCCGCTCTCGCTCAACGACGAAACCGCCCTCGATCTTGGGCTGAAGATTCTAAGGGCAACGGAAGCCGATATCGGCACGCAGGCGATCAATCAGGATCATAAGAAGCTGCTGGTCGAAATGGTCGAGAAGCGCGGACGCCTCGGCCGCAAGAACGGTATGGGCTTTTATGATTACCCCGAGAAAGGGAAAGGCCAGAAGAAGCTCTGGCCGGAACTGACTTCGCTGCAACCGAAGCATCTCGATCCCGATAGCCTCGATGTTGAGGAGTTGAAGCAGCGTTTTCTCGTGGTGCAGGCCGTGGAGGCCGCGCGTACGGTGGAAGATGGTGTCATCACCGATCCGCGCGAGGCCGACGTCGGCTCGATCCTCGGGTTCGGCTTCCCGCCGTTCACCGGCGGCACGCTGTCCTACATCGACTTCATGGGCACGACAAAGTTCGTCGAACTGTGCCTCAGGCTGGAGAAGAAGTACGGCTCGCGGTTCACGCCGCCGAAGCTCCTGATCGACATGGCAGCTAAGGGCGAGACGTTTTACGGCCGCTTCCCGCCGAAGAAGGCGGCTGCGGCATGAGCAGGCAGCCGCGACCTTGTGCCCGTCCCCGCAGGACAGGTGCTTGTACTTCATGATGGACTCGGATTACGCAGAGGGATTTAGGCTGTCGCAGGAGGTGCTGTCGGCACGAGTTGGCAATCCTTCGGGGAAGTGCTGGACGCCAGGTCCGAGTGACCTCGTATCGGCCGCTGACAGGTCCGGCAGTTCGCGCGGTACACGAACTGCCGCCCGGTTGGGCTCAAGAGAGCAATTGGCGCGAGCTATCCAGGCGGACGGCCTATCAGCGATGGCGTAGCAAATGAGGCGTAAGCGTGCTCGATTGGTTCAACCTAATAATTCAGGAGTTCATCTTCGATGTCGATGAGAGCACTGACGTTTGCGCCAAGAGAGCTTTCCGTAGGACGTAGACCCGATGGCACGCTGATGTTGAGCTCGCCTCTCGAGTTGGGGAACTGCGACTGGCGCATCACGGATTTCCTTCCGAACTGGGCAAATTCTGCTCCGGATAGAACTTTCCTCGCACAACGCAATGCGAATGGAGGGTGGGACGAGATCACCTACCGCGAAGCGTGGCGGCAGGTTCAAGCGGTCGGCCAAAGCCTGATCGATATGGGTGCTAAGGCCGGTGACAGGCTGGCGATACTTTCAGGAAACTCCATCGAGAACGCCGTGATCTCGTTTGCTGCGATGTCGATGGGGGTAGTCCTGGCGCCGATATCGCCAAACTACACGCTGATGCCCGGAGGCCTGGCTCGGCTCCAGGATATAGCGAAAGCGCTGCGCCCGAATTTCGTCTTCGTCCAGAGCGGTCGCGATTTTTCGGCGGGGCGCTCGATTCCCGAACTGGCAGCCGCGATCTGGATCTGTGTCGATGGGGCGCCGGACACCGTGCCCTTCGGCGCACTGACATCCCAAGCGGGCAGCGACGGATTCGCTGATGCTTCACGTGCAGTATCTTGCGAGGCTGTCGCAAAGATTCTCTTCACCTCCGGCTCCACCGGGTTACCAAAAGGCGTGCTCAACACCCACCGCATGATGGCGAGCTCTCTGCAAATGTTAACCCTGCTTGTGTCTCAGTCGGACGCGCCGGTGCAGGTTGAGTGGCTGCCCTGGCACCATACAATGGGCAGTAATGTCCTCCTTCACAGCATTCTCAAGAATGGCGGAACTCTCTACATCGACGATGGCCGGCCGCTGCCTCAGCTCTTCCACAAGACGGTCGCGAATCTCAAGGAAATCTCGCCCACCGCCATGTTCAACGTACCTGCTGGTTATAATCTCTTGTGTGACGCGATCGAGAACGACTTCGATCTCGGCGCCAGCGTGTTCAAGCGGCTGGATCGATTTACCTATGGCGGGGCTGCAATTTCGCACGATACGCTTGAGAAACTCTATCGGTTGTCATCGTCGATCACGGGCCGACGAATTCCGGTCATGTCGGGCTACGGTGCAACGGAAACGGCCCCATTGGTAAGTACGACTCATTGGGCAACAGATCAGCCGGGGGAGATTGGTCTTCCCGGGCCGGGGCTGCAGCTAAAACTGATCCCGTTTTGGGATACTTATGAGGCAAGGGTCAAGGGACCAAACGTCACTCCCGGTTACCTCGGAAGGCCCGATTTGACCGAACAGGCCTTCGATGAGGAAGGATTCTACCGCATCGGCGACACCGTCTCGTTTCTGGATCCTGAGAAGCCGGAGCTTGGGCTGCGCTTTACGGGCAGAATTTCCGAGAACTTCAAACTCGCGAACGGCACGTGGGTCTCGATCGGAAACATGCGCGCGGCAGTTCTGGCTGCAACGCGCGGCGTGTTGCTGGACCTCGTCGTTGCCGGAGAAAATCGTGAAGCCTGTGCGCTGCTCTGCTGGTTGAATCCGACCGAGGCGGCGCGGATTTCAAAGGGGCCAGCTGCTGATTTGAACTGCGACGTTGTCGTAGGTCAATTTCTGAAAAATCGCTTGCAGGAATACAACGAGACCGTTGGAAGCAGTGAAAGAATCCACTCGTTTGCCCTGCTAAGGGATCCACCATCATTGGCCGCAGGGGAAGTCACCGATAAAGCCTATGTCAATCAACGTGCTGTGCTGAAACATCGCTCTGACCAAGTAGAACGTCTCTATGGAAAAGAGCCAGATCGAGATGTGATCCGGGTCTGAGGGCGCGTTCAGTTGTTCGCGATCCTCGACGGACGTCTCGTCCGCCATTTCCCAAGAAGCTTTTTGCCGACAAACGATTGTCGGCCGCCGGTCTGAAATCATTCAGTGATCAATTCCGAAGGAAAATCATGGATCCAGATAACATGCATTACTATGAGCCGTCACAAGGGCACGGGCTGAGATACAATCCGTTTAACGCAATCATTGCGCCCCGCCCGATAGGTTGGATTTCGTCCATGAACAGTCAAGGGCAACTCAACTTGGCTCCGTACAGTTTTTTCAATGCCTTCAACTATGATCCGCCGATCCTTGGCTTTGCATCAATTACGTGGAAAGACAGCGTCAAGAACGTCGCGGATACCGGCGAGTTCGTCTGGAATCTGGTGACAAAGGATCTGGGTGATCAAATGAACAAGACGTCGTCACCGGTCCCGCATGGTGTCAGCGAGTTTGACGTTGCCGGCTTGTCGACCGTGCCCAGCCGTCACGTAAAAGTTCCGCGCGTGCTGGAAAGCCGCGCTGCGATGGAATGCAAGGTTACCGAGATCATCGAGTTCAAGAACTGGAAGGGCGAAAAGGTCGGGGGGTGGCTCGTTCTCGGCGAGGTGGTGGCGGTCTACATCGACAAGTCCCTCATCAAAGACGGCGTCTATCAGACGGCTCTCGCTAACCCGATCCTTCGAGCAGGGCGGGGCGGCGACTATGTGGAAGTGACGCAGGATCGAATGTTCGAGATGGAGCGACCGGCGGGGAGTAGTCACCCGGCTTACCACGGATCCTAGTACTCTGCGCAGGCTACCAAACAGTGAATAGATCATATCGCTATGAGCTCGCTGGCAAAAGAGAATGGCCTTCATGTATTTCCAATCTCTTCGACACTCGGCAAAGAGTCTGAACTTGACGACGCTCGCTATGTGCTTAAGCACCGCGGTCTTGGCGCAAAGCGACCCCATCTCGGCTAATTACGATCAAAGTCGCCTGTCCAGCGGGTGGGCGTTCCCACGCTACGATTCGTGCCGCGCATCCAATTCTGGAACGCAATCTCCGCCAGACAATCGTCAGCGAGCACGTTGCGGGAGCCACTGGTTCGATCAGTGCAATGGCCGTACTCAACGCCAGGCTGATGGATATACCCTGCTTGGAACGACGGGCTCGGACTTCGTGATCGCGCCATTCACGATTTTATCTGCGAAGTATCGGCCCGCGCCGGAAGTGGGCTTGAGCCCGGTGCCGGCATCAACTCGGGTCTTCCGGGTTCCGATTTCGCAGGGGTCGTGGCGCGCAGTAAATTGTCAGTTCTAAAATAGAATGATACGCGGTATTGTCATATGCCAATCTAGTTCTGAAAGGTGCCGAATTGCTGGTGCAACAGTCCATGGAATTTTCAGATGAGAAAAGTGCTTGCGGCTAAACTGCATGGCATCCATGTCACGGAGGCCAATCTTCACTATCACGGGTGGATCACTCTCGATCCGGACCAGTGCCGCGAAGTAGGCATTCTGCCGATGGAGTTCGTGGAGAACGAGAACTCCGGGACGCGGATTTCGACTTATGTCATCTTTGGCGAACGCGGCTCGCGCTGTTGCGTTCCTAATGGCGCTGCCGCTCGTACTCGAGCTACGTGGACGAGACGCAAATCGTCCGGCCGAGGCCAAAGATCCTTAACCTTCGATCGCGAAAACCACATTACCGATCGCTTGACGTACTCGGTCACGCGCGATGGCGCAGGAGTCTATTGCTTCGACATCGCAGGCGGGGCAGGCGATACCAAATCATCCCGTTTCAAGCTGTAGACGCGACCTGATGCCGTCTAACGAGATTTGAGGTCAAAATGAGCCGCACTCTCGAAGCCCCGGTCGAGCGGGTCACGATTCCAATGCTGCAGCGCTGGAAGCAGGATGGCCGGCGGGTCGTTACGACCACCGCCTACGATGCGGTTACCGCACGCGTCGCCAGTCCCGTCGTCGACGTCATCCTTGTCGGCGACAGCGTTGGCAACGTCTGCCTTGGATTCGACAATACTCTGCCGGTCAGCGTGGCTATGATGAACCATCACCTCGAAGCCGTCGCGCGTACAAGGCCGCGTGCCATGCTCGTGGCCGATATGCCATTTCTCAGCTTTCACCTCAATGCCGAGGACACGATACGAAATGCCGGTGGATTTCTGCAGCGTGGTGCCGACGCTGTGAAACTCGAGGGCGGAACCAAGCGTATCGAAATGGTTCGCGCACTAGTCAATTGCGAAATTCCCGTGATGGGTCATCTCGGTCTCACACCACAGAGTGTCAACGTAATGGGCGGATTCAAGGTGCAGGCCAGGAAGGCCGATGATGCTTTGCGTCTGCTTGATGACGCTCGCCGTCTGCAAGAGGCTGGTTGCTTCGCACTCGTGTTGGAGGGAATTCCGGCCGAGCTGGCTGCCCGAGCAACAGAGGCGCTGACGATTCCGACGATTGGCATCGGTGCCGGTCCAGCTTGTTCGGGGCAGGTGCTTGTCCTTCATGATGTGCTCGGGTTGATCGAAGGCCATCGTCCGAAGTTCGTTCGTGCCTACCTAGATGGCTTTAAGCTGTTGCGGGAGGCGCTGTCACATTGGGCTGCGGATGTCCGCGATGGTGCATTCCCTACAGCACAAGAGTCCTATCGGCTTCCAGAGAGCGTTGGCCACGCCATCGCGAAGTGGACACCTTCCAAACCGACTTGAGGCAAGGTTCGACATGCAAACGATCACGACCGTCGCCGAGCTTCGTCGCGCTCTCGCAAAGGTTCGCAGGGCTGGTAAACGGATTGGGCTGGTGCCGACCATGGGCTATCTGCACGACGGTCACCTGGCCCTGGTTGAGGCGAGCAGAGCGCAATGCGACGTCACTGTCGTCAGTATCTTCGTCAACCCCACCCAGTTTGGACCAACCGAGGACCTCAGCACCTACCCGCGCGACTTTCTGCGCGATGAGAAGCTCTGTCGCGATGCCGGTGTGGCTGTCGTGTTCGCGCCAGATGTACAGGAGGTCTATCCGGCTCAATTTCAAACCTTCGTCGAACCGGGCGAACTTGCAAAACCGCTGTGCGGCGCTTTCAGGCCAGGACATTTTCGTGGCGTCGCGACCGTCGTATGCAAGCTGTTCAACATGGTCCAGCCCGACGTCGCATTTTTCGGGCAGAAGGATTTTCAGCAATGTGCGGTCGTGCGTCGCATGGCAATTGATCTCAATCTTCCGATTGAAGTCGTCACCGTTCCAACTGTTCGGGAATCGGACGGACTCGCCATGAGCAGTCGCAACCGATATCTCGACGATGAAGAGCGCCGAGGGGCCCTTGCCATCAGTCGGGCTCTGTTCGCTGCAGCGGACGAATTTCGTTCGGGAGAGCGCGAGGTGGAAAAACTGATCTCGGTTGCCAAGCAGCATCTGCAGACGGTTGACCGACTGCAGTACTTCGAGCTTATCGACTGCGATACGCTCAAGCCCGCCGAGAGTCCGGTGCGACGCTCCGCTGCACTTTGTGTCGCGGCTTATATCGGCTCGACCCGGCTTATCGACAACGTGATACTTGTATTACCTATCCAACACCACGGATCCGAGGCAATGGATGACGCGGGCCTGTCCCATCTATGATAAGCTTGAGGCTCCGATGCACTCAGGATGGTTCGGAGTTAATATTGCAGGCCGGATGATGCCGAAGAGGGCGGCTGCGGCGAGGCGTCCGTGGCGTAACTTCTCCCTGCTTTCGGCAGAGCAACCGCTAAGCGGGTGTCCTCCTGTCCCCGGACAATGGAATTCCATTCCATGGACCTGGCCAGATCTACTGATGTCGCGCGGGAAGCGAGACAGCAAAGCAGCCGGTTTCGTGCTGGATTGCTGGAACAAGGCAAGCAGAACAGTGTCGCGGTTGTCACGCCGTCATCGCCCACGGTGCACCGCTCGAGGCATGCCGCGTGGTTTCGGATCAGGCCCGACCGCAGATGAGACTCAAGACGATCCTACGGAGGAACCGAATTGCGAACAGCAATGGCGCCGAGCAGCACGTTGTTGTCAGACGATGGCGGTTTGGGTCGCCAGCTGGTTTCGCTTGGTCATGCGCAGCAGTTGCGCAATCTTACAGCTTGCAGATGGTTGTCTAGGCCGAGCGCGGTAGGTCCGATTCATCAGTTCTGGAGACACACATGAATCGTCCAATCCGAACGGGACCTGATACCGACGAGGCCCGGGGGCGCATCCTGAAGGCGGCGGAGGAGCAATTTCGCCGCATCGGCTACCATAAGACGTCGGTGGCCGACATCGCTTCCGAACTTGGCATGAGCCCGGCGAACGTCTACCGCTTCTTTCCCTCCAGGGAGGCGATCAACGAGTCTATCTGCGCACGCAAGGTGAACGAGATCGTGGACGTCGCTCTTGCAGTCGCACACGCGACCGCGCCGGCCAAGGACAAGCTCGGCCAACTCCTGACGGCTATTCACCACCACAACAAAATGATGCTGCTCAGGGAAAAACACATGCACGACCTGATTGTCGCTGGCACTCAGGAGAACTGGCCGATCATCGAGGCCCATGCCGAGCGAATGGCGACGATCTTCGAGGCGATCATACGCGAGGGCATCGAAGCCGGTGAGTTCGAGGTCGACGACGCCGCGGACGCCGCGCGAGCGGTCAAGTCCGCTTTCATGCCGTTCTTCCATCCGATTCTGATCGAGCACAGCGTTAAACACGGCGAAGATACCGAAGCAAGCCTGCGGGGCCAGATCCGGTTTTTCTTGAAAGCTCTCTGCAAGTCTGACTAGGGTTCAGACTCAATTGATCCAGTAGGCGACGACGGCGGCGAGGTGGACGGCAGCCAAGAAGTTTCTGGCAAGTTTGTCGTAGCGAGTAGCGACACGCCTGAAATCCTTGAGTCGGCAGAAACAGCGCTCGATAACATTGCGCCCTTTATAGGCGCGTTTGCTGAAGCTGTGGAGGGTCACCCTGTTGGACTTGTTTGGAATGACGGGTTTCGCGCCGCGATTGACGATTTCGGCGCGAAAGCCGTCGCCATCGTAGCCTTTGTCCCCAATGAGGGAAGACATGGGCGGCGCGAGTTTCAAAAGGGCCGGCCCTGCGGCAATATCTGCGTCTTGTCCCGGAGTGAGATGAAATGCGCAAGGTTTGCAATCAGGGTCGCTCAGCGCGTGGATTTTCGTGCTCCGCCCGCCGCGTGAGCGGCCGATCGCCTGTTCATGCTCCCCCCTTTTCCGCCGCTCGCCGAGCGATGCGCTTTGATCGAGGTGGAGTCGATCGACAAAGTCACGCCGTCCTTGCCGCAGCGGGCGAGCGCTTCAAAGATCGCCTGCCAATGTCCGCGCTTAGCCTAGCGATTGAACCGATTGTAGATTGTCGTGTAAGGGCCATAGTCGGGCGGGCAATCGCGCCAGCGTGCGCCGCACTGGAGCATGTGAATGATACCGCTGATGATGCGTCGATCGTCATCGCGCGCCGGGCCCGTCTGGTTCGTTGGCAGGTGCGGCTCGATCTGAGCCCACTGCTTGTCGTTGAGCCAGAACAGTCCTTTGCGCATCGAAATCCCCCACGCCGAATCAACTCGGTACGAGGGAATCAGAATCTACTAATTAGGTACAGACCCTAACAGTCAGCCGCATTCAAGGTGATGTGGCTTCAGATTAAGCCGACTGCTGATGCCATCCACGAGAACTCGACCGAGGAGCAAAAAAACGTCGTATCGATGCTGCGGCACCGTTCGACTGCTACGCATCAGCGAGGACAGATGATCCGCTTGTACAGCGAATCGTGAAAGTTCCTTGTTTGCCGCGGCCGAAGGATCATGGGTGCTCCGCGATAATCCTTACATCCTGACGGACCGCGATGCGATCGGCATAAGCTGGGACCTCGACCGGACGTCCGACTGCGCTGACCGCGACCGAGTAATGTTGCTGCCGAGGCGCGGAAGACAGATCGTTCGAGAACGATCCCGACTCAGCATGGAGCCATCGAGAGCTTGCATCGCCGCTCGGCTTCGAACTCGTCGCAGACCGTCTGATCGGGTAGCTCCGGTTGCCGATGCGCCTGCGCGTTGACGATACATGCATCGTGCAGCCACGTTGCGTTTTGCTCATGCCGGCAAATGCGGAAGAGGTCGCCGCCGTGGAACGATAGCCCGTGCGAAGTTGTGGGCAATCCATGACGGGGAGACTCAGCGTCCCTCGTAAATCGGCGGACGCTTTTGAGCTTCGGCATCCCGGCCTTCCTGGAAATCGCGGGTCTTGAGCAGCACAAGATATTGCTCGCGAAGCTTGGCCAGCGCCGCCGTCTCCGATTCTTCGAGCGCCAAGTGAGAAGAGGCTAAAGACGCTTTGGTGCCGAGCGGGCCTGACGCAGCAATCTTCTTGGCGATCTCGATAGCCTTCGCGAGAGCCGCCTCCCGGTTTGGGGTCAATTCCTGAACGATTCCCATCCGGTAAGCCTCCCTTGCACCCCAATGGTCGCCCGTTAAGATGTATCGCATGGCGTTTCCCCAGCCGGCCTCCCTAGGAAAGCGGACGGTCCCGCCGCCACCGGGAAATCGACCATGCGTGTTCTCGTCCTGGCCGAATTCTGTGTCTTCCGACGCCACACGTATGTCCGCAGCAAGGAAAAGCTCATGTGCCATATTCCAGGTGTCGCCATGCACCGCGACCACCAGCGGCTTTGTGAGCGTTGGCTTGGTCCGGCCCATGGGGTCGATGAACCCTGGGCCGTCCATCAACTTCCTTCCGGATTGGGCAAACGACTTGGCCGCATCGACATCGATGCCTCTGGAGAAGCGTTCGCCATAACCGAACAGGACGGCCGCACGAAGGGAAGGATCCCGATCGTAGTCGTAGTATGCTCTAGCCAAGCGTTCTGTGGCCTCTGGATCGAGCCGGTTGTCGATGTATGGCCGATTGATGCCGATCAGAACGATCTGTCCTTGGCGTTCGACGGTGATCTTCGTCTGCGGACCATAGGGAATGTCGGCCATACGTGTCGTCTGTGCAGCCTTGTCAGCTTGTGACGTCATCGACCGGTCTCCCGATTCCTGCGCATGCAGGGCCGCCGGTCCGAGGAGGACGGTTGCAGCTGCGATCACAAGGTTGGTTAGGCGAAACATCTCGATTCTCTCTGCACTAGGGGTCTCTGGCGTTGCAAAAAGAGTGGATCTGACTGAACAGAACAGCTGTTCCGCGATCCGCTCTGCGGTTTGTATGCTGCAAGACATTGTTTGCTCACTGCAAGTATAGACGCTCGCGCTCACGCGCTTCCAATAAGGCAAGGGCGCCGAATTAAGAAGCCCCCCTTATGATTAACCTCTTCGTTGGTGTGCGTGGGCTGGGGTCGCTTCATGGTTCATTGCTGAACCTGTGCTGCTGGTCGCTCGCGGACTTGGATTGGCGTTCGCTAAACGCCTACCGTGCAAATACCTAGCGCGGTGTATCGCCCCTGGCGAATTCCAGTCAACGACGTCACTGGCTATCGTGCACAGGAAGTCGGAGCCAGCTCCTGCCGTGCTCTCGTTCATCGAGGAACTGGAAGCAAGCAGCATGAACTCTGACAGGTGAGGTTGGATTATGCCTACAAACTGTTCGTCACTGATACGACCAGCTTATTATTGTTGCGCAAATAACTATTGGAAGCGTTCTGAGACCGATGCCTAGAGTGCCCACAAGACGTCCTTCAAGTGGACTGAATTGTGGGAGCGGCGATTATATCAAAGAGGATCGCTGATCGATTGCGAGTAGAGGTTTGTTCGGCCGCGCCAAAGTTGGCGCTAAACACATTTCGGGAGGAATGGATGAAATGGAGTGCGCTGGCCGCTTGCCTTGCCGTCTTTGCATCGTATGGTGCAAACGCTCAGACCGCCGGTCAGCTGGTCAAGGGCGCAAGCGATACCTCAAACGTTCTAAATTACGGCATGGGTTACAATCTGCAACGGTTTAGCCCGCTGACCCAGATCAACAAGGACACCGCTAAAAATCTCGTTCCTGTGTGGAGCTACAGCCTCGCCGACGACCGAAGTCAAGAGTCGCAGCCGCTGGTTTACGAGGGCATTATTTATCTCACCACGCACGCCGCCACGATGGCGATCGACGCCAAGACCGGCAAGCAAATCTGGAAGACCAAGGTCGAGTATCCGCCCGAGACGCCGCGAATTGTCTGCTGCGGCATCAACAATCGCGGCGCGGCGCTGTTCGACGGCAAGGTGTTCCGCACTACACTGGATGCGAATGTGATCGCGCTCGACGCCAAGACCGGCAAGGAGCTCTGGCGCCAGAACGCAGCCGACGTCAAGGAAGGCTATTCGATGACGGTAGCGCCACTCGTTGCGGATGGGGTTGTGCTGACCGGCATCTCGGGCGCCGAGTTTGGGATCCGCGGCTTCATTGATGGCTGGGATCCTGAGACCGGCAACCATCTGTGGCGCACCTATACGATTCCGTCCCCGGATGAGCCCGGCGGCGATTCCTGGAAGGGCGACACCTGGAAACACGGCGGCGGTTCGACGTGGATCACCGGCTCGTATGATCCGGAGTTGAACACGGTATATTGGGGTACCGGCAATCCCGGCCCATTCGATTCAGCCGTGCGTCCCGGAGACAATCTCTACACCTGCTCCGTGCTGGCACTCGATCCGAAGACCGGCAAGATGAAGTGGCATTACCAGTTCTCGCCGAACAATCCGTTCGACTTTGACGCTGTCGCCGAGATGGTGCTTGCCGACATGATGGTTGAGGGCAGACCGACCAAGGTCTTGTTGGATGCCAATCGCAACGGCTTTTTCTACGTGTTCGATCGGACCAACGGCAAGCTGCTCGCGGCCAATCCGTTTGTGAAGGTCAACTGGGCGTCCGGCATCGATATGAAGACCGGCCGGCCGATCGAGGCCGACGTCACCACGGACGCCCGCGAAGGCAAGAAGGTCATGGTCCATCCCTCCTGGTTCGCCGGTGCCAAGAACTGGTCGCCGATGTCGTTCAATCCACAAACCGGCCTTGCCTATGCCAACACGCTTTCGTTCGGCACCTACTACAAGACCAGGTCGGTGACCTACAAGGCGGGTGCATGGTATACCGGCTTGGACCGAAGCTTTAGTCCGTTTGAATTTGGAGACGCACCGCGCGGCCATCTCAAAGCCATCGACCCAATGACGGGCAAGGCCAAGTGGGAAGTGCCGAGCGACATTCCGCGCTACTCGGGCGTGCTGTCGACGGCCGGCGGCGTCGTCTTCACCGGGGAATTGACTGGCGAGTTCGAAGCCTTCGACGCCGACAGCGGCAAGAAACTCTGGCAGTTCCAGACCGGCTCCGGCATCGAAGGGCAGCCGGTGACCTGGCAGCGCGACGGCGTCCAGTATGTCGCGGTGACCAGCGGTTACGGCGGCGCCTACTCGATCTTCTCCGGTGATGAGCGGCTCGCTTCGGTCCCAACCGGCGGATCGTTGTGGGTCTTTGCCATCAGGCCCCAGTAGGCGGTCCGCGAATGATTGAGGAAGCTTGCAGCGGAGCGGCGGCGCATTTCGCAGCTGTTGCCGTGACGGTTGTCGCGCTCGCGGCGGCGTACCCCGCCACCGCGCAGCAAAATGGCGACGTGGATCGAGCCAAGATCGATCAGGGCAGGGCGACCTTCGCCGAGCATTGTTCACCCTGCCACGGTCCCAATATGGTCAATGCCGGCGCCATCACGCCGGACCTTCGCCGGTTTCCCGATGATGAAGCGCGCTTTGTCACCACGGTGAAATCCGGCAAGAACAACAGGATGCCGCCGTGGAGCGACTTCCTGAGCGACGACGAGATCACAGCACTTTGGACCTATGTGGCGAGCCGGAGGAACCCATGAGGATTTTGAGAGCCGCACTGCTCGGCGGCTACGCGCCGACCAAGGAGTCTCTCGTCGCGCCCGGCGTGAATACGGCCAAGCTGCCTGATTTCGAAGGCGCGACCGATCCCGATCACCGACGCCGCGTTCTACTCGGCGTGCTTGCGCCCCGCCAGCCCTACGTCTATTCGCCGCTGACCGTCGTGCTCGGCGCGAAAGCACGCGACCGCCACATTGCCGATATCGGCGACCTCGCCGGCCTGCGCATCGGCGTCGAAATCGGGACCCTTGCCGATGCGATCCTGATGAATTTTGGCAGCGGACGGTTGATCGAAGACATCACCCACGTGGTCCCCGGCCGAGCCGGTCTGCTCGGCTCACTCGATCGCGGCGAGTTCGATGCGACGTTAGTCGACCTGTGCCGGTTGGATGCATATCGCGCGGGCCATCCCGAAGCCCGGCTCGCACCGACCGGATATTATTATCCGCTCGGTGCCAATCGCGATTACGTCAGCCTCACGAGGGAACCTGTGCTCAATGACGCCAATAGAGTGCCGACTGATCTGCAGGCCGCAGGAGCGGTGGCGGAATCGGGTCGTGCAGCGGGCTTGAGCATCTTCGGCCGCGCGAGCCGGCCCTCCTGGAGGAACGATGGCTCAAGATCCCTCAGAAGCGAACGTCGCCTGTGCCCGCATGTAGATTAGCTAGGAGGAACGCGTGACAGCTAACAAATCGGATTTCTTTCAAGATCTCGCCCGAATTGCCGCCGTAGCGGTGGCAGGCATAGCCGCGGCCTCATTTGCAAGTGCAGCTCCATCGCAGATCGCGATTCCATCCGGATCCCCGTTTCCGGAAAGCCTGACGGCGACAACGGACGGAACGCTCTATGCCAGCAGCTTGACCAATGGCGGAATCGTGCGCGCAAGGGCTGGTGCCTCCGAGGCTGAAGTCTGGATCAAGCCCGGAGCATTCGACACGCGATCGATCTTCGGCGTTCTCGCCGACGAGAAATCGGGCCTTCTTTGGGTCTGTTCGAACGACGCCACCCCGCTTGGCGTCAAAGGCCCAAACACGATCGAAGGGTCCTTCGTTAAGGGGTTTGACCTTAAGACCGGAGAGGGAAAAATCAGCGCCAAATTTCCTGCAAAACCCTCGATCTGTAACGATCTCGCGGTTGGGCCGGACGGCGCGCTCTACGTCACAAATACTCTGCAGCCACAGATCCTTCGTTTGAAGAAGGGATCTTCCGAGCTTGAAGTTTGGGTCCAAGACGACAAACTGAAGGGCGGTCTCGATGGCCTTGCGTTCGGACAGGATGGAGCTTTGTACGTCAACACGTTCCGAAGCGGCGAACTCTTCCGCATCGAACTCAAGTCGGACGTGGCGGGCGCCGTCACGAAACTTGAGACATCACGTCCGATCAAGTTTCCCGACGGTTTCAAGGCAGACAAGACGGGGTTCCTGATGGTTGAAGGTGCCGGCCCGCTTTCGAAGGTGACGATCGTCGGAGATCGGGCCGAAATCGACACGATCAAGGAATTCGCTGGACCGACCGGCCTCGCGCGCGTCGGCGATACGCTTTGGGTGGCGGAGGGCCAGATCGGCTACCTTATGGATCCTTCCAAGAAGGGCCAGACGCCAACCTTTCAGTTGCGTTCGATCGACTCTCCCTAGGCCATAAATCTATATTGCCGAGTGGGCCGCGCTCTGACGTGCGGCCCCAATTTACTTCCTCGATAGAAGGAGGCCTATGGCGCTCGCAAGCTTTCGCTTGTTCGCGTTCACGGCGGGCCCACTCCTTTTATCGAAGCTGTCGGCCTCGGCACGTCAGCCGCAGCCAGCACTGCAGCACGCGTATCAGAAACAAAATGTCGGGATCTCGCTGCTTGGCGGCCGGGCTGTGAGTCGCGCCACAACCTTGTATTCGGTCGATCCATTTGCGGATCGCACCATGATGCAGTTATGCGCATCGTCGGCGAAGCTCCGGGGCGGCGGGCCCAATCTTCACAGCGGCATTTGAAGCCATGGGTTTTACGTCGGGACACCGCCACCTCGGATTTGTCGGCAGCCTCTGGCAAGGGCTGCCAAACCGTTTGTCCTATCGTTGCTCTCTTTCCATGCTGTCGTTCATGACGCTGGACGTAACACGACGCCCTGCGGAACCTCGCCCCTCGTAACGAGACGCCAGAGGGCGATGAGCAGCTTACGCGCCAGTGCCACAATCATCGTCTTGCGTGTGCTGGCGCGTCCGTCGGCGGTTCGCGCCGCGAACCATTGGGCCAGGGCGCTGGTCTTTTGGAACCTGACAAAACGCCAAGCCAGCTGGATCATGCCGCTGCGGACGCGGACATTGCCAGCACGCGCAAGACCTCGTTCGCGTCGACGGCTGCCGCTCTCGTCGGGTGAGCCAGTCAGGCCGGCGTAACGGGCGACGGCCTTGCGATCGCGCCAGTGGCGCAAAAAGATCTCGTTGACCAGCATGTCCGCCGTTTCGACACCAACGCCCAGGACGCGGGCAATCAGCCGGACCATCGCGTGTGGGCTTTTCTTCTCCGCAGCAGGCGCCACCGCGAGCTTGCGCAGGCGTTCCTGTTCGACCGCGCGGATCTGGTCGCGCACGACGCGTAGCCGCGCGAGATGGCGGCGCAGTTCCGCAAGCGTGTTCTGTGGCAATGGCGTGCCTTCCGCCGTGCGTAGATCTTCGAGCTTTTCCGCAACCTTGCGCATGGTCGGCCGCAAAGAGCGAATGCCGAAGCGGATAAATATCGCCTTCATCTGGTTGATAATCCGCGTTTGCTCAGTAACCAGATTCTGGCGCTCGCGGTTCGGTCGCCTCGCGTCCTCCTCCTCGATCGTCGGGATCGCCGCCATGCTGCAATGGCGCCTTTCGCCGCGCAACCAGCCGAGAAAGACGCGCATCAGAAGTTCCGTATCGAGACGATCGGTCTTCGCGCGCCGGTGTTCGCGCGACACCGCGATGCTGGTGGGATGGATGACGTAAACCTCGATATTGCGCGCCCGCAGCCAGCGCGCGAGCCAAAACCCGTCGCGGCCAGCCTCAAAGGCGACGACGATACGCTTGATGTCGCGCCCAGCCTGGCCGGCTTCGTGGCGCCAACGATGCAAGAGCTTCAGCAGCGTTTCCTCGTGGGCATCGAATTTCTTAAGAGGTTGGCGTTCGACGCCGGGAACGAGCGCCGCAACCAGCCACTTCGTTTGGCTCATCTCGATCACGGCAATGATTGTGCTATCCTGCTCGAGAGCGGTGAGGGACCTGCTCGCGTCAAAACGAAAATGTTGCGACATGGGGGGCTCCATCGGTAGCCGTTGAACAGCGCCCATGGTGCCATGCTCTCGCCGCTCGCCCATAGCATCTTCACATCGCAAGAAATAGAGTATCCCGACCACTTGCAGCTTGGTGACCCGTTACCTTATTAGCTTGGATAAGGGTTTCGGCACACACAGGGCTATCGAGTGATGTCCTCTAGATAAGCAATCAGATCCGCGCGATCTCGCGCGTCCGCCATACCGGCGAACGGCATCTTGGTGCCGCGCACGACGTTTTGGGGACTAGTCAGGAAGGCGTCGAGCTTGTTGACCGTCCATTCGAAATTGGCCCTCTTCAATGCCGGTGAATAAGTATAATCTGGAACGGACGCCGTATGCCGCCCGATCAGATGCTCGAGACTAGGTCCGTTGTCGTTGTTGTGGGCATTGAGTGAATGACAGGCCGTGCATTGCTCGAAAAGCTGCTTGCCGCGGTCTTTGTTATCGGCGGCCCTTGCAGGCAGAGCAAAAACCATCAGAACAAACGGAATTGCCGAGAATTTCATAGAAAGGAGTCCCGTTGTGCGGTCACCGGCGTCACATTAGCGGGCCAGGATTTTTAAGGTACATTTCGCGAATGGTGTCGGCCGCCCGGTAGGCAAGCGCACCGACTGGGCCAGTCGGATTGTAGGATGAGTTGTGGGCGAACACGGACGCACCCATGACGAAAAGATTGGAGACGTCCCAACTCTGAAGGTATTTGTTGACGACGCTGTTGGCAGGATCGGTACCCATGATTGTACCGCCGGTATTGTGCGTCGTCTGGTAAGGTACTACGGACCAGGTGAGGCGCGGCGCCGGCGTGCTCATGATCGTAGGGCTCATTGCCTTACCGATCTGGCCGCACAGTTCCGCGCCATGGCGATTCATCTTGGCGTCGTTCGCTTTGAAGTCGAACGTCATGCGCATCAGCGGTTGGCCGAAGCGATTCCTATAGGTTGGGTCGAGGTCGAGATAATTATATCGATGCGGCATCACGGAGCTGGATGTTCCTATCTGCAGAGCGCCCTGGTACCACTTGGCGGTGGCCTTCTTCCACTCTGTGCCCCATTGCGGGGTACCGGGCGGCACCGGACGGTAAGTGATGGGTCGGCCACTGCTTGATCCGGCAGAGACAGTCGAGCCACCGATATAGCCATAGGGCCCACGGTCGAAATTCCAGTTGGCATGAAAATCGTCGATCACGGAGCTCAAGCCGCCAGTTGTCATGAAAGGATTGAAGTTCCTGCCTTCGAAGAACAGGCTCACGCCGGCACCGCCCTGATAGCAATAGTTTTTACCGACTGTGCCGGTCTGCGTCTCCGGATCGTAGGGCTTACCGATACCCGACAGCAGCATCAGGTGCGTATTCCAGAGTCCGTAGGCGCAAAGGATCACGAGCTCGGCGGGCTGCTCGAATTCTTCGCCGGTAAGCACATTCACGTAGGTAACGCCGGTCGTTTTTGTTCTCGTGGAGTCGAGCAGGATCTTCTGCACCCACGAATAGGTTCTCAGCTCGATGTTCGGCTTCGAGAGCGCGATCGGAATCACGGTGATATGCGGCGAGCCCTTGGCGTTCGACTCACAGCCGAACCGCTCGCAGAAGCCGCAATATTGGCATTGCCCAATCTTGCTACCGTCCGGATTTGTGTAAGGACGCGACGAATTCGCGGTGGGGCGCGGGAAGGGATGATAGCCAAGGTCTGTCGCGGCCTTGGAGAATAGTTTCATCGCATAGCTATCGATCAGCGGGGGCACCGGGTATTCGCGTTCGCGGGGCGCCTCGAAGGGATTGCCACCCTGCTGGATTTGGCCCTTCAGGTTACCGGCCTTACCGGAGATCGCTGCCGTATATTCGAACTTGTCGTAATACGGTTCCAGCTCTTTGTAAGTGACGCCCCAATCCTGCAGAGGCATGTCGGGCGGAATGTAGTTCTTGCCGTAGCGCTGTTCGTACATCGTACGAACCTGTAAATCCGCATCCGGCCATCGCCAGGTATGACCATTCCAATGCACGCCGGCGCCGCCGACACCTTCGCCGGGTAGGAACGAGCCGAGACGGCGCATCGGCAGTGCGTCTTCGCTCGGCTTGTTGCGGATTGTGAGCGTGTCCTTCGCAGTATCCATGAGAAGGTCACTGCGCTGGGAGAAGCGCAACTCGTCGCGAATTTGCGGCACATTGAAATCGTTTTGGGTCGAGTGCGGTCCCCCACGCTCCAGCACCGCGATCGTGAGGCCAGTCACCGACAATTCCTTGGCTAGGATGCCGCCGGTCCAGCCCATGCCGACAATCAAGATATCCACGGAGGGAAGCTTTGTTACCATAACCTTGTCCCCTTACGACATATCGGCAATGCTGATGGGATCAGCAGTGAAGATCCGGCCGTCGTTATATTTCTTGATGTTCTCGGCGTTATTTGCCATCACGCCGGGGAACCCGATCATTTTCCAGCAGACCTTGTTCTTGTTGCCCCCATAAATGGGATCCGCGAACATACCTTCGATCACCGTCTGATAGACGACGTCGAAGAAAGCGTTGCCGGGAATGCCGCCGTCAAGCTTGATCTTGTTGACGCTGAGATCTTTCAGGAATGCTTCCTTTTGTGCTGCTGCAATATCGTCGAAGCTGCCGTTGTAGATCTTCCGGCAGTAAGCGTTAGAAGCGGCGATGCCGGTGCGATAGAGCTCGGACGGAGTCAAGGGCAATTGATAGCCTTGGTTGGGCGTGCCGAGTTTCCACGGACCTTGATTATATAAGCGGTCGCCCTTGCCCCAAGAGCCCGCAAGCGCACGATCGATGAAGGTCGCCAGGCCGATGTCGGTGCCACTGGGTGTCAGTTCATCCTCTGGCACCATATGGTCGACGAGCGCCTCGACGAAGGCGGCCTCGTTCGGCTTTAGAAATACGTAGCCCGCCGGGAGATTGGTGGCCGCTGCGGCTGTCGGTGGCGATTGGGCTTGAGAGGGTATGGCAGGCGTGAGCGCCTGAATCGAACCTGCTCCGATCGCGCCGGCGATCAATTCACGGCGCCCGAGCTTGATCTGGGGCAAACGAATCCTCCAACAAAATCGACGTTTTCCTGTTAACGCTTGGCGCGCATCGCTCGATTGTCACGCATTTGCGTGACCAAGACGTTGTTCATGGGAGCAGCTCGAACCTCTCCACTGGGTGCCTGCGGGCGTCGTAGAAGGAAGGACCGGGCGTGGACGGACAAAGAGATCATTCTGCGGGCTCGCCCGTTGCCTTCAGAGTCCTGTGCAACCGTCGTCAAGCAAGATCGAAGGATAGTGTCCCAAGGCCCTGGATCGTGCTTTCGATCTTGTCACCCGCCTTCAACCAAACCTGTTTCTCCTTGGGATAACCGAGGATGACACCGGATGGCGTGCCGGTGAAGATGAGGTCGCCCGGTTCGAGAGCGAAGAGACGCGAGGTGTAGGCGATAATCTTCTGCGGATTGAAGATGAATTTCGCCGTGTTGACCGATTGGCGCACCTCTCCGTTCACCCGTGTCTCGAGGTTCAAATTGTTGGGATCAATCTGATCGGCGGAAACGAAATAGGGGCCGATCGGGGCAAAACCGTCGAGCGTCTTGCCGACCATCCACTGACCACCCTTCTCAAGCTGCAAGTCTCTTGAGGAGAAATCGTGGCCAACAGCATATCCTGCGACGTAGGAGAGAGCTTCGTCGACGGAGACATTGCTCGCCCTTCGGCCAATCACCACGACAAGCTCGGTTTCGTAGTCGAACTTGTAGGAGAGATCGCGCGGAGGCAACTTGATCGTCGTGTTGTGCGGCGCGAGCGTATTGTTGTACTTGTTGAAGAGAATGGGTTCGGCAGGGGGTTTCTGGCCTGCTTCCTCGACGTGCTCTCGGTAGTTCAGACCGACGCAGACGATCTTGCCGGGATTGGTGAATAGACGCCCGAACTTGATCGTCGACTCGTCCCAGAAGGTGCTTTTTGCCTTCGACGACTTGAGCGCAGCCGCCACGACAGCCGCTAGTTCGGCATTTCCGCCATTGGTGAGAAGCTCCTCAAGAGTGAGAGGTGGTGAAAAGCCGAGGAGCTTTGACGCGGCGGCCACGTCGAGCACACCGGCTTGAGTCTTGACTCCCAGGGTTTCGCGCCCGTCCTTCTGGTGTATCGACAAGACGGTAAGCTGGCGAGGTAGTTCGCCGCTGGATTTACCGCGAGACTTGCTTTCCTGCGCGGCGTGCCCGGTGACGTTAGTAGTGCCCAAGGCGACCGCGGCGAGACCGGCCTTCATCAGTATGCGACGTGACTGCATGATATCATTCCCGAATATGGTGTTCGTGAGAGCGGTAATTGCGTCGTCGCCCCGTTGACGTCATCAGAGGTCGTGAATGCAAAGAGCAGCTTCCGATTGGAATCGTATCTCTCTGCAGGAAGATATGTCCCAATCGAAAGTATAGGCGCCCGTGGTTAAGCTCTTCCAATAAGGTGGGGGTGCCAAATACATAAGCGAACGTTATGATTGCTGTCTCTTACTGCGTGAAGGATTGGTCTTGGGTGGCCGGTGTCGCTTACCGAGCGAAGTATGGCGAAGGGGGAAATGATGGACCTGAAGAGACTCAAATCGATGACCGTCTTGGCGGAGGAACTGCATTTTGGACGCGCGGCAGAACGCCTCGGAATTGCCCAGCCGGCATTGACGCAGCAAATC
Organism: Bradyrhizobium sp. CSA207; assembly: GCF_029051685.1. Classification (GTDB taxonomy): domain Bacteria; phylum Pseudomonadota; class Alphaproteobacteria; order Rhizobiales; family Xanthobacteraceae; genus Bradyrhizobium. The sequence goes on along the minus strand of NZ_JAACFT010000062.1, from coordinate 1,320 downwards.
CAAGCGCTCGAACGAGATATCGGCGTGCAGCTCTTTTCGCGGACGAAGAGGTCCGTACGGCTCACGGCCTCAGGGCGGGTCATGTTGGATGAAGCCCTCCGCGCGCTGCAGCAGGTGGAGCGCACGATCCTGGTAGCCCGTCAGGCTGGACGCGGTCAGCTTGGCCATATTGAAATCGGGTTTGTTGGATCCGCCGTATTTTCCGGGGTTCTCTCAGGTGCCATTGCGCGCTACCGCGCCGCCAATCCGCTGGTTGAATTCAGGCTAAACGAACTCGGAATTCTTCATCAGCTTCATGACATCGCTAGCGGCCGCCTTGATGTTGGAATTATTCGGCTGCCAGTTAAGTCCCCGATGCCGGACTTGACAATAACCGCGATCTATCACGATCCCATTATCCTGGCGATTCCAGCGCGGCATCCGTTGGCGAAGCTAAAATCTGTCCCACCAAAGCAATTGCAGCAAGAGCAGTTCGTTGCCGTCCAAATCCAGGAGGGTGTCGGCTTCAACGCGCAGGTCGCAGAGCTCTGCACAGCAGCTGGGCTAACCCCGCACATCACACAGCGGGCAGGGCAATTTACGGCGCTCGCTGGCATGGTTGCCGGTGGACTTGGGTTGGCGTTCGTCCCGAGTTCGGTAAAGAACTTGAAGGTACCGGGTGTACTATATCGCCCTCTGGCGAACTACCATCAGCAGTCGGACCTGGCCATGGTGCACAGGAAGTCGGAGCGGGCTCCTGCAGTACTTTCGTTCATCAAGGAATTGAAGCAACCTGCTTGAACTCTGGGACTTGAGGTGGCTTATCCTAACGAGTTGCCGTCTCTGATACGAGAGGCTTATCAATTCTGCGAAAATAGGTATTGGAAACATTCTGAGCCCGATGCGTACATTCCCGTCAGAAGTTCCCTCGAGTGGACGGAATTGTGGAAGCGGCGGTTACGTCAAGACCATCACATAAATGCGCCCATACCGGCTATGCAAGGTCGTGCCATGCGACGACATCCCAAGGGACTGCATGGCTCGCGAACAATGAAGCGCTTGCTAATAAGTCAGCATCATTACCAGTACGGGATCAAGCCGGAAGCGCTCGGGCAGAGATCAGGTCGCACTTGGCGCAACGTATTGTCATTCGCCGGAGCTTGGTGGCTAAGTGCAGCCATCGCGCACTGGTGGCATTTGAGTCCAGCACGCCTATTTCCTGCGAAATCCCGATTGCGCGAAAAACTCAATCCAATAGCGGTCGAGAAGGCTGAACATGATTTCTCGTCGGAGTTTGCTCGTTGGTGTTGGCGGCGCGGTGGTGGGAGGGGCGCTTGCTGG
>NZ_JAACFT010000061.1 GCF_029051685.1 Bradyrhizobium sp. CSA207 | reverse complement strand
GTCGCGGCCCGGCAAGCGAAACCGGCTTGCCGGGCCGCGACAGGGCCTTCAGCAGCCGCCGGAAGGCCGACTGGGCATCGTGAACAGGATCGTGGAAAGCGGGCGGGATGAGATCTGCCGTCATTTGCCGCTGACCTCCCGCCCCAGCATGAAGAAATCCACCTTGCTCTGTTGGGCCTCGTGCCGGACCGATCGCTCCGCTTCGAGCACGTATTGATCGAGTGCAGCGATAATCGGAGCGATTGCGCCCGCCTGGGTGACCTGGTCGCGCTGCATCAGCCCATCGAAAAGTGCAGCGAGTGCCGCGTGACGTTTATTGCGACCGAGCACATAGGCGATGCCAATCTCGCCCGTCTCGACCTGTACCGTGCAGCGAGTAACCGTCGCTTCACCAAGGTTGAAAACGCTGCCGGTGCGCCCGACCGCTCCCCGCAGCATGGCGGCGCCATATTCTGGACGACGAATCCATTGGAATTTCGGACGGTCGATCGCCGCCCAGTGCCGCTCCAGTTCAGCGAGCGGCGCCTGGGCGAGCAACGCCATCCAATCTTGACGGGCGCACCGATCGCCGGAAGCAATTTGCCTTGAAGACATTCCCACATCTCGCCGCTTCAGAGCACCTGCTTGCCAGCCGTCCATACCGCGCGGACAATCGGACCTGCCCGATTGGCCACGCGTATAAGATCGGCACGCTTTCCTGGCGCGATCTCGCCGCGGTCGCCAAGCCCGAAGGTCTCCGCCGGGCGCAAGCTTCCGAGCACCACCGCCTCGGCGAGAGTGGGGCCATCGGACTGACCCGCCAGGTGCCAGATGGCGCGCAGAATACTCGCTGGAATGTAGTCGGAGCTGATAATGTCTATGAGACCGTCCCGCGCGAGCTCTCGCACCGAGACATTCCCGATATGGGAGCGCCCAGCAGCCAGGTTGGGCCCGCCGACAATGATTGTCATTCCAGCCGCGCGTGCGGCCTTCGCGGCTTCGGAGGTGATCGGAAACTCGGAAATAGAAAGGCCAAACCCGACCGCTTCTGCGACATGGGCCGCAGTAGTGTCGTCATGGCTGGCCAAGGGCAATCGCCGGGCACGGCAGTGCGCGACGAGGCGGCGCCGGTTGTCTTGTGTGCAGTCGTCTGTGGTCGCGACGGCGATAATCGCTGCCTCGATCTCCGCCTCGGGCGTTTTCTTGCGCTGTTCGAGACGGCGGAAGCGCTCTGGGTTGCGCCGCGGCCCGTCATCCATGATCGTCACGAACCGAAGTTCGGACCGGTCGGCATAGGCGAGAAAGAGGTCAAGGAGATCGGGGTCGCGGGCGTCGCAGCGCAGATGGAGCAAGTGATTGGCCCTAAGCAACCGGTGCTGGCGCGCCTGGTCAATGCCGTCCAGCATGAGCGGCAGCAGGCGCCGCCTTTCCAGGTCGCCCACCGCCCCGACCATAAGGGAATCGAATACCGTCGTAGTACCCGCAGCGCTGACTTGTACATCGTGCGCGATCGCGGCGCCGAGCGGATCCCAAGTCATGCTAGCGCGGGGGAGAATCTGCTTTTCGAGGTGGTCGGTATGGACGTCAATCAAGCCCGGCAGCAGGTGGTCACCTTCAAAATCGAGCGCGCCCGACGCGGTCGTCTTACCGCTTGAAATGTCGGCGATCATCCCGTCGACAATCTGAACTGTTCCATTGAAGCAGGCTGACCGGGTCACGATCTTGGCATTGGTCAAAACAACTTCGGCGCATTGGAGGACATCTTGTCGTCTTTGAATTGAAGAATTCGCCATCGGAACCGCCTCTTTCCTGCCTTTTCAAATCGGCATGGTTGTATCAGCTGTCAGATGGACTGCCAGAGACAGCGCCATGACAAATCGTGTTACTTCGATGGACTTGTACCAATATCTTCAATTCGATAGGCCTAGTCTGCCCTAATGTTGACGGGCTGCGGAGCGAATGCGAGGCCGACATGCGAGATCCGATGCCATCCCCGAATGGCGAGACACCAAAACCCACGCTGCAACTGCGGCGCGGCGCGACCTCGCTTTGGCGGCTCGTCGAACGGGCAATCGAACAGGAAATTCGCGCGGGGACATGGGTGCCCGGCGCCCGCCTGCCGACGGAATTTGAACTCGCTGCCCGCTTCGACGTCCACCGGAACACGATCCGGCATGCGCTGTCCTCTTTGCGCGAGCGCGATGTCTTGAGGATCGAGCGTGGGCGCGGCACCTTCGTTAAGGAGCGGATGGTGCGGCATCATATCGGCCCAACGTCGCGCCTAAGTTCTGCCTTGCGCGACATTCACCGGGTTGGCGAACGGCGCTTTCTCGCTTCCAGTCGGGTGCGGGCTGATAGGGAGCTCGGCCGCGAGCTTCGCCTCGACCGCGGTCATTTCGCGCGCAAGGTGGACACGTTGACGGTGGTGGACGGCCTCGCAGTCGCGGTCGCGTCCAGCTATTTCCCGTTGCCGCGTTTCGAGGGCATTGAGCAGATCATCGTCGAAACGGGCAGTTTTAGCGAAGCCTGGCGCCGCTACGGCGTCAATACCTATAAGCGCCAAGAGACCCGGATTTCGGCGATCGCGCTCTCTAAGCCGGATGCGGAATGGCTCGGCCTGCCGCGCCGCCAGCCGATCATTCAGGTGACCAACATCAATGTCGACGCTGACGGCATCCCGATTGTGCTATCGAGGATGCGTGTCGCCCCACAGCACATGGAACTGGTGGTCAAGTTCGGTTAGAACCGCTGACTCCGGAAGCTGCCAACCGGTTGCCTGGCTGTACTCCGCCGGCCGCGTCAGCATTTCGGGTGCAATTCCGATGGTGTCAGCGCTCCCCCCTAACGCCACAGGTATGACTGGCGGAATCGTACCGATTCTGTCAGTCCAGCTTCATCGAGGCCCAATAAAGACATCCGGTCTACCTAAGCGAGACGCCCACCAGCGATAGAGGGCTGAACAGCCCTTGGAAAACGTTAGCACATGCGCAACATCCACCTCAATCACATTACCAAATCCTTTGGCTCAACGCGGGTCCTTCGCGGGGTTTCGCTTGCGATCGAGGATGGGGAGTTCGTGACCCTGCTCGGGCCATCGGGTTGCGGTAAGTCGACGCTTCTCAGGATTTTGGCGGGCTTGGAAGTGCAGGACAGCGGGTCGGTGACGATCGGCGAGCGCTCGGTCGATGGCGTGCGGCCGAAGCTCCGCGATGTCGCCATGGTGTTCCAATCCTACGCGCTTTATCCCCACATGACGGTCGCAGCCAATATGGCGCTGCCGCTGCGCGTGCGGCGATTGAGTGCCTGGCAAAGGCTGCCGATCCTGCGTTGGATCGTGCCGGGCACCCGGCGAGTCTCGTCTGAGATCGAGGAGGAAATCACCCGTACCGCCAAGGCGCTCGGCATCGGCCATTTGCTTTCGCGAAAGCCCGGCCAGCTCTCCGGCGGCCAGCGCCAGCGCGTCGCCGTCGGCCGCGCTATAGTCCGCCATCCGGCCGTCTTCCTAATGGACGAGCCGCTCAGCAACCTCGACGCCAAGCTCCGGGTCCAGATGCGTGCTGAGATCAAGGACCTCCACCGTCGCCTCGGCGTCACCTTCGTCTACGTCACCCACGACCAAGCCGAGGCGATGACGCTCTCTGACCGCGTCGCGGTGATGCTCGACGGCGAGTTGATCCAGGTCGCGCCACCCCAAGAGATCTATTCTGATCCCGACGACCGCCGCGTCGCCGAATTTGTCGGAAGCCCCAAGATCAACCTTCTCGAGGGGGTGGTGCGCGAGCGCGGCTCGGTCGACGCTGCCGGCACTAACTTCCATCTTCTATCCGATGCCCCGCCTGGGGCGGCGCTCGCGCTCGGTATCCGTTCGGAAGCCTTCCACTTGTCCGAGTGCGGCGGCGCCAACACTCTGACCGGGGCCGTCCGGCTTATCGAGCACATGGGCTCCGATCTCTTTGTCCATCTTGCCATCCCGGGAAGCGAGCATCCGGTCATCGCCCGGCTTTTGCCAGAACGGGCGCCGCACATCGCCTCGGGTCAGACCCTGCATCTCGGCGTCAGGCCGGAACGGCTTCTGCTGTTTGATGCCGATGGCAAGCGCCTGCGACCGGACAACCGGGAGAACGACAACGTGCTGCGCATGAAGGAGCACGCCTGATGAGCATCGCCGCTTCGTCGCTCGAGGATGAGGCCGGCTCCGCGTCCGTCACACCGGCGGCCCGCAAGGCGCTGCGTCACCAGCGGATCGCGGAGACGCTCGCCGCCTGGTCGCTGGCGGGCCCGGCGCTGATTCTGCTCGTCGTCCTGTTCTTCCTGCCGGTCTTTGCCGTCTTCCTGGTCGCGCTCACCGACTGGCAATTCGGCGCCACCTCGCTTGCCTTCGTTGGGTTCGGCAACTTCGAAGAGCTCTTCGCCGACCAGGGCTTCCGTGCCTCCTTCGTCAACACCATCGTCTATGTGGTGATCGTCGTGCCCGGCACGATTGTGCTCGGCCTGGTGATCGCGTTGTTGATCGAAAGCGGCAAGTCTTGCCGGGCCTTCTACCGCGCCGTCCACTTCCTGCCGTTCATGGCGACGCTTACGGCGATGGCGATCGCCTGGGAGGCGCTCTTGCATCCGACCATCGGTCTCGTCAACCAGACGCTTGCCGGTTTCGGTCTGCCGACGGCCAACTGGCTGCGCGACGAGGCGACCGTGTTGCCAGTGCTGGCCGTCATCGGCATTTGGCAGAACCTCGGCTATGCCATGGTCCTGTTTCTCGCCGGGCTGAAGTCCATCCCGCAGGACCTCTACGACGCCGCCGACATCGATGGCGCCGATCTGTGGCTCGACCGTCTACGCACCGTCACGCTCCCGATGCTCGGTCCCGTCACCATGTTCGTCTTCATCGTCGTGGCGCTCAAGGCCTTCGAAACCTTCGACACCGTGCAGATCCTGACCCAAGGCGGGCCGGGACACGCCTCCGAGATGCTGCTCTTCACCCTCTACCGCGAGAGCTTCCAGTATCTGCGCACAGGCTACGGCGCCTCGGTTGCGGTCGTCTTCTTGGCTATCGTCGTCGCGCTGACGCTGATCCAGGCGCGCGTGATGGACAAAAGGGTTCACTACCAATGAGCGCCCATCACTTAGCACCGCCCTTTGCTATTCTGCGCCACACCGCCCTTCTGATCACCGGCGCGCTAATTCTCGTGCCCTTCGTTTGGATGGTCTCGCTGTCGATCAAGCCGCCGGGCGAGATTTTTCGCGCGGGCTTCAGCCTCTGGCCCGAGCAGTTCTACGGCGTCGAAAACTATACGAGGGCGCTGACGAAAGCGCCGCTGCCGCAATATATGCTAAACGGCGTGATCGTCTGCGCGATGATCGTCGTCCTGCAGACTTTCGTCTGCGCGCCGGCGGCTTATGCGCTCGCCAAGCTTGAGTTTCCAGGCCGCAACCTCCTTTTCGCCATGGTGCTGATCGCGCTCATCCTGCCGCATGAGGTCCTGTCCTTGCCGCTGTTCATCCTCGGCTACCAGCTCGGCATTCTCAACACCTATGCGGCGCTGATCTTCCCCTATGTGGTCTCGCCATTCGGCATCTTCCTGTTCCGCCAGTTCTTCAAAACCATTCCCGACGACGTTGTGCATGCCGCCCGTCTCGACGGGCTGTCGGAATTGGCCATCGTTTGGAGGATCATGGTGCCGATGGCGCTCCCTGCCATTATCGCCTTTGGTATCTTCTCGATCGTTTCTCATTGGAATAGCCTGTTCTGGCCGCTGATTGCGGTGCGCGACCAGTCGCTGATGCCGCCGCCGCTCGGCATCATGGCCTTCAAGAACGACGAGGCCGGTAACGACTACGGACCGCTCATGGCCGCCTCAACCCTCGTTGTCGCCCCTCTCATCATCGCCTTCCTCTCCGCTCAACGCTGGTTCGTCGAGGGAATGACAGGAGGAGCGGTTAAGTAAAATTAGCCGTCTTGGAAAGGACGGAGTAATGAGCGGTGCGCAATCGAAATCGACCGGAAGGTCTACCCTGAGTTTGTTTGGGCAGCGCTGCCCAGCCATCGCCTGTCCTAAGAGTCTGACTCATAAATCATCAACCCTTATCTGCAGCCGCAAGTCTGCGGGTCAGGAGCCTGATGTGTGCAATCAGGACCCAAGCAGCTTCGGTTACCACGGTCGCCTCGAAGTCCTTGGCGAGGCGGTGCCGAACCAAGCGAATGTGCGTTCAACCACCCACCGCCTCGGCAGAAGCTGGAAGCCTTTGACGCCTTGGGGCCGCTCGACGATCTCGATAGTCCATGGACCGCAGTCTGAGAGCGCGTCGAGGAGTTGATTTCCGCGGTAGATCCGGTCGGCAAAGACGTGGCGCAGCCGGGGGAAGTTCATCCGCACATTCTTCAGCAGCGGTACGGCGCCATGGCAGTCCTGAACCTTGGCCGGATGAACATGAACCCCGAGCAGGAGGCCATTGGTATCCGTCACAATATGCCGCTTACGGCCGTAGATGCGTTTGCCTGCGTCGTAGCCGCGCGGTTCGCCAGCTTGCGTGGTCGGCGCACTTTGACTGCCGATCACGGCTGCCGTCGGCTTCGGTGTGCGTCCAAGCTTTTTTCGCGCCCGTTGGACAAGAACGCTGACAATCCTTTGCCACCGGCCTGTATCCCGCCATCTATAAAAATAGCCCTGCACCGTCGAGTAGGGCGGGAACTCCTGCGGCAGCGCCCGCCACTGGCAGCCAGTCGAAACGATATAGAGGATCGCTTCGACCACACGACGCAGCTCGGTCTTACGCGGCCGGCCGCGCCGGTTCGCTCGCGGCAACAGGCGCCGGATCAGCGCCCATTCCGCATCGGTCATATCGCCTGCATAACGCAGCTCGTCCCGCCGATATTGCTCCCGAGTGATCTCAGTCCAGGGCATCGTGCTCTCCCTCGAATCTTCGCAAATCCGATGGAATCACACCCCACTGAGATCACTCACTTTTTTCAGTCAGGCTCTAAGTCAGTTCGCGCGCAAGTTCGATACGTCGAGTGTGATCGACGGCGCTGCCTTCTCGATCGCTCCTAGCTATAGCTAGCTATTCCCGCTACCACGCTTCCGGGCAATCGAGGCGCTCATCGAACATACCGGCAGCTGCCCCGAATCCTGGAAACGCCTCGGCGTCCTGGATTTATCGTCGATTCGAGACGCGGATCTCTGCCGGTTCACTTTCGCAGGGCCGATTCGCTTCTGCTCGCGCGGCCCGCGCCGGCAGCAGATGATCCAGATCGCCAACATCGATGTGGACGCGTTCCAATCATGGTCTCGATAACCCGAGTGGTCCGCAATTCATAAATCTCATCGTCCGCTTCGACGGCTGGGGCCGAATGTTTGTGTCGCCGGAAAGGTACATTTGCCAAACTTGTCCAGAATCCGACATCCACGCTTCAGATACCGGGAGTAACTCCGCAGCCATAGGCCCCTGCGATCGAACGATCGGCCCGCGGACATTGAACACGTGGCGGCCCAAATGGAAGATAGAGTAGGGGCTAAAAATGCGAGTTTCAGGTACCGCAGACCCGCGGGGGATCAAGCGCCGCTATATCAATGCCGCGCTCTGGCTGGCTGCGAGCGTTCCGCCAGTGGCGGGGCTGACGGCCGCTCACGCGCAGACGACAGATCTCGGAACGGTCCAGACGTCCGACAGTGCTGTCGATGTCAATTCGGCGGTGTATCAAGCGCCGACGACAACGCCGTTGACAGTGACGCAACCGACCTCGGTGATCAATCGGCACTACATCGAAAACAATATTCCGGCGACCAGCAACTTTGACAAAGTCATCAGCGTCGCACCCAGCGTGATGACTTCGCCCAGCGGAAGCGGCGGCGATGATGCAAAGATCTCGATCCGCGGTTTCCAGAACGGCCAATACAACACTACCCTCGACGGAATCCCGCTCCGGAACTTCGGCCTCGTCCAACGCAGTGGCACGTTCATCATGACGAACGATCTCGGGCAGGTCTCCGTCGACCGTGGCCCAGGTACGGCGTCGACCGTGGGCGACGCGACGTTCGGTGGCACTGTGGCGCTCCAAACCAAATCGCCAATGTCGACCTTGGCCACGACGGCGACCACGAGCTACGGCAGCTTCAACACCCAGCTCTACGGTCTTCAATTTGATTCCGGTCAGATCAAGGGCGCGAACGGCGCGTCGCTCTTTATCGACACGCAGTTCACAAAGAGTGACGGCTATTACACGAACACTGCCAAAGAGCGGGAAAACGCGGCATTGAAGCTCGTGCAGCCGCTCAGCGACAACACGACGCTCACCTTCGTATCGATCTACAATAATCAGATACGAAGTTACTTTCAGGGTGCATCGCTTGCCCAGATCAAGGCCTACGGCCCGAACTATGGACTGTCATCCTCCCCGAACCAGCAGAACTACGCGGGCTACAATCGCTGGAATACCACGACTGATTTTGACTACCTCGGCCTGAAGTCCGACTACGGCGATGGCTGGCATCTCGAGAACAAGCTCTACACCTACGGCAACAGCACGTCACCCTTCCTTCAGGGTAAAGATGTCAGCGGCAATTCCAGCAACGGCACGGTCTTCGGCGCCACCAACGTGCCTGGCATGGTAGTTCCTTTTAACTACCGCGCCTATGGCGATGTGGTCGCGCTTACTAAGGACACGTTCTTTGGCGACGTGAAGGTCGGCGCATGGGCCGAGCACCAGCCCGCCTATCGGGCCACCTTTAACGTCGACATGACGTTGGCGCAGAAATACATCTCGACCGTCTACAACCAGCACCTCGCGCTGGATACCGTTCAGCCCTATGTTGAAGCAGACTGGAAAGCGCTGCCCGACCTGACGATTACGACCGGCGCGAAGTATGCCTATTCGGCGCGCAGCCAATCATCGCTCGTCGATATCTTCACCCACGGGCCGCTGGACTACGCTCAGAGTTGGGCGAAAGTCCTTCCCTCGCTTGCCGTGAACTACAAGCTCGCGCCCAACTGGTCGGTTTATGCGCAGGCCGCGGAAGGCTTCTTGACCCCACCTATTGTGACCTCCGGATCCACTGTTCAACCTCAAACGACCTGGAACTATCAGGTCGGCACATCCTACCAGAGCAAGACCTTCACGCTTGGCGGCGACGTCTACTACATCGACTTCAACAATATGATCGCAGCGCAGACGATCGGCGGTATTACGAACTATTTCAACGCTGGTGGTGCGATCTACCAAGGCGTGGAAGTCGAAGGTACGGTCCACGTCGGCAACGGCATCAGCCTGTTTGCAAACGGCAGCCTCAACAGCGCGAAGAACAAGCAGACCGGGCAATGGATCGCCCAGGCGCCGAACGCAACAGCTGCGGCCGGCCTGATCTACGAAGAGGGCAATTGGCATGCCTCACTGACGGACAAATGGGTCGGCCAGCGCTTCGGGGATGTCGGAGAGAAGCAGCCGCTGTCACCATTCAATCAGCTTGACATGGCCATCACCTACAAGGTCAAGAACCCGCTGCCTAATGTAGCGGCCGTGACCGCGAAATTTGGGGTCGACAACATCCTCAATAGTCATGCGATCGTAGACTTTTTTGGCTATTCCGGCGGGTCAGTGACGCCGCTGTTCTACACGCAGATCGGCCGGAACATCTATAGCAGCCTGACTGTGCAGTTCTGACGCCAAATCATCATCGAAGGAATTAAACATGACTCTGGATCGTCTCACCGAACTAGCGGCGCAGTCCGACGGCATTCTCTATGTTATGGCCGTCCTGCTGTTAATCGCGCTCACCGTGATTATCGATCGCTTCTGGTATCTTGGCCGCACCATCCGTCGCGGAAAGCGCGTCACCAGTATCGTCGCGCAATTCGCGCACCTCGACCGGAAGACGCTTGCAGACCTCATCGAGGAATCGCCGCGGCTGCCGCATCGCGCATTGCTTGAAGTGCCGCTGCACCATTCCGAGCTGAAGGATGCACATCGAATGTCCGAGCTGCTCGAGGAAGCAATCCTATGGCAAGTCCCCAAGCTGGATAGCCGGTTGTGGATGCTCGACACCATCGTGACGCTCGCGCCGTTGCTCGGTCTTCTCGGCACGATCGCTGGCATGGTCAAGGCGTTCGCGGTTCTCGGCGACGCCGGTAACGCGGCGACGCAGATCACCGGCGGCGTCGGCGAGGCTCTGATCGCGACCGCATGCGGCCTGCTCATCGCCATTGTCGGTCTCGTTTGTTTCAACAGCCTGAACAACTGGACGCGGCTTATCGTTCATCAACTTGAGACTTTGAAGATCTCCATGGTCAACCGTCTCGATGCGCCCCGGGTCGCTTCAGCAGAAAAGCGTTCTCACGGTCCGGCAATCCATCCGGTCGCGAATACGGGGACCTGACCAATGCGATATCTCGAGGTGCGGAAGGGCCGCATTGAAATCATTCCGATGATCGACATCATGCTCTTCTTGTTGGTGTTCTTCATCATGATCACGCTGCGAATGATCCCGGCGACCGGCATCGCCTCGCAGCTTCCGCAAAGCAGCACCACACAGGATCTGCCCCACCCAAAGATCGTCGTTACCCTGTTTGCCGACGGTGCTATCGAGACAGATGGTCAAAAGCTAACGATTGACGATCTGACGACAAAACTGGCCAGCGAACCGGATCGCGAGCACGCCGCCGTTACCATCGCAGGAGCCGGCACCGCCACGCTCCAGAATCTTCTCGCTGTGATGGATGCGTGTCGCAAAGCCGGCATCGTTCAAGTTGGACTCGCCGCGAAGGAAGCCAAGTAGGAGTGCAATCGCTGTGAGCATCGCGACAGCCGATCAATTCAGCCCACCGCAGGAGCGCTCCGCGCTCCCGGCCTCGTTTGCCGCCGCGCTATTGCTGGAGGGCCTCTGTTTTCTCGCCGTCGTCGGCTGGCTCACACAACGCCCGGTCAAGATCGAGTCGTCGGCGCCGACCATGCAGATCTCGCTGGTGGCAGCTCCGGCGGATCCGCCTCCTATGGTCGCGGAAACTCCGCCGGCGCCCGAAGAGACTCCCCCGGTACCTGAAGATCCTCAGGTTACTCCACCGCCCGCGGAGGTCCCTCCACCGCCGGCAGAGGTTGCTCCACCGGAACCTGCTCCGCCGCCTCCGAAGGCGGAGGCGCCGGTCGTACGCCCTAAGCCGGCAAAACCGCAACCGAAGGTCCAGCGGAAACCGGCCGCGCGCCCAGCGCAACAACAAGCGGCGGCCAGCGCCGCGCCGAGCGCTGGTGCGATGTCGAGCTTTCAAGGCCAAATGCGGCGAGCCGTGGAAAGCGCGCTGATCTATCCGGCATCTGCGCGTGCATCAGGCCAGCATGGCCGTGCCCGCGTGACGTTCGATTATCTCGACGGACGCGTATCGGGGGTCAGCTTGTCCCAATCGAGTGGATCTTCGGTTCTCGACCAGGCGGCACTTGCTACGGTCAGGAGCGCGCATTATCCGCCTCCGCCGCCTGAGATGAGCCATCGAACGCATCATCTCAGTATCTTCGTCGAGTTTAAGGCAGGGATGTGATGACGAGGCGCCATGATAGAGCGAGGGCGCGGGCCGGCGATATGTGTGAGCGCAAAGAAAACCGCAAACGGGCGCGTAGTCCATCGAGAGGCCGTGTAATGGGACGCATGCGAAATCTTGCCATCTCGCTTCTATCCCTAACGGTGCTGGCGTCCGGTGCGCTGGCTGCCGACATCACTTCCGCCAGGTCGGACACCAATTCGGAAGTCGTGAGCATGAGGCGGCTGACGCAGGCAGAGTACCGCAGCTCCATTGCCGATATCTTCGGCGCCGAGATTGAAGTGCGCGGCTTCTTCGAGCCAACGATCCGCATTGGCGGCTTGCAGGCAGCCAGCACCTCGGTGCTTTCGGTGACGCCCGTGGGCTTTGAATCTCTCACCAAACTTGCGGACAACATTGCTACCCAAGTGACGGGGGAGAAATACCGCGCCAAGCTTCCCTGCGTGCCCAAGTCGGCCAAAGAGCCCGATGATGGCTGCACCGCGCAGGTGCTGAGCCATTATGGACGGATGCTGTACCGCCGGCCATTGACCGAGGACGAGATCAAAAGCGCTGTCATTCTAAGCCACGGACTCGCCAAGTCGCAGAACGACTTCTACGCTGGCCTGCGCTATGGCCTGGCCAGCTTGCTCCAGGCGCCGGATTTCGTATTCCGCATGGAAACTGCAGTGCCCGCCGGCGACAAGCAATGGGCGCTGGAGCCTTACAGCCGGGCGACGCGCCTCAGCTACCTGATGTGGGACTCGACTCCCGACTCCGAACTGCTGCAGGCGGCAGAGAAGGGTGATCTGAACACTGCTGCCGGCCTCAAGAAGCAGGTCGATCGCCTCATGTCTTCGCCGCGCCTGGAAGTTGGGATGCAAGCCTTCTTCAACGACATGCTGGAGCTCGACAATTTCGGCACGGTCTCCAAGGACAGCATCCTATATCCCAAGTGGAGCTCTGGAATTGCCGCTTCAGCGAAGGAAGAGACGCTGCGCACCGTCATCGATCTGGCATTGCACACCAATGGCGACATGCGCGACCTGATGACCACGCGCAAGACGTTTCTCAACCGCAGTCTGGCGGCAGACTATCAGTTACCGTTTCAATTCGAGGGCAAATGGATGCCGTATGAGTTCGCGCCCGATTCCGGGCGCAGCGGCATTCTTACCCAGACCAGCATGCTGGCAATGTTCTCTCATCCCGGCCGCAGTTCGCCCACCAAGCGCGGTGTGGCAGTGATGGATATCTTCCTGTGCGAGCCCACGCCCACGCCGCCGGCCAATGTGGATTTCTCGGTCGTCAATGATACCAGCGGCCCGTTGAAGACCGTGCGCGAGCGCTTAATGGCGCATGCCAACAATAGCACTTGCGCATCCTGCCATAACCACAGCGATCCCATTGGCCTATCCCTCGAGGGCTTTGACACGATCGGTCAGCGCCGCACCATGGAGAATGGCAAGCTGATCGATCTTTCAGCCACGATAAAGGGCAAGCGTTTTGCTGGCGCCGCGGGGCTTGGTCAATTCCTGCACGACGATCCCAAATATACGGCCTGTCTTGCGCGTAAGGTCTATGCCTATTCCCGTGGCGCGAACAGTGAAGATGTCCCCGCCTCGGCCCTCAAGACCGCCTACCAAGCCTTCGCGGATTCCGGCTTTCGCATGCGTTCCTTGCTGAAGAGCATGGTCCAGGACAACGACTACTTCAGCGCGCCTCCACCTTCCCCCGAAACAACCAGCTCCGCGCCCAACGTCGCGCCCAGTAATTGGAACCAGTGATGAAGATCGATCGCAGATTTCTGCTCCGGGGCACATGCCAGGGCGCCCTGGCCGTCATGGGACTGCCGTTCCTTGACTGTTTCTTGGACAGCAAGGGCGAGGCCTTGGCCGCGACGGGACGGCCACTTCCCACCCGTTTCAACACCTTCTTTTTTGGCCTGGGCCTGACCTCGCAATTGTGGATTCCCAAGACGGGCGGGAAGGACTGGGAGATGACGTCCCAGTTGAAACCGCTGGAGGCCCATCGCGCCAAGCTGAACGTGTTCAGCGGGTTGCGCGTCCCGTTGGATGACAACCCCAACCACCAGCATTGGTCGGGCGCGGCGGCCGCTGCTACCGGCATTTCGCCTACCAAGGTGAACGAGTTCGAATCCAAAACCATCGACCAGCAGATCGCCGACGTCATTTCCCACGGCGCCCGCTTCAAGTCGATCTCCGCCGCCGCCGCCGGTGATCCCAAGCAAAGCTATTCCAGCCTTGGCGGCGCCAACGCCATTCCGGCCGAGGCCTCGCCCCTTGCGCTCTACACCCGTCTGTTCGGGCCGGGCTTCCAGGACCCGACCAAGGGCGATTGGAAGCCCGATCCGCAAGTCATGATCCAGCAAAGCGTGCTGTCGGTCGTGGCCGACAATCGCAAGCGGATCGTGCAGAATCTGGGCGCCGCCGACCGCGCCCGCATGGATCAGTATTTCACCTCGGTGCGCGAGGCCGAATTGCAGATGGCCGCGCAATTGCAGCGCCCCGAAATCCAGGCCAAGGTCACCATTCCCGAAGCGCCGCCCGAGATGGTGTGCAACAACGCCTTGCCGAACATTCGTGCTTCCGCCCCCCTGATGGCAAGGCTTGGCGCACTGGCGCTTGCCACCGACCAGACTCGCGTGTTCAATCTCAGCATTTCCGAGCCTTCCTCGAATATCTTCGTGCCAGGCGACCCCTTGGGCTATCACCTGACCACTCATGAAGAGCCCATCGATCCGGTTCTCGGTTATCAGCCGCGAGTAGCGCAGTACAATGTCGACGTCATGGAACTGTTTGCCATGCTTCTGAAGGAGCTGGACGGAGTCCCCGAAGGCGACGGCACGGTTCTCGACCACAGCTTGGTGTTCGCCTTCACCGACCAAAGCTATGCCAGAATCCATGCGGTGGACGGTCTTCCAATTTTCGTGGCCGGCGGCGCCAGCGGCCGGATGAAGACAGGCTATCACGTCGGGGGCAACTCTAGTCCGGTGTCACGCGTCGGCCTGACGATCCAGAAGGCCTTGGGCGTGTCGCTTGACGTCTGGGGCAAGGGCTCCATGGAAGTCAGGCAGCCTTACACCGACCTGCTGACATAGTCGTATCCGTTCATCCATCACGAGTGTGACCGTCGCAATGGTTGGGAGTGTTTGTTCGTATGTCTGTGTTGAGCTTT
Source organism: Bradyrhizobium sp. CSA207 (assembly GCF_029051685.1). Classification (GTDB taxonomy): domain Bacteria; phylum Pseudomonadota; class Alphaproteobacteria; order Rhizobiales; family Xanthobacteraceae; genus Bradyrhizobium. The sequence goes on along the minus strand of NZ_JAACFT010000061.1, from coordinate 9,282 downwards.
CGTTGTCTCGCCGCGGCAGCGTGTGTGGCGCTTGGTGTTGCTATCTTGGAGGCTACCGCCGGTCCGGCAGAAGTCGCTCAGATCAAGCCGCGTCAAGATAAGTTGCGCGACATGGGCGGCGCCTTGAAGGCGATCAATGATGAGCTCAAGAAGGGACGAATAGATTGGGACAACACGGTCGTGCCCAACGCCCAGACCCTTAAGGACCGCAGCGCTTACCTGCTGAATTGGTTTCCCAAGGGCAGCGGCCCCGAGTCCGGAGCCAAGACATATTCGCTCCCAGCAATCTGGCAGAACAATGAGGATTTCGTAACGTTGGGCAAAGTAGCGCAGGTCGAGGCAGCGAAGCTGAATCAGGTTGCGATCAGCAAGGACGCGAATGCACTGAAGGCGCAACTGGAAGCGATGGGCAAGGCCTGCAAGGCCTGTCACGACCGCTATCGTTCGCCCGACTACGCAAAAGAAAATGACGACTAGAGCAGTCCATGACTTCCTCTGATGTAAGCCGCTTGGAGTCCGCCTTCGCCGACACAACAGACTTGAGAGTCTGGGACCTGCCGGTGCGCGCAATGCATTGGTCGTTGGCGATCGCAATCGGCGTTTGCTGGTGGACTGGCCTTCACAATGAACTCGAGTATCATCTGTACAGCGGTTACGCGATCCTGTGGATCGTGCTGATGCGTCTCTATTGGGGGGTGGTCGGGTCCTCGACCGCGCGATTTGTCAATTTCGTGCGCGGCCCGAAGGCCATCCTCGACTATGCCAGCACGTTGCACCGGCGCGATACGCCCCACACCAACGGCCACAACGCGCTGGGGGCGGTAAGTATTGTTCTGATGGTGGGCCTGATCCTGGCAGTGGTGATCCTTGGCCTGTTTGCGGTCGATGTTGACGGGCTTTATTCGGGACCTCTGTCGATCTACGTGACCTTCAAGCAAGGCCGCCATCTCGCGCATCTCCATTACCATGGGTTCAATATTCTCCTATGGGTGATCGCGCTGCACCTGGCGGCGGTGATCTTTTACTTCATCTACAAGCGCCAGAATCTCATTGGCCCCATGATCCACGGCAAGCGCCGCGTCGAGGCGGCCGAAGCTTGCGACGCGGAAATGAAGATTGCGCCCTTGTGGCGGTTTGCCATCGGCGGAGTCGTCGTCACCGCCATCGTGTATGCGGTATCGATCGGTTTCTATTTCTAAGAAATGAACAGGCAGGGAAGAATGAAACATAGAATTGGAATCGGTTTTGTCCTCGCCGCACTCTGCGCTTTGACGGGGATCAGCTCAGCGGCGGACCAGCGGCCGGCCGCCTCCGACAACCTCCCCATGGTCCCGGCGGCCAAGACGGGGGTTTTCACGGCGACGAAAAAAGGCGCCGATGGGTATCACTTGGTGGTTGTCGGCCATAAGTTCAGCACCCGCGGCGATATCGAAAAGTATCTCGCCTATCGCGCCGCCGAACTGACCAGAGAGCAGAAGGCGAGCTGGTTCACATTTGTTGAATCCCGCTCCAAAGGTGACACGGCGCCCGTGCCCAAACGCGATCCCGCCGGCCTGCGCTACAGTTTCCGCATGGAGTATTTCCGCCCGGTCTGGCGCTACAAGACCAGCGGCTCCCCGACCTGGAAAAGCTGGAGTCCTTTCGCGGGCACAGTATTCATCACCGACGATCCTAAAAGCATTACGGATTTCGAGGTTGGCGCCGACATCGATCTGCATAAGGGCCAGATGGACGACGCCGATCCGCTGGCTTTCGAGACCCAAGCGGTATCTGACCTCTTGATCAACCAAGTATCTCCCCCGGAATAGCCGCAAGGAGCTTTTCAATGACGATTAATCGTCGTGCCTTTACGGAAATCCTCGCCAGTTTCGGTGTCATCATTGCCTTACCTGCGCTGGCTCAAGGCAAGACCATCGAGGTTTCCATGAGGAATAGTCCCAAGGGGATGTTCGTGCCCGCGACCGTCAATATCAGCGCGGGCGATACGGTGGTGTGGACCAATCCCGGCGTCATCACGCACACTGTTACCTTCGACCCCGCTCAGGCAGCCACGCCTACGAATGTCGCGCTCCCGGCCGGCGTGGCACCCTTCGGTTCCGACAACATGGAAGAGGACGCAACTTTCAGCCACACCTTTACGGTGAAGGGCACCTACAAATATGTCTGCAACATGCATGAAGCGATGGGAATGGTTGGAACAGTCGTCGTTTCCTGATCCCTGCCATTGAGAGGAGAACGTAATGGTCCTGAAAAAACGCTTCGCGTTATGCTTAGCGGTCGTGGCTCTGACCAGCAGCACTACGCTGCCGGCTACGGCAGCGCCGTGGACGCGCGGGTTCGTCGTGAGCGACTATCAATTCGCCTTTCGCTATGGTGGACGGCCTGATTTCACCCGCGGTGCGGAGATCGAGCCGGGCGCGGATTGCCCGCACGGCAGTTCCAACCACTTTAACAGTAGCAACCTTGACTTGATTAAGAACGCATTGGCGCGCCAAAAATGGCGCTCTCAGCAGGAGATTGACTGGATCTCCAAGCCGCCTGGCCTGGACCAGGTCGGCGAGCCGGCGAAAGTCCGTAATTATATCTGGCGACGCGCGCTAGCCTATCGCGGATACAAGCGTGGCATCGAAACCTACACCAATCCCTGGGCTGCGGAGGATCCGGGCCAGCCGGAAGTGACCGGCCGAATCGCTGAGGGGGTCAATCTGGATGGCAAGGTTGGGCCAAATGATTTCGTCAGTCCCGATGGCGAGAAAGGTATCGACAACGCTCTGTACCGCGCCTGGGGCTGCGACGCCCCATGGCGCGGCAATTCAACGTTCGCTAGAGCGATCAAAGAGAATATGGCGTTCGGCCTCTATACGATGGTTCTGCGCATCTCTGGCAACCAGAACCCCATGAATGATAATGATGCAACGGTTGAGATCGGTTATTCGCCGGACAAGATCGTCAAGGATGCTAGAGGCGGCATCGCCGCCGACTATTCTTACCGTATTCTGAAATCAACTCAATACACTAGGCTGAAGGCCAAGATCAAAAATGGCGTGGTGGAGACCGCACAGGAAAAGCATCTTCACATGCCGCGCATCGCTTGGGTTTACCAACAGACCGGCGACGCGAATCTTATAAATGGCAAGATGCGTCTTGACATTGCCCTCGATGGCTCAAGCGGCACTGGGCTGATAGCCGGTTACAAGGACTGGCGCGATCTTTATGCTGAAGCCAGCTTCTACTACGATGCCGGCTCCCAGGACACCACCGGGCACCAGGATCATGTGGCGCTTTATTTCGCACTCCGCCGCAATGCTGACGGCATGTACAACGAAACGACAGGCCAATATGACGGCATCTCCACCGCGTTCCGTATCCGAATGTATTCGGCGTTTGTGGTGGACCCCGACAAGCCGATGGAAATTCCGACAGTGGCAGGGGAGCAGTGGCGAATGAATGGCACTGAGGCCAACAAGGCAGCCTTCTTCAAAGGCATCGAAACCCGCATTCCCCAAGATCCTCCGCCGGGAGTCACACAGACAGCCGCCTACCCATCGCTTGAACGAGTGATGCAGAAGCTTCCCAGCAGGGATTTCTTCCTCACGCTTGACCGTCCCCATTGGCCGGTCGGTGTGGGCGTGGACCAGTTCGGTAATCCGATCGATGACCAAGGTGACCGCATCGATAGCCGCGGCAACAAGCTTGATGAGCAAGGTAATCCTCTAAAGCTTTCTCAGTCCCAACATCAAGTCGGCAATGGCGTGCCCGCCACTGTGGCTCCGAGGCAAGAACAATGACTGTCGGATTAGCCCGGTTGCCGCCGATCGTCAGTTCACTCCAATAGCGAAATGGCGGTGAATCCGGGACTGATTTGTCTCGGTCGTCACCTTGTCGGGATGGGCGGGTCGAATCCTCACGTCTGAGATCGCAATCCGAGACTTGTACCGGATCGGTCAAATCTTGTTCGTCAAGCTCTGCGCAAGAGCAGGTTCGACTCTAGAAGTAACATCAATCCGCCTTATCTTGGAGACCTTTTGCCCATGGCCCTCTGTAGTCGCCTGCTTCGCCTTGCCTCCACTTCTCTAGCAACCGGCTTCGCCGCAATTGTAGCAACGTCGCTGTGGTCCTCTCTGCCAGCTTGGGCTGACGTCGAAGTCGCGACTAACAGCGATATGCAGTCTACGGATCCCTCTCAAATCGGCCGAGACGTTGTGCTCCATACTCTCTCGAGTCGAGCGGACTCCGTGAGTGGTGGCGATGTTCTGGTAGAATTGCACTCTCCGAGTTCTTCTGTTTGGACTGCGCGCCTGAATGGGAGTGATGTCTCGTCATCGTTTCGCCCGACTGAAGCGTCTCACACCTATCGGGCCCTTCTGCAAGGACTCAGGAATGGGAAAAACAGCCTTGAAATTCTAATCGATGGAACAGCCAAGTCGACCCTTGAGATTACCAGTTATCCTTTGGCTGGTCCGATTTTTTCAGGCCCTCACCAACATCCTTTCATATGCGAGACAGAAGCAAACGGACTAGGTCCGTCGACGGACGCAGACTGTAACGCGAAGACTGCTGTTCAATACTACTATAAATCTACGGAACCGGTGTCGCCGGAAGCTATTGGTCGATCGATCCTGGGCGCTGTCAATATAGCGAACCGGACCACGAGCGATCCAACAGCCTCGAAAAGCCTTCCGCCAGGGTTCAAACCGTACAATGTTTCGGTGCAACCTCCGGCGGATATGGCAACGACCGTCACGTCGGAGGGGCTCACAGTCAATTACGTTATCCGACGGGAGTTCGGTGTGATCAACCGAGCGGTTTACGAGATTCAATTCCTCCATCAGCCGGGGGAACCTCTTCAGACGCCGTGGTCACGCCCGAAAGGTGGGTGGAATGGCAGGCTTGCATATGAATTCGGTGGAGGATGCGGCGCCGGATATCGTCAAGGTAAGCTGATCTATGACGGGAACAATCAGCAGGCTATTCTTGCTCAAGGATACGCGGTGGCAACTTCTACGCTCAACATCTTTGCCAATGGCTGCAACGACAGGGTCTCCGCGGAGACCTCGTCGATGGTGAAGGAACATTTCATAAAGTCGTATGGTATGCCGATTCACACCATCGGCTTCGGTGGATCGGGCGGGTCGATGCAACAGCACCTGATCGCACAAAATTACCCGGGCTTACTCGATGGAATAGTCGTAGGTTTTAGCTTCCCCGATACTTTGACAAGCGTGCTACCAAGGGCTGACTGCGCGTTGCTCGATCACGCTTTCAGAAATTCCAAGGAATCATGGTCTGAACGCGAGAAAACCGCTGTAGCCGGCTTCGCTTCGTGGCGCACCTGTGGCGAACTCGCAAAAACGCTGTACTCTGATCCGCAGTACTGCGACGCATCCATCCCGCAGCAGATCGCCTACAATCGCATCACGAATCCGAAAGGCGTACGTTGCGACTTATTTAACAACGAGCAGAACGTATATCGGTTTGATCGTGAGACCAAAATGGTCCGTCGTCCACTCGACAATATCGGTGTTCAGTATGGGCTCAGGGCCTTCAACGACGGAAAGATGAGCGCCGAGCAGTTCGTCGATTTGAACGAGCACATCGGAGGATTTGATAGCGACGGACTGATTGTATCGACGCGAATGCGGGCAAATGCGGATGCGCTTAAGGTTGCATATACCCAGGGGCTCGTCGTTACGGGCGGCGGAGGACTGGGTCAGATTCCGATCATCGACTGGCGTTCTTATCTCGATGATCTTGCGAATGCGCATGACTTCCTTCGATCCTTCGCTATGCGTGCTCGCCTTAGCGCTGCCAATGGCAGTGCTGACAATCAGGTCATACTTGTCGATCCTAGATTAGATTTCTTTTCGAGGATTGGGGACCTCGATTCCGATAGTTTGTATGCGCGTCGTCAAGGAGAACTCGTGCGACAGATGGACCATTGGCTGGATGACGTCTCCGCTGACACCAGCTCTCGACCGGTGCACGAAAAGGTTGTGGCCAACAGGCCTTTGGACTTAGCCGACGGCTGCTGGGCGGTAGACGGGGAAAGAATCGTTGAGCCCGCGTCCTATGACGGCCAACTTAAATGCAACAAGGTCTATCCGCCTCACGCGGACCCGCGTATTGTGGCGGGCGGTCCGGTCTCCGATGACGTGTTGAAGTGCCAACTCAAGCCTATCGACCCGGTTAACTATTTACACCCGCTGCGTGCCGATCAGCTTGCGCGACTCAAGGTTGTGTTTCCGTTAGGTGTCTGCGACTACAATCGGCCGGGCGTGGGGCAGGAAGTAACGAAGTCTACCTGGCAGTTCTACTGAAACGTTCCGACTAGTCAGTCGAGGATCCGATTGAGGAATCCCCACGTCGATAGTTCGTAGAGGAAGTTCGCCGGCAAATGTGCCCGGCGAGTCGGATCCCCTAGCGCGCGTCCATCAACGGGATTCCGCGGGCGGCCTGTGCCATGACTTGGAGGCTTCCAATTTACCGAAAGGTCTGACGAGGCAGGCATGGCGCTCTTCTGATGTGCCGTCGTCCTCGATGTCTTGCCATGGCTTCGGACCTACCAGCCGCCGCCAACCGCACCCAGAAACTACTACCCTAGAATTCATTGCCGTGGCGCGCGCCGCTGCTCGCACTGCGTCCGGGCAGGCGCGGCGTGGAGGTGCGCTAAAACCGAACAAACAATGCCATCATTTCCACGGCGATACTGACGTTTCTCGTACCAATTCCTGGCTTGTACCATTTGTGTCAACGCTTTGTCGCGCTAAACTCTGTATTTGATGTGCACAAACTTCTCGAGCTTTTTTCGAGGCGCGAGAGCCTGATCTTACATTCTGCCGAGCTTAGGTAATGAGCGCCATTTCCGTTGACCAGATTAGCGAGCCAGCCGATTCGACCACCGGAACTCTGGGGTGTTCATCGAGTTCGGCCCATCCAGCTGCGGCAAGCGCATGCTGCCGAGAATAATATTGGTCGCGCCGAAGGTGTTGGTTGCGGGTTCGATCGGTGGACGGACGATGGATGGTGTGGAACTGAATGAGCCGTGCGACGTCCCCCTCTCGGCCATGATTTTCGTCACCAATCAAAACAATTCCGGCAGTTCTTCAAGGCGGTCTCCGTACGTCCCCGATGGAACAATCTCTCCCGACTGCCGGCTGGCATGCGCTGGCGAGAAGTCGATGCCGCCGCTTCCCGGCGGTACCAGCCTTCAGGAAGGAGGATGTCGGCAACGGCTACGGCGCTTCACGCCACCGCGAAATCCGGTCAGCGCGCCACCGTTCGTCGCCTCTCAGCGCACCGCTGGTGCTTCGAGAGATTGGCTGACGGGATTATCAAACGAACTCAGTCCTCAACGAATAGGAGTCAACGTTGCGCACGACCGCCATGACGCTCTCCGGCGCTCTACTGGTTCTGGCTACTGTCAACTCTGCGTACGCGGAGCAGATTTCTCTCCGAGTGACATATGCCTTCCCTTCTCGAGATGGTGCTTATCGAGAAACGATCGCCAATGAGTTCATGCGTCGCCATCCGGGTGTCAAAATCAAGCTTGAATCCAACGCCGTTGATTGCCCCGCATTGCTACAACAGACGTTGCGCTCCTCGATGACCAACGACCTGCCGGACATCATCGCGCCGGTTTGTTATCCAGATATGCCTATCCTCGCCGCTCGGGCGATCGTGACTCCCCTCAATGATTTCATTTCCAATGACAAATCGTGGAACGACGTCGGCTTAGCTCCTACAGCCCTGAGCACCGTCCAGTGGCAAGGCAAGGCGATCGCCCTTCCGGAGAGCATTTCCACCCCAGTTGTGTACTACAACATGGCGATCATTCGAAAAGCTCACCCCGATCTCAAGGACCTTCCTGCGAGCTGGAATAATATTTTGAAGCTGGCGCAAGACGTAAACGAGAACGGCAAACATCCAATGCCAATATTCTTCGAATATTACCCCGATAATTACAACTGGTCCTTCAACGGCCTAGTTTATAGCCTCGGTGGTGATGTCTTCGATCAAAATGGCGATATCGCCTTTAACAGTGCGGAGGGCATGGACGCCCTCAACGTTTTACGCCGCATCGGTAAGGCGGGAATGATCGACATCACTACCGAGCAAGCACGCCAGTCGTTTGCATCGGGCAATATCGCAATTTACGTCGCCTCAAGTTCGCTGCTGAATTTTCTCACTGCCAGCGCAACGGACAGATTTGAGATCCGTACCGGTCCATTTCCGCTATCGCTCCCCGACGGAAAATTGCCATCAGGCGGCGGCGGCCTGGTCATGACCACCAAAGACGCGGAGAAGCAAAAGGCAGCATGGGAATACATGAAATTTGCTGTTGGGCCAGAGGCGCAAACCATAATGGCGACCAACACCGGTTTGACCCCCGTAAACGCAAGGGCGGCGAGTTCGCCTGAGTTTCTCGGCGACTTCTATAAGGGGAGACCGAATTACTCAGTGGCGATTGAGCAGTTGTCAAAAATGAAGAGCGTCAACCTATATCCAGGCCAAAACGGGCAAAGGATTGCGACGATCATAAGAGATCACCTCCAGAGCGTGATCACACTCAAGCGTTCGCCTGAGCAGGCGATGCCTGACATGGTGCGCGACGTAACGAGCCTTCTGCCCAAGAAGTGATTGCCTGAACGACAGGCAAAGATCCGCAATTTGCAAATAAGGACAATAGGAATGTCCGAAACACTGATTTCCGCCAAAGAGGCGATGCTCCGTATCGATGGAGCGGACGAGCGTCATTTCGTTGCAGAACTCGGCACTGGATACGTAAGCCTCAGCAGGGATCGGCAGTACTTTCGCAGGGATTCTTTCTTTGCAAGCAAGTTTCTAGCGAAAGAACTACACGAGTTGCCCGACGATTTTGCGGCGTGCCATCTCGTAAAAATGTCCATTGTAACTGAGGCGGTGCAAGTTTCTTTCAACGCGAAGAAACATGAACGTTGCGTTCTTTGGAAATAACTTTCCGCACGTTCATTGGAATATCATACCGCGATACGGCGCGGACCACTGCCGGAGGGGGCTGTCTGAAGCATTGATCCTAAAATTATGGAGAGCGTACGTTCGTCCGATGAGGGCATTTCGACTATCCGAGATCAACTCAGGCTGGGAATAAAGAGGGTTGCTGGTCGGCATGGAATAGGGTAAGCGCGAATTTCTCCGCACCTTTTGCGGTTGAGTGCTGTGATGCATGAGGTGTCCACCAAATTAGGTGGACACCTTGTGATGGCAGACGATGATCAGAAACTGCGAGTCAGGCTTGTTGGCCGG
>NZ_JAACFT010000060.1 GCF_029051685.1 Bradyrhizobium sp. CSA207 | reverse complement strand
AAGGTCGAGCTTCAAAAACTGGCGGACGAGCTCAAGTTGCCGATCACGGTTTGCCACCTGCCGCCCGGCACCAGCAAGTGGAACAAGATCGAGCATCGTCTCTTCTCCTTCATCACCATCAACTGGCGGGGAAAGCCACTGCGTAGCTATCGCACGATCGTCCAGCTGATCGCCGCGACCCAACAGATGCCGGCCTCAAGGTGCGCGCCGAGCTGGACGAAAAGAAATATCCCAAAGGCGTCAAGGTTTCCGATCTCCAGATAGCTGCCATCAACCTCACCCGCCACTCGTTCCATGGCGACTGGAACTATACGATTTCACCTCATCGAAAAAATCATCGTCCAAAACGAATTGACTGAGCTATTTATGGACGGGCCCTTAGAATTGCCTCTCCAGTGCTGCGCCGTTGTTCCTTGTATGGCGCTGAGTGACCTCTCGGTTAATTAAGACTGCTAAAGCTGATGTCCTGAGAGGACGCCTAGTTCTGCAAGAGCCGAAATTACAAGTTTGATGACCTCCGTTGGCGAAACAGCGCAGCTTGTAACAAATCGTCGGGTCTTGATGGAGCGCTGCGGAAAGCTTCGCTCCGTTAAAGAAAGCGCGTACCTCCTTTCGGAGCGCGGATCAGATGCCAATCAACGATCTCCATCGGGTGAACCGCCCCGGGATTGCCGGAGGCTCCAACTCTTGAGAGGATGGAGTCATGACGAGCAAGACGACGAACAAGTTTTCACCCGAGGTCCGGACCCGAGCGGTTCGGATGGTTCTGGATCACGCCAGCGAGCACCCGTCGCGCTGGGCGGCAGTGACGTCGATCGCGGCCAAGATCGGCTGCACGCCGCAGACGCTGCATGACTGGGTCAAGAAGGCCGAGGTCGATAGCGGGCAGCGGGCCGGCGTTCCGACCGACGCGGCCGAGAAGCTGAAGGCGCTCGAACGGGAGAACCGCGAGCTTCGGCAGGCCAATGAGATCCTGCGCAAGGCAAGCGCCTATTTTGCGATGGCGGAGCTCGACCGCCGGTCCAAGCCAATACGTCTCTATCAAATACACCGAACGCCTGGCTGAAGCTGGCATCGAGCCTTCTGTCGGTAGCGTTGGAGATTCCTATGACAACGCTCTCGCCGAAACCATCAACGGTCTCTACAAAGCCGAGGTGATCCATCGGCGCGGACCATGGCGCAGCTTCGAGGCCGTAGAGCTCGCAACACTGGAATGGGTGGACTGGTTCAACAACCGGCGGCTCCTGGAGCCCATCGGCAACATACCGCCGGCCGAAGCCGAGCAACGCTACTACGCCATGCTGGAACAACCGGCCATGGCGGCATAACTCAAACCAAACAGCCTCCGGCAATCCCGGGGCGGTTCAGGGTGACTACGAGCTATCAGGCTTGCAGGAGCCTGCAAGTGCAGTAAGAGAACCAACGCCCGAGCCGGGTCCCTGTTAGTGCATGATGACAACTTGCTGATCCCTAGTTGATCACGTGGTGCTTTCGATCTCGCGCCCTCCAGATTTCCCGAGAGTTGAATGTGGGCTGTTTGGTCCGATGCTTGTAAGTGCAGGAACGTACACATCGTACACTCCGGTTTGGCGTCGGTACGATGCGCACAGTTATGACGCGTTTTGAACACGTCACCGGTGAGCTGGCGCGCGTTGGTCCGTTCCGAACAAAGTTCGCCGCCCCGACACTACCGCAATCTGTCAAGATGACTCTGCGAGCGACGGAATAATCCGCATCGCGACGCTCACTGATGCGATCCATTGGTGGACGTTCGAGAATGGCCCTGCAGATCGAGAATCATCGGGGCGCGTGGTTGGTGTCCTCTGCAGCAGTTGAGGCGTCACTTCTGGGGACTTTCATGAAAATGGTGAAGAGCCTTTTGCTCGGATCGGTGGCTGGTCTGATCGCGGCAGGCGGGGCGCGGGCGGCTGATCTGCCCGTGAAAGCCAAGGCGGTCGAATACGTGAAGATCTGCTCGCTCTATGGTGCCGGTTTCTACTATATTCCGGGCACTGACACGTGCATCAAGCTGGGTGGTTATCTGCGCGTTGAAACCGCGCTGGCGACCAACGGCGTCTATGACGCGGCCAACAGCAGCGTCGCCGGCGCCCAGAACCGCCTGAGTAACTATTACACCGCTCGTTCCCGTGAAGACTTCAACGTCGATACGCGCACCGCGACCGAGTACGGCGTGGTCCGCACCTTCTTCGATGCGACCTTCTCGTGGACGTCCGGTGGCTACACCGGGGCTGGTGCCGGTCTGACCGGCGGATCGACCGCCTACAACGGAAGCAATCCTGCCGGAAGCGGCAGCGGTCAGGTCGCAGGCGGCTCGCTCGGTGTCTACTACGCGTTCATCCAGTTCGCTGGCTTCACGATGGGCAAGGCCGTCTCCCAGTTCTCCGCTCCCTGGCAGAACTATCCGCAGAACAACTTCGACGGTCTGCCCGGCGGCGGCGGGACGGTCACTGGCGTGAACCAGTTCACCTACACCGCTGACTTCGGTCAGGGCATCACGGCGGCGATTTCGGCTCAGGATCAGGTCGCTTACGGCCAGAGCAACGTCTGGAACGTGAGTGCGGCAACCGCAGCTGGTCTCGTTGCCGGTGCGTACGGTGCTCAGGACATCGGCGGCTCGCGCGCTCCGGACCTCATCGGTATGGTCCGTGTTGATCAGGCTTGGGGCCTCTTCCAGGCTTCGGTTGCGGCACACGACAATCACGCGGGCTACTACGGCGCCTCCGAGCCGACTGGGTATCCGGGTGACAAGTGGGGCTGGGCTGCTCAATTGGCCTTGTCGATCAAGAACATTCCGACTGGCGCGGGTGACACCCTCAACATCCAGGGCGTCTACACGAATGGTGCAAGCCGCTACAACTTCCAGGACCTGATGGGCACCACCTACGCCATGTACAGCGGTACTGGCTTGCCGGGCGCTTACCAGAGCCTCGGAATCGGCGGTCTGTCTGATAGCGTCTTCGTTGCTGGCGCTGGACAGGAACTCACCACGACCTATGGCTTCCGTGGCGGCTATGTCCACAACTGGGATCCGTACTGGAACACGGGCATCTACGGTGCTTGGGCTGCCGTTCGTTATAACGGCACGGCCAAGGGTTATATTTGCGGCGCGATGGCCACAGTTCTGGTCGCCGGTTCGACCTGCAACCCCGACTTCAACTACGGTGTTGTGGGTGTGATCACTCGCTGGACCCCAGTCAAGAACCTGACTTTCTCGGCCGACCTTGCCTACACGATGCTCGACCAGAAGTACGTCGGGGCGCTCGTTGCGCCGCTGCAGGCCACCATTGCCAAGCCCGGTGCGACCTACGAGCTGAAGGATCAGAACAGCCTGACCCTGCTGCTCCGCGCTCAGCGCAATTGGTGAGTTTCCATCAACGAGCGGAAGGAGAAGTAGGAACAGCTCTACACATGTAATCTAACCTCCACGAAGGCCTCCGGCATGCCCGCTGGAGGCCTTCTAACATGTCATCGAACTTTGAGGTCTCGTGGCAGTTACCCTCCGCCGAAGGCTCGCCTTGCCGCGTGCGGGCGGCAGCCTGTAAGTGTCACCAGGCGCGCCGTTTCAGGCATGTTCGGAAGATTGAGATGAATAGTCATGCTGATTGGCAGGTGTGCATGACTCGGATCCTCACAATCTAAAAGCACTTTGCCAGTTGCAAAAAATTCCTGAGCACTCCGTCGCCTTCTTCGGCAAGTATCGATTCCGGATGAAACTGCACGCCATAGGTAGGTTGATTGCGATGTGCGAGAGCCATGATCTCACCTTCTTCGGAACGCGCCGTTACCATGAGACGCGGCTCGCACGACTGATCGAGCTCGATGATGAGTGAATGACGACCTACGCGAATCGGTGACGGGATTCTCTCGAAAAGACCTCGGCTGTCATGGGTCACGTATGAGCAGCGACCATGGATTGGCCGACGTGCACGCGCTACCGTCCCCCAAGACATGAGGCAGATGCCGAGCATCGGGACTTGACCTGAAAGTTTCGCACCGCGGCTATGGATATTCCGGCCTCAGTTGGCGCGCAGGAGCCGGCGAGATAACCAGCGCACGCGGCCTAAGGCGAACAAGATCACGGACGTTGATCACGTCGTTACGGACAACCTCCGTTGCTTCGCTGCGCCAAGATAGCCGCGACACTGGCCTACCGATCCACAAGCTTTCGGGATCGACTCTCACCTAATTTCGCCGGCGGAGAGATGCGCCGAGCAACTTAGCTTATGCGGCCATTCAGGCAGAGCGCGGATTATACTTGTCGATACATCGTAATCGGCCGCTAATCGCAGCTCTCGGAGAGGGCGTACTCGCCTGATCGATTCCTGATAGAGCTCATGCGCCCTGCAAGCCGCGAGGTCGGCCTAGTTAGCAAAACTCGCCATAGACCACCACGTCAATCTCATTGCCGAGCTGATCATTCTTGCGATTGCGAGCAACCTCGAGCCGAGGCACTTGGGGAATTGTGGTGAGAACCGACAAGCCCTCGAATATTCGGTCGATATAGGCCTTATCCTTGGCAGTGAACAAAACGACGTGGCGAATCATGGATGATGATAGTGATCTAACGAGGCGGTCGAACTGCTATCTTAAGATCGAGACCACCGCAACGGGTGCGGATGCTTGAGCGCTGCCGAAGGACCAGCGCGATCGCTGTACGTGTTAAAATAACGATCTGAAGCAGAGACGCAGATGTCCCAACCGCACATGACTGTAGCCGATACAATTCTGTGGGCGCTGGGGCAATTGTGGCGGTCTTGGGCGGCGGCGATCAAGGTGAGACCTCGTATTGCCGCATGTAGCGATGTTCCCGATAGACCTATCCTGATTGTCGCGCCATACGGTCTTGATTGGTGTGCGTCAGCACACATTAAGATTAGCCAAGACATAGCCTTGGAGGGTTCTGGTTCAAGCTCGCGCTACGATTGCCGCCTCTCGCGCCCCCGCTGATCGCCCGATGAGCATAGCGTCAAAACATTGCTCGGCTGTTATGCTCGATCAAATGGGCTAGCGACGTGGTTGCAGGATGACGGGCCGACCCAATCCCGCCTTAAATTGTTTGGTCGGCCTCATACAAGCATAAATTTTGGCCAGAACTGCCGCAGCTGTGCTCAGGCTCAGCCGATCAAAATTGGCCACAACAGTTGGCAAAGGAATCCATTGAACCCGATTTGCGATCGCGGCGTCGTCGATATGCAAGACGTCCGCCATTGGTAGGCAGCCTCAGCACCCGCATTACAGCAGCTTGCGTGAACTTAGCTACGCTTCTAGCGGCTCTACCCAGTAAAAACGCAGAAATGCTGCAAGGTCGGTGCAAAAAATGTCTCTTACGAACGCGCGGGCAGGCCTAAGTTCGCCATAGAACAAAAGGGATAAAGACATGACCACAGACATTCCGTTTACCGGTGTTCCATTTCCTCGATCGGAATATGAGCGCCGACAAGAGAACGCGCTTGCGGCCGTACAGCGGGCAGGGCTCGACGCGCTTTTGGTCACCGCCCATGGCCATCTTCGGTACCTCACCGGATACCACGGGTATGGTGCGTACTTCGCGCCGTTCCCGCTAATTCTCACGCCAGGGCGGGCGCCGACATTTGTCGTTCGAGAGTTCGAAGTCGAGGGTGTTCGCGCAGAGAGCTGTATCGACGAGATGGTCGCCTATACAGAGCAATACGACTTTGCAACCGTGTGCGCCGACATCCTGCGTCGGTATGGGCTTCAGGGTCGTAGGGTTGGCTTTGAGCTAGGCTGCTGGAACCTTGCTCCGAACGATCTGAGTGCCCTTCAGGTGCGACTTCCGGATATGAAGGTCGTCGACGCGACTCGTCTCGTGGCGTCGGTTGCCGCCGTGAAAAGCGAGCTGGAACTTAAGACCATTCGCGACGCGATCGCTATAACAGATCTAGCTGTACGTACTTTTCAAAATTCACTTCGGGAGGGTATCACCGAAGTAGAGATGTCGACGATTCTCGACGCGGAAGTCAAGAAGGCCGGTGGCGAGCTCCGGCCCGCTCGTACCATTGTATTCGGGGAGCGAACGAAGCTGTCCCACGGAAGTCCGATGCCACATGCGATGGCAAAGGATCAACCGGCCATGATCGAACTCGGCGGTTGGAAGTATGGGTACGCCGTAGGATTGGTGCGGGGTGCTGTGCTTGGTGATCATTCTGATGCCGAATCTCTTCACGACTTGTCCGTTGAGGCCCTTGAGGCTACCATCGCCGCAATCAAACCGGGTGTCACGGCGGGTGAAGTGGATGCTGCCGGACGTAATGTGATTGTGCGGTCCGGGCGTCAAGTTCTGCGTCACCGAGTAGGATACCAAACTGGTATCCATTGGACCGAGCGTGGGAACATCAGCTTGGAGCCAGGTGCTGCGGACATCATCGAGGCGGGCATGACGTTGCACATGCCGCTCATCTTGTCTGGGGAGAGCGGCCACTTATTTGGCACGAGCGAGCACGTCTTGGTGACGGAGCGCGGCGTTGAAATACTGAGTCGTACCCCGCATAAGCTCTATCGTGCATAGTTCGTAGCTTGGGAGCTGGACATGCGCAGCGTTGAGACTTTCCGGGATCTGCAGAGCGATGCCACCGCGTGGCGTCGGTACCTCCACCAGAATCCTGAGCTCGATTATCGGGTGCACAACACCGCAAGTTTCGTAACTGAGAAGCTGGCTTCTTTCGGCATCAATCACATCGAGGCCGGGATAGCTGAAACCGGTATCGTCGCATTGATTCAGGGCGGGGGCGGAGACGGGCCGACGATCGGATTAAGAGCAGATATGGACGCCTTGCCAATCCTTGAGACGTCAAACAAGCCCTGGTCGTCGAAAACACCTGGCATGATGCATGCTTGCGGCCACGACGGTCACACGGCAATGCTGCTTGGCGCCGCCAAATATCTCGCCGAGACCCGCAACTTCAAGGGCTCCGTCGCTTTGATCTTTCAGCCCGCGGAAGAAGATGGACGGGGCGCCCAAAGGATGGTCCAAGAAGGGATCATGGATAGATTCGGCATCTCCCGGGTTTTCGGGATGCACAACACGCCGGGTATGGAGGTCGGCAAGTTTGGCATTTGCCATGGCCCCGTCTTGGCCGCGCTTGACGAGTTCGACCTTGTCGTGAAGGGCAGGGGCGGACATGCGGCTAGGCCGCATGAGACGGTCGACCCATTCGTCATTGCAGCACAGATCATCCTCGGCTTGCAAACTTTGGTGTCGCGCAACACGGATCCGCTCGACTCACTTGTAATATCCGTCACCAAGCTTAACGCTGGCATGGCGTACAACATCATTCCCGGTCAGGCTGAAATCTCTGGCACCGTCAGGAGCCTTCTCCCCCGCTTGCGAGACTTCGCCGAACGACAGATTGCGGCACTAGCGCAAGGAATAGCGCACGGGTTTGGTGGGGATATCGAGTTCAAGTATCGGCGGCTCGAGCCGGTCACCTTCAACCATGCGGAAGAGACAAATCTGGCAATTAACGCGGCGCGCAATCTTGTTGGCCCTGCCTCCGTGAACGACAAGATGAGGCCACGGATATCATCCGAAGATTTCGCCTACATGCTTGAGGCCAAGCCTGGTGCAATAATCTATTTTGGTAACGGGCCGACCGCTGCGCTGCACAATCCGGCATATGATTTCAATGATGAGGCATTGCCTTATGGCATCGGCTATTGGGTAAGCTTGGTCGAGACGGTGCTGGCTCCTTGATCGCCTCCACGACCCGCATGTTTCCCGGCTCTGGAGGGTGGGCGAGAGGCCGGCCGGTCGCTCCATTGGTATTGGTTAGTTGGAGCGGGCTTACTTGGAGAGGCAAGTTCGTCGTTGGTGTTGCCCGGTCCTGTCTGAGCGATGCTGCGCAATCCTGCGATGCGCGGATGGATAGCCAAGTAAGTCTGTGCTCGGTGCAGCGACGATCGCGAGGGCGCACGGCGGGAATTCCGGACGGCTTCGTCCTGATACCGATCTCAATCTGACGATGAGCGACTGAGCCGAGCGGACCAAGCGGTTGGCCGTACGTGCCCAATCTGGACTTCTTCTCGCAAGCGCTTCTGGAGCTCTGTGGTTGGCTAGCGCGCGCACCGACTACCGCGCGTTCCCGTGCAGCTGGCAGACTGCTGGACTTGATACCCTCGCGATGGATAACGGCGATGTTGTGGTGGGCGGCACCATGCATGCGTCGGTGGCTACTGCCCGTTGGCAGCCTACCAAGACTCGCGGGGGGTGTCGCGCCACCTCGTCGCGCTGCCGGACCACAGCTGGTCCGACAGTATAGGAGCGCACGAGCTATGAATCACGCAGCTGCTCGCCAGAGTCTCGCAGTATTTCTCCGATCTAAGACCATTGTTGCACCTTTTAATAGCCGCCAACCTATATTGTCTTACGAGGCTATCTCGGATCACGGCTTCGGAAATGGCAATGGGATTCCGGCGCCCTGGCGAGCACGAAGATGGCGCTTTGGCTCCAAAAGAGGAGCTTGTGGCGCTATCAACGGGGGCGTCGTATGGCGTGCGCATCATCGATCTCTCTAGTGAGACATCCTTGGGCATGCGTGCGTTCGCCGACTACGGCTCTGCCTTCATCAAGGACCAGGCGCCGGATCGCTATGTGTGGCACCGCTCCACGCAGCCATCGAGTCATTAAGATTGGCTCACTGCACCTGGGGTCGATTGCAACAGGCAGGGCATCGTGCTCGAAGTATAGGCGCGGCACTGCACAAAACGATTGCGTAGACCGGAGCGGGCACAGGCAGTGATGCCGCCTCACCGCCGACACTGAGCCGGGGAGATGACTTGACTGGGAGGCCGCAACGCGTTTTTTGAGGGGAGGCGCAAATGGAAGCAGAAGGGCAATCGAAAGTACTGTTGTATCTCTTGCCGCATGAGGCGAATTTCCTCGATGCTGCGGTGGAGCGGCTAATTCCGGCGGACGAACTGGGGCCTGGCGCGCGAGAGGCGGGCGCGACCTGCTATATTGACCGGCAGTTGTCTAGCACATGGGGTACGCACGGGCGCAATTACCGCGCGGGCCCTTGGCGCGAAGGCGCGCCCGAGCAAGGCTTTCAGTCGAGATTGACACCGCAGGAAATCTACCGCGTGGGTATCCGGGAAGTTGATAAGCACTGCCGCACCACGCATGGCAGCCCCTTCGATCAGTTGGCGCCCAGGACACGCGACGAAATCCTGAGAGCGCTCGAGCGCAATGAGATACAGCTGCCATCGCTCTCCTCGAAGCTATTCTTTGACATCCTGTGGCGCAATACAGAGGAGGGCTTCTTCGCTGACCCCATGTACGGCGGCAACAAGGACAAGGTTGGATGGAAGCTTCTCGGCTTCCCCGGCATGCCGTCCGGAGCGTATGTCAACCGCATCGGCGAAGCGCAAGCGTACCGAGCCGAGCCGGTCAGCATCCTCGATTACCAGAGAGGCAAGGTCCGCCTCGATGCTGAAGGTTTCGTGCGGCACATCGTGATCGAGAAGGAAGGGGAGTAACCGTGGTCCGAACAAAACTCAACCCCGTTGACGTTGTTGTCATCGGCAGCGGTGTGGCCGGTTCCATCATGTCTATGGAACTGGCCAATGCAGGCCTGCAGGTAGTCTGTCTGGAGCGGGGGCGGATGGTTGATCCCAACGTTGAGTTCGTCAAACCGTTCGTGCACGATGAACTCAAGTACGACCGCCACAACGACTTCTTCCAGAACCTCTCACGCGAGACCATTACGTTTCGCAACCACTCGGGCCAGACGGCTCTCCCGATGCGCGAACTCGGGTCGTTTAAGCCCGGCGAGATGGTGGGTGGCTCGTCGGCGCTCTGGGGTGCCCAAGCGAAACGCCAAATGCCATTTGATTTCGAAATGCGCTCAGCGCTCACGGCTCGATATGGGGAGGCGTTTCTCCCGCGGGATAGCACAATTCAAGACTGGGGTCTGACTTGGGATGAGGTCGAGCCCTATTACGACCAATTCGAGCATATTTTCGGCGTCGGCGGGAAGGCCGGCAACCTAAACGGCGAGATCCAGCCGGGCGGCAGTCCACACGAGGGACCCCGTTCGCGCGAATTTCCAAATCCGCCGACGCGCCGCACGCCGCAAGGCGCTCTGTTCGCCGATGCAGCTGGCGAACTGGGGTTCGTGCCGTATCAGTTCCCGAGCGCGGCAATGACCCAAGATTATCGCAATCTGTACAAGGTCATGCTGCCACGCTGCCGTCACGGCGGCTTCTGCACAAGCCACGTTTGCGCAGAAGGGGCCAAGGCGACACCGCTTACGGCGGTGCTGCCTGCGCTTTATCGCCAGAAAACTTTCCAGATGCGGCCCCTATGCAATGTCACACGGATTAACCTCGACTCAACAGGCAAGCTGGCGACGGGCGTTACCTACATCGATGCGCGCGGGGATGAAGTCGAACAGCCCGCCGGACTGGTGGTGCTGGCGGCCTACTGCTTCAATAACACGCGCCTGCTGCTGCTCTCCGGAATCGGCACGCCATACGACCCGCACACTGGCCGTGGGGTTGTCGGGCGAAATTACTCATTCCAGACTTGTGGAACTGTCTCCGTGTTCTTCGACGACAAGGATTTCAATCCATTCATAGGCGGAGGGTCGGTCCACACGGCGGCCGACGAACTTCTGGGCGACGTGCTCGACCGCGGCCCGCTCGAGTTTGTCGGAGGCGCGGTGATCGAGTCTAGTAATCAAGGCGCATTGCCCATCAAGTCAAAACCAGTTCCAGCCGGCACGCCGCGTTGGGGTAGCGAGTGGAAGAAGGCGGTTGCGCAGTATTACCGCCGGACAATGAACATCAACCTGATCGGCTCATGTATGAGCTATCGCCAGAACTATCTGGATCTCGACCCGACCTACAAGGATGCCAATGGCCTGCCGTTGTTGCGCATGACGTTCGACTGGCAAGAGAATGAACGCAAGATGCTTACCTACGCTTACGAACGCGCGCGGGAGATCGCTCGGGCGCTGAAGGCGTCGAGCCATTCCGCAGGAGCGGTGCCCAAGAATTACAGTATTGTTCCGTACCAGTGTACGCACAACGTTGGCGGTGCCGTGATGGGCGCCGACCCGTCCACTAGCGTCGTGAACAAGTACTTGCAGTCCTGGGACGTGCCAAACGTGTTCGTGGTCGGCGGCAGCGCCTTCCCGCAGAACTCTTCCCCCTCCCCCACGGCAACGATCGGCATGCTCGCCTGCTGGGCAGCGGACGCCATCAAGGAGACCTACGTGCGCCGTCCGGGACAGTTGATGTAGTTATCCTTAGCTTATGGGTATTGTTGCTACTGGTAAAGCGCAAGTGCATCGTTGAGTTGATCTTGAGGCGCGGTGGAGGTGGCGGGCATAGCGAGTGTTCAGGATCTCCAGCAAATCGTAGCGGGCACCGTAGAGTCAGGATTAGCTTAAGCGACTCGTCTTGTGCAGCGCGCAGTCACGTGGAGCGATATCGATTCAGCCGCGATAGCTTCCAGCGGATGGGCAAGAATAAGCCGAACGTCGCCATCACCGAAAGATTGCTGATTCTTCACTTCATCTGGAGCGACAGTACGTCATTCGGCGAGGCGGAGCTGATTAACTCGGAGATCTGGCCCGGTTCCAGAGGATCCGAGGTATTCTGGTGACTCGGTCAAACTTGCGCGATTGTCCGCAGACAGCTGCATAAAAACGAACCTTCGCTTCCCGAATTTCCGCAAGTCTGGAGCCGCAGCCACGGATCGATCAGTTGTCTCCGTTCACGCGGGTGGAAAGCGGCAACGTTTCCGGATTTGCGCTCATGAACGGCTAAAAGAGCGCAAATTTGCAGCGAAGCTACCTAATTCTGAGGTTAGTAACGTCCAGTCTGGCAGGGATGTGTCGAGAACTGGACGGCCGTAGATCAAGATTAACGAAACCCCTGTGATGAAAAGATTCAAAGCGGCGAGTGCGTAACGTTGACCAGAATTAGCAACGCTCCTCAAGAGGATTGGTAGACTGTTATGACTGGTAGATCGTTATGGGGGTCTTCGAGCGTTGGGAGCGATGCCGAAGTATCGGGCCGCGCAATCGCTGCGAGGCGCGCATGAGCGCGGGGGCAGATTTTTTTTCCGGCTTCGCGACGCGCACGATCGCGACGCCAGTCGCTTCGATCTTCGCTCGAGTCGGCGGAAACGGCCCGCCGCTCTTGCTACTCCACGGGTTTCCCCAGACGCACCTCGAATGGCGGAAGGTCGCGCCACGCCTCGCCGAAACGCATACTGTTGTGCTAATGGATCTGCGCGGCTACGGAGATTCCTTGGTCGTGCCGAGCGAAAATGGCGTCGCTTATTCGAAGCGCGAAATGGCCAGAGATGCGGTCGCCGTAATGTCAGCGCTCGGCTTTGAGCGCTTTAACGTGGTCGGACATGACCGGGGCGCCCGCGTTGCATATCGGCTCGCACTCGATGCGCCCGAGCGTGTCGAGAGGCTTGCGGTCATCGACATCATTCCGACCGGCGAGATTTGGAAAAGCATGGATGCAGCAGGCGCCGTCCAGCTCTACCATTGGCCGCTCCTCGCCCAACCGGCGCCGATTCCTGAGACGCTGGTTCGCGGCGCATCGATCGCGTGGCTAAAGCATATGCTGGCGAGTTGGACGGGGGACAAAAGCCTAGTCGCCTTCGACGACGCCCTCGATGCCTATTGTGCCGCATTCGACCAAGAATCGCGCATTCACGCCTTTTGCGAAGACTATCGAGCTGGCGCGACGATCGACCGGCGCCTCGACGACGAGGACCAAGCAGCCGGCCGCCGTATCGCCGCGCCCGTGTTGATCTTATGGGGCACGAAGGTCCGCCCGAGTGAAGGCGACGCTCCGCTCAAGGTTTGGCAGCGTTGGGCGGCGCATGCGGAAGGCCGCGCCATTGCCGGTGGCCATTTCCTGCCCGAGGAAAATCCCGCAGAAACCGCTGCCGCGCTTCTGGAATTCTTCGCCGTGTCGCAATGAACCCGATTGCAGCCCAATCGAGCGTGAAGTCGCCGCTATCGCTCAGGGTCGCGCTAGGCACCGCAGTGCGTGCGGTGGCCGATCATTCTTGGGTTGACGATTTGCTGGTTTCTCAGTCCGATCTTTGTCTGTGCGATTTGCCTTATCGTTGGCGCATGGACGATCCGCCAATAGAGGTGACGGCCAAGATCTTCAATCACGACCGCGAGCATCTGGCCTTCGCCGTTCTACCGTTCTGTCGGAATCGTCACTCGGAGGAGCGAAGGAGACCCGGAAATGAAAAGGCGAACATTTTTGAAGGTCGCAACTGCGGCTGGCGCTCTGACGTTGCCATACGTCCACGCTCAGTCGAGGAAATTCGCCGGCATTACTTTGCGTATAAACGGATTTGGCGGCGCGTTTGACGAATGCCTTATGAAGGGTGTAGCGGCTCCGCTTGAGGATAAATACGGTCTTAAAGTTCAATTCATCGCCGGCTCTCAAGCGGCGGATTTCGTGAAACTAGTCGCGAACAAGGACAATCCACCATACGACATGTTTATGGCCGATAGTGCCGGTATGGTTGAGCTCCTTAAGGCCGGTCTTATCGAACATATCAAGGAATCAGATGTTCCAAATATCAAGCGGCTCCTTCCAGGGCTCCACGAATACGGGGACTATGGTATACCATTCAGTGTTGCCTCAATCGTTCCAGTATACAATTCGAAATACATCAAGCAGCCGCTGACGTCCTACTCCGATATAGCCCGGCCTGATCTAGCGGGTCGTGCGGTTATTCCGGCGCCGACATCCGATGCCTACAGCCTATTTCTGCTTGGCTTGTCCGAGGAAAATGGCGGCTCGATTTCCGACATGGAGCCAGCGTACAAGGTGCTGGCCGCCGCGAAGCCGAATATCGTCGCGATCGCGCAGACCTCCGTCTCCGAGTCGCAGATGTTCCAAAGCGAAGAGGTCTATGCCGGCATTTTCGCAGATGGTCGCGCCTACGAGTTACGTAGCAAAGGCGTACCGATAGAGACCGTTGCCCCCCGTCAAGGCGTTTACTCGATCACGAGCTACATCAACATCGTCAAGGGTGTGCGGTATCTCGAAGCCGCACACGCGTTTGCTGAGCAGTTGCTCTCCGATGATGGTATGCTCGGAATCCCTAAGGCGTTTCGGTATGGCGTAACGACCGATGTCAAGTTACCGGAAGACATTCGCAAAGACCTCCTGTTCAATTCGCCCGAGCGAAACGCCATGAAGAGGAAAATTGATTGGAGAATGTTTATTGCGGGCCGTGGAGATCGCATCGAGCGGGTCAATAAAATAATTCGTAGCTAGTCTCCTGAATCTAAAGTTCGCCACTTACACCACGAGATCGTTCGGCATACAACCCCGCCTCTCTTAGGCCTTTATATCTGCAAGACGAGGGATCGCGAAGTTCGTGCTAGTACGTCGTCACAGAGGTTTTGAGTCTTTTTGCTCGGGCGAATTTGGCAGCTGGTTTGTGGTAGGCGCGTTTGGCGCGGGCTTTTTGGGTTGTGAACATCCATTTGATGCGGGCACACTCGGCATTGCTCCGCTTCTGCCAGGCCGCGGTTTCGATGGCGAGCCGGGCGTAGCTGTCGACGCGTTGGTCGAGGCGTTGGCCGGCCATGACGCCTATCTCGATCTCCACCATGTTGAGCCAACAGGCGTGCTTCGGGACGTAGTGGAACTCCGAACGTGAGCGTCATCGGAGGATCACCGTGCCCGGTCTTGACTTGAGCGCGGAATGCTCTGGATTGCGCTGTCGGGATGATTGACGCTGCCGTTGCACGGTGATGGGGTGATCGCAGGTTGGAGCCGGGCAACGGGGCATCAGAATGACCAGCGAGTCGCAGCTGCGCGAGAAGCTTCGGAAGATCGAGGCGTTGTTCGTGGGTGCCGGAACTGCTGGTGAGCGCCTTGCGGCGGAAGCCGCGCTGCGGCGGGTGCGTGCCCGGGTCGAGGAACTCGCTTGCCACGATCCACCGATCGAACAGCAATTCTCACTTCCCGACCAATGGTCCCGGCACCTGTTTTTGGCGCTCTGTCGTCGCTGCGGGCTGCGGCCGTTTCGTTATCACCGCCAGCGACGCAACACGGTGATGATCCGCGCGTCACGGGGCTTCGTCGACAAAGTGCTGCTGCCGGAGTTCACCGAGCTGGAGAGTGCGCTGCAAGTCTATCTGCAAGAGGTGACGCTGCGCGTGATCCGCGAGGAGATCTATGACGACACCAGCGATGCGCAGGAGGTTCCCGATGCCCTGCCGTCGAACTGATCAGGCGGCGAGCTTTGCCTCCGAACCATCGCGCTCGGCCTTCCAATTCCACGGCAACAGCATGTGCAGCTGATT
This sequence comes from Bradyrhizobium sp. CSA207, assembly GCF_029051685.1. Lineage (GTDB taxonomy): Bacteria > Pseudomonadota > Alphaproteobacteria > Rhizobiales > Xanthobacteraceae > Bradyrhizobium. The sequence goes on along the minus strand of NZ_JAACFT010000060.1, from coordinate 12,142 downwards.
GATCTTGGTACGTCCAGAGACGATGCGCTCGAGAACATCGGTCAGATAGTGCCGCGGATCGATGTCTTGCAGCTTTGCCGAGTTGATGCCGCCAACGCCTACGACGATGCCTGGTCGGCATCGAGGCCTGCGCCACCGCTCACCACTGGACTGGGCGCGCGAGATTCGGCGGTTTGGACTTGGCGCCATCGGCGCCGTCATCCGTGCCCCGGTCCCGATCGCCCGCTTGCGGCCGCCTCGGCGACACCGCGAGCCTCTAGAACCGGAACAATTTCTTGTGGTTGATCAGATAACCCTCCCGATTGAGCAGAACATGCCAGGCGCCGGTAGCCGAAGCGACGGCGCACCTCGGCGATCGCTCTCATGCTTTGGCGCAAGGCGGCATCATCCGCCCGGCTCGTCTGATATCTGATGGTCGTGCGGCAACAGCCGATGGCTTTACACGCCCGCCGTTCGCTCATCTCGTGGGCATCCATGAGATGCGCGACAGCTTTCCGCTTGGCCGCGGGCGTCACCACCTCTTTCCCAACAGGTCCTTCAGCGCCGCGTTGTCCAGCATGGCGTCCGCCAACAGCCGCTTCCCGCGTATTCTCGTCCTCCAGCGCCTTCAGCCGCTTGGCTTCCGAGACCTCCATCCCGCCGAACTTGGCTTTCCATTTGTAAATGCTGGCGTCGCTGACGCCGTGCTTGCGGCACAGATCGGCCACCGGAACCCCGGCCTCCTGCTCCTTCAAGATCCCGATGATCTGCTCGTCGGAAAAGCGGCTGCGCTTTGCAGGCGGCGAAATTCTCTGCGGCACGCCGTCCGGTGACCTTCACCTTGCGCCAGGGCCGGCCCACAGTAAGACCGTATGTCCGCCTCTGCCGATGAGGTGGCTCGCCCTACACTGCGCGTCCGAGGCTTGCTCGGGCGGTCCGAGCCGATCCTCATCACAGGAGGACGAGCCGTGGCAGATTATAGGTAAGCATTTGTCGGAATCGACGTCGCGAGGCTGGCCATCGCAGTTGCGGAAACAGGTCGACGTGTCGGCGACCAGCATGTGCCGGTGATTGAACGGATCGCCAGACGATTTGATCGCGTGCATTTCTGTTACGAAGCCGGTCCGACGGGCTATGGCCATTATCGCCTGATCCGATCGCTCGGCCTCGAATGCACCGTGGTTGCGCCATCGCTGATCCCGAGGAAGCCGGGCGATCGCGTGAAGAAGAACCGCCGGGACGCTGTTTCTCTCGCCCGGCTGCTGCGCGCCGGCGAGTTAATGGCGGTATGGGTTCCCGATGAAAGCCACGGAGCGATCTGAGATTTCGTCCGCGCCCGAGCGGCCGCGGTTGAGACGCTGCGGGTCCACCGCCAACAGGTGAGTGCCTTCATGCTTAAGCACGGACGCACCTATCCTCGCAAGAAGGGTTGGACGATGCGCTATCTGCGCTGGCTTCAAGAACAGCGGTTCGATTACCCTGCGCATCAGATCGCGCTCCACGAAATGGTGGAAGCGGTTCGCATCGCCAGGGAGCGGATCGAACGTCTGGAGCGCACGATCGAAGAGTTCGTTCCGGCCTGGTCTCTGGAGCCGCTCGTACGGGCGCTGCAGACATTGCGAGGGATCGATCTGTTTGTCGCGATAACATTCGCCACAGAGGTTGGTGACGTGAGCCGTTTTGAAAGCCCACGTCAACTCATGGGCTCTCTCGGCTTGGTGGCGAGCGATCGACCGAAAGACTGTGAGGCGTGGTGGCATCATCAAAGCCGGTAACGGCCGTGTCCGCCACATGCTGGTCGAGAGCGCCTGGACCTATCGACACCCGCCCAAGATCGGAAAGCGCAAGCTATATCGGCTCGAGTAGGCTGCGCCGATGGTGCAGGAGATCGCATGGAAGGCGTAGAGCCGCCTGACGGCTCGCTACCGGAAGCTCGCCGCACACGGCAAGCGAACGAAGGTGGTCTGCACTGCAATCGCCCGTGAACTGGTCGGCTTCATGTGGGCGGTCGTCAGGCAAGTGCACGCAGCCTGATCAAGTACCCATTCTGGTCGCGTATGGGCGGAGGCGTGACCGCCTTCTTGTCGATCCCCCGCTGCCGATCCCAACGCGCTCTGCCATGCTCTAATGCTGATACGTGCCGCTTTCGTCAAATTGCCAATGCAATATTCCTCACCAGAATAGGTAGTGTCTCGATCTTTGCTAAGGATGTATCACCGCCATCGGGCGCACTGATGATCGGCATCTGATCGAACAGTCCAATGGATGGGCTGCGTCCGTTGGAAGACTTGTCTGAGACCACCTAAACCCCAAGGTTTTCGATAATGCCCCCTACAAAATCAGTACACATGCAGTTGGAAGAACGAGTCGCAGACGCGTTGCGTAAAAACGAGGCGCTGGAGGCGTCATATAAGACCATCACGATCGGACAACTCGTTTCAATGCGGGCGAATACGCACGGCTCAACTGTTGCACTGGACGTCTTCGAGCGCGGTGAGCGCGCTACGTACTCGGAGATGGACAGATTGTCCAACAAATATGCGCATGCGCTACGTACATTCGGGGTACGCAAAGGCGATCGCATGGGGGTGATGCTGCCCAATTGCATCGAATTCCCGCTGCTGTGGTTCGCTATGGCGAAGCTAGGTGCGGTGATGGTCCCGATCAACATGCGCTACACGCAAAGGGAGATTGAATACGTTCTCAGCGATACACAGGCCAAATTCGCCATCGTCGACAAGTCCGCATGGTCAGTGTTCTCGGCGATGGAGCCTTGGCCGCAAGAGCTCGCCAAGGAGCGTCTGCTCCTCATTGGACAGCCTTCCTACGCGACAGGCACTACTCTCGATGAATTGCTCAAGGGCGTCGACGACGCCCTGGTGGAGGAGGATATTCGTCCCGACGACCTGTTGAACATTCAATATACCTCCGGGACAACCGGCTTTCCGAAGGGCTGCATGTTGACTCACGACTACTGGAGCGTGTTCTCTTATCAACACACGTCTTGTGACGCGCAGCCGTACCAGAGGTATCTGTCTGCACAGCCTTTTTTCTATGTCGATCCGCCACTGCATCTTCTTAAGTCGTATCGACAGGGCGGCACGCTCTACCTGGCTTCGCAACTCAGCTCGAAGCGCTTCATCGGTTGGCTCAAGGAGCACCGCATCGAATGGTGCCAGGTGCCCGAACTGATAGCTCGTCAGGCCGAGGCCGCCGACGCAAACGGGGCCACATGCCTGAAGCACACACTGAATTGGGGTTGGAGTGCTGATACGGTGCGCCAATTCCGGAAGCGATTTCGAGTGCGCACCGAGGAAGCGTACGGGATGACGGAAATCGGCTTCGGCACGCGAATGATGAACCACTTCGACGAGTTGGCCGAATCGGGCTCGGCTGGGATTCGCGCACCTTTTCGGACACTGCAGCTGATGAACGAGGATGGCAGCCCCACGCGGATTGGCGAGATCGGGGAACTGTGGGTGAGGGGGCGCGGGATCTTCAGGGGCTATTGGAACAAACCGGAAGCAAATGCCGCCTCGTTCGATGGCGACTGGTTCAAGACCGGTGATCTAATGCGTCGCAATGAGCTCGGCTTCCATTGGCTGGTGGGGCGCACGAAGGACATGATCCGCCGCTCGAGCGAAAACATCGCCGCACGCGAGATAGAGGCGGTCATCCGCGGGATTCGCGAGATTGCGGACGTAGCCGCCGTGCCCGTTCGCGATATAAAGCGCGGCGAGGAAGTCAAGATTCACGTCGAATTGAGGGAAGGCGTCACGCCGGACGATCGGACCGTGGAGAGAATTCTTAAGCATGCTCGTGAGCACCTTGCTGCGTTCAAGGTGCCGCGGTACATCGCCTTCACTCCGGCCCTTCCTAGAGCGAACACCAGCAATAAGGTACTCAAACGTGAGCTGATGGCCGTGACTGATCCGCTCGCCGGTGCGTACGATACGAAGGAGAGGCGCTGGCGCTGATGCCGATCTTTCGTCCCACTTTGCGCACGCGCAATTGCCACTTCGATTACTTCAAGCGATTAAAGGGCCGCCATGACCACCGCTGGCGGTCTCGCCAGCCGAGATCATTGCCTTCGCTGATCCCTCGTGGTCGGCGTCCACTGACCGGAATCGCAACCGCACTCGATGACGCGCAGGGAGTGCCAGCAGCGTCCTCGTGACAAAACAGTCTGGCATTCGCACGCGTTTATTTTCCCTTGGTAATCGCAAGGCGAACGTCACTCGTCCACCGTCGGTTAGGAGTGGCCCTCGCTCCCTTAACATAGGAGGTCCTGATGTCCAACAAAGTCATCGTCACTTGCGCGGTCTCCGGTGGGGGGTCTGCCGTGCTTGCAAAGCACCCAAACCTTCCCAAGACGCCGTCGCAAATTGCGGACGCAGCGCTGGAGGCTGCGAAAGCTGGGGCTGCGGTCGTCCACATCCACGTCCGCGATCCAGACACCGGACGTCCTTCGAACCGCTTCGAGCTCTACGAACAAGTAGTCAAGAGACTCCGGGACGCATCCACTGATGTTATCATTAACTTGACCAGCGGAATGGACGGCGAACTGGTGCTCGATTCCGTGGATCCGATAAGGATCGGCACGGCAACGACGCTTAAGAATCCTACGGGGCGATGTCTGCACGCCCTCAAACTTCAACCGGAGCTTAGTAGCTTGGATTGCGGTACGATGGCATTCGGGGACCGGATTTTTGTTGCCCGCATGTCGGATCTACGAGAGCTCGCGAAGCTCATGCGAGACGCCGGCGTCAAGCCTGAGCTTGAGTGCTTCGATCTAAGCCACGTTGAAACTGCCAAGGAGCTCATATCGCAAGGCTCAATTGCTGCTCCTCCCCTTTTCCAATTCTGCTTCGGCACGGGCTATGGCGCTCCCGCTGTTCTGCTTGCTCTGCAGGCGATGCGAGAGCTTCTTCCCTTAGGGGCCGTCTGGGGTGGATTTGGCTGCGGCGCCGACGAAATGCCCGTGGCGGCACAATTGGTGGCAATGGGCGGGCATGTCCGGGTAGGATTGGAAGACAACATCTATCTTCGACGTGGCGTGCTGGCATCCAACGCCGAGCTCGTCGACAACGCGGTTGGGATCATTGAGCGCATGGGCGCCAGCGTCGCCACACCGGCCGAGGCGCGGGCAATTTTCGGCGTTACAAAACGCGGATGACCAATATCAGGCCAGCATGGGATTTCGCCATGGTAAGTATCCCATGGCAAAGCCGGGGCTTTAAGATTTGGGCCGCTCAAAGCGGCGATGGGGCGCTCTTCCGCGATCGGGGTCATCTCGACGACGCCGAGCAGGAGCGTTTTGCCCTCCGTTTTGGAAACCTTGTGCCGCATCCAACGATCGGTGCTAGCAAGGGAACGGCTTCGATCATCGACGTTGATTCCGTCCGCCCCGCTAGCCGGGTCGATCTGTGGCACAGCGATGGGACTTTCGTCGACGCCTATCCCAAGATTACGGTGCTGCGAGGTGTTGTGATCCCACCATCGGGCGGTGATACGGTCTGGTCAAACACCGCTGCGGCTTATCTTGACCTGCCGTTGCCTCTGCAACGGCTTGCCGACGAGCTCTGGGCTGTTCACACCAACGACTACGGCGTAAGGACCTCTGGCGAGGCCGACAAGAAGTATTACGACGAGATCTTCACTAGAACGATCTATGAGACCGAGCATCCCGTCGTGCGGGTCCACCCGGAGACTGGCGAGCGCACGCTGGTGCTCGGCTATTACGTGCAGCGTTTTGTTGGGATACCAAAATATGACGGCCAGAAGCTGTTGGATCTATTCCAGTCTCATATCACCGCGCCCGAAAACACCGTGCGCTGGAACTGGAAGGAGGGCGATCTCGCGATCTGGGACAATCGCGCCACACAACATTATGCGGTCAATGACTACGGCGACGCCCGTCGCATCGTTCGTCGCGCCACCATCGATGGCGACTTGCCCGTGAGCGTCGATCGCCGGTGCAGCGTAACGCGCATCAAGGCCACCAAGCAGCCGCCCGCCAACGTGACCTAGCTCATCCGTAAATCTGACTGGAGCGCGAGTAGCCAATTCCAGCTTGGCGGCGTGCGATCGTCAGAGCCCGTTGAGCGACGTCGACGGAGGCGGGATCGGCCGCGGCGACGTGATGGAAGAAAGTGGGCTCCCGGTACTAGCCGGGCGTTGCGCTTTGCCACTGAGTTGTTGCGCTTCTCCTCGAGCTCATCAAGAAAGGCGAGAACGAAGTCCCGATCGAGATCTTAGAGGGCAAACGCGGCCGGCGTCTTGCGCGAAATGCGGCCGAAGAGGACCGTCATGCGCAAAGGCTTCGCGATAGCTGGCCAAGGATCGCGGAGGTGCGCAGTTACGCTGCTCCATCGACCGCCAACCGAAGTACGACCGTAGGAGCGGCAAAGCAGGTGTTCGCTAATGCGGTGCCTCCGTCGACAAAGGCGCGTTCAGCCGCGATGGCGAGAAGATTCGACGAACCGGTGACGGTGGTAGGCCGCATCGCGGTAGCTGACATGGCCAATATATGGCGAGTAAACTCAACAGCGCTTTAACAGAGCCGGATCCGCAAATTTGAACAGGTCGATAAGTGGAGTTTCTGCCTGACGGTGGGCACGCTTGTGCCTGCGAATCGGGAGCGACGATGAGCAAACGAGCACGCCGGAACCACACACCGGCCTTCAAGGCGAAGGTGGCGCTTGCCGCCGTCAAGGGCGGACCGGACGATAGCTCAGCTTGCCGAGCAGTTCGAGTCCACCCCAATCAGATTGCGGCATGGAAGGCGCAGCTGGAGGTGGCGCTTCCGGAGTTTTTGGACCTGACAGCGCTGTGCCGGCCACGCCTGCGATCGATGTGAAGTCGCTGCACGCCAAGCGACAAACTTCGTTTGCGCTGAGATCGGTGAGCTGACGCTGGAGAACGATTCCTAAGAAACGGCAGCACCGACTTTCGGCTCCAAGGGCTGGAGAACAAAGCCGAATGCCTTGGCACGCCGATGCAAATTGTTGACGACTCGCGTCCGGTAACGCGTCTCGTAGGACGAGGCCCCGGGATCGACATAGTCCATTTCGTATCGCACAGCATTGTAGAACAGAACTGCGATCTTGCGGGCCGTGGCGAGCGCGGTGTCTGTACGACCCATGGTCACGGCAGCAAGGCGCAGAAGTGCCGCCGCCCGGCCGCCGGATCGGCGCGTTCGGGACGAGAGCATTTTGCCGCCGGAGACCTTGTTGCTCGGCGCCAGTCCCAGCCAGGAGGTAAAATGCTTTGCACTTGGCCACGAGGAGAGGTCGTCGCCGCATTCAGCGATCAGCTTCAGCGAGAGGTAAGGACCGAGGCCGTCGATCGTGGTGACGTCCTTTCCGAGAAACGCGAACAGCGCCTCGCGGACGTCGAAAGCTAGAGCGTTCGCCTGATCGGTTCGATTCCCACGCCGCGAGGCCCGCGGCGCTGATCCATGGTCATGACCGCGATGGATGCTCAGTTCCTTCAACACGGCTTCGATCCGGGCGTCGCAGGCAGATGCCTTCTCGTGGTAGGCGTCGTAAAGTGCAAGTGCCTGCTCGAGCGCAAACAGATGCTCGGCGCGATAGCTTCCGGTGAGCGCCTTCGCGATCGTCTCCGCGCTGGAGTGGCAACTGTAATGGCGCAAGCACGCCAGCGCCTCAGGATCGCGCTCGCCGGCAAGGATCGCGCGTATGATACGCAGGCCGGTCGCGCCGGTGATGTCGGCGACGACGTGGTGCAGCTGAAGATTCATCTCCGTCAAGGCCTTCTGCATATGCTGAATGTGTGAGGCCGCGTACTCCAGCAGACGCTCGCGCTGACGCACGTAGGCTCGCAGCTCGGAAATCTGCCCTTTGGGCCGAAAGCTGGCCCGCAGCAACCGAACGAATGGAGCCGCTGCAGCCATTGCGCATCGCTGACATCGGTCTTGCGCCCCGGCACGTGCTTGGCATCGCGCGCGTTGACAACAAACACGGTAAATCCCGGGCATCGAGAAGCTCGAAAATCGGAATCCTTTAGACGCTGGTCGATTCCATGACGGCGGTCTCGACGCCGCATTCAGTAAACCAGTCGACCAGCCGATGCAGATCGGCCGTGAAGGTACCGAAGCTGCGGACTGGCTCCGGTGCGTGATCTGCCCCCACGGCAGCCATGTGCATAGTCGCTCCGACGTCGATGGCAGCCGCGTTCGGGTGCACCATCGGCATCTTATCACCGTTCCTCGACTTCGATCTTTTGGGGTTCATCTCCAATCCTCCTGCTGACGCCGGCGGAACGGCTGGGCTGCACTATTGGTCAAATTCCTAAACGGGATCGCCGGATGGCGTCACCACTCTCAAGTGCGCAACAACCCATGCACCAGGGTTTTTAACGGGTTCACGTGCCACCAAAATCGTATCGGCCGCTCCCTTCCGGTCGGCAATCTAGCGCCGGCTCGTTTCTATCCCACAGGGGAAGCGCAGCGCCGCGCATAGTTTTTTAGAAGGCGCGCTCGCCAAGGCGGGATTGCTGAGCGCAAAGCGATGATCGACCGCGAGCATAATCTGTCGATCACCAGGCAGGCGGAAGTTTTGCAGATCAGTCGCGGCAGCGTTTATTACCTGCCGTCGCCGATCTCGCGATCATGCGGCGTCTCGACCGGCCGCATATCTGGAGTTTCCCTTCGCCGGTTCGCGCATGCTGAGAGGCCTGCTGGCTGCCGAGGGGTGCAAGATCGGCCGTCGGCATGTGAAGACGCTGATGCGGCGGATGGGGATAGAGGCGCTCTATCGCCGTCCGCGCACCACCAGGCCAGAGCCCGGCCACAAGATCCATCCATACCTGCTGCGCGGCATGGAGATCACGCGGCCGAACCAGGTCTGGGCGATGGACATTATCGACATCGCGACGGAGCGCGGCTTCGTCTATTTGGCGGTTATGCTCGACTGGTTCAGCCGCCGCGCGCCGTCGTGGCGGCTGTCGATCACCATGGAAGCCGCCTTCTGCGTCGAGACGCTGGAGGATGCCTTGGCTCGTCACGGCAAGCCGGACATCTTCAACACGGATCAGGGCGCGCAGTTCACCGGACAGGCTTTTACCGGCGTGCTCGCCGACAACGGCATCGCGATCAGCATGGACGGCAAGGGCGCATGGCGGGACAACGTGTTTGTCGAACGGCTCTGGCGCAGCATCAAATATGAAGAAGTGGTGTGCTGTGAACGTCACTGTTCGAAATATGAACGGTGGCGATGCTTTATCGGAGATGAGGGTAGGCCCCTCGAAGTCGGCTTGCAGGAGCAGGCTTCAAACCGCCACGAGCTGCATTGGTCAAGAGCCATTGTGGTGAACGTCGATGGAAAAGGCGGAGCAAGACTCCGTCAGGTGAGGTTCAAGGAGACGAACGGAAGTAAACCGCTGATGACGTGTCGAAACGTATCAAACGACGTCGAAACCGGGACCCAGACTTCTGTCCCGCGAATAAAGATTGAGGGGAACCTGTCTACTGCTCAATCGGCGTCCGGCATGGAGGCGGCGTGACCTTGATCCAGGCTTTGGAAAGGAACTCAGGAACCTGTCGTCCCGATGCCAAGGGAGAAGCTCAAGCGGATGGACTCCGCGAGGGCGAGAGTACCGATGCGGGACACAGGGGCGGAGTCGCTCGTAGTAGGAATGAAGGCTCTGTAACGGAGCTGGACCGAAGGGGTGACGTCGCCCGGCTTTATTATGTTGGCAACCCGCAAGGGGAGGACCAGCGTGGATAAAGCAAGACCGTTTAATATTTCCAAGCGCGAAGTATGGTTGGCTTATAAGCGAGCGAGGGAAAACCGCGGGGCGGCTGGCGTCGACGATCAAACGGTCGCGGAGTTCGAGAAGGATTTGAGTAACAACCTTTATCGGCTCTGGAATCGAATGTCGTCGGGCAGCTACATGCCGCCACCGGTTCGTCGAGTTGACATACCGAAAGGGGACGGACGGGGAACGAGATCGTTAGGTATCCCGACCGTTTCTGACAGAATCGCCCAAATGGTAGTCAAGCGATATCTTGAGCCCGTCCTGGAACCAGTGTTCCACGATGACTCCTTTGGATATCGTCCCGGTCGGTCGGCGCATGATGCGTTGGCTGCGGCACGGCAGAGATGCTGGCGCTTTGACTTGGGTGCTCGATCTCGACATCAAAGGCTTCTTGGATGTTGCGTCATACTACACCTTCAGTTTTTTTTGACAGGGTCGAAGAGGTCCGGAGCAACTGCAGGTACTTGAATTCGTATGCCTTTTGCCCGTCCGCGATAGACGTGAACGGCCTTAAGCTCGCCGCGCTTTACACGTTGCAAGATGGTTTGCCGCGAGACGCCGAGTAGATTCATGGCCTTGAACATCTTCACGTACCCTTCGGGCGCGCTCTCCACAAAGCGCGACCGCAACTCGTCATTGATACGGATGCGCCACGGCGCGCCAGGTGTGATCTGCTCTCCGGCAATGAAGCCATCGTTGAGGCAGCGATGCAAAGTAGAGGGTGCGATCCCGAGAGCGCGTGCTGCTTTCTCGATCGTCATGCACTCGCCGTCCTGCACTTGCTGTTTCGGCTGGAAGCACGGGATCTCCCAGTGCGTCCGCAGGCTCGACACACGATTTGCCGTAAACGACAGTCCTGTGGCCGTTGTACGGCCTTGGCGATTGAGGATGCCGGCGATCTTGGTGTCGGGATAATGTGCAGCCAGTCGCCGCAGCAGATCGATCGTATCGTCGGCGGTGCGGATCGGCGATGGATGCGAGTGCGGCAATGGGACATTAACTTCACTGAAGAGACCGCCGCGCCAACGCAACGTCAGGTGAGCGTTGTATTTATCGCGCTCGACTCTCAAGGTGACATCGTCGAGCAGCGTGCGGAGCAACTCCTTGCGATCGCGATCGCTCGTCGTGGGAGCGAACCAGATACGCTTGAGGTCTTTACCGAGTGCAAGGATCGCGTCGCGTTCTTCGTGCGTAAGCGAGCGCGGTCGGGCATGTTCGCGGTCCGAGAGTTCGGATTCGGCAGTCTTCAGTTCCAGCAGAGCGCTTTCCCATTCTGCTTCGAGTCCACGCGCGACGAGTCTATTCTCCGGGTCCACGGCGCGATAGCGTCGCTCGGCGCGCTGCGCGTTGTAGCGCGCACGCTCGACGTCGCGACGGAACTGCGCGAGAGTCGTCTCGTGATCGGCGTCGAATTGCTCGATCGCCTGGAGCGAGGCTTCCAGGCCTGCGGGCGCGAGAGCCGCAAGGAACGCTTCGGCGATAGCCGCATCGATCTGCACACCGCCGATGTTGAGGCAGTACTCGCCCCGGCCGTTGACGATGTTCTTGCCGGCGCAGTGATATCCGGGCGCCGAGAACCGGCCGCTGTAGTGTACGGCCAGGCGCCGACCGCAGTGTCCGCATACGGCGAGGCCTTGCAGGAGTGCTGCGCCTTCTCTCACGGCACCCCCGCTCTGGTGCGGTCGAGGACGGATGTTCTGCGCCAGGCGCTTCTGGTTCGCCTCGAAGGTATTCCAATCGATGTATCCGGCATGATGGTCACGAATGAACACCGGCCACTGCTCGCGGTCGCGTTGTCTGATGCGCTTTCGGATTCGACCGCCCGCATCGAGATAGCATGTCTGCTGGGTGCGGCCATACACATAAACGCCGGCATAGAACGGGTTGGTGAGGACCTGGTGGATCTTTGTGTAAGTGGGGGCGACCCAGCGGAGATCGACAAGGCTGTTGGAGTGCAGCGGAAAGCGCAGGCCTTGCGAGCGGAACCACAGCCACACGCGTCGTGCCGAGCCGAATTCGGCAAAGCGGTCGAAGACAGCATGGATCGCGGCTTGCACCGACTCGTCAGGATGCAACAGCACCTCCCCGTCGGCGTCGCCCCGTACCAGACCCACCGGCAGCCCGCGGTGCAGTTCTCCGCGTGCGGCCTTGTTGCGGATGCCACCGAGCAGCCGCGCACGCAGCACATGCAGCTCTGCCTCTGACATCGTACCTTTGAGCCCGAGCACCAGGCGGTCATTGAACAAGCCCGGATGATACGACCACACAGCATGATGCCCCCATTCGGGAGCCATCTGATCAGTTGGAGCAGATTACCGTAACCGACCCAACCCATCCACTATACGGACGGCGCTTTGATTTGGTATCGGCCGGAAGCTCGCTC
>NZ_JAACFT010000005.1 GCF_029051685.1 Bradyrhizobium sp. CSA207 | reverse complement strand
GATCCTGACGCCGACGAGGCCGAGTGGCTCACCACGGAAGTTGCGGCCCTCGCCAAAAAATGGTCGCGCAAACCCGCAGGCAAGCGCGCTAAACGCAGCTAACCCGCGGCCTTCACCGGAGGGTTTCAGGCCACTGCACGGGCAAGTGCGTTCTGTGTCATCGACATTCGTGCAGAGGCATGTACGAGGTCGGCGCGGCCCCGGACGCCTCAAGGCCCAGCATTGGAAGCGCTGAAGATGTTCTGGAGAAAGCGAAACTGTCCCAGCTAAGTCGATCAAGAGAAAATGATCGTTATCTTCTTCTTCGACCTCGCTAGCTCGTGATGATTTTCGGCTCTCTCGACTATCTCACAATATTCCAAGTTTTATCTGCCTTCACTAGAGTGCCTACTGAACGCCGTGGTTGAATAAATCAACGCGGCGCTCTCTCCCGTACCATTCCTCCATCGATGGCACCAGCGCAGAAGCTGAAGTCAAACGCGCTGTGGTCGCGCTCGGAATGATCGGCGTTGCGCGACGGGGAAGCGCGCAGCCTGAACGTTCATACGATTGGAGAAAGGTCATGCCGAGGCGTCCGGCAAAGGTTACACAAGCAGATCTAGCTCGCGCGATCCGCGCCGCCAAGGAAGCCGGCGCGAGCGTCGTCAGCGTCGACGCAGACGGCGTTATTCGGATTGCACTGACGTCGAGCGCCGCGCCAACCAAGCGCACAACAGGTCTCGATGAAATATGGGTGCCATCGGAGGCGTTGCAGCGTTACCTGAAACGCACCGAAAGCGGGTGAAACGCACCTTATGCAATTGATGCGGAGTCACTGCACCGTTAGACTCCAGGCATTGGTTCACGGAGTAAGCCAATGCTTGGAACGCCGCGACGCGATCCCCGCGCACCCGGGGACACGCGAATGTACCTTTACTTCGACTAATCCCCGCTCGGGCGCGCTGCGCTGGTACGTGAAGGTGAGCCGCAAGGGTCGGCGGATCGGGATCAGAGAGCGATATGGCACCGAAGCCTTCGATGCCGCCTATGATGCGGCGGTCGCGGCGCTCGGAGGAGTGATGCGTAAACGGCGAACCGAACCCGATCCGTTGGTGCAACCAGAACGTCGCTATGTGCTGGCCGATCGCTCTCAGCGCGGACAGACGCGCTATTATGTCCAGCTTCGCAACGGATTGCCGAAGATCAGAATCAAGGCGGAGTTCGGCACCAGGGCATTCGATGACGAGTGCGACGCGGCCATTGTTTCGCAGATCGCGCTTTATGGCGATGCGACCGATTACGTCAACGCGCAGAAGCAGCGCAACGAGCCGCGTCCCGAACTGCCGACAGAGCCGCCGAAACCTCACACCCTGCGCTGGTACTGGACGCTTTACAAACACAGCGACCATTGGCTGGGCGACCTTGCCGTCGGCGAGCTAGGTCTGTCGGACTCGACACGGCTCCAGCGCACCGGGTTGATCGAATCGCTCCTGCCCGAGAATGGCGAGAAGCCGTTTGGGGTGCTGACACGTAAGGTCATCAAGGCGGAGATGAAAAAAGGCCTGGGCGGCGAAGTTCAAGAAGTACGCGGTCCTGGCTGGCGTCAACGAACCCAAGAAAAGCTGCCATGGAGTGCGAAAGGCCCGCGCCGAGGTCGCTGCCTACGCCGACTGCACCGAGAGCCAGATGATGGCGATGTTCGGCTGGACCGACCCGAAGATGCCCGCGTATTACATCGCCAAGGCGAACCGGGAGAGGCTGGCATGAGCGGCATGGAGAAGATCGTGGCGTTCGACCAGAGTCAGTTACTTGACGATGTCACGGCTTTACCTGGAGCGAACAGGTCGGGAACGTTGGCCGAGAACAGAGTAGTAACTTTGCGTAGTAACTTCGGAAGAAAAACACCCTAATTTCAATGTATTAGGCGTTGGCATGGTGCGCTCGGAGGGACTCGAACCCCCACGATTTTACTCACTGCCACCTCAAGGCAGCGCGTCTACCAATTCCGCCACGAGCGCTTTTGGGGATGCCGGCCTGAGGCTTGAAGGCCGGCCGGATCAACGGCGCCGATCTAACAAATCCATCAGAGGGGTACAAGCCTGCAAAGGCCCCGAATTCCACAAGCTTGGGAAGAAAGTTCCGCTCCTTGTGGCCGAGCTACCGGAGCCCGGGCCGCTACCGCGTGCCCCGGCCGCTACCGCGTGCCCGGCGTGCGCGGCAGCATCTGCTTGACCTCGACGGCGATCCGGTTGCGGTCGACCAGCACGACGCCGGAGGCCACCGGCAGATTGTTGGCCAAAACCTTGACCTCGTCAGCCTCGGTTGCGTCAAGCTCGATGATGGCGCCGCGGGAAAGACGTAATACCTGATGGATCGGCATAGTGGTCGTCCCGAGGACGACCATGAGATCCACGGTGACTTTATCGAGAGTAGGCACTTCAGCACCACCGCAACTGGAGACTCTGCATTTGCGCCTGCAATCATCACCACGTTATGGTTAGCCAATGGTTAATTCGCCTCAAGATGTCCGCCAACACCTCGATTTGACGTCGTTTTCCGCCTCCACTGGTGCGCCCGTGGAGTGGCGGATATCCGACGCCCCGGTGCCCTATCCGGAGGCCGTGGCCGCGATGGAGGCGCGTGTCGCGGCGATTGCCGCTGGCGAGGCGCCGGAGCTGGTCTGGCTGCTGGAGCACCCTGCGCTCTATACCTCCGGCACCTCCGGCAAGGCCGCCGACCTGCTCGATTCCCGCTTTCCGGTCTTTGCGACCGGCCGCGGCGGACAGCTCACCTATCACGGCCCCGGCCAGCGGGTGGCCTATGTCATGCTCGACCTGAAGCGCCGCCGGCCGGATGTGCGGGCCTATGTCGCGAGCCTGGAGGAATTGATCCTGCGCACGCTCGCCGCCTTCAACGTCCGCGGCGAGCGGCGTGAAGACCGGGTTGGGGTCTGGGTGAAACGGCCCGACAAGGGGGCGGAGCACGAGGACAAGATCGCGGCCATCGGCGTGCGGCTGAAGCGCTGGGTCTCGTTCCACGGCATCGCCATCAACGTCGAGCCAGAGCTGGACCACTTCGCGGGGATCGTGCCCTGCGGCGTCGCCGATCCCCGCTACGGCGTCACCTCGCTGGTCGACCTCGGCCAGCTCGTGACGATGGCCGATGTCGATATCGCGCTCCGGCAGGCCTTTGAGGAGCTGTTCGGGCCGACCCGAGCGCTGCTGCCGGAATCGGTTGCCTAGCGCGTTCCTGTTGGAGACGCATCGCTCTCGTTCTCTGCAGGCGCGGAATCGGCTATGCTTGATTCCGGTGCCGCCCACGCCTCCCCCCTCCGCCGGGAAAGTAGACTTCATGCCGGGCGAATAGATATCGGACCGACTGTTCGGGCGCCATGCATAAGGAGGGGTTGCGATCATGCTCGCAATGGGAGGTTCTCACGATGAAGCTGTCTGCGCCTATCTATCATCTGAAGCGCAAGGCGAAGCGCCTGTCCCGCGAGGAGGGCATACCGCTCCACGATGCGCTTGACCGCGTCGCTGTGACCGAAGGGTACAGCGCCTGGAGCATGCTCGCAGCGAAAGCCGCTGCGGCAACGCCGGCCAACAGGCTATTCGCCCAATTCCAGCCAGGTGACCTGGTGCTGGTCGGGGCGCGCCCCGGCCATGGCAAGACCCTGATGAGCCTTGAACTTGCGGTCGAGGCCATGAGGTCGGGAAGTCGAGCTGCGTTCTTCTCGCTCGAATATACCGAGAAAGATGTTCTGGAGCGCTTCCGGGCGATCGGCGTGGACCCGGCGCAATTCGCTGACATGTTCGAGGTCGATTGCTCCGACGCGATCAGCGCCGATTATGTTGTGAAGCAGATGGCCGCGGCCCCCCGCGGCACTGTGGTGGTGATCGACTAGCTGCAACTGCTCGACCAGCGGCGGGAAAACCCCGACCTGACCGTTCAGGTGCGCGCGCTGAAGTCGTTCGCTCGCGACAAGGGGCTGATCGTCGTCTTCATCTCGCAAATTGATCGATCCTATGACCCGTCGATCAAGCCCTGCCCCGACCTCAGCGATGTCAGGCTGCCAAACCCGCTGGACCTGAAGCTGTTCGACAAGACGTGCTTCCTCAACAACGCCGAAGTTCAGTTCAAGGCGGCGAGCTGACGATCCCCGCCCCAATGAGTTCAGGTCGCGGGTGGCGCATTCCGCCCGCGACCTCCAGCTCATGCCCTTTCCGGCGCGACCTCGAGCTTGCCGGCGATGTAGCGACGCTCCTGGGTGAGGCCACCGAAGCCGTAGGCGTCGCCCTTGACCTCGTCGACATGCAGATAGGTCTCGGGATGCAGCGGGCCCAAAATCTCGGCCATGCGCTTGAACATCGCGGCGAGATAGGCCGCCTTCTCGTCCTTGGTGTTGGTGCCTTCGCTGACATGGATGTCGATCCAGTAGCTCGCCAGCTTCTGCTCGGCGAGGGACTTACCGCCGGCGAACCAGTCGCCGGCGTCGACCGGCTTGACAATGATGGCGGTGACCTTCGGATCCTTGTGCAGGATCTTTGCGGTGAGCTCGGACACGGCGCTGCCAATCTCGGCCTTCAGTACGGGGGACTGGCGGGAAGTGGCGTAGGACACGGTGATCAGGGGCATGGTCGTTCTCCTCGGAACGTCGCGGGCTTATTTGCGCGGCGTCTTCAGGAAAGCTAGACCTCCCTCTTTCATTTTGATACCTTATCTACGTTGATATTAATGATAACCATTCAAAATGACAGCCACGCTCGACATCGCTACCGTCCAGGCCTTCCTGCTGGTTGCCGACCTCCAGAGTTTTACGCGCGCCGCCGAAGCACTTGGCACGACTCAGGCGGCCGTCAGCTTGAAGCTGCAACGGCTGGAGGCGCTGCTGGGAAAACGGCTGGTCGAACGCTCGCCGCGCGCGGTCCGGCTCACCTCCGATGGCGCAAGTTTTTTCGATCGCGCCCGCGCCCTGATGGAAGCACATGACCGCGCTCTGTCGGGCGAAGCATCGGCCGCGCAGTCGCTCTCGCTCGGCATTTCCGATCATGCCGCGGGGCCCGAGCTGGTGCCGTTGCTCGAACGCCTGCATGCGATGTCCTCACAGCTCACCCTCACTGTCACCATTGGCTTCTCGCGCGAGATGCAGGATGCCTACGACGCCGGCCGGCTCGATGCGGTGATCGTCCGCCAGGAAGGCAGCCGCCGTGGCGGCGAGAAGCTTGCCGAAGATGAGTTTTGCTGGTTCGCCGCAAGACGCTTCGCCGTGCCGAAGGGCGAGCCGCTGCCGCTCGCGACCCTCGCCCCGCCCTGCGGCGTTCGTGCGATTGCCGTGCGCGCGCTCGACAAGGCCGGCGTCGCCTGGCGCGAACGCTTTGTCGGAGGCGGCGTCACCGCGGTGGTTGCGGCTGCACTTGCCGGACTCGCGGTCGCGCCCCTGGCGCGGCGGATCGCACCCGCGGGACTGATCGACCTCGGACCGGCGCAGAAGCTGCCAAAACTCGGGAGCTCGAAGGTGATGCTGCATTCGAAAGTCAGCGATCCCGCCAAGCTGGCGGCACTGCGTATGGTGGCCGCGACGTTTCGGGGCGTGGCGGCGGCCTAGTCGCTCACGGCGGCGTCGAGCCGTCCTGTGACCTTCTTGCGGCTGCATACCGTCCATGAGATTTGCCTAAAAATGCCCCAGCACACGGGAACAATCTCTGTTTTGCCGCGTTTGCACGGGTCGACGCGGGGCCCGGGAATGGTGAGAAAGTCCAGTCAGCAGCGAGACTTGTTCGAGAGCGAACGCAGTTTCCGCCTGTTGGTTGAGGGGGTTGCCGACTACGCGCTGTACATGCTCGATCCCTCTGGGATCATCACGAGCTGGAACATCGGCGGAGAGCGCATCAAGGGCTATTTGCCCGAAGAGATCCTCGGCCAGCACTTTTCCCGGTTCTACACCGAGACCGACCGTGCAAACGGCAAGCCCGCCCGCGCGCTCGGCATTGCGCGGGAAAAGGGCCGTTATGAGGAAGAAGGCTGGCGCGTCCGCAAGGACGGTACCTTCTTCTGGGCAAGCGTGGTGATCGATCCGATCTATGAGGACGGCGAACTGGTCGGCTTCGCAAAGATCACACGCGACATCACCGAGCGTCGCAATACGCAGCTCGAGCTCGAGGCGATGCACAAGCAGCTCGCCGAGTCGCTGAAGTTCGATGCGCTCGGCCAGCTTACCGGCGGCGTCGCTCACGATTTCAACAACCTCCTGATGATCATCAGCGGCAGTCTTCACATCCTGAAGAAACGAGCCGAGGACGATGCCAAGCTGCAGCGCGCGATCTCCGCAATCGAGACAGCGACCAAGCGCGGCGCCGCGCTGACCAGCCAGCTTCTCACCTTCGCAAGACGGCAGAGCGTCAATCCGCAGGCAATCGACCTTGCATCCCGCATCACGGCGATCCGCGAGGTGCTCGACGCCGGCATCGGCAGCTCGGTGCGTCTCGCTCTCGAGATCGACCGCGACGTCTGGTCGATCAAGGCCGATGTCACCGAGCTCGAAACCGCCCTGCTCAACCTCGTCATCAACGCCCGCGATGCCATTCCCGACGGCGGCACGGTGACGATCCGCGCGCGCAACGTCGTGCAGACCGAGCCGCCGCACGCCGGCGAGTTCGTCGGGATCGAAGTCGCCGATACCGGCCTCGGCATTCCCACAGACGTGCTCGACAAGATCTTCGAGCCGTTCTTCACGACCAAGCCGATCGGCAAGGGCACCGGCCTCGGCCTCTCCCAGGTGCACGGCTTCGCCCATCAGGCCGGCGGCACCGTGAAGGTCGCAAGCGAGCTCGGCAAGGGCACGACCTTCACTATCCTCCTGCCGCGCGGAGAGACCGCGCCATCGCGCGAAACGGCGGAGGCGCGATCCTTCCAGGGTAGCGGCACGGTGCTGCTGGTCGAGGACAATCCGGATGTCGCCGTCGTGAGTATCGGCCTTTTGGAGCAGCTCGGCTATCAGGTGCGCCGGGTCGCCGATGCCGAAGCGGCATTGCGCGAGATCGAGAAGAACGGCGTCGACTTCGTATTCACCGACATCGTAATGCCTGGCAAGATGGACGGGCTCAGCCTCGCCCATCGTTTGCGCGAGACCCGGCCCGGCCTGCCGATCCTGCTCGCCACCGGCTACAGCGAGGTTGCCGCCCATGTCCGCGGCGATTTCCCGATCCTGCGCAAGCCCTACGAGATCCACGAGCTGAGCGAGGCGATCGCGAAGTTGCCGCGGTAACGACTTCTTCACCTCGCCTCGCCTGCGGGGAGAGGGAGCGCACCTACACCGTCGGCAGCACCGAAAACGCTTCCCCTGCCCTGCGCAAGTTCAATTCATCGGCCCCGGCGGTTTCACTGGTGACGCTGTCGACGCGCGAGGACGGCGGGCCGTGGCGGCATAGCGCGACCATCTCGGCGACATGCTTCGGCGCGCCCGCGAACAGCGCCTCGACGCTGCCGTCACGGCGGTTGCGGACCCAGCCTTCGAGCCCGCACGTGGTGGCCTGGTATTCGACCCAGGCCCGGTAGCCGACGCCCTGCACTTGGCCGCGGATCGTGACTTGGAGGATCGCCCGGCTCATTTCTTCAATCCGAGAAAGTCTGTGCTGCGCGCTTTCGCGTTGGCCTCACGTGTGACACGGCTGGTCAGGTCGGGCGATGCGAGGCCCTTGAGCGCCTTCGGCGCCGCGCCCTCGCGCAGCGCTTTCAGCGTCTCGTGGACGGCCTGCATCGCGGCGGCGATGGGTGCGTGGCCCTGGAGCGCGATACGCACGCGCTGGCCGGCGAGATAGTCGAGCGCGTTCAACTCATCCGGTACGCCGCCGAGCACGATCGGCAGGCGGGTTGCCGCTGTGATCGCCGCGAGTTCGGCACGCGACGCGATACCGGTGAAGAACAGCGCGTCGACGCCGGTGGCCTCATAGGCCTGGGCTCGGCGGATCGCATCCTCGATCGAGGTGATCGAGGCTGCACCGGTGCGGCCCATGATGACGAGCGAGGGATCGCTGCGGCCGTCGAGCGCCGCCTTCATCTTGCCGACGCCTTCCTCGAGCGAGATCAGTTGCGTCTTCGGTTCGCCGAAGCCGGCCGGCAGGAGCGTGTCCTCGATGGTGAGGCCGGCCGCGCCCGCAGTCTCCAGCTCCTGCACCGTGCGGCGCACGTTGAGCGCGTTGCCATAGCCGTGATCGGCATCGACCAGCACCGGCAATTTGGCGGCGCGCGACATCCGCCGCATCTGCTCGGCAAGTTCGGTGAGCGTGACCAGGGTGATATCGGGATCGCCGAGCACCGCGAGCGAAGCCACCGAGCCGCCGAACATGCCGAGCGGAAAGCCGAGATCCTCGGCGATGCGGATCGAGATGGCATCGTAGACCGAGCCGGGACGGATGCAGGCCGAGCCCGACAGGATCGATCGCAGTTTTTCGCGGCGGGAACGGAAGGCCATGGTTGCCTCATTCTAAATTCCTCATCCTGAGGAGCGCGGTCTTGCGCGCGTCTCGAAGGATGAAGGCCGAGCTGGTGGCCTCGCCCTTCGAGACGCCGCGCAAGCGCGGCTCCTCAGGGTGAGGGTCAACTATTATGCTCTTGAGCGCTTAAGCAAACTCCAAAATCAGTGCATCCACCGCGAGCGTGGCGCCTGCGATGGCGTGGATCTTCTTGACCATGCCGTCCTGCTCGGCGCGCAGCACGTTCTGCATCTTCATGGCTTCGACGACAGCGAGGGTCTCGCCGGCCTTAACCTCCTGCCCTTCGATCACCGCGATCGTGACCACGAGGCCCGGCATCGGGCAGAGCAGCTTCTTGCCAGTGTCGGACGCCGCGGTCACCGGCATCAGCCGCGCCGAGGCCGCTTCCGCTTCGGTCCAGACATAGACCGGCACCTCGACGCCCTGGTGCGCGAGACGGATGCCGTTGGGAATCGGACGCGCCTGCACCGCGACCAACTGGCCATCAATGGTGCCCTGCCAGACCGGATCGCCCGGCTTCCACGGCGATTGCAACAGATGCGCGTTGCCGGGTTTACCATCGGCATCGACGAGCCGCACCGTGATCGCCTCGCCCTCGCGTGCGACCTCGAGCAGTATCTCCTGGTGATCGAGCCACACCGCGCGGCGGCGCTCGCGCTGCACGACGCGGCCGCCCATTTGTCCGGAGATCTGCCGCTTGCGCTCCCCTAACACGTGATCAATGGCGGCGCCGACCGCCGCGATCCGCCGCGCGACCTCGCCTTCCGGCGCGCGCACAGCAAATCCCTTGGGGAATTCCTCGGCGATGAATCCGGTCGAAAGTCGACCCTCGCGCCAGCGCGGATGATGCATCAAGGCCGAGAGGAACGGGATGTTGTGGCGGATACCATCGACATAGAACGAATCCAGCGCGGTCGCCTGCGCCTCGATTGCAGCGGCGCGCGACGGCGCATGCGTGACCAGCTTGGCGAGCATCGGATCGTAGTGGATCGAGATTTCGCCGCCCTCCTGCACGCCGGTGTCGTTGCGCACGGTGATGCCGTCCTTGCTGGCTTCAGCAGGCGGGCGATACTTCACGAGACGCCCGATCGAAGGCAGAAAATTGCGGAACGGATCTTCGGCGTAGAGCCGCGACTCCACCGCCCAACCCGTAAGCGTGACGTCCTTCTGCGTCAGGCCAAGCTTCTCGCCCGCGGCCACGCGGATCATCTGCTCGACGAGGTCGACGCCGGTGACGAGCTCGGTGACGGGATGCTCGACCTGGAGGCGCGTGTTCATCTCCAGAAAGTAGAAACTCTTGTCCTGGCCGGCGACGAATTCGACGGTGCCGGCGGAGTCGTAGTTCACGGCCTTGGCCAGCGCGACCGCCTGCTCGCCCATCGTGCGGCGCGTGGCCTCATCGAGCAGCGGCGACGGCGCCTCCTCGATGACCTTCTGGTTGCGGCGCTGGATCGAGCATTCGCGCTCGCCGAGATGGATGACGTTGCCGTGCTTGTCGCCCAGCACCTGGATCTCGATATGGCGGGGATCGACGATGAACTTTTCGACGAAGACACGGTCGTCGCCGAACGAGGCCTTGGCTTCGGCCTTGGCGAGATTGAACCCCTCGGCGACCTCTGCCCTCGAATGCGCGATGCGCATGCCCTTGCCGCCGCCGCCGGCAGAGGCCTTGATCATCACGGGATAGCCGATCTCGTCGGAAATCCTCACCGCGTGCTTGTCGTCCTCGATGACGCCGAGATAGCCGGGCACGGTCGAGACCTTTGCCTTGGCCGCAGCCTTCTTGGATTCGATCTTGTCGCCCATCGCTGCGATCGCACCCGGGTTGGGGCCGATGAAGACGATGCCGGCAGCTTCCAGCGCGCGCGGAAATGCTTCGCGCTCGGACAGGAAGCCGTAGCCGGGATGGACGGCCTCTGCGCCCGTCTTGCGGCAGGCGTCCACGATCTTCTCGATCACCAGGTAGCTCTCGACCGCCGCGGGCGGACCGATCAGGACGGCCTCGTCGGCCATCTCGACATGGAGGGCGTCGCGGTCGGCCTCGGAATAGACCGCAACCGTCTGAACTCCCATGCGGCGCGCGGTCTTGATGATCCGGCAGGCGATTTCGCCGCGATTGGCGATCAGAATGCGTTTGAACATGCTTTTCTTGAGTCTCGACCTTGGGCGGGACCCTTCCCTGGCCGTTGGGGCCTATGGGGACGGGCCGTGTGGCTCCCGTGGTACATCAAAATAAGCTGGAGGCAACGGTCTAAATCCGCGCCGCTGACGTACCAGAGAGGGCCAGACCCGAGCCTCGCGGCGCCCGCGAGCCTTCTACTGCCCCTTGACCTCGGACTGGGCCTCGGTCGCGGCCTTGGACCCGGCTTGGGCCACGTCCCGGACCAGGCCGTGAATGAAGCCCAGTTTCGCGACCACCGCGGGCGACAGGATGAAGGGATAGAGGTCGCGCAGCCCCATCGCGCGGTTGACGCTGTTCATGGCGAAGGTGAAGGGCAGCCATGCATTGACCAGCGCCTCAACGTCCCGGGCCTCGTAGGGGTTGAAACGGATGCGGGTCGACAACTCTCCATCGCGGTCGACCTTGGGTCGCACCTCCATGCCGAACTCGGAGGCCATCTCCAGGGTGTCGACGATATGGAGATAGTGCGCCCAGGTCTCGGCAAAGTCCTCCCACGGGTGCGTGGTGGCATAGGCCGAGACGTAGTTCTGCTGCCAGTCCGGCGGCGCACCCTCTGCGTAATGGAGCTGCAAGGCCTGGCCGTAGTCGGCGGAATCGTCGCCGAACACTGCACGGCATTCTTCCAGCCTGCCGCCTTCGCTCACCAGCACGTCCCAGAAGTAGTGCCCAACCTCGTGACGGAAATGCCCGAGCAGCGTCCGGTACGGCTCGCCCATCTCGAGCCTGCGCCGTTCACGCTCGATGTCGTCGGCCTCGGTGAGCGCGATCGTGATCAGGCCGTTGTCATGGCCAGTCATGATCCGCTGCCCATTGTTCGGATCGTCAGCAAGGAAATTGAAGATCAGGCCATGCTCGGGATTGTCCTGCCGGGTCTGGAGCGGCAGCTTCCAGCGGATCAGGGAATAGAACAGCCGGTGCTTCGCCCCCTCGAGCTCGCGCCACCCGGCAAGCTGCGCGGGATCGGACAGGTCCGGGACCATGCCGTTATGACGGCAGGCGCGGCAGTAGCCGCCGTCTTCAGGATCGGTGAGCCAATTGCAGGCGTCGTACTCGGCATTGCGGCACAGCATCCGCCCCTTGCCCTTGTCAGCGAGCGTGGCCCAGGCCTCACCGTCGGGCTCGAGCGCCGACATGGTCTCCTTCTCCGGCAGGAACGCAACCCGATGGCCGCAACGTTCGCAGGCGCGATTCTCGAAATAGAGGACGTTGCCGCAGGCCTGGCAGACAAAGAGCTTCAAGATTTAGCCTCTTCTGAAAGAGAGTCTCGTGAAGAACACTGGAGAGCACTGGGAAGGCGCCTCGCAAAGACGCGTCCGCCGGCTGATCGTTCCAGCCTCTGGAACAAATTGCCAGACCGGACGTTCGCTCATCGGACTTTTCCCGTGCCGAGCAGGCCGCCTGCCCTTCCCGACAATCTCCCCTTTGAACAATGGCCATCGCGCTCCGTCTGTGTGAATATCGGTCCGGCACGTGCGTACCCGCATGATAACGGCCGACACCTTGAACGATCCTTTACCCGAGACCGCTGCCGCCGAAGGGC
Organism: Bradyrhizobium sp. CSA207; assembly: GCF_029051685.1. GTDB lineage: Bacteria > Pseudomonadota > Alphaproteobacteria > Rhizobiales > Xanthobacteraceae > Bradyrhizobium. The sequence goes on along the minus strand of NZ_JAACFT010000005.1, from coordinate 276,502 downwards.
TGCGCGAGCATCTGGAAGAGATCGCGCGCGAGCGCGACGACGTCTATCGTGCGCTCCAGGATCGCGAGGCCGAGCTCGCGCGCATCCAGCGCATTGGCAAGGTCGGCGGGTTCGAGGTCAACTTCCGCGAAGGATTCAAGAACCGCCGTTCGCCCGAATATCTGATGCTCCATGGGCTGCCACCCGAAGCCTCCGACGAGACGCACGAGGACTGGGTCAACCGCATCCATCCCGACGACCGCGACGACGCAGTGAAGCACTTCTTCGATGCGCTGTCCGGGACGAGCGAAGACTACACCGCCGAATACCGCATCATCCGCCCCAGTGACGCCGAGACCCGCTGGATCCGCGTCGTGGCCAAGATCGAGCGCGACAAGAACGGCCGCGCCATTCGCTTCGTTGGCGCCCACATCGACGTGACCGACCAGATGCTGGTCCGCGAGACCCTGCGCGAGAGCGAAGAGCGCTTTCGGCTGATCGCCGACAGCGCGCCGGTGCCGATCTGGGTGACCAAGCTCGACCGTACACGCTCCTTCGCCAACCAGGCCTATGTCGATTTCGTCGGCCTGCCCTACGATCAGGCCATCGCCTTCGACTGGCGCAAGGTGCTGCATCCGGACGACCTGCCGCATGTGCTGCAACAATCCGTACAGGGTGAAGCGTCGCTCAAGCCGTTCGTGCTGGAAGCGCGCTACAAGAACGCGAGCGGCGAATGGCGCTGGCTGCGCTCGGAATCGCAGCCGCGCTGGGACCCGACCGGCAAGCACATCGGCTTCATCGGCGTTGCACACGACATCACCGCCGCCAAGCAGGCCGAGTCCGAGCTGCGGCAGCTCAACGAGACGCTGGAAGAGCGCATCACCAAACGCACCGCCGAGCTCGAAGCCAACGAGGCGCGGCTGCGCGCCATCCTGGAGACCAGCAACCAGTATCAGGGACTGGTCAACCTCCACGGCGAACTGCTCTACGCCAACAAGACCGCACTCGCCGGCATCCGCACGGAGTCGCGCGAAATCATCGGAAAGCCGTTCTGGGACACGCCCTGGTTCGCGACCACCGAGGGCATGAGCGCCGTCGTGCGCACCGCCTTCGACACCGTGCTCGGAGGCGAAGCGGTGCGAATGGAAATGCGGCTGCGTCTTCCCGTCGGCGAACGCGATTTCGATTTCGGCATGCGCCCCGTGCTCGACCGCCACGGCAACATCACCGGCGCGGTGCCGGAACTGGTCGACATTACCGAGCGCCGCCGCGGCGAGGAAGCACTGCGGCAATCGCAGAAGATGGAGGCGATCGGCCAGCTCACCGGCGGCGTCGCGCACGACTTCAACAATCTGCTCACCATCATCCGCTCGGCTACCGACTTCCTGCGCCGGCGCGAGCTGCCGGAGGAGCGCCGCCGCCGCTATGTCGACGCCATCTCCGAGACCGTCGAACGTGCCTCCAAGCTCACGGCGCAGCTGCTGGCCTTCGCACGCCGGCAGCCGCTGAAGCCGCAAATCTTCAACGTCGGCAGCCAGGTCGAGGGTGTCGCGCAATTGGTCCGGCCGCTGGTCGGCGGCCGCATCGAGATCGCGGTAGAGGTCCACGATTCCGACTGCTTCACGATTGCCGACATTGCGCAGTTCGAGACAGCGCTGATCAACCTTGCCATCAATGCCCGCGACGCGATGGAAGGTGAAGGACGACTGACCATCGCGGTGCGCAGGGTTTTGGGCATTCCGAGATTGCGCGCGCAGTCGGCGCGGGGCGGCGACTATGTCGCGATCTCCGTCGCCGACACCGGCAGCGGCATCGCACCGGAAAACATCGACGCCATCTTCGAGCCGTTCTTCACCACCAAGGAGGTCGGCAAGGGCACCGGCCTCGGCCTCAGCCAGGCCTTCGGCTTCGCCAAGCAGTCCGAGGGCGACATCGCTGTGACGAGCGCGCCCGGCCAGGGTGCGACCTTCACCATCTATCTGCCACAGGCGCAGAGCCCTGCCGGGGAGAAGGAAGCCGCGGCCCTGACCAGCGAGGCGGCAACGACCGGGCGCGGCTACCGCGTGCTCGTGGTCGAGGACAATGACGATGTCGGCCGTTTCTCGACCGAGCTTCTGGAGGACCTTGGCTACGTCGTCCGCCGCGTCGCCAACGCCAATGCGGCCCTCGCAATCCTCGGCGAGAACGAATTCGCCGTCGACCTCGTCTTCTCCGACGTCATCATGCCCGGCATGAACGGCGTCGAGCTCGCCGGCACCATCCGTGAGCGCTATCCGGGCCTCCCCGTCGTGCTCACCAGCGGCTACAGCAATGTGCTCGCCGAGAACGCGCATCGCGGCTTCGAGCTGATCCAGAAGCCCTATTCGGTCGAGTCGCTGTCGCGCATCCTGCGCAAGGCGATCACGGAGAAGCTGTCGGGCGCGCGGTGAAGGCAACACCAGCGTCGTCCCGGCGAAGGCGGAATGTTCGTCGGCTGCTAGCCGTCACGATGACGCTGACGGCAAGTCCGGTGACGTCGCGGGGGAAGACAGCGGCTCCGGGTTCGGCTATCGCTGCCGAATGAACCACCCCCGTATCAAGGACTGAACGTGCCGACTGCGCCGCATGACGCCTTTTGGGCCTGGAGCATCATCTTTGCCGCCACCGCGGGCGTCATCATCCGGCCCTTTCGCCTGCCCGAGGCGATCTGGGCCGTCATCGGCGCCGGCACCCTCGTGCTGCTCGGCCTGCTGTCCTGGCAGGATGCGCTTCTCGGGATCGAGAAGGGCATCGACGTCTATCTCTTCCTAATCGGCATGATGCTGATCGCCGAGCTCGCACGGCTCGAGGGATTGTTCGACTATCTGGCGGCGTTTGCGGTTGAACATGCGCGTGGCTCGCCGCAGCGATTATTTCTCCTGATCTATCTGGTCGGCACGCTGGTCACTGTGCTCTTGTCCAACGACGCCACCGCAATCGTGCTGACACCCGCCGTCTACGCCGCCACGCGTGCCGCCGGCGCCAAGCCGCTGCCCTATCTGTTCGTCTGCGCGTTCATTGCCAACGCCGCGAGCTTTGTGCTGCCGATCTCCAATCCCGCCAACCTCGTGGTCTTCGGCAAGCACATGCCGCATCTTGGTGCATGGCTGCGCCAGTTTACGCTGCCGTCGCTCGCCTCGATCATCCTCACCTACCTCGCACTGCGCCTTGCGCTGTATCGCGAGTTGAAGGAAGAAACGATAGCAGCCCGCGTCCCTCACCCGAGTCTGGGCCGTGGCGGCCGGTTGACCGCTTACGGCATCGGCGCCATCGGGATCACGCTGATCTGGGCTTCTGCACTCGATCTGCAGCTTGGCCTGCCGACCTTCATCTGCGGCACGGCGACCGCCGCCGCAGTGTTGCTGCTCAACCGCCAATCGCCTCTTCCCCTGCTGAAAGGGGTGTCCTGGAGCGTGCTGCCGCTGGTCGGCGGGCTGTTCGTGATGGTGGAAGCGCTGGTGAAGACCGGCGTGATCGGCCAGCTCAGCGCACTGCTGCACCAAGCCGTGGGGCAATCCGCTGCAAAAGCCGCCTGGAGCGTCGGCATCGCCACCGCGATCGCCGACAATATCGCCAACAACCTCCCCGTCGGCCTCGTCGCGGGCTCGGTCGCTGCCAGCGATCACTTGCCCGCACCCGTCGTCAGCGCCATTCTCATCGGCGTCGATCTCGGGCCGAATCTATCGGTGACCGGCTCGCTCGCCACCATCCTGTGGCTGGTCGCGCTCCGCCGCGAAAAGATCGAGGTCGGCGCCTGGCGCTTCCTCAAGCTCGGCATGCTGGTGACGCCGCCCGCCTTGATCGCGGCATTGGCAGCCGCGATCAGATAACGGCGAGCCCGAATTAAGCGGAATATTTGCGGTGCATCAATGCCGGCGGCGACGCCGCAGCTAGAGTTCGCTTGTCGCGCGGTCCGAACATGGCGCGACAAGGAAGGTCATCATGCCGATCCAATCCAAGGCACTTCCGCAGAGCTTTTCCCTGCGTCGCTCAATTCAGAGATTCACTGCACCGGTCGAAGGCCAGGCCGAGACGTCCCACCCCCTGCTGGTCTTGACCGTAGTGGTGCTGCTAGCCCTGTTCGCCATCGTGGAAATCGACCTCCACGCGACTCAACTTCAGGCGATCGGCCTGCTCGGCTATGGGACCGGGATCGATCCGATCTTCTTGAGCCCATAACGGCTCGCGGCTCATCCAGTCGAAGGTCCCGACCGCGGCCATGACGGCCGCGACCGGGTCATACATCGTCAGTCGTTCTCGTAGCCGTAGACTTCCGGCAGGATGAAGACCGCGGCGAGCAATCCGATCAGCGGGAAGATCGCGACGAACAGCGTCGCATTGGCCTGTCCGATCGCCGCGAACAGCGTCGGGAACAGGAAGATCGCCAGGAACGACGGCAGCTTCACGAACATGTAGGCGAAGCCGCTCGCAGTCCCGCGGTATTTCGGCTTGGCGACCATGGTCGGGATCGTCATGCAGTTCGACGCGTCCCAATAGTGGCCCCACAGCATGGCCGCCGCCGCGAATGGCAGCAGGATCTTGTTGTCGGTGTAGAGCGCGAAGGCGGCAACCAAGAGCGACACCAGCACGATGGAGAAGCCAGCGATCGCGATGCCGCGATGCCCGATCTTCGGCGTCAAGAGCGGGCCGACCCACCCGGATACAGCGGCGAGGGAGAACAGCCCCATCGTCACCAAATTGTTGCCGAGGATGCTCGACACGCCGACCATCGCGAATAGCACCGGCAGGTAAAACGCGAAGGTCGAGAACTCGCTCGCCTGGGCGAAGCAGGCGATCCAGCCATAGATCGTGGCGCGCCAGCGGATCGGGTCCTTCTTGAGATCGGCGAGGAATGCGCTGGTGCGGACCTTCGGCACTTTCACATCCTGGTCCGGCAGCATGGCGAGATCGTCGTTGAACATCTCGCGCGCGACCTTTTTGGCCTCGCGGAAGCGCCCCTTCTGCACCAACCACACCGCCGTCTCCGGAACGTCATGCCGCATGATCAGGATGATCAGCGCCGGCAACGCGCCGAGGCCGAGCGTCACGCGCCACAGCGTCTCGTGATGAATGTCGAGCAACAGGAAGATCACGATGACGCCGATGGTGAGAACTTCACCGACCGCGAACATGAACTGCCAGCGGTTGCCCATGACCTCGCGCTCACCCTTGGCCATGGATTCCATGATGTAGGTGTAGCCGGTCGAGATGTCGGAGCCGAGCGGGATGCCGAGCAGGAAACGGATCACCACGAGCCAGCCGACGCTCGGCACGAAAGCCTGCGCCAATGCGAGCACGATGAACATCACCATGGTGATCAGGAACATGACGCGGCGGCCGATTATGTCGGACAACCAACCGCCGAGCAGCGCGCCGATCAGGGCGCCGCCCTGCGTGCCGGCCGCGGCAAGACCGAGCATCAGCGGATCGGGATTGTACTGCTCCTTGATGAAGATCAGCACGAAGGCGATGGAATAGAGGTCCCAGGCCTCGACCAGGATCGAGGCCATCATCAGCCAGCCGACCTTGTTACCTTTTGGACTATAGTTCGTAATGAGGTAGCGGACCGCAGCTTCGCTCGCGGTCGGTTGTGGCATGGCGATCGTTGACATCTTTGGTCCTCTCTTCGAAACTCTTTACGCGCCGAGCAGCGGTTCGATGCTGCAATCGAGCAGGCGCGGGTCGATCCCGGTCTCCATGCCTGTGAACATCTCGCCCATATAGTCGATCAGTGCATCGCTCGCCTTCACCGCGTCCTCGACGCGGCGATTGGCGACCGCATTGAGAATGGCCAGATGACGATCGATGGTGCCTGACAGATCAGCCTGTCCCGGCATGAATCGGTGATGGATATAGCCGATGCGGCGATAGAGCGTGTGCAGCGGCCGCAGCGTATGCACCAGAAACGGTTCGCCCGCCGCGTCCAGCACCAGTGCGTCAATGCGGCGGTCGATGCTGTTGAACTCGTCGAGGGTCAGGCTGGCGCGGCGCTCGCGCAGCAGCCGCTCGATATGGAGCGCCTGATTGCGATGCGAGAGGCTGGCGCGATCGGCCGCGAGCCGGACCACGAAACGCTCCATGTCGCGGCGCAGGCCGAGCAACATGCGCTCGCGCGTCAGATCGATCGGCGCGATGTGCAGGCCGTGGCGCGGGCGGATGATGATCAGCGTATCGTTGGAAAGACGGTTGACGGCGTGATGCACCGGCGTGCGGCCGAAGCCGGTCATGTGCTGCAGCTCCAGCATCGTCATGAACTGGCCGGGCTTGAGCTCGCAATGGACGAGCAGCTCCTCGATCCTCTGATAGGCAAGCTCGAAGAAGTTGAGCCGGTTGCGCCGGCTGGGCTTGCCCTCGCCGTCGTCCTCCGCTCTCACCACCTCGAGCGCGCGTTTGCGCCGTGCCATGTTGTCCTCCCCGTCGGCCAGCGCTCTCGCGTTGCGGCGGCACCTTGTTGGTGATATCCCTAAAACATGTTGTGATATATTACAAGCAGGGGTAAGACGTCCGCCTGCTCGCCACACCAATACTGGCGCGCAATGACAACAAGACGGGCGCCACGCGCCTGTGACGGGAGGATTATTGCCGTGAAGATCACGTCGATCGAGACCCTGCGCACCGAGGAATTCTCCAACGTCATCTGGGTGCGCGTCCACACCGATGCGGGCGTGATCGGACTTGGCGAGACCTTCTATGGCGCGGGCGCGGTCGAGGCGCAGATCCACGACACCTTCGCCGGCCGCCTGCTCGGCCGCAATCCCCTGCACATCGAGGCAATCCATCGCGACATGCTGAACCTGCCGATGGCGCAGTCCTCCACCGGCGTCGAATACCGCGCAGCTTCCGCAATCGACATCGCGCTGTGGGATTTGTTCGGCAGGGTCTGCAATCAGCCGGTGCACCAGATGCTCGGCGGCCTCTGCCGCGACAAGCAGCGCATCTACAACACCTGCGCCGGCACCAAATATGTTCGCTCCACCAACATCAGCCCGGTCTCGAACTGGAACCTCGGCGCCTCTGAAGGCCCTTACGAGGATCTCGATGCCTTCATGACCCGCGCCGATGCGCTCGCCGAGAGCCTGCTGGAAAGCGGCATCTCCGCGATGAAGATCTGGCCGTTCGATCCGGCGGCACAGGAGAACAAGGGGCTCTTCATCACCGCCGCGCAGATGAAGCAGGCCATCGAGCCGTTCGAGAAGATCCGCAAAGCCGTCGGCGACAAGATGGAGATCATGGTCGAGCTCCATTCGCTGTGGAATTTGCCGACCGCCAAGCAGATCGCGCGCGCGCTCGAGCCGTACAAGCCGACCTGGTACGAAGACCCGATCCGGATGAACTCGCCGCAGGCGCTCGCCGAATATGCCCGCTCGACCGACGTCTGGGTCTGCGCCAGCGAGACGCTGGGATCGCGCTTCCCCTACAAGGACATGCTCGACCGCGACGCCATGCATGTAGTGATGGCGGATTTGTGCTGGACCGGCGGCCTCACCGAAGGCCGCAAGATCGCGGCGATGGCCGAGACCTATCACCGCCCCTTTGCGCCGCACGATTGCATCGGTCCGATCGGCTTCGTCGCCGCCATCCACATGTCGTTCAGCCAGCCCAACACGCTGATCCAGGAATCGGTCCGCGCCTTTTACAAGGGCTGGTACAATGAACTCGTCACCACCATGCCTGTGATAAAGGACGGCTATGTCTTCCCGATGGAAGGCCCCGGCCTCGGCATCGACCTGCTGCCCGCGGTATTCGACCGCAGCGATCTCACCGTGCGCCGCTCCAACGTCTGAGGATCTTGAGATGAGCACCGCCCTCTTCGACCTTTCCGGCCGTACCGCACTCGTGACCGGCTCCTCCCGCGGCCTCGGACGCGCTATCGCCGAGGGCATGGCCAAGGCCGGCGCCAAGTTGATCATCAACGGCGTCGATCCCAAGCGCGTCGAGCAGGCCGTCGCCGAATTTCGCGCGGCCGGGCACCAAGCCGAAGGTGCCGCGTTCAACGTGACCGACGAGCCCGCGATCGTCGCTGCCTTCGAAAATTTCGACAGACAAGGCCTGGCGGTCGACATCGTCGTCAACAACGCCGGCATCCAGCACCGCAAGCCGCTGGTGGAGTTCACCACAGACGAATGGCGCAAGGTGATCGAGACCAACCTCACGAGCGCCTTCGTGATCGGCCGCGAAGCGGCCAAGCGCATGATCCCCCGCAAGCACGGCAAGATCATCAACATCGGCTCGCTTGGCAGTGAACTGGCGCGTCCCACCATTGCGCCCTACACCGCCGCAAAAGGCGGCATCAAGAACCTGACCCGCTCGATGGCGGTGGAATGGGCCCAGCACGGCATCACGGCCAATGCGATCGGACCCGGCTACATGCTGACCGACATGAACGAGGCGCTGGTCAACAACACCGATTTCAACAACTGGCTGATGGGCCGCATCCCGTCAAAACGCTGGGGCCGGCCGGATGAGTTGGTGGGCGCCGCGATCTTCCTGGCGTCCGATGCCTCGACCTACGTCAACGGCCAGATCATCTATGTCGACGGCGGCATGATCGCCGCGATGTGATCGCTTAGACCAACAAGGGAACGAGCCATGCGCGCCGTCGTCATCCACGCCCCGAAAGACCTGCGCATCGACAGCTATCCCGATGCGGCGCCCGGCCCGGGCGAAGTCCGCGTCAAGATCGCCAATGGCGGCATCTGCGGCTCCGACCTGCATTACTACCATCACGGCGGTTTCGGCGTCGTGCGCATCCAGCAGCCGATGGCGCTAGGGCATGAGATCGCCGGCGTGGTCGCCGCCGTCGGTGACGGCGTCACGAACGTGAAGCCGGGCACCCGCGTCGCGGTCAACCCGAGCAAGCCGTGCGGCCAGTGCCAGCACTGCCAGGAGGGCATGCGCAACCAGTGCCTCGACATGCGCTTCCTCGGCAGCGCGATGCGCTTTCCGCATGTGCAAGGCGGCTTTCGCGAATTCCTCACGGTCGACGCCACGCAGGCCGTGCCGATCGCCGACAAGCTGACGCTGGCGGAAGCTGCGGTCGCCGAGCCGCTGGCAGTGTGTCTGCATGCCGGCAAGCAGGCCGGTCCCCTGCTTGGCAAGCGCGTGCTGATCACCGGCTGCGGCCCGATCGGCGCGCTGATGATCCTGGTCGCGCGCTTCGGCGGCGCCGCCGAGATCGTGGTGACCGATGTCGCCGAAGCGCCGCTCGCGGTTGCCAAAAGGCTCGGCGCCACGCACGCCATCAACGTCGCGGCCAATGCCGCCGCGCTCGATCCCTGGCGCGCCGGCAAGGGCGTGTTCGACACGCTGTTTGAAGCCTCCGGCAACCAGGCTGCGCTGCGCACCGCGCTCGACGTGCTGCGGCCCGGCGCGACGCTGGTGCAGCTCGGCCTCGGCGGCGAGATGACGCTGCCGATCAATTCCATCGTCGCCAAGGAATTGCAGATCCGCGGAACCTTCCGCTTCGACCCCGAATTCCAGCTCGCGGTGCGGCTGATGGGCGAAGGCCTGATCGACGTCAAGCCGCTGATCACGGCCACCATGCCGTTCGAGAATGCGGTCGCAGCGTTTGAGCTCGCCAGCGACCGCGCCCAATCGATGAAGGTGCAGTTGACGTTCTGAGCGTCGGCCAGCGTTATTGGTTCTCGATCAGGTGATCCCTGACCAATCCCACCGCGCCGCGCTTCCAGGAATAGTCGGCGCCCATCCGCAAGCCACTGTCGCCGCGCGCGACGACTGCGCCGGTCCGCGCGTCGCGCACCTGAAAACCCACCGTATACTCCGTCCGGCTGACCCGTCGCACCACGCCGATCAGCGATTGATCCGCGCCGAGCTTTGCGGCGATGGCCGCATCGCAGCCGCCGCAATCGCGCAGGCTGCGGCTCCTTGCGGCGCCCTCGCCTGCGCCGCTGACGTCGACGATGCGGTAACGCCCGGATTGCGCGAGCGCGGCGCGCACGCCCGCCGTCGCTTCGTCCAGATAGGACACGTCGGCGGCCGCGAGGCTGGATGCAGGCGCCGCGGTGTTGTCGTCGAGCTCGAAATCGAACACCGCAAGCGCGACCGGCGCCGGTGCCACGAGCGCTGCCAGGACCTCGCGGGATACGAAGATCTCGGCACGTTCCCATGCTTCGTCGTTATCACCGCGGAAGGTATAGAGCTTGTCCATCACGACCTTCTTGGCGCCGGCATCGATCACTGCGACCTTGGCCCATTGCACCAGCGTGCTCGTCTTCTGGATGCCACCGATGACCTTGAACGCCGCCCCGTCCTGCACGGACGGCGCAAGCCGATAGCGCCGGTCGGCGGTGATGTCGCGGCGCAACGCGGCCATGAAGGCGGCGAGCCGCCGCTCGTGGGCGGCAGTCTGGTTGGCCGGCTCGGCCGATGTGTCGATATAGCTGAAATCGTCGATGACAACGCCGACGCTGGCGTCGGCCGCCGCCGGCCAACGAGCCGCCGAGACGACGAGCAGGAGAATTGCAACAGGGACAAGAAGGGATCGTCGCATGTGCGGCCTCGCGGGTGGAAGGGCCCGACGCTAGGCCGGGCGATGCGCGGCGTGCAGCTTCCCGCGTCCCGGCCACCGCCGGGAAATTTTCACGACCTTACTCCTTGAGCGCCGGCGGCGCTTTCCGGCCGTGCAGTTCTGCCGTTTAATGCCCCGGCGGACCGAGATCATCCGCGCAGGATGCCCGCCGATGTGGAACCGCCTGAAGCCCGACCTGAAGCTCCGCCTGACGTTGCGCGTTGCGGCCATTTCCACCCTCTGCTTCGCGGCGATCTCGGCCTATTTCCTGGTCGAGGCCGATCGCTCCGTGCACACCCGGATCGACGCGATCGCCAGTCTCGCTGCGCGAACGCTGGAGCTGCAACAAAACAAGATCCAGTGGGTGAACCATCCCCGCGCCGAATTTCCGGACCTCGACAACGTCGCAGCTTCGGTCATGGCGCCGGGCCTTTGTCTTGCGTTTCGCGCCGGCAACGGCGACACCGTCCAGCGCTTCTGCGGTGGCGCATCCGGCGCCGCCGGCCATCCGCCGCAAGTCTTCGCCACGCTCTATCGCAAACTGTTCGATCCCGGCCGCGAGGCCACACATGCCGTGACCGTTCGCGGCACCACGATCGGCGAAGCCGTCACCTGGATCGATCCGGCGGTGCAGACAGCCGAAGCCTGGCACGACGCCGGCCGCCTGATTGCGGCGCTTGCAATCGTCCTGCCGCTATTGTGCGCGCTCGTCTATGCGGCGCTGGCGCGTGCGCTGCGTCCGACCCGGATCATCCGCGACGGCCTCGAACGGATGGCCGCCGACGATCTCACGGCGCGGCTGCCGCCATTCGAACTCGCGGAGCTCTCGGCCATCCGCGACGTCTTCAACCATCTCGCCGAACGTCTCTCCACCACGCTCGCTGAACGCAGCGAGCTCACCCGCCGGCTGATCGTGGTGCAGGACGAGGAGCGGCGGCATCTGGCGCGCGAACTGCACGACGAGTTCGGACAATCTCTTGCCGCCATCCGCGCCCTCGCCGCATCGGCACACCAGACTGCAGCGCAGGACTGTCCCGCCCTGCTGCCGGAATGCGACGGCATCTCGCGGACTGCGACCGGCATGATGGAGACGCTGCGTGGCGCCCTGTTCAGGTTGCGGCCGCCCGACGTCGACGAGCTCGGCCTCGTCGCGAGCCTCGAGGGCCTGGTTGCGGGCTGGAACGGCCGCAGCCGCGGCCAGCCCCGCTTCGAGTGCCGATTTGACGGCGCGTTCGAGAGCCTGCCCGCCGCGGTCGGCGCCGGGCTCTACCGCATCGTGCAGGAGGCGCTCACCAACGCGGCCAAGCATGCCGGCGCCACGCGGGTCACGCTGGAGCTGACCGCGCGCGAAGCCGCAGCGCATGACGATCGCACCATCGCGCTTTGCATCGCCGATGACGGCCGGCCGGGCGATACGGCCGTGACGACGGGAATGGGCCTGCTCGGGATGCGCGAACGTGTCGCCGCGCTTGGCGGCCGCCTGAGCTTCGAGACCGGAGCGGATCGGGGCGCGACGCTGCACGTCGTCATTCCCGCATCGGTCCACCCCACCGTCATGGAGCGTGCAGCATGAACGGCACCGACTGCGCCATCATGCTGGTCGACGATCATGCCGTCGTCCGCGAAGGCTATCGCTCGGTGTTGCAGAAGCAGCCGGGCCTGCGCGTCGTGGCCGAGGCCTCAGACGGAGCCGAGGCCTACCGCCTGTTCAAATCGGCCAAACCCGATCTCGTGATCATGGATCTCAGCATGCCCGGCATCGGCGGGATCGAGACTGTCAGGCGGATCCGGCAATGGGACAAGGCCGCCAAGATCCTGGTCTTCACCATGCACCAGAATGCGGGTTTTGCCGTGCAGGCGATCCGCGCGGGCGCAAGGGGATATGTCACCAAGACCAGCCCGCCGGAAACGCTGGTGCGCGCGGTCATGGACGTGCTCGCGGGCAAGATCGCCGTCAGCCCTGACATCGACCATGAGCTGGCGCTGAGCCGGCTCAGCGGCGAAAGCTCCGCCGCCGACGTGCTCACCGCGCGCGAGTTCGAGGTGCTGCGCCTGCTGCTCGCCGAACGGAGCACCGATGAGATCGCCGAAACGCTCCACGTCAGCCCGAAGACGGTCGCCAACCTGCACTCGCTGATCAAGGACAAGCTCGGCGTCGGTTCGGACATCGAACTGGTCCGGCTCGCACTGCGCCAGGGCCTGCTGACCCAGGCAGATTTTGGCGAGGCATGAAGCGCAGCGCGGTGGCGCATCATTCGCTCGATATCACCGAGTCCAGCCACGCGCAGTTCAGCGGCGGCACGCTTGGGTCGGGCACGCGCACGCCGCGCGCCGCCGCGTCCAGCCGCATGTCGCGCAGGCGCTTGCGCTGCTCCTCGGGCATGTAGAGACGCTCGTGGCCCCACAGCGACGGGCCGTCGAAGGTCTCGTGCGGCTGCCAGGTCTTGGGATCGATGACGCGTCCACCCCAGCCATATTCGATGAAGAAGCCGGAGGGCGTGTTCACATAGAACGACGTCATGTGGTCGTTGGTGTGCCGCCCCAGCGTATAGGCGATGCGGCCCTCGTCCATTTGCGCGAGGTCGTAGCCCTGTCCGACATCGTCGAGGCTGCCCAGTTCGACCATGAAATGATGCAGCGCCTTTCGCCCCGAGCCGACCATCGCAAAGCTGTGGTGGCGGCCGTTGACGTGGAAGAAATAGAGCCCATACGGCTTGAGTCCAAAATCGGAGACGTGAAAGCCAAGCACATCGCGATAAAACGGCAATAGCGGCTCGACGTCTTCCACGTTCATCACGACGTGCCCCATGCCGAGCGCGCCGGTGCGGAAGCCCGAGATCGGCCGGCCCGGCTTGAAGGGCTCGGTCGTAAGCGCCGGCTTGCAAAATGCCTCTAACCGGTTGCCGGCAGGATCGGCAAACGCGATCATCTCACTGACATGCCGCTCATCGGCGAGCGCGCGCGATCCGCGTGTCACCTTGACGCCGAGACTCTCGAGCCGCCCGGCAAGCTGATCAAGCTCGACGGTCGACGGAACTTCCCAGCCCATCACCGCAAGGCCAGCGTCGCTGCTGCCGTCGATGATCAGCCGCTGCTTGCGGTCGTCCATGCGGAAGGCCCGCATCTTGCCGCCGCGGTCGACCTGCTGCATGCCGAGCAGGCCGGTCGCCATCCGGCTCCATTGGTCGATCTGGGACGAATTGATCCCGATATAGCCGAGCGCGGTGATTTCCATCGACGTCCTCCCGAAGGCATCGTGCCTGCCGCATCGCGGCAAACTTGATACCGGTTGCGCGCGACCCTACGGTGGCTTCCGCAATCGCGTCGCGTTTGCAACGACGATAGCCGCGGGCCCAAGCCGCACATAGGAGGAAATGCGAAGTGTCCAAGGAGCGGACGCGAAACGGGGCGCCGCGGCCATTGGAAGGCGTCCGCGCCTTCAAGCGCGGGCTGGACGTGCTGCGCGAGGTCAACCGCTCCGGCGGCATCCGCGCCGGTGATGTGGCCCGCGCGCTCGACCTGCCCCGCCCCACCGTCTATCGCCTGCTCGAGACTTTGGAGGAACTCGGCTACGTCGCGCGCAGTGCCAGCGACGACCGCTTTCGCGTCACCCGGCGGGCGCTGAGTCTCGGCGACGGCTACGATCCCGGCGTGGTGATCTGCCAGGCTGCAGCGCCTTATCTTGCCGAGCTCAGCAAGGCCCTGGTCTGGCCGGTCGATCTCTCTACTTATGAAAACGCGGCCATGGTGGTGCAGGAGACCACCCATTCCCGCAGTCCGGTGTCAATCGATCGCGGCATGATCGGCAAGCGCCTGCCGATGCTGCGCACCTCCGCCGGCCGCGCCTATCTTGCCGCCTGCCCCGCGCGCGAGCGCGATCTGATTGTCAACCATCTGCGCCGGATCGACGAGGCCGATGACCGTCCCTTCCTCGACCAAAGCCGCCTCGATCGTATGATCGCCGAGACGCGGACGCGCGGCTACGCCATCCGCAGCGAGGGCGAATACAATCCCAAGACGGCCTCGATCGCTGTTCCGATCGTCCGGAACGGCGCCGTGTTCGGCTGCATCTCCATCATCTGGATCCGCTCGGCGCTCGGAATCGAGGAAGCGGTGGCGCAGTTTGCAGCGCTACTTCAGGAGACGGCGGCGGCTATTCCGGTCGAAGTCTAGCAGAGCCGTCCGCTGGGCGGACACTTGGCGCGCCGATGTTGAATGGGTGCCATGGCTTGGGGAAGAGATAGCCCCATGCAAAATAGATCCACCCCCGAAGACTTCGACGTCGTGATCGTCGGCCGTGGCCCGGTCGGCGCCGCACTCGCCAATCTGCTCGGCCTGTGCGGCGTGCGGACGCTGGTGCTGGAGCGGGAGGCGCGGACCTATCACCTGCCGCGCGCAGTGCATTTCGACGACGAATGCATGCGCGTCTTCCAGACCATCGGCCTTGCCGATGCCATCCTGCCGCATGTCATTCTCAGCCCCGGGATGCTCTTTCTCGACGCCGACGGCCAATTGCTGCTGGACTGGTCGCGGCCGCAGACGCTGACGCCGATGGGCTGGAATCTCAGCTACCGCTTCCACCAGCCGGATCTGGAGGATGTGCTGATCGGCGGCTTGACGCGTTGGCCGCATGTGACCTTGCGCAGCCGCTGCGACGTGTTCGCGCTGGATCAGGACGAGACCGGTGTGCGCGTCCGCTACGAGGACCTTTCGAACGGCCAACTCCGCGAAGTCCGGGCCGGCTATGTCGTCGGCTGCGACGGCGCCCGCTCGCTGGTCCGCCGCTTCATCGGCTCGGCCATGGACAACCTCGGCTTTCACGAGCGTTGGCTCGTGATCGACGTGCTGCTCAAGCGCGACCGCGACGACCTCGGCAATTACAGCCTCCAGCATTGCGATCCGCGGCGGCCCGCGACCTATGTACGCGGGACCGGCGCGCGGCGGCGCTGGGAGATCACGGTACTCCCGGACGAGGACTCCCAGGTGGTCGCGCAGCCGGAAAAAGTCTGGGAGCTGCTGTCGCGCTGGATCACGCCCGACGATGCCGAGATCGAGCGCGCCACGGTCTACACCTTTCATTCCGTCATCGCTCGGCAATGGCGCAAGGGACGACTGCTGCTGGCTGGCGATTCCGCGCACCAGACCCCACCCTTCCTCGGCCAGGGCATGTGCGCCGGCATCCGCGACGCCGCAAACCTTGCCTGGAAGCTTGCCACGGTGCTGCGCGAGCGCGCGGATGCGAGCTTGCTCGACACCTACCAGAGCGAACGTCTCCCCCATGTGCGCGAATTCATCGAGCTCGCCATTCGTCTCGGCGGCGTGATCAACACCAAGGCGATCGAAGCGGGCCTTGCCGCCGGCGAAGCGCGCGCGAACGCGCCGGTCAAGCTCGAGGTGAAAAAGCCCCTGCTCGGCCCAGGGCTTGCGCTCGGCGATCTGCCCCTGGTCGGGCATCTGGCGCCGCAATTCAGCTTGAGCAATGGCAACCGCAGCGACGATCGGATCGGCTATCGCCACGTGCTCCTCGTCGAGACCGAGGCTGCACTTTGGACCCATCTACGCTGCGCTCTGGCGCAGGTCGAAGTCGAAATTCTAACCAGCGACGACGCCGAAGGCATTACGCCCTGGCTGCGCGAACACGGCATCATCGCCGCGCTTGTTCGTCCCGATCGCTATGTGCGCGGAGCCGCCCGCAATGACCCCGAGCTCGGCCAGCTCGTCGCCGCTGTCATCCCACCAACCCACGTGCCGTCCGCGGCCTGACCGAACATATTCGAAGGACATCTCATGAAGCTGCTCTCATTCATCGCCGACGGACGCGCCTCCTTCGGCGCTGTCAAGGATAACGGCGTCGTCGATCTCGGTGCGCGCATGGCCGGTGACGGCTGCACCACACTGCGCCAGTTGCTCGAAACCGGCCGTCTTGCCGACACAGCGAAATTGATCGCGTCCGCCAAGCCCGATCATCCCCTCGACAAGATCATCTTCGCACCCGTGATCCCCGATCCCGGCAAGATCATCTGCGTCGGCCTCAACTATCGCGACCACGTCGCCGAAACGGGACGCACCGTCACCGAGAAGCCGGCACTGTTCGCCCGCTTCGCCTGTAGCCAGGTCGGGCATCTCCAGCCGCTGGTGAAGCCGAAGGTCAGCGACGATTTCGATTTTGAGGGCGAACTTGCGCTCGTCATCGGCAAGGAAGGCCGACACGTCTCCGCAAGCCGCGCGCTCGACCACATCGCGGGCTATGCCTGCTACAATGAAGGCAGCATCCGCGACTGGCAGCGTCACACCAGCCAGTTCCTCTCCGGCAAGACCTTTGCGGAGAGCGGCAGTTTTGGCCCGTGGCTGGTGACGGCGGACGAGATCCCCGATCCGTCAAAGCTCACCTTGCAGACGCGGCTCAACGGCACCGTGATGCAGAAGACCACCACCGATCTTCTGATCACGCCGATCCCCGAGCTGATCGCCTACATCTCGGCAATCTGCCCGCTTGCCCCCGGCGACGTCATCGTCACGGGCACGCCGGGCGGCGTTGGCGCCAAACGCACGCCGCCGCTGTGGATGCGTCCCGGCGACATCGTCGAGGTCGAGATCTCCGACATCGGAATCTTGCGCAACAAGGTCATCGCCGAACCGGCCTGACTGATCGCCGACTTCAATTAAACGATAACAAAGTCAGGGAAACGACATGGGCAGCCTCCGCACGACTTCAACCGCCATCCTCGTGATCACGTTGGCGCTCGCAGCGACCGCTGCACGCGCCGAGATCAAGGGCGACGCCATCCGCATCGGTGTCCTCACCGACATGAACGGCGTGTTCGCAACCGCTATGGGCCCGGGCTCGGTCGAGGCGGCGCGGATGGCGGCAGAAGAGTTCGGCGGCAAGATCAACGGCAAGCCGATCGAGATCTCACAGGCCGATCACCAGAACAAGCCGGACCTCGCCGGATCGCTGGCACGGAAATGGTTCAGCGACGGCGTGCAGGCTATCGCGGATGGCGGGAGCTCCGGCGCGGCGCTCGCGGTGCAGGAGCTGGTGCGCGGCAACGGCAAGATCTTCCTCGTCTCCGGCGCCGGGGCCAACCAGCTCACCGACGAGGCCTGCGCGCCGACCAGCGTGCAATGGACCCAGGACGCCTATTCCACCGCGACTGCGGTCGTCTCCGGCATCATGCAGACCAGCAAGGAGCCATGGTTCTTCATCACCGGCGACTATGCGTTCGGACATTCGATCGAGGCGACTGCGCGTGCCCGCATCGGCGAGCTCGGCGGCAAGGTTGCCGGCAGCGTCAAGGCGCAGCTCGGCACGCCCGATTACAGCTCGTTCCTGCTCCAGGCGCAGTCCTCGGGCGCAAAGATCCTCGCGATCAACGTCGCCGGCGACAACGCCACTGCGATCAAGCAGGCGGAGGAATTCGGACTGGCCGCGCAGGGCATGAAGATCGTGCCGATGTCGTTCCAGAACGTCGATATCGAGGCGGTCGGCCTGAAGGCGACCCGCGGCGATCTCATCGTTACCTCGTTCTTCGAGGACGTCTCGCCTGCCGCCCGGCGCTTTTCCGACGCGTTCTACGCGCGCCGCAAGGCGATGCCCTCGCAGATCCAGGCCGGCGTCTATTCGGCCGTGCGCCATTATCTGCAAGCCGTGAAGGATACCGACTCCGACGACAGCGCGACCGTGATGGCGAAGATGAAGGCGACCCCGGTGTCGGATGCGTACACCACCAACGGCCGCATCCGCGAGGACCAACGCATGGTGCACGATCTCTATCTGGTGCAGGTCAAGACGCCGGAGGAATCCAAAGGTCCCTGGGATTTCGTCAAGCTCGTCGCAACGATCCCGCCCGACCAGGCCTTCCGTCCGCTCGATCGCAGCAAATGCAGCCTGGTCGGCAAGTAATCAGGCCAGATAGCGCGTGAGATAGCCTTCCATCGCGTAGAGCGCGCACAGCGCCAGGCTCGACCACACCGCGGCGCTGAAATACAGGAACATCCAGGTCAGTTCGCCCTTCCAGTGCGCAACGTCGTGGGTAACCACCCAGCGCGTGCTGACGTCGTGAAGCCCTTCGAGGAAGCCGAGGAGCCTGTTGCCCTCGGCATGCCCCGCCCGCCAGCGGCTGAGATACATCGGCACGTCGACGGTGACGAGAAAGGCGAGGAAGCAGGCGATGCCGACGATGCCGGCGCTGAGCGCCCAGCGCACCGGTCCCTGGAATTCCGGCATCAGACGGCACAGCGCAATCCCGACCAGGAAGAAGGTCACCGCCCACAACGAATTCTCGATCGCGTTGAAGAGATAATTGGTGGTCAGCACCGCGTACCAGGAGAAGCACTCCGCGATGATGATCACGGGGACGATGATGAGGGCGATGTTCACCGTGGTCTCGGCGCCGGCCATGGTGCCGAGCTGATGCAGGATGATGGCCCATTGCGCGGCGAAGCACACTTCGGCGACCGTCGCGACGGAGCGGCCGACGAACACGCTCGACAGCCAGGTGTCGAACAGGCAGATGCGCTGCACATCGGCGCGCGGCAGGAACGAACGGAAGGCGCAGCCGAACACATAGCCGGCGCAGAGCAGCAGCATCACACCCATCGCGGGCGGCGCATCGAGGCCGCCGCTGACGGGCTGATAGAACTCCCGGTACAGCATGAACCAGACAAGGATATTGACGTTGCTGACAAGCGTCAGGGACCCCCACCACCACGCGAGGGGATTTGACCGCGCCTGCCACTGCAACATGATTAGCTCCGCTGTAATCGATTTGACATGTCGTCGTAACAATCCTGTCACAAGACGCCAGCGAATCACGACAAAAATTTGTGTGCGGCAGGCTCCTCACGGGCCCTTTGTGCGTGCGAGGCCTCCGCCGCTTCGTCCGCATAGTGGACGAAATTACATATTACGTGAATCTATTGGACAAGAAGTCCAGCCGGGTTCATGAAGTCCGCATGGCTCAAACCGCCCCCAAATTGCTCCACGCCTCCTCGTCCGCCGCCGCGGTGCTGGCCGAGAGTGCCGATAACGCCGCTTTCGCGACGACGCTGGCAAAAGGCCTCGTGGTGCTCGAAACCTTCAAGGCCGGGACGAGGCTGCTCGGCAACATGGAGCTGTCGAGGCTGACGGGCATCCCCCGGCCGACGGTGGCACGGCTGACGCACACACTGGCCGAGCTCGGCTATCTCCGCTACGACGCCGAACGCTCCAAATACCGCGTCGGCGCGCGCGCTTTGCGAATGGCGCATCCGCTGCTCGCCGACATGCAGTTTCGCCAGCTTGCGCGACCCATGATGCAGGAGCTGGCGCAGAGCGTCCGCGGCACGGTCTCGATCGGCCTGCTCGACGGCACATCAATGATCTATGTCGAGACCGCGCGCTCCGGTGACGTCGGCCCGCACGTGCCCGACATCGGCATGCCCATTCCCGTCGTGATCACTGCGATGGGCCGCGCCGCTGCGGCGACCTTGCCGCCGGCTGATGCCGCATCGCTCGAACAGCGCATCGAGGCCGAGGACGCCGAGCTGTGGTCGGCCTTCCGTGACAAATACCGCGCTGGACTCGCGCAATGCGCAGGCCGCGGCTTCTGCACCTGCTGGGGCGAATACATGGCCTCGATCCACGCCGTCGCCGCACCGCTGTTTCACGCGGGCGAAACCAGGCAGTCGTTCTCGATCAATTGCGGCATCCCCGCGTTCCGGCTTCAGCCCGGACAGTTGGAGGGCGAGATCGGCCCGCGCATCGCCGCCCTTGCCGACGGCATCCGCGCCATCGTCAGCGCGGCGGAGCCCGCGATCGGGACACGCAAGCAAAACAAGAAGGGGGCCAGGACATGAACAAGAAGTTCGGCACCCCGCGCCCGGGAGGCCATCATGACTATTACGCGCCGAACATTGCTGGGCACCCTCGCCTTTTCCTTTTCCGGACTGCCATTCTCGGCACACGCTGAGGAGGCCTGGCCGTCGCGCTTGGTCCGGCTGGTCTCGCCTTACGGGCCCGGTGGCTCCAACGACATCTCGCTGCGCTTGCTGGCCGAAGAGTTCGGCCGCAGCCTGCACCAGCAATTCATCGTCGAGAACAAGCCGGGCGCCGGCACGCGCATTGCCAACGATCTGGTCGCGCATGCGCCGGGCGACGGCTACACCATTCTCTACGTCGCAGCCCCCTACGCCACGGCCGAAGCGCTGTTTGGCAAATTGACCTACGACCGCAGCGATCTTCAGCCGGTTGCCATGGCGGTGATCGCGCCGCTGTTCCTGATCATCAGCGCGGACGCGCCGTTCAAGACGCCTGCGGAGCTGATCGCCTACGGCAAGTCCAAGCCGGATGGACTGACCCTCGCCTCGCCCGGGGCGGGCTCGCAGCCCCATCTTGCCGGCGAGCTCCTGTTCAGGGACGCCGGCGTCAAGGGTCTCAACATCCCCTTCCGCGGCGACGCCGCCTCCTACACCGAACTGCTCGCCGGCCGCGTCGACGCCACGCTGACGGCGCTGCCGACCGCGCTGCCCTACATCCAGAGCGGCAAGTTCATCGTGCTCGGCGTCGCCTCCGCCGAGCGCAGCGCGCTCTACCCGCAGGCGCCGACCCTGCGCGAACAGGGTTTCCCCAACGTGGCCGCCGCCGGCTGGTACGGCTTCATGGCGCCTTCCACGACGCCACGCGCGATCGTCGACAAGCTGCAAGCCGAAGTATTGCGCGCGCTCGCCGATCCCGTGGTCAAGGACAAGCTGACCGCCCAGGGGCTCGAGGTACGTGCCGGCACCGCCGCCGAATTCGGCCAGTTCATCGACAACGAGACGCGCAAATGGACCGGGCTGATCCGGGAGGCGGGGCTCAAGGGGGAGTGAAGAAGAAGTGTGAACGCGCGGCGTGAGGCGGTGGACTTTCTCCTCCGTCATGGCCTGGCTTGTCCCGGCAATCCGCGCCTAACCGCGCGGCACGAGAAACGTGGGTGCCCGGGACAAGCCCGGGCATGACGACGGAGAGCGTGGCTCAGCTCTTCATCCCACTCACATACGCCGCGAGCTTGTCCAACGTCTCATAGCCGTATTCGACGGCGCCAAAACCGATCATGCCGTCGCGCTGCTCCGTGCTCGAGGCTAGTTGCCGCATCATCAGCACGGTCTTGCCGTTGCTCTGCTCGGCGAACGTGAGGGTGAAGCGAAACAGGCCGGGATCATCGTCCTGGTCGGCGCCGTGATCCATTTCCATCAGGGACGGCCGCTCGATGCGGCGGAAGCGCATGCGGTTCGGATAGACCGTGCCGTCGGGGCCGATCATGTTGAAGCGCCAGACGCCGCCGACCCGCACGTCGATCTCGAAAGTCTCGATCTTGAATCCCTTCGGCCCGAACCATTGCGGCAGATGTTTCGGGTCCGACCACGCCTCGAACACCAGATCGCGCGGCGCGTCGATCACGCGCGACATCACGATCTCGCGGTCGAGCGACCATTGGGACAATGCCGGGTTGGCAGAACTCGTCATCATTTGGCACCTTTCCGTTTGCTGGTTCGGGACGGCCGTTTCGCGGCCGCCCCTTCCTTTTCTTTCTTCAGCTTCATCACGTAAGCCTCGAACCGGTCGAGCCGCGCCTCCCAGGTCGCGCGCTGCTGCTGGAACCAGTCCTCCGCGCCGACAAGCGCCTCCGGACTGAGACGGCAAGTGCGCACGCGGCCGGACTTCTCCGACTGGACGAGCCCGCTCGTCTCCAGCACGTGGATGTGTTTCATGAAGCTCGGCAACGCCATCTCGAAGGGATCGGCGAGCTCGCCGACCGACGCCTCGCCCGCGCACAGCCGCATCACGATCCCCCGTCGCGTGGGGTCGGCGAGCGCGGAAAAGATCTGGTCGAGCCGGGATAATTGGTTAGCCATGGAGCTAACTATATACCTTGTCGCAATTCGGCGTCAATAATTATTAGCTTTTCGGCTAACTAATTTTCGTGAGCCGCATATGCGGAACCCAGAGCGCGCAATCGTGACTTGGGAGACCGCGCGCTCCCAGCTAAAAGCTTCCCCGGGGGCAGCATCGCATCGATCGTCAGAGCACGTGCCGCCAATTGTCATCTCATCGCAAATCAGCCGCCGGACGCTTGCCCGGGCCGCGCTCATTCCGTTCGCAATCGCGCTTGCCCGGCCGCACCGCGCATCGGCGGATTCCGACATGATCGCGCAGATGCGCGACATCGTCGCCGCGGAACTGGCGCCGACGGCGACGTCGGCCCATCCGGGCGGCCTCGCCGCCGCGCTCTATGCCGGCCGTCATGTCGAATTCTTCAGCTACGGTTTCGCTGACGACGCCAGCAAACGGCCGGTGACGCCGGACACGCTGTTCAACCTCGCCTCCTTGCGAAAGCCGTTCGAAGCGACGCTGGTGGCGCTCGGCACGCTGCGCGGCGAGCTGCGGCCGGACGATCCCCTGCCGAAATACCTCCCCGAACTCACGGGCGATCATATCCGCCGCGTCACAATCGGCGAGCTCGCCACGCACACATCGGGACTGCTGCTGCCGACCGACTATCCGCCCTGGCCGAACGATGCATTCACCCGCGCGCAATTCATCGATATGCTCAATGCCTGGACGCCGCCCGCAGGCGTCGCGCCTGGCAAGCAGCGCATCTACACACATGCCGGCTACGTGCTGCTCCAGCTCGTGCTCGAACGCTGCTACCGCGCGCCGATCGCATCGCTGATCGAGCAGCGTATCCTCGGGCCGCTCGGCATGACCGCGACTTACGTCCCCGAGCGCGGTGCGGACGACCGCGCAGTGATGGACGAAGCCTGGATGCAGCGTGTCGTCCAGGGCTATTCCGACCAGGGCACCGCGACCGGTCCGCCCGGCAACCAGCAGAGCTATTTCGATTTCCCCGGCACCGGCCAGATGTTTTCATGTGCGCGGGATCTCGCAACATTGGTGGCGGCCTGCGTCGACGGCCGATCGGTCGAGCCGCATTTGCGCGAGGCGCTGCGGATGACGCAGCACGAGGCCTTCCGCGTCGACGAGAAATTCGGACAAGGCATGGCCTTCGAGACCGTGCATCTTCCCGGCGTCACCGTCGTCGACAAGCCAGGCGGACTGAACAACGCCTCAGGGTATCTCGGCTTGCTGCCGACGCGACGGATTGGCATCGTGCTGCTCGCCAATCGCGGCGACTATCCGCACGAGATCGCCCGCTACAAAATCCTGCCCGCGCTGGCGCATCTCGTAGCATTGCACGCGGGGTGAGCTTTTTGACAGAAAGCCCCGGCTGAACCGGGGCTTTCCATACCAGGTCGGAACGGGATGGTGGTCAATACCTGGCGACGGTCGGTCCGCCGAACTTGTAGTTCACGCCGACGCGCACGATGTTCGATTTGAGATCGACCGAGTGGGTGAAGACGTTGCTCGGAAATGCGCCGCCAAGCAGATTGGTGCTGGTCGCGGTGCTGCGTCCGAGATCGACATAGAGGTATTCGGCCTTGAGTGACCAGCCGCCGCCGAACGCATATTCGGTGCCGAGGCCTGCGGTCCAGCCGAGGCGCGTATCGCGGATCGCGGCCGATTCCGTCGCCGCCGCGAACGTGTCGGTGAAGTTGAAATTGCCCCGCACCTCCGCGATTGCTGCGCCGCCCGTCGCGTAGACCAGCCAGCTCGGGATGGCGAGGAAGCCGATGCGGCCGCGGATGGTGGCGAGCCAGTCGGCCGAAACCGAGGAGCTGACGGTGAAGGTGCTTGCCGCACAGCATGGGTACGGAGCCGCGCCGGTCGCGCTGCCCTTGAAACCCAAATAGTTGATGTCGCCTTCGAGGCCGAGCACAGCGTTGTTGATCTGCCAGTTGTAGCCTGCCGTGAAGCCGCCGGTGACGCTGGAGCCCTTGACGCGCTGGGCGCCGACCGCGGCAATGGCGGAGACACTGGAGCTCGCAAAATAGGCGGCCGGATCGAACACGGTCGATGTGGCTGGATCAGCGCTGCCCCATTGTCCACCGACGTTGGCACCGACATAGAAGCCGGTCCAGTTGTAGGCTGGCGCCATTGCCGGCGCCTTGGTGTAATGCGCTGCGAGATCGGCCGCATGCACGGACGCGGTGCCCAAGGCAACCGAGACAACCGAGGCAACCGCCAGCAGATACTTCTTCATTCCAGTCTCCTTGCCCCACGCGATTGAGCTCGCGTTTTCGAATGCGCGCGGGTGGGAGCCATCCGGCGCAGATTGGGGATAGGTGCCGCGCCGCCTCCCGTCTTGGACTGCGGCGAAGTTCATAAGGACTGTGACGTAGCGTGCGGTCCATCGCGTACGAAGTGTAGCCAGTGTGGCCGACGTGCCACGCATTTGCCTCGCCGCAGCATCAGGCAGTGGCGCGCAACGCAGGCCCGCGTCGCGTCACGACAATCGCGCGAGAATCAAGCTTCGAATCTGCTCGATGGCGCTCAGACCGAACGCGTCAGTCCGCCGTCGACGCGGATGTTCTGGCCGGTGATGTAGGCAGCGCCGTCCGAGGCGAGGAACGCGACCGTCGCCGCGACCTCCTCGACCTTGCCGTAGCGCCTCATCGGCCCGCTGTCGCGGCGGGCCTCTGTCTGCGGCAGGCTGTCGATCCAACCCGGCAGCACGTTGTTCATGCGGACGTTGTCGGCGGCATAATTGTCCGTGAAGATCTTCGTGAAGGCGGCCAGCCCTGCCCGGAACACCGCCGAGGTCGGAAACATCGCGCTCGGCTCGAACGCCCAGGCGGTCGAGATGTTGATGATTGCCCCGGCCTTTTGTGCCTGCATCACCGGCGTCACCAGCCGCACCGGACGGATCACGTTGAGCAGATAGGTGTCGAGCCCGGTGTGCCACTGCTCGTCGGTGATCTCGGTGATCGGTGCGCGCGGGCCGTGACCGGCGCTGTTGACGAGCACGTCGATATGACCCCACTTCGCCAGCGCACCGTCGACGAGGCGCTTCAGATCGTCATTTGACTTGTTGGAGCCGGTAACGCCGATCCCGCCAAGCTCGGTGGCCAGCGCCTCGCCTTGCCGGACGACGACAGGATGGCGACGCGAAAGCCGTCGGCCGCGAGCCGCCGCGCAGCCCCCGCTCCCATGCCGCTGCCGCCTGCGGTGACGAGTGCGACTTTCTCTGTTGCCATGACCGATGATCCCTTGCGATGGAGTTGAGGCGAGCCGCAGGCTCGGCCTATCATGAGGCCTTCTACAACCAGGCTTGTCGGCAGGTCCACCGTCGAAGGCATCCGTCATGAGTGATTTGCAGATCCGCAACCTGCGCCCAGAGGAGATTTCCCTCACCGTCGACTGGGCTGCCGCCGAAGGCTGGAATCCGGGCCTTGCGGATGCGGCCTGCTTCGCGATCCCCGATGCGCAGGGCTTCTTCGTCGGTGAGATCGACGGCGAGGCGGTGGCGACCGTCTCCTGCGTCAACTACGATGATCGCTTCGCCTTCCTCGGCTTCTACATCGTGCGCGCAGGGTTTCGCGGCGCGGGTCACGGCGTGCGCATCTGGAACGCGGCGATTGCGCATGCGGGGTCCCGCGTGATCGGGCTCGACGGCGTCGTGGCGCAGCAGGACAATTACAGGAAATCCGGCTTCCAGCTTGCTTACGCTAATATCCGCTATGGCGGCGCCATTGCGGCACCATCTCTACCGTCGCCTACCGACATCGTCGCGCTGGACAAAATACCGTTCGCCATGGTGGAGACGGATGACGCGACCGTCTTCCCGGCCCCGCGCATCGCCTTCCTACGTGCCTGGATCAATGCGCCCGGCCATCTCGGCCGCGCGCTGCTGCGCGACGGCAAGCTCGCTGGATGGGGCGTGATCCGCCGGTGCCGCATAGGCCACAAGATCGGCCCGCTCGTCGCCGACGACCGCGCGGCAGCAGAGCCGGTCGTGCAGGCCTTGCTGGCAAGCGCGGGCAGCGGCGAGATCTTCCTCGATGTCCCCGCCGTCAACCGCGAGGCAATCGCACTTGCGGAGTCGTTCGGACTGAAGCCGGTGTTCGAGACGGCGCGGATGTACACCGCAGCGGCCCCGCCGCTGCGGATCGACCGTATCTTCGGCGTGACCAGCTTTGAGCTGGGCTAGCGAATACGCGCTCAGTAGCAGCGCATGATGTTGACGGTGTGCTCACCGCCGCCGCGGCCGGGCACCGTCACGGACTCGGTGGGACAGCTCGGCACATAGGGACGATCGGACGGTACGACGTTCGGCGGGAAGCGATGCGTCCAGTCCCAGGGAACGTCGTAGGTATAGGTGTAGCGCACGTCGTTGGAGAGCGGCTGCCCTGCATCGGCGAAGGGCTGGCTGTAGCCCGCACTGTCGTAGAAGAACCCGCCGCCGCCCGGCCAATACACCCACGGATTGTTCCGCCGGTGGAACCGGCTGCCCGGCGCGATCGCTGGGCGTGCCGCGGCCGGCGGTGCGGCAGCGGATACAACGCCATGCGGGGCGGCTGCGCCCGGTCTTGCAAAACTGTCGCTGGCGGCAAGAAGCAGCACGACCACGCTGAGCGAGGCGAGTAACGCCCCATGCATTCTATACGTCATGATACGCACCAACTCGTTGGCTACAAAGCAAGCTCCCCGAGGGCACGCTAGGCCGGGCCGTCAGGGCCCGGCAAACATATAATTAATTATTGGTTAAGACCCAATCTTAACGCGACCTGCGACAAAGACGCATGGCGCACGGGCCGCTCACGGCGTCACCGCGGCCGCTTCTCGAACACGTCCTTGAACAACGGCGACGCGGAAAATGCCGCAACTGATAGAGGTTGGACTGAACTGACAGGACCCGTTGCTCCAAAGAGCGGCGGGTTCTTCCCTCTCCCCAGCCCTCTTGCATGACGACCCGCCCCTGTAACAAGACTGTCATGCAGCAAAACTAAACGATGGCGGGGGCCGCGGTTGGCCACCGAGCCGCCTCACCGCAGGGAGAGATTTGATGCGCCGTTCACTGGTGTTGCTGTCCGCCGGACTGACCGTGCTGTCCACCGGACTTTGCGCAGGACTTGCCTCCGCCCAGAACAACACGCCCCGCAACCTGATCCTGTTCATCCCAGACGGGCTGCGCGCCCTGAAGGTCACGCCCGAGACGGCGCCGGCGATGGCCGAGGTCCGCGACAAGGGCGTCAATTTCAAGAACCCGCATTCGCTGTTCCCGACCTTCACCATGGCCAACGGCTCGGCGATGTCGACCGGACACTATCTCGGCGACACCGGCGTGTTCTCCAACACGATCTGGACCAACTACACCTCCGCGCCTGCCGGCGACACCGTCGTCCCCTTCATCGAGAACGACGTCGTGCTCGGCGACATCGACGAGCATTTCAAGGGCGACTATCTCAACGAGGAGACCATCCTGAAGATGGCCCGCGACAAGGGCCTCAGCACCGCGGCAATCGGCAAAGTCGGTCCGACCTACCAGTTCGACCACAAGGACAAACCCGAACAGGCCGGCCTGCATTCGGTCGTGTTCGACGACTCGACCGGCGGCAAGAACGGTGTGGCGCTGTCGGACGAGGTGAAGGCGGCACTCGCCAAGGCCGGCCTTCCCCTCGCCTCTCCGCCCCGCGGCGACAATTCCAAGGCGGGCGATGCCAAGACACCCGGCACCACTGTCGCCAATATCGCGCAGCAGGCTTACTTTGCCGATGTCGCCACCAAAGTCGTGCTGCCGATGTTCAAGGCGCGCAACAAGCCGTTCGTGCTGGTGTTCTGGTCACGCGACCCTGATGGCACCCAGCATAACCAGGGCGACAGCCTCAACCAGATCAAGCCGGGCATCAACGGTCCGAGCACGATGGCGAGCATCAAGAACGCCGACGACAATCTCGCCCAGCTGCGCAAGGCCTTGGACGAGCTCGGCCTTGCGGCGAGCACGAACATCATGATCCAGGCCGACCACGGCTTCTCGACCATCTCCAAGGAGAGCAAGACCAGCCCCTCGGCCAAGGTCAGCTATGACGACACGCCGAACGATTTTCTGCCGATGGGCTTCCTGGCGCTTGATCTGGCCAAGGCGCTCGACCTGCCGCTGTTCGACCCCAACGACAAGAACGCGAAGATTGAAGGCAACAGGCACCCCAAGGCCGGCAACGGCGTGCTCGGCAAGGATCCGACCAAGCCCGACCTCGTCATCGCCACCAATGGCGGCTCGGATCTGATCTACCTGCCGAACAAGGATAAGAAGCTAGCGGCCAGGACGATCAAGGCGTTGCTGGAGCAGGACTACGTCTCCGGCCTGTTCGTCGACGACCAGCTCGGCCGCTTTCCCGGCACCCTGCCGCTGTCGAGCATCAATTTGCGCGGCAAGGCGGCGACGCCGACGCCGGCGATCGTCGTCAATTTTCGCTCCTATGCCAGCGACTGCGGCGAGGCGCCGACCAACTGCTCGGTGCAGGTCGCCGACACCGTGCTGCGCCAGGGCCAGGGCATGCATGGCAGCTTCAGCCGCGGCGACACCATGAACTTCATGGCCGCAATCGGCCCGGACTTCAAAGCCGGCTTCGTCAGCGAACTGCCGGTCAGCAATGCCGATGTCGGCATGACGGCTGCCCAATTGCTCGGGCTGCGCGGCGCGCAAAATGGCGGCCTGGTCGGCCGGGTGATGTCGGAGGCCCTGCCCAACGGGGTCGTGCCGAAGGCATACAAGGCCGTGGAGAAGTCGAAAATGTCCGAGAGCGGTCTTCAGACCGTGCTCAACGTCCAGCGCGTCGGCAGCCAGCGCTATTTCGACGCCGCCGGCTTCCCGGGCCGCACGCTTGGCCTCGAGCCGAACCCCGGCAAACAAAAAACGGCGGGGAAATAGCCCCGCCGCTTTCTCTCGCCCTCAAAAGAGACGAGATAATCTCACATTCCAATGTCGAACACGTTCGGCAATTGGCCCGCCAGAGGCAGCGCGGTGGCGCCCAGGAAGGTCGCCACCATCGCCATCAGGCGACGGTTGTTCTGGCGCTTGCCGCGCATCTGGCCCGCGATCCACTCCAGCATCTCGCTATTGACCTTGGAGGCATAGGCCGGCGCCCAGCTCTCGATGTCGGACTCTGCCGACAGCGCGACGCTGCGCGGCGGCACCTTCAGGCCCGACGCGCTCGCGGCATAGTGGGCGACGGCCTTGGCCAGCAGGTCGTCGAACCGGCCGCCATCGGCACGCTCGGTCGCGGCCTCGTTGATCTCGAACAGCGTCTCGGCTTCGGCGCGGCTGACCGGCTGGTCATTGACGGCGGTGGCCGTCAGGATGCGGACGCACCAGGCGGTGTCGTCGGCATCGAGCGAACGGGAAAAGTGCATCCGGCCCTTCGTCGTCGGGCCTTCGCCCGTGATCACGCCGTCGCGGACGATGGTCAGGGCGTGGGCCGCGGTATCGCGGCAGGACGGTTCGAGGGACGGCAACTCAACAGGCTTCTCGGCGGACTTCTCAAGAGACTTGGGCGCAGCGGCAGACATAGTTCACTTCCAGATTTCTTCTGATCGACCAGCATTTTCATGCGGGCGTAAAGGGGTGGTTAATGATTCGATACGGGGATCGCGACTTTTCTCATTGGTTGCCAATTGGTCGCTATCAGGACCATTTTGGTTCCATCAAACGTCGGGCGAGCGTGATGCGGATCATAAAAGGCTTTATCGGGGCAATCGAGATCGTGTGGCTCCGGTCGGGATGTTTCGCCGCACGCGCCCCTGTAACAGAAAGGTGCTAAGAAATGGGCCCTTCAAAGAGAGAATTCACATTTTACTTGAAGCGGTTCACTTGAGCGCGACGACACCCTATACTACCCGTGACGGAGAAATGTGAATTCATAAGCAAATTCAATGTGATGAGGCAGAACCATGACACTCCCGATCGGCGCCACCGCCCCCGACTTCGAAGCTGAGACCACCGAAGGGAAGATCAAATTCCATGACTGGATCGGCAACAGCTGGGCGCTTCTCTTCTCGCATCCGAAGGACTTCACGCCGGTTTGTACGACGGAACTCGGCGCGCTGGCCAAGCTGAAGCCCGAATTCGACAAGCGCGGCGTCAAGCTGATGGGCCTCTCGGTCGATCCGGTTGACCGCCATTCCAAATGGTCGGAGGACATCAAGGAGACGCAAGGTGCCGCCCCGAACTATCCGATGATCGGCGACACCGACTTCAACGTCTCGAAGCTCTACGAGATGCTGCCGGCCTCGACCTCGGGCGATCCCCTCACCCGCACGCCGGCCGACAACCAGACCGTCCGCAACGTCTTCGTCATCGGGCCGGACAAGAAGATCAAGCTGGTGCTGGTCTATCCGATGACCACGGGCCGGAATTTTCAGGAAATCCTGCGCGCCATCGACTCGCTCCAGCTCACCGCCAAGCATCGCGTCGCAACGCCGGCCGACTGGTCGCAGGGCGAGGACGTGATCATCGCAGGCTCGGTCTCCAACGACGAGGCCAAGACGATCTATCCGCAGGGCTGGAAGGAGCCGAAGCCCTACATCCGGATCGTGCCACAGCCGAAGTGACTTTTGGCGGTCGCCTTTGGCAACCGCCAGAAGTCGTCCCGGGGCGCGCGAAGCACGAACTCGGGATGTCGAGATCCCCAATGCGCGTTGCGCATTGGGACCTTCAGCCCACCTTGACCACGTCAGGACCTCAAGCCGCGCCCACGCGGTCGAGGAAGCTGTCGACCTCGGCCTTCAGATGCACGCTCTCACCCGACAGCGCCTGGGCGGAGGCAAACATCCGGCTCGAGGTTTCGCCGGTCTCGCTGGCGCCCTTGGCGGCATGACGGACATTGACCGCGACGCCGGCGGTGCCGGAGGCCGCGGCGCGCACGCTGGCGGCGATATTGTGGGTGGCGCTGCGCTGCTGCTCCACCGCGGCCGAGATCGAGCCGGCGATGCCGCTGATGCGCTCGATGGTCTGGCCGATCGCCTTGATGGCTGTGACCGACTCCTCGGTCGCAAGCTGCATGCTGGCGATCTGGTTCGAAATCTCATCGGTCGCCTTGGCCGTCTGG
Organism: Bradyrhizobium sp. CSA207; assembly: GCF_029051685.1. GTDB lineage: Bacteria > Pseudomonadota > Alphaproteobacteria > Rhizobiales > Xanthobacteraceae > Bradyrhizobium. Next base: position 245,013 of record NZ_JAACFT010000005.1, on the reverse strand, counting down.
CCGGCGAGCGTCTTGACCTCCTGGGCGACGACCGCGAAGCCGCGGCCAGCATCGCCCGCACGCGCGGCCTCGATGGTGGCATTCAGCGCCAGGAGATTGGTCTGCTCGGCGATCGAGGTGATCAGCTTGACGACGTCGCCGATGCGCGCGCCCGCCTCGGAGAGCTGCGCGATGCGCTGGTCGGTGGCCTCGGCCTGGCGCACCGCCTCGGCGGAGATTTCACTCGATTCCTGCACCCTGCGGGTGATCTCGGAGATCGATTGGCTCAGTTCGTCCGAAGCCGTCGCCGCCGAACGCACGTGCTCGGAGGCGTCTTCGGACGCCCCCGCCGACTGCGCCGACAGGTCGGCGGTGGAACGCGCCGTGTCCGTCAGTTGCCGCGCGACGCGCTCGAATTCGCCGGATGAGTTCAGGACCTTGTCGAGGATACCGCCGACGCTGCCGCGGAATTCCTCGACGAAATTGCGCAGCTCGGATTTGCGCTGCTCCGCTGCGGCAGCGGAGGCGGCCGCCTGCTCGCTGCGCAGCCGCGCCCGCTCCAGCGAATTGCTCTTGAACACCGCGACCGTGCGGGCGATCTCGCCGATCTCGTCGGAGCGGTCCTCGCAATCGATCGCGACGTCGCTCTGGCCGTCGGCGAGCGCGGTCAGCGAGCGCGTGACCGAGGTGAGCGGCCGGGTAATGCGGCGGACGACCAGCATGGTGAGGACCAGGACCAGCAGCGCAGCGATGCCGGCGGCGGCCCCCATGCTCTCGATCGCCTGGGCCAGCATGCTCTCGAACTGTGCCATCGGGATGCCGACATAGAGGATGCCGGCAACCTTGCCGGCTGCGTCCGCGACCGGGAAATAAGCAGTCATGAAGGATCTGCCGAACAGCGTGGCCGGCCCCTTGTAAGCTTCGCCACGGCGCAGCAGGGCCTGCGCCGGATGGTCAGCGGCCAGCTGGGTGCCGACGGCGCGCTCGCCATTCTCCTTCTTCACGTTGGTCGAGCGGCGGAGGAACTGCCCGCTCGCATCGTCGAACGCGAACAGGGTCGCGTTACCGCCGACATAGGACACCGCGCGATCGACGATGGCGTGATCCCTGAAATCGGGCATTTTGGGAATCTCGGCGCGCGTCACCGCGCCATCCTTAATCGCGATCCTGGCGTCGGAAGCGGTCTCGGCAAAAGCGAGCGCCAGCGTGCGCAAATTGACCTCGATGTCGCGCAACGCGCGATCATTGATAGCAGTGGTGAGCGACCAATAGCCGGCGCCGACCACCAGCGCCGTATTCACGGCGATCAGCAGCACGGCGCACAGGACGGCCTTGGTACCCAGCTTGAATCGCGGCAGGAATTTCGCCGTCGCAAGTTTGGACATGAATGGAATCACCCCCGTAATTCCTGCATATTCGTGCAATCGGCTTACGGCCGCATTAACGAGGGTTCGCACCGAACGCACGCGGAATGCTTAACAAATTGTAAACGAGGGGCACCGGGCGGCGCGGCGCGCTGATGGCTGGCGCAGTCGCTGCGGGTGCTCGTGCCGGCCTTGCCAAGATCGGGGGATCGCCGACCCTTTCCAGGGGGCGGCGGCAAGAGTGATCCCGGGCGTGGCGCGCGACGGCGGCGCCGGTGCCGTCGACTGAAACGTGATCGCCCAAGCCCCGCATCAAGCGCTGCCGGCAAAGTGGATCCACCTGCCTTGGCGGGCGACGCCGGTCGAACTTGCGAACGCAGCCGTCGAACTCGGCAAGGTCCTATCCGGAGCTGATCGTCGATCATGCCGAAGGACGCCAGTGGGCGTTAGGTGCCTACGCAAAGGCCCGCAAAGGGTGAGCGTTGCTTTGACACAATTTCGAATCCCGCTATCGTCGTTGCTGCATTCAAACCGAGGGGGACGATATGGACGACGATAAACCCGTAACCGAACAGGCGATGGAGACGATCACCACCGCCGTGGAAGCGACCAAGGATGCCGCAGTCACCGCCGTCACGAAGGTCAGAAAGGCCGCCAAGAAGGTCGCAAAGAAAGTAGCGCCGAAGAAGGCCTCCAAGAAGAAGGCTGCCAAGAAGGCTTCGAAGAAGGCCGCAAAGAAATCGGCGAAGAAGGCGGCCAAGAAGACCGTGAAGAAGGCGGGCAAGAAGGCTGTAAAGAAAGCTCCGAAGAAGGCCACCAAGAAGAAAAAGGCCAAGAAGGCCAAGCGCTGATCGCAGCCCAAGGATAGGCAGAGCAAGCCTCCGGGTGCGGGCGCACCCGGAGGCTTTGCGGCGAAGTGCCCTACCCTCGCCGCTTGGATGCGCGCCGGCCTGGATGATGCTCGCCCCGCGGATCGCGGAATTCGCTGCGATGGCCGCGCCGGTCCTCCTTCGCGAACTTTCGCCGCTTCCCGGGCGAGCCGAACGCCTTGATCACCCGTCTGCCATTGACCTTCTTGATGACGTAGCCGCCCTTGGTCATCGAGAACGGCGCCTTCAGCGATCCCAGGTGGTCGAACTTGGTACCGCGGGGATGCTCGAACGGCTCGAACCAGGACGGATAGACAAAGTTCGACATCGGGAGACCGTTGACCGGGAAGGAGTCCTCTTCCACGGCGTCGCAGACCTCGTAGGCATATTGGGTGTTCCGGTTCTTGTCCGCCCAGAGATTGGCCATTGGGTCGAGCACCATCTCGAACAGCTCATGTGAGGCCGCCACGCTGATGGGCTCTTCGCCCAGGGCCTTGACGAAGATCTTCGAGATCGGCTGGCGGCGATGCGTCAGCTCATGGCGGCCGAGCATGTTCTTGTTGGAAGCGTCGTCGAAATAGACCAGCTGCCAATCGGTCGGCTTCGGCTTTTGCGTGACATAGAGATCGACCGGATAGCCCCACACCGGGAGGAAATGCTTGTCGTAGCACTTCTGAAGCGCCGCAGTGAGCGTGCTCATCTTGCGACCGCTGATCGTTTGCTCCGCGTAGTTGATGCAGGCAATTCGAACCGGCTTCATCGACCGGCCGAGCAGTGCGCGTCTCGCCTTCTTCATGGACATCACCGTGTTGAAAAGGAAATGGGATTGAATGGTCCCAGCCTAACACGAAACGGCCGATACACGTCAGGGATGTGTCCGTCGAAAATGCTAAAGGCGCCGGTTGACGACGAACACCGCGGCCGCGCACATCGCCATGCCGGCGATCGCAAGGGCGTCGAGCTTCTCTCCGAACAGCACGTAAGCCATCAGGGCCGTGACCGCGGGTACCAGGTAGAACAGGCTCGCGACCGAGGTCGCCGCGGCATGGCGGATCAGCCAGTACAGAAGCCCGATCGATCCGATCGAGAGCGCCACGGCGAGCCAGGCCAGCGCGAGCACGAACTCCCGCGTCCAGTGCACCACGCGGTCTTCGAATAGAAAGGCGCCGGCCGCGAAGAAGATGGTAACCGCGACATATTGGACCAGATTGCCAGAGCGCCAGTCGATGCGGTTGCAGTAGCGGCGCTGATAGAGCGTGCCAAGCGTGATGCTGATCAGGGCGACCACCGAGGCGAGCCAGCCGAGCCCGGCTTCGCCGGTCAGGGGGCGGTTGTGCAGGATTAGCACCACCCCGCCGAGGCCGAGCACGAGCCCGGCCCATTGCACCGGCGTCACGCGCTCGCCGAGCCAGCGGTTGGCGATGGTCGAGGTCAGGATCGGCTGCAGGCCCGGAATCAGCGCTGAGAGCCCTGCGGGAATCGAATGCGCGATCGCAATCGCGGTGCCGCCGAGATAGAAACCATGAACGAGGATGCCGGCGACCGCGCTGTGCGCGATGCCGATGCGGTCGGGCCATTTCGGGCGCGCAATCGCCACGATCACCGCCATCAAGCCGACCACGATCGCCATGCGGATGGCGAGATAGGTCAAGGGATCGGCATTGTTGATGACGTATTTGGTGCCGATGAAGCCGGTGCTCCAGAGCACGACGAACAGGATCGGCGCCGCGCGTGCGGCCATGTTTTCTTGATTATGATTCATTGCCGTCTTCATTGCCCGACCAGGGGCGCTGCGGCAACGCGAATTTACGGCGCTCAGATGTTGCGCTGCACGACGGACAGAGGAAACGGCAGCTCAGATCGGCCGCTCACCATTCTTCCGGACAGGGGTTTATGATCTTCCAGAGCTCGACCCCGTTCTTGATCTTCTTCATGTCGGTGGTGAGCCCGCCGTTGCGGCGGATCCAGTCCTTCACCGTGTCAGGATAGTAGGACATCAGATCCGACGTCCCTTCCGAGCTGGTGACCTTGATGCCGAAGGTAAAGGCCTTGTCATAATAGGCCTGATGGAAGCCAAGGCTCGCGCGCGGCGTCACGCAGATCTTGTTCATCGGCACGATGCCCAGCACCAGCGTGCAGGCCGAGTTGCAGATGCCGTCGATGATCACTCGCTCGCGCTTGTCGCGGACGCGCGCGTACTTGGCCTTGTACTCCTCGACATAACCGCCGTGGTCGCGCGTGATGTGCAGATCCGCCCGCGCCGGCGTGGCGACAGCAACGGAGAGCAACAGCAGGCTCAGGAGCGTGATGCGCATGGCAAAGGGACGGTGAAAACCTTGCAGGAATGGACCGGCCTCGAAGGACCCCCAAGGGGCCGGCAGGAATCTTTGACCAGATTCTCTTTGGTCATACTTGTGTGGGGAATTCGTTAAGCATCCCGAAAAGGCCAAAAATGGGCAGGCCGCGGGGGCGGACCGGCATTTCGGTCACACCGCCCGGGAATCCACGGAAATCGCCGGGTTTTCCCGCCGCTTGGGTGCCCAGCCCGCCGAAAATCGCTATAACGAGCTGACCTCTAAGTGTGGTTTCGGAGAATCGAGATGAGCAAGTTGAAGCTTGTTGCCATGGTTGCGGTCCTTTCGGCCGTGACCCTCGCCCCCAGCCTTGCGGAGGCGCGGCATCACCGGCATCACCGCTCTTCCGCCAACCCGCTGCCCTACCCGATCAGCTATTTGCACAATTACGGGCCCGGCGTCACCCCTGGCACTTTCGCCTATTACGACGGCCCGTCGACCAACCGCTGCTACCAGAGCGCGGCTGCCTATATCGGCCAGGACGGCCGCCGACACCCCTGCAACTGAGGGGTAACGGCGCGTCATCTCCCGGGGGAAGCCTTAACTGGCGGCTCCCGACAGCAGCAATTGCTTCTCGATCTCGTAGACCGGCAACTTCACGAGGTCCCTGCCGACTTCGCCCTGGAGCGCCTTGCGCACGGCGTCCGAATAGTCTGCGCGGATCATTCCGAGGGCGCGCGGCGAGGCCACCATGGTCAAAGCCGCGGTCTCGCCAGAACTTACGGCGGTATCAAGCCGTCCGGCGAGGCTCCGCAGGAAGGCGCGTTCAGCCTCGTCATGCCAATCGGTCTGCTCGGCCGAACTGCGCGCACCGCCCACCGCGGCATGCAACCGGCCGGGCGCGTCGGTCCCTTGCGCGGCGGTGGCAGGGTTGGACTGCTCATGCACCTCCCTTGTGTGAAGGTTCGGAAAAATCTCGTCGCCGAGATTCTCCAGAATCAACGCCTTGCGGCCATCACACACCACCAGCCAGTCGCCCTTGTCGATTCTCATCTTGTTCATTGCGCTGCTCCAAACGATCCGCGGACACAGCCCTCCGACGGAGGCGAAGCAACCGCCGGAGATGCTTTCCCTCCAATGCCTCGAGAGAACTGCCCACGGCGACAAGACTAGGGACGAAGCCAAGCGTGCGAATTGCGCAGGATCAAGGATGGTGGCGATGTTGGCCATGGCCGAAGCCGAGGTAGCTTGCGACAAGCCGGCTCAGGCCTGAGACGAACTGGCTGAAGATTTGTTCATCAGCATTACATTTCGGTTCCGCCACAATTTGAGCAGAACATCTTCGATATCCTGCATGGCGTAAGCGGAGGAAGACATCATGAAGTTCAATATTGGCCTCGTCGCCGTGGCCCTGTTCGGTGCCGCCTTGGCATCGCCGGCGGCGTCCGCCATGCCCATCGCGCCTGCACCTGCTACGCCGCAGGTCTCGAACGTCGAGCAGGTCCGCATGGTGTGCAATGAATGGGGGCGTTGCTGGTGGCGGCCGAACTATGCCTATGGTTACGGCTACGGCCCGGGATATTATGGGCCGCCGCGCTACTACGGCCCGAGATATTATGGGCCACGCTATTATGGGCCGCGCTATCGCCGCTGGTGAGATCTGAAGGGGCCCTCGGGCCCCTTTCGCATGTGCGAGGTGCGCATTCGGTTCGCGATCGCTGAGACCGATTCCAAACTGATCTGGATCGAGGAAACTGATCTAGATCAAAGAAAAGAATCCGCCGTCGGGCATTCTCTGCCGATGGCGGACCTCATCGTTTTTCGATGCCCTCAGACGGGTATGAATGTTCAAACTCACCTGGAAAGACAGCCGAAACTCGAAGGCCGACCTTTCGAAGCGTTCAGCTGCCCTGCGTGCACGCGGGTCCATTTCATCGATCTGGCCTTGGGCCGGCCGATGGTCGGAGACCGTTGACGCACGAGATCTCCGTCATATCCAGCTCCATGTGTTCGAGGCCGTTCGAACAGCCTCAAGTCCAGGCCACATCGCATGATCGACGGCCTGCTTCATGATTTACGGAATCACGTTTCACCATTGATATGATCTCCATCATTGCGGCGGCTGCGGGCTTGACGAAATGTTGTTCAATGCCCTGACACCTTCCTCCGCACTTCAACTGGCGACCTTCGCCGATATCGATGCGTTCAAGCCGGCCGAGCTGATGGAGGATGCCAGGAGCATCCCGCTCGACGTTGCGCGCTTTGCGGCGGCGCGTGCGGTCGTCTGCCTGCCGGCGTGCCGGATCATCCTGATGCGATCGTTTGCACGGATCCTGGATACGGCCTATCGCGCGCCGGGCGGGTGATCCTCTCGATGGCCGATGACCTGCGGGCCAATTTGAACGGCGTGGATATGGACTCGCGCTTCTTCGTGGCCCTGCGCGGCAACGACGATTGCCATTTCGTCGAGCCCAGAACCACCTGCTTGCAATGATCATCCTCTCGCCCCGCAGTTGCGATCCACGGGGCTTGGTCGGTCAATTGCGCGATGCGACGCGACACTCGGCCGGACCGAGCCGTCAAGACCGAACCGGTTGCCCGATTCCCAGGAGGTTTCCTTCACTGTCGCGGAACCACGCACCCCGCTCACCGGTGCCTTTGCTGGGGTAGTTGCCTCTGATCTCCGCAATCCCATCGACGGTACTCAGGCCGGGCAGGTCATACTCCTCGAACTCGACTCCCCGCGTGCGAAGCTCGCGCACCGTCGCCTCGATGTCGTCGACTTCCCAGCCCATTTGGGTGTGCGAGCCAGATTGCACTCCCGCCGAGACGAAGATCGCAAACTCGCCGGCCGTGCAGACGTAGCGCAGCCCGCCCGCGCGCTGTTCGACCGGTTCGAGCCCGAGTTTCTCCGAGTAGAACGCCCGCGCGCGATTCAGGTCTTTGGCTGGAAGGCGGGTTGCCACTTTCGCGTCCTTTAGCATGTGCTTTCTCCTTTCGTGATCTTAATGCGCTGGCTTGCCGCCAGCGATCTTCGGGAGGCGCCATATGGAGAATAACGTAAAGCAATTGTTCGAGCGCTACGAGAAGCTGTTCCGAATGGCGCTCGCGGGTGAAGTGGACATGGACAAGGTGGCATCTTCATACACCGCCAAGTTCGTCGCTGCGTCTCCGGCGGGCGTCAGTGTCGGTCAGAATGACGAGCACCTGAAGCAGATGATGCAGCAGGGATTCGAAAACTATCGCCGTATCGGCACCAAGGACATGCGACTTCGTAATGTCCGCATCGCACCTATCGACGAACACCACTGCCTGGCCCACGTGGCTTGGACCGCCATCTACGACCGAGGCAGCGAACCGGATATTTCCATTGATTTTGAGGTCCACTACCTGGTGCAGCAGCTTGACGACACACCAAAGATCTTTGGATGGGTATCGGGCGATGAACAGGCCGTTCTGAAGCAACACGGAATCATCTGATCCCACCTCTTGCCGTTACCCCCGGGCAATGGACCGCGGGAAGTCGCAATTTCGGCAGGATTTGGCGCGCTCGGAGAGATTCGAACTCCCGACCCTCGGAATCGAAATCCGATGCTCTATCCAGCTGAGCTACGAGCGCCTTGGCCCAAAGGACGGGCCGCCATCGAACGCCATCCGACCGTGCTGGGTAGCCAGCAGCGGGGAGCGTTCCGATGCGTTCGAATTAGCAGAGAGGCTCGACAATAAAAAGCCCTACCTGCCCCCACCGGGGGCAGAACCAAGCGCTCACCAGGTGGTGTCGAACAGGCCGAAATGCGGCTGCTGCGCCACCATCATCATCGGCCTGCCGGGCTGCGGCGCCGGATGCATCCTGGCGACCCTGCGCCGGGGCTGGGCCTGCGGAGCCTGAGCCAGAGCCTGCGGCCTGGCGTCCGTCTTCTTGGCTGAGGCGGCATCGGCCTTCGGGACCGTCTGCGTGAACTGCGCGAAGGTCTCGCGCACCCGTGCCTTTGCCGACATCTCGGCCAGGACGTCGGCCTGGACCGGCTGGCGGGGCGCAACCACAGCGGCCATATTCACCACCGGCGCAGCGATCGTCGGCTGAGTGGTGTCGAGCACGACGCGTTCAGGCAGGTGGCGATCGGACCGGATCCGGATCACCGGCTGTTCGTTGTTTGCGGTCGCAACCGCTTGCGCCACGGGAGAGGCCGGCAGGGCGAAGTTCGCCGCGAACAGCAGCGCGAGCAACGCTCCACCGACAAAAATGAAATACCGAAAGATGGGCATTGGCCACGCTCCGCCCCCGCATCCCCGCGCGGGCACTCCGCCTTAACCGGCGCTCTATCAATTGGTTCCTGCACCGGCTGTTCGGTTCAAATGGCAACGCCAAGTTTTTGGCCCAAGGGCCCGGGATGGTCACTTTTCCGCTATCGGATTGGGCCGCCCTTTACACTCGCCGCGCCGTAACCAGCGAACACTTCGCCTGATCGGCATTGACGTTGACGAAGCCGACAGGAACGTGCGCAAAAGTCTTACGGCTCTTCATGCTGACGGTGTCGGCCAGCACGCGGGTGCGCTCGGTCAGACGGCTGCCATCGCGCCGCATAAAGGCGCAGACGATTTCGACATCTCTTATGGCATAATCATTGTCGTTTCGCAGGGTGAACGTTACCAGCGCCTTCGAGCCGAGGCCGCCACGGCGCCAGGTCTGCGATGAAATCCTGAGGCGATCGAGCTCTGCCACTGCCTGAGCCGCGGAGGGCGGCAATTCCGCCGCTGGTTTGGCCGAAGCAGCCGCCTCAACGGAAGCCAGCTCCACATTCATTGGCTCGCGCTGAGCGGAGTTTCCCTTTGAGGGAGGTAACAGCACCCAGACGCCACAGCCGACGATGAAGGCCGCCAGCAGCCACAGCAGACTTCGGCCAGATGAGACGCTCGCGATCATCGCGCGCGCCAGACGCTCGCCGATCCCCGCGAAGCGTCCCCACCCAATGCGGTCAACCCCTACGTTCATGGGTGCATCACCGACAGCGACCGAGGCACGTGCCTGCGCATCCGTCCAACACCGATCTGGCCATTCTACACGGACTCGGCCACAGGTTACTTTAATCCAGCAGACGAACTATGGTTCCCGCGCTCGTGAGAATCCGGCAGCGACGGTGGCGATCACCGGCCGGGCTCGCTAACATGCACTGCAACATCGCGAAGACGCGCCGGGAGGAAATGAAATGCCAGTCGTCACTTGGGATCACGTCCATCTGCGCAGCCCCAGTCCGGAGGCCACCGCAGCCTGGCTGCGGGACATCCTCGGTGGCGAGATCGTCCGCGCGCCGGGACGAATCGACGTGAATCTTGGCGGCGCCAGGATCTTCATCGCGCCGCTGGAGGGCGACAACGCCGTCAGCCCACCACCACCGCACCCGCATCAGGGCCTCGACCATTTTGGCCTCACCGTGAAAGACATCGACGCGGTTGCTGCCGAGCTCAAGGCCAAAGGTGTCACGTTCACGCGCGAGCCGACCACGATCCGGCCGGGCGTTCGCATCTGCTTCCTCCGCGGCCCCGAAGGCATCTCCATCGAGTTGCTCGAGCGCGACAAGAAGTATACCTGACGCGGCGCGAACCGCATCGGGCGTCCGGTAGGCGAACGGGCGCCCGGCGCGGTTACGTCATGCTGCCCGGCATGAAGCAGCGGATGGTGACGCCCGTGTAGCCGTAGATCGGCCACACCATGGTCCGCCCGACCCGGTTCGGCTCCGAGATGACAGCCTCTTCGGGCACGTCGACCCAGACCAGTTCCTGTTTCTGGCCTTCGAGCACATAGCCAAGGCGCGGGACGCGGACGCGATAATGCCCGTCCTTGCTGTCCCAGTCGGAGTCCGAGAGCGCCGACCCGTCGGCATCGGAACAACATGGCCCCTTGCCGCTTCGCAGGCCGTCGAACCAGGCCTTCAATTCGGCATTGGTGTTGACGAACTGGCCGCGGTCGCGCGCGTGACCGAACGGCGCAGCGAAGGCAATCAGGGCTAATGCGCAGCCCAGCCCCGCCACGCTTCTCCAGCGTGTCGCACAACCAATTCGCCGATATTCTACTTTGCAATTCGTGGGACGCGCGCTGTACAGACGCGGCTCATCGCCGCCGGAATCGATCCAGTTGCTCACGTTGGTCTTGCTCCAGCACCCCGCGGCCAGTGCAACAATGGTTATGCATTTCGCGGGCCAACTCTGATTCGCAACGACCGGCCTCGCCTCACGATGAGACCGTCATAACGCCGTCACAGACAAGCCGGGACAATTACGGTCCCGGCTTGCTTGCCAACCGGCAAACTGCCGCGTTGCGCCAGGGGGTGGGCTTTGGCATAAAAGCTTTACCGGTGTGCCTCGGGCGACGGTCACCGACCTGCGGGACGTTATGAAGAACGGCCTCTACTCGATTCACGTGACGCTGCTCGATGGTCGAGCCGGCAAGGGCAGCGGCGTGATTCTTTTTCGCGACGGCAAGATTCTCGGCGGCGATGCCTATCTCTATTACACCGGCAGCTACAGCGTGAAGGACAACACCTTCAAGGGCGAGGTGCTGGTGCAGCGGCACACCTCGCCGCGGGCCGACGACAATCCGCTGTTCGGCGGGCCTGCTCCGGTCGGCATCGGCGTCAGCGGCACTTTCACCGACACGCGCGCGGAGATGACGGGCACGGCTCTGGTCGGCAAGGCCAGCCAGATCTTCGGCGCCACACTACACAAGCTCGCCGACGCCGATTAGCTATTCGGCAGCCTGCTCGAGCGGCGCCGTGCGCGGCAAGATCATCTGGATGCGCGTGCCGCTGCCCGGTTCGGAATCGAGATCGAGCCGCCCGCCGAGCCGGTTGGTCACGATGCTGTAGACGATGTGCAGTCCGAGACCGGTGCCGCCCTGGTCGCGCCGTGTCGTGAAGAACGGGTCGAAGGCGCGACGGCGCACGTCCAGCGACATGCCGCAGCCATTGTCGGAGAAGATGATCTCGACATTGTCCTTTCCGGACTCACGCACCTGGATGTCGATAAGTCCCGGACGTCCGTCGGGGAAGGCGTGCGCCACCGCGTTGAGAAACAGATTGGTCAGCACCTGCCCGTACGGGCCGGGATAGCTGTTCATGATCAGATTGGGCTGGCACTCGACATTGAGGGTCAGGTTATGCTTGCGCAGGCCCGGCCGCAGGCTCATCACCACCTGCTCGGTGAGATCGGCGAGATCAAAGCTGCGCTGATCCGAATAGTTGCGGTCGGCCGCGACCTGCTTGAACGACTGGATCAGCTCGGCGGCGCGGTTGAGATTGGCGACGAGCTGCGATGACGCATCGCGGCTGGTGTGGAGATAGTCGTTGAGCGTGGAGCGGCGCAACTCGCCGCGCTCGACCTCGGCGGTGAAGATCGCGGTCTTGCGCTCGAGCGCGGAGGCGACCGTGAGGCTGATGCCGACGGGATTGTTGACCTCGTGCGCGACGCCGGCGACGAGCCGCCCCAGCGCGGCGAGCTTCTCGGCCTCGATCAGCGAGGCCTGAGTCTCGCGCAGATTACGCAGTGCGGTCTCGGCGGCTTCCTTGGCCTTCCGCATCTCCTGCTCGCCGCGCTTGCGCTCGCCGATGTCCAGCGCCACGGTGACGATCCGCTCGATCTCGCCCTCGGCATCGAGCAGCGGCAGCTTGTTGACCAGCCATTGCCGCATGTTGCCGGAGGCGTCCTTGTATTCCTCCTCGTAGAAGCCGAGGCCCTTGCGGAAACTGAGCACGCGCTTGTCATTCTCATCGCTCTTGGCTGCGCCATAGCGCGACATCAGATCGGCAGTGGTGCGGCCGAGCGCGTCGCCGGGCTCGATGCCGAAGATGCCGGCCATGTAGCGGTTCATCAGCACATAGCGAAGATTGCGGTCCTTGACGTTGATGACCGCGGGCACCGTGTCGATGACCTGCTGGAGCAGACGGCGGCCTTCGGCGATGGCGTCTTCGGCGCGCTTCTGGTCGGTGATGTCGCGCAGCGTGCCCTCGTAGCGGACGATGTTGCCCGCCTCGTCCCGCACGCCGGTCGCGCTGTCGGAGAGCCACAGGATATCGCCGCTGCGCTGGCGCACCTGGTACTCGAACTCGCGCACCATGCCGTCGCGCGCCATCAGGCGCTGATATTCGACGCGCGCCTCGGGATGGACGTAGATCGTGTGAGCGATGTCGTTGATGCTGTCGATCAGCTGCTGCGGGCTGTCATAGCCCATCATCCGCGCCAGCGCCGGGTTGGCGTTGAGAAGGTCGCCGGCCGGCGTGGTTACATAGATGCCGTCGACCGAGCCTTCGAACAGCTTGCGGTAGCTTTCTTCGGCCAGCCGCTGCTCGGTGAGCGCGCGCACCGCCGCCTCGCGCGCCGTGTCGGCCTCCTCCAGCGCACGCCGGAATACTTCGGCCGCTCGCGCGATGTCGCCGATCTCGTTGTCGAGGTCGGCCGACGGGATCGAGGTCTCCTTCTCGCCGGCCGCAAGCGCGCGAATGGATCGCGCGATCTGGGCGAGCGGACGCACCGTCCTGCGCACCACGAACAACGCCGCGGCAATGCCGATCAGCACGCCGATCGTGCCGAGCACGATGCTCTGCCACCTTGCCTCGGTCAGCGTACGCGCGAAGTCGCGCGACAGCACGTGGCCGCGCCGTGCGCTGACCTCGCGCAGCAATTCGGTGACGCGTCCGATCAGCCGGCCCTCGGTTCCCAGCACCTCGCGATCGATATCGGCGATCTGCCGCTCCCTGACGGCCACCGCGATGATGGCCTCGGCGTAGTCGTTCACAGCCGATTTGAGCCCGCGATCCCCGATGTCCAACGCCCGCACGCCCTGCGCTGCCTGCTCGGCCGCGGACGGGTTGCGCGCAAGCAGTCCGAGCGCGATCCGGCTCTGCGCTTCCGACAGGCGGGAGGCGAGCTCGCGGTCGGCGGTGCCGGAGACGGCTGCGTCGAACTGGTCGCGCAGCGGCGGCAGCCCGGCGAGCAGCTGGGCGCGCCGGTCGATCAGGGTGGAGATCCGCTCCAGGCCGCTGCGATAGGTCGCAAGCCGCTCGGTGACCCCGTCGATCATGTCCTGCTGCTCGGGTGCAAGCTCGATGCGGGTCTTCTTCAGGATGTCGCTGAGCGTCGAGGCCGCCTCGCCGACCTGCTTGAACTGGATGCCGGCGCCGGGATCGGTGACGAAGTCGCGCGCCGCGAGGCGCAGCTCGTTCATGCGGCGGTCGATGTCCTCGGCGAGATCACCGACGCTCTGGAGCCGCTGCAACTCGGCGAAAGTGGTATCGATGTGTCTAATTGCGATCACGCTCGCGGTCGAGGTGACGATGATCACCGCCAGCACCAGCAGGAAGCTGCCGAACGTGAGCTGGCCGATGGAGAGCGAAAATATTCGCTTTTTCTCAGGGGTCGGCGTCGATTCGGCGGACATTGGTGCTTTAGGGACCGGGCTGCTGGAAGCCCAATATACGACGTATTGCGGCCCCGGGGGAACATGGCTTCGGCCGCCGTAAATCCTTAAAATTGCGGTCCTCGGCTGGCCCCTTCTGCCGAATTTACGAGGTTTTGACGCTGGCGGGCCTGCGGGCCGGGATCGTCATGGCGGCAACGCCGATGACGACGCAGGCCAGCCCGATCCAGGCGGTCTGGCTCAGGCTCTCGCCGAGGAAGGCGACGCTGATGGCGACCCCGATCGGCACGCGGAGATAGGCCTGCGCAGTGGTGCCGACTGAGCCCAGGGTCTGGATCAGGCGGAAGTAGATGGCAAAGGCCGCCGCGGTCGAGAACACGGCCAGCGCGAGGAGCGCAAGGACCGAGCTCAGCGACGGCGGCACTGTCCAGGGCTGTTCGAACACGAGCGAAGCCGGGATCAGGACCGCCGCACCCGTAAGCAGCGAGCCGGCGGCCGGCGCCATCGGATCGAGCCCCCTAAAGCTGCGGCCGAAGATCGCCGCGCAGGCGTAGCAGATGGTGGCAGCGACGATGGCCGCCTCCGCCACAAGCCCGCTGCCGACATCATGGAGAGCATCGACGCCAACGATCAGCAAGATGCCGGCCATGCCGGCAACCACGCCGATGAGCTTGCGCGGCGTCGTCACCTCGTGGCGGGTGACCACGGCCGTGAGCGGGAAGGTGAAGATCGGCGCGGCCGAGTTGAGGATGGTGGCCAGTGCCGCATCGACATGGCGCTCGCCCCAGGCGATCAGCGTCCAGGGGATAACGCTGTTGAGCACAGCCTGGAACGCGAAGCGCCGCCAGGTCGCTGTGTCCATCGGCATCTTGATGCCGCGCGCCCGCATGACGATGAGCAGCAAGAGGCCCGCAATCGCGGTGCGCGCCGCGATCAGCGTGATCGGCGGAATAGTGGCCACACCGAGCTTGATGAAGGTGTAGGAGCCGCCCCACAGTGTCGCGAGCGCGACCAGCAGCGCGAGCTCGACAGCGATGTTGGTATCCTGCCGATTGTCCATGGCCCGTCCCTCCGTCAGGGGACGGAACATACAGCAGCCAAGGGAGCAACAGTTCGTCGCCTATCGAAGTGTGCTAGCCGACGGCGCCCACCTCGAATACCTCGCCGTCATAGCCGGCGTCGCGGGGAATGCGGAGCTGGCGGCCGCTTTCGGTCTTGGTCATGACCGGCATCACCGTGACGATGGACATGCCGCGGGCATGATCGAGCGCGGCCTTGACGCTGCCCTGCTTGGCAAGCCGGATCAAATTGCGCGTGGTCGGGAACGGCAGCTTGAAGCGGCCGTTCTCGCCGCCCTCCACCGCCTCGCGCGGCGACACCCAGATCGAGTCGGTCGACTCCCTGCCGTCATGGGCGCCGAGCTGGTCGGGCGGTGCGGCCGCCAGGAAGAACCAGGTGTCGAACCGCTTCGGCATCCCCTCGGGCGTGATCCAGTGCGCGTAGGGCACGAGCGTGTCGAGCGCGAGCTGGAGGCCGTTGTCGGCCAGGATATCGAGGAAGCTGATCTTGTGCTCGTTGAGCGCGACGCGGTGCGCCTCCGCGATCTCGCCCGCGCGTTTGGCATTGATCGGCGTGCCCAAGTCCTTGGACCGTGCCAGCAGGATGCCGCTCTCCTCAAAGGTCTCGCGGATCGCCGCGATGCGAAAACCGCGGTCCGCCTCGCTTAGCCCCTCGCCGCCCGAATATAGATCGGACCGGTTGACGATCTCCTTGTCGCCGGCATCGACGCTACCGCCGGGAAACACCAGCGCGCCCGAGTTGAACTCGATCTGATGGTGACGGACCATCATGAAGACTTCAATTTCACCGCGGCTCTTGCCGTCGGCACCCGCGCCGTCACGCAGCAGAAGGATGGTCGAAGCGGGGCGCGATGCTGATGTCTCGGCCATCCAACTAACCTGCGGCGCTGGATTGCGGCCCAAGATTGGCACGCTTGTCGACGCGGGCCACGCGCGACAGCAGATACTCGACCTCGGCCTTTGCCGCCTGCGTGATGGTCGCGCCCGGCTTGCGCTGCGCGCTGGAGGCGATGATGCCGCGCTTCTGCAGCACGTATTTGCGCACGGCGAGGCCAGCGCCGGGCTGCTGCTCGTAACGGATCAGCGGCAGATGCGCGTCGAACAGATCATGCGCAGCGTCGCGCTCGCCATCCTTCGACAGGCGCACGACATCGATCAGAAGCTCGGGGAAGGCGTAACCGGTCATGGCGCCGTCGGCGCCGCGCTCCATTTCGAAATCCAGGAACAGGCCGCCATTGCCGCAGAGGATCGAAAGCGGCCGCAGCGAGCCGTCTTTCTGGAAGGCACGCAGCGTGGAGATTTTTTCCAGGCCCGGCCAGTCCTCGTGCTTGAGCATCACGCAGTTCGCATTGTCCATGACGATCTTGCGGATCACGGCCGGCGTGAACACCACCGACAAGGTCAGCGGATAGTCCTGGAGCACCCAGGGTACGTCGGCACCAATGGCCTCGGCCGCCTGCTTGTAATAGCCGACGATCTGGTCGTCGGTGCGAAGCGACGGCGGCGGCGCGATCATCACGCCGGCAGCACCCGCATCCATCGAGGCGCGCGCCAACGAGCGCATGGTGGCAAAGCCCGGCGCCGAGACGCCGACGATCACCTGCATCTTCTTGGCGCGCTTGACGAAGCGCACCGCGACCTGCTCGGCTTCGGCGGCGTCGAGCTTGGGCGCCTCACCGAGGATGCCCAGCACCGTGACGCCGTCGCAGCCGACCTCCTCGTAGAAATCGGTCAGGCGATCGATCGAGCGCTCGTCGATCCGGCCGTCGTCGTGGAACGGTGTCGGCGCGATTGCGAAAGTGCCCTTGGCGTCGGCGGTGAGTTTCATCGTGTCTCTCTGTCCTATCGTCTGTCGTCATTCCGGGCTCGCGACGTCGTCGCGCCCGGAGTGACAGTGTGGCTAAAACCGCCGTGCGCCCATCTTGATCTGCTCCTCGGAGAAGAAGATCTCCTTGGCATGATCGGCGATGTCCTGGGCCTTCCAGCCCGTGTGCGGCGGCTTCCAGCCGTCCATTTCCATCATCCGCATTTCGCGCACGCCACGGGGCCCGGACACGCCCAGCACCTTGCCGGTCTGGTCGCCCGACAAGTCGCTGACCATGTATAGCACGGCCGGCGCGATGCCGTCCGGTCCCAGCGCCGCGCCGGGGTTCTCCTTATAGCGGGGCAGGTCTGCGGTCATGCGGGTTAGCGCGCCGGGAGCCAGGGTCCAGATCCGGATGTTGTATTTGCGGCCCTCGATCGCCAGCACGTTGGACAGGCCCCAGATGCCGCCCTTGGCCGCGCCGTAATTGGTCTGGCCGAAATTGCCGATCAGGCCCGAGGTCGAGGAGGTGTTGACGATGACACCGCCGCCGTTTTCCCGCATCCAGCGAAACACCGGCAGGGTGCAACAAAAAGTGCCTTTGAGATGCACCTTGATCACCTTGTCCCAATCGGACTCGGTCGCCTTGGCAAAGGTCTGGTCGCGCAAGATGCCGGCATTGTTGACGAGGATGTCGGCGCGACCAAAATGCCTGATGGCGTCGTCGAATACCGACTGGCCGCCTTCCATCGTGGAGATGTCGGCGCCGTTGGCAACCGCCTTGCCACCCTCGCCCTTGATCGCATCGACCACTTGCTGCGCCATCGATTTGTCGGCGCCGGAGCCGTCGCGGGGCCCGCCGAGATCGTTGACCACGACGGATGCCCCTTCCCGCGCGAACAGCTTTGCGTAGGCCTCACCGAGCCCACCGCCTGCACCGGTGATCAGCGCGACCTTGCCGTCGAGTAATCCCATGGTGGTCTCTCCCTGTTTGTTGTTTCTTTCTTTACCTCGCCCCGCTTGCAGGGAGAGGTCGAAAGCGAAGCTTTCGGGTGAGGGGGAGTCTCCGCGAATCCAACTGCGACCGAATTCGTGGAGAGAGCCCCTCACCCCACCCTCTCCCCGTAAGAACGGGGCGAGGGAGCCGGCCGCCGGTGCCGTCCTAACCCAGCACCGTCTTGCCGTTCTTGATGACGGTGACGCCGCGCGACTTCACCTTGGCTTCGAACGAGATCACGTTGCCGTCCTTCCAGAGGTCCATGGTCACGGTCTCGCCGGGATAGACCGGCGAGGAGAACCGCGCCACGTGCTGGCGGAAGGCACTCGCATCGTAGTCGGCATAGGTCTGGAGCACGCCGCGGCAGGTGATGCCGTAGGTGCACATGCCGTGCAGGATCGGCCGCGGGAAGCCGGCTTTTTTCGCAAATTCGGGATCGCTGTGCAGCGGGTTGCGGTCCCCGCAGAGGCGGTAGACCAGCGCCTGGTCGGGCCGCGTGGTGATGTCGATGGTCTTGTCGGGCGCGCGCGACGGGATCTTGTGCGGATCGGGCTGGGTCAGGTTCGGTCCGCCAAAACCGCCATCGCCACGGGCGAAGCGCGAGGCGACCAGCGTTGCAAGCTTCTCGCCCTTTTCGTTCTTCAGCACGGTCTGGTGGCTGATCACCACGCCCTTGTCCTTGCCCTTGTCATACACCTCGACCACCGAGGAATCGGCGGTGATGTGGGCGGCGGCCGGCAATGGTTGGTGGAACGTGATGTCGCGCTCGCCGTCGACCACCATGACGCGGTTGAGATTCATCTCGCCCGGCCCCGCGCCCCACGCCGCGACGGAAGCAAAGGTCGGCACCACCTTCAGCGGCCGCGGCGTCAGGGTGCCTTCGTTGACGAAAGCGAGCTCGTTCTCGTCCATCGGATCGGCGCCAAGACCGATGCCGTAGGCGTAGAGCATGACCTCGCGGTCGCTGTAGGCGTATTTCTGGCCCAGGTTTTTCAGGGCTTTGAGCTCGTCGTATCTGGCGGACATTTTGGCTTCCTCCCCGATGTCTTCGGCACCGCCAGTTAGAGTGCCCTCTCCCCTTGTGGGAGAGGGCAGCGAGGACGGTGCGGCAAACTCATTTGGGTGAGGGGTTGCCTCCGCATTGAAAGTCTCTCCGCGGAGCGATACCCCTCATCCGGCGCTTCGCGCCACCTTCTCCCACAGGGGGAGAAGGGAAGAAATCAGACCGGCGTGAAGAACGGCAGCGGCGCGCCGTCGGTCGGCTTGAACACCACCTTCACCTTCTGGCCGATCTTCAGCGTCGTCAGATCGCAGTCGACGAAATTGGTCTGGAGCGACGGGCCCTCTTTCAACGTGACGTAGCCGATCGCGTAGGGACCGGTCGGCGACTTCCGCATCAGGCTGTAGGTATAGATCGTGCCTTCGCCCGAACTCTCTTCCCACACCGTCTTGTCGGAGTAGCAGAACGGACAAATCGCGCGCGGGAAGTAGTGCGCCTCGCCGCAGGTGGTGCAGCGCTTGATCATGAACTTGCCGCGGCTGGCCGCATCCCAGAACGCGGCGGTCTCGGGGTTGGTCACCGGGGCGGGATATTTCTTGGCTTCACTCATCACACGCGCTCCAGAATGGCGGTCGAGGCGGCGTGGCGGACGCCGAGAAGGCCGCCGGTGCCGTGGGCGATGGCGAGGTCGCAGTTCTTGACCTGCACCTTCGGATGCGCCTCGCCGCGCAACTGCCTGACGGCTTCGAGGATCTTGGTCATGCCGCCGCGGTTGACGGGATGGTTGCTGCACAGGCCACCGCCATCGGTATTGAACGGCAGCTTGCCGACGCCCGAAATCAGGTTGCCGTCAGCGACGAACTTGCCGCCCTCGCCTTTCCTGCAGAAGCCGAGGTCCTCGAGCTGCATCAAGACCGTGATGGTGAAGCTGTCGTAGATCGAAGCGTATTTGATGTCCTTCGGCGTGATGCCGGCTTCCTCGAAGGCGCGCGGGCCGGACCAGATGCCGGCGGAGTATGTGAGGTCGAGGTCCTTGCCGCCGCGCGGGCCCTTCATCGCCTCGCCGTGGCCGATCAAACGCACCAAAGGCTTCTTCAAGCTCTTGGCGATCTCGGGCGTCGTCACGATCAGCGCGCCGCCGCCGTCGGAGACGACGCAGCAATCCATGCGATGCAGGGGATCGGAGATCATCGGCGAGTTCAGCACGTCCTCGACCGTGACGACGTCCTTGAGCATCGCATGCGGGTTGTATTGCGCGTGATGGGAGGCTGCGACCTTGATCCAGGCGAGCTGCTCGGACGTGGTGCCATAGTCGTGCATGTGGCGCATGGCACACATGCCGTAGGCATTATGCGTGGTCGCACCGTAAGCGGACTCGAAGTCGGCTTCCGCGCCGGCCGCACGCGGCGGCATCGCCCCAGTGCGCGGCTTGCCCGCGAGCGTGATCAGCGCGATCGAGCATTTTCCCGCGGCAATTGCTTCAGCGGCATGGCCGAGATGGATGATGTAGGAGCAGCCGCCGGTTTCGGTGGAATCGACGTGGCGGAGCTTTTTGGTGTTCAGGCCGAGATAATCCACCATCGGCCAGGCGCCGCCGGGAGCATCGCCCGCGCAGAAATAGCCGTCGACATCGTCCTTGCTGATCCCGGCATCCTCGATCGCGCCCTTGGCGACCTCGGCGTGGAGCTGGGCGGTGGATTTGTCCGGCGCGTGTCGGGTCGGGTGTTCGTAGATGCCGGCAATGTAGGCCTTGCCCTTGATGGTCAAATAAAGTCTCCGCTGGCGTTTGTCGCTTCCAGTTTTTTCTGAACCGCCGCTGCCCTGTTGGCAAGCGCGGAAATATTCCGTCGGGCGAGAGGCAGCAGGTTGGCGCAACTTCCTGTCAGGGAGTGCCACCTGCATCCACGTCGTCATTGCGAGCGTAGCGAAGCAATCCAGGAGTCTTTCCGCGGGTGCATTTCTGGATTGCTTCGCTTCGCTCGCAATGACGCGATCAACGGGGCAAGGTCCTAAAGCTGTTTTGCCCGACGACACAAGCGACTTTCTTTTTTGCGAAAACAACCCCATGCACAGTAGAATGGTGGTTGATTATCAAAGAAGAATCGTAGGGTGGGCAAAGCGAAGCGTGCCCACCTTCTTACGATCCCGGTGAGATGGTGGGCACAGCGCTTCGCGCCTTTGCCCACCCTACGCCGCCGGGCGCACAGCCCTCATCCTGAGGAGCCTGCGAAGCAGGCGTCTCGAAGGATGGCGCCGGGCGAGAGCGGGGCCTTCATGGTTCGAGACGCGCTTCGCGCTCCTCACCATGAGGAGATGAAGTCTACTCCGCCGCGATCTGCCTTGGCGCGGGCGGCGGGCTGGCGAGGTCGGCGGCGAGCTGGGCGTAGCGGGCCTTGGCGTCCGCGACTGCCTTCTCCTTCACCGGGCCGTAGCCGCGGATGCGGTCGGGCAGCGAGAGCAGTTCGACCGCGGTGTCGATCGTGAGCGGCGACAACAGCCCGAGCACGGTGGCGACGTCCTTCTCGTAGCCGGCGATCAGGTCGCGCTCGAGCTTGCGGTCGGCGCTATAGCCGAAGATGTCGAGCGGCGTGCCGCGCAGGAACTTGAACTTCGCCAGCGTGCGGAACACACCGAGCATCCACGGGCCGAAGGCGCGCTTCTTCGGGCGTCCCAGCGCATCGACGCCAGAGGCCAAGATCGGCGGGGCGAGATTGAAGTTGAACTTGAAGTCGCCCTCGAACTGGTCACGGAGCTGCTTTTCGAAGGCGCCGTCGGTGAAGAGCCGCGCGACCTCGTATTCGTCCTTGTAGGCCAGCAGCTTTGCGTAGTTGATCGCGACCGCGCGCGGCAGCGCATCGTCGTAGCCGCCCTTCAACGCCGCATCGCGGACCTGGTCGACCAGCTTGCGATAGCGCCTGGCGAGACGACCGTTCTGATAAGCGGTCAGATGCCTGGTGCGATGCTCGATGACCTCGTCCAACGTCATCGCGTCCAGTGCCTTGGGCGCGACGACCTCGTCCGTCCCCTTCAGCATCTCCGCAAGGCGCGCGGGATCGGCGACCGCGAGACGGCCGAGCCTAAACGCTTCCTTGTTCATCTTGATCGAAACGCCGTTGACCTCGATCGCCTGCTCGATCGCTTCGGCGGACAGCGGCAAGAGGCCCTTCTGATAGGCATAGCCCATCATCATCATGTTGGTGGCGATGCTGTCGCCGAGCAGCTGCTCGGCCGGCTTGGTGAAATCGAAGAACACCGAGTCCTTGTGCAGCGCGGTTTCCAAAAGCCCATTCAGCTTGCGGGTCTGGAAGTTGAAATCGCGGTTGAGGACGAAGTCGGCGGTGGGAATGACGTGGCTGTTGATGATGCCGCGGGTGCGGCTGGTGTCGCAGAGCGAGATGGTGTCCTTGGCGACCGCGACCACCTCGTCGGCGGCGAGCACGACATCGGCCGTGCCGGTGACGATGCGCGAGCAAGTCACCTCCGCCGGATGATCTGACAGGCGGACGTGGCTGAGCACGGCGCCGCCTTTCTGTGCGAGGCCGGACATGTCGAGGATCATCGAGGCCTTGCCCTCGATATGCGCGGCCATGCCGAGCAGCGCGCCGATGGTCAGCACGCCGGTGCCACCGACACCGCCGACCGCGATGTTGTAGGGCTTGTCCAGCGTCGGGCGCGAGGCAGGCTCCGGCAGCGTGCCGATGTCGCTGAGATCGGCCGGCGCGCGGTGGCGCGGCTTGCCGCCATCGACGGTGACGAAGGACGGGCAGAAGCCCTTCACGCAGGAATAGTCCTTGTTGCAGGACGACTGGTTGATGGCGCGCTTGCGGCCGAACTCGGTCTCCAGCGGCTCGACCGAAATGCAGTTCGACTGCACCGAGCAATCGCCGCAGCCTTCGCAGACGGCCGGATTGATCATGACGCGGCGCGCCGGATCCTCCATCAGGCCGCGCTTGCGGCGGCGGCGCTTCTCGGCGGCGCAGGTCTGCACGAAGACGATGGCCGAGGTGCCCTTGAACTCGCGGCACATCTTCATGACGCTGTCGAGTTCGTCGCGGTGATACTTCTTCACGCCGGGCGCGATGGTGTCGGCGGGATAAGCGTCGGGCGCCTCCGAGACCAGGTAGATCTCGCGAATGCCCTCGGCATGGAGTTGGAAGGTGATCTGCTGCGGCGAGAGATCGCCGTCGTGGCGCTGGCCGCCGGTCATGGCGACCGCATCGTTGTAGAGGATCTTGTAGGTGATGTTGGTCTTGGAGGCGACCGCCTGGCGGATAGCCAGAAGCCCGGAATGGAAATAGGTGCCGTCCCCGAGATTGGCGAAGATGTGCTTCTCGTCGGTAAAGGGCGCGATGCCGACCCACGGCACGCCCTCGCCGCCCATATGGGTGAAGGTCTCGGTCGAGCGGTCCATCCACAGCGCCATGAAGTGGCAGCCGATGCCGGCGAGCGCGCGGCTGCCTTCGGGGACCTTGGTCGAGGTGTTGTGGGGGCAGCCGGAGCAGAAATATGGAGTGCGGGACACGGGTGCGACCGCCTGCATCTGGGTCGCCTGGCGGCCGTTGAACCAGTCGGCCTTGACGCGGAGCATCTCCGCGATCTCGGGGTTGAGATTAAGCCGTAGAAGTCGCTCGGTAAGCGAGGTCGCAAGCGAGGCGACGCTGAGCTCGGCCGAGAAGGTCAGGAAGCGCTTGTCGTGCTCGTCCATCTTGCCGACGATGCGCGGGCGGACGTCGTCGCGCCAGTTGAACAGCTCCTGCTTGACCTGGTTCTCGACGATCTCGCGCCGTTCCTCGATGATGAAGATCTCCTCGAGGCCGACGGCGAACTGGCGTACGCCTTCCGGCTCCAGCGGCCAGGGCATGCCGATCTTGTAAAGCCGAAGCCCGATCTTGGCGGCGACCTCCTCGGTGATGCCGAGCTCGCGCAGCGCCTGGCGGACGTCCTCATAGCTCTTGCCGGACGCCATGATGCCGAACCGGGCGTTCGGCGAATCCATGGTGACGCGGTTGACCCTGTTGGCGCGCGCAAAGGCTATCGCGGCAAAGCCCTTGTAGTCCTGGAGGCGGCGGTCCTGGTCGAAACGATCGTCGGGCCAGCGCAGGTTGAGACCGCCGGGCGGCAACTCGAAATCAGGGGGAATGATGAAGGGCTTCATCTCGTCGGAGAGATCAATCTCGGCGGTGGTCTCCACCGTCTCCGTGATCACCTTCATGCCGACCCAGCAGCCGGAGTAGCGCGACATCGCGATGCCGAGCAGGCCCATCTCGATCATCTCGTGGATGCTGGACGGGTAGAGATAGGGCATCAGCGCCGACATGAAGGCGTGGTCGGACTGATGCGGAACGGTGGAGGATTTTGCGCCGTGGTCGTCGCCGGCAAGGCACAGCACGCCGCCGTTCTTCGCGGAGCCCGCCGCATTGCCGTGGCGGAAGACGTCGCCGCAGCGGTCGACGCCGGGGCCTTTGCCGTACCAGATGCCGACCACGCCATCGTATTTGGCGCCGGGCGAGAGGTTGAGCTGCTGCGAACCCCAGACCGCGGTGGCAGCGAGGTCCTCGTTCACGCCGGGCTGGAACTTGATGTTGTACTGCTCGAGATGCTTGCGCGCGGCGAACAGCTGCTGGTCGTAGCCGCCGAGCGGCGAACCGCGGTAGCCGGAGATGAAGCCGGCAGTGTTGAGGCCGTTGGCGCGGTCGCGCCGGATCTGGGCCATGGGCAAACGAACCAGCGCCTGGATGCCCGTGGTGAAGACGTGTCCGGTGTCCTGGGTGTATTTTTGATCGAGACTGATCGGACCCTGGTTGATGCCCATTGTTGTCCTCTTCCGCCCTTTGAGCGTTTGGCTGCCTAAGCCGTTGCCTGCCCGTTGTTTTTAGCTAGGGCGCGCCGACCACCTCCGCCACTCTATGTCGGATATTTCACGTTCCGCATCACAAATCTGCCGCTTCGGCGGCGCCGGGTAAAAATCGCAATTTAGTGCCCGGAAGGTGCCGGCCATTTTCAATTTGTGTCACCATACCCCCGCCACCGCGAAACGACGTGACGCGCACATCATGCGGCTGGGGGCGATTGGCCGCGGGAGAAGGTCGATGATGCGGACGATTCTGGCTGCCGTGCTGTTGTCAGGTGCGGTTGCGAAGGCGGCCATAGCGAGCGAGCCGTCGCCCGAGTTGATCGCCTACGGCAAGATGCTGGTCGAGGCCGGCGACTGCGCGGGCTGCCACACCGCCGATCCCGCCAAACCGTTTGCGGGTGGAAAGCGCATCGACACGCCCTTCGGCGCGATCTATGCGCCGAACCTGACCCCGGACCGCCAGACCGGTATCGGCGGCTGGGCGGATGCCGATTTCACCCGTGCCTTGCGCTACGGCGTGGCGCCTGATGGCTCAAACTACTACCCGGCCTTCCCCTATCCCTACTTCACCAGGATGACGAAGGACGACACGCTGGCGATCCGCGCCTATCTCGGAACGCTCGCACCCGTCGCCAGCCGCAACAAGCCGCCGGATCTGCGCTGGCCGTTCGGTCATCGCGGCCTGATGAGGGCCTGGAACTATTTGTTCTTCAAGCCCGGCCTGTTCGAGCCGGACCAGGACAAGAGTGCGGCGTGGAACAGAGGTGGCTATCTCGTCACCGGGCTCGGCCATTGCGGCGCCTGCCACACGCCGAAGAACTATTTTGGCGCGGACAAGGAGGCGCAAGCGCTGTCCGGCAGCGAGGTCGGCGGCTGGTTTGCGCCGCGGCTCGACGGCGCTGCGCGCAGCGGGCTGAAGTCGTGGAGCGCCGAGGACATCACCGAGTATCTGCAAAGCGGACGCAATGCCAAAAGCCATGCCGGCGGGCTGATGGCGGAGGTGGTCGTGGGCGCGACCTCGAAGATGAGCGATGCCGATGTGCAAGCGATCGCCGTATATCTGAAAAGCCTGCCGCCGGCGCGGCGCGAGCCGACAGTGACGCCGCCCAACGATGCCGAGATGAAGGCAGGCCAGGTCATCTATGCACGGCTCTGCATCGCCTGCCATGAAGCCGATGGCGCCGGTGCGCCGCGGATCTATCCGCCGCTGCCCGCCAACGCGCTGCTGCAATCGATCAACCCATCCTCGACCTTGCGCATCATTCTCGACGGCGCCAGGACCGTAACGACGCCCCGCGCACCCAACACCGGCGAAATGCCGGCCTATGCCAAGCAATTGTCCGACGAGCAGATCGCGGCGGTGACGAACTACATGCGCAATTCCTGGGGCAATGCGGCGCCGCTGGTGACGCCGGCGCAGGTGGCGAAGGCGCGTAAGCAGGAGCCGTAGCGAGGGCCCCTGCCGCCTCCTCTTCGTCATTGCGAGCGCAGCGAAGCAATCCAGAGTCCATCCGCGGAAAGATGCTGGATTGCTTCGCTGCGCTCGCAATGACGAGTGGATAAAGCTGTGCGCGTGTCGACCAGTTCGACTCGCGGAGACTCCCCCTCACCCGGAATTTGCTCACGCAAATTCCGGCCTCTCCCCGCAGGCGGGGAGAGGCGAAAGAAATGCTACCGCTTATCTTCCGTGAACAAGAATTTCGGCATCTCCCATTTGTAGCGGACCGCGAGCAGGCGGAAACTGATGCCGAGGATGAAGGTCAGGATGGTCCAGAGTTCGGCGTTGAGATTGAGGCCGAACGCGGTGGCGTAGAACAGTCCGGTCACCACCGAGACGCTGGCATAGAGCTCGGAGCGAAACAGCAGCGGCACGTCGTTGCAGAGCACGTCGCGCAGCACGCCGCCGGCGCAGCCCGTCACCATGCCCGAGACAATGACGATCGGCAGCGTGGCATCCATCTGCCAGGCGATGTCGCAGCCGGTCATGGTGAAGACGACGAGGCCAATGGCATCGAGCACGATGAATGCGAGGCTCAGCCGATGCACCAGCCGCGCGATCACGATCGTCAGCAGCGCCGCCCCACCCGGCAGAGCGAGGTAGATCGGGTTCGCGACCCAGGCCAGCGGATAGTGCCCGAGAAACAGATCGCGCAGCGTGCCGCCCCCGAGCGCCGTGACGCAGGCGAGAAAACAGACGCCGACATAGTCCATGCTGCGGCGCCCGGCGGCCAGCGCAGCCGTCATCCCTTGCGCCGTCAAGGCGACCAGCGCCAGGACGTGTAGCACGCTATCGCTCGGTGGCACGCTCCACATCGATCTGTTCCCCCATCCCGTGGAACTTACGTCCGCGGTTCCCCAGACGAACAGGTTCCCGATTCCGGGCCCGGGAGCAACATGCGACGAAAGCATAAAGGCCGCGGAACTGAATCTCGCATCCACGGGTTGTCTCTGTCTCATAAGCGAGGAGACCAATCGATGGCCGACGACCGTTTTCCCAACGATCCGTACCGCCCGAACTTCGCCGACGATGAGTATCTCCGTGCGGCACGGCGGGATGCGAACCTTCAGGCCGACCCGGAGCT
Source organism: Bradyrhizobium sp. CSA207 (assembly GCF_029051685.1). GTDB lineage: Bacteria > Pseudomonadota > Alphaproteobacteria > Rhizobiales > Xanthobacteraceae > Bradyrhizobium. The sequence goes on along the minus strand of NZ_JAACFT010000005.1, from coordinate 217,782 downwards.
GGGCGAAGGCCCCGCCTCCAGCGGCAAGGTCGCGCTGTTTGCCGTGGCCGTCGCCCTGGTGCTGGGCGCCGTGTTCTACGGCTTGAACAATACGACCACCAGTAACCAGGCGAGCAATACGCCAGCGTCGCAGACCGCCCAGACCAATCCGGCCAATCCGGCCGCGCGTGACATGACGCCGCGCAACAATACCCAGCCGGGCGTGACCACGGGTGCAGCGCCGAGCAAGCCGGCCCCGGATACGCAGGCGCCGTCGGACGGCGCCAAGTAGCGGCAACAACTGTCATCGCCCGGCTTGACCGGGCGATCCAGTATTCCGAGGCGGTCGAATTTATGTCGAGTGGACGCCGCGTACTGGATGCTCCGCCGGAGCCTGTCATGGGCTCGCCGAGGGCGAGACCCGGTGGCGACGCATGACGTCGAGAGCGAAATAAAGCGGCGGGATGAAAGTCCCGCCGCTTTATTTGCCGCTAGCTGAACATCTTGTTGAGCTCGCCGCCGGGATAGCCGCTGCCGAGTTCGGCGAAAGTCCCCTTCTCCGCCATCTCCTTCGCCGCACGCATGAAGCCGCCCCAGGCGGCGCGCGCGAGCGAACCGCCGACGCTGATCCGGCGCACGCCGAGATCGGCGGCTTCCCGCAACGACAGCCCGGAGCCGCCGATCAGGAGATTGAACGGCTTTGGATGCACCGCCTTCACCACCGCGGCGATATCTTCGCGGCTCTTCAGGCCCGGCGCGTAGAGACAGTCGGCGCCGGCGTCCGCATAGGCGGTGAGCCGATCAATGACGAGCTTGAGGTCGGCGACGCCCCAGAGATACGCCTCGCAGCGGCCGACCAGCAGCGTGCCGCTGTCGCCGATCGCCTTGCGCGCCGCCTTGATGCGTTCGACCGCGAGCGCGCGGTCGTAGATCGGCTTGTGCTTGTCGCCGGTGGAATCCTCGATCGAGAGGCCGGCGACGCCGGTGCGCACCCCGCGCTCGACATTTTCCCTGACCTGATCCGGCTCGACGGCAAAGCCGCCCTCGAAATCGGCGTTCACGGGGATGTCGACGGCCGAGCACAATGCTGCCAGATGCTGACAGACGTCTTCGACGGTGACGTGGTTGTCGGCCTTGCCGATGGTCCAGGCAAAGCCCGCGCTGGATGACGCAAGCGCCTTGAAGCCGAGATGCTGCAACGCCTTGGCGCTGCCGACGTCGAACGGATTGGGCAGGATGAAGCAGCCGCTGTCGTGCATCTTCCTGAACGTCGCGCGCTTGTCCGCGGTCGTGACCTGCATGTTTCTCTCCCTGATTGTTGGCGGCGCAGACATAGGCATGTTGTTTCGCGTGCGCTAGTGCGCATCGTGCACGGCGCGGCTGTCCTTCGGCGCCTGCTCGCGATCGTTCATGCCGTAGTCGCGGATGACGCTGGCGATGCGCAGGCGGTAGTCGGCGAAGATCTGGCCGCGGCCTTTGGCCTGGCTGCGACGATGCTCCATCGTGTTGCGCCAGGCCTCGACCGCCGCCTCGTCGCGCCAGAACGATACCGACAGGATCTTGCCCTTCTCGGTCAGGCTCTCGAAGCGCTCGACCGAGATGAAGCCGTCGATGGTTTGCAGGATCGGCTTCAGGTCGGCTGCGATGTCGAAATAATTCTGGCGGTGTTCCGGCTTCGGCCAGACCTCGAAGATCACGGCGATCATTGGGCGTCTCCTGCTATGCGTGGTTCGCCTACAATACCACTTTGCGCAGGAAGGTGCGCTCCTCTGCGAGGATGAATTTGTGCTCCTCCGCAAAGTGGAAGTTCGCCATGCCTTCCGCGTCCTGCCGCAGCCGCGCGCGATAGACCTCGTAGGCGGCGAGACTCTCGAAACTGATCAGCGCAAAGGCGATGTTGTTTGTGCCCTCATGCGGCATGAAATAGCCGATCAGCTCGCCGCCGCATTTCGGGATAATGGTGAGCCAGCGTTTCGAATATTCCTCGAACTGCGCGCGCTTGAACGGATCGAGCTGGTAGCGGATGAAGACGGTGATGGACATGGTGGGCTCCTATGTTTGCACACCGTCATTGCGCGAAGCATCGCCAAAGCCTGACCCTCACCCTGAGGAGCCGCGCGTGCGCGGCGTCTCGAAGGGCGAGGCCACAGCAGGGGCCATCATCCTTCGAGATGCGCGCAAGGGCGCGCTCCTCAGGATGAGGGTCGGGCAATAAGGATTGCCTCGTCATTCGTTCGCAACGACGACGTGACGGCACGCTACGCGCTTGCCCGACCTCAATGCTTCGGCTATCATCGAAGCATGAAATCAGGACCCGACATCGCCATGGTCGCTTCGCTGGTCGGCGACCCCGCCCGCGCCAACATGCTCACGGCGCTGATGAACGGCCGTGCCCTGACCGCGAGCGAGCTGGCGCAGGAGGCCGGCATCACGCCGCAGACCGCGAGCTCGCATCTGTCCAAGCTCGAGGCCGGTGGCCTCATCGAGCCGGAGAAGCAGGGCCGCCACCGTTACTACCGCCTCACCGATCCCGACGTCGCCGGCGTGCTCGAAGGGCTCGCGGGGCTTGCCGCGCGCACCGGCCACATGCGCGTCCGCACCGGGCCGAAGGATCCGGCGCTGCGGCGTGCGCGGATCTGCTACGACCATCTCGCCGGCGATCTCGGCGTGCAGATGCTCGACTCCTTGCGCGAACGGCGCCTGATCAAGCAGAAGAAGCAGGAGATCGAGCTGACGCCGGACGGCCGGCGTTTCCTGAGCGAGCATTTGCAGATTTCATCCGAGATGCTGAGCCATCCGCGCCGTCCCGTCTGCAAGGCCTGCCTCGACTGGAGCGAGCGGCGCCACCATCTCGCCGGCACGCTGGGTGCGGCGATGATGAATCGCTTCACCGAACTGAAATGGGCCGCCCGCGACGCCACGCCCGGCAGCCGCGTGGTGAATTTTACCCGTACCGGCGAGAAGCAGTTTGCCGCGCTGTTCGGCAACGGGCGAGACTAGCCACGCAAATCGTGTGAGACCACACAATCGCGTGTGAGCGACTCTTCTCGTTGTGGTCGGGCTTGACCCGGCCATCCGCGTCTTTATTTGCGGCTCGCACGTGAATGCGACTGTGTCTCGCAGCGTCAGTTCCAGACAGAGCCCTTCCCATGAATCGCATCCTCACGGCCGCGCTCGCCGCCGCCCTCCTCACCGTCCCGCTCGCATCCCGCGCTGCCGACAGCCCGCAGCGCGAGCCTTACGGCGTCGCACTGGAAGGCTTTGCCTATCCCTATCCCGTGCACCTGCTGCCTGTCGTCAATGACGGCGAACAGCTCGGCATGGCCTATATGGACGTGGCGCCAGCGCAGTCGAACGGCCGCACCGTGGTGCTGCTGCACGGGCGCAATTTTCCGTCGAGCTATTGGGCGCCGGTCATCAAGATGCTGGGCGAAGCCGGCTACCGCGTCGTGGTGCCGGACCAGGTCGGCTTCGGCAAATCCTCCAGGCCGACGGGTGAATTGCATTTCGACACGCTGGCGCGCAACACCATCGCGTTGCTCGATCATCTCAAAATCGACAAGGCCGAGATCGTCGCCCACTCGCTCGGCGGCATGCTCGGGGTGCGCATTGCCCGCGCCTATCCGGAGCGCGTCGCACACCTGGTGCTGACCGCGCCGATCGGGCTCGAGGACTACCAGCTCTACGTGCCGCCGACGCCGACTGAGAAGATCATCGAGGCCGAAGACAAGCTCACGGCCGAAGGCTACCGCAAGCAGCTCCAGACCAATTACGCGATCAAGCTGCCGGGCGAGGCGATCACGCCGTTCATCGACGCCCGCTTCAACATCAAGGGCAGCCCGGACTATCCACGATGGCTGCGCGCGTTCGTCAGCTCCGGACAGATGATCTATCGCGAGCCGGTCGCGCACGAGATCCCACTCCTCGCCGAGCCGACGCTCTTCATCATGGGCGCCGACGACCACAACGCGCCGGGTCGGCCGAATGCGCCGGAGGCGCTGCGCGCAAAAATGGGACAGAATGCCGAGCTCGCGAAGGCGCTGGCTGCGAAGATGCCGAACGCGCGGGCCGAGGTGATCCCGGACACCGGGCATCTCGTCTTCCTGGAGGCGCCGGACAAGTACAGGGAATTGGTGCTCGGCTTTCTCGGCCGCTGACGCCGCTTGCGTGTCGCCTCATGCAGCATGCGGCAGGGTGTTCATGCCGCATTCAGGTCATGATTGGCAGGTTTGGATCGCGACGTATCGGCACGTTATCTCCCCAAATTTAACGTGTCGAATCGTGCCTTTTGATTCATTGTGCGCCGCGAGCGCCAAGCCCCCAAGACTTACCCCCGACACTTACCCCAAAGACTTGCCCCCAAAACTTGCCCCCAAGAACAAGAAGGAAGATCGAATGAAATATCTGTTCGCCGCCGTGATGCTTGCCAGCGCGGTCGTTGGTTTCAGTGAGGCGGCCAGCGCCGCCGAGGGCTGCGGCCCGGGCTGGTACCGTGGCCGCTACGGCAACTGCCGCCCGATGCGCGGTGCGGTCGTCGTGCGCCCGGGCCCGGTGGTGGTCGCGCCGGCCCCCGTTGTCGTCGTGCCGCGCGCGCGCGTCTGCCCCTATGGTTTCCGCTGGTACGCCGGCCGCTGCCGCCCGTTCTGATCTCGTCTTTCGCATTGCGAAATGGCCGCGCGGCTTTGGCTGGCGCGGCCACTTTCTTTTTGCGCGGTCTTTTTTTGAACGTCTCGAAACAGGTCGCCGGCACATTTCCGTAGCGACTTCGAATCAAAACGGGGACCGCAACTGCGATCCCCGTCCAAGCCTCGATCGGCGAGAGTTTACCAGTGGCGGCGATGCCAGCGCCGACGGCGCCAGCCCCAGTGACGGGGATGCCAGCCGCGGCCGCGCCAATGCACCTGCTCGGGTTTCAACTGCGCGGCCGCATCGCTGGTGGTGACAGCGGGATGGGCGTCGGCATCGGGCCGCGGCGTTCCCGACGGGCCACCGACCGGCTGCGGCGACAGCGGCGCGGCCTGCGCGGTCGCGGCGAAGGCGGCGGCGCCTGCCGTCACACCAAATACGAATTTCAAAAAGTTCCGGCGCTCCATGACGTCTTTCCTCTAGGATGGTCGTGCCCGTGATGCGCGCGGAATGTCGCGGTGACGACATGAACCAAAGCTGAATCGCGCCGCGGCGACAAAAAGAGTTGGCATCGGTGTCGGAACGCCCGCCCGTCGCCCGTCCTTTGCACAGAACCAAGACACACTTGAGCAAAGGCATGGAGATGCCACATGGCCGACCTCACTCTCACCACCTTCGACTGGGTTCCCGAAATGCCGCGGGGCTTTGTACGCGACCTTCGCGTGCGCTGGGCGCTCGAAGAGGCCGCCCTGCCCTATCGCGTCGCTAGCGTGCCGTTCGCCAACCGCGGCGCGGACCATTTCGCGCACCAGCCGTTCGGCCAGGTGCCGTGGCTGACCGACGGTGACATCTCGATCTTCGAGAGCGGCGCGATCCTGCTGCATCTGGGCGAGCGCAGCGCGGCGCTGATGCCAGCCGATCCGCGCGGCCGCAGCGAAGCGATGCAATGGGTGTTCGCCGCGCTCAACTCGGTGGAGATGGCCAGCCTGCCGTGGTCGCTCCTGAAGTTCACCGGCGATGCAGGCGACACGCCGGCATGGAAATTTCTGGACGGCTTCCTCAAGCTCCGCCTCAAGCATCTCGAGCCGGTGCTCGCGGTGCGCGAATGGCTGGCGGGGTCCTTCTCCGTCGCCGATATCCTGATGGCGGATGTGCTGCGCCCGGTCGATCGTTTCGACGGGCTGGCAGACCACCCGGCTTGCTGCGACTACGTCGCGCGCGCGACGGCCCGCCCGGCTTTCGCCAAGGCCCACGCCGACCAGATGGCGCATTTCGCTGCGGCGGACGCGGCGCGCACCGGAGCGTGACGCGCCGCACATAATTAGCCCGGCGATAACCCTAGAGTCATGGCCGCCGGAACGAAGCAATTTGCTTCCAACCATCGCAGCGGAAGGTGACACATGGCCCGCATCGAATTCCTTAGAGAGCAACTAGCCCGCGCCGAGCGGCTGGCGAAAGCCATCCTCGACCAGAAAACCGTGGAGCGGCTTCAGGCCTTCGCAGCTGAATGCCGCACGGAGTTACAGGTCCTGACGCGCAGGGCTGCCGCGTGAGACGTGGCAGCGCCAAGTGGCGCGTCACACCAGCTTCATTGGCGCGTCCGCGACCACGCGCAGGTCGATCCTGCTGATCAGTTGAGACCGAAGCGCCTCCGCAGCACCGATGGCGCTTTCGGTTTGCCGCAACGTGCTGACGTTCGATCCAAGCGAGACGATTCCGCCCAGCATCAGAGCGATCGATCCGAGCGCCGCCGTTTGACCAAAGCCGAACACGCCGAGGATCGTCACCAGCAGCAACACAGCGCCACCGCCAATCGCGATCTTGGACGCCAGAATGTATTTCCTGCATCGCTCGGCGATCTCAGCCAGCGCCTCGATCCGCGCTTCGATGTCGGAAATCTCGTCGGTGGGATCGCCTTCGGTCATCGGGTTCAAGAATTTGGGTGCCGCATCATCAACGAACCAAACCGGCGGAGCGGCTATCGTTCGTCCACAGATTCAGCTTCGAAAATCCCGGCCCTGGTCGTTAGGCCCAGGCAAATTCAAGTTGATCCCGGCGCCCCCCAGCCCAACGACCGGATGGCATCAAATTAATCGGAGAACTCAAAGGAACACTCTCGATTCCTCCCGACACCGCGCGGCTAAGGAATTTTATCAGTCCAGAAACCCGGCCACTCTCGTCCCTCAAGATATCCTCTTGAGGCACAAGCACATTCAAAGTACGCGCTCCCAAATTGTCGAGTACGTTGGAAGGATTGGTACCAATTCTAAGCAGAAAGAATTGAACATCGTAGTATGTCTGCTGCCCTACCGAGCGCGAAAGGACCGGCCCATAGCGAACTTCGGCGGTCAGAGGCTCAAGAGTTAGGTCAGCCATGTTGCGAATGGAAGGAACCTCTTCCCATAACTCTCTCTGCGCAGCCCTGATTAGCTTCTACCGACGTGCTCTTGCCGGACTTCGGTGTGCCCGCAAATTCGATTACGAAGGCCCGATGCGCATACAACAACGTAGACTTTAGATGCGCGAGTCTATTCTCAAGTTGCGAAACAATCTCCAAAGTATTGGGCACGCACAATCTCCTCGACCGCAATCATATTAAGCACCATATTCGCTCTACCTTAGAGATTTATCAAAATAATCACAACGGCAAATTGTCGTGCTTCTTCGCCGGCGTTTCCACCTTCTTGTCCTTCAGCATCGAAAGCGCCCTTGCGATCCGCTTCCGCGTCGAGTGCGGCATGATGACGTCGTCGATATAGCCGCGCTCGGCGGCGATGAAGGGGGACAGGAAGCGGTCTTCGTATTCCTTCGTTCGCGCCGCGATCTTGTCGGGGTCGCCGATGTCGCTGCGGAAAATGATCTCGACCGCGCCCTTGGCGCCCATCACCGCGATCTGGGCGGTCGGCCAGGCGTAATTCATGTCGGCGCCGATCTCCTTGGAGGCCATGACATCGAAGGCGCCGCCATAGGCTTTGCGGGTGATGATGGTCACCAGCGGCACCGTGCACTGCGAGTAGGCAAACAGCAATTTGGCGCCGTGCTTGATCAGGCCGCCATATTCCTGGGCGGTGCCGGGCAGGAAGCCGGGCACGTCGACGAAGGTGACGATCGGGATATTGAAGGCATCGCAAAAACGAACGAAGCGCGCGGCCTTGCGCGATGCGTCGCTGTCGAGCACGCCGGCCAGCACCATGGGCTGGTTGGCGACGAAGCCGACGGTGCGGCCGGCGATGCGGCCAAAGCCGGTGACGATGTTCTTGGCAAAGGCGTCAGCGATCTCGAAGAAGTCGCCCTCGTCCACGACCTTCAGGATCAGCTCCTTCATGTCGTAGGGTCTGTTCGGATTGTCGGGGATCAGCGTATCCAGCGACATGTCGATGCGGCCGATGTCGTCAAAGCTCGGCCATTCCGGCACGCCATCGCTGTTATTGGACGGCAGGAAATCGATCAGGCGCCGCATCTGCAGCAGCGTCTCGACGTCGTTCTCGAACGCGCCGTCGGCGATCGAGGAGCGCGTGGCGTGCACGGAGGCACCGCCGAGCTCTTCTGCGGTGACGACCTCGTTGGTCACCGTCTTCACCACGTCGGGGCCGGTGACGAACATGTAGCTGGTATTCTTCACCATGAAGATGAAGTCGGTCATCGCCGGCGAATAAACGTCGCCCCCGGCGCAGGGGCCCATGATGACGGAGATCTGCGGGATCACGCCGGAGGCGAGCACGTTGCGGCGAAACACGTAGGAATAGCCCGCGAGCGCCGCGACGCCTTCCTGGATGCGGGCGCCGCCCGCGTCATAGAGGCCGATGATGGGCGCCCTCGCCTTCATCGCCATGTCCTGAAGCTTGGTGATCTTCAGCGCGTGGGTCTCCGACAGCGAGCCGCCGAACACGGTAAAATCCTTGGCGAACACGAAGGTCTTGCGGCCGTTGACGGTGCCCCAGCCGGTGACAACGCCGTCGCCGGGGATCTTGTTCTTCTCCATGCCGAACTCGGTCGAGCGGTGCTCGACGAACATGTCGAATTCCTCGAACGATCCCTTGTCGAGCAGCAGTTCGATGCGCTCGCGCGCGGTCAGCTTGCCGCGGGCGTGCTGCGCCTCGATGCGCTTCTCGCCGCCGCCGAGCTTGGCGCCGGCACGACGGTCTTCAAGGGCGTCAAGGATATGTTTCATTTGCTCCCGCCAGGTCGTAAGTGATGCTGGGTTCTAACACGGCATTTTGCGGGCCGGGAAGCGGCTTTCGGCCTCGCAGGTCTGCCCTGTGGCTGTGGAAACCGTGAGGGATTGCAAGGCTTTGCAGAGAGAGGCGACGATGGACGAAACAGCGGCTGCAGCCGGCACGGTGACCGGCGGGGTCAAGATCCTGCTGCGGCTCGAGGGCCTGACCCTGTTGGCAGGGATGGTGACGCTCTACGCGGCCTGGGACGGCTCCTGGTTGGTGTTCGCCCTGCTGTTCTTCGTCCCTGATCTCAGTTTCCTCGCCTACCTCTCGGACGCAAAGTTCGGCGCGCTGGTCTACAACGCCGCCCACAGCTACATGGCGCCGGTGGCGCTGCTGACGCTGGGCTTCGGCTTCGCCTCACCCTTGATCCTGTCCATCGCCTTGATCTGGCTCGCCCATATCGGCCTCGACCGGGCGCTCGGCTATGGCCTGAAATATTCGGCCGGCTTCGGCTTCACCCATCTCGGCCGGATCGGCCGGCAGAAGGACGCCTGAGCCCGCGCACTTTGGCGGCGGACTGCCGCCATTTTGTCTCCCGCGCCGGTTGACCAGGCCAACCGATTCAGGCTTGCTTGCCCTTCACGATCAGGCGCCGAATGTTGCGTGAGCTCAATCGGTACGGCGGCGGTCCACCACGTCTGGCTGCAAGCATCACACATGTCCGCCTCGGTCGTTCCCCTCCAGCCGAAGTCGTCGTCCGAGACCATCGCCTTCCTGCGGCGGATGGCCAGCATGGTCTCGGGTCGCAACGGCGAGATGCTGCTGCGTGCCGCCGCGCTGATCGAGTCGCTGGCGCAGCGGGCCATGACGGCCGAGCGGCTCTATCACCGGCAGCAGGAAGAAAACACCCGTGGCACCGAACTGCGCGAGGCCGCTGAGCTCGCCTCCGATGCCATGGCCAGGAAGATCGACGAGTTGCGGACGCAGCTCGCTGAAGTCACCGCTGCCGCCGCGGCCCAACGCACCGCATTCAATGCGGAGCGCGGCAAGCTCTCCTGCCTGATGCAGGATGCGGAGACCCACATCGGCAAGCTCACAACCGAGCTCGAGACCCTGCGCGCCTCCGTCGACAGCTTCAACGAAACCGTCGTCTCCGTGCCGATCGAGGTGCTGCGGCTGGCGCGCACGCAGTTCGATTTCCTCTCAGGCGGCTTTGCCCGCGAGGGCGACATAATCTCGCAAGCCATGAGCGAGATCGGCGGCTTTGCGATCGAGCAGGCGCTGACGGCAAAGAAGACGGCCGGTCCCACCTGAGGCTAGGGGCAACGGACATTCACGAGGGGTCGTTATGCCCGGGCTTGTCCCGGGCATCCACGTTCTTTGGTGCAAGCAAAGAAAAGAAGATCCGTCGCGCCAGCCTTCCGCGGAACTCCAAGAAACCGCTTCGAGTTCCGCGCGTTGAAACGACGATCCAGTCGAGAGAGGAGATCCTGCGATGCCTGGGTCCATGATCGCACGAACAGGATTGCTCGCGGCGACGCTCTGCCTTCCCTGCGGCATGGCGAGCGCCGCATCCCCCTTTACCGCCATGGCCGGCTCGTGGTCTGGCGGTGGCGTATTGAGCACGACGGATGGCGGGCAGGAGCGGCTGCGTTGCCGCGCGACCTACAATGTCGGCAACGGCAGCGCTCAGCTTGACCTCAATCTGAAATGCGCGAGCGAGAGCTACAATTTCGATCTTACCGGCGACGTCGAGTATCGGGGCGGCGCCGTTTCCGGGTCGTGGAGCGAAGCCACCCGCAACGCATCCGGCACGATCTCGGGCCGTGCGAGCGGCGATCATGTCGATGCGGCTGCGCGTGGCGACAACTTCTCCGCCAATCTGTCCCTGACAACGCGCGGCGGACGGCAAACGGTCTCGATTCGTCCGCAGGGTACCAACGTCACGAACGTTTCGCTGGCCCTGGAACGGCGTTAGTCCGGCGCTGCCGCTGCTACGCTAGATCGCGCCGATATCGGCAAGGCAGGCTTGCGTCAGCGGCATGCGCTCGCCGACGAGGCGCGGCTCGCCGCAGTCCATGTTGAGTGCGAACACCGTATGCGCTTCACCCTTCTCGGCCCAGCCGACCATCCAGCCGAGCGACGGCGCGCCGCGCTCGGCGCCCAAGAGCCCCGACTTGGCGCGGATGACGCTGTCGCCGACCTTGGTCACCGGCAGGATGTCGGCGACCAGATCCTGGCTGCGCTTGGAGATCGGCAGCGCGCGGCGGCGCAGCCGGTCGACGAAATCGATCTGCTCGACCGGGTCGATGCGTAAGGCACCGGTGAGCCAAAACTGGTCGATGCCGCCGCCGATGTCGCGATTGCCGTAGTCGAACAGGTCGATATATTTCTGCATGCGCTCCTGCCCGATCCGGCGCGCGATCTCCTGATAGACCGGCACGGCGCTCACCGCGATCGCACTGCGCAGCGTGTGATCCTTGTTCCAGGCCTCGATTGGACGTTTGACGCCGTCCCACGGAAAGACGTCCTTGTCGGGATCGGCGACGACACCGGTTTCCAGCGCGATCAGCGAGTTCGGAATCTTGAAGGTCGAGGCCGGCAGCTTGCCTTCGCCCGAGCGCTCCCGGTCGCTCGCAACGATCAGATAGTCCTCGACCTTGTAGCCAATGAAGGTGCCGGCCGTGCCCAAATCAGTGAAGCGCTTTGCAAGGCTCTCGCGGATCTCGTTGCGCGGCGGCGCGACAACAGCAAGCGCGCGGGATGGCAGGGTGGCGGCTGCGGCGAGAACGCCGAGGGTGGAACGGCGGGTCAGCAAGGGCAGTGTCCGTTGGGTGATGACAGTTGGCGCGACCATGCAGCCGATATCGTGGTGAAACGATGACAGGTGTCAGCGCCCTCGGCCCGACAGCCGCAGCACGAACACCAGCACTTCGGCGACGGCCTTGTAGAGGTCGGGCGGGATCTCCTCGCCGAGTTCGACCTTGGATAGCGCGCCAGCCAAGACCTCGTTCTCCTCGATCGGGATGTCGTGGGCCTTGGCGACCTCGATGATCTTTGCGCCGATCGTGCCCTTGCCCTTGGCGACGACCACCGGCGCGTTGCTGCCCTTCTCGTAATGCAGCGCGATCGCGAGCTTGGTTTGGTCGCTCATGTGGCGCGATCCAGGAAGTGCCCGGCGCGGGCAGGTGCGGGCTTGGGCGGCGTACCGTCGCGGACCACGATGTCGCCGGGCTTGAGCTCGGCTCGGGTCATGGCCTGGCTGAGCTCGCCGATGCCGGCGCGAAGCTGCTGCGCGGTTGCCGGCCGCTCTGCCCACATCCGCACGAAAGTCTTGTCGCCGCTCAGGGTGATCAGTGCATGCACGGGGCCGGCCGGCTCGACGTTGAGCGAGAAACGCGCGCGCCAGGCGCGCGTGGCCGGATCAGCCGACTCGTTGCCGCCGTCGCGCGAGATCTCGAACTGCGCCATCGCGGTGCCTTGCGGCGTCAAGAACGGAATCTCGAAATTCCACTGCGGGACGGTCGGATCGATGCGGTGACCGCTAGCATCGACGCGATCGGGCAGCGAGGCGACCTGCAGCAAGGTCTGCCGCGCGATCGCGGCGTCGGTGTCGTCGAGCAGTCGGTGCACGGTTGCAGCCAGCGGCATATCCGGCGCGAGCGACGGCGAGGCGATGGATTGCGGCGACGGCAGCGCGCCGCGGAACGGCGGCGGCGTGGTCGCGCGCGCGGCTGCCTCGAAGATGTGGCTGTCAGGCACCGCCTTGTTGGAGCCCGGCACGTTGCCGGTCATGCGCGGCAGGTTTTGCGTGACTTCCTGCAGCAGGCTCGCGGCGAGTCCGCCGGAGATGGTTCGCGGCCCTGCGGCCTGCGGCGTTTCACCCGCCACGTCTCCCAGCACTGCTGCTGCGAGCGCAGCACTGCGTGGCAGTTGGGCCGGTTGGGCGATCTCCGCACCGGTCGACGGCAACGCCGCATGCGCAGCCTCGCCCGCCGCCTGAAGTGCCGACGCTGCGGTCTGCGGCGTGGCCATGGCGCTCGTCGGCAGCGCGGCGCCTTGCACCGGTGCCTGCGGCGCGCCGGTTTCGAGCGCAACTGAGGTCGCGACCAGCGTCTGGCGCAGCACCAGCAGTGCCGCCTTGAGGTCCGGTACAGTGCCGGAAGACGGTGGCGCGCCCGTCCCAAGAGACGCCTCGAGAAAGAGCCCCGACCTCTGGAAGGCGGACTCAACATCGCCGCCATCGAGCCCCGCGTTGAGCGGCGTCTGCTGTGCCAGCACGTCCAGCATCGCCTGCTTCAGTCCGGCCGGCAGATTGCTGCCGGTCACGGCCGAAGCAAGATCGGTGAACAGCGGCGCCTGGCTGCCCTGCTTAGTCACAGCCTCGGCCGAGGCCGAGGTGACTGCGACCTGCTCGGACGGCGTCAGGAGACTGCGCGCGGTCGTCGCGGAGGGCGCGAACGGCGGGCTGTCCAGCAGCGACGCCGCTGTCGGCGTCAGTGTGACCTGATCAGCTGCCTCGCCTGCCCCATTGACGATTGCAAGCCGGATCGTGCCGTCGTTCTGCGACACCGCGAGCTGGAGATTTTGTCCGGGCGACAGCGCCACCTCGGACATCACGTCCAGGGAGAGGTTGGCAATCGCGATCCGCACCAGATTGTCGGCGAGCACGCTGACGACCTTGGCGTCGACGACGCCGCCGGCCTGAAGGACAAGGTCAGGCGTCGCCGCATCAGCCATGGGGCTGGCAGCGCCGACGGGCAGGATCGAGCTTATCGGCATCGCCATCTCAGGAGCCCAGGAGCACGGGCCACCCTAACGCCGGCGTCGTAAACCTCTCGTTAAGGACCTCTGGTCGCGGCCGGCTCGACCGCCGCCAGAACCGTCACGGCAGCCTGAAAATCCCTCAGCCGCGCGGCGCGGCGGGCGGCTGTTTCCTCGTCCACCCCCCACTTCTCGGCATTCCAGTCCTCATCGACATAGGCTGCCGCCCAGACTTGGTCGGCATCGCGCACCCCGTGGGCCAGTGCCAGCGCCAGCAGCGCCGAGCCGGTCAGGGCCGTGATCACGTGGAGCGCAGCCACGGACCACGCATCCTGCGGCAGCACGGCGCGCGCGGCCTGGATCGCCTCGTCCGGCTGCTTCACATGCATGATGCCCTCGGACAGGATGAAATGCGCGCCCAAGATCTCCGCGGCCCAGAACAGCACGGGATCCCAATGCGCGGCCTCGCGGGCCACCAGTCCCTCCGGATGGCCGGCGCGGTAGAATAGCAGGTCGGATTGCAGGTATTTTGCGAGGTCGTCACTGACGAGCTCGACGCGGTCGACAACGCCCTCGACCACGCTGTTGGCGATCCGCGTCAGCGGCATCGTCACGGGATCGATCGTCTCCGCCTGAGCCGCCCATTCTGCGGCCACGGCTTCGGCCAGCGCGCGCGACGGGATCACCACCTGGCGGCCGGAGGGCGTGCGGATCGGCTTGCCGTCGAGCGTGATGGCAAAGCCGCGCTCGGCCTCGGCCACACCAGCCTCCTGGTAGAAGCGCTTGCGCTGCGGCACGCGCGTGGCCCTACGCACCGCCTCCTGCGGATCGAGCGGGGATTGCCCCGCGGCCTCATCGAACAATTCGCGCATCTTGAGTTTTCGGTCTCCGCCGCACAATGCTAGCCTTTTAAGCTAAGACCGGTGGCCGATAAAGCGAGCGGCAAGCATGAGGGAACTTGCGGGCATTGTGGCCCTGTTCACCGGGTTCTGGCTGGCCACGGCGCAAGCCGGCTTCCGTACTCCGGAATCGGCCGTGCGCAACGTCTACGCCTATTACGGCGAGGGCGCGCCGGAGCTGTCCAAAGGCCTGCCGCGCGATGCCGCAAGCGCCCGGCAATTTTTCGATCCCAGCCTACGCAAGGCCTGGAGCACGCCGAGAGCCGAACCCTATGATTTCCTGGTGCAGAGCCCGACCTGGAAGCTCGGCCCGGTCACGCTCGCGGTCCTCCGCAAGCAATACGACAAGATCTATGTCGCGGCCAATTTCGACAATCGCGGCCGGCGTATCACGCTGAACTTCATCCTGGTTAACGGGCCCGAGGGCTGGCTGATCACCGACGTCGAGAGCCCGCATGACAGCTTGCGGATGTTTTTGGAGCAGTTCCGGAATTGAAGAGATGTACTGCGGGACATCGGCGAGCCTGTCGGCCAAATCTCAGCGTCTTCCCGGCGAAGGCCGGGACCCATACCGCGGAATCTATCTTTAGCGCGCGGTCTGCGTACCGACGAACAAATCCAACTGCGGGTCTTCGCCAAACTTCCGCCTGTGGCTATGGGTCCCGGCCTGCGCCGGGACGACACCGAGGAGACACCGTCCCCGTTCAACTTAGCTACTCTTCCGGCGCGTTCTCGATCGGATCAAATCTGGTTGCATCGAGGCCGAGCAAATTCCACGACTGCTGCATGTGCGGCGGCAGCGGCGCGGTAGCGTCGATCACACCGCCGCGCGGATGCGGGATCACGATCCTGCGCGCCAAAAGATGCAGCCGGTTTTGCAGGCCGCCCGGCAGTTGCCAGTTCTCGATATTGAAATATTTGGGATCGCCGACGATGGGATGGCCGATATGCTCCATGTGCGCGCGGAGCTGATGGGTGCGGCCGGTCACCGGCTTCAAGGACACCCAGGTGAGCTTGTTGCCGGCGGTCTCGACCACCGCGTAATAGGTCACCGCATGGCTCGCGCCTTCGTCGCCATGCTGGGCGATGCGCATGATGGTGTCGTCCTCGCTCTCTTCCTTCGCAAGGAACGTCGAGATGCGGCCCTGCTTCGGCTTCGGCAGGCCCGGCACCAGCGCCCAATAGGTCTTTCGCGCCGACCGCGAGCGGAACGCGCCGGTCAGATGGCTTGCGGCAAAGCGCGTCTTGGCAACGAGCAGGCAGCCCGAGGTCTCCCTGTCGATCCGGTGCACCAGGCGCGGCTTCTGGCCTTTGGCGTCGCGCATCACCTCCAGCATCTGGTCGATGTGCCGCGTCATGCCCGAGCCGCCCTGGACGGCGAGGCCGGCCGGCTTGTTCAGCACAAGGACGTCGTCGTCCTCGTAGATGGTCATCTCCTTCAGCGCCTGAAGCGTCTTCTGAGCAGCTTCCGACAGCGAGCCGGCCGCCGCCTTCGGCGCATCCAGCTTGAGCGGCGGAATGCGGACGCTCTGCCCCTCCTCGAGGCGGTCCTTGCTGTCGACGCGCTTGCCATCGACGCGCAACTCGCCTTTGCGCACTACGCGCTGGATGTGGGAGAACGAAAGCCCGGGAAAGCGCGCCTCCAGAAAGCGATCGACGCGCATGTTGTTCTCGTCGGCGGTCACGGTGACGGTCTGCACCTTGGTCGGCAGCAGCGCCTCGACGGGTTTAGCGGGCTCGGACCTTTCCAGCGCGGGCTTTCCTAGCGCAGGCTTTCCCAGTGCAGACTTTCCCAGCGCAGACTTTCCCAGCGCAGACTTGGGCGGGCGTCGCTCGGCGCGCTCGGAGGCAAAGCGCGGCGGCTTCGCGCCAGGCTTGCCGCCCGGCCGCGGCCCGGCTTTCTTCGCGCTGCGCGCTTGATGCGGACGCGAATCGTCGCGCTCGTCACGCGAACGGGGCTTGGGGTTCATTCTCTTGATGCGGCGGCTCATGCGGTTTTTCCAAACTTTCGTATCGCGGTCGCGCGGCGCGGCAGCGAAGCAACCCGCGCCCCCACCTCTTTCTCCGCGAGCCGCAGCTCATATTGTTGTTGAAGATTCATCCAGAACTGCGGACTCATGCCGAACCAATGACCAAGCCGCAGCGCCGTGTCGGCAGTGATACCGCGCTGACCGTTGATGATACCAGTGATGCGGTTCACCGGTACATCGATCTGGCGCGACAGTTCGGCTGCCGTGATGCCGATATCTCGCAGTTCTTCGGCAAGATGCTCGCCGGGGTGAGTGGGCTCGCGAGGCATAGTATTTCTTGGCCTTACTACCGGGAATTACGCGTTACGTAAACCGTAAATCCACCCCTTGGCAAGCTCCAAAAGCCTAGTCTCCGCCCCGCTCCTTCCGCAGCTTTGCCCAATAATCCAGCCGCTTGCGGATCTCGCGCTCAAACCCGCGCTCGGGCGGGTCATAGAACGTGTGGCGGCCGAGAGCTTCCGGAAAGTAGTCCTGGCCGGAGAAGGCATCGGGGGCGTCGTGGTCGTACTCGTAGGCTGCGCCGTAGCCTTCCGACTTCATCAGTTTGGTCGGGGAATTGAGAATGTGCTTTGGCGGCAGCAGCGAGCCGCCCTGCTTTGCGACCTGCATCGCCGCGCCGAAGGCGGTGTAGACGGCGTTCGATTTCGGCGCGGTGGCGAGATAGACCACAGCCTGCGCGATGGCGAGCTCGCCCTCGGGATGGCCGAGGAAGTCGAAGGCATCCTTGGCGGCGTTGGCGATGACGAGTGCCTGCGGATCGGCAAGACCGATGTCCTCGACCGCCATCCGCACGACGCGGCGCGCCAAGAACAGCGGATCCTCGCCGGCATCGAGCATGCGCGCAAGATAATACAGCGCGGCATCGGGATCGGAGCCGCGCACCGACTTATGCAGCGCCGAGATCAAGTTATAGTGCCCGTCGGCCGACTTGTCGTAGATCGGCGCGCGGCGCTGCAGTATCTCCTGCAACTGCGCGGCATCGAAGACTTCATTCTTGCGCGCAGCGCGCCAGACTTCCTCGGCGAGCGTCAGGGAGGCGCGGCCATCGCCATCGGCCATGCGCACCAGCACCGCACGCGCCTCCGCATCGAGCGGCAGCTTCTTGCCCTCAACCGCCTCGGCGTGCCTGAACAGCTTCTCGATCGCATCAGCATCGAGCGAACGAAACACCAGCACGCGGGCGCGCGACAGAAGCGCCGCGTTGAGCTCGAAGGACGGGTTTTCGGTGGTGGCGCCGACCATCACCACCGTGCCGTCTTCCATCACGGGGAGAAACGAATCCTGCTGGGCGCGGTTGAAGCGATGGACCTCGTCAACGAACAGCAGCGTGCCCTTGCCCATCTCGCGGCGGGCGCGCGCCGCATCGAAGGCCTTCTTGAGATCGGCGACGCCGGAGAACACCGCGGAGATCTGCTCGAAATGCAGGTCGGTTGCGTCCGCGAGCAGCCGCGCCACAGTGGTCTTGCCGGTGCCGGGCGGGCCCCAGAACACCAGCGAGCCCAGCGTGCGCGTCTCCAGCATGCGCGTCAGCGCGCCGTCGGGGCCGAGGATATGGTCCTGGCCGACGACCTCCGACAGCGCACGCGGACGCAGGCGGTCCGGCAGCGGATGCGGCGCGTCGTGATCGAGCCCCGCCGCGGCGAAGAGAGTCGGCGTCTCCTGTGGTCGCTTCGGACTCATCCGCCCAGCGTGACGTTGATTTGCTGGCCGCCACGCACCAGCGTGATGCGCCAGATCCGCTGGCGTTCAGCGGCCGCCTTCTCGATATCGCCGGTCCTGCTGATTTTCTGGTTGTTGACCGACAGAATGATATCGCCCTTCTGGAAGCCGACATTCGCGGCCGCGGTATCGCCGCCGATATCCGTGATCACCACGCCTTCGGTGTCGGCGTCCAGATGCAGCTCGTCGGCGACCGCCGGCGTGATGGTCGAGACCTTCGCGCCCTGGAACGGCGAGCGCGCGGTGATGACGAGCTCGTTGCGGCCGCCGTCGGGCGCCGTCTCCAGCGCGACCGTCAGCTTGACCGGCCTGCCGCCGCGCTGCACATCAATCTGCGCCGTGCCGCCGAGCGGACGTGTGGCGAAACGGTAGTCGAAGGCATTGGGATCGTCCACGGTCTGGCCGTCGATCGCGACGATCAGGTCGGACGATTTCAGGCCGGCCTTTGCGGCGGGTCCGCTCGCGACCACGCTTGCGACGAGCGCACCGGTCGGCGAGCGCAGGCCGAGGCTGTCGGCGATGTCGGGCGTGACCACCTGCAGCCGCGCCCCCAGCCATGGTCGCTTCACCGCCTTGCCGCCGCCCTTGGCCGAGGCGACGACGACGCGCACCATGTTCGCCGGGATCGCAAAGCCGATGCCCTGCGAACCGCCGGAGCGCGAATAGATCGCGGTATTGATGCCGGCGAGCTTGCCGCTCATGTCGACCAGCGCGCCGCCGGAATTGCCGGGGTTGATCGCCGCGTCGGTCTGGATGAAGAATTGATAGTCGGTGATGCCGACCTGCGTGCGCGCAAGTGCCGAGATGATGCCGTGGGTCACCGTCTGGCCGACGCCGAAGGGATTGCCGATCGCGAGCACGACGTCGCCGACCAGCAGCTCATCGGAATTGGTGAAGTCCAGCGTCGGGAATTTCTCCTTGGAGTCCTTCAGGCGCAGCACAGCGAGATCGGTGCGCGAATCCTTCAGCAGGATCTCGGCCTCGAACTCGCGCTTATCCGACAGCGACACCTTGACCTGGTCGGCTCCCTCGATGACGTGGACGTTGGTGACGACGAGACCGGAGGCATCGACGATGACGCCGGAGCCCAGCGAGCGCTGCATCTGCTCGGGTTGTTGACCCGGCACGCCGAAGAAGCGCCGGAAGATCGGATCGTCGAGCAACGGGTTGCGGTTCTGTACCATCTTGGCGGCATAGACGTTGACGACGGCCGGCTGCACCCGCTGCACAATCGGCGCATAGGACAGCCGCAACTCGGCCGGCGACGACGGAACGCGACGGTCCTGCGCGGCGGCTGGATGGACGTGGGCCGAAAAGGCTATGCACAAGGCCGTGATGACGGCGGCACGGATCGATCGAAACATTCCTACCTCTTGGAAAAGACGCCGGAATATAGGCGCCTTCGTTCTCTAATAGAAGGCCGGCGGACTGCAATATTCGAACCTCCGTCTGGCCGCCCGGCATGCAAGCCCTGCGCGGATCGCCGACATTCTGCGCGAGCGCACGTATTGGCATGACATCCATCATCCTGCATTGTGGCTTACGGTGGATTCGGTTGCGGCGAATTTGCATCAGTGGGAACCACGCAACCGGGGCGCGCCGTCGCGGGGCAGTCATCGATCATTCTTAGACTCTCCGTTCGCGACTTGGGGAAGTTGGTCCAACCGATGGAGTGATGACGTGAGCAGGACAAGAATTGCAGCGACTGCGATTGGTCTCGCCGGTGCGCTGGCGGCCTCGCAGGCCCAGGCCCAATCGGCAGGCAGCAGCGATCAGGAGATCGCGCTCCTGAAACAGCAGTTGAAGATGCTCGAGCAGAAGCTCGACAGGCTCCAAAGTCAGACCGCCGCGAACACGGCAGCCAATGCGAAGACCAAGGCCGAAGCCAAGGCGGAAGCGCGCTCGGAGGCGAAGGCCGCCGTCGCGAATGCCAATGCAGCACTTCCGGTCAAGGGCCCGGCGCCGCCGTCTGGCGTCGTGGTGACGATGCCGAACAACCGGCCGACGATCTGCACCGCCGATGGGGCGAACTGCGTCGGCATCACGAGCCGCGTACACTGGGATGTCGGCGGCTACGACTATCGTCCCAACACGGCAGGCACCGTGCCGCAGAAGCTCGACAGCGGCGAGAACCTCCGCCGGGCGCGTATCGGCGTCACCGGCAAATTCTTCAACGACTGGAATTTCGCGCTGGTCTACGACTTCGGCGGTTCGTCCGACGGATTTGGCGGCGCAGCTCCAGGCTCACTGCCGGGCGGCGGCGTCTCCGGCGTCGAGAACGCCTATCTCAGCTACACCGGCCTGAAACCGTTCGGCGGCAGGATGGCGATCGAAGCCGGCATCATGGACCTGCCCTACACGCTGGACGAAGCCACGAGTTCGAACGACATCATGTTCATGGAACGCGCCTCGCCCGGCGTGGTCGCGACCAACATCGCCGCCGGCGACTTCCGCTCCGCCGCCGGCGCACGCTGGTTCAACGACCAGCTCTGGATCGGCGGCTACGTCACCGGACCTTCGACCGGCGCGGTCCACTCCGCCTCGAGCGCCGCCCCGGCGGGCACCAGCGAGCAATACGGCGCCGTGGCGCGCGTGGCAGGCAAC
Organism: Bradyrhizobium sp. CSA207; assembly: GCF_029051685.1. Lineage (GTDB taxonomy): Bacteria > Pseudomonadota > Alphaproteobacteria > Rhizobiales > Xanthobacteraceae > Bradyrhizobium. Next base: position 197,001 of record NZ_JAACFT010000005.1, on the reverse strand, counting down.
CCGATCAGCGGCAAGGACTACTCGGTGCATATCGGCGCCGACGCACAATGGCTGATCCAGCCGCCGCGCAATCTGATCGCGAACACGCAGACGGTCACGCTCAGCGATCGTCCGGAATTGCGTCTCGACCCGACGACGCTGGTATCGACGGGCGCGATCGCCAACGCCTCGGGCGCGCAGGTCTACAGCGTCGAAGCTGCCGCGACCTACGGACCGCTCATTCTTCAGGGCGAGTATTTCTGGTACAATGTCGATCGCAGTGCGAATACCGGCGTGCCGCTGGTCGGCGCGCCGAGCCTCAAATTCCAGGGCGGTTACGCGCAGGCCGGCTACGTGCTGACGGGCGAGACCCATACCTATAACGCCGCAAACGCCGCCTATAACGGCGTCAAGCCGGCGCATCCGTTCTCGCTCGATGGCGGCGGCTGGGGCGCATGGGAGATCGCGGGACGCGTGAGCCAGATCGACCTCAACGATCAGCTCGCGGCCGCCAACGGGATCGCCGGCGGACGGCAGACCGTCTACACCGCCGCGCTCAACTGGTACGTCAACGGCAACGTCCGCTTCATGCTCGACTACCTGCACGGCACCGTCTCGCGGCAGGCCTCGCCGGTCTCGACCGCCGATGTCGGTTCGAAATTCGACGCGGTCGCGATGCGCACGCAGTTCGCGTTCTGACGCAAACTCTTCCGGGAGCGGCACGGCACGCTCCCGGATACTTACGCCGCGTGCCGGGTTGTTGGTTTACAGGACTTGCAAAACCGGACCCAGGGCGACAGTTAGGGCTGCAGGCGAGCAACCATCTGATGGAGACAAGCCATGAAGGCCGTCGGCTACAGGAAATCGCTTCCGATCGAGGATCAGGACTCGCTGATCGATTTCGAGACCGCAAAGCCCGAACCCAAGGGGCGCGACATCCGTGTCGCCGTGAAGGCGATCTCGGCCAATCCGGTCGACTACAAGGTGCGCAAGCGTGCCACCCCGCCCGAGGGCGAGGTGAAGATCCTCGGCTATGACGCAGCCGGCGTAGTCGATGCCGTCGGGCCCGATGTCACGCTGTTCAAGCCGGGTGACGAGGTGTTCTACGCGGGCTCGATCCTGCGCCAGGGCACCAACTCCGAATTCCATCTGGTCGACGAGCGCATCGTCGGTAACAAGCCGAAATCGCTCTCGTTTGCGCAGGCGGCGGCACTCCCACTCACCTCCATCACCGCCTGGGAGCTGTTGTTCGATCGTCTTCAGTGCCGGGCAAGAGCGTCGATCCGCACACGCTGCTGATCACGGGCGGCGCCGGCGGCGTCGGCTCGATCCTGATCCAGCTCGCCCGCCGCCTCACGGGCCTCACGGTGCTCGCGACCGCGACGCGGCCGGAATCGCAAAAGTGGTGCCTCGATCTCGGCGCGCATGCGGTGATCGATCACGCCAAGCCGATGAAGGAGCAGATCGAGAAGCTCAAGCTGCCACCGGTCGCGCTGGTGGCGAGCCTCACCTTCACCGACCAGCACTACAAGGCGATCGCAGACTTTATGGCGCCACAGGGCAAGTTCGGCCTGATCGACGATCCGCCGGAATTCGCCATGAGCGCATTCAAGGGCAAGGCGATCTCGGTGCACTGGGAATCGATGTTTACGCGCTCCTCGTTCCAGACGCCCGACATGATCGCGCAGCATCACCTGCTCAATGATGTCGCCGATCTCATCGACAAGGGCGTGCTTCGCACCACGCTCGACCAGACCTTCGGCGCCATCAACGCGGCCAACCTCAAGCGCGCGCACGCGCTGCTCGAGAGCGGCAAGTCACGCGGCAAGATCGTGCTGGAGGGGTGGTAGCATCGACGACGTCGGTGCGTAGGGTGGGTCAGCCTACGACTGCGCAACGCGCAGTTCGCTGGGCGTAACCCACCACGCCTGCATTAACGTAGCGACAGAAGTGGTGGGTTACGCTTCGCTAACCGAACCTACGAGTCCGGCGCCACGCCCTCGACGAACAACAACCGCCGCTCCAGCGCGGTTCGCCGCAGTTTCAGCGCCTCGGCATATTCGACTGATGCGTACCACTCGCGTGCCCGCGCCATCGAGGGAAACTCGACGATGATGATGGTCTTGGGCGGCGGGCCGCCCTCCACCACCTCAGTGGCGCCGCCGCGCGCGAGGTAGCGGCCGCCATATTGCGCAATGGTTTGTGCTGCGAGCGTGCGATAAACCTCCATCGCGCTGCTATCGCGCACCTCGACCTCGGAAATCACATAGGCCGGCATGTATCGCCTCATGCGATGGTGTTGACGATGCCGCCCTCGGCACGCAATGCCGCGCCATTGGTTGCGGATGCCTCCTTCGAGGCGACATAGACCACCATATTGGCGATCTCGTCGACGCCAGCGAAGCGTTGCAACAGCGAGCTCGGGCGGTGCTGCTTGACGAAGTTGGCTGCGGCCTCATCCACCGACTGTCCGTTCTGCTTGGCGAGGTCCTTCACGAAGGTCTCGACGCCCTCGGACATCGTCGGGCCCGGCAGCACGGAATTGACGGTAACGCCGGTGCCGCGGGTGAGTTGGGCAAGCCCGCGCGCAACAGAAAGCTGCGCGGTCTTGGTCATGCCGTAGTGGATCATCTCGACTGGTATGTTGAGCGCGGACTCCGAGGAGATAAAGACGATGCGGCCCCAGTTGCGCTCGAGCATGTCCATCAGGTAAGCGCGCGACAGCCGCACGCCGCTCATCACGTTGACCTCGAAGAAGCGGGTCCAGCCCTCGTCCGGGATCTCGAAAAAGTCCTTCGGCTCGAAGATGCCGGCATTGTTGATGAGGATGTCGACTTCGGGCAGCGCTGCGATCAGCGCCTTGCAACCCGCCGTGGTGGAAACGTCGGCGGCGATGCCGCGCACCGTGCCGCCGATGCCCTCCAGCTTGCGCACGGCCGCATCGACCTTGTCCTGGCCGCGGCCGTTGATCACGACGTTCGCGCCGGAGGCCGCAAGCCCCCTGGCGATGGCGTGGCCGATGCCGGCGGTCGAGCCGGTCACCAGAGCAGTTTTTCCGGAAAGGTCTATGTTCATGCAGTATCTCCATCAGATCGATGATCGGGATATCGGACGTGGCGGATTGGGCCGCAATTGGCGCTCACCGATCAGTGAGACGATGAGCCGTTTCGGGAGCAGCGTGGCGCCTCACGTAACCCTGTCCGGAGCGTGCTGGAACGAATTTTGCTAAGCCTGACCGAGATTTCTTGCTCAGGTGACACGGAAGAACCATCCGATGAAAATAACGGCCCTCACTGTTGCGCTCGGGTTGCTCGGTCTGATCAGCGGCAATTCGCTCGCGCAGGCCCAAGCGGTCTATCCGGAAAAATCGTTGCAATTGATCGTCCCCTTCCCGCCCGGCGGCGCCTCCGACGTGGTCGCGCGTATCATCGGCGGCGAATTGGAGACGCGGCTCGGCAAACCCGTGGTCATCATGAACCGTCCGGGGGGCGGCACCACGATCGCAGCCAAGGAAGTCGCGCGCTCGGCGCCTGACGGATACACCCTGTTCTTCAGCTCAAACTCGAGCTTCACGCTGCCGGCGGCCGTGAAGGAAAGCGTGCCTTACGACGCGGCAAAGGATTTCGAGCCGCTCGGCCGGGTCGGCAAGATCACGCTGGCGCTGGTTACCTACAAGGACAATCCGATCACGGACGTGGCTTCGCTTGTCGCCGAGGCGAAGGCCAATCCCGACAAGCTGTCGCTCGCGTCCTTCGGCGTCGCCACCGTCTCGCATTTTGCGGGCGAGCTGTTCAAATCAGGCGCCGGGATCAAGATGGTCCACCTGCCCTACAAGGGTAGCGCACCGGCGATGAACGACCTCATCGGCAAGCACATCCAGTACCACGTCGACACCGTGATCGCCGTCAAGCCGCAGATCGAGGCCGGCACTGTCCGCGTGCTGGCAGTGTTTTCGGCAAAGCGCACGCCGTTCCTGCCCGAGGTGCCGACGCTCGCCGAACTCGGCTATGCCGGCATCGACTTCTCGTCTTGGGGCGCCGTGGTCACCCCCAAGGGCCTGCCGGCGGCCGTTCACGACAAGCTGTCGGCAGCCCTGGAGGAGACAATCAACAGTCCCTCCGTCGCCGAGCGCTTCGCCAAGGTCGGCTTCGAGCCAAGCTTCGCGCCTTACAGCGATTGGGCGGGAGCGATCGGCAAGGAGGCCGCTGAAATGAAGGAGATCGCGCAAAAGGCAGGGATCAAGGAGGAATAGTCCCGGGATATTCGCCCTCCCAATAAAAAAAGCGGCGCCCAAGGCGCCGCTTTCTCGAATTCCATACCGACCGGCTTACGCCGCCTCGGCTTCCTTGGCCTGCACCGGACCGGAGTCCTGGCCCTTGGCGTCGACATCGCGATCGACGAACTCGATCACCGCCATCGCCGCGTTGTCGCCGTAGCGGAAGCCGGCCTTGATGATCCGGGTGTAGCCGCCTTGGCGATCCTTGTAGCGGGTGGCCAGCGTGTCGAACAGCTTCCTGACCTGATCCTTGTCGCGCATCTCGGAGATCGCCTGGCGGCGCATGGCCAGCCCACCCTTCTTGCCGAGGGTGACGAGCTTCTCGACGATCGGGCGCAGCTCCTTGGCCTTCGGCAGCGTGGTGACGATCTGCTCGTGCTTGATCAGCGCGGCCGCCATGTTGGCGAACATCGCCTTGCGGTGCTCGGCGGTGCGGTTGAGCTTCCGATGAACCTTGCCGTGACGCATGTGTCTATTCCTTACGTGAAGATTGCCGCGACGGTTCGTCGGACATGTTGCTCAGGTGGGCTGCCTGCGTTCGCCCGCTAAAGCGCGATGAATTCGCGCTTCAGCTTGTCGTAAGTTGGGATCAGTAATGATCCTCGAAGCGCTTGGCGAGTTCGTCGATGTTCTCCGGCGGCCAGCCCGGCACTTCCATGCCGAGGTGCAGACCCATCTGGGCCAGCACTTCCTTGATCTCGTTCAGCGACTTGCGGCCGAAGTTCGGGGTGCGGAGCATTTCCGCTTCGCTCTTCTGCACGAGGTCGCCGATGTAGACGATGTTGTCGTTCTTCAAGCAGTTGGCCGAACGCACCGAGAGCTCGAGCTCGTCCACCTTCTTGAGGAAGGCCGGGTTGAAGGCGAGGTCCGGGATGATCTCCTGGGCGACTTCCTTGCGCGGCTCTTCGAAGTTGACGAACACGTTGAGCTGGTCCTGGAGGATGCGCGCGGCATAGGCCACCGAATCATCCGGCGTCAGCGCGCCGTTGGTCTCGATCGTCATTGTCAGCTTGTCGTAGTCGAGGATCTGGCCCTCGCGGGTGTTCTCGACCTTGTAGGAGACCTTGCGGACCGGAGAGTACAGGCTGTCGACCGGGATCAGGCCGATCGGCGCGTCCTCGGGGCGGTTGCGCTCGGCGGGCACGTAGCCCTTGCCGGTCGCTACCGTGAACTCCATGCGAATCTCGGCGCCCTCGTCCAGCGTGCAGATCTGCAGGTCCGGATTGAGCACCACGACGTCGCCTACGGTCTGGATGTCACCGGCGGTGACGACGCCCGGGCCGGACTTCTTCACGACCATGCGCTTGGGGCCTTCGCCCTGCATCTTGATCGAGATGTCCTTGATGTTGAGCACGATGTCGGTGACATCCTCACGGACGCCCGCGATCGAGGAGAACTCGTGCAATACGCCGTCGATGTGCACCGACTGCACCGCTGCGCCCTGCAGCGAGGACAGCAGGATGCGGCGGAGCGCATTGCCGAGAGTCTGGCCGAAGCCGCGCTCGAGCGGCTCGGCAACGATGGTCGCAAAGCGGGCCGGATCGCTGCCGGGGGTCACCTGGAGCTTGTTCGGCCGAATCAGTTCTTGCCAATTTTTCTGGATCGTCACTGTTTCACCCATACAGGCCAGTCAAACTGCCGTTGCAGATACTGGCGTTGGAGAAAGGCCACAGGTCGCACCTGCGGCTTCTTAAAAAAGTCATCGCGGACGACGATGCGCCCGCGACCTCGTATCAAACGCGCCGACGCTTGCGGGGACGGCAACCGTTGTGCGGGATCGTGGTCACGTCGCGGATCGAGGTGACGGTGAAGCCCGCGGCCTGGAGCGCGCGGAGCGCCGACTCGCGGCCCGAACCGGGGCCGGCGACTTCGACTTCCAGCGTGCGCATGCCGTGTTCCTGCGCCTTCTTGGACACGTCTTCGGCGGCAACCTGCGCCGCATACGGCGTCGACTTGCGCGAGCCCTTGAAGCCCATCGTGCCGGCGGAGGACCAGGCAATCGTGTTACCCTGCGCGTCGGTGATGGTGATGGTCGTGTTGTTGAACGACGAGTTCACATGCGCGACGCCGGAGGCGATGTTCTTGCGCTCACGACGACGAACGCGGGTGGCTTCCTTGCCCATTGAATACCTTTCCTGGAGATCTCAAACGCCGCCGTAATGCCAGCGGCTACACCTGTGGAAGCGAATGGTGAGCAGCGAATGGCGAATAGGGACGCACCCTACTCGCCATTCGCCATTCCTATTCGCCAGTTTACTTCTTCTTGCCGGCGATGGCCTTGGCCGGGCCCTTGCGCGTACGCGCATTGGTGTGGGTGCGCTGGCCGCGCACCGGCAGACCGCGGCGATGACGCAGGCCGCGATAGCAGCCGAGGTCCATCAGACGCTTGATGTTGATGCCGACTTCGCGGCGCAGATCGCCCTCGACGAGATAGTCGCGGTCGATCACTTCGCGGATCTGAAGCACTTCGGCGTCGCTGAGCTGATTGACGCGACGATCCTCGGGGATCTTCACCTTGTCCATGATCTCGCCGGCGATCTTCTCGCCGATGCCATGGATGTACTGGAGCGCGATCAGCACGCGCTTGTTGGTGGGAATGTTCACGCCGGCAATACGGGCCACGGCCTTCTCTCCTGTTGCCGATCCCTCGTCAGGAACCAGGCTTTAAGTGCTTGCTTTCTCGGGCAGGTGTTCACAAACGCGAACACGACGCCCACCCCCGGTCTTCCTGGGGCCCGGCATCGTCTGAAACTATCCGACTTGGATGCGGGGCTTATTAAGGGATTCAGGGGGCTTTCGTCAACCGCCGCTAGCGTTTGGCTCGCTTTTTCGTGACCTTTTTTGCGGTCTTTTTGGCACCCTTTTTGACGGCCTTCTTGACGGTCTTTTTGACGACCTTCTTGGCTGCCCTCTTGGCCGGCTTCTTGGCACCCTTCACGGCTTGCTTGGTCGCCTTCCTGGCCGCCTTTTTGGTCGATTTGGCGGCTTTTTTGGCTGTTTTGGCCGCTTTGGTCTTCTTGGCCCCGGTCTTGGCAGGCGCCGCCTTGGCTGCGCTTCTGGCGTGCGTCTTGGGCTCGACCGCCCCGAGCGCCAGGAGCTGGCGGTGGATGGCGCGCGTGACCTCGTCAATGGCCATCATGCCGTCGATGGTCGAAAGCTTCCGCCGCTCGGAATAGTAGTGAATCAGCGGTTCCGTCTGGCTGCGGTAGCTGGCGAGTCGTTTGGAGAGGACTTCCGGAGTGTCGTCGACCCGGACCTCCTCGCCGCGCTCCCGCATCTGGGCGACGCGGGTCTCGACGCGGTTCAGCAGCGCGCTCTCGTTGACGCGGAGCTCGATCACCGCATCGAGCTTGAGATGCTTGTGCTTGAGCAGATCATCCAGCGCCTCGGCCTGCGGCACGGTGCGCGGGAAGCCGTCGAGAATGAAACCGTTCCTGGCGTCGGGCTGGTCGATCCGGTCGGAGATGATTCCGACCACGACATCGTCGGGCACGAGGCCGCCGCTCGCCATGATCTCCTTGGCTTTCAGCCCAACCGGCGTTCCGGCCGCAACGGCTGCGCGCAACATCTCACCGGTCGAGAGCTGGACGATGTCATAGCGCTGCACCAGCAGTTGCGCCTGGGTCCCCTTGCCCGACCCCGGCGGTCCCAGAAGTATAATTCTCATCGGCGTACGCCCCCCGGATTGGTGAGCGATACGTCGCGCACCTGTGTTTGAAGTTCGACAACAGTGCAAACCACAATCGGCCGCGCACTGCCACCCATATCATAAGGGAGCAAGTGCCCGGAGGCCAAGAAGGCCTTTGAAATCAGCGATTGCGTCGCAGTGTGGGCTGCTCTGCCGATGCGACCGAACGGTCGGTCCTGGACTTCGCGGAAGCCGCGCATCTGCGCGCGCGGCGAATCGGCGAGTGAGTCGAGAAGCCCGAGAGAACGCCGCGCCTCAGCGGCGGCGGCCTCTCAGCTTCGACTTCCGGATCAGGCCTTCGTACTGATGGGCCAGCAGATAGCCCTGCACCTGCGCCACCGTATCCATGGTGACGCTGACGACGATCAGCAGCGACGTGCCGCCGAAATAGAACGGCACCGAGGCGTAGGAGATCAGGATTTCCGGAATCAGGCAGACGATCGCGAGATAGACCGCGCCGAGCACGGTAACGCGCGACAGCACGTAGTCGATATATTCGGCGGTGCGCTCGCCGGGACGGATGCCCGGAATGAAGCCGCCGTGCTTCTTTAGATTGTCGGCGGTCTCGGTCGGGTTGAACACGATCGCGGTGTAGAAGAACGCGAAGAACACGATCAGCGCCAGATAAAGAATCAGGAACAGCGGACGACCGTGGCTGAGCTGGGTGTTGATCCACTGGAACCACTCCGGCCCACTGCCGGCGTTGAAGTTGGCGACCGTGGTCGGCAACAGCAACAGGGAGGACGCGAAGATCGGCGGGATCACGCCGGAGGTGTTGAGCTTGAGCGGCAGATGCGAGGACTGGCCCTCGAACATCTTGTTGCCAACCTGGCGCTTCGGATACTGGATCAGCAGCCGGCGCTGCGCGCGCTCCATGAACACGATGAATGCGATCACGGCGACCGCCATGACGATGACGACCAGGATCAGGCCGGTCGACATCGCGCCCTGACGGCCGAGCTCGAGCATGTTGGCGAGTGCCGCAGGCAGCTCCGCGACGATGCCGGACAGGATGATCAGCGAGATGCCGTTGCCGATGCCGCGCGAGGTGATCTGCTCGCCCAGCCACATCAGGAACATGGTGCCGCCGGTCAGCGTGATCGCGGTGGAGAGGCGGAAGAACAGGCCGGGGTCGCTGACGACGTTGCCGGCCCCCTCGAGGCCGACCGCGATGCCATAGGACTGGAATGCTGCCAGGATCACTGTGAGGTAGCGGGTGTACTGGTTCAGCGTCTTGCGGCCGGACTCGCCTTCCTTCTTCAGCGCCTCGAGCTGCGGCGAGACTGTGGTCAGGAGCTGAATGATGATCGAGGCCGAGATGTACGGCATGATGTTCAGCGCGAAGATCGCCATGCGGTGGATGCCGCCGCCGGCGAACATGTTGAACATGCCGAGGATGCCGCCCGCCTGCGAGCGGAACACCTGCTCCCAGATGTTGGGATCGATGCCCGGCAGCGGGATGTAGGTGCCGAGTCGATAGACCAGCAGCGCGCCCAGGGTGAACCAGATGCGCTTCTTCAGTTCGTCGGCTTTGGCGAACGCGCCGAAATTAAGGTTGGCTGCCAGTTGTTCCGCTGCTGAGGCCATCTTGGACTTTCTCCCGCCGCCTTTTGCGCCGTCATACCCGCGGCCGGGCGTTTTAGCGGACGCCGGACATTATCTGGTGCTCGGCTTCGATAAGTCCATCGTCCCGCATGCGTAAAGGCCCGCGAGCCGCGGGCCAATGACGCAGTTGTTACGCCGCCTCGCCTTCTTCCTTGGCGGGCGCGAGGATCTTCACCGAGCCGCCGGCCTTCTCAACCGCCTCAATCGCGGTCTTCGAGGCGCCATGCACTTCGATGTTGAGCTTGGCCTTGAGCTCGCCGCGGCCGAGCAGCCGCAGGCCGCCCTTGGCGCGCCGCAGCACGCCGGCCTTGACCAGGGCCTCGACGTTCACGACGCTGCCGGCGTCGATCTTCTTGGCATCGACCGCTTCCTGGAGCCGGTCGAGATTGATCTCGGCGAACTCGATGCGGAAGATGTTGTTGAAGCCGCGCTTAGGCAGACGGCGATGCATCGGCATCTGGCCGCCTTCGAAACCCTTGATGCGCACGCCCGAACGCGCGGTCTGGCCCTTGCCACCGCGGCCGGCCTGCTTGCCCTTGCCCGAACCGATGCCGCGGCCGACGCGCATACGCTTCTTGCGCGAGCCGGCGTTGTCGGCGATATCGCTGAGCTTCATCGCCCTTCTCCTTGTTTCTTGCGCATGATCTCGGCCGAAAACCGGTACCCGCCTTTCGGGATCACGCGCTCTGTCTTACTTCTCGTCGACGATGCGGACGAGATGGTGAACCTTCTCGATCATGCCGCGAACCGCCGGGGTGTCCGGCAGTTCGCTGACGCGGCCGATCTTGTTGAGCTTGAGCCCGATCAGCGTCGAACGCTGCGAGTGATGGCGGCGGATCGCGCTGCCGGTCTGCTCAAGCTTGATCGTCTTTGCGGCACTCTTGGCCATGGTGGTCTACTCCAAAAGCTTCCGTTAGTCGGCAGCCACCTCGGCGTCGCCGCCGATGCGGCGGGCCTGCAGGGTGGACACCTTGATGTTGCGGCGGGCTGCGACCGAACGCGGCGAATCCTGGTGCTTGAGCGCGTCGAAGGTCGCGCGCACCATGTTGTAGGGGTTCGACGAGCCGATCGACTTCGCCACCACGTCCTGGACGCCGAGCGTCTCGAACACGGCGCGCATCGGACCACCGGCGATGATGCCGGTACCGGCCGGGGCGGCACGCAGGTAGACACGGCCCGCGCCGTGACGGCCGGCGATGTCGTGGTGCAACGTGCGGCCCTCGCGTAGCGACACGCGGGTCAGGTTGCGCTTGGCGGATTCGGTTGCCTTGCGGATCGCCTCGGGCACTTCGCGCGCCTTGCCGTGACCGAAGCCGGCGCGGCCCTTCTGGTCGCCGATCACGACCAGCGCGGCGAAACCGAAGCGCTTGCCGCCCTTGACGACCTTGGCCACGCGGTTGATGTGGACCAGCTTGTCGACGAACTCGCTGTCGCGCTCCTCGCGCTGCTGGCGGTCACGTCCGCCGCGTTGATCGCGTCCACCACGTTGTTCGCGTTCAGCTGCCATGGTTTTTCCAATCCTTCAAAGGCTTGCGCCTCAATCCTCAAATTCCGTTAGAAGCTCAGCCCGCTCTCACGCGCCGCGTCGGCCAGTGCCTTGACGCGCCCGTGATAGAGGTAGCTGCCGCGATCGAACACGACTTCCTTGACACCCTTCTCCGCGGCGCGCTCCGCGAGCAGCTTGCCGACCGCCTTCGCCGCATCCATGTCGGCGCCGGTCTTGCCGCCGTCGCGCATCGACTTCTCGAGCGAGGAGGCGGAGGCCAGCGTCTCGCCCTTGAGGTCGTCGATGACCTGGGCGTAGATGTGCTTGGACGAGCGGAACACCGACAGGCGCGGACGGCCGCCACCGGAGCGGCGCAGCTTGAGCCGCACACTCCGTTTGCGCCGGGCATTCGTAACCTTGGCTTTCGACATGACCGGCTCCGTTACTTCTTCTTGCCTTCCTTGCGGAAGATGAATTCGCCAACATACTTCACGCCCTTGCCCTTGTAGGGCTCCGGCGGGCGATAGGCGCGGATTTCGGCCGCAACCTGGCCGACGCGCTGGATGTCGCTGCCCGTCACCGTGATCTCGGTCGGCTTCGGCACCGTGATCGTGATCCCTTCCGGGATCGCATAAACCACGTCGTGGCTGTAACCGAGCGCGAGCTGCAGGTTCTTGCCCTGCATCGCGGCGCGGTAACCGACGCCGGTGATTTCCAGCTTCTTCTCGAAGCCCTTGGTGACGCCTTCGACCAGATTCGCGACCTGGGCGCGAGCGGTACCGTACAGCGCCCGCGCGCGGTTGGTCTCGAACCGCGGCTTGACCTTGACCTGGCCGCTATCGAGCTTCACCTCGACGTCGTCATGGACGACGAACTGAAGCTGGCCCTTCGGCCCCTTCATCTTGACGGTCTGCCCGTCGACGGTCGCGGTCACACCCGACGGCACCGCTACCGGCCTTTTGCCAACACGTGACATGGATCAAAAATCCTTCTCAGAACACCGTGAAGAGGACTTCACCGCCCACGTTCGCTTCACGCGCACTGTGGTCGGCCATGATCCCCTTCGGCGTCGACAACACCGAAATACCGAGTCCGTTATTGACCCGCGGCAGGTTCTTCACCGAGGCGTAAACGCGGCGCCCGGGCTTGGAGACCCGCTCGATCTCGCGGATGACGGGCTCGCCGTCGAAATACTTCAGCTCGATCTCGATCTCGCTGCGCCCGGAGGAATGCTCGAGCGTGGCGTAACCGCGGATGTAGCCTTCGGACTTGAGCACCTCGAGCACGTTCTCGCGCATCTTCGAGCCAGGCGTGGAGACCTTGTTCTTGGAGCGCATCTGCGCGTTGCGGATGCGGGTGATCAGATCGCTGATTGGATCGTGCGTAGACATCTAAACGACCCTCCTTACCAGCTCGACTTCACGAGGCCCGGGACCATGCCCTTGGAGCCAAGTTCGCGCAGCGCGATACGGGACAGCTTGTTCTTGCGGTAGTTCGAGCGCGGACGGCCCGACAGCTCGCAGCGCAGACGAATGCGGGTCGCCGACGAATTGCGCGGCATCTCGGCGAGCTTCAGGGTCGCGGCGAACCGTTCCTCCATCGGCAGCGTCTTGTCGGCGATGATCGCCTTCAACCGTTCGCGCTTGGGGGCGGCGTTCTTCGCCATCCGCTTGCGCCGGTTGTTCTTCTCGATTGAACTCTTCTTTGCCATGCTTGGCTCCTGGGTATCCGCGTTTGAGAGGCTTTAGGTCAGCGTCTCACTGCCGGAACGGGAAATTGAAAGCGGTCAACAAGGCCCTCGCCTCGTCGTCGGTCTTGGCCGTGGTGCAGACGGTGATGTCCATACCGCGGGCCTCGGTGACCTTGTCGAAGTCGATCTCGGGGAAAATGATGTGTTCCTTGATGCCGAGCGAATAGTTGCCGCGGCCGTCGAAGCTCTTCGGGTTCAGGCCGCGGAAGTCGCGGACGCGCGGCAGCGCGACCGTCACCAGGCGATCGATGAACTCGTACATGCGGGCCTTGCGCAGCGTGACCTTGCAGCCGATCGGCTGGTTCTCACGCAGCTTGAAGGTCGCGATCGCGATGCGCGAATAGGTCACGATCGCCTTCTGGCCGGCGATCTGGGTCAATTCGGCAGCAGCGTTCTCGGCCTTCTTGCGGTCGTTGACGGAATCGCCAACGCCCATGTTCAGCACGACCTTGTCCAGCCGCGGAACCTGCATGACGTTCTCATAACCGAACTTCTCGGTCATCTCCGTCCGGATCTTCGCGTCATATTCCGCGCGCAGGCGCGGGGTGTAAGCGGTCTCAGCCATCGATCTCAGCTCCCGAGCTCTTGGCGATGCGAACTTTCTTGCCGTCCGCCAGAATCTTGAATCCGACGCGCGTCGGCTTTCCGTCCTTGCCGACATAGGCGACGTTGGACAATTGGATCGGCGCCTCTTTCGAGATGATGCCGCCCTCCTGGGCCTGCGTCTGCTTCTGGTGACGCTTGACCATGTTGATGCCGCGCACGAGTGCCGTGCCGGCGTCCGGACGCACCTCGAACACCTCGCCGGTGCGGCCCTTGTCGCGGCCGGTCAGCACGATGACCTTGTCGCCCTTGCGGATCTTCGCAGCCATCACAGCACCTCCGGCGCGAGAGAGATGATCTTCATGTGGTTCTTGGCGCGCAGCTCGCGCGGCACGGGCCCGAAGATACGGGTGCCGACCGGCTCGGCCTGGTTGTTGATCAGGACGGCGGCGTTGCGGTCGAAACGGATGACCGAACCGTCGGCGCGGCGGATGTCCTTGCGGACACGCACCACGACAGCCTTCATCACGTCGCCCTTCTTCACCTTGCCACGCGGAATCGCTTCCTTGATCGAGACGACGATAATGTCGCCGATCGTGGCGTAGCGGCGCTTGGAGCCCCCGAGCACCTTGATACACATGACACGGCGTGCGCCAGAATTATCGGCCACGTCGAGGTTGGTCTGCATCTGAATCATTGATGCACCTCGTCCTCTTCTATTTGCGCCAGCCTAGCCGGCGCTCAACATTTTCCCGAAGTCAGTCGGCCAGGGCCAACAGATCAGGCGCTTTTCTTGTGTTCGCCCCGGATCACGACCCAGCGCTTCAACTTCGAAATCGGCTTCGATTCCTCGATCCACACCATATCGCCCGGCTTGAACTCGTTGCTCTCGTCGTGCGCGTGGTAGTTCTTCGAACGGCGGATCGTCTTCTTGTAGATCGGGTGCGTGAAGCGGCGATCGACGCGCACAACGACCGTCTTGGCTGTCTTGTCGCTGACGACCACGCCCTGCAAAGTACGTTTCGGCATCTTCGTAAGCCTCTTACTTCTTCTTCGCGCGCTGCTGCGCGGCGATGGTCTTGATCCGGGCGATGTCGCGGCGTGCTTCGCGCAGGCGCGAGGTGTTCTCGAGCTGCCCGGTGGCACGCTGGAAGCGCAGGTTGAAGCGCTCCTTCTTCAGGTTCAGGATGGCGTCATCCTGCTGGTCGGGGCTCAACGCGCGGATGTCTTCGATCTTCATCTGGGCCATGGCCATTACTCCGCAATGCGCTCGACGAAGCGCGTCTTGATCGGCAGCTTGGCGGCCGCCAGGGTCAGCGCTTCACGCGCCGTCTGGGTGTTGACGCCGTCGATCTCGAACAGCACCCGGCCCGGCTTGACGCGCGCGACCCACAGCTCCGGCGAGCCCTTGCCGGAGCCCATGCGGACTTCGGCAGGCTTCTTCGACACGGGAACGTCGGGGAACACGCGGATCCAGACGCGGCCGGCACGCTTCATATGGCGGGTCAGCGCGCGGCGGGCGGCCTCGATCTGGCGCGCGGTGACGCGCTCAGGCTCGGTCGCCTTCAGGCCGAACTGGCCGAACGCCAACGTCGCGCCCGAAGTCGCCACGCCGTGGATACGGCCCTTATGCGCCTTCCGGAACTTCGTTTTCTTAGGTTGCATCATGGCTTCAAGCCCTCAAATTCTCTGTGCTGGCGTCAGGCCGCAGCGTTGTCACGGCGCTGCCGGCCGCCGCCACCACCGCCACCGATGTCACCTTCGGCCATTCTCTTGTCCTGGGCCATCGGATCGTGCTCGAGGATCTCGCCCTTGAAGATCCAGACCTTGACGCCGCAGGTGCCGAAAGTCGTGAACGCGGTCGCAACGCCGTAATCGATGTCCGCGCGCAGCGTGTGCAGCGGCACGCGACCTTCGCGGTACCACTCCATGCGCGCGATTTCCGCACCGCCCAGGCGACCCGAGCAGTTGATGCGGATGCCTTCGGCGCCCAGACGCATCGCCGACTGCACGGCGCGCTTCATGGCGCGGCGGAACGCCACGCGGCGCTCGAGCTGCTGCGCGATCGACTCGGCCACCAGCGTCGCATCGAGCTCCGGCTTGCGGATCTCGACGATGTTGATGACGACGTCGGACGAGGTGATGTCGGACACCTTCTTGCGCAGCTTGTCGATGTCCGCGCCCTTCTTGCCGATCACAACGCCCGGACGGGCCGAGTGAATGGTGACGCGGCACTTCTTGTGCGGACGCTCGATCACGATGCGGGCGACGGCGGCCTGCTTGAGCTCCTTGTGCAGGATCTCGCGGATCTTGACGTCCTCGTGCAGAAGCTTGCCGTATTCCTGCTTGCCGGCGAACCAGCGGGAATCCCAGGTCCGGTTGATGCCCAGACGCAGACCGATCGGATTGATCTTTTGACCCATCGTTTGCTCCTGCGTTCCTTAAGCCGCTGCTTCGGCTTCGACCTGACGAACAATGATCGTCAGCTGCGAAAATGGTTTGTAGACACGGCCAGAACGGCCACGGCCGCGCGGCGCAAATCGCTTCATCACGAGGCCGTTGCCGACGAACGCCTGGGTCACGACGAGATCGTCGACGTCCAGGTCGTGGTTGTTCTCGGCGTTGGCGATCGCCGATTCCAGGCACTTCTTGACGTCGACCGCGATCCGCTTGCGCGAGAACTGCAGGTCGGCGAGCGCGGCAGATGCCTTCCGGCCGCGAATGAGCTGGGCGACCAGATTGAGCTTCTGCGGGCTCACCCGCAACATCCGGGCGACCGCCTTGGCCTCGTTGTCGGCGAGGCTCCGTTCGCGCTTAGGTTTGCTCATCGTATAATCCTCAAGCCTTCTTGGCTTTCTTGTCGCCGGAGTGGCCATGGAAGGTCCGGGTCGGCGAGAACTCGCCGAACTTGTGACCGACCATTTCCTCGTTGACCGCCACCGGCACGTGCTTCTGACCGTTGTAGACGCCGAAGGTCAGGCCGACGAACTGCGGCAGGATGGTCGAGCGACGGCTCCAGATCTTGATGACGTCGTGACGGCCGGACGCGCGCGCGGCATCTGCTTTCTTGAGCAGAGAGCCTTCGACGAACGGGCCTTTCCAGACTGAACGAACCATGTCCGGCGTTCCTTACTTCTTCCGCTTGTGGCGGCTTAGGAGAATGAATTTGTTGGTCGACTTGTTGGTGCGGGTCTTCTTGCCCTTGGTCGGCTTGCCCCACGGGGTGACCGGGTGGCGACCGCCCGAGGTACGACCTTCACCACCGCCGTGCGGATGGTCGATCGGGTTCATCGAGACGCCGCGGTTGTGCGGGCGACGGCCCAGCCAACGCGTGCGGCCGGCCTTGCCGATCGAGGTGTTCATGTGATCCGGGTTCGACACCGCGCCGATCGTACCGCGGCAACGGCCGTGCACCAGGCGCTGCTCACCCGAGTTCAGGCGGATGATCACGTAATCATGGTCGCGACCGACGAGCTGGGCGTAGGTTCCCGCCGAACGGGCGAGCTGGCCGCCCTTGCCGATCTTGGTCTCGATGTTGTGGATGATCGTGCCGACCGGCATGTTGCCGAGCGGCATGACATTGCCCGGCTTCACGTCGACGTAGTTGCCGGCGATGATGGTGTCACCCACGGCCAGGCGCTGCGGCGCCAGGATGTAGGCCTGCTCACCGTCCTCGTACTTGATCAGCGCGATGAAGCCGGTGCGGTTCGGATCGTATTCCAGCCGCTCGACGGTCGCGGGAACGTCGATCTTCTCACGCTTGAAGTCGACGGTGCGCAGCGTCCGCTTGTGACCGCCGCCGCGGAACCGCACGGTGATGCGGCCGGTGTTGTTGCGACCGCCCGAGGAGTGCTTGCCTTCGGTGAGCGCCTTGACCGGCTTGCCCTTGTAGAGCGCCGAACGATCGACCATGACCAGCTGGCGCTGGCCCGGCGTCGTGGGATTGAATGTCTTCAGTGCCATCGTCGTAGGACCTTACAGACCGGTGGTCACGTCGATCCGATGACCCTCTTCGAGGGTCACGATCGCGCGCTTGGTGTTCGACTGCGAGCCGAGATTGCCGCGGAAGATCTTGGTCTTGCCCTTGCGGACCAGCGTGTTGACGCTCTTGACCTTGACGTCAAACAGCTTCTCGATCGCTTCCTTGATCTGCGGCTTGGTCGCCTTCGAGGCCACCTTGAACATGACCTTGTTGTGCTCGGACGCCAGCGTCGCCTTTTCGGTGACGACGGGAGCTACGATCACGTCGTAGTGGCGAGGCTCGATGTTCTTCGTCATTTGAAGCGCGCCTCCAGCGCATCGATGGCGGCCTTGGTCAGAACGAGCTTCTGACGGCGCAGGATGTCATAGACGTTGATGCCCTGGATAGGCAGCACGTCCATGTTCGGGATGTTGCGGGCCGCAGCGGCAAAGCCGTTGTTGAGCTCGGCGCCGTCGATGATCAGCGCGTTGGTGAGCCCGAGTCCCGAGAAATGACCGAGCAGCGCCTTGGTCTTGGCGGCTTCCAGCGCAGCCTTGTCGATCACCAGGAGATCGCCGTCCTTGGCCTTGGCCGACAGCGCGTGCTTGAGTGCAAGCGCGCGGACCTTCTTCGGCAGGTCGGTCGCGTGCGAACGCACCACCGGACCGAAGGCACGGCCGCCGCCGCGGAACTGCGGCACGCGGGCCGAGCCGTGACGAGCACCGCCGGTGCCCTTCTGCTTGTACATCTTCTTGCCGGTGCGCCAGATCTCGGCGCGGCCCTTGGCCTTGTGGGTACCGGCCTGGCGCTTGTTAAGCTGCCACTGCACGCAACGCGCAATGATGTCCTGGCGCGGCTCAAGGCCGAAAATGGCGTCCGAAAGCTGGACCGAGCCGGCTTCCTTGCCCTCGAGGGTCGTGACCTTCAATTCCATCTCACGCACCCTCCTGCTGGGCCGCAGCCTCGGCTTCGCCACCCGCAACCTTGAACTTGCCGGGCTTCGGAGCTTCCTTCGGCAGCGGCTTCTTGACGGCGTCGCGCACGCGGATCCAGCCGCCCTTGGAGCCGGGAACGGCGCCTTCGACGAGGATCAGGCCGCGCTCGACATCGGTCTGGACGACGCGAAGGTTGAGCGTGGTGATGCGATCGACACCCATGTGGCCGGGCATCTTCTTGTTCTTCCAGGTCTTGCCGGGATCCTGACGGCCACCGGTCGAACCGATCGAACGGTGCGAAACCGACACGCCGTGGGTGGCGCGCAGACCGCCGAAGTTCCAGCGCTTCATGCCGCCCGCAAAGCCCTTACCGACCGAGGTGCCGGTGACGTCGACGAACTGGCCGACGACGAAGTGATCCGCGAGGATCTCGGCGCCGACGGGGATCATGGCATCCGCGGAGACGCGGAATTCCTCGACCTGCCGCTTCGGCTCGACCTTGGCGACCGCGAACTGGCCGCGCTCTGCCTTGGGCAAGTAGACGGTCTTGCGGCTGCCAGAACCAAGCTGGAGCGCGACGTAACCGTTCTTCTCTTCGGTGCGGTGGCCTACGACCTGGCAATTGCCGAGCTTCAGCACGGTCACGGGGATATGTTCGCCGGCCTCTGTAAAGACCCGCGTCATCCCGACCTTTTGTGCGATCACTCCGGAGCGCATCGGCGTGCTTCCTGTTCTTTCTGTCCGCAAGTCGCGAACGTGATCCAAAAATCTTAGAGCTTGATCTCGACGTCGACACCGGCGGCCAGATCGAGCTTCATCAAAGCATCGACGGTCTGCGGGGTCGGATCGACGATGTCGAGCAGGCGCTTGTGAGTGCGCATCTCGAACTGTTCGCGGCTCTTCTTGTCGACGTGTGGCGAACGGTTGACGGTGAACTTCTCGATGCGGGTGGGCAGCGGAATGGGTCCGCGAACCTGCGCGCCGGTACGTTTCGCCGTGTTCACGATCTCTCGGGTCGACGTATCGAGAATACGATGGTCGAACGCCTTGAGACGGATACGAATATTTTGGCCGTTCATTGCCGTGTCTTTCTTAGTGAGTGGCGAGTAGCGAATAGCGAATGGATTTCATCCACTCGCCACTCGCCATTCCCTATTCGCTTGATTACTCGATGATCGAGGCGACGACGCCGGCGCCGACGGTACGGCCGCCTTCGCGGATCGCGAAGCGGAGCTTCTCTTCCATCGCGATCGGCACGATCAGGTGCACTTCCATCGCGATGTTGTCGCCGGGCATCACCATCTCGGTGCCTTCCGGCAGATGCACGACACCGGTCACGTCGGTGGTGCGGAAGTAGAACTGCGGACGGTAGTTGGTGAAGAACGGGGTGTGGCGACCGCCCTCTTCCTTGGTGAGGATGTAGGCCTCGGCCTTGAACTTGGTGTGCGGCTTGACCGAACCCGGCTTCGCCAGCACCTGGCCGCGCTCGACGTCCTCGCGCTTGGTGCCGCGGAGCAGTGCGCCGATGTTGTCGCCCGCCTGGCCCTGGTCGAGCAGCTTGCGGAACATTTCGACGCCGGTGACCGTGGTCTTCTGGGTCGCACGCAGACCGACGATCTCGATTTCCTCGCCGACCTTGACGATGCCGCGCTCGACACGGCCGGTCACGACGGTGCCGCGGCCCGAGATCGAGAACACGTCTTCGACCGGCATCAGGAACGGCTGGTCGATCGGACGCTCCGGCTGCGGGATGTACTCGTCGACGTTCTTCATCAGTTCGAGGATGGCGTCGTGGCCGAGCTTCTTGTCGGAATCTTCGAGAGCGGCGAGCGCCGAGCCCTTGATGATCGGGATCTTGTCGCCCGGGAATTCGTACTTCGAGAGCAGCTCGCGGACTTCGAGCTCGACGAGCTCGAGCAGTTCCGGATCGTCGACCATGTCGCACTTGTTGAGGAACACGACGAGCGCGGGAACGCCGACCTGGCGGGCGAGCAGGATGTGCTCGCGGGTCTGCGGCATCGGGCCGTCAGCGGCCGACACGACCAGGATCGCACCATCCATCTGGGCGGCGCCGGTGATCATGTTCTTGACGTAGTCGGCGTGGCCGGGGCAGTCGACGTGGGCGTAATGGCGGTTCTTGGTCTCGTACTCGACGTGCGCCGTCGAGATGGTGATACCGCGTGCCTTCTCTTCCGGCGCCTTGTCGATCTGGTCGTACGCCGTGAACGTCGCACCGCCGGTCTCGGCGAGGATCTTGGTGATCGCCGCGGTCAGCGACGTCTTGCCATGGTCGACGTGACCGATGGTGCCGATGTTGCAGTGCGGTTTGTTACGTTCAAACTTTGCTTTGGCCATTTGACTCTCCGTTCAATCGTCAGTTCGAGACCGACGACAATCAGGCAAACTTCTTCTGGACTTCTGCCGACACGTTCGCCGGCGCTTCTGCGTAGTGGTCGAATTGCATGGTGAAGGTTGCGCGACCCTGGCTCATCGAGCGCAGGTTATTCACGTAACCGAACATGTTCATGAGCGGCACCATCGCGTTGATGACGTTGGCGTTGCCGCGCATGTCTTGACCCTGGATCTGACCGCGCCGGGAATTCAGGTCGCCGATGACCGAGCCGGTGTAATCTTCCGGGGTCACCACTTCGACCTTCATGATCGGCTCGAGCAGGACGGACTTGCCCTTCTGCAAGGCTTCGCGGAATGCAGCACGCGAAGCGATTTCGAAGGCGAGCGCCGACGAGTCGACGTCGTGATATTTGCCGTCGACGAGCTGCACCTTGACGTCGACCACGGGGAAGCCGGCAACGACGCCAGAGCTCAAGACGCTGTTGATGCCCTTTTCGACGCCGGGGATGTATTCCTTCGGCACCGCACCGCCGACGATCTTGGACTCGAACTCATAACCCTTGCCGGGCTCGTTCGGCTCCACGATGATCGACACTTCGGCGAACTGACCGGTACCGCCGGTCTGCTTCTTGTGGGTGTACTTGACTTCGGACTTCTTGGTCACGCGCTCGCGGAACGCCACCTGCGGCGCGCCGATGTTGGCGTCGACCTTGTAGGTGCGCCGGAGGATGTCGACCTTGATGTCGAGATGGAGTTCGCCCATGCCCTTGAGGATGGTCTGGCCGGACTCCTGGTCGGTCGACACGCGGAAGGACGGATCCTCCGCGGCGAGCTTCGCCAGCGCCACGCCCAGCTTCTCCTGGTCGGCCTTCGACTTCGGCTCGATCGCGATCTCGATGACCGGCTCGGGGAATTCCATCTTTTCGAGGATCACCTGCTTGTCAGGATCGCACAGCGTGTCACCGGTGCGCGCTTCCTTCAGACCGGCCAGCGCAACGATGTCGCCGGCATAGGCTTCCTTGATGTCTTCGCGGTTGTTCGCATGCATCAGCAGCATGCGCCCGATGCGCTCCTTCTTCTCGCGCGTCGAGTTCACGACACCGGTGCCGCTCTGCAGGACGCCCGAATAGATGCGGCAGAAGGTGATGGTGCCGACGAACGGATCGTCCATGATCTTGAACGCGAGCAGCGCGAGCGGCTCCTTGTCGTCGGCCTTGCGCACGACCTCGTTGCCGCGGTCATCGGTGCCCTTGATCGCAGGCACGTCGATCGGCGACGGCAGATAGTCGACGACGGCGTCGAGCAGCGGCTGCACGCCCTTGTTCTTGAAGGCCGAGCCGCACAGCACGGGATAGAACGCGCCGGTCAGCACCGCCTTGCGGATCAGCCGCTTCAGCGTCGCTTCGTCCGGCTCGTTGCCGTCGAGGAAAGCGGCGAGCGCATCGTCGTCGAGCTCGACGGCGGCTTCCACCATCTTCTCGCGGTATTCCTTGGCCTGATCGACGAGATCTTCCGGGATGTCGACATAGTCGAACTTCGCACCGAGCGATTCATCGTTCCAGACGATGCCCTTCATCTTCACGAGGTCGACGAGACCTTTGAAGTTGTTCTCGGCGCCGATCGGAAGCTGGATCGCGATCGGCTTGGCGCCGAGGCGATCGACGATGTCGGCCAGGCACTTGAAGAAATCGGCGCCGGTCTTGTCCATCTTGTTGGCGAAGACGATGCGCGGAACTTTGTACTTGTCGCCCTGGCGCCAGACCGTCTCGGTCTGCGGCTCGACGCCCTGGTTGCTATCGAGCACGCAGACGGCGCCGTCGAGCACGCGCAGCGAACGCTCGACTTCGATGGTGAAGTCGACGTGGCCGGGAGTGTCGATGATGTTCAGGCGCTTGCCGGCCCAGAACGCGGTGGTGGCAGCAGAGGTGATCGTGATGCCACGCTCCTGCTCCTGCTCCATCCAGTCCATCGTCGCGGCACCTTCGTGCACTTCGCCGATCTTGTGGCTCTTGCCGGTGTAATAGAGGATGCGCTCGGTCGTCGTGGTCTTGCCGGCGTCGATATGCGCCATGATACCGAAGTTGCGGTAGTCCTCGATGGCATGTTGGCGGGGCATGGGCGTTCCTTGCGAGTCCGTTGGCTTCGCTGTTACCAGCGATAATGCGAGAAGGCCCGGTTGGCTTCCGCCATGCGGTGCACGTCTTCACGCTTCTTGACGGCGTTACCCCGGTTGTTCGACGCGTCCAGGAGCTCCGCAGAGAGCCGCTCGGTCATCGTCTTCTCGTTGCGCTCGCGCGCAGCCGAGATCAGCCAGCGAATGCCCAGCGCCTGCCGGCGCACCGAGCGAACCTCGACCGGAACCTGGTAGGTCGCGCCACCGACGCGGCGGGAGCGCACTTCGATCGTCGGCATGACGTTCTCGAGTGCCTGCTCGAACACGCCGAGCGGGTTCTGCTTAGTCTTGGATTCGATGAGGCCGAGCGCACCGTACACGATGCCTTCGGCAACCGACTTCTTGCCGGCATACATCACCGAGTTCATGAACTTCGTGATGATGATGTTCCCGAACTTCGGATCGGGAAGGACTTCGCGCTTTTCCGCTGAGTGGCGACGAGACATGGAGGTGGTTCCCGCTTACTTCGGACGCTTGGCGCCGTACTTCGAACGGCGCTGCTTACGGTTCTTGACGCCCTGGGTATCCAGAACGCCGCGGAGGATGTGGTAGCGCACGCCCGGCAAATCCTTGACGCGACCGCCGCGGATCATGACCACCGAGTGCTCCTGGAGGTTATGGCCCTCGCCGGGGATGTAGCCGATCACCTCGAAGCCGTTGGTCAGGCGCACCTTGGCGACCTTACGAAGCGCCGAGTTCGGCTTCTTCGGCGTCGTGGTGTAGACGCGCGTGCAAACGCCGCGCTTCTGCGGCGACTGCTGCAGCGCCGGCACCTTCTTGCGCGACTTCTGCACTTCCCGCGGTTGTGCGATCAGCTGGTTGATCGTCGGCATCCTGGCCTTCACCCTTTTTCTGCCGCGGCCCGTCGCCGGGTCCGCAAATTCGTTCCGGACTACCCGCCCGAGGGGCCGCCCTGCACGGAACAATCCGCACAAAGCGAAATTGCGCCAACCGCTCCATCAATGAGCGGAAAGCGTTTCGACGCCACAGAGGACCGCAGTCTTTGGACCGATCGGCGAAAACGCCGCAGTCCGCGCACCGAGGTCATGCATCCGAGTTCGATCTCAAGAGAAAGTGCTCAAGAGAACTAAAATCGCCTGGCATTGCCTAGCTATGAGCGACAGCGTTTGAGCGGCATTCGTCGAGGTTGGTGCCCGTCCTGCGCCCCCTAGAGGATCAAACGGGTGGCCCGTTCCGACGCTGGCGATGCTCACCGCCTGTCGTTAAGTGAGGCGCTTTCTATAAGTGGGTGTCGATCAAGTCAAGGCGAAACGACGGGCACGAAGCGCTTCTCGCGCTCGGAGAAAACCACCGTTTGGTCGCCTCTCCGTGTCTTCCGGGTGTGGGAACGAAGCGCCTGCTTCGCCACCGCGCGAGCGATTTATACCCGGGAGAAATATACTTTTATAACCAACGCTAAGGCTTTTTTTCATGTTGATGCGTCAAACTGCCTTCTTGGGCAGAGTTTAGCGCCATGCGGTACACTGACGTTGCCATCATCGGCGGGGGCTTCTCCGGCTTGACTGCCGCCGCGATGCTCGGTCATGCCGGCATTTCGACCGTGTTAATTGACCCGCACGAGACCTATCCGGCCGATTTTCGCGTCGAAAAACTCAGCGGCCAGGTCCAGATCGAGCGATTCCTGAACACCGGGATCGGAGAATCGGTGCTACGCCGCGCGACATTGCCGGCGAGAACTGGATTGCGCGATTCGGCCGCCTGCTCGACAAGGCGCCAAGCCGGCAGTTCAACATGCTCTATGATTCGCTCGTCAACGCCGTCCGTGACGAAATCCCCGAGACGGAGTTCGTGACGGTAGAAGGTCCGGCTCGCCAACGGCGGGGGCGAAGGCGTTCGACCTCCGCTCAGCTGGGCGCGCTTGATTGCCTGATCGGCTCAGGGGCCGCTGCGGCCGCTTGGAGGAACGTTGCATATCGAACCGAACTTCCTCGGTCATTCCTCCTCGTCGTCGTCCTCATCATTCTCGATATTGTCGTCATCGTCATCTTCGGCGTCATCGTCGGCATGAGCTGCGGCACCATGCGGCTGGTGGGTCTGGTCGTCCCACAGCTTGCGATAGGTGCCGGCCTTGGCCAGCAGCTCGGCATGCGAACCGCGCTCGATCGCCCTGCCCCCTGAGATCACGATGATCTCGTCCATCTCGACCACCGAGGTCAGGCGGTGGGTCGACCAGATCATGGTGCGGCCCTTGGCGACCTTCAACAAAGTCCGGTTGATCGCGGCCTCCGTGGTCTGGTCCAGCGCCGAGGTCGCCTCGTCCAGCAGCAGTACGGAGGGATTGCGGATGATCGCGCGCGCGATTGCGATGCGCTGGCGCTGGCCGCCGGACAGGGTATCGCCGCGCTCGCCGACCGGCGTGTCGTATCGCTGCGGCAGACTCATGATGTAACGGTGGATCTCGGCCTTCCTGGCAGCCTCCTCCACCTCTTCGTCGGTGGCACCCTCCTTGCCGAGACGGATGTTCTCGCGGATCGACATGTTGAACAGCATGTTCTCCTGGAACACGACCGCCATGCTCCGGCGCAGCGAGTCCAGCGTCACCTTGCGGACATCGACGCCGTCGATGGTGACGCGCCCCTCGTCCGGCACGTAGAGCCGCAGGATCAGATTGAGCAGCGTGCTCTTGCCGGAGCCGCTCGGACCGACGATGGCGATCCGCTTGCCGACATCGAGCTTGAGGCTGAGATTATCCAGCACCGGCGTCTGGCTGCCTTCGTACTGGAACGTCACGCGGTCGAAGGTGATGTCGTGGGTGACGCGCGGCAGATCTGGCGCGCCGGCACGATCGGCGCCGCGAGTCGGCTCGTCGAGCAGCTCCTGGATGTGGCGGATCGCGGCGGCCGAGGAGATCGATACCGGCACGAAATGCATCACATGGGCGATGTTGTAGGAGACTTCCCAGAACGCGCTCTCGAAGGTGACGAAGGTGCCAATGGTGATCTGGCCCTTGGTTGCGAGATAGGCGCCGATCGCCAGCACGACGAGGTGCAGAAGCAGCACCGAGATGGTGACCGTCCGCTCCACCATGGTCGAGAGGAACGCGGCCGAGGCGATCTTCCTGCGCGTCTCGTCGTTGCGGAAGTTGAAGAAGCCGAACATCCTGCGTTGCAGGCTGAACGCCTTGATCACGGCCTGCGCCGCCACGTTCTCCTGCACCATGCCGAGCAGCGCGGACTCGTTGAGCTTCTGCTCGTAGTTCGCCTGCACCGCTTTCGGCGTGAGCATCCGCGGGCCGATTAGGGTGATCGGAAACACCAGCAGTGCGACCACCGCAAGCTGCCAGTTCAAAAAGAACATCAGGATGATGCCGGCGATCAACTCCAGGAACGGCAGCGCCGCACTGTTGGCAAACGTCTTGACCGAGCCTTCGAAGGCCGAGAGGTCGACCGAGAAACGCGACAGGATCTCGCCGCGCTTGGTGCGGCCGAAATAGGCCGCCGGCAGGTCCTGAACGTGCTCGAACAGGCGCTTGCGCACGTCGGAAATGATGCAGGCAGCTAACCGCGCGTCCCAGCGCTCGTACCAGACCGCCACGATCGATGTGAAGATGCCTGCGGCCGCGAGCACGCCGAGGATCTTGTACAGGGCCTGGAAGTCTTCCTCACCCAGTGCGTCGTCGATCAGGTATTTCAGGCTGAGCGGCATGATGACGTTGAACAGCGTCTCGATGACGACGCCGAACCCCACGAATGCCAGCATTCGCTTGTAGTTCGTCAGATAAGGTTTGACGAAACCCAGGATGGTCGCAAGCGCGCCGGCGGCTTCGCGCGCGGTAAAGACGACGAGGTCTTCGTCCTCATCGTCGTCGTCGAGCTCCAGTTCGTCGTCCTCGCCTTCGTCGTCCTCGTCGTCTTCCAGCTCGGGCTTGTCATCGGCCACGAGCTTGTCCTTGAGCTCAGCCGCCTCTTCCGCAGCGAGCTTCTGTTTGTCGGGCGAAAGAGGCTTGGACGCCATGAAACCAACCGATGCTGACGGCCGGCATGACCGCAGAGAAAGCAGGGAAATAGCGCAGAGCCGCTATCGCACCGATTCTATGCGATCAGGATCAATTCGGCAAAGCAATTGGCGAATCCATCCGATCCTGCGGCTAGTCGTCGTCCTCGTCATCGACCTTGTCGAAGAAGGAATAACGCAGGCTGTCTGCGTCGGCATACCACTGGCCCGGGCCCTTGTTGGCGGCGAGCGTCGCCTCCCAGAGCGCATCGGTGCAGTCCTTGCGGTGCATCGACAGATCGAAGCCGTTGCCGAAGAAAAGTTCCGACCATTCCCACCAGGTGCCGAGCTTCTTGACCCCGCGCAACAGGTCGTAGCGGTCGATCAGCGCAGGCGCCATGTCGGAGGTGATCGAGCCGAACACGAGTCCGGTCTTGACCACGCGGTTCAACTCCCGGATTGCGCGAACCACCTGTTTCGGGGAAACATGGCAGAGGCTGGTCTCGAACACGAAATCGAACGCGCCGTCCTTGAACGGCATGTCGAGGATCGAACCGAGCTTGTTGTACTTCTTCAGCGCCTTCGGCGTCTTGGCGTGGATGGCCCGGTTGTTCTCGACGCCCCAGGCGTCGATGCCGCGCTCCCGCAGCGCGCCAACCAGCTCGCCGCTGGCCGAGCCCGCGACCAGCAGCTTGGCGCCCGTGGCCTTGCCCCAGACGATGCCAATGAGCTTCGTCAGGTAGTCGGGATCGGTGAATTCGCGCCATGCCTCGCTATAGGGGCCGAGGCCGCGATAGCTTTCGAAATAGTCGCGGTCGATCTTGTCGGAGAGCGGCTTGTCGCCCTGCGAACGCTCGCGGCGCAGCCGCATCATCTCGCTCAGGATGATGTCGGTCGCCGCATCCGAGGAGTCGAGCAGGCCGTTCAGCGTGGAGTCGAACAGATAGTCGCCGACCAGCACGATGCCGGGGTGCTCCTTCGGGTCGGGCCGATGATTGGTCATCACGTCGCGCACGGGCAGACCGCCCGGAATCGCGTTCACCGACGACAGCCAGCGGTGGATCTTGCCTTCCATGAAATGCGCGCGCGCATCACCGAGCGAAACCGGCAGCGATTTCAGCGCGGCGTCGATCAGCTCCTGGTCCGACAGGTTGGCGAAGGCCAGCGCATCGGAGCCGGGAATGAGCCAGTTCAGGACGCCGTGCTTGCCGACATCGTGGCGCGCGCCCTCGTTATAGACGCAGCAGCCGCCGAAGGCTTCCGACATGAACCAGGCGCCGGAAATCCTGTCACCCCAGAATGGCGTGTCGAACAGGATCGAGACGCGTAGATAGTGCGCCGGACGATCGAAATAGGACACGTGCTTGACCATCGACTTGCGGAGCTGCTCGCCCTCCCAGCCGACGGTCGCAAGCCATGAATGCGGCAGGCAGACCAGCACGAGGTCGAAGTCGCGCGTCTCCGGCCCCTTGCCGTTCATCATTCTGAGCTGATAGCGGCCGCTCGGCGCCTTGCCCACGGTGAGCACGCGGTGATCGAGCTGGATGTCGGCGTTGACCTCGGACTGGAGGCACTCGATGATCTGCTCATTGCCGTTCTGGATGGAATAGAGGCTGATATAGCCGTCGACATCCATCAGGTAATTCTTGAGGGCGTTGAGTCCGTTGGTGTTGTGGCTCTCGGTGGCGATATCGGAGCGTGCCATCACCTTGAAGAAGCGTTTTGCGGTCTCGTCCTCGACCTCCTCGTCGAGCACCTGCTCGGCGGTCTTGTAGGCCCAGGGGTTCTCGTTGTCGTGCGCGCCGACGCCTTCGTAATATTCGATCGGCGACATCTGCTCGGCGCAGCGCTTGCGGAACGCCTCGATCGCAGCCGCGGTCTTGGCACCGTATTTGCGGCGCATGCCGGCCACGTCATCGAGCAGCTCGCCGCCGAACTGCACCTGTTCTGCGTCCATCGGAATCGTCTGCAAACCGAAATGCTGGATCAGCTCGCGCAGCGGGTCGGGTCCGGTCATCGAGTAGTCGTAGATCTCGGCAACGCCGGCCTCATACATCGCGGGCGCGGAATCGAATTTGCGCGTCACGATCTTGCCGCCGAGCCGGTCGGACGCCTCATAAATGGTGACGCGGCAGAGGTCGCCGAGCTTGCGCTTCAGATACCAGGCGCTCATCAGCCCGCCGGGGCCGCCGCCTACGATTGCAAGATCAAGCATGTAAGTTCCGTGGTCTCCGGCCCTGCCCCTGCCACGGGACCACCGGTCTAAGCTCCCTTAGCAGAAGCCCTTTCCAGCCTGAAGGAAAGATGAACAAAGGTTGATCCTGCATCGCAACAAGCAAACAAAGCAGCAAAAAGGCCGGCTTTCGCCGGCCTTTTCATTGTCCTCGGTATTCCTACGGATGAACCATTATTCCGCGGGCGGCAACGCCATCGGCTCAACTTCCGGCGCCGGCGGCACGACGGCCGCCTGCTTCTCGCGCTCGTCGAGAATCATCTTGTCGCGCTTCACGGCGACTTCGCGGATCTTGGCCATGGATGCGCCGGTGCCTGCCGGGATCAGCCGGCCGACGATGACGTTCTCCTTGAGGCCCTCGAGCGGATCGACCTTGCCGTTGACCGCCGCTTCCGTAAGGACGCGGGTGGTCTCTTGGAACGAGGCCGCCGAGAAGAAGGAGCGGGTCTGGAGGCTCGCCTTGGTGATACCGAGCAGAACCGGCGTTCCCGTGGCGATCTTCTTGCCCTCTTCCTTGGCCTTCTCGTTGAGCTGGTCGAACTCGATCTTGTCGACCTGCTCGCCCGAGATCATGTCCGTGTCGCCCTGGTCGGTGACTTCCACCTTCTGGAGCATCTGACGGACAATCACCTCGATGTGCTTGTCGTTGATGAGCACGCCCTGGAGCCGGTAGACCTCCTGGATCTCGTTGACCAGATAGGCCGCGAGCTCCTCGATGCCCTTGACCGCCAGAATGTCGTGCGGTGCCGGGTTGCCTTCCACGATGAAGTCGCCCTTTTCGACGATGTCACCGTCCTGAAGGTGGATGTGCTTGCCCTTCGGGATCAGGTACTCGCGTGGCTCGTCGGTCTTGTCCATCGGCTCGATCGAGATGCGGCGCTTGTTCTTGTAGTCGCGCCCGAACCGGATGGTGCCCGCGATTTCGGCGATGATCGCCGCATCCTTCGGACGCCGTGCCTCGAACAGTTCCGCCACCCGCGGCAGACCGCCGGTGATGTCGCGCGTCTTGGCGCTTTCGGTCGAGACGCGGGCGAGGATGTCGCCCGCCTGGACCTTGGCACCGACGTCGACCGAGAGAATGGCATCGACCGACAGCATGTAGCGGGCATCGCCACCACGGGCGAGCTTGAGCACCTTGCCGTCCTTGCCCTTGACCACGATGGCCGGACGCAGGTCCGCGCCGCCGCGCTGCGAGCGCCAGTCGATGACCACGCGCTTGGCGATACCCGTGGCTTCGTCCAGCGTTTCCGAGATCGACTGCCCCTCGACCAGATCCTCGAAGCCGATGGTGCCTTCGACCTCGGTGAGAAGCGGACGGGTGTAGGGATCCCACTCGGTGATGCGTTGGCCGCGCTTGACCGTGTCGCCTTCGTCGACATGCAGGCGCGAACCGTACTGGATACGGTGCGTCGCACGTTCGGTGCCGTCGGCATCGACGATCGCCACCACCATGTTGCGCACCATCGCAACCAGGTGGCCTTCGCTGTTGCGCGCGATGGCCTTGTTCCTGATCACGATCTTGCCGTCGAAGTTGGATTCGACGAACGATTGCTCGTTGAGCTGCGCCGCACCGCCGATGTGGAAGGTGCGCATGGTGAGCTGGGTACCCGGCTCGCCGATCGACTGCGCCGCGATCACGCCGACCGCTTCGCCGTGGTTGACCGGCGTGCCGCGGGCGAGGTCGCGGCCGTAGCACTTGCCGCAGATGCCGTTGACGAGCTCGCAGGTCAGCGCCGAGCGGATCTTCACCTCCTGGACGCCACCCTGGTGGATCGCATCCAGATGGCTCTCTTCCATCAGCGTGCCGCGCTTGATGATGACCTTGCCCGAGCTGTCACGCACGTCTTCGCAGGCCGTGCGTCCGAGGATGCGCGAGCCGAGCGAAGCGACCACGGTGCCGGCATCGACGATGGCGCGCATCTTGATGCCGAGCTTGGTGCCGCAATCGTCCTGCGTGATGATGCAGTCCTGCGCGACGTCGACCAGACGACGGGTCAAATAGCCGGAGTTCGCGGTCTTCAACGCGGTGTCCGCGAGGCCCTTGCGGGCGCCGTGGGTCGAGTTGAAATACTCGAGCACCGAGAGGCCTTCCTTGAAGTTCGAGATGATCGGCGTCTCGATGATCTCACCCGACGGCTTGGCCATCAGGCCGCGCATGCCGGCGAGCTGGCGCATCTGGGCCGGCGAACCGCGCGCACCGGAGTGCGCCATCATGTAGATCGAGTTGATGTCGGCATCGGCTCCACTCGCCGTCTTCTTGGTGGAGGAGATCTCCTTCATCATCGCCTTGGCGATTTCCTCGGTCGCCTTCGACCAGGCGTCGACGACCTTGTTGTACTTCTCGCCATGGGTGATCAGACCGTCGTTGTACTGCTGCTCGAAATCCTTCGCCAGCGTACGGGTGGTGTCGACGATCTTCCACTTGGAGTGCGGCACGACCATGTCGTCCTTGCCGAACGAAATGCCGGCCTTGAACGCGTTGTAGAAGCCGAGCGCCATGATGCGGTCGCAGAAGATCACCGTCTCCTTCTGGCCGCAGTGGCGGTAGACCTGGTCGATGACGCCCGAGATCTCGCGCTTGGTCATCAGCTTGTTGATGATCTCGTACGAAATCCTCGGGTTCTTCGGCAGGAGGTTGCCGAGCATGACGCGACCCGCGGTGGTCTCGATCCAGCGCGTCGAGACCTTGCCGGTCTCATCCATGCCCTGCCACCGGTACTTGATCTTGGTGTGCAGGTGGATGACCTTGGCGTGCAGGGCATGCTCGAGCTCGGCCATGTCGCCGAACCTCTTGCCCTCGCCGGGCAGACCTTCCCGCATGACCGAGACGTAGTACAGACCGAGCACGATGTCCTGCGACGGCACGATGATCGGCTGGCCGTTCGCCGGATGCAGGATGTTGTTGGTCGACATCATCAGGACGCGCGCTTCCAGCTGCGCCTCGAGCGACAGCGGAACGTGCACGGCCATCTGGTCGCCGTCGAAGTCGGCGTTGAACGCGGCGCAGACCAGCGGGTGGAGCTGGATCGCCTTGCCCTCGATCAGGACGGGCTCGAACGCCTGGATGCCGAGACGATGCAGCGTCGGTGCGCGGTTGAGCAGCACCGGATGCTCGCGGATCACCTCGTCCAGGATGTCCCAGACCTCGGGCCGCTCCTTCTCGACCAGCTTCTTGGCCTGCTTCACGGTCGTGGACAGACCCTTGGCGTCAAGCCGCGAATAGATGAACGGCTTGAACAGCTCGAGCGCCATCTTCTTCGGCAGGCCGCACTGATGCAGGCGCAGCTCGGGACCGACCACGATCACCGAACGGCCCGAATAGTCGACGCGCTTGCCGAGCAGGTTCTGACGGAACCGGCCCTGCTTGCCCTTGAGCATGTCGGCGAGCGACTTCAGCGGACGCTTGTTGGCACCCGTGATGACGCGGCCGCGGCGGCCGTTGTCGAACAGCGCATCGACCGCCTCCTGAAGCATGCGCTTCTCGTTGCGGATGATGATGTCGGGCGCACGCAGCTCCATCAGCCGCTTCAAGCGGTTGTTGCGGTTGATGACGCGGCGGTAGAGGTCGTTGAGGTCCGAGGTCGCAAAGCGGCCGCCGTCGAGCGGCACCAGCGGACGCAGATCCGGCGGAATCACCGGAACCACGGTCAGGATCATCCATTCCGGCTTGTTGCCGGAGTGGCGGAACGCCTCGACGATCTTCAGGCGCTTGGCGAGCTTCTTGTGCTTGATGTCGGAGTCGGTCTCCTGCATCTCGGCGCGCAAGGACAGTTCGAGCTTCTCGAGGTCCATGCCCTTGAGCAGCTCGCGGATCGCTTCCGCGCCGATCATGGCGGTGAAGGAATCCTGGCCGTACTCGTCCTGCGCCTTCAGATACTCATCTTCCGACAGCAGCTGACGGTCCTTCAGCGCGGTAAGGCCCGGCTCCAGCACGACGTAGTATTCGAAGTACAGGATCCGCTCGAGATCCTTCAGCGTCATGTCGAGCAGGAGGCCGATGCGCGAGGGCAGCGACTTCAGGAACCAGATGTGCGCGACAGGGGCTGCGAGCTCGATATGGCCCATGCGCTCGCGCCGGACGCGCGACAGCGTGACCTCGACCGAGCACTTCTCGCAGATGATGCCCTTGTACTTCATGCGCTTGTACTTGCCGCACAAGCACTCGTAATCCTTGATCGGCCCGAAGATGCGCGCGCAGAACAGGCCGTCGCGCTCGGGCTTGAAGGTGCGGTAGTTGATGGTCTCAGGCTTCTTGATCTCGCCGTACGACCAGGACAGAATCTTCTCGGGGCTCGCGATCGAGATCCGGATCTGGTCGAAGACCTGAGCCGGTGTCGTCGGATTAAAGAGATTCATAATTTCTTGGTTCATCGTCTTCTCCTCGCGTGCCGGTCGCCTTCGGCAGCAAATTCGAAAATCACACTGCGGGGCGCCCCGCCCTCAAGTCCCAGGGTGGAGCACCGCTGCCCGGCCGAGCCGGCCGGGCATGATGGATCGCGTTACTCGGCTGCTTCCGCCGTCCCCGGCCCGACCTTGGAATTGTGCAGGTCGACGTTGAGGCCGAGCGAGCGCATTTCCTTGACCAGCACGTTGAACGATTCCGGAATACCGGCCTCGAACGTGTCGTCGCCGCGCACGATCGCCTCGTACACCTTGGTACGGCCGGCGACGTCGTCCGACTTCACCGTCAGCATCTCCTGCAGCGTGTACGCCGCGCCGTAAGCCTCGAGCGCCCACACCTCCATTTCGCCGAAGCGCTGGCCGCCGAACTGCGCCTTGCCGCCCAGCGGCTGCTGGGTGACGAGCGAGTACGGACCGATCGAACGCGCGTGGATCTTGTCGTCGACCAGATGGTGCAGCTTGAGCATGTAGATGTAGCCCACCGTCACCTTGCGATCGAACGCATCGCCGGTGCGGCCGTCATAGACGGTCGACTGACCCGAAGCGTCGAGACCGGCGAGCTTCAGCATCTCCTCGATGTCGGCTTCCTTCGCGCCGTCGAACACCGGCGTCGCGATCGGCACGCCGTGGCTCAGGTTGCGGCCGAGTTCGATCAGTTCGCCGTCGTTGAGCGACTTGATCGTCTCGTCGTCGCCATAGACCTTCTTCAAGGTCTCCTTCAGCGGCTTGATGTCCTGCTTCGACAGATACGCATCGACCGTCTGGCCGATACGCTTGCCGAGGCCGGCGCAGGCCCAGCCGAGATGCGTCTCGAGGATCTGTCCGACGTTCATGCGCGAAGGCACGCCCAGCGGATTGAGCACGATGTCGGCATGCGTACCGTCTTCCAGGAACGGCATGTCCTCGATCGGCACGATCTTCGACACCACGCCCTTGTTGCCGTGGCGGCCGGCCATCTTGTCGCCGGGCTGGATCTTGCGCTTCACCGCGACGAAGACCTTGACCATCTTCATCACGCCGGGCGGCAGCTCGTCGCCGCGCTGAAGCTTCTCGACCTTGTCGAGGAAGCGCTGCTCGAGCCCCTTCTTCGACTCGTCGTACTGCTTCCGCATGGCCTCGATCTCGGCCATCAGCTTGTCGTTGGGCGAAGCGAACAGCCACCACTGCGACTTCGGATATTCCTCAAGCACCGCACGGGTGATCTTGGTGTCCTTCTTGAAGCCCTTCGGACCCGCGATGCCCTGCCGTCCCTCGAGCAGCTCGGCGAGACGGTTGTAGACGTTGCGGTCGAGGATCGCCTGCTCGTCGTCGCGGTCCTTGGCCAGTCGCTCGATCTCTTCCCGTTCGATCGCCAGCGCACGCTCGTCCTTGTCGACGCCGTGACGGTTGAACACGCGCACTTCGACGATGGTTCCCTGCACGCCCGGAGGCACGCGCAGCGAGGTGTCGCGGACGTCGGAGGCCTTCTCGCCGAAGATGGCGCGCAGAAGCTTCTCTTCCGGCGTCATCGGGCTTTCGCCCTTCGGCGTGATCTTGCCGACCAAGAT
The DNA here is from genome assembly GCF_029051685.1 of Bradyrhizobium sp. CSA207. Lineage (GTDB taxonomy): Bacteria > Pseudomonadota > Alphaproteobacteria > Rhizobiales > Xanthobacteraceae > Bradyrhizobium. Next base: position 162,118 of record NZ_JAACFT010000005.1, on the reverse strand, counting down.
GTCGCCGGCACGCACTTCCGCGCCGATGTACACGATGCCGGCTTCGTCGAGGTTCTTCAGCGCTTCTTCCGAGACGTTCGGAATGTCGCGGGTGATTTCCTCAGGCCCGAGCTTGGTGTCACGGGCCATCACCTCGAACTCCTCGATGTGGATCGAGGTGAAGACGTCTTCCTTCACGATCCGCTCGGAGAGCAGGATCGAGTCTTCGAAGTTGTAGCCGTTCCACGGCATGAACGCGACCAGCACGTTACGGCCGAGCGCGAGTTCGCCGAGATCGGTCGACGGACCGTCGGCGATGATGTCGCCCTTCTTGACGATGTCGCCGACCTTCACCAGCGGACGCTGGTTGATGCAGGTCGACTGGTTGGAGCGCTGGTACTTCATCAGCCGGTAGATATCGACGCCCGACTTGGTCGGATCGAGATCTTCGGTGGCGCGGATGACGACGCGGGTGGCGTCGATCTGGTCGATCACGCCCGAACGGCGCGCCGCGATCGCGGCACCCGAGTCACGGGCGACCACGCCTTCCATGCCGGTGCCGACGAACGGAGCCTCGGCGCGAACCAGCGGCACCGCCTGGCGCTGCATGTTCGAGCCCATCAGCGCGCGGTTGGCGTCGTCGTTCTCGAGGAACGGGATCAGCGCGGCTGCGACCGAAACCAGCTGCTTGGGCGACACGTCCATGTAGTCGACCTTGTCCGGCGTCACCGGCAAGACTTCGCCCGCGTGACGGCAGACCACGAGGTCCTCGGTGAAGCGGCCCTTCGGATCGAGCGGCACGTTGGCCTGCGCGACCGTGTAGCGGCCCTCTTCCATCGCCGACAGGTACACGACCTCGTCGGTGACGCGGCCGTCCTTGACCTTGCGATACGGTGTCTCGACGAAGCCGTACTTGTTCACGCGCGCGAACGTGGCGAGCGAGTTGATCAGGCCGATGTTCGGACCTTCCGGCGTCTCGATCGGGCAGATGCGGCCGTAATGCGTCGGATGCACGTCGCGCACCTCGAAGCCGGCACGCTCGCGGGTCAGACCGCCCGGTCCAAGCGCCGAGAGACGGCGCTTGTGGGTGATCTCCGACAGCGGGTTGGTCTGGTCCATGAACTGCGACAGCTGCGAGGAGCCGAAGAACTCACGCACGGCGGCAGCCGCCGGCTTGGCGTTGATCAGGTCCTGCGGCATGACCGTGTCGATGTCGACCGAGGACATGCGCTCCTTGATCGCGCGCTCCATGCGCAGGAGGCCGATGCGGTACTGGTTCTCCATGAGCTCGCCGACCGAGCGCACGCGGCGGTTGCCGAGATGGTCGATGTCGTCGATCTCGCCCTTGCCGTCGCGCAGGTCCACCAGCGTCTTGATGACGGAGAGGATGTCTTCCTTGCGCAGCGTACGCTGGGTGTCGGGCGCATCGAGGTCGAGACGCATGTTCATCTTGACGCGGCCGACCGCGGAGAGGTCGTAGCGCTCGGCGTCGAAGAACAGCGACTGGAACATCGCCTGCGCCGAATCCAGCGTCGGCGGCTCGCCCGGACGCATCACGCGGTAGATGTCGAACAGCGCGTCCTCGCGCGTCATGTTCTTGTCGGCCGACAGCGTGTTGCGGATGTAGGCGCCGACATTGACGTGGTCGATGTCGAGCAGCGGCAGCTCCTTGTAGCCGTGCTCGTTGAGCGCCTTCATGGACTTGTCGGTGATCTCTTCACCGGCTTCCGCGTGGATCTCGCCGGTCTTCGGGTTGACGAGGTCCTCGGCGAGGTAGTTGCCGACGAGCTCCTCATCCGACAGGCGCAGCGCCTTCAGTCCCTTTTCCTGCATCTGACGCGCACCGCGAACGGTGAGCTTCTTGCCGGCCTCGAGCACGACCTTGCCGGTGTCCGCGTCGATCAGGTCGTTGATGGTCGAATAGCCGCGGAACCGGTTGGCGTCGAACGGAACGCGCCAGCCTTCCTTGGTCCGCTTGTAAAGGATCTTCTTGTAGAACGTGCTGAGGATCGCCTCGCCGTCCAGGCCAAGCGCGAACATCAGCGACGTTACCGGCAGCTTGCGGCGGCGATCAATACGCGCATAGACGATGTCCTTGGCGTCGAACTCGATGTCGAGCCAGGAGCCGCGATACGGGATCACGCGGGCGGCGAACAGCAGCTTGCCCGAGGAGTGGGTCTTGCCCTTGTCGTGGTCGAAGAACACGCCGGGCGAACGGTGCATCTGCGAGACGATGACGCGCTCGGTGCCGTTGACGATGAAGGTGCCGTTCATCGTCATGAGCGGGATGTCGCCCATGTAGACGTCCTGCTCCTTGATGTCCTTCACCGACTTGGCGCCGGTTTCCTCGTCGATATCGAACACGATGAGGCGCAGCGTCACCTTGAGGGGCGCAGCGAAGGTCATGCCGCGCTGACGGCACTCATCAACGTCGTATTTCGGCGGCTCGAACTCGTAGCGGACGAATTCCAGCATCGAGGTGCCGGAGAAGTCCGAGATCGGGAACACCGAACGGAACACCGCCTGCAAGCCTTCATCGGACCGCCCGCCCTGGGGTTCGTCGACCATCAGAAACTGGTCATACGACGCCTTCTGAACCTCGATGAGGTTCGGCATCTCGGCGACTTCCTTGATGTGTCCGAAGAACTTGCGAACGCGTTTGCGACCGGTGAATGTCTGCTGCGCCATCGTGGCCTCTCATTTCGTCGCCCGCCTGGGCGCGCCGTCCAGGACGCAGCTGCCGCCGCTCCCCGGGTTGAATTTTTCGAACCCGTTTTGGGGATCGAAAGTCCAGTTTCAGACCGTCATGTCCTGAATCTGTTCTTCAGACCTTCAAAACGCAAAACGACGCGCGGGGCGCAGTGGCGCGCCCGCCCGTCACAACGATCCTCTTCACGGACTGAAAAAGCCCGAAATAGCCTGCTCTCCCAACGGCTTACAGGGAATTGCGCTATCCCCGCCACCGCGCTTTCGTGCTGTCGACCCGATATGGGGCGACAATAGTGGAGATTCGAGGGGTAAACCCTCAAATCCCCACACTTTTTCGTGTTCGGCCTGCGTCGGGACGTTCCGTCGCACGCCTTTTGCATTCGACCCGCCTCTTCGGGGCCGGATGCCGGCCGCCCAAACTGCGAGTCGGGATCCCAAGCCTTGTTGACGCTCGCCCCGGGATCTCGCGCAAGCAAGCTTCGCTTACTTGAGTTCGACCTTCGCGCCAGCCTTCTCGAGCTGGGCCTTGATCTTGTCGGCCTCGTCCTTGTTCACGCCTTCCTTGACAGGCTTCGGCGCACCCTCGACGAGGTCCTTTGCTTCCTTCAGGCCCAGGCCGGTGATGGCGCGGACTTCCTTGATGACTTCGATCTTCTTGTCGCCGGCGGCGGCGAGAACGACCGAGAACTCGGTCTTCTCTTCGGCCGGAGCGGCGGCAGCAGCGGCCGGGCCGGCCACCGCGACGGCGGCAGCGGCGGACACGCCCCACTTCTCTTCGAGGAGCTTCGCGAGTTCGGCAGCTTCGAGCACGGTGAGGCTCGAAAGGTCGTCAACGATCTTCTGCAGGTCAGCCATTGTTCAGTTTCCTTACGTGTAAGTCTGGTTCGGGTTTGAGTTTTGCGAAGGGCGTCAGGCCGCTTCGCCCTTTGAGGCATGAGCCTGGATGACGCGCGCGAGCTTGCCCGCGGGCGCATTGGCGAGCTGGGCCAGCTTGGTCGCCGGGGCCACGATGAGGCCGACGATCTTGGCACGCAGTTCGTCAAGCGACGGCAGCGAGGCAAGAGCCTTCACGCCGTCGACATTCAGGACGGTCTTCCCCATCGAGCCGCCGACGATGACGAACTTCTCGTTCGCCTTGGCGAATTCGATGGCGACCTTTGGCGCCGCTACCGGATCGTTCGAAGTCGCGATCACGGTCGGCCCCTTCAGCATGGGGCCGATGGCAACGACGTCAGTGCCTTCAAGAGCAATTTTGGCGAGACGGTTCTTCGAGACCTTCACCGAGGCGCCCGCCAGCTTCATCTGCGTCCGCAGCTTCTGCATCTGGGCAACGGTGAGGCCGGAATATTGAGCAACGACCGCGACGCTCGTGGCCTTGAAGACCCCATTGAGCTGTTCGACCGCCTCTTTTTTTGCCGCTCGTTCCACAGCAAGCTCTTTCCGGTTGGCAGTCGTCGCGACAAGCGGGACCGCCGGGTTGCACCCATCGTCCCACCCAAACCTGAACCTCTGGGCCAAAACCCTTTGGACACGCCGGGGCGAGACAACGATTAAAGCCTGCCCTCCCGAAGCCTTTTGGGCCCACGGGGTGTCGAGGTCCGAACCAAACCCATTTCGCACCTGCCCGAAAGCGGAATGCGATGTGAAATCCGGTCTTCACCCGTCTATGCAGGCCATGCGATTAAGCCATTGGGAAATCGAAACTTCCCGCCGGCGCCTGCAGTCTTGGACAGGACAAGGTCAGCCGGCGAACCGCCCGACCTCTGCCCGCATCCCACCACCCGATGGTTTTCCTCCCTTTCCCGGCAAATCCTTGCGGACGTCCTGAAAAGGAATGATCTCCTGTCGTGTCGGGTTTTCGGAATGCGTGCACGGACGCGCTAGCCATGGCCAGCACGCCCGGAAGCGGTTCTTTAACCGCTCTCTGCCTGCTTGCCAAGAGCAAAATTCACACCAGTTCCAATCGATTGCCGGCCGGACCTGACGCGGCCGAAAAGGACCGATTCAGGCCGTTTTGACCGCGTGCGGCAGCGGCTTGGCCTGGAAGAACGCGCTCAGGTTCGCCAGCACGCAGTTCTGCATGGCGACGTGCGATTCGAGGGTGTGGCCGCCGATATGTGGGGCCAGCACGACGTTGGGCAGCGCCGTCAGCGCATCAGGAGCGTGCGGTTCCGTCTCGTAGACGTCGAGGCCGGCGCCGGCGATGCTCTTGTCGATCAGCGCCGCAACGAGGGCCCTCTCGTCGATCACCGAGCCGCGAGAGATGTTGACGACATAGCCATCCGCGCCCAGGCGCTTGAGGATACCGGCGTTGACGGCATGCTGGGTCTCGGGGCCGGCGCGGACCGCGATCATCAGCACGCTGCACCAGTCGGCGAGCGCCTCCAGCGTCGCGAAATATTGATAGGGCACATTGTGCTGGCTGCGGCTGAAATAGCCGACTTCGCTCTCGAACGCCGCGCAGCGCGCAGCGATCTTGCGGCCGATCTCGCCTATGCCGTAGACGCCGATGCGGCGGCCGGGCATGCCTGCCTGCGGCCGCATCATCGGCGACTGTTTTGAGGATGCCCAATCGCCGCTGCGGACATAGTGGTCGGCGGCCAGGATTCGCCGCGTCGTCGCCAGCATCAGGGTCATGGCGATGTCGGCGACCGAGGCAGCATTGGCCCCGGGGCTGTGGCCGACCGCGATGTTGCGCGCGGCCGCCGCCTTCAGGTCGATGCCGTCATAGCCCGTACCGTAGCAGACGATTGCACCGAGCTTCGGAAACAAGTCCATCGCCTCCGCATCGAGCGGCGTGCCGCCCGCGGTCAGCATCGCGCGAATGCCGCCGAGTTCGTCGGACGAGAACAATTCCCGCGCCGGCTTGCCACCGGTGTCGAGCAGCTCAAAACGCTCGGCGAAACGCGCCAACATCGTCTTCGGAAAGCGCGAGTAGATCAGGACCTTGTCAGCCATTGTTCTTGTTTCCGATGAACGCCGCCACAAACGACGAGGGGCAGAATCGGTTGCCCAATTCCGCCCCTCGCCTCATGCAATTTTTAAACCTCAGCCGAGGCAAGCCTTAGCCCAGGCAAGCCTTAACCGAGAATGGTGCCCGGCTCGACCTTCACGCCGGGGCCCATCGTCGAGGACACCGCAACGCGCTGGATGTAGGTGCCCTTGGAGCCGGCCGGCTTCGCCTTCGAGACCGCGTCCGCGAGCGCCTTGATGTTTTCGACCAGCTTGTCCTCGGAGAACGAGGCCTTGCCGACGCCGGCCTGCAAGATGCCGGCCTTCTCGACGCGGAACTCGACCGAGCCGCCCTTGGCACCCTTCACCGCACCGGTGACGTCCATGGTCACGGTGCCGATCTTCGGGTTCGGCATCAGGCCGCGCGGGCCGAGCACCTTACCGAGACGGCCGACCAGCGGCATCATGTCGGGGGTGGCGATGCAGCGATCAAACTCGATCGTGCCGTTCTGCACCTTCTCGACCAGGTCTTCAGCACCGACGACGTCGGCACCGGCAGCCTTGGCTTCGTCCGCCTTGGCGCCGCGGGCGAACACGCCGACGCGGAGCGTACGGCCAGTGCCGTTCGGCAGGGTGACGACGCCGCGGACCATCTGGTCGGCGTGGCGGGGATCGACGCCGAGATTGATCGCGACCTCGATGGTCTCGTCGAACTTCGCTTTCGCGCGTTCCTTGACCATCTTGATGGCGTCCGCGAGCGGATAAAGCTTTTCGCGGTCAACACCTTCGCGGGCTTTGTTCAAACGCTTTCCGATTGCCATGACCGTTTACCCCGCCACTTCCAGGCCCATCGAACGGGCAGAGCCCTCGACCATCTTCATGGCCGACTCGATCGAGTCGCAATTGAGATCCTTCATCTTCTTCTCGGCGATCTCGCGCACCTGCGCTTTGGTCACCGCGCCGGCCTTGTCACGGCCCGGCGCCTTCGAGCCGGACTGGATCTTGGCAGCCTGCTTGAGGAAGAACGACATCGGGGGCGTCTTCATCTCGAAGGTGAACGAACGATCGGCGTAGATCGTGATCACCACCGGAATCGGGGTATTCTTCTCTTCCTTCTGGGTCTGGGCGTTGAACGCCTTGCAGAACTCCATGATGTTGAGACCGCGCTGACCAAGCGCGGGACCGATCGGGGGCGAGGGATTCGCCGCACCGGCCGGGACCTGAAGCTTCAGGTATCCGGTCACTTTCTTTGCCATGTATCACTCCTGTTGTGCCGGCGGATGCGCCGGCGGTTTCAGGTTCGTGGTCTGGGTCGGGTGCGGTTGGCGACCGCCCTCTCCCTCCCACGGCCTAGTTTCGCGCGAAGCCCTTCGCTTCCCGCGTACCCGATCAGACCTTCTCGACCTGACCGAATTCCAATTCGACCGGCGTGGCGCGGCCGAAGATCGACACCGCGACCTTCACGCGCGAGCGCGCCTCGTCGATTTCCTCGACCACACCCGAGAACGAAGCGAACGGGCCGTCGGCCACGCGCACGTTCTCGCCGATCTCGAACGACACCGACGCCTTCGGCCGTTCCACGCCCTCCTGCACCTGGTGCAGGATGCGCATGGCCTCGGATTCCGAGATCGGCATCGGCTTGTTCTCGGCGCCGAGGAAGCCCGTCACCTTCGGCGTGTTCTTGATCAGATGAAACGCCTCGTCGGTCAGCTTCATCTTCACCAGCACATAGCCCGGGAAGAACTTGCGCTCGGCGTCGATCTTGCGGCCGCGGCGCACTTCCGTGACCTTTTCGGTCGGCACCAGCACCAGCTCGAACAGTTCCTCGAGCCCGCGTTGCTTGGCCTGCTCGCGGATCGATTCGGCGACCTTCTTCTCGAAGTTCGAATAGGCGTGGACGATATACCAGCGCTTGTCGGACGATTGGGTTGCGGCGGCTGTTGCCATCAGTGAATGCCCAAAAGGAAGGTGATGAGGTAACGGATGATCTGGTCGGCGGCGAAGAAGAAGATCGACGCCACGGCGACCATGACGAACACCATGATGGTGGTGATCGTCGTCTCGCGGCGGGTCGGCCAGGTGACCTTCGCGGTCTCCGAGCGGACCTCCTGCAAGAACTTGAACGGGCTGACTGCCATCGTTTGATGTCCAACGTCCGTCGACAGACGCGAATGAATTTCAGGGATCCGAACAGCCGCCGTTGGCCCAGCCCTCTCGTGAAGGATGAGCCGGAAACCGGGCTCGATTGTTCGGGGATTTCAAAGCCGCGCCGGAGATCCGCGTCTAACGGGCCGGCTGCGAGTGCGGCGTAGATACTGCGGATGGGGCCAAAGGTCAAGGTGGAGGCCGGCTGGCCGGCTTGCGCGCCACGGCCGACGGACCTGATCGGGATCAATAGCTTACCCGGCCCCGATGAACCGCGGCGCGAGCTTCCGGGCGTTCTGATCTCAGGCGTCGGGAATTAGCTGGCAGGAGTGGCAGGGCTCGAACCTGCGACCCCCGGTTTTGGAGACCGGTGCTCTACCAATTGAGCTACACTCCTACGGACCCTGCGTCGCCTCAGGGTCAGGCGCGCTTTCAAGCACAGGGGGCGGCCGGATTGCAAGGCCGGATTGCAAGGGTGAAGCGCGCTGGCTTCGCTTGTTTGTGCCGCGGCTTCTGGGCCACAGTTCATCCCGACAATAATGAACAGCCGGGAGTGACCATGACCGCTACAGCCGTCCCTCAAGCCGCGATCACGCCGAAAACCCCGTCCCTGCCCGAGGCCAAGCCGGAAACGCTGGGCCTGTCCCGACCCCGCCTCCAGGCGATGTCGGATGCGTTCAAACGCGAGATCGACAAGGGAACCGTTCCCGGAATTACCGTGCTGGTGGCGCGGCGCGGCCAGGTCGGCTGGTTCGAGGCGCTTGGGCGGCAGAGCCCAACCGGCTCCGCGCCGATGGCGCATGATTCGATCTTCCGGATCTTCTCCATGACCAAGCCGATCGTGTCGATCGGTATCATAACGCTGATCGAGGACGGCCACCTGCTCCTGAGCGACGCGGTCGCCAAATTCATCCCGGAGTTCGCCAATCAGAAGGTCGGCATCGTCAGTGGCGACGAGTTGGAACTGGTTCCGGCCAAACGGCAAATGACGGTGCAGGACCTGCTCCGCCACACCTCAGGCCTGACCTATGAGCACCAGGGCGACGGCCCCGTGCACAAGCTCTACCAGGACTCGCGGGTGCGCAGCCGCAAGATCAGCAACGCTGAGCATGCCGCACTGGTCGCAAGCTTCCCGCTCGTCTGCCACCCGGGCGAGGAGTTCAACTACAGCCGCTCCACCGACATCCTCGGCCGCATCATAGAAATCGTCAGCGGCAAATCCCTCGGCAACTTCCTGACTGAGCGCGTCCTCGCCCCGCTCCAGATGGCCGAGACCGGCTTTTCGACCGCTGAGACCAATGCCGGCCGGCTCGCCGAACCGTTCGCGGCAGATCCCTGGACCGGCGACAAGATCGCCCTCTTCAACATGCTGGAACAGCCGGCGATGGAGTCCGGCGGCGGCGGCCTGGTCTCGACCACGATGGATTATGCCCGCTTCTGCCTGATGCTGCGCAACGGCGGCACGCTCGACGGCAACAGGATCATCGGCCGCAAGACGCTGGAATTGATGGCCTCCGATCACCTCGGGCCTGGCGTTGTGACCAACGGCACCCTGCTCTCCCCGGGACACGGCTTTGGCCTCGGTTTCGCCGTGCGCCGAGAGCCCGGCATTGCCCCGTTCCCCGGCAGCGTCGGCCAATATTTCTGGAGCGGTATTGCGGGAACGTTCTTCTGGATCGATCCGAAAGAGGATCTGTTCGCGGTGTTCATGAGCCAAGGCCCGGGACAGCGCGACTATACGCGCACGCTGGTGCGGGATTTGGTTTACGCGGCGGTGGATTGAGGTCCTTCGCTTAGGCGCGGCGCTGCGTCCCCACCCTTACTGTCATGCCCCGCGAAGGCGGGGCATCCAGTATGCCGCGGCGTCTCGATTCAATCACGCCTGCCGCGGAGTACTGGATCGTCCGCCTTCGCGGACGATGACACCGAGTATAAGGCAACATCGCGTCCCGCGCTGACGCCTCAACTAATCGTCGCGCCGCCGTCGATCACCATGGTTTGGCCGGTCATGAAGTCGCCGGCCTTCGAGCCCAGGAACACGGCCGCGCCGGCGATCTCGTCGGGGATGCCGATGCGCAAGAGCGGCGAGCGTGCGGTCGAGGCTTTCAGATTCTCCGGATTGTCCCACAACGCCTTGGCGAAATCGGTCTTGATCAGGCCCGGCGCGATGCAGTTCACGCGGATGTTGTCCTTGCCGTATTCGCAGGCGAGATTGCGCGCGAGCTGCATGTCGGCGGCCTTCGAGATCGCGTAGGCGCCGAGTATGGTCGAGCCTTTCAAGCCTCCGATCGAGGACACGATAATGATCGAGCCGTCCTTGCGCTCGATCATCTGCGGCACCACCATCGAGATCAGCCAGTTGTTGGCGACGATGTTGTTGTCGAGAATTTTTCGGAACTGATCGTCGGAGATGCCGGCGAGCGGACCGTAATACGGGTTCGACGCGGCATTGCAGACCAGCACGTCGATCCGGCCGAAGGCGCGGTTGCTCTCGTCGACGAGGTTTTGCAGATTTTCCTTGGACGAGATGTTCGCGGCGATCGCCACCGCCGTGCCCTTGCCGAACCTGTCGTTGATGCCCTTCGCGACCCCGTCGCAGACATCGGCCTTGCGCGAGGAGATCACCACCTTGGCGCCGTGCTCGGCCATGCGCTCGGCAATCGCAAGCCCGATGCCGCGCGTCGAGCCGGTGATGACGGCGACTTTTCCCTTCATGTCGAACAACGTCATGTTTCTCTCCCAGTGTGACGATTTCGTTTTCGCAAGCTTACGCCGCGATTGCGCGACGATACAATCACCGCATCACGCGAGCTTCTTGACTTCCGGTCCCGCCGGCTGATGCATCGCCGCGTGCGCATCGTCCGCGATCCACGGCTGCTGGTTGACCATCGGCAATCGCCAGACCGTGCGCTCGGGACTTGCAAAATAATCGAGCCGCGTCACCGAGCAATTGTCGATGTCGAACGATAGTCCCCGCTCCGGCTGGCCGTCGAGCGCGAGGCCGAGTGCGGCCTTGATCGTGCCGCCATGGGCGACCGCGATCACGTCCTGCCCTGCCGCCTCATTGTTGATGCGCTCGATGGTGCGGCGCGTGCGATTGTAGAGATCCATGAAACTTTCGCCGCCGGGCGCGGGCTCGTTGATGTCGGCGAACCAGCTCGTGCCGACGGGGCGGCTCGCGATGAAGGTGGCGCGGTTCATGCCCTGCCAGCGACCGAGATTCTGTTCGGCGAGATCCGCTTCCCACTTCATTGACGCAGGCCGGGGGAAGCCGGCCGCCCAGATCGCTTCTGCGGTCTGGTGCGTGCGCATCAGATTGCTCGAATACCAGACCGCCTTGCGTGGCAACACCTTGGCAACAGCATTGAACACATAGGTGTCGCTGATGTCGCAGGCGATGTCGGACTGGCCGTAGATGTTGCCGCCGTCGTTGCGCACCGGCGCGTGACGGACCCACCACCATCGTGTCGTGACCACATTCGCCTTGTCTGCGCCTGCCATCGAAACCCTTCCATCCCGTGTGATGTCGCTGTACGTCAGTAGCGAACGTGCCTCAAGACACTTTACCGTTTGAAATCTTGTTTGAAATTCCGTCGCGCGGCAAGCGTTGCGCGAGCAGCACAAGGGAGAAACGCATGGGCCGCCTGCAAGGCAAATCCGTCATCATCACCGGCGCCGGCAGCGGCATCGGTCGCGCGGCTGCGCTGCTGTTCACCAGGGAAGGCGCAAGACTGATCGCGGTCGATCGCACCGAAGCGGTCAAGGAGACTGTCGACGAGGTGAGGAAGGCCGGCGGGGTCGCCGAAGCGATGATCGCGGACGCAGGTTCCGAGAAAGATGTCATCGCCGTCATCGACAAGGCGGTGGCGACGCACGGCCGGCTCGACGTGATCTGGGCCAATGCCGGCGTCTCCGGCGGGCTCGTTCCGCTCGCCGAGCAGACCGTGGAGCATTGGCAGGAGGTTTTGCGGGTCAATTTGATCGGGCCGTTCCTCGCCGTGAAATATGCGATGCCGCACATGGTCAAGCAGCAGTCCGGCGCGATCGTGCTGACCGCGTCCGTCGCAGGCCTCAAGGCCGGCGCAAGCGGGCATCCCTATGCGGCAAGCAAGGCCGGCGTGATCTCGCTGGTGCAGACGACGGCCTACTCACTCACAGGCACCGGCGTGCGCATCAACGCGGTGTGCCCGGGCCTGATCGAAACCGGCATGACGAAGCCGATCTTCGACCGCGCCAAGGAGCGCGGCACCGCCGACAAGATCGGCCAGCTCAATCCGCTCAAGCGCCCCGGCCAGCCGCACGAGCTCGCCGCGATGGGATTGTTCCTCGCGAGCGACGAGGCGTCGTATGTCAATGGACAGGCGTTCCCGGTGGACGGCGGGCTGACCGCGTCGATGCCGTATGCGGGCAAGCCGGTTTAGCACGGGCTCTCTCGTGTCCCGCACGCGCTGCAACGCCCTTCGCGTTGCGGCGCTGCGTCCGGTGCGGAGGGTGGAGTTTTCGCGCGCGCCTGCATCAACACCGTCATTGCGAGCGTAGCGAAGCAATCCAGAATCCTCCCGCGGTGGCAGTCTGGATTGCTTCGCTACGCTCGCAATGACGGAGTGGGGGAAGGACATCGCTCCTTCAATTCGCATTTCAGAACGCAGACACAGCTTCGCATGCTCGCGGCGCGTTTCGCCCGACGGGCAATGCAAAGTCTTGTCGCCCTGCTGCGTCATTCCGGGGCGCGACGAAGTCGCGAAACCGGAATCCATTTCACCGCGCGTGATGCCGCCCGATGGATTCCGGGCTCAATGCTGCGCATCGCCCCGGAATGACGGCTGCGGCTTCATTTGCCCGACCGGCCGCAATATTGGTATGGTTCATGCAAGCGGCGTGCGCCTCCGCAATTCTCTGACAAGAACGTGACAATGCCAAGCTCAAGACCCGACCGTATCCGCAAACTGCTCGCCGACCTCGTTGCCTTCGACACCGTCAGCGATCGCTCCAACCTGCCCCTGATCGCCCATATCGAAAACTATCTCGCCTCGCTCGGCGTCAAGGGCGAGCGCATCGTCGACGAGACCGGACAGAAGGCGTCGCTGTGGGTCACGATCGGGCCGGAAGACCAGCCCGGCCTGGTGCTGTCGGGTCACACCGACGTGGTGCCCGTCGTGGGCCAGCACTGGAGCCACGATCCGTTCAAGCTGATCGAGCGTGACGGCAAGCTGTACGGCCGCGGCACCACTGACATGAAAGGATTTGTCGCGGTGTGCCTCGCGATGGTGCCGGAGATGCTGGAGGCGAAGCTGTCGACGCCGATTCATCTGGCGATCTCCTATGACGAGGAGATCGGCTGCGTTGGCGTGCGGCCGATGCTCGGCGAGGTCGCCAAGAAGCGCGTCAAGCCGCTCGGTTGCTTCGTCGGCGAACCGACGCAAATGCAGGTCATCATCGGCCACAAGGGCAAACACGGCGTTCGCGCGACGTTCAAGGGGCTCGCCCGCCATTCCTCAATCGCGCCCGATGGCGTCAACGCCATCGAATATGCCGCCGAGCTGATCACCGAGATCCGCCGCCATGCCGTGCAGCTTGCAAGCGAAGGCGCGCGTGACGAGCTCTACGACGTCCCCCACACCACCCTGCTCACCAGCATCGTGCATGGTGGCGCCGCGCTCAACATCGTGCCGGACCAGTGCACCGTCGAGTTCGAATGCCGCGGCATCGGCATCACCGAGTCCAAGCAGGTGACCGATGCGATCATCGCCTGGGCCAAGGCCGAGATCGAGCCCGCGATGAAGGCGAAAAATCCCGAGTGCGGCATCGCGTTCGAGGAGATCCTCGACTACCCCGCCCTCGACACCGCGGCCGACGCCGCCATCGTCACGCTCGCCAAAAGCCTCGCGGGCCGCAACGACCACGCCAAGGTCGCCTTCGGCACCGAGGCCGGCCTGTTCGTCAGCATGGCCGGCGTGCCGTCGGTCGTGATCGGCCCTGGCGGAATCGCGCAGGCGCATACGCCTGATGAGTTCGTGGAGATGTCGGAATTGCTGAAATGCGCAGGGTTTGTCGAGAAGCTCATCGCGCATTGTGTGAAGGGCTAGAGTGCCTCCTCGTCATTGCGAGGAGCTCTGGCGACGAAGCAATCCAAGCTGCCGCCGCGGAGATAGTCTGGATTGCTTCGCTTCGCTCGCAATGACGGAGTGTGTGGCAAACGCCGGTAACCCATGATAGCGAAGCGACAGGCGGGACCTCTGTCCCCGGGTGTCGCTTCGCTCACCCGGGGCTTGCGGCTGCATCGCTTGCCTCAGCGCTCCTGCAATGCCAGCCGCACGCCGATCGCGCAATAGATGCTCCCGACCACCTTGCCTTGCCATCTTGCGATGGCGGAGTGACGGCGGAGAAGATTGCCGAGACGGCCGGCGCCGACGGCGAAGACGACCGTGCTCAGCAGGCCAAGCAGCACAAAGAGAACGCCGAGGACGGCGAGCTGAAGTACGGTCGAGCCGTTCTCCGGCCGGACGAATTGCGGCAGGAAAGCGAGAAAGAACAGCGCAGTCTTCGGGTTGAGCACCTCGGTGAGCACGGCTTGCCGAAATGCGCGGGCAGCACTGATCGACGGTGCGCGAGCGGCCATTTCGATCGGGACTTTGTCGAGTATCGCGCGAATGCCGAGATAGATGAGAAACGCTGCGCCCGCGTATTTGATGATGCTGAACAGCAGCGCGGACGTGGCGATGATCGCCGAGAGGCCGACGATTGCCATGGTGGTGTGGACGATGTCTCCCGCAGCAATCCCCGCGCCTGTCGCGATGCCGGCCTTCGTTCCGGAACTCGCGGCGCGCGCCATGGTGAGAAGCGTGGCCGGCCCAGGAATGAAAACGAAGCCGAGCACGATGAGGATGTAGGTGATGAGGGTGGTGCGGTCGATCATGCTGTGAGCTCTCTCGTCGCATTATGTCGTGTCCCGGACGCGGTGCGGCACGAAGTGACGCGCCGCTGAGCCGGGACCCAGAACGATTGGCAGCCTTGTCCGAATATGCAATCTTAGATAGCACATCTCGTCAACTCGGGTTGCATTCGAATGCCCTACTTCGTGTACATCCTCGCGAGCAAGCGAAACGGAACGCTTTATGTCGGGGTCACTAACGACCTTGCTCGCAGAATGGCCGAGCATAAGGCCAAACTCATACCCGGCTTCGCACGGCAATATGGCGTGACTCTGCTGGTCTATTTCGAATCCTTCGACTCGGTGCTGGAAGCTCGCGCGCGCGAACATTCGCTGAAGCGTTGGCGACGTGCCTGGAAGCTCAAGCTGATTGAAGAACTCAATCCGGATTGGCGCGATCTCACGGAAGAGCTGAATTCCTTGGCGACGTGACTGGGTCCCGGCTCTGCGGTGCATCACTTCGTGCTGCACCGCGTCCGGGACACGAGACGGGATAGCAAAAGGCGCGGCCACATGGCCGCGCCTTCGCATTCCTTAAACCGCTCCCGCCTTCTGCGCATATTCCCATGATGCCTTCGACAGCGGCACGGTGCGCTTGGCGGATTCGAGGGCCTTGGCGTTGGCGGCGGTACCGTCGCGGATGCGGCCGGCAATTCCTTGCGTGATGCCGGCGAGGCGGAACAGATTGTAGGAGAAATACCAATTGAGGTCCGGCACGTTCATCTTGGTGACGTTGCAATAGATCTGCGCCGCCTCTTCGACGCTGGGAATGTTCAACGCCTTGAGATCGACGCCCTGCAATCCCGGCATCACCCACTGCATCAACAGATAGGTGAAGTCGGCCATGGGATCGCCGAGTGTCGACAGCTCCCAGTCCAGTACGGCCTGCACGCGCGGTTCCGTTGCGTGGAAAATCATGTTGTCGAGGCGATAGTCGCCATGGACGATCGAGACCCGCGCCTGCTCCGGCACCGTCCTCGGCAGCCATTCGGCGACCTTCTCGAACTCCGGAATGTGCTGGGTCTCGGACGCCCTGTACTGCTTGGTCCAGCGGTCGATCTGGCGCGCGAAGTAATTGCCGGGCTTGCCGAACTCGCCAAGGCCAATCGCGACGGGATCGAACAGGTGCAGCTTGGCGAGCGTCTCGATCTTGCTGGTGAAAATCTTGCGGCGATCCTCCGGCGTCTGGCTCGGCAGCGACGGATCCCAGAATACTCGGCCCTCCTCCATCGACATGATGTAGAAGGCGGCACCGATGACGCTGTCGTCCTGGCACAGCGCATAGGCGTGCGCGACCGGAAAACCCTGCTTGCCGAGCGCTGCGATCACCCGGTATTCGCGGTCGACCGCATGCGCCGACGGCAGCAATTTGCCGAATGGTTTTCGGCGCATCACATAGGAACGCTTCGGCGTGTCGAGCCGGTAGGTCGGGTTGGACTGGCCGCCCCTGAACTGGAGCACGACCAGCGGCCCTTCGTAGCCTTCGACGTGATCACGCAGCCAGGCTTCGAGCCGCAATTCGTCGAAGCGATGACGCTCCTCCACCGGCTTGGTGCCCGAGAATTCTTCGTCTTTCCTGACGCCGTCAGCCACGATGACGCTCCCTCTTCAGTCCAAACCTTTTTAGGTCAAGCATGATCCTAACCGGTCACCGCTGACGCACTTGCGTCAAGCGGTCGCCGATCATGCCCTGTCGTTTCTTAGGTCGGGAGCGCCAGCAGGGTCTCCCTCTTAACGATTGGGAGAATTTGCATACTTCCGAACTTCAAGTCTGGCAATGGCGCGATTGTGCACCTCGTCCGGACCGTCAGCGAGACGCAGCGTGCGGATGCCGGCGTAGTCCTTGGCAAGGCCGGCCTCGTCCGAGACGCCGGCGCCGCCAAAGGCCTGGATCGCCTCGTCGATGATCTTCAGCGCCATGTTGGGCGCTGCGACCTTGATCATGGCGATCTCGGCCTGCGCGGTCTTGTTGCCGACCTTGTCCATCATGTCGGCGGCCTTGAGGCAGAGCAGACGCGTCATCTCGATGTTGGTGCGGGCTTCGCCGATGCGCTGCTCCCACACCGAATGCTCGACGATCTTCTTGCCGAAGGCGGTGCGCGACATCAGCCGCTTCACCATCTTCTCCAGCGCCTCCTCGGCCTTGCCGATGGTGCGCATGCAGTGATGGATGCGGCCCGGACCGAGGCGGCCCTGCGCGATCTCGAAGCCGCGGCCTTCCCCAAGCAGGATGTTATCCTTCGGAACGCGCACGTTCTCAAGCAGCACCTGGGCGTGGCCATGCGGCGCATCGTCGAAGCCGAACACAGGCAGCATCTTCTCGACCTTGATGCCGGGGGTGTCGAGCGGAACCAGGATCTGCGACTGCTGCTGATGCTTGGCCACCTTGAAATCGGTCTTGCCCATCAGGATCGCGATCTTGCAGCGGGGATCGCCGACGCCGGACGACCACCATTTGCGGCCGTTGATGACGTAGTGATCGCCGTCCTTCTCGATGCTGGTCTCGATGTTGGTTGCATCGGACGACGCCACTGCCGGTTCCGTCATCAGGAAGGCGGAGCGGATCTCGCCGTCCATCAGCGGACGCAGCCATTTGCGCTTCTGCTCCTTGGAGCCGTAACGCATGAACACTTCCATGTTGCCGGTGTCGGGCGCGGAACAGTTGAACACTTCCGAGGCCCAAGAGATATGGCCCATCTGCTCCGAGAGCAGCGCATATTCGAGATTGGTCAGTCCCGCGCCGCGGAATTCGTCGTCCTCATGCTCGTTTGGCGGCATGAACATGTTCCAGAGGCCTTCGGCCTTCGCCTTCTTCTTGAGGTCCTCCAGGACCGGGATCACCTTCCAGCGATCGCCGCTCTTGTCCTGCTCGTTGTAGATCGGCACCGCCGGGCGCACGTGCTTGGTCATGAAGGACTGCACGCGGTCGAGCCATTCCTTCTGCTTGGGCGACAGATCGAAATCCATGGGACGCTCCTCGTCTCTCTCTTTTGCAAAGCTCTTTTGCGCCGGACTGTCCTCCCGCTTGCACCGGTCCGCAAGCGCGAATGCATCGCCTGCGGCCTGCCGAGAAACCTTGTCGCAGTTGCGACGGGTTCTCTGTTGCGGATTGACTTTTCCCGGCCTTCAAACGATAGTTTCATACAACTGTTTGAAATGCAACTCCCTCCCAGAGGGCTTCCATGGCCAGCGATCAGACCCGGACGTCCATTCTCGCCGCCGCCGAGCGGCTGTATGCCGACCGCGGTTTCGGCGACGTGACGTTGCGCGACATCGTCGCGGAGGCCAATGTCAACCTGGCGGCAGTGAACTATCATTTCGGCTCGAAGGACGAATTAATCGCGGAACTGTTCGTCACCCGCTCGATCGCCACCAACCGCGAGCGCCTGCACGAATTGAAAACGGCCGAAGAGCAAGGCGGCGGCCGCGCGCCGATCGACGTGATCTTGCGCGCCCTGGTCGGACCGACCTTGCGCGGCTGCCTGGGCCCGCAGAACCAGCGCTCGACCGCGGCGCGCTTCATGATCCGCGCCTCGATCGAATCCGTGCCGCCGATCCGCCGCATCAAGAACCGCGAGATCGACCATCTGCGAAAATTCATCGGCGCGATGCGACGGTCCCTGCCCGACCGCAGCGACGTAGAGATCTATTGGGGCCTGAATTTTGCGCTCGCGATGGCGCACCACACCATCCGCGAGAGCGAGCGGCTGACGAAGCTGTCGGAAGGCAAATGCGATCTCGACGACGTCGAGGACGTGGTTGCGCGCGTAGTCAGCGTCGCGACGATGGCACTGACGGCGGGAAAGATCGAGGCCAAGACGCCGGCGCGCGCACTGGCGAGAGACGCGCGTTAGCGCCCGCTCATATCATCGCGGTGCAGTCGATCTCGACATCGAAGGGGCCGAACCATTCCGGCGTGCAGACGAAGATCCGCGCCGGTGGATCCAGCGGAAAGTAGCGGGCATAAACCGCGTTGAATGCGGCGAAATGCTTCACGGAGGTGCAGTAGACGTTGCACTTCATGACGTTGTCGAGGCTGGCGCCCGACGCGGAGTGCTTCGCGTTTCATGGGCGGCTACCTTCGGTTCGAGCGGGAACAGCGCCTGACTACACAATCTCGCAGCCGGCATGCTTCGCTTCTGATCGAAGTGTATTCGCCAGACTAACGCGCGATGGAATCGCGCTTTAGCTTATTGTTTGAGCATGATCCCTTCGGAAAACCGCTGCACATTTTACGCGAGCGCGGCCCTTCGGGTCCGGATCATGCGCTAGGCGTGCTGCGGCATCTCCTCGGCCTCTTCCTTGGCGAGCAGCAGCAGCATCTCGATGCCCATCTCGCCTTCCTGCGGCGAGCGGATGAACTTTATCTCGTCGGCGCTTTGCCGCAGCGCGGCAATGATCGCGACGGCCTGGTTGGCGGTTGCCGCCTCGGTCGCCAGGATTGCCTTCTGGTTCTTGGCTTGAAACCCGATCGTGTAGGACATTGGTTCCCTCCCCGGATTGAGTATGGAGGATCGAATCAGAGTCGGGCACGAAGCGGAAGCCTGTGTGAGTACGGACCGGGTTTATCTGGGGATTGCGCGCAAGCCTCAGGCAAGCCCGAGCATCGCGCGTGCATCATGCGCGGTCGCGACGGGCGCGCCGAGGCTTTTCATCGCCGCGGCGAGCCACCCTCTCCCATAATAAGGGGACAAAAAGCGTCAGATCACGCCCTGCTGCTTCAGCGTCTCGATCTTGCCGGCATCATAGCCGAGTTTGCTTCCGAGCACCTCCTGGGTGTGCTCCCCGAGCAGCGGCGGAGCGCGGTAGGTCTCGATCGGCGTCTCCGAGAAGGTCAGCGCGTTGCGGATTAGCGACAGCTCCGGCTCGAACTTGTGCTTCGTCTTCACCCGCATGCCGCGTTCCTGCACGTGCGGATCGGAAAATACCTGCGAAAAATCGTTGATCGGGCCCGAGGGCACGCCGGCCTTCTCGAGCTCATCGAGCCAGTAGGCCACCGGCTTTTTCAGGAACAGGCCGGCGAAGATCGCCATGATCTCCTTGCCGTGCACGACGCGGTCGTTGTTCTTGAGGAAGCGCTTGTCATTGGCAAGCTCGGGCTCCCCGAGCACCGCGCAGGTACGCTGGAACTGGCCGTCATTGCCGACCACCAGCATCAGCTCGCCGTCAGTGCAGCGGAACACGCCGGCCGGCATGCCGCCATTGCCCCAGGTGCCGCGCCGCGGCGGGGTTGTGCCGTTGACGAGGTAGATCTGCAGCCAGTGGCTGAGCGAGGCAATCACGGTGTCGAATAGGCAGACGTCGAGGTGCTGTCCGACACCATCATTGGCGTCGCGATGGTAGAGTGCCGAGAGAATCCCGATCGAGGTATTCATGCCGGTCATGTAGTCGACGATGGAGGGGCCGACCTTCATGGGTCCCTCGCCTGGCTCGCCATCCATATGGCCGGTGACGCTCATCAGGCCGCCCATCGCCTGCAGGATGGCGTCATAGCCCGCGCGCGGCGCGTAGGGGCCGGTCTGGCCGAAGCCGGTCACCGAACAATAGATGATGCCTGGATTGATTGCCTTGATCGCCTCGTAGTCGAGCCTGTAGCGCTTGAGATCGCCGACCTTGTAGTTCTCCATGAAGACGTCGACGTCTTTGGCAAGCTCACGGATGATCGCCTGCCCTTCGGGCTTGGCGATGTTCACGGTGACCGACTTCTTGTTGCGGTTGGCGCAGAGATAGAACGAGTTGTTGTTGTTCGCCTTACCCTCGGGATCGGTCAGGTATGGCGGGCCGAAGGCGCGCGCGTCGTCGCCGGTGCCGGGCCGCTCGATCTTGATCACCTCCGCACCGAGATCGCCCAGCATCTGGGCCGACAAGGGCCCCGCGAGCACGCGCGTGAGGTCAAGGATCTTGATGCCTGAAAGCGGCAGGGCCGACATGTCGATTTCCTCCGGGAACTGGGTCTTGGCGCGGCGGCTCGTAGCGCCTGCGCTCCCTGCGGATACACTATTTCAGACGTCTGAGCCCTGCACTGGCGGCATGCCGCCATCCTCCGCAATGCACCCTCGATGGGCGCTATCGTTTGGAGCTGGCCTTTCCCAACTTGATCTTCTCCAGAAACCGCCTGTCCTCCCTTGACAGCTCGCGACTCGCTGGGCACGCGCTTTCGTCGAGAAGATCGCCGGCCAGCTCCTCTAGTCCGTATACGTTTGGATGTCGTTTGAGCAATGCATGCACGATGTAAGGAGCATCGTCGGTCCAGCACCAAGCCCACCGCAGACCGTCGCGTCGCTTCTTGTCGTCATCGTCGCCCCTGGTCGGCGACGCCTTAGCGAGATTGCGCCAGACCGCCATTCCGTCGGACTGCTGTTCCGCCAGATGGGGATCGAGGCGGCTGATGCGCTGGAGAGCAACATTGCGACGTCTGGCATCTGTTACGTTCTCCTGAAGCGACAGCTTCAGCGCTTCAAAGGTCTCGGCCGTCCACAGGCATCGCTCGTCACGATCCTGTTTGCATGTCGCGAACCGCTGGTGTTCATAGCGCGCCTCAAAGACCAGGTTATCTATGAACGGGCGCTCTTCCGGTCGCGGAGGATCACTTCGCCAGATGTAAACGTCGTCAAGATTGGCCCCCTCCATGGACGCATCGCCAAGCTGAGCCCCCTGCAGCTCCGTCCGCCGCAACTCGGCTCGCGACATGCTCACTCCAGTAAGGATTGCACCATACAGCTTTGCCGAAGCCAAATCCGCACCATCCAGCTTTGCGTGCTCCAGAGAGGCTCCATATAGTTCCGCCTGCGTCAGGAGGACGTACCATAGCCAAGCATCATCCATTGATGCACCGTGCAGACGGGCACGCGTCAAGTCCGCACCTTGCATATTGCTCCTCTCCAGCATCGCGCCCTGCAGCGACGCGTTTCTTAGAGAAGCCCCCTGCAATCGGGCGCAGTCGTGCCTGATATACGCATTCTTGAAGGTCCTGAAGGTTACGTTGTCTAACCGGAAGCGGGTTTCCGATTTGGCTACGTCGGCGGGATCTGCCTTTGCTCTCAGCGTGGCCTCACCGCATCCGAACTGCGCGCTCCGTAAATCAGCTCCGTCAAAATTGGCTTCCTGGAGATACGCCCCCGTGAAATCGACGCCGGCCATGCGAGCGGCAGTCAGCACGGCCCCTTCCAGTCGACGGCCTCGCAGCGACAGGGGTTCGCTCGACGGCGATGCCGCATTCAGCTCTGGCAGCACAAGCCGGTTGGACCACAGACTCATCGGCCGCCGCGTCACCGGATCAACGTCTCCGGCGATCAGCAACGTATGGAGGGATCTGAATTTGACATTGAGAAGGAGGTCTTCGATCCTGCTCAAGAAGGCGAAGCGCCAGCGCTCGAACGGTCCTGCATCTACCGCCAGGGTCGGCGCCAAATTCCAGCCCTCCTCATAGGGCTCGTCGGCCAATCGCGTCGTCGGCACTACCGGAACGGAGGGCAACGCTGTGTGAAGCCATTCACCCGGGAAGGTGGCGATCGTACCGACCATGAGAATGGTCAGCAGGCTCGCGAAAGCCGACGCGGCAACCCGCCAGCGCAGGAAATCGCGTAACTCAAGCCGTGATATCTCGCCGCGATTGATGGAAGGCCAGAGGACCCAGATGAGAGCAAGGTCGATCACAACCGCGACCCGCTGCCACCAGGTGACGGGTTCGCTATGGTAGGCCAGGAACTGAAGCTGAAACAGCACAAACAGCCCGATCGGCAGCACGATCAGGCTGATCTGTGCAATCGCGCGAAACATCAGGCCAACCCCGCCGGAACGGACGCCGGGCGGGCCTGCAACGAATTGAACGAAGATATTGCTCGGCAGTTGGCGGCGCAGACCGGCCCTGGTGTCCTCGTCCTCGATCTGCTGCCGGAGCTGCTGGTGGAAGGCCCCCGCTTTGTCGGCGAGGAGCATGAAATGCAGCAGCACATAGGCGTGCACGACGAGGAAGAGACCCGGCCCCATCACGAAGAAAGGCACGAGCGGCAGCTCGACATTGAGGAACGGCAGCTTGACCGACTTTTCGAACAGAAGATCGCGATGGGTCACACTGCCGGCGGCGATAGCGAGATAGAGCAACGCAAAGAGATAGCTAAGCCAAAGTCCGGCGCTAACGTTTGCGGCATCGACGACCGCGCTGCGTAGCGCCTCAAGGTCGTTGGCCTTGGATGCAAATGCCGGCGGGCTCGGCGGCGGCTTGGGAGGGTCATGCTCGGCTTGCGCTTCCACGGGCGCCGGGTTCGGACCTGTGGACTGCTCGGGACCTCGTGAGGGTGCTACCGAATCCGTCATCGCTGAAATCGCTTTCGGGCAAAGCAACCGAAATGGAGAGCGAATGGCAATATCGCCGCACAAGCGGCCGCCTAACCTACCCGAAACGCGACCGGCAATCTACGGGTGCATCCTTACACCGCACCGGCCGCAGCCACAGCGCCGGGACGACGCCGGCCGAGCAGGAGCAGGATCAGCACCGTTGCGCAGGAGCAGACAAAGGTGAGACCGAGCGCACCGCGGCTGCGCGATCATCGACATCGCCCTGGTGAACTTGGCCTGGTCGTAGAAGACCAGCGGGATCGTTGCCCGCGCCACCGCCATCGCGCCGCTGCCGGCGCCATAGAGCAGGATGAAGACGGCAACCGCCCAGGTCGCGCCCTCGCTCATCATCAGCAGCAGCATCGCGACCGGCAGCGCCGTGCCTGCGACCAGGCCCGTCGTGATTCCGTCCCATCGCCCCGTCACCAGCATCAGCGCGCCGATGGCGTTCTTGGCCTGCCGCCCGGCGACCTCGTTCAGCATGATGTAGGCGCCGGTCGAGAGCGTGGCGCTGCCAGCCATGCCGAGGATGATCCAGGCGGCGAAATAGAG
This sequence comes from Bradyrhizobium sp. CSA207, assembly GCF_029051685.1. Classification (GTDB taxonomy): domain Bacteria; phylum Pseudomonadota; class Alphaproteobacteria; order Rhizobiales; family Xanthobacteraceae; genus Bradyrhizobium. The sequence continues at coordinate 138,513 of NZ_JAACFT010000005.1, read as the reverse complement.
CATCGGCTCGCGCGCCAAGGATAGGAGAACGAAGCCGGGTGCGGCCAGAACCGTGCCGGTCATCATGACCTTTCGCGCGCCATGCCGCGCAAAGACCCCGGCCAGCCAAGGGGCGCACAGCCCCATCGCGATATAGAGGACCGAGGTGCCGGCGAACACCGCCGGCAGGCTCATGGCGAGATCGGCCGCGATCTCGCGCCCGACGATGGCAGGAAGCCCGATGGTGCCCCACCCGACCAACTGGGTGATCGCCAGCACCAGCAGGACGCCGACGAGCCTGCTGTCAGATTTCAGGAACCGCATTCCAATCGTCGCCCGCCCGGCAGGCGCGGATCACGCCTGTGCGGAATGTCTTACCCGGAGACTCAGCTCGCGGGAATATCGGTTCAGAATGGCACGACGGCGTCCACCGCAGAGCAGTGCCCTTTGTGCGTCTGGCTGGACTAACTCCCGAGCGCAGTCTCGCCCGGCTCGCGCCCGGGCACGCTGACATGGACTTCATGTCCCTCACGAAGTGCCAGCGATGCTGCGGCGACCGCCGACTCGAACGCGGCTTCCTTGGTGGCGTATCTACTGTTGACGTTACCGTCGTGCAGCACGCCCCATTCGTCCTGCACCGGCACGACCGCGTATTGAGCAAGGCCCATTGTCGAACTCCTCCCGTTCTCAAGGTCTATCGCTGCGTGACCTGCGGATGTGCTGCGGTGACCCGCCACACCGTGTTGCCGCTGTCGTCGGCGATCAGCAGCGCGCCGGTCTTGTCGATGGCGACGCCGACGGGGCGGCCGCGCGCCTGATTGTCGCTATTCAAGAAGCCGGTGACGACGTCCTGCGCCGGTCCGCTCGGCTTGCCGTCGCTGAACGGCACGAACACGACCTTGTAGCCGTTCAGCACCTGCCTGTTCCAACTGCCGTGCTCGCCGACGAAAGCGCCGCCATGATAGGCGCTCGGCAGGCTGTTGCTGGTGTTGAAGGCGAGGCCGAGCGGCGCGACATGCGAGCTCAGCGCATAGTCCGGCACGATCGCCTTGGCGACGAGATCCGGCCGCTCCGGCTTGACGCGGGGATCGACATGCTGGCCGTAATAGCTGTAGGGCCAGCCATAGAAGCCGCCATCCTTTACCGACGTCATGTAGTCGGGCACGAGATCGGGACCGAGTTCGTCGCGCTCATTCACCACCGTCCAGAGCGCGCCGGTCTGCGGCTCAAAACTCAGGCCGTTCGGATTGCGCAGCCCGCTGGCAAAGACGCGCCAACGGCCGCTAGCGCGATCGACCTCGAGGATCGCGGCGCGATTGTGCTCGGCCTCCAGGCCGTTCTCGGTGATGTTGCTGTTGGAGCCGACGCCGGTATAGAGCTTCGATCCGTCGGGGCTCGCGACCAGGCTCTTGGTCCAGTGATGGTTGATCGGCCCGCCCGGCAGCGGCGTCAGCACCGTGCCCGGCGCGGTGATCTTGGTATCGCCCTCCGTATAGGGATATCTGACGATCGCATCGGTGTTGGCGACATAGAGATCGTTGCCGACCAGCGCGACGCCGAACGGCGAGTTGAGATGGTCGACGAACACGCTCTGCGTCTCCGGCACGCCGTCGCCATTGCTGTCGCGGAGCAGCGTGATGCGGTTGCTCGGACCGCTATCGCCGCCGGATGTCGCCCAGGATTCGACGAAGCCCATCACGATTTCCTTGGGCCGCTTGATCGAAGCGCCCTTCGGCGCCTTGGATTCCACCACCAGCACGTCGCCATTGGGAAGCACATAGAGGAATCGCGGATGCTGCAAGCCCGTCGCAAACGCCTTGGCCTGCAGGCCCTGTGCAACCGTCGGCGTCTCGTCCTTCTTCCAGCCGACGATGCGCGCGATGTGGATCGGCGGCAGCAGATATTGCTGGATGTCAGGCAGCGTCGGGTTAGGGCCGACTTGCGCCTTGGGATCGCCGCTACCGTCATCGCAGCCCGCGAGACACAGCAGCGAAGAGCACAGCAGCGCGCGGGCAAGCATCGATCTCATGGCGCAACTCCCACGCCGTGGCGATACACCATGGTCCAGCCAAGCCAGCCGGTGACGGGCAGGATCAGCACAGTGATCACCGAAAGAATGAGCCCCGTCGGCCACACCGAGGTCCAGGCGTCGCGCGTGTGGATCAACGCATTGACGATCGCCAGGATCAGCGCCAGCCCGTTTCCGATCAGATGCGGCCAAGCCGGCGTCTGCGCCCGCACCAGCCGGTTGCCGAGAAAATCGGTCAGGCCTGCGATGGCCGCTAGCACGCCAAAGAGGACTCCGACGATCAAAAGCCAGGCCGAAAAATCCGCCCACATGATCTCAGCGCTGACGACATAGGCAATGTCGGTCAGCAGCGCGCCGACGAAGCACGCGATCGGAACCGGCACCAGCATCGGATGAATTGGATGGCCGGCGATTTGCGCGGTGGAGCGCAGGCGCACAGCTTCTTGCACGGTTGGCCTCGTGACATTTCGTCCACTCGACCCGCCAACTCGTCTTTACCGCGAAGGTTCCTGTGGAAGAGTTCACTCCCGCTTCCAACGCGCTGTGCGGCCGGGCCTCGCGCCTGCCGTCAACTGGACCAGCAGTCCCGGAGAATACCAGAAAAACTGCGGCACCGAATTTGGAGCGGGTGAAGGGAATCGAACCCTCGTATTCAGCTTGGAAGGCTGCTGCTCTACCATTGAGCTACACCCGCATCACCGGCTCCCTAACACGGCCGGGCGGCGGTCTCAACTGTCCAGGAGGCGGCTTTCCGCAGCCTTCCCGGCTCTCGCGAACAGCGCTGGTTCCTCCCTAGCCCGCCTCCCCTTAACAAGAGCGGCGTCGCCGCCTATATTGAAATCTTCCGAAACCAACGAAAGGAGGTGATCCAGTGTCTTTTACCAAGCGCTGTCACCTCGCTGGGATCGCCCGCTAAGCTTTTGAAAAGAGCTTGGCATCGGGGCGCTCTCGGCCCTGGACCAGCGAGCAAGAAATCGGGCGCGACGGGGCTTCCCCGCCGCGCCTTTTTCGTTGGTATCGTGCGTGCTGCTCAGGCGCGCAGCTCGCCGGCGAGCACCTCGCGGATCCTCAGTGACAGGTCCGACTTCCGGTACGGCTTTTTCAGCAACGCCACACCGGGATCGAGATGGCCCTCGTGGTCGAGGGCGTTGTCGGTATAGCCGGACGTGTAGAGCACCCTCATTCCCGGGCGGAGGCGCCGCACGGCCTCGGCCAATTCCTGCCCGTTCATGCCGCCGGGCATGATGATGTCGGTGAACAGCAGATCGAATTTGGCGCCCTGCTCCACCAGCGCCAGCGCGGTTGCGCCGTCGCCGGCTGCGAGCGTGCGATAGCCGAGGCTGCCGAGCTGGGCGATGACATAGCCCTGCACCAGCGGATCATCCTCGACCACGAGAATCGTCTCGTGCCCGCGTGCCGCCGCGGGCGCCTGCAGCGGCCCGGTCCTTGCCGGCGCCCCGCCCGCCGATCGCGGCAGAAACAGCCGAATCACGGTGCCGCGGCCCTCCTCACTCTCGATCGCAACGGTGCCGCCGCTCTGTTTGGCGAAGCCGTAGACCATGCTGAGGCCGAGCCCGGTGCCGCGACCGACCCCTTTGGTGGTGAAGAACGGCTCGAACACGCGGTCGCGGATGTCGGCGGGGATGCCGTGGCCGGTGTCGGCCACTGCGACCATGACGAAGGCGCCGCGCTTGACGTCGCCGTCACCGGCACCATCCGCGCCGTCGAATTCCCGGTTTGCGGTCTCAAGCGTCAGCCTGCCGCCGCCAGGCATCGCATCGCGCGCATTGACAGCGAGATTGACGATCGCCGACGACAGCTGCGACGGATCGGCCATCGCCGGCCAGGCGTCGTCCGCGAGGCAGGTCACGATTTCGACGTTTCCGCCCAGGATCGGCTTCAACAGCTTCGCCGTCTCGAGCACGAGGCCGTTGACGTCGATCTCGCGCGGCTCCAGCGGCTGGCGACGCGCAAAGGTCAGGAGCTGCGAGGTGATCTCCGCGCCGCGCGACGCCGCATCGTCGATGAGCTGGGCGATCGCGGCGAGGTCGGGCTTGTCCGCCAGCCCCTCCCGGATGATCTCGATGGTGCCGGTGATGACGGTGAGCACGTTGTTGAAGTCATGCGCGACGCCGCCGGTGAGCTGGCCGATCGCATCCATCTTCTGCGACTGGCGAAGCCGCTCCTCGGTCTCGTGCTGCTCGGTGAGGTCGGTGGCCGAACCACGATAGCCCATGAAGCGTCCGTCCGCGCCGAATACCGGCTGGCCGTTGACGCTGAAATGGCGCGGGCGTCCGGCCGCGTCGCGGCCGCGATACTCGAATTTCCGGAACGGCTCGTGGCGATCCAGCATCGCCAAGTGACCGCGCCATTTCTGCGGCTCGGCATCGTGGTCGAAGGCGGCATCCGAACGGCGCTTGCCGATCAGGGCATTGTGGTCCATGCCGAAGGCATCGGCCCGATCCGAAATGTAGGTGAACACGTGGTCCGATCCGGTCTCCCAGAACCAGTCGGACGCGGTCTCGGCATAATCACGGAAGCGCTGCTCGCTCGCGCGTGCGTCCCCCTCGGCGCGCCGGCGGATCTTCAGGTCACGATCGAGATTCCCATTGGCCTCGCGCAGCTCGCCATAGGCACGCTCGAGATTGGCGCACATGGCGTTGAAGGCATCGATCACCTTGTCCAGCTCGTCGGGATCATAGGGCGGCCGGCGCTCCAGGTGCAAAGGCGGCGGCGGCCGTCCGAGGCTGTATTTGCCGACGTACTCGGCGATGGCGACGAGATGCCGCGTCACCAGCAGATGAAACATGTAGATGATGAACAGGGAGACGAGGAACGTCTTGGCTGCCTGGCTTGCCAGAATGACGAGCACCCGGTTCAGCAATTGCTGATAGACGTCGGTCAACGTGGCCTCGACCCGGAGCGTGCCGATAGCGCGCGAGGTCCCCTGCACCATGGTGGTCAGCGGAAATTCCCGGGTCATGACCGAACGGGTATTTCGCTCGCCGACCTCGACGCGGATCGGATTGGGCCGATCGGCGATCTCGCGGACCTCCGCCGCACGGATGTCAGGCAGCCGCAGAATGCCGTCGAGCTGGAGCTTGAGCTGGTTCTGGTCGAGATTCCACATGCTCTCTCCGAGGCTGCCCGTGGTGCTGCGGCCGATCTCATCGAGCCGTGTCTCGATCAGTCCGACCTCACGATTATAATCCAGATAGAGCTGAAGCGCGGTCAGCGTCAGCGTCACGACCGATGAGAACAGCAGCACGGCGGCAAGCAGGCGGGGCCCGACGCCACTGCGCGACCAGTTGAATATCCGTGACAGGAGCGCCGCGAACATCGGGGCCGCGAGCGCGGCGCCGATGCCGGTCAAATCCTGCTTCGCTGCCGCCGGCGCAATGGCGCGGCCGCGCTTGGGATCATCGTCACCTGCATTGCCCATGCACCACGTCCCCGAAAATGGCAGCACCTGCTCAGCCTGCCGATCGCAGCCGCGAGCAAATTCAACGGTTGAGACTCTCCCTCAGCGCGCGATGCGCGCAGCGATCCTGTCGGCCCATGGGCGGCTTGAGGTCGGCGGGGTCATATCTTGCGCCCAGCAGCAGGATTCCCAGGCAAACTACCACCTCGCGTGCTAGAATGACATCGGTGAAAGTCTGGAGCCGCCCGCACAGCGGGAACGCGCTGTGAGCGTTGCGGCCCGGCGCAGGCGCCAGCTCCGGTAGATCGCGCGGCACCGGAGTCCGGTGGTAGCAGGGCACGCCCAAAAGGCACGCTCAGGGAGACGCGCCATGTGGCGGATAGTCGTGGTCTGCCTGTCGCTGCTCGCAGCCGGCCCGTCGCAGGCGCAAGAGGTCATCCGGCTGGCGCGCATCGCCGACATCCCCGATCAATATGTCGGCGGCGAGATGCTGCGCGCGGTCTATGCCAGGCTGAACATCAAGCTCGAATTCGAGGACGTCCCCGGCAAGCGCGCGCTCGCGCTGTCGAGCGCCGGCGAGGTCGACGGCGAGATCCAGCGGATCGGAACGCTCTCGCGCGACTACCCGACGCTGATCCAGGTGACACCTGCGATCAATTACATCGAGCCCGCAGTCTTCACCACGAAACTGCATTTCGACGTCGCCGGCTGGAATTCGATCAGGGACTACAGCATCGGCATCGTGCGCGGCGTCGGTTCGTCGGAGGCCGGTACGCGCGGCATGGCCCGCGTCACGGCGACCACCAGCCTGGAGAGCATGGTCAAGATGCTCGATGCCGACCGCTTCGACGTGATGGTCACCGACTTCTTCAGCGGGCTGGTTGCGGTGAGGAAACTCAATCTTCAGGCCAGGATCCATCCGCTCTCCCCGCCACTCGAGCGCATCAGCATCTACCACTATTTGCATCAACGGCATCGCGATCTCGTGCCGAAAGTCGGAAAGGTGATCGAGCAGATGGATGCGAGCGGCGAACTCGCCCGGTTGCGGGAAACCCTGATCAAGCAGGTGCTGAGCGGAATGTGACGCGCGGCAACCGTTCAACGCGCGAAAGGTCAGAAGCCGCAGACGTTAGGCGAGCGCGGGCGCTTGCCGCGTCGGCTTTCGGCGATGCGCTCGCCGCCCTTCTCGGCGGAGCTGCCGTAATAGCGGTGATGGCCGGCATGGTCGTGCAGATCGGCAGGCTCCGATTGTCCCGCCCGACGCGCATCGCAGATGATCTTGATAGTGTGACCCGACATTGCCGCCTCCAGTGTTCTTGGTGGTCATCAGTCGTGGCCCCGTCCCGCGGCGTTCACGCCAGAGGCCGGCAATCGGGTTTCGGGACGGTTTCGTCGCGCCGTGGCGACGCAATATTTTGTGTTCCGGCTTTGTCGGCAGCGGGCGCGGTGATACGTCCTTTGAGCTTGCGACAACAAAAAGAACGAGGTGACGATGCTCTACGCCATCCTGGCCTACCATGTGGAAGACGAGATTTTGTCGTGGACGCCGGAGCAGGACGCCGCGGTCGTGGCCAGAGTCCTGGAGGTTCAGGCGCCCTTGAGGGCAAGCGGACACTTTGGGCCGGCCGCCCGTCTGGATCGGACCCGAAAGGCCCGCACCTTGCGTGGTCCCGGCGCGGGCATGGTGCTGGACGGCCCATTTGCCGAGACCAAGGAGCAGCTTCTCGGCTTCCACCTCGTTGAATACGACACGGACGAAGAGGCGATCGCGGCGGCGCGGACGCTGCGTCAGGTCAATCCGACCGCGGTCTACGAAATCCGCCCGGTCAAGCTTTACGTGCCAGCGGAAGGGTTCGGCGCGACGCCGTCGGATGGATGACCGCGGGGCCTACGCGTCCGCCCCGGTCGGCGCGGCATAGAAGCGCTGGATCACGAGCCCGCCGAAGGCGATGAACCACACGAAGGGCGCGACGTGCGGCGCGAACACCGCGACGATCGTGCCCGGAATGAACACCAGAAGCGGAAACAGCGAGGCCATGATCTCGTGGCGCCAGCCGCCCAAAATCCTCCACCACAGCCAGGCATTGAGACCGGCGATGGCGGTCAAATTCAGGCCATAGAGCACGGCGACCGCGCTGCTCATGGCATAATTGGTGTAGAGGCCGTTGGTCACGGGCAGCAGCACGATCGAGAGCAGAAAGAACAGGTTGAGCACCACCGTGCCGCGGCTGCCCACGGGCTGGCGCGCCAGCCGGCGGTGGTGGCTGATCCAGAACACGCCGGCGATGATGAAGCTGAGCGCCAGACCGGCGAGCTTGCCGGAATAGACCTGTGCGAGATCGCTCCAGCCAGGTGCGTTGGTGAAGACGGCGGCCTTGGGCAGGTCATAGGCCAGCAGCGTCATGGCGACGCCGAAAATGGTGTTGCTGAGCGACTCCAGCCGCCGCATCTCGAACTGGTCGGGCTTGAGCTCGGTCATTCCTGGCAGGCTTCGCGGACTGGAACTTTTGGTCCGTCTCTCCCCTAAGTCCTAAATCCGGTTCCGTCCAGCCGCATTGCGATTCGCAAGCAAATCGCCGACGCTTGATCTTTCACCGGGGCGATTCGTGGCGACATATCTGGACACGCTCAATGCGGAGCAGCGCCGCGCCGTCGAGCATGGCGTGGCCGATGGGTCGACCGTGGGCGCCCCCCTGCTCGTCATCGCCGGCGCCGGCTCCGGCAAGACCAACACGCTCGCCCACCGCGTCGCGCATCTGATCGTCGCGGGCGCCGATCCGCGCCGCATCCTCTTGATGACGTTCTCCCGCCGCGCCGCGGCCGAGATGGCCGGCCGGGTCGAGCGCATCGCGCGAAAAGTGCTCGGCGAGAACAATGCCGCGATCATGCGCGGCGCCTTGAGCTGGGCTGGTACCTTCCACGGCATCGGCGCGCGACTGTTGCGCGAATATGCCGAGCGGATCGGCGTCGACCCGTCCTTCACCATCCACGACCGCGAGGATTCCGCCGACCTGATGAACCTGGTCCGGCACGAACGCGGCCTGTCGAAGCCCGAGAGCCGCTTTCCGGCCAAGGGCACGTGTCTTTCGATCTACTCGCGCTGCGTCAATGCCGAGATGGAGATCGAGAAGGTGCTCGGCCAGCATTATCCCTGGTGTGCGGGCTGGGCCGCCGAGCTGAAGAGCCTGTTCGCATCTTACGTCGAGGCCAAGCAGGCCCAGCACGTGCTCGACTACGACGACCTCCTGCTCTACTGGTCGCAGATGATGAGCGATGCGCTGATCGCCGAGGAGATCGGCGGCCGCTTCGATCACGTGCTGGTCGACGAGTACCAGGACACCAACCGCCTGCAATCCTCGATCCTGCTGGCGCTGAAGCCTGACGGACGCGGGCTCACCGTGGTCGGCGATGATGCGCAGTCGATCTACTCGTTCCGCGCCGCCACCGTGCGCAACATCCTCGACTTCCCGCAAAGCTTTTCGCCGCGCGCCGAGCTCATCACGCTCGACCGCAATTACCGCTCGACGCAGACCGTGCTAGCGGCGGCCAACGGCGTCATCGGCCTCGCCCGCGAGCGCTTCACCAAGAATCTCTGGACCGACCGCAATTCCACGCAAAAGCCGCAGCTCGTCACCGTGCACGACGAGGCGGACCAGGCCCGCTACATCGTCGAAGAGGTGCTGGCCAACCGCGAGCAAGGCGCGCTGCTCAAGCACCAGGCGGTGCTGTTCCGCACCTCTTCGCATTCGGGGCCGCTGGAGATCGAGCTGACCCGCCGCAACATCCCCTTCGTCAAATTCGGCGGGCTGAAATTCCTCGACGCCGCTCACGTCAAGGACGTACTGGCGCTGCTGCGCTTTGCCGAAAATCCGCGCGACCGCGTCGCGGGATTTCGCATCCTGCATCTGTTGCCGGGCATTGGGCCGGCGACCGCGCAGCGCGTGCTCGACCAGATGGCAGAAAGCCCCGACCCGCTGCACGCACTCGGCCAGCTCCCGGTGCCGCCGCGCACCGGCGCGGACTGGACCGACTTCGTCCGCACCATCGAAAACCTGCGCTATTCGGAATGGCCGGCCGATCTCGAACGCGTGCGGCTGTGGTACGCGCCGCATCTCGATCGCATCCACGAGGATTCCGAGACCCGCCGCGCCGATCTCATGCAGCTCGAGCAGATCGCGAGCGGCTACGTCTCGCGCGAAAAATTCCTGACCGAGCTCACGCTCGACCCGCCGGATGCGACCAGCGACAAATCCGGGCCTCCCTTGCGCGACGAGGACTACCTGATCCTGTCCACCATCCACTCCGCCAAGGGGCAGGAGTGGAAGTCGGTGTTCGTGCTCAACGTCGTCGACGGCTGCATGCCCTCCGATCTCGGCGCCGGCACCAGCGCCGAACTCGAGGAGGAGCGCCGGCTTCTCTATGTGGCGATGACGCGCGCCAAGGACGATCTGCACCTGATCGTGCCGCAGCGCTTCTTCACCCACGGCCAGGCCGCCAAGGGCGACCGCCACGTCTATGCCTCGCGCACCCGCTTCATCCCGGAGCAGCTGGTTTATCTGTTCGAGCGCACCGCCTGGCCGAAGGCTGCCGCCGGCGCCGCGCGCACCGCGGCGCAAGGCCCGAAGGTCGACATCGGCGCGCGGATGCGCGGGATGTGGCGGTAAAACGGAAACCGAGCATTTCCGAAAGCCGCCTTGTGGCAAAGCGGTCATCCATTAAGTCTCGAACATCTTCCCCGCAGAGACCTGATCGATGACCGCACCGCTCGAATTCGGACTGGATACCTTTGGCGACGTCACGAGGGACGCCTCCGGCGCCATGCTTGCGCATGCGCAGGTGATCCGCAATGTCGTCGATGAGGCGGTGCTGGCCGACGAGCTCGGCCTCGACTTCATCGGGCTGGGTGAACATCACCGCGCCGATTTCGCGATCTCTTCGCCCGAGACCGTGCTGGCCGCGATCGCGTCCCGCACCAAACGCATCCATCTCGGCTCGGCGGTGACGGTGCTCAGCTCGGATGATCCCATTCGCGTGTTCCAGCGCTTTGCCACGCTCGACGCGGTCTCGAACGGACGCGCCGAGGTGATCCTCGGCCGCGGCTCCTTCACCGAATCCTTTCCCCTGTTCGGCTTCGACTTGCGCGCCTACGAGGCGCTGTTCGAGGAGAAGCTCGACCTCTTCACCGCGCTGCTGCCGCAGAAGCCCGTGACCTGGGAAGGTAAGCTGCGTCCGCCGCTGAAGGACCAGCTCGTCTATCCGCCGGTCGAGCACGGCGCGCTGAAAACCTGGATCGGCGTCGGCGGCAGTCCGCAATCGGTGGTGCGCGCCGCGCATTACGATCTGCCCTTGATGCTCGCGATCATCGGCGGCGATCCCACGCGTTTTGCGCCTTACGTCGATCTCTATCACCGCGCCTTCAAGGAATTTGGCCGCCCGGCAAAGCCGATCGGCGTGCACTCACCGGGCTATATCGCCGAGACCGATGAAGAGGCGCGCGAGGAGCTATGGCCCGACTACAAGGCCATGCGCGACCGCATTGGCAGGGAGCGCGGCTGGCCACCGATGGGCCGCGACGAGTTCGTCAGCGAGGCCGAGCACGGCTCGCTCTATGTCGGCTCGCCGGAAACCGTCGCGCGAAAAATCGCGGCAACCGCAAAGGCGCTCGGCATTTCGCGCTTTCAGTTGAAGTATTCGGCAGGACCGCTGCCGCATGAGAAGCTGATGCGCAGCATCGAGCTTTATGGGCGCAAGGCGGTGCCGATGGTCAGGGAGATGATGGGGTAGTCGGAGTCATCCGGATCCACGCATGCGACGCAGATCGCCCGGTGTATGACCAAACTCGCGCCGCATCCATCGCGACAAATGGGATTGGTGAGCAAAGCCGGCCTCGAGCGCAACCTCGCTTGTCCTCAGATCACGATTTAAGATGAGAAAGCGCGCTCGTTCGAGCCTTCTCCGCAACACGTAACGGTGCACCGTCATGCCCGTCGCGACCTTGAACCATGTCCGCAGGTGCGAGCTGCTGACACCAGCCTCGCGACTCAATCGATCGAGCGTGAGGGGATGGTCCAAATGCCCGTCGATGAAGTCCAATACCCGCTTCAGCTGCTGGCTGGACAACCGTCCCGACCGGAGCGGCTCATGATCCGTCATGCCGAGCAACTGAATTGCCAAGGCTGTGCCGACGCTGTCGGCGTATAAATCGCCGCTCGGAGACCCTGCACGTATCTCGGCTGCGAGCGCGTTGGCCAGGTGAACGATGCGCTCGTTCCGCAACTGATGGCGCACGTCAAACTTCTCAACGGGTCTCGCGCGCCTTGCCTCGGCCGCAACTTGGTCAAGCATGGCCGGCGAAAGACGGATCTCGAGCGAATCGTATGCGCTCTCCGCGTCGAAACCTCCCGTTGCTCCGGAGGGGATGAGGTCAATGTCGCCTGCTTCGCGCAGAGCGGCGTAGCCGCTCTCTCGGCAAAACGAGCGGGTAGCGGCACTCAGGTGCACTATGATCCGATGCATCCCGATCGGAAGCAGAATCTGCGGGCCCGGTTCACGGTGCGCGGAGAAGACGCTGACGGCCGATATTGGTGCAAGGCCGCGCTGAAAATGCATGCCGGTGTCCGAAGCTTTGGCGGAACGTGTCCACTATTTGGCGCATCATGCGCGAATTTCAATGAGACTACGTCCACAACTTCGTCTGTTGCCGCAAAAGCAGATGAGGATCGCATGAGTTCTTATGTCGTCGTTGGCGCCGGCCCGGTCGGGCGTGAAACGGCACGTCTCCTGGTAGAAGACGGGCATGACGTTGTCCTGACGAGCAGGAACGCCGGATCGATCAGTGCCGCGGGTCTGCGCACAATCTCAGCTGATGCCAGCGATCCCAAACAGCTTGCCACAATGGCCAAAGGCGCCGAAGCCATTTTCATGTGCGCGATGGCCGCCTATCACCGATGGCCGACCGACTTCTTCCCGATCATGGACGGAACGGTCAAGGCCGCTGAGGCCGTCGGCGCCAAGCTCGTCGTGCTCGGCAACGCTTATGGCTATGGGGAGAATGCCCCAAGCCCGCTGACCGCTGCCCTGCCATTGGATCCGACCACCCGAAAAGGCACCGTGAGGAACATCATGTGGCAGCGGGCTCTCGCGTCCGACGTTCCTGCGATCGAGGTTCGCGCCAGCGACTATTTGGGCCAGAGCGCGGTGACCTATTTCTCCCTGCTGGCACTTCCATCGCTGCTTCGGGGTCACGCGATCTCGTTCCTGGGCGACTTGGATGCTGCCCACGCGTGGTCCTTCACCAAAGACACCGCAAGGACGCTCGTGGCAGTCTGCCGCTATTCCGGAGCGTGGGGACGTGCGTTTCATGTACCCTGCCGGAACGCATCAATTCGCGAGCTCGTCGGAAAATTTGCAGCTGCACTGGAAATCGAGGCGCCCGAACTCCATCGGCTGACCGCGGACGAATTGGAGTCTATCGGCTTTCACGAGGGCGTCGAGATGTCCTATTTGTTCGACAAGTCCCTCCTGATCGACGCCTCCGACACCGAAAATCTCCTCGGCGTCAAGGCAAGCAGCCTCGAGGCGATGATCCGAGATACCCTGCCTGCTTCATGGCAGGCGATTTAACTTCGACAGACTTCCGCTCTCAATAGCAAGCAAATAGATGATTACGTCGTGACGGGCACAGTGGTGGCCCTGCGAACATCCACAAGAGCTGATGGAGATGAGAATATGAAGATCGACCGCCGAACCTTTGGCCGCGCCGCGCTTGGCGCAGGTACCTTGGCCTTTGCAGGCACCGGCTCCTTTGCGGCGAAGGGTGCAACACCTGATGCGACCACAGCCGCGCCGCTACCCGCCGCCCATCGCTTCGCCCTCGGCGACTTCACAATCACGGCGCTCAGCGACGGCTACCTCAATCTCGGCCTTGATCTCTTTCCCGCCGCTGATCCGGGTGCCGCGGAGGCGCTGCTGACGAGAGCGTACCTGCCGAAGACTATCGCCACCTCCGTCAATGCCTACCTTGTCACGCGCGGCAGCCGGCGGATACTCATCGATACGGGCACGGCATCGGCGATGGGACCAACGCTCGGCCACCTGCCCGAGGCGCTTGTCGCGGCTGGCGTCAAGCGCGAAGAGATCGACACCGTGATCGTCACACACCTGCATCCTGACCACGCGAACGGCCTGATCGGCGCGGGCGGCGAGGCTGCTTTTCCCGCGGCTGAAATTGTGGTTGCCAACGTCGAATTCGCTTTCTGGCACGACGACGGCATCCTGTCCCAGGCGCCTGATCCGATGAAGCCATTCTTCGAAATGGCACGCAAATCGCTCGGACCGTACCGCGGCAAGATCCGGCAGATCGGCGGCGAGGTTGAAATCGCGCCCGGCATCGCGGCGGTGCCGGCGCCCGGCCACACGCCGGGACATCTCGCCCTGCGGATCGGCTCTGGCGACGCCAACATGCTGCTCTTCACGGACGTGATCCACTCATCGGCATTGCAATTCGCGCATCCGGAATGGGCGATAGCCTTCGATGTGGACCAGGCGGCTGCGGTCGCCACCCGCAAGAAGGTGCTGGATATGGTGTCGGCCGATCGCCTACTCGTAGCCGGTATGCACTTGCCCTTCCCCGGCGTCGGTCACGTCACGCGTGAGGGCAACGCCTACAGCTACATCCCGATGCCTTGGCCGGCACTGTGAGAGCTCGATAGGGGGCTGGCCGGGCCAAAGCCATGCGTGCCGGCTTGCCAAGCCGTAGCTCGCGAAGCGAGCGAAGGCTGGTGGGGGAGGCAGGACTCGAACCTGCGAAGCCATAAGGCGGCTGATTTACAGTCAGCTCCCTTTGCCACTCGGGACACTCCCCCGCTCGACGGCAGCACAATCGGGCCGGACCTTGCCGGCGGACCGAAGACGGCCATGGAACGTGAAGGCCGCGACAGCCCGGATGGGGGCGCGACCGGGCGCGGTTATGAGCGAAGCCGTGGGGTAAAGTCAACCGAGGCGGACAGCTAAAATCGCCTCCTTGGACGCCCAAATTGCCATATTCCGGAACCCGTGACACAAGCGCACCATGAACGAGCGCAAATTCACACCCAAGCGCCCCCGCGGCGGTGGTAAGCCCTTCAACAGACCGGGGAAATCCGCAGGCCGCCCAGCCTGGCGCGACCGCGATTCGGCCCCCGACGGGCCTGTCATCCTCTATGGCTGGCACACCGTCACCATGGCACTCGCCAACCCCGAGCGGCGTATCCGCAAGCTGACGCTGACCGAGAACGCCGCCCGCCGCCTGGCGGACGAGAACATCGAAACCCGCATCGCGCCCGAGATCGTCCGGCCCCAGGAGATCGATCGCCTGCTGTCGCCCGACGCGGTGCACCAGGGCCTGCTTGCGGAAGCCGATCCCCTGCCCTCGCCCGACATCGAGACGCTGGAGCCGGAAGGCATGGTGCTGGTGCTCGACCAGATCACCGATCCGCACAATGTCGGCGCGATCCTGCGCTCCGCCGCGGCCTTCGCGGTCAAGGCGATCGTCACCACCGCGAGGCACAGCCCGGAGGCAACCGGCGTGCTGGCGAAGGCGGCTTCAGGCGCGCTGGAGCTGGTGCCGATGATTACCGTGCAAAACCTCGCCCGCGCGCTCACCGCGCTGAACGAGCGCGGCTTCCTGACCGTCGGGCTCGATAGCGAGGGTAGCGAGGATCTCTCCGCTGTCACGCTGCGCGAGCCGCTCGCGCTCGTGCTCGGCGCCGAAGGCAAGGGCCTTCGGCAATTGACGCGCGACACCTGCAGCGTGGTGGCGCGGCTCGACATGCCCGGCGAACTCAAGAGCCTCAACGTATCGAACGCCGCCGTGCTCTCGCTCTATGTCGGCGCGAGCCGGCTCGGGTTGATGAAGCGGTAGCAAAACAAAACGCCCGTCCGCATCATGCGGGCGGGCGTCTCGTTGGCTCAACCGATCAGAGATCAGTAATAGCGACGCAGCACGCGGTGACCGCCGTAATAGTACGGCGCGGGCGCGCGACGTTGGGCGTAGCCGTAACGCGGGGCGTAGCCATAGCGCGGGCCGTAGCCGTAATGGACGCGCGGCAGGTAGCCTTGGCGCGGACCGTAGCCGTAGCGATACGGACGATAGTACGGCCGGCGATAGGGATAGGCGGCCGGCGCTTCGATGGCCGCGGCACGATAGCCATAGCCGTAACCGTAACTGACGGGCGCGACCACCGCGTCCTCGCGATAGGTCGGATACGGCGCGAAGGCGCCCGGGCCGGTGTAGGTCGGGCCCTGGTTGACGTAGTAGTATTGGGTCGTCGGCTCGGCGAGGCGCTCGTAGGCGCCATAGCCGTAGCCGCCGCAGCCGGTGTTGCAGCCGGAATACACCGGCGCAACCGGCTGGCACGGATTGAAACCGCAGGCCATGGCGGGTGCGGCCCCTGCAATCATCACGGCAGCCGCCGCGACCAGTCCCGAAATCATTTGACGCATTACTCTCTCCTGTGATTTCCGTTTCATTGGATTTGACGTTTCTTAACCGGGTGGCTTGTCTTAACCGGGTGGCTTGCCGGCTCCCTCGGCATGTGGCCGCGGCCGACGATGCTGCGGATTGACGTTGATCTGCGGTGCCAGAATCACCGGCGGCGGATCGACGGGAATGTCCATTTGCGGAGACAGCGGCGCGGACTGCGCACCCCAGCTCCGCTGGTAGCTCTCTGCAGGCTGCGGCAACTTACGGTTCGCGGGCGGCTCGACCTCGAGGCGGCCGTAGCCGGGCCGCAAGCCCAGGGTCGGATAATAATGACCGACATCGGAAGGCTGCCGCTCGGCGACATAGCGCCCGCCATAGATCGTGGGCTGCACCTGGACGTTCTTGCCGAGGCCCCACACGCCTTCGACGACGGTGTAGGACGCATCGATGCCATTGATGATGATGGGGACGCCGGGCCGGCCGGGAACGACGATATCAAAGCCGCCGCCGGCAAACGCCGACGCGGGCAGTCCGATCAGAAAGGCTGCGAGCGCCACAGCGCGCATAGGCGGGATCCCGGTTGTTCCGGAACGCAACCTATCCGATTGCGGCACACAGGGGGTTAAGGGCGATTGACCAACTTCCGGTAAGCCTAACGCGCAAGGATTGCCTGCCCTTCAAATGCGGCAAAGCGCAGTAGCGAAGCGTTAACAGCCCGCGGCGCGCGGCCGGAACCGTGTTCCCTCGCTCACACCGGTTTGACCGAAGCGGCGAAAAATCGGGCTGTTTCGCCGGAACGTCCGCCGCCTTGCGCGTTTAGCCCCCGTCAATCACAGCGGGAGTCAACAACCATGAACATCAAACTCCTTGGCGCCGTCGCGATCGCGGCGACGACTTTTGCTGCGCCGGCCATGGCGCAAGCGGTGATCAACAATCCGGGGCGCTGCTCGGCGCAATACCCCAACGCCAATTGCCAGAATCTCGGACCGGGAAACCCGTCCACCGATAGCGGCTATCGCCATCGCCGCACGTCCTATCGCCAGACCAATGCCGACCGGTATAACGACTGGAACAGGACCCGCACCGGCTTCTGGCCGACCGATGTCGCCGGCGACGTCGCTGGCGCCGCCATCGGAACTGCGGGCGCGATCGCAACCGCACCGTTCCGCGCCTTCGACAATTCGTACGCCTACGACAATTCGCGGTACAACCCTGGCTGGGATACGCGCAGCTACGCCGAGCGCAACGGCTTCGTCTGCACGCCTGGCACCTGGGTCAAGGGCGACGACGGCCGCCGGCACCGGTGCCAGTAAACTGATCCAATTCAAGCTGATCCAAGTCGAACTGATCCAAGTCGAGCGCGACAGGATAGGCGGCCTTCGGGCCGCCTATTTCATGCCGGCGATCAGTCGCGGGTTCTGGCACTTTCCAATCAAGTCTGATATTGCGGCGCCCGGGCAGACTGAGAGCCCCGGCGCAGGCCGGGCTCTGCCCCGCTTTCCAGCGTCGCCGGCTTAGCTCAGCGGTAGAGCAGCGGTTTTGTAAACCGAAGGTCGGGAGTTCAATCCTCTCAGCCGGCACCAGCGATTTAGCCGACACAATGGCCTTACCGATCGGGGCTGCCTTTGCCCCCATCGATAGGGCCGTTTGGACGGCCTCATACCGGAGCCGCACGCGCCGCAGCGCAGAAACCCTGACAAGAGACGCTGCGACTTGGGACGCTTTCGCGCGGCGGGAGCCCCGGCTGCAAACCGTCTCTCGCGTGCCGCGTTGAACAATTTGTCGTTAAGGATGCGCAACTGCGGCACGTCCTGAGTCACCCACCGATGGGCGGCTGCCATTGATGCCGCCGATGTGACGGCTCGTGAAAGTTCGTGCCGATTGCAGCCTGCGCGGCCGGCCTTACGTGAGCACGCGTGCCAGCTTCTTTGGGAGATGATGCGATGCGTTTCTTTTTGAGCTTAGGCTTTCTCATTGCCCTATGTGCCTCGGCAAATGCCGCGACGGCACACCACCCACACCGCAAACACGCCGTTGCCCCTCGGGATCCTGGCGTGATCGTGAGCCCCGTTCCCTATGGGGCCTACGCGGGGCCTCGTCCGCCGGTTTACTACAACGACCAACCGAATCCCCTGGTGGATAGTCCCTACAAGAACTGGGGGGGCTAGAGCATGATTCGGAAAAGTGCGCAGCGGCTTTCCGAAAAGATCGTGCGCAAACAATAACCTAGTTCACTTCGTCCGAACAGCCACCCGGCTGGCCTCCCGCAGCGGCCTAGCTGTGCTTGGGGCGTCCCGGCAGCAAGCGTTCGGCCTCCGACCAGACTCCGAAGCTCACAATTCCCGGGGATTCCTGTCGGCTGTACTGACCAATCCCCTCAGCCGGCACCAGCGCTCGATGCGATCCTCAGCTTGAATTCTTCGCCACGCTGCTTTGCTGGAAGTGTTCGACGGCCGCGCCGTTGATGTCGACCCAGCGATGCTTCGACTGCTCGAAAACAGATCTCACCGGCGCCGGGTAGTTTGGGTCCGCGATTGCGCCAACGGCAACGCCGATCATCGCAGGCAGATTGTCGGCCTTCCAATACACCGTTGAACCGCAGTCGGGACAAAAATAGCAACGCACCTTGCCGCCGCTTGCGGCGGCGCGAACGTACTCCTTTGGAGCTCCCGAGATCGTGACGACCTCAGCGGGGTAAAAGGCACCCACACCGAACGGCGCGCCCGTTCGCCGCTGACACTCGGTGCAGTGACAGGCCGCGACGAGGCTTGACGGCCCGGGAAGCAAAAGCGCAACAGCGCCGCAACTGCATCTGGCGGTTATCATTAGGCCCTCCCACCCGTCGCACCGGCATGATCAGCGCGCGGAGCCGGCCAGTTGAACGGCGCCCGCGTCATGTTCATTTCGGCACGGGGCAGCGTATCGCGCGTGATGTCGGCAATGCGGAAGCGGCCGGACAATTCGCCGCGCACTACCCGCTCCCTGTTTGCCGCGATCAGCGACGGTACGATATCGATGCCGGTGTAATCGACATCGAGCCTCATGCGGCCGATCCAGCCTGCATCGCCACAGGGCGCATCGAGCAGCGAGCGCGCGCCGAGCCGTTGCAGCAGCGCAGGCAGCATTCCCGGATCGCAGCCGTGGCCGGGTCCTCCGAGCCGAGGCCCGAGACCGAGGTTGTCCGAAATCTCCGAACATGAGGTAGTGTGCGCATCGGATGCTCAACCACCATCCGACAGAAGGCCAAGATCATCGCCGGTGCCGTGGCGGCGATCGTCGCGACAGGCTTCCTGTTCGCGATCGCCATGGCCCTCCTCAGTGATGATCGAAGAGACCTGCTGGGTGCCGTGGGCCGCCTGCTGCACGTTGCGGGCGATCTCCTTGGTCGCGGCGCCTTGCTTCTCGACGGCCGCGGCAATGGTCGAGGAGACCTCCGACAGCCGCCCGATCGTGGCGGAAATGCCGGGATCGCGTTGAGCAGGTCCGCGTGGTCGTTGCGCCCTTTGTGCCCAACGTCAATCCGCGCGCGCGATAAGGCTCACGTCGGTGAGGCCTCCTGGCCCTCCCCGGGCCGGCCATGAGCACGCACCAAGGCCTCGACGAACGCGATCACCTCTGCCCGCTTGTCCGGCGACAGCGACAGAAAGGCGCGCACCAGCCTTAGGCCCTGCGCTTCCTCCGATTGTTCTTCTCCGGCATCCATCGGTTGAGTGTCGGACAATCGGGAAAAATATGCAATCCTGCAAATGCCTGACTTGATTCGGCGGACCAGCTTTGGTGGAATGGATCCAGCAAAGGGTGGGACCATGAAGTGGATCAGGGAGCGCGACGCGCTGATCGCTCAGACACTGGCCTTCGTCCAATCGGTCTCCGGCAGGACCGACGACTTTCCCCCGCCGCAGGCCCCGGCGGCCGCGTCCGCCGTGATCACCGAGATCGTCGCCGTCCGGGCTGCTGCGGTCGAAATCGAGCCGCCAGCGGCCACCTCGCCGCTCGCCGGCCCGCAGCCTCGACTCGTCCAGGTCCCGCCGCGGACCGGCGTCGATTTCCGCACCGAGATGCAGGCCCGCATCGCCAGTTTCCGCAAGCACCAGGAGCGGTTCGAGCGCGAACGGGAGGAATATTGCGCGGCGACCCTGACCAGGCTCCGCGCCGCCATCCGCGACGTCCCGCCACCACCGCCGGCGGACAAGTAGAGCCGGTCTCTCAAGGCCCTTGTTACAGCCACGACCACACCAACCAGAGATTGGCTGCACAGGCGCCGAACAGAGCCAGCGTCAGCGGCAGGAGCATGTGCCCGCAGGATGTTTTCAGGTCGGTCGTCATGGCCGAAAACATCCGCTGATTCCGGCAAACGAGTCCCAGGGATTCTTTTTTTTGGGATTCAGGACTCGTTTACGACTCAGGGCCCGCTGCCAGGATCACGGCCCCGTGATTGACCTGCCGGTGGGAAACCCTCACCCCCACAGCACGTTAACGGTCTTTACGGGAGCGGGAAGGATGCCGTACGCGCTGTTTTGCAACGACGCCCAGATCAGCAAGGCCTATCCGGGCGAGTCGGACGTCTGGAAGCTCGCGCAGCGCAGCGGCCTCGTCGTGGACGTCAGTACCGACCAGCAGCGACCCGGGCCGCGCCGGGTGCTGGACAACGACTATGAGATCAAGCCCTGCCAGGCCGCCCAAGGCGAAGACCCCGCCAAGAACAAGGCGGACGCCGAGCTGGAGGCGAGGATGGAGCTGCAATTGAGTTCGTAAAGATCCGGCCGAACGCCGCTTCGGCGTCAGGGCGTGGCGGTCGCCAGCGACGCCTGCTCGCCGGCCAGGGCCACGCAGGCCTTACGGCGGTGCAGCCCGCGGATCGCGCCGGTGACCTTCAGCACCTTGCCGGACGGACAGGCCCCGTCCCGGACGAAGGCGACCTCATAAGGTGCCAGCATCAAAGGCTCGGATTTGAGGATTGTCTGTGCAGAGCACGGCAGCGCAAGGAAGCACGAGACCACCCCCGACACCAAGATACGCATGTTCGTTGTCCCACCAGCCCGGTAATTCTCATAATAACGCTTCCGGAGCGCGAGTTCCGTAAGCAGCAAAAATTATTTTTGCTTTACCTCAGCCCCGTGACGCGCGTGAGGAGGCCCGCGCGGGAATGTTTGCCTGCAAATGACGCGCCAGATGGTTCACGCAAAGCAAACAACCGGCTGACAAGCAAGGGCTGGCAAGCGAAAGGCCGGCGAAGCCGGCCTTTGTCGGATCGTAGCGCCTGGTCAGATCGTCGCGCCTGGCGGCA
The DNA here is from genome assembly GCF_029051685.1 of Bradyrhizobium sp. CSA207. GTDB lineage: Bacteria > Pseudomonadota > Alphaproteobacteria > Rhizobiales > Xanthobacteraceae > Bradyrhizobium. Next base: position 117,335 of record NZ_JAACFT010000005.1, on the reverse strand, counting down.
GCTCAGTAGCGCGAGGCCGACGGGCCGCCCCAGCCGAAGCGGTAGTTCACACCGACCTTGGCGGTATGCTCGTCCTCCCGGCCGCGGACGCCGACGATGTCCGCCGGGCCGGAGGTGAAGGTGGTGCTGCCGAAATTATAGTATTGGTACTCGGCCTTGGCCGACCAGTTGGGCGCGAACATGTATTCAAGGCCGGCACCGACGGTGTAGCCGTCCTTGTTGTTGCCGGTGGTGGTAAAGGCTTGCGGCACGCCGGCGATGTTGACGCCGAGGCCGTTGTTGCGCCAGGCGTAGCCGCCCTTGGCGTAGACCAGCGCCGGCCCCCAGGTGTAACCGATCCGGCCGGTCACCGATCCGATCTGGTCGGTGTTGGAGGTCACCTGCGTGCCCAGCGGGAACAGGACACCGTTGTTGCTGGTCGGCAGCCACGAATATTGGGCCTCGACGCCCATCACCCAATTGGGCGCGAACTGATAGTCGAAGCCGCCCTGCACGCCGCCCATGAAGCGTGCGTCGCTCGACTGGAAGCTGCTGTCGCCGGCGAACGCGCCACCGACATGGCCGCCGATGTAGAAACCGGTCCAATTATAGATCACCTGCGGCGGCGTGTAGGCCGCCGGCGCTTTGGTGTAGGGGCGCGGCTGGATGTCGGCCGCTGCGGCTGGCGCTGCCAGCGCGAGCAGTGCCGCCGCGCCAAGCCAAATCGTTTTCATGATCATCCCCGTTCTTTCATATTCGACACTCAGCAAACAACGTGGCGTGAATTGGGTTGCTTCGCGGCGATGCCGGAACGTTGATCGTCCGCAACTGTGACGGGGCGGCAACAAGCCGATTTTGTTCCGTCACGTCTGCTCGTGCCGACAGATTTTATCCTCTGCACGAGGTCCGCCGTAACCATTTGTCACCATTTGTCGCGAGGCGAAACAACCCGTTCAAAGCTCGCCGAAATGTGATCCAGCAGCTCCTGCAGGTGCTGTTTTAGCACCCGGCGATGAAGACTGCGTTTGCGCTACCGCGCCATCTTTTCGAGTTCCGGAAAGGGTGCGTAAACCGCTCCGGTGCAGAGCTCGCTGGCGCGATCGACGACGCGGTCCGCCCGGCCGTTGACGAAGACCACGGCGCGCTCGCGCATTCCCTTGTAGCTGCCGTCGGTCTCGCGTGGCGTCAAGCGCAGGCAGCTCACGTAAAACTGCCGGCCCCCGACCTCGCGCAACACCGGCTCGGCCATGCCGGCGTCGCGAACGCCGACCGGATTGTTCAGATAGGTGCGCATGAGCGCCAGCGTGTCGCTGCGGAAATTATCGGGGAACGGTTGCGGACCTGCGTCCACCAGGGACGGTCGGTCATCACTGCCAAAACAGGCCGCAAGCGCCAGCGGCAGCAGGAGGATCGCCGCACGTTTTGCCAATCGCCTCACGGAATCGCATTCTCCCGCCAATCAGTGCCGGCGACGTTCTAGCCCCAAGGTTGCGCAAAGGGAATTCGGTCCTGCGAGCAAAGCTCGCGAATAGCCCACCGGCCCACCGCCGGTGCCTGCCCTTTCGCGCAGGCGCCGAGACGACAGGCCGGGCCTGAATTCCGCGCGCGGCGGCGGGGCAATGCTGGGGGTGCCGCCGCGCGGGATCAGTCGTTAGCTACGCTTGTCGGCTGTCGCCGGCTTGGCGAGGTCCGGCTGCGCCTTCAGCTGCTTCTTGGCCGACACCTGCTTGTGGTGATGGCGGTGCGTGCGCACGCTCTTGTGCTCGTCGGGCTTAACGGCGGCGTTGGCGTTCATAGCGTTCGCCTTGGAGTCCGGCTTGGCGCCCGCCTTGACGTCGGCGGCCTTGGTGTCGGCCTTGACGCCGGAGTCCGGCTTCGCGGCGGAGTTCGACGCCTTGGTCTGGCTCTGGTCCGCCTTGATCACCGGCGCGGTCGTGGTGGTGGTCTTGCCGGTCTCGGCCGCGAAGGCCGGGGCTGCGATGACGGACGCTGCAAGCAAGGCTGCGGAAATGGTCTTCAACATGGTGGTCTCCTCTGTGAAGGATCTCGAGGCGGCGCCCTTTGCCATCCCTTCGATCGTAGGTCGGAGCCTAGGCGGCGCGCACTGAACCCAGTCTGAAGCCCGCTGCAGGCTTCCGTTCATCTCGATGACAAGTTTGTCATCTATGGCCGGACGAATAGGCTGGGCTGCCGGGAATGTTTTGGTCCGTTGGGTGTTCCGGTCTTCAGGCAATCGTGTAGGATCGCCACGTTCCATACGGGAGAAGATGAATGCGCAAACTTTCCATGCTTCTGGTACCGGGACTTGTCTCGATGGCGCTGGCCGCCGGACCGGTGCTGACCAGCGCCTACGCCGCGGGCAGCGACGAGCCCTCGCCGCCGAAATCGGACACCTCGACCAAGAAGTCGAAGAAGAAAAGCTCCTCCGTCAGCGATCCCAAATTCCTTGCCGCCTATCGCACCGCCTACACCACGATCTACGATGGCCACGACTACACCGGCGCGATCGACCAGCTGAAGTCGCTCAAGCGCGACGACGTCGCCGACGTTGCCAATTTGATCGGCTACTCCTATCGCAAGCTCGGCGACTATCAATCGTCGAAGGTCTATTACGAGCTGGCGCTGAAGGACGATCCGAACCACGTCCGGACCTGGCAGTATTACGGGCTCTGGCAGCTCGAGCAGGGCAACCGCGAACAGGCGCAGTATCATCTGAACAAGATCGCCTCGCTCGCCGGCACCGACAGCTCCGAATATCGCTCGCTTGCTGCGGCGCTCGACAAGCCGACCGGCGCGACGCTCGTTTACTGAGACACCCGATCTGCGAACGACAAGAACCGGCACGACCCGCGGGGGTTGTGCCGGTTCTGCTTTTTCGGCTAGCCTTCGCGCCGTAATCCTCCCCTTAGAATCGGTGCGCAATGGACGCGTGGCTACGATCCGCGGTCGACTACATCGGCTCCTGGATCGAATTCCAACTGACGACATCGCAGCAGCCGGGCGTCATCGTTGCGTTCGCCCATCGCGGCGAAGTCGTCGCCGAGCACGCGTTCGGCCTCGCCGATCTCGATACCGGCGAAAAACTCACCCCGCGCCACCGCTTCCGTATCGCCTCGCATTCAAAGAGCTTCACTTCGGCTGGCATCATGAAGCTGCGCGAACAGCGCAAGATCCGACTCGACGATCCCGTCGGCGACTATGTCGGTGGCCTGCATCCGCGCGTTGCCGAGACGACGATCGCACAGGTGCTCTCGCATAGCGCAGGGCTGACGCGGGACGGCGCCGATTCCGGCCAGTTCATCGACAGCCGCCCCTATCTGAACGAGAGCGAGCTGCGCGCAGAGCTGAAGCTGCCGACAGTCATCGAGCCGGGCACGCGCTTCAAATATTCCAATCACGGCTTTGGCCTGATCGGCCTCGTGATCGAAGCCGTGACGAGGGAGCCCTACCCGGTCTGGATCAAGCGCGAGATCATTGAGCCCGCGGGTTTACGCGAGACGGAGCCGGACGTGCCGCTTCCAAAGGGCGCATCGTTCGCGCGCGGCCACACGCGAAAAGTCCCGCTGGGAAAGCGCTGCGTGATCCCCGGCAATAATCCGACGCACGCCATGGCGTCCGCCACCGGCTTCGCCGCTACCGCCGCCGACACCGCCCGATTCTTCGCGCAGCTCGCGCCCAATGCGAAAAAGAGCCTGCTGTCGGCCGCAAGTCGGCGCGAGATGACGCGGCATCATTGGCGCATCCCGCAGAGCTTCGAGGGTTATTACGGCTTGGGTATCAGCGCCGGCCGGATCGAGGGTTGGGACTGGTTCGGTCATGGCGGCCACTTTCAGGGTTACATCTCCCGGACCTGCTGCATCCCTTCTTGCGAACTCGCGATCAGCATCTTGAGCAACTCCATCGACGGCGCAGCGCCGTTCTGGATGGACGGCGCGATGCAGATCCTGCGCGTCTTCCAGACCCGCGGCGCGCCCGACCGCCGCGTGCGCGACTGGACCGGCCGCTGGTGGACGATCTGGGGCGCGACCGATCTGGTACCCGCGGGTAACCGCGTGCTCGTCGCCAATCCGCAGTTCAACAATCCGTTCATGGATGCCGGCGAAATCGAGGTGACCGGCCGCGACATCGGCAAGTTCGCTTCGGCCGCCGGGACCTCCAGCCACGGCGAGCCGGTGCGCCGCGTCCGTGACAAGCATGGCAAGGTGAGCGAAATCTGGCTCGCAGGCGCCAACGTCAAGCCGGAGCGAATCGTGGCCCGCGAGATCGCGCGGAGATACAAACCGCGAAAACGCCGGCCTGTTTAAATTGGAGCATGATCTCCGCGCAAACGCGTTCCGCGTTTGTCGCGACGGAAAACCGCTACGCACTTTGCGCTCACGCCGCCCTTCGGGTCTGGACCATGCTCTACTCCCTGATCAGCGCCTCGACCTCACTGCGAAGCGCCTGCCGCGAGCCGTCGCGTGAATAGAACATGTGGCCCCCGGGATAGACGACGAACTTCACGCGTTGCGTCGCAAAGGCCGGCAATTGGTCGAGCACCCGCTTCGTTCCGAAATAGGGCGTGGCGAGATCAAACAGGCCATGCGCGACCAGCACGCTCAGCTTCGCATCGGTGGCGAGGATCTGGCGCAGCTCCGACACCGACTGAGGCGGGCTGATGCCGTTGCCAAAATCCCAATTGCGTTCGACGGCGCCGTTCAGAATTTCATAAGAGCCGTCCGGCCGCCAGTTGAGCTTGCGTGTCAGGACGTCGACCGCGGCACTCGTCAGCGGCGCCTGGAGCGCATCGCCTGAGGGATCGCCGAACCGGGAGTTGCCCGAATCCGGATAGGGATCGAAGCCGCGCACGGAAGCGTCGTAGCGTCCGGTCACCTTGCCGTTCTTGCGGTCCAGTTCGCGGCGGAATTCACCGACGTCGAAGCGGCCGGCGAGCCTGCGGCTTACGGTCTGGTCGATGCCGGTCAGGCTGGCGATCTTGTCGGCAAGACGGTTGGTCGCCTCCTTGTCCGCCTCGCCCTTGATGAGATCAGCCAGGAACTCGCCGCGCGCGTAAGCCTCGACGTCGGCAAGATCGGCGCGCGTGACCGGTCCCTTGGCTTGACGGGCCACCGCGGCGTAGCTGGGCAAGGTCGCGACATATTGCAGAAGGCTGGTGCCGGTGAACTCGCGGAAGTCGAGCAACGGCGACACCAGGACCAGCCCCCGGACGCCGACGCCGTGCTGGAGCTGCAACTGGCGCACGACCTTCGGTCCGCGAATGCCGCCATAGCTCTCGCCCGCGACGTATTTCGGCGAGACCAGCCGGTCATGCTTCTCGAGCCAGCGGCGGATCACGAGCGCGATCGAATTGACGTCGCCGTCGACCGAATAGAACCGTTTTCGCGCGTCGTCTCCACTTGCGGAGAAGCGGCTGTAGCCAGTGCCGACGGGATCGATGAAGACGAGATCGGTGAAGTCGAGCCAGGTTTCCGCATTTGGCTTCACCTCGGGCGACGCCGATGGCGATAGCGCTTCGCCGTCGAGCGGCAGCCGCCAAGGCCCGGCAGCACCGAGCTGGAGCCAGGCCGACGACGCACCAGGCCCGCCGTTGAACAGGAACGTGACCGGGCGCGTAGCGCGGTCGGCGCCGTCGAGCTCGTAGGAGGTGGTGGCGATGTCGGCGAGCGGCTCCCCCTTCTCGTTGAACACGCGGATCGAGCCGGCGGTTGCGACGAAGTTGAGCGTCCGCCCGGGCAGATCAAGCGTCTGCCTGGTGGTCGAATCCGCCGGGAGACGATGCGGCTCGGCGGCAGATGGCGCCACGTTCTGCGCGCCAGCGCCGCGCCCGCCCTTCTGGCCGGTTGGCGCCGTTGTCTCGGAGCGCGGCTGCGGCGGATCATCCGCGCGTGCGAAGCCTGCAAAGGCGAATGCAGATATTGCCAGCACCAGCCCCGTTCGGCACAGCGCCGACCAACGCATGACCATGACGATTCTCCCTGCCGGCCGTGCTTGCGCATCATCGCTTGCCGGCCAGCGCTGGCGAAAGTTGTAGCGGCCAATTGCGACGGTTTGGGGGATCCAAAGCGCCTGGTTGGCTTTGCGCATCGGGTCTGCCCGACCGATCTGGATCATGGCACGGCCCCCGCCCAATTCGAGCCGGTTTTTTACCCTGAATCAGCACGGGCGGCCGCCCGACCCGCCGCCGGTTTGCTTTGAGGGGCTGTTATCCTCGACAATACAGGCCGAGGTGTATAGACGAGCCCGGCGGAACCTTCTCGAGCCAGCTGCCCTGCCCGGAAGCCATGACCAAGCCCTCTCGATACGACCGGATTGCCTTCGTCGCCAGCCCGAGCAGCGAGGCGCAGGTCGCCTTCGGCCAGCTCACAAAAACCTACGGCAATTGCGAGCCGAAGGAGGCCGACGTCGTGGTGGCGCTCGGCGGCGACGGACTGATGCTGCAGACGCTGCATCAGCACATGCACACTGGAAAGCCGATCTACGGCATGCACCGCGGCACGGTCGGATTCCTGATGAACGAGTACGCGACGCACGATCTGCGCGCACGCCTCGAGGCAGCACAGGAGTCTTTGATCCATCCGCTGCTGATGCGCGCCACCGACGTCAATGATCGCGTCCACCTGCATCATGCCATCAACGAAGTCGCCCTGTTCCGACAGACCCACCAGGCGGCGCGGCTGCGGATCCTGATCGACGAGCGCGAGCGCATGACCGAGCTGATCGCCGACGGCATCATGGTGGCGACGCCGGCAGGCTCGACGGCCTACAATCTGTCCGCCCAGGGACCGATCCTGCCGATCAACGCCGCCCTGCTGGCGTTGACGCCGATCAGCGCGTTCCGCCCGCGCCGCTGGCGCGGCGCGCTGCTGCCCAACACGGCCTATGTCGTGATAGAGGTGCTGGAAGACGACAAGCGCCCCGTCGCGGCAGTCGCCGACCATGACGAGGTGCGCGACGTCCGCCGGGTCGAGGTCCTGTCCGACAAGACCATCTCGATGCGGATGCTGTTCGATCCCGGCCACAGCCTGGAAGAGCGCATTCTGCGCGAGCAGTTCGGCTCCTGAAGGATCTGCCCGGAGCTCGCCGGTCCCCGGTCGCAACGCTTCGTTAACCCTCGGCACGATATGGTTAATGAAAGTTGACCGCTTCGGCCCGGGCGCCATGTTCCGCATCGATTTCAACAAGCTGCGCTTCCTCGTCTGTGACGACAATCCGCACATGCGCCGCATCCTGCGGACGCTGTTGCATTCGTTTGGCGCGCGCGAAGTCTACGAGGCCGAGGACGGTGCGACCGCGCTGGAAATGTACAGCCACTACGTGCCCGACATCGTCATCACCGACTGGGCGATGCCCATCTTCGACGGGCTCGAGCTGGCGCAGATGATCCGGCAGCCGGACTCCAAGGGCAATCCCTACGCGCCGATCATCATGCTGACCGGTCATTCCGAGAAGCGGCGCGTCACGGTCGCGCGCGATGCCGGCGTCACCGAATTTCTGGCCAAGCCGATCTCGGCCAAGGGGCTCTACCAGCGCATCCTCAACGTGGTCGCCAGTCCCCGCCCCTTCATCAAGACCAAGACCTATTTCGGTCCGGACCGGCGCCGCAACACCAGCTCTGCCTATATGGGCCCCGAGCGCCGCGTCGGCGAAAAGCACGAGGTGCTCCAGCAACCTTCGCTGCTCGACAAGGCCCGTTCCTCCATCTAGCGCAACGTCTCACACGGCCAGGGCGGACATCATGGCGAACAACGGCGCAAGGGACATCGAGGTCAAGGCCTTCGCTACGCATCAATTGATCACGCAGCCCAACCCGCTGCGCAAGGTGCTGCGCCGGGTCGAAGACAAGGACATGGACGATCCGGTCGGCCGCGCCGAGCAGGCGCTGGCCAGCCTCTCCGGCGAGTTCAAGGACTGGATGGCGACTGAGGTCAACCGGCTTTCGGCCGCCTACGTCGCCATACGCAATGACGGCTTCACCAAGGACAGGCGCGACGAGCTGTTCCGCGCCGCGCATGACATCAAGGGCGACGCTGCGACGTTCGGCTATCCGTCGGCGGCGGCAATCGCCGAAAGCCTGTGCCGCGTCATCGAGCACGCGCCTGATTTCGAGAAGGTGCCGGCCGAGCTGTTCACGCACCACATCAACGCCATCCTGGCCATCGCGCACGAGAACACAAAGCTCGACAGCATCAGCGTCTCCGCCGAGCTCAGCCGCCGCCTGCGCAACGTCGCCGACGATTATCTCGCCCACGTCAACCGCGACCGTCCCGAGCATCTCGAAGCGATCCTCGCACCGAGCATCGTGCCGGCGGAGTAGCTCTCGTTTCGTCATTGCGAGCGCAGCGAAGCAATCCAGAGTCTTTCCGCGGAGGGATACTGGATTGCTTCGCTTCGCTCGCAATGACGGAGTTTGTGGGGCCGCGTCGCGCGCTTTGAGCTACGCCGCGATCAGATCGTCATAGGCCGGCACGATCGTCTCCTCCGCGACCAATTCGTCGCAGAACAGCCTCGCCTCTTCACGCGCCGATTCGGTGGCGAAGCGGCGCAGCAGGATCATCAGCGGCTCGGTGGCACCGCCGTCGGTCTCGCAATGGGTGAGCACGCGCTCGACCATGCGCCGGCGCAGCCGCACGGCACTCTCATCGGTATCGACGAAACCTTGCTCGTGGCAGGCATCGAGCGCGACCTGGAACGCCGCGAAAGTGGCCTCGGGAAGCCCGGCGCGGCGCAGCAGCGCGTGCAGGCCGGCGCCGCCACGATCATGCAGCAGCGCAGAGACGCGCGCCAACGGCAGATCGGCGAGCTCGGCCAGCGCCGCGTCGAACAGGTCGAGGTTGCTCGACAGCAGCGCGCGCAGGATCAGGCCCGCGGTAAGCTGGCCCGTGACACGCAGATGCCGCACCAGCCCCTGCATCTCCTCGCCGCGCGAGCGCGCCGCGATGTTCATGGTGGAGCGGTCGCGCGCCTCGATCATCATGCGGTCGGCACGGTCGGCGCTCAGCCAGTTCCGCGCCACGACGAATTGCGACAGCGTCTCCGAGAGTTTTGCCACCAGCGCGGCACGCGTGGCGGCAGGCAGGTCCTCGATCACCAGCATGGCTTCGCGGATTGCGGCAAGATGGCCGTGACGCTCGACGATGCGGTCCCAGGAGAACGGCGCGAGCTCGGCGTAGGGATTTTCGATCAGCTCCAGCGCGGCCGCGGCGCAACCGACCTCGGCGATCGCGGCGCAGACGGAGGCCGGCAGTACGATACGGCGGGCGACGGCGCACTGCACTTCGCTTGTGCCGGTCGCAACGATGTCGACCAGATCCGCATCGATCAGGAGCGGAGAATGTTCGAGCACGGGCAGTGCGACAGTCGGCTGGTCCGTCGACAGCGCCCGCACGATGGCGGCCGGCGCATCCGTGCTGCGCGAAAAGGCCTCGGCCATCGCCTGCCGCACCAGCGGCGAGGCATCGTCAAGCAGCATCAGCAGCGCCCCCTCTGCGGCGACGCGGTCGTCATGGGAAAGGTCGGAGATCAGCCAAGCCCGGGCCAATGCCCGCGTCGCCTCGGCCCGCTCGCCAGCGGACGCCGTCCTGATCCAATTGATGAACTGCCGAACGATCATGGTCCTTCCGGCCTACGCAACCCGACGAAGCGGTGACGGCTTGTCACCTGCAACGCAAAATAAACCACGACGCTTAACAAAGCGTTCACCATAACTGGCTGGTTTTATTGACGTTTTGTTAAGGGAACAAAGCCGCCTCGCTAACAGGTCCGGGACGCAGCGCAGCACGCAATGATGTGCGGCGCCTTGTCCGGGATACGCGAGTGGATGTCAGCTTGAGAAGGTGCCGCTGCGATCGCTGAAAAGATCGAGTGGCTGCGGCGGGCGTACGTCGGGCGTTGCTGACCTGATCGAAGTGAGCGAGGCATTGTTGCCCCACAATTTCTGCACTGTCGTCGAGACCGGCTGGGTGGTGTCGCCGGGCTGATAGATCGAGCGAAACGCCGGCGTGCTCGGCGCATTGTCCGCGACAATTGTTGGCGATGTCGTACTGACGGGCGTCACGGCGCGCGTATCCGGGAAGGTCTGAAGATAGGCGGCGTTGTTGATCACCGGCGCCGTCGCCTGCACGCCGTTTGCACTCGCCACCTGCGTGGTCGACGGCGTACCGCCGTACATCGCCATCGCACTGCGGGTCGATTTAGCATTCGCCGCGCTCGCATAGCGCGCGTCCAAAACCGAATAGACCTCGGAGACGCTGCGTGCGCGGCCGTCCCTGGCGTAGAAGATCGAACGGTTGGCGGCCGCCGCATTGGGAAACAGCCGCGCGCCGACGGCTTGCGGATTGTCCTCGGCATTGGCGATCAGCTTGGCGGCCCCGCCGACGCCCATGAAGTGCGCCATATACAGCTCGCTGTCCGACGGCCTGCGGCCGAGCATGCCGGTGAGCTTGAAACTGTTGGACTGCGTCAGCGCCGCGGCCATGCTGGATGCGGCCTCCGGATCGTCGCGCAGCTTCATGATCGACCGCTTCATCATGGGATCATCGACGGTGTAAGTGCCCGACGAGGTCTTCGTGATGGCATCGGAATAGCTGCCATAGCCGAGCTGGGCGCCCGCCTCCTTCACTGTCCCCAGCCAAGTCTGGTCGATGAACTGGTAGAGTCCGTGCGCGGATGATGTGGTCGCACCAGCGGCCGGGTTGAAATCCGACTCCATCTTGGCCGTTGTCAGCATGTATTCGAAGCTGACGCCGCTGATGTTCGAAGCCTGCTTGATCGCACCGGCGACGCGCGCCGGTGACGGATCGATACCGGCCGTCTGCGTGGCACTGAAATTGTCGACCGACATGATGACGTGCCCGCTCCGCGCGGCGTTGAGCGGCGCCGGCAATTCGGACGCCCCGTCGTCTCACCGTGGGACAGGCATGGTTAATGCGGGGTTAAATTGGCTCTCGCCGTCATTCCGGGGGCATCGCGCCAGCGATGAACCCCGGAATCCATTCCGTCGCACGTGATGCCTTGCGATGGATTCCGGGTTCGCGCTTCGCGCGCCCCGGAATCACGGCGGACTATTTCTGATAGACGTCGCCTGGATCGAACAGCCGCTCCGCATCGACGAAGACGAGCTTCGCAATCCCACCCTCGGGCTCGATCTTGCGATAGAAGCAGGACCGGCGGCCGGTGTGGCAGGCCGCGCCGATCTGCTCGACGCGGAGCCAGAGCGCATCCTGGTCGCAATCGGTGCGGATTTCGACCACACGCTGGGTCTGACCTGACGTCTCACCTTTTCGCCACAAGGCATTGCGCGAACGGCTGAAGTACCAGGCTTCGCCGGTCGCAATGGTCTTGCGCAGCGCTTCCTCGTTCATGTGCGCGACCATCAGCACGTCGCCGCTGGCGGCATCGGTCGCTACGCAGGTGACGAGGCCGGCCGCATCGAATTTGGGGAGGAAGGCAAGGCCTTCCTCGACGTCGTGAGAGTGAGCGGACACGGGCGTCCTCGCCAAAAGCGTTCGCGAGGTCAGCGCGTGCCTCGCACCAGGGACAGAAAGCGGGCCTGTTCCGCCGGATTGTCGCGGAACATGCCGGTGAAGCGGCTGGTGAACGTCGAGGCACCATGCTTGGCGACACCGCGCACCGACATGCAGGTATGCTCGGCTTCGATCAGCACGGCAACGCCGCGGGGTTTGAGGACCTCGTCGATCGCCGCCGCGATCTGCGCCGTCAGGTGCTCCTGGGTCTGGAGCCTGCGGGCGAAGATATCGGTGAGGCGCGCGAGCTTGGACAGACCGACGACGCGCTCCACCGGAGTATAGGCGATATGCGCCTTGCCGTAGAACGGCATCATGTGATGCTCGCACTGCGAGGTGAACTCGATGTCGCGCACCAGCACGAAGTCATCATAGCCGGCGGTCTCGCCGAACGTGCGGTCGAGCACCTCGGCCGGGCACTGATGGTAGCCCTGATAGAGCTCGTCGAAGGCCTCGACCACGCGGCGCGGCGTGTCCAAGAGCCCCTCGCGCTCGGTGTTCTCGCCGATATAGGCCAGCAGCGTCTTGACCGCACGCTCGGCCTCGGCGCGCGCGGGGCGCGGCTGGTCGGCGCGGACGGCGGCCGCGAGGAATTCGGCAGGATCGAGCTCGGCGGGGCGACCCTCGGCATGCTTGTCGGAAGGCTTGTTGGGGCGGATGGATTTGATCGTAGCGTCCATATCGACTCCGTTCGACGGCCTTGCGGCCGGAGTGTCACCGGCAGACGGGGCGGCAATCCGCCGGACGCCTGTAGAGAACAGTTTTAGCAAAAAACGTCTTGGGCTTTAACGCCGGTCTCGTGGTCCCGGACCAGCGCCGCCGGACCGCCAGACTGTTTTTCCGCAAGTTCCGCCCCTATATAGGACCGTGGACCGCGCCCGCCAAGGCCGATCCCGCCCGAAGTGCTGGACTCCATCACATGCTGAACGACATCTATAACAAGCGGATCATCGAACTGGCCGGGAATATTCCGCGCCTTGGACGCCTTTCGGATCCGGACGCCACCGCCACCGCCCACTCCAAGCTGTGCGGCTCGACCGTGAAAGTCGACCTCAAGATGGACGGCGACACCGTCACCGACTTCGCCCATGACGTGAAGGCGTGCGCACTCGGCCAGGCCTCTTCATCCATCATGGCAAGTCACGTCGTCGGCTCGACTGCGAGCGAACTCCGTGAGTTACGCGAAACCGTTCGCAAGATGCTGAAGGAGAATGGCGCTCCTCCCGAAGGCAAATGGGCCGAGATCAAGTTCCTCGAGCCGGTCCGCGACTACAAGGCGCGCCACGCCTCGACACTGCTGACCTTCGATGCCGTGGTCGATGCCATCGGCCAGATCGAGGTCAAGGCGAAGCAGCCGGCCACCGCGCAGGGCTGACGCAAATTCCTATTTCTGCGATGTCGTAGCCGGCGCCGTGCCGGTCGGCACCAGGGCTTCCGCCGTCTTCGTCGCGCTGGAGGACGCCTGCGGGTGCTCAGGTTGCTCGCTGACCCTGTCCTGCGCCTTCGGCGCCAGTTCGGCCATCGCAGGCGCCGAGACGTTCACGTCCGGCAGCACGTCGGCCACCAGGTCGGTCGTGACGAGATTGGTGAGCTTCAGTTCCGCCGCGTCCAGCTCATGCAGGTCTTCCCAAGGCGGCACGTTGAGCGCGAGCGACAGCAAATCGCCAGCGCCACCCATGTCGAACGTGTATTTGGCCAAGCGGCCGATGTCGCGCTCCACGATCATCAGATCCTGCGCGCTGTAACTCGCCGCCTTGGCATCGTCGGCGCGGTCGCCCATCCAGATCTGGTGGACGCGCACATGGGCGGCTTCCGGAACGTAGCGCTTCTTGCCGGCCAGCAGCAGGAACACGCACATCGATTCACAATAGGCTTCGGATGCGACCGCCGGGCGGGCGCCCTGCCCGCCTCGATTCTGCACGCTCATGCCGACCGTGGTCAAAAGGCCGAGGTTGCGGAACCGCCGGCCGAGCGTGATTGCGTCGTTGACGGAACCGCCGCTGGAGTCGAGCACGACGGTGGCACCGCCCAGTTGGCGACTGCGGGCGAATTCCTCGAAATTCTTTGGCGTATCAGCAGTGATGATGCCGACCGCGCTGACCCAGCCGCGGCAATTCGGTTCGCAGGCGACCCAGCTGAACTTCATCGGCAGCTTGCGCTCTTCGAGGGCAGCACCGGCTCGGGCCGACGACCCGAATGTCGCGACGGCGCCAGCCAGCACGACTCCACATACGGCGGTTCCTACCAGCAACCAGCCGCGAAGATTGAGCGACTTCAGAAGTGTCAAACTGGTCCCTTCCCCAAGCCCCATTCGCGCGATTATCCCCGCTCCGCGCTCGATGAGTCCATCATACAGACGTATGTTTCCACGAGTGTCACAAAAATGGTATCCGGGGGAATACAGATCGTCCATAGGTACTTGCTGCACTGCTCCCAAAAAGCATGCAAAATATGGCGCACAAACAACAGCTTGCTGTTCCCTGCGCCGGAACCGCGCAACACGTCGCCCACGATCGCAGCAAAGCGCCCATGAAGCATTCAGCCTGCGAGCATTGTTCCGATTCGGTCGAGGGTGCGCGCCGGCTTCCGCGCAGATTCGGTCGCGCGCTGATCTGGCTGTACCGGCACACGCTGTCGCCCCTGGTCGGCTACAATTGCCGACACCTGCCGACCTGCTCAGTCTACGCCGACGAAGCGATCGAACGGTTCGGACTCTGGGCCGGCGGCTGGATGACCCTCGCGCGCCTGTTGCGCTGCAATCCCTTCGGCACGTCGGGCATAGACAACGTGCCCCTCACCGCTCCGCAACGCGCGCGCTGGTATCTGCCCTGGCGCTACGGCCGCTGGCGCGGCGTGAATGCGTCCTAGTCTCGCAGCATAGCTGGAGGGAACCGGAACTTCCTGCTCGCGTTGATGTGATGCTCCCACGGGAGGAAACAACAATGCGCTGGAAAATCAGCCCTCATTTTCACTTCAGACTGAATCCAAATCCCAAGGTCAGTCCGAGGGGTCACGACCCCAGAACCATCGACATGCTCGCCATTATCGCCCTGCTGGCGCTCGTGCTTGGCTCTGGCTGGTATCTGGCGACGAGCCTTGCGACGCCGCCGAGCACCACGGCGTTCATCGTGCCGAGTCAAAGCGTGCATTGGTAGTGCGGCAGGTCAAAGGTCCAGGACCAGCCGATCCGCCTCTGATCCGGCGACGCAGACCATGAGATAGCGCTCGCGCTCATACGGCGACAGGATGCGGTCGCGATGCACCGGCTTTCCTTCAAGCCAGCCGACCTTGCAAGCGCCACAGATGCCGCCGCAGCAAGACGTCGATATGTCGATGCCGCCCTCCTGCAAAGCCGCAAGCATGGTCTGCCCGGCGCGAACCTGGATTTCGGTCCCCGTGCGCGCCAGTGACAGCATGAAGGGCTTTGCGTCGGGATCGATGACCGGTGGCGGTGCGACGAAACGCTCGATATGAACGTTGGCTGCGGGCCAAGTGGCGGTCACGCGCTCGAAATCATCGATCATGCTTTCCGGCCCGCAGCAGGCGACCAGCGTTTTCGATCCGCCTTCCCCGACCAGGGAGGCAAGATCCGGACGTCCGCCCCGGGACGTGTAATGCACGACGATGCGACCTGCATCGATCAGCGGCGCGAGGTAAGACGCCAGCGGCGCCTCCTGGCGCACGACCAGATGCAGCGTGAAGTCGGCGTCTCCGGTTCGTGCGAGGTGCCGCGCCATCGACAGAAACGGCGTCACGCCGATGCCGCCTGCGATGAACACGTGGCGCGCAATGCCGGCACCGGGCTCCAGTCCGCCGCGCGGCAGCGAGACTCCGATGACGTTGCCAATCCCGACCTCGTCGTGAAGCGCGCGCGAACCGCCACGCCCCTCCGCCTCGCGCTTCACCGCGATGACATAACGCGCGTTGTCCGCAGGCTCGTTGCATAGCGAATAGGTCCGCACGAGACCGCTCGGCAAATGCAGATCGATGTGTGCGCCCGGCTTGAACGGCGGCAGCTCCCAATGATCGGGGTCGGCCAACGTGAACAGCTTTATTCCTGTACCGGCCCCTTCGATGGCGGCGACGACCGTCTTGATCGTCGTGATCGGACGCACCCTCACGCCGCGCTCCGCACGGTGTCGCCGACCCTGACGATGCCGTCTCGCAAAATCCTGCAGTTGAGGCCCGAACGGTTGATCAGCGGATCGAAGATCGCCTTGCCGGTGATCTCCTCGATATGCCGGCATGGAATCGACAACCGGGTCGCTTCCAACAAGGTCTCGCCAAGCCAGAAGCGGCGTCCGACCAGGTGGTTCAGCGGCACGCCTTCAACCGTCACGTTGCGCCGATGCTCCTCGGGGCCAAGCTCGATCCCGGCGTCGCGCTTCAGCGCAATCAACGTCTCGAGTTCGAACAGGGTAACCTGCCGGCCCTCCTCGGGCTTGTGCGAGTAAAATCCTTCCTCGCGGCCGATCATGTAGCGGTCGCCTTCGATGCCTTTGCCGGCGACCAGTGTAAGCTGCTCCATCGCGCGCATCGGCAGGAAGGCCCGTGGGGCGAGATGGAGGAAGCGCACCACGCCGGTCCAGCCGAGGCGTGCAGTTCTCTGCGCCGAACCGGTGTCGATCTTATCAAGCATGACAGAATCCTTGTGAGAAGCGATGGCGCGCCGCAAGACGCGGCGCGCCGCGGGATCAGGTCAGTTCCTTGTTCGCCATTTCAGGCGCGAACGTCGTCGCGGTCGCGGTGATCGCGGCGCATGCGATCAGCAGCAGCGAGACCGGCCAAGTGGCGCCGCCGCTCCAGGCCATCAGAGAGGCCGCAATCAGCGGCGTCAACCCGCCGCTGAGCGCCGCACCGACCTGGAACCCTAGCGAAGCGCCGCTGTAGCGCAGCCGCGCGGAAAACAGCTCGGAGTACCAGGGCGCGCCGATGCCGAACATCACCATCTGTCCGAAGGTGATCGTGACCACGATGGTGCAGATGACGATGGTGGGATCGCGGGTATTGAGCAACCAGAACAGCGGGAAGGCAAACAGCGCCGAGAACAGGCAGCTAGCGTAGAACATCGTCTTGCGGCCGAGGAGATCGGACAGCCAGCCGAACAGCGGAATGGCGATCAGTGCGACCAGCGACGCCGCGAAGGCGCCGTTCAGCACCACCGCGCGTGACAGGCCGAGATTGGCCGTGGCGTAGGACATCACGAACACGCCGCCGATGCTGGCATACGCGATCTCGGAAATCTTCAATCCGACAGCGGTGAAAAAGGGCCTGCGATGATGCTTGAAGATCTCGACCACCGGCAGCTTCGCGACGTCCTTCTTCGCCTGAACCTGGCGGAAGGCAGACGTCTCCTCCATGTTGAGGCGGATGTAGAGGCCGACGCCGACCAGCAGGATCGAGACCAGGAACGGAATACGCCAGCCATAGGCCATGAACTCGCCTTCCGGCAGGCTCGCCACCAGCGCGAACATGCCGATCGCGGCGAGATTGCCGATGGGGTTGCCGACCTGCACCATGCTGCCGAGCAGGCCGCGGCGGTGTGTCGGGCAGTTCTCCACCACCATCAGCACGGCACCGCCCCATTCGCCGCCAAGGCCGATCCCCTGGAGGAAGCGCAAACCGATCAGCAGCAGCGGCGCGGCGATGCCGATCTGCTGGTAGGTCGGAAGCAGGCCGATCAGGAAGGTGCCGATGCCCATCACCATGATCGTGATCGCAAGCATCGCCTTGCGACCGACCTTGTCGCCGTAGTGACCGAAGATTGCAGCGCCGAGCGGCCGCGCCAGAAAGCCGACCGCATAGGTGCCGAAGGCCGCGATGGTGGCGAGCGTGGGATTGCCGGCGGCAAAGAAGACCTTGTTGAACACCAGCGCGGTCGCGGTGCCGTAGATGAGGAAGTCGTACCATTCGACCGCGGTGCCGATCACGCTCGACCACACGATGCGTCGCAAGTTCGCCGTCTCGTCCGGCGCTACGTTCAGGGCTACGTCGTCTGCTACGGTCATCGATCTCTCCAAAAAGTACCGGCGCCTGGGAAAAGCAGTTGTTCTGTTCGTGGAGCCCCATCGGCAGCCCGAACGGTAAAAATCGATCATGTTTACTGTTGGAAATCAACGGTGCGGAACGCGGCAGTTGCCGCCGAGAGTGGCAGAACGCGCGGATTGCCTTATTTATCGGCGAATAGTCATAGAATACCAGGGCGTCTGCTCAGAATATCCGCGGGAATGCTTGAAATTTCTGCGCATGAGTTTTCCCTTGGGATACAGCCGAGCCCCGGCCTGCGCGAGCTGTATTCAGCGCCGGGCTGGCGGTCGGGGCATATCTGTTGCAAAAGATGCTGCAGCAGTTCGGTCGTGATCTGGAGACACATGCGTGCTTGACGTCAGCAAGGCGGCAGCCGTCGGGGCCAACATCCGCCAAGCGCGGATCGCCAAGGGCCTTACGCTGGACCAACTCGCCAGGCAGAGCGATCTCACGCGCGGCTACATTTCCCTGGTCGAGCGCAACCTGAAGATCCCCTCGCTCGCAGCCCTGCTGCGGATGGCCGCCGCCCTCGAGGTAAACGTCGCGAATTTCTTCGACCCCAACGCCGAGCCCGCGCCGCGCTATACCCTGTTCCGCCGCGAAGGCGGCAACGCGCCGCTGTTCCAGGATACTTTTGGCGTGGTCCCGCTGGCAACGGGGCGCACCCGCAAGATGATGGAGCCGTTCCTGCTGAGCCCACCGCACAAATCGGCGACGCGCGCCTCGCATGCAGGCGAGGAACTGCTCTTCGTCATCAACGGCAGAATCGCGATCAAGCTCGACGGCGAAGAGCTCGTGCTTGGCAAGGGCGACTGCCTGTATTTTTCAGGCGAGACACCGCACGAGGTCAGGAGCCTCGGCCGCCAGAAAGCGGAGGTCCTGGTCGTTGTCGCGCAAACCGCGGCGGCGTGAGGGCGGACTTCAGCAAATAGCCTATCGAAACCAGAAGAAGCGTCCAGACTGCGGCGGAACAGATTCGGGCCGACGCGGCCGCTTCGGGCGAGGCGGTTTTGGCGACGGTTCGGCGGATGAGGTGGTCTCCGCTCCCGGCGCGGTCTCGCTCCCCGGCACCTTCACCGACAGCAGCAAATTCGATTCATGCATCCGCCAGCGATAACCGACGCCGAAATCGATCGGCTGGGCGCGCGTGAACAGTTCGGCGTAGCGCTCCTGGTAGCGGCCGGGGAATTCGTCGATCGGCCCGAGATAGCGGCCGAACGGGAAGAACCGCCACTGCCGTGCATTGTAGTTGGCGAGCGGAATGCCGGAATCGTCCTGGACGATGGTGGCGCTGTTGGCGAGCAGCCAGTCGCGAACGAAAGTGAAGTTGCCGGAGTGCAAAAGATAGGACGCGCTCTTGAGCAGGCTGTTGCCGGGCCCGAGCGTCTCGCAGAACTTCAGGAAGCCCGCGGCGCGTGCGCCGGCATTGGAGAGATCGGTCGAGAAATAATACAGCGTGCGCGCCTCGCCGTCGCTACCGGCGAAGGTGATGCGAACGCCGCGGGTTGCGTTCGGTCCGGGATTGTCGTTGCCAATGTGCATCCCGCCCTTGTTGTCGAGTGCGATCATCTCGACGTTGCGGATGGTCTTGTCGGAGCGCGCCAGGAAGACGTAGAGGATCGGCAAGGTGCCGTTGACCTGATTGGCGTGCAGGTCGACCTTCATCTGCTTGGTGATGAAGAAGGAAAAGCTCAGGATCGAGCCGAGCGAGCGCTCGACATTGTAGAGCGCGGCGCCGACCGAACCGCGCGGCAGCCGCGTCAGGTCGGGCACCGCTCCGACAGGCTCCAGCGCGCCGAGAACATAGGTGCTGGCCTTGGGGTAGAAGGCGTTGGCGTATAGAAAATCCGGACCGCTGAACATGTAGAACATGGTCGGCCTGGGCGCTGCCAGGTTGACGTCGGCCCAGTTGCGGATCTTCGAGAGCTGACGCTGCTCGAGCTGGGCGAAGGCGCCGTCGAAGAATTTTGCGTGGCGCTGCCAGCCCGGATCCTTCGTCAGTGGCACCAGCGGCGAGTCCGCCGAAGGCTGCATGCCGGCGAGGAAGCGCGCGGTATCGTCGATGGTCACGTCGGCTGCACGTGCGGACGAGATGGCCGCAGCCAGCAGAGCAAAAGCGACGGCCGCAATTCTCATGGATCGAAACATATCTATTCGCGATTTGATGAAGTGGCAGCGGCGGCCGGCCGTCTGCGGAAAACAGCATAAATCAACAGGCCCGAGAGCATGACGAGCATCCCCGCTAGCGACTGCACCGGCCGCTCGGTCAACAGGTAGTACATCATGAACGCGGTCACGAGCAGGAAAACGAGAGGCGTGAACGGGTATCCCCAGGCACGATAAGGGCGCGGCAGGTCGGGATCGCTGATGCGCAGCTTGATGACGCCGGCGACCGTGAAGAACGAGCAGAACAGCAGCGCGAACTGGATGAAGTCGAGCACCGCCTCGAAGCTGCGAGTGAACAGCAGCAGGTTCGCGACCGCGAGCTGGAACAGGATGGCATAGGCCGGCGCGCCGCTCACTGATCTCCGAGAGAACACACGCAGCGCCGGAATGTCCTCCCCCATCGTCATCATCACCCGCGGCCCGATCCACATCATCGCGCTGATCGAGGAGATCAGACCGACGCAGATCATCGCGCCGACGATCCTGCCGCCGAGGCTGCCGAAGATGGCGCTGCCGGCGACGCTTGCGACGTCGAGCTGGCCGGCAAGTGCGCCGACAGGCGTGGAGTAAAGGAAGACCGCATTGAGCGCGACGTAGAGAACCAGCACGATCAGCGTGCCGGCGAGCAGCGCGCGCGGCAGGTTCCGCTGCGGCATGTTCATCTCGCCGATGATGTAGGTCGCGGCGTTCCAGCCGGAGAAGGAGTACATGACGAAGACCAGCCCGATCGCAAAGGGCGCGCTGACGATATGGGCAAGATCGCCGCCTTGCGGCGCAAACGAGATCGGCTGCGGCACGCCGACGATGAAGCCGGCGACCAGGAAGGCGATGATCAGCACGACCTTCAAAATGGTCGAGATCAGCTGGAAGGTCGAGGAATGCCTGACGCCGGTCAGTTGCACCAGCGATACCAGCCACACCACGGCGATGGCGAGCGGGATCGGCGGCAGATCGGGGACGACCGACTTGGCATATTCGCCAAAGGCCATCGCGGCGAGCGCGACCGGCGCCGCAAAGCCCACCGTCGCCGAGACCCAACCGGCAAGAAAGCCGAAGGCAGGATGATAGGCGCGGCCGAGGAAATTGTACTCGCCGCTCGAGCGCGGAAACATCGCACCGAGTTCGCTGTAGGAGAATACGCCGCACAGCGCGACGATGCCGCCGATGGTCCACAGCAACAGGATCGAGAAACCCGAGGGGATGTCCTTGACCTGGAAGCCGAGGCTGGTGAAGACGCCGACTCCGATCATGTCGGCAACAACGATGGCGGTCGCGACCAGAACCGAGACCCCGGCCCCGCTCCCCGTCAGCCGGCCAGTCCAAGGCCCGGTTCCCGCATCTGATGCCGTCATCGGGGTCCTCAACCTCAGGCCTCTCGCCTCGTGGGAAGCATCGTGCAGATTGGTCCAGTCAATTCAAGCAGAGTTAACAAGGGTTAAATGAGGCGAGCCAAATAGGTATGGCGACACCTTCTGCGCGCGTCCTTGGGCAACAAAGCGACGCCAATGCTGCAAAATCCGTTCTTTGCCCCCACAATCACGACACGATTACATGGTCACTTTGAGCGTTCCGGATGTGGGGAAGTTTGTCCGGACACTTAACGTCGCCTAAACGCCAGTCGGCTCAATTACCTCAAACATTGCCGCTGGACTCGGGGTCATGGGTGGATGGTCGGGGCCGTTCCGAACGTGAGAGCTGACACTGCTGCCGATCGGACGACGTCCGCTGGCCGCAGTCGTGCGCTCCGGATCGTGCTGATCTCAGCCTTGGTGCCGGTGTCGCTGACGCTGGTTCAATGCGGCAAGGCGCCCAACCCGGCCGCGCTCGCCGCAAACTCGCAGGCCAACGTCCAGATCGTCAATCAGACCGTTGCCAAGACCAATCCGCAACTGGCGAGTGCTGATACGTTCGAGGACCGCTTCCCTGCCCCGCAGTTCAGGGAGCGCTTCCCCTCGGCGAGCGAGAGTTTCCTGCAACGGCAGATGGCTGACTTTTCGCCGAAGCGCGCGGTACAGCAGCAGCCGGAGCAGGCGCCCTACAAGGTGGCCTCGCTCGAACCGCAGGTCCCTTACAAGCGTCCATCGCGCGAAGACCTGACGACGCTTGTCACCATGAAGTCGTCCGCCTTTCCCTATTTCGGCAACAACCCCGCCTCCGAGGCCCCCTTCCTCAATATCGCCAAGGGCGACCGCCGCGGCCACCGCAGCTATTCGGGACGTGTGTTCTGGCAGGACGAGACCTACAACGACAGCCGCGTGCTGGTGCACGTGCCCGAGCATTTCGACGTGCGCAAGCCGGGCGTGATCGTGGTGTTCTTCCACGGTAACGGCGCGACGCTGGAGCGCGACGTGCGCGACCGGCAGCTGGTGCCGCAGCAGGTTACCGATTCCGGCGCCAATGCCATCCTGCTGGCGCCCCAAATGGCGGTCGATGCCGCCGATTCCAGCGCCGGCAAGTTCTGGCAACCCGGCGGCTTCAAGCGCTTCATGGAGGAATCCGCCAACCATCTCGCCCGCGTCACCGGCGATCCCAACAGCGCGCGTGCCTTCGCTAACATGCCGATCGTGATCGTCGGCTATAGCGGTGGCTTCCTGCCGACCGCCTGGAGCCTCGAGGTCGGCGGCATAAGCGACCGCGTCCGCGGTGTGGTACTGCTCGACGCGGTCTATGGCGAACTGGACAAGTTCGCCTCCTGGATCGAGAGCCACCGCTCCGGCTTCTTCGTCAGCTCCTATACCCACTACACCGCGCGTCGCGACCGCGAGCTAATGAGCATGCTGCGTCAGAAGGGCATCAGCGTCTCCGAGGACATGGACGGGCCGCTGCGTCCCGGGAGCGTGGTGTTCGTCGAAACCGGCGACGGCATCACCCATCGCGACTATGTGACCCGGGCCTGGACGAAAGACCCGCTCAAGGACGTGCTGGTGAAGATGTCGGCGACGCCGGCGCTGGCACTGACCCGCGTGGCATCCACCAATCCATCAGCATCGAGCCGCTGATCGGCGACGAACCGTCCGGCTCGAGCCGCCGCTCGTTATCCTCAGTTCTTGGGCAGCTTCGGAATGCTCTCGGCAAAGCCGTTGAAGCAGGCCAGCCGTTCGTCCTCTTCCTTGAAGAAGCGGCAATCGGCATAGCCCTTGGCCTTCGCCGGCTTCGGCTTCGGTGCCGGCGGAATCACGGCGTCGTAGCAATTGAGGCGGTCCTTGGTGCCGTCATCGAGCTCGAGACAGGCCTGGAGCCGCGCCGCGATCGATTGCGGCTTGCCCTTCGGCGCCGCAGCGGGCTTAGCAGCCGCCTCCTTAGTGCCTTTGTCTTTGGTGCCCTTGGGCTTGACCTGCACCAACGGCTTGTCCCCCACCATCGGCGGCTTGTCGGCTTGTGCGAACGCAGAGGCCGAGTAGAGCACCGCAGCAACCGCCAGAATCATCCTCATTTCAGTCAACCTCTTTGGTCCCCCGAGCCTCGCCTTCTAGCGCCCTCCCGCACAGTTTGCCAAGCGCCTTGCGCACAGGAAAACGCTGGCTTCAGGCCGGCACGGCGACAGCGGGCCGCGGCCGGGTCAGCAGGACCAGGATCAGCGCCAGGACGACGAAGCCGACCGCCACGAACCCGAGCGAATACAGTAGCTCGTGGGCAAACAGCAGCCCGCCGACGGCCGAGCCGACAGCCTGGCCGATATAGAGAACCGACGTGTTGAGCGCGACGGTCGCCGATGCCAGCGGCGGCGCGGCCGCAACCAGTCGAACCTGTTGCATCGAGTTGGTCGAGGCAAAGCCCAGTCCCCAGATCGCGACCGCCATCGCCATCAACACGAGGGTGCCGGCGCCGAGCGCCCATCCCGTGATCCCCGCAAGCAGCAGGCACGTGAACAGCAGCGAGGTCCGATAAGGCCCCCAGGTGTCGACGATGCGGGTTGCGATGACGACGCCGAGGAAGCCGCAGACGCCATAGATGCCGAACACCATCCCGATCGCATCCGGGCTCGCCCCGGTCAGCTTCTTGAGCAGCGGGCCCATGAAGGTGAACACCACGAACTGCCCGGACATTTGCATCATCGTAATCGCAAGCAGCAGCAGAATCGTCCTGCTGCGGCCGACCTCCACCCAGGTCTTCAAATCCACTGGCACACCCTTCAATCCGCCGGGCAAGCGCAACAGCAACAACAGGAAGCTGACGCAGCCGAGTGCGCCAATCTCGCCATAGGCCGCACGCCAGCCATAGCGGCTGGCAATGAAGGTGATCAGCGGAAGACCCACGGCGGCAGCGAGCGACCAGCCGAGAAAGATATAGGCGATCGTGCTGCCGCACCGCTCTGCCCGCACGATCAGCGCCGCCGTGCCGGCAGCCTGCGGCGTATAGAGTGCGCCGACTGCGAGCATCACCAGACGGATAATGAGAAGACTGGAATAGTCGGGCGCGAACGCCGAGGCGAGGTTGCCAAAGGCGAGTACTGCGAGCGTCGCCGTGAGCAAGGTCCTCCGTTCGATCCGGCTGGTCAGCCAGGCCGTCAGCGGCGATCCGATGCACAGCGTGATGGCGCCGAACGTGATCAGCAGCCCGGCCGCGTGGATACTGATCCCGAGCCCCGCCGACAATTCCGGCAACATCCCCGCTGGCGCCAGCACCGAACAGCCCGTGACGAAATTTCCGAGCATCAGGGCGGTTGGCACGAGACGGCCGGGGGCCGGGGCATTTTCCATGCGGATGCATGTAGAGCAGGCCTGCAACCAGTTAAAGGGTGGGGCCCGGAATAGTTGGTGCACTGTCACGGCTTTTGCGCGCCACTTTCTTCGAATTGCCGGATTGCGCAGGCCGAATCGCCTGATATATCGCTCGTTCCCGCTTACCTGCGCTCGTTCGCAGGAGTGAGCCTCAGGAGAAAAGCAATGACCGACCAGCCCAAATCCGAGTCCGGCTTCCAGTACAGCCTCAGCAATCTAAGGCCCGTGACCCCGCCCGAAAAGATCACCCTCACCTTCCCCGACGGCGCCCGGCGCGAATACGCCAAGAGCATCACCGGCCTTGAGATTGCCAAGGGCATCTCGCCGTCGCTGGCCAAGCGCACGGTGGCCATGGCGCTCGACGGCGAGCTCGCCGACCTCAACGATCCGATCGAGGCCGATGCGAAGCTAGAGCTGGTCAACCGCGACGATCCGCGCGCGCTGGAATTGATCCGCCACGACTGCGCGCACGTGCTTGCGGAAGCCGTGCAAACGCTGTGGCCGGGCACCCAGGTCACGATCGGTCCGGTGATCGAGAACGGCTTCTATTACGACTTCTTCCGCAACGAGCCGTTTACCCCGGAAGATTTTGCCGCGATCGAGAAGAAGATGCGCGAGCTCATCGCGCGCGACAAGCCTTTCACGAAAGAGGTTTGGGATCGCGAAAAGACAAAACAGGTGTTCCGCGACAAGGGCGAGGCGTTCAAAGTCGAGCTGGTCGACGCGATTCCCGGCAACGAGCCGATCAAGATCTATTACCAGGGCGATTGGTTCGACCTGTGTCGCGGCCCGCACATGACCTCGACCGGCAAGGTCGGAGGCGCCTTCAAGCTGATGAAGGTCGCAGGCGCTTACTGGCGCGGTGACAGCAATAACCCGATGCTGACCCGCATCTACGGCACCGCCTTCGCCAAGCAGGAGGACCTCGACGCTTATTTGAAGCAGATCGAGGAAGCCGAAAAGCGCGACCATCGCAAGCTCGGGCGCGAGCTCGACCTCTTCCACTTCCAGGAGGAAGGTCCGGGCGTGGTGTTCTGGCATCCAAAAGGCTGGACCATCTTCCAGCAGCTGATCGCCTATATGCGCCGGCGCCTGACCGGCGATTACAGCGAGGTCAACGCACCGCAGATCCTCGACAAGGCCTTGTGGGAGACCTCGGGCCATTGGGGCTGGTATCGCGAAAACATGTTCGCGGCACAGTCGGCCGGCGACGAGGCTGAGGACAAGCGCTGGTTCGCGCTCAAGCCGATGAACTGCCCGGGCCACGTCCAGATCTTCAAGCACGGCCTGAAGAGCTACCGCGACCTGCCACTGCGGCTCGCCGAGTTCGGCGTGGTGCATCGCTACGAACCCTCGGGCGCCATGCACGGCCTGATGCGCGTTCGCGGCTTCACCCAGGACGATGCGCACATCTTCTGCACCGAGGATCAGCTCGCCGAGGAATGCCTCAAGATCAACGATCTGATCCTGTCGACCTACGCGGATTTCGGCTTCACCGGCGATCTCACCGTCAAACTCTCGACCCGGCCCGACAAGCGCGTCGGCACGGACGCGATGTGGGATCACGCCGAGCGCGTGATGGCGACAGTGCTGCGCGAGATCCAGTCGCAGAACAATCACATCAAGACCGAGATCAATCCGGGCGAAGGCGCCTTTTACGGACCGAAGTTCGAATATGTGCTGCGCGACGCCATCGGACGCGACTGGCAATGCGGCACCACGCAGGTCGACTTCAACCTGCCGGAGCGGTTCGGCGCGTTCTACATCGATCATGATGGCGGCAAGAAGCCGCCGGTGATGGTGCATCGCGCGATCTGCGGCTCGATGGAGCGCTATATCGGCATCCTGATCGAGCACTATGCCGGCAACTTCCCGCTCTGGCTCTCACCGGTGCAGGCGGTGGTCACGACCATCACCTCGGAAGGCGACGAATACGCCAAGCAGGTCATGGAGCAAGCCCGGCGTGCCGGACTTCGGGTCGAGATCGACCTGCGCAACGAAAAGATCAACTACAAGGTCCGCGAGCACTCGCTGGCCAAGATTCCGGCGCTGCTCGTGGTCGGCAAGAAGGAAGCCGAGACGCATTCGGTCTCCGTCCGACGCCTCGGCAGCGACGGGCAGAAAGTGATGCCGACGGCCGAAGCAATCGCCGCGCTGGTCGAGGAGGCGACGGCGCCGGATGTCGTGCGGGCGCGGGGCGCGGCCTGATCCCTTAAATCGATCTAAATCCGCTTTCGGTTGCGGGCGTGCGTTCCTATGTGAGGACTGCACGCCCGACGACCAGCCGAGGAGGAAACCGCAATGCCCGACGCCATCGAACTCCTGAAGACCCGTCGCTCGGTCAAGCCACGCGAGATGACTGCGCCAGGTCCCTCCCCGGCCGAGCTCGAGACAATTCTGACCATCGGCGCGCGCGTGCCCGACCACGGCAAGCTGACGCCCTGGCGCTTTATCATCTTCGAGGGCGATGCCCGCCAGCGCGCCGGCGAAGTGATTGCGAAGGTGTTTGCCCGGAAGAATCCGGGCGCGCCCGCGGCCGACGTCGAGACTGAACGCAGACGCCTCACCGACGCGCCGCTGGTGATCGGCGTGGTCAGCTTCACCAAGCCGCATCCGAAGGTGCCGGCGTGGGAGCAGGAATTGTCGGCGGGCGCCAGCGTCATGAACATCGTCACGGCAGCGACCGCGCTCGGCTATGGCGCCTGCTGGCTGACCGGCTGGTTCGCGTTCGATCGCGACGTGCTGGATGGCCTCGGCCTTAAGCCGGATGAGAAGCTGGCCGGCTTCGTCCATATCGGCACGCCGACCAAGCCGAGTGAAGACCGTCCGCGACCGTTCCTTTCGGAAATCGTAACGCGATTTTAATCGATGTCTTGTTGACGCCTCGAACGTCTTTCGGCTTTGATCCCGACCAGGAAGGAAGCCAGGATGTTGCGGCGTGAATTTCTGGTCGGGGCTGCGCTGCTGGCCGGCACGATGGCGCGAGGCCGCGCCGCCGACGTCCCTGCGCCTACGGCCGAGGGGCTCGATCGCATCACGGCGTTCTTTGACAACGAGGTGACGAGCGGCCGCCTGCCGGGCGCCGTGATCCTGGTCCAGCAGCACGGCAAACCGGTCTACCTGAAGACGTTCGGCGTGCGCGACACCAGGACCGGCCTTGCCATGACGCCGGACACGATCTTCGCCATCCACTCGATGACCAAGCCGATCACGTGCCTTGGCACGATGATGCTGATCGACAAGGGCAAGCTTGCGCTCGCAGATCCCGTGTCGAAATATATCCCGCTCTTTGCCGACACCAAGGTGGGCCTCGAGGTCACCAATCCCGACGGCACGCTGACGCTCGATCTCGTGCCGCCGGTCCGTCCCGTCAACATAGAGGATCTGCTGCGGCATACGTCGGGCATCAGCTACGACTATATCGGCGGCAAATGGGTCGAGCAGGCCTACACGGCCGCCAACATCTTCGAGGGGCAATTCAACAACCGGGAGTTTGCCGACCGAATCGCGAAGCTGCCGCTGGCGCGGCAGCCTGGCTCGCTGTGGCGCTACGGCCATTCCACCGACGTGCTCGGCAGCATCATCGAGATCATCTCCGGGCAGACCCTGTACGAATTCCTCAAGCAGCGCATCTTCGATCCGCTCGGCATGAGCAGCACCAGGTTCGCGCTGGCGATGGAGGACGAGCTTGCGCGGATGGCGCGGCCGCTGCCGAACGATTTCATCCTGCTCGCCGCCGAGCGCGAGCGCCTTGACCATCCCGAGTGGCAGTCCGGCGGCGGCGGACTGCTCTCGACCATCACCGACTATCAGCGCTTCGCGCAGATGCTGCTCAACGGCGGCGAGTTCGAGGGCAAGCGCTATTTGAGCCCCGCTGCCTTCAAGGCGATGACGACCGATCACATCGGCCCCGGCTCCGGCGTAGGACGCGACTATTTCTATTTTCCAGGCGACGGCTTCGGCTATGGCTACGGCCTTGCGGTGCGCACCGATCCCGGCAATGCAAAACCGCCGCCGCCGGGCTCGCTCGGCGAGTTGAAATGGGACAGCGGCAGCGGCACCTATTTCGGCGTCGATCCCAAGCTCGACATGGTCTACGTGCTGATGCAGCAGACCCAGAGCGAGCGCGGACGGATCACGCCCGCCTTCAAGGCGCTGGTCTATGACTGCTACCCGCCCGAGCTACGCCGCCCGTGAGGCGCGCTGGCCGAAATCGGCGAGCAGTTTTGCGATCTCGGCGGCAGGCCGTGCCGCGCTGAACAGAAAGCCCTGGACTTCGTTGCAGCCCTCGGCGCGCAGCCAATCGAGCTGATCCTCGGTCTCGACGCCCTCCGCAGTCGTGGTGATGTTGAGGCTGCGACCGAGCCCCGAGATCGCGCGCACGATCGCGACGCAATCGGGCCGCTGGGCGAGATCCTTAACGAAGGAGCGATCGATCTTGATCTTGTCGAAGGGAAAGCTTCTGAGATAGCTGAGGCTGGAATAGCCGGTGCCGAAATCATCCATGGAGATGCTGACGCCGAGCTCGCGCAGCTGGTGCAGTATCGCAAGATTGGCATCAGTCTCGGCCAGGAAGATCGACTCGGTGATCTCGAGCTCGAGCCGTCTGGGTGACAGGCCGGACTGCGCCAGCGCCGAGATCACGACCTGAACAAGGTTGCGGCTGCGGAACTGTGCCGGTGACAGATTGACCGCGACCTTGACGTCGACGGGCCATTTCATCGCCTCGGCGCAGGCCTCGCGCAACACCCACTCGCCAAGCTGGGAGATCAGGCCGATGTCCTCGGCGACCGGAATGAATTCCGCCGGCGAGATCATGCCCTTGTCGGGATGGCACCAGCGCAGCAGCGATTCGAACCCGGAAATGCGGTCGGATGCGATCGACACCAGCGGCTGATAGTGCAGCTCGAACTCGCCATTGGCAAAGGCCCGGCGCAGATCGAGCTCCATGTCGCGCCGCCTCTGCGCCTGGAGGTCCATCTCCCGTTCGAAGAAATGGTGCACGCCGCCGCCGTCCGACTTCGCCCGGTACAACGCCATGTCGGCGTTGCGCATCAATTCTTCCGACGTCGTGCCGTCGCCCGGCGACAGCGCAATGCCGATGCTGGCACCGATCACCATTTCCTGGCCATCGAGGTCATAAGGCGCCTTCAGCATGTCGATCAGCAAGGTCGCACAAGCGCTGGCCTCGTTCGGCGAAACGTCGGCCGCGAGAATCACCGCGAACTCGTCGCCACCGAGACGTGCCGCGAGACTGGCGCCGCGGACGGCGGTGGTCAGGCGTTCGGCAACCTCCTTCAGCAATCGGTCGCCCGCCGGATGCCCGAAGGAATCGTTGATGTTCTTGAACAGGTCGAGGTCGATATAGAGCACTCCGACACGCTTTCCTCCGGCCTGCTCGAGCGCCTGCTTCAGGCATTCCTGGAAATATTCGCGGTTCGGCAGGTCGGTAAGCCCGTCATGATGCGCCATGTGGGCGATCCTCACCTCGGCCTTGCGCCGCTCGGTGATGTCGACCACCGCGACCAGATAGCCGTCGCGATCGTCGAAGGCGACGCGGCGGCCGAAGGTGAGCACCTCGATCTCGCTGCCATCGGCGCGCAGATGCCGCCAGTTGCGCGAGGAATGATAGGTATCGCCGATGCGTTCGAGCGCCTCAGCGTGGCTGTCCCATTCGTCCTGCGGCCAGATTTCGTGCAGCGTCATACGCAGGAAGGTGGCGCGGCTGTAGCCGTAGTGCTGGACCGCGGCGTCGTTGACGCTAAGGAATTCCTTGGTCTGTGCGTCGAACACCCACATCGGCATCGGGTTGTTGTCGAACAGCAGGCGAAACGAGGCGTCGCGGCGCTTCAGCGCGGTGACGTCCGAGATCGTCAGCGAGACCACGTCGGCGAAGGCGGTGGCGCTCAGCCGGAGATGGCGGCCGTCGCGCTCGATCTCGAGCTGTTCGCCGCGGCCGCCGGCAACGGCCTTGAGCAGGAATTTCATGATCTCGGGTGAGGCGAGCAAATTGTCCCCCTCGCCGATCCGGCGCCACAACAGCCCCGCGCCTGCGGCCTTCAGCAGCAGTGCGGCGCTCTTGTTGTGGTGCACGACTTGAAGATCGAATGCCGTGCCGTCGGCGTCGCGCAGCGTCGCCAGCGAGAGGACTGCGTCGTCAGTCGAGGAGAAGATCGCGTCGAGGAGGTTATATTGCGCGCCGCGCTCGTTGACGTAGGCGCCGATCAACGTGGCGCCCCAGCGCGAGGCGGTCGGCAGCGCCAGCAGATCGTAGGTCCTGACCATGCCGTCGCGCACGCAATGCGCACTTGCATGATGCGGCCGTCCATTCTTCAGCGCGTTCGCCACGACTTCCGACAGCGCCGTGGCGCAATCGGGCGACAGCTCAGCAACCGGAATGTCCCAGCGTTCCTCGCCGAGCCACTTCTGCACGTAACGTCCGCTGCGCGACAGTTCGAGCGCGCCGTCAACCTTGAGCAACGCGATGTGGTCGGCGAGCCGGCCAAGGCTGCCGAGCATCACGTCCTCGTAGCGCGGCAGTTGCTCGCCCGGCTTCAACGCGGCACGCCATTTGCGCTGAAGCACCGGGATATCGTCGAACATTTCGGTGGCCGGTTTTCCCGGCGCTTTCTTCGCGGCACTCATGGCAGTCCCCAACGCACTTTCCCGCCGCATCCAATGCAGGCCTGCTTAATGGCTTGTAAAAGAGGTGCGGCTGCGGGGTCCATTCGGCGATTATGACAGTTTTAAGT
Organism: Bradyrhizobium sp. CSA207; assembly: GCF_029051685.1. Lineage (GTDB taxonomy): Bacteria > Pseudomonadota > Alphaproteobacteria > Rhizobiales > Xanthobacteraceae > Bradyrhizobium. The sequence goes on along the minus strand of NZ_JAACFT010000005.1, from coordinate 86,168 downwards.
CGGACGATAGTTAGCGGGCGTTAGAGACTATGACGGTTTTGTTCGGCGGGCCTGTTGCGTGAAAAAGTAACTCCTAGTCTCCGTAACCACGTCCGCTGGTGGCTATGGGTCCCGGCCCCCGTGCGCGGCGCACTAGGCCGGGACGACGTTGCGGAGATAATGCGCGCGCTGCATCAACAGACTCGTCATTGCGAGCGCAGCGAAGCAATCCAGAATCCTTCCGCGGATACATTTCTGGATTGCTTCGCTGCGCTCGCAATGACGGAGTGCGGGTGACAGCGCCGCTCTTTCAATTTGCATTTCAAATCGCAGACACACCCTCGCGTCCTCGCGGCGTGTTTCGCCCGAGCTTTGCTTGGTCGCCTCACCCTCGAATGAAAGAGGGCGCAGGGAAGACCGGGCGCCGGCTGGCACCCGCGGTCCACTGTGCGAAGTTGCAGTAGGAAATCTGCACAGCGGCATACAGGTGAAGCCAAGACATCCCGGCCTTCCCTGCGCAGTGGTTTTACGGCTTATGTCGCGCTCTCCCCGGGGAGCGATGCACTATTGCCCCCGTCGCCATGCAGATGACCGATGCGCGGGCCCGGTCGGGCCGCCACATCACCGCAAGACTTGACGCACAGACCCCGGGCGCCAGGACCACACGATTTTGCCGTACGCAAGTCGCACCGGTCGTGTGCGCGACGCCGCCGCTCACGGTTTCCCGCCCTGCGAAGCCGTTCGCACCGATGTGGCCTGCGTCCACCGCCGTCCGGCCCGCGTGTCGTGACGATCGCGATACGCCCCTCTTCCTCGGGCCGGGTTGCGGCAACGCATACGCCGTTTCCGAATTTCGGTAAAGTGAAATATTTTGATATCTGCGAATTGACCCAGCTCTGGGATATTTTGCCCGACGAGGAGCGCAGGGGTCGTAGATGAGGTCATCCCGTCAGCCGCTCGATCACGAGATCGAGCAGCGCGCGGAGACGAGCGAGGCGCCGCAGATCGCGGTGATAGCCGACGAAGGTATCGCGGCCGGGCGGCGCCGCGCCGATGTCGAGCGCGACCAGGCGGCGGTCGCGGTCGCCAAGCGGGCGCGGCAGCACGGCCAATCCGCCACCGTAAGCGCAGAGCTCAGCCTGCGCCTGCCGGTTGTTGCTGCGCGAGGCAATCTCTGCGTTCGGCAGCGTACGCTTCAGCCAGAGGGCATCGGGCATCTCGGCGAATTCGGCATTCATGGTCACGACACGGATGCCACGGCCATCGCCGGCGCGCGGCGGCTTGCTGCCCTTCTTGCCATAGAGCGCGTAGGGAATATGGAGCAGCTTTCTGGAGATCACCTCGGGCTCGTCGAACGGCTTGATGCGGAACACAAGATCGGCCTCGCGGCGCGGCAGGCTGTAGAGCCGCGCATCGGTCAAAAGCTCGACGGTCACCTTGGGATGGCGCTTGCCGAACGCGGCGATCACTGGCGACAGCATCACCGTCCCGAACCAGTCCGACGACGACAGGCGGAGCAGGCCGTCGAGGTGTGTCTCGACGCCGGACGCGTGCCGCTCCAGCGCGATCGCCTCTTCCTCGATCCGCTCCGCATGCCGCAGCACGGCGGTGCCCTCGTCAGTCAGGACGAAGCCGTCCGCGGTGCGCTGGAACAGCGTCTGTCCGAGCGCGGTTTCGAGCGTGCGAAGCCGCCGGCCCATGGTCGGCTGGGTCTGACCGATTTTTCGCGCAGCAGCGCCGAGCGTGCCTTCACGCGCGATCGCCAGGAAGATGCGCAGATCGCTCCAGTCCATCGGAAAATCCAATCATACAAAATTGTATGATCACCATACATCTCCGTTTCTTCTCATACAAAAAAGTTAGGGCCATATTGGAGTGGACAACGGAGCAAGACGATCATGACGAGACAGTCGACCATGTGCGCAGCGATCCTGGAAACTCACAACGCACCGCTGCGCGTCTCAACCATCTCCACGCCCGAGATCGGCCCACGCGAGGTGCTGGTGCGCGTGCGCGCGAGCGGGGTCAATCCGCTCGACACCAAGATCCACGCCGGCGCGGCTGCGCATGCACACCACCCGCTGCCGGCGATCCTCGGGTTAGATCTCGCCGGCGTGGTCGAACAGACCGGGCGCGCGGTGACGCGATTCCGGCTCGGCGACGAGGTCTATGGCATGACCGGTGGCGTCGGCGGCGTGCAGGGATCGCTGGCCGAATTCGCCGCCGTCGACACCGACCTTTTGGCGTTGAAGCCTGCCAACCTCAGCATGCGCGAGGCGGCCGCCCTGCCCCTCATTTTCATTACGGCGTGGGAAGGTCTGATCGACCGCGCCGCGCTGAAGGCTGGCCAAAGGGTGTTGATCCATGGCGGCGCGGGCGGTGTTGGCCATGTCGCCATGCAGATCGCGCGCGCATTCGGAGCGCAGGTGTTCGCAACCGGCTCGGCATCGCAGCGCGTAGTCATCGAAGGTTTCGGCGCGACCTTCATCGACCGCAATACCGCCATCGCGACTTACGTTGCAGAGCACACGGGCGGCCGGGGTTTTGACATCGTCTACGACACCGTCGGCGGCAAGGTGCTCGATGCCTCGTTCGAAGCCGTGCGCCGCTTCGGCCATGTGGTGAGCGCGCTCGGTTGGGGCACGCATGCGCTTGCGCCACTCTCGTTCCGCGCCGCCAGCTATTCCGGTGTGTTCACGTTGCTGCCGCTGCTCTCAGTCGAAGGTCGCGCGCATCACGGGGGGATCATGACCGAGGCCACGCGCCTGATCGAGGCCGGCAAGCTCGTGCCCCTGCTCGATCCCAGGCACTTCACGTTTGAGAGCGTAGGCGATGCCTATGCGCTGATCCGCGATCACGCGGCCAAGGGCAAGTTGGTCGTCGAAATATGAGGTCGCTGCCCGATCAGGCGCCGCTAGTCCTCGCTCGAGGCGGCGGAGCGCTTGTGCAAGGGGGCCTGTGACAGCAGAAAGAACAGCGCGCGCTCGCCCTGATACTTGGCGGATGGGCGCGTGCGTTCGAACCCGTCCGCAAATACCTTGCCGGACTGGTTACACACCTGCCATCGCCAGCCAAACCGCTTGCGTCTCGTTAGGACCACTTCGAACATGCCGACGGGCTGGGCCCCCTGCTCATTGCCGGCGCAGACGTCAATGGTCTGCACTCCGGCCCCCTTGGACGGATGCCCGACATATAACGCAGCAGGAGAGAAAGAGAATAAGATTGATTATCGGATTTTCGCCGCAGCGCCGGTGTTTCCCCAAGCCTTACGGGACAGACACGGCTTGGTAGCGCTGACATGCGTATTCAGAGCAGAACACCGACGAGGACCATCCGGTAAGCGAATGCTCACCGGACGTCCGATCGGCCGTCGAGTTGGATAATGCGAGATACGATACGAGCAGATTGATCAGCATCTGGCTGTTTTTTGTTCGCTCGATAAGAAGCGCGGTACGATGGTGCGGAAATTTCAGCGGAGTTGGTGAGAACCGAACCGGCGGAGAGAGGCAAGAGTGCGTCGCCGCACCGGTCCTACCGCGCGACGACTTCGACTTCGCCGTCGACGCCGTTGACGACGTTGAAGCCGCGCTCATAGACCTTGCCCTCGTTCTTGGCGATGGCGCGGTATTCGCCTTCGGCGAGCACGACGCGCGGGAAGGCGCCGATCGATTCCTTGATGACGTCGCCGCCCGGGGTCAGCACCGACCAGGCGGTGTTGGCGAGCGCCTCGCCGCCTCTGTCGCTGACCAGCTTGAGCGTGATCACGGCGGCGCGGTGGGTCACGATAACGTCGGTAAGCTTGCCGGCCTGGACACGGATGTCCGAACGCACCACCGAGTTCGCCAGGCTAGCCGGATCGCCATAATTGGAGATGATGTAATAGGTCCCCTCCGGCAGCAGCACGACGTCGCCCGCAGCGACGTTCGGGACCAGCGAGGCACGCTCGCCGGACTCGAACTGGCTGCCCTTGTAGATCGCGAACGAGATCTGGTTCAGCGGAATGCGGCTGGTGCCGACGCGGCCCTCGATGCGTAATCCACCGGCCGGCAGAACGAAGGACTCGCGGTCGGTCTCGGCCTTCAGGCTGACGGTGCGCACCGCGCTGACGAGGCCGAAGGCGACGTGCACGACGTAATTGCCGGGCGGCAGTACGATGTTAGGCGTGGCGTTGCGGTCTTCGCGGATCAGCTTGAAGGTGCCGTTCTCGTCGGGGCGATCGGCAAACACCCGCCAGACCAGGCCGCTGGTGATCGGGGCTGAGTCCTTGCCGTATTTCGCAGTCAGCGACAGCACGCCCTGTCCCGGCACGGCCGCGTTGAGCGGCGGGGCCGACGGTACGGTCGTGACCGCGGGCAGCGGCATGCTGGGCGTAGCCGGCTGCATCAGGGTTGGCGGCAGGCTCGGGGGCGCAGCGCCCGGCCCGGAGGGCGGGGCCAGGCTGACGGCGCCACCGGGGTCGGGCACCGAATTCGGCGGCACCGGCGGCGGGCGATCGGAGAAAAGCTGCGCCTGCGCAGCACCTTGACCGAAGGTAAACTGGCCGAGGGTAAGGAGGCACGCAGCAAGGATCAGCGCAGGCAGCAGCAATGCGCCGCGCCGCCATCCGATGATGCCGTCACCCCCGAGAGTCATGTCACCTGCTTTTCACTGAAAACGCGGCAAATTCAAGCCTCAGCAATCCCAGGAAATACGGACATTTGGAACCTGATTGACGCCTGCGCGATTAGCATTCAGGCAACCGCCCATCGCCATACTCCTGCCCCGTGCCCTTTCCAAAGCGGCATAAACCATGCTTCGCCCTGGTTCTGGCGGAGTGCAAGTCCGGTTGCCTGATGATCGGGGTTGGCCCGGCGTAGGAGAGTTTCGGTGCTAGACATATTGAAGGGCCGGCGCGCAAACGGGTCCAACGGCGAGAAAGTCGGCCTTGGCAGCATCCGCCGGCCGGTCATTGGCCTCGCGCTCGGCGGCGGCGCGGCGCGCGGCTTTGCCCATATCGGGATCGTGAGGACCCTGCTCGCCAACGGCATCGTGCCCGATGTCGTGGTCGGCACCTCGATCGGCGCCGTGGTCGGCGGCGCCTATGCGGCCGGCCAGCTCGATACGCTGGAAGACTGGGGTCGCAGCCTGCAAGGCGTGCGCAACATCCTCGGCTATCTCGACATCCGCCTCAACGGCTCCGGCCTGATCGGCGGCGAGAAGCTCGCGACCCGGCTCCAGGAGTCGATCGGCCAGACCCTGATCGAGGATCTTCCGGTGAAATTCGCCGCGGTGGCGACCGAGGTCCGCACCGGCCACGAGATCTGGCTGACGCGCGGCCGCGTGGTCGACGCCATGCGCGCCTCCTATGCCCTGCCCGGCATCTTTTCCCCTATCCTGATCGGCGACCGCTGGCTCGTGGACGGCGCGCTGGTGAATCCGGTGCCGGTCTCGGCTGCGCGCGCGCTCGGCGCCGAAATCGTCATCGCTGCAAATCTTTCCAGCGACATCTTCACCTATTCCACGACGGTCTATTCGCACGGCGCGGCGCCCGGGCCGGCCGTTCCTGTGGCCGAAGAGACAACGGCCAAACGGCGCTTTCCGAGATTCTTCTCGGCGGAAAAGACCGTGAAGCGCGAGTTCTTCGGCGGCGGCGGCAGCCGTCCCGGCCTCTCCTCGGTGATGGTGGACGCCTTTAACATCATGCAGGACCGCATCACCCGTGCGCGCCTCGCCGGCGATCCGCCGGACATGCTGATCACGCCGCGGGTCGGCCAGTTCGGCTGGTTCGACTTCCATCGCGCCGATGACCTCATCGCGCTGGGCACCCGCGCCGCCGAGCGCGCGCTGGACTCAATCCAGGAAGCAATCCACGTGCTGGCGCCGCCCCCCGAGGGTGCTGCGCCGAAAGCGACCGAGTGAGGATCAGGCCGTCTTGATGTAGTCGCGCAGCGCTTCCTGCTCGGCCTCGTATTCCTGGACGCGGCGCTTGACGATGTCGCCGATCGAGATGAGGCCGACCACGTTGCCGTTGTCGGTCACCGGTAGATGGCGGAACTTGCCTGTCGTCATTATCTCCATGAGTTCGGCGACCGTGTCAGTCTCCTTGCAGGTCACGACCTTGCGGGTCATGACCTGGCTCACGGGCTCCTCCAGCGCGCCGGCGCCGCGCTCGCCGATCACGCGCACGATGTCGCGCTCCGACAGGATGCCTTCCAGCCGGCTCTGGTTCATCACCAGCACCGCGCCGATCTTCTTCTCGCCAAGCAGTTTGACCACGGCCGCAAGCTTGGTGCCGGGCTCTACGCTCACGATCTGGTGGCCCTTGGTGTCGAGAATCGAACGTACCGTCATTGTCGCCTCCCTGAATCGGACCGTCCGCTGTTCGCGGTCCGGACTTGTTCTTCGAGTCTTCAACTAACAGTTATGGCGCCGGCTTCGCGCTTCAGGCGCTTGTCGAAGCATCGCCGCTAGCGGCTTGTCGCCTCAAACATTCTTCACAGGAATGATGGATGAAATCGGGCCGCGCCGCAAGCACCGCTTCAGATACGGGTTGAAATGTCCCGTGATGACGCATCCGCAGCATCGCCTCGTACGCGCGGCACGGGATCGAACAGCGCGAACAGCAACAGCCCGGCGAAGAAGCCGCCGATATGCGCCTGCCAGGCCACGCTCGCCCCTTCGGTGTCGATCCCTAGGGCGCCGATGCCGAAGACGATGTTGACGCCGAACCACACCGCGAGGAACGCGACCACCCGGCCCTCGCGCAACGCACGCGACAATGGCAGCGCCGGAACCTTCGCGGCGGTATCGGCGTCCGCACGACTGAATGACAGGAAGCTGCCGCGCACGAAGGCGAAGCGGATCGCCGCCGCCATCGCGCCCGACACCGAGGCCGAGGCGCCGATCATCGGCGCCACAGCGTGCTCATGGGTGAGCAGATGGGCGAGCGCGCCGGCCGCGGCCGTCACCGCGAGAAAGAGGAAGAACCTGACAGTGCCGAAGCGCCGTGCCAGCGCGCTGCCGAACGGCAACAGCCACAGCACGTTGAAACCGAGATGGGTGAGATTGGCGTGCAGCAGCGAATAGGTGACGAAGGTCCAGACCTTGGCGCCGCTCCCGCCGGGGATATCAAGATTGAGCAGCGAGGAATCGTAGCGCTTCGGGATGAAGCCGAAGACGTCAATGGTCCAGTTCTCGATGTCCGGCGGCAACAGCACCCGCAGATGGATCGCCGCCAGGAGGATAATATAGGCGGTCAGCGCCGCCGGCAGCGTCAGGATCGGCTCGCGCGGAGCTTCCTCGATGACGGCCGGTCCATCCGGCGGGGAATTTGGCGGGGAATCCAACGGGCTTCGCTTTCGGGCGCGATCGGTGCGGCAAGCTTGGAGATAGTCGCCTTTACCCACCCGGTGCAAGTGCACAAAGGAAAAGACAAAAGGAAAAGGCAGGACCCTGGGAAAGCCCTGCCTATCCGTGTCGGCCTTTCCGGCACCAGAGGTAATGAGTATCCCCACCCCTCCCCGCGGCCGGTGACCAAACTGTTTGACGCCTGTGTACAGGCCTTGCCGAGAACCTGGATCAAAGCGGCAAGGCTTGCAATCACCGTCACCCTAACAGGGGTGCGGAGAGCGCAAAGCCCATAGTTAATTTAACGTTAACGACGCAAAGGCCCCGCCGGGGGCGGCCAAAACGCCTCCGCGGCATGGACGCTGCAAATCCCCTCCTGCACAACAACAGAAGGGATCGCGGTGCGCTGAAGCGGGACAGGTTTGTCCCGCAAGGTTGCACCCGAGGTAAGCGGTCAGTCATGAAACATCCGTCGAGCCGCGAGTTCTTCGCGTATTGGAACGACAAGCGCGGCACCGCGCGGGCGCCTGACAGGGCCGACATCGATCCGGCTGCGGTCCGCGGCCTGCTCGGCGACATCTTCGTGCTGTCCTGCGAACCCAAACTTGGCTTTCCGTTCCGCGTCGCCGGCACGCGCGTCTGCGCACTCGCCGGGCTCGACCTCAAGGACCAGAGCTTTGCGGCGCTGTTCACCGAGGCCAGCCGCCGGGAGATCGAGGAGATCACCACCATCGTCGCCGACGAGACGCTCGGCGTCATCGCCGGCGTGACCGCCGCGCGCGCGGACGGCAGCAAGGCGCATCTCGAGCTGTTGCTGCTCCCCTTCAACGCCCGTCCGCACACGCCCGTCAGCGTCACCGGCGTGCTGGCGCCCTTCGACGACGAATGCGGCGCGCTCGGTAGCTTCACCCTCACCTCCTGGCGCTATCTGCACCAGCCGGAGAAACTGCTGCCGCGCGCTATCCGCAAATTGCAGATCGCGCGCGGGCTGATGGTGTATGAGGGTCTGAGGTAACGAATGCTGTCGTTCCGTCGCCAGGCACTTGATGCCAGCGGCGGTCAGCTCACGAGTTCTTCGTCGCCAAGCGGGAGATGACTGGGCATCACGCGATCTCGTCGGTCCAGACCTTGAAGCTGACCAGCTCGTTCGGGCCAAACGTCTGCGTGATCGGAACGTCGCAGGCATCGCGTCCCTGCGCGATCAGGATGCGGCCCTGCCGCGGCACGTTGTTGCGCGGATCGAAGGTGTGCCAGCGGCCGCCGAGATAGGCTTCGAACCAGCCGGCGAAATCGCCCACCGCCCAGGGCTGCGGCGTGCCGACGTCGCTGAGATAGCCGGTGCAATAGCGCGCCGGAATATTCATGCAGCGGGAGAACGCAATGGCAAGGTGCGCATAGTCGCGGCAGACGCCCTTGCCTTCCTGGTACGCCTCCCACGCCGTCTTGGTGGCGCGCGCGTGCTCGTAGCCGAAGACGATGTGGCGGTGAACGAAATCGCAGATCGCCTGCACCCGTGCCCAGCCAGGCGGCGTCTTCTCGAACAACTGCCACGCGATCTCCGAAAGCCGGTCGGTCTCGCAATAGCGGCTGCCGAGCAGATAGCCCAGCGTATCGGACGGCAGCTCTTCGATCCTGTGTTGAACGGCCGAGGCAAACACCGGGTCGGGCAGCCCGCTGTCGCGAACCACGCCGTCGGCGGCAAGGCGGATGCGGCCGGCCGGCGCGACGATGCGGCTGCACCAATTGCCGAACAGGTCGCGATAGGGTGTGATCTCGACCGCAGGTGTGGTGGTCAGAAAATCCGGCACGATGACATCCGAGGCGCGCGTGAAATGCGTGCCCAGCACCATGATGATCGGCGTTGGCTGCGGGAAATCATAGAGCATTTCGAATCCGACACGGAACTTCATCGAAAATGCCCTTTCGGCAATGTCGCGTCTCGAAGTGGCTACGAAACCGTCGATTACAAGGCGCGCAGGCGGACTTCTCGCGCGACGTGTCCCGAGCCGCGTTCGAGCCCTCGCCCGGCCCGGCCGCGCGCGCCCACGCGGCGCTTGACCGCACCGCCGCCGCGCGATGGCGGTTTTTGCCGGATCTGCGTCATTCCCGACGTCGTCGCGAACGCGTAGTTTCCGCGCTCGTGAGGCAACGGATATCGACCGACCGCACATGACCTGGCGAATCCTGACATGGAGCGGCCTTGGCTGCGTCGCATTGTTTCTCGCGGCCGGAGGCATCTGGCTGTACCTGCTGCCCTCGGCGCCGGCGCACCGATCCGCGCCCGCCATTGCCAGGGACGAGGCCGAGGCGACGCTCGCCGCGCTGAAGCCGCCGAGACGGCAGCGTCCGCTGATTGCCATTGTCGGCATCAACAATATGAGTGAGACCACCGACTACCTGATGCCGTACGGCATTCTCGCGCGCGCCGATATCGCCGACGTCGTGACCCTGGCAACGCAGCCGGGTCCCGTCACGCTCTTTCCCGCGCTGAAAGTAGAGCCGCACGCGACGACCGCCGCATTCGACGCCGAGCATCCTGACGGCGCCGACTACGTCATCGTCCCCGCGATGAGCCGCGACGACGATCCCGTCGCCTTGCAGTGGATCAGGACCCAGGCCGCGAAAGGGGCGATCATTGTCGGCGTCTGCGTCGGCGCCATGGTTGTCGCCAACACGGGGCTGCTCGACGGCAGGCAGGCCACGACCCATTGGTATTCCGTGCGCGATCTTCGCAAGCATTCGGATATCCGCTATGCGGCGGACCGCAGGCTGGTGGTCGACCGCGGCGTGGCAACGACGACCGGTATCACCGCATCGATGCCGATGGCGCTCACCTTGATCGAGGCCATTGCCGGCCGCGACAAGGCTGCCGCGGTCGCCCGCGACATCGGCCTTGTGGAGTGGGACGCGCGCCACCGCAGCGACGCGTTCCAGTTCACGCGCCCGTTCGCGCTGACGGCGATCGGCAACACGCTCGCATTCTGGAGGCGCGACGAAGTCGGAATCGAGCTCACATCAGGGATCGATGAGGTGTCGCTTGCGCTCGTGGCCGATGCGTGGTCACGGACCTACCGGTCCCGCGCCCTCACTTTTGCCGCGACGGCAGACGCCCGGCCAAGCCGCAACGGCTTGCTCATCATGCCGGACAAGGTTGCAGTCGACTGGCCGGCACGCGAGAAACCACCGCCGGCGGTCGAATTGCCTCCAGCGAAAGCCCTGGACGCGACGCTGCAAGCGATTGAGGCGCGCTACGGCCACCGCACGGCGGACTTTGTCGCGATGCAGCTCGAATATCCGAGATAGCCGGACAGAAGCACCGGCCCGCACGCCGCCGGCAAATGACCTTCTGTGCGATCGGAGATCAACCGCGATGCTTCTTCTTTGCCTTCTTGCCGGGGGCGCCTCTCACCGGCCATTCGGTTGCCTGGCCGGGCTTGTCGCGATGTTTCTTTTTCTTTCCGAACGCCGGCCCATCGCCGAATTTCGAGCCGCGTTCGCCGTGAGGCTTGCCGTGTTGCTTCGGCCCTGTCGCGGCACGCGAATGATCGCTTCGACGAGCACCGCCGTCGCCCTCGCCGGCCTCGCGCCGCGGCGGGTGCGGCCGCTTCTCCGAGGGCGCTTGCCCCTGCGGCGCATCCGCCATCGGCTCGAGGCGGATATTGTCTTCCTTGTCCGGACGCTTGATCTTGGCGGCGAAGGAGTCCGCGACCCGCTCGGAAATTTCGAACTCGGTGGTGGTGTCCATGATCTTGATGGCGCCGATGTCGCCCTTGTCGATGCCGCCACGGCGGCAAATCATCGGCAACAGCCAGCGCGCTTCCGCATTCTTTTTTCGTCCGATGTTGGCCCGGAACCAGACGCTGGCCTCGCCCATGCCGTGACGCGCCGAGGATTTCCCCGGCTTCGTTCGCGGTCCGGCGGGGCGGTCATCGCCGCGCGAAGAGCGGACATCGTCGCGCGGCGCACGGACGTCGCTGCGGCCACGATCGTCACGCGGCCGACCGCGCGCCTCGCCGGGATCGAGAATGTCCTCAGGCGATGGAAGCCGCGCGCGATAAAGCCGCGCCAGCGCTGCGGCGATATCCTCAGGTGAGCGCTCGGCCAGCAATGCCTGCGCCATGACCAGATCGTCGGCGGTCGTTTCCTCGCCAAACAGCGCATCCTTCAGCATGCGCTCGTGATCGAGCTTGCGGATTTCGTCCGCCTGAGGCGCCGTGCCCCAGACCGCGTCGATGCCGGACAGATTCAGCAGCACCTCGGCACGCCGCCGCCGTATCGGCGGCACCAGCAGGACGCTGACGCCCTTTCGTCCTGCACGTCCGGTGCGGCCCGAGCGATGCTGCATGACTTCCGCGTCGTTTGGCAGGTCCGCGTGAATGACGAGGTCGAGGCTCGGCAGGTCGATGCCGCGCGCGGCCACGTCGGTCGCCACGCAGACGCGGGAACGTCCATCCCGCAACGCCTGGAGCGCTTGGGTGCGCTCGTTCTGGGTCAATTCGCCGGAGAGTGCGACCACGGAGAAACCACGCTCCAGCAGCGCCGCCTGTAAATGCCTGACGGCGTCGCGCGTGTTGCAGAACACCAGCGCGCTCGGCGCCTCGAAAAAGCGCAACACGTTGACGACCGCATGCTCGACATCGCCAGGGGCGACCCGGATCGCGCGGTACTCGATATCGGCGTGACCGCCTTCGTCGCCCGCGACCTCGATCCGGAACGCCTGCTGCTGATACTGCTTGGCCAGCGCAACGATGCCGCGCGGAAACGTCGCCGAGAACAGCAAGGTGCGGCGCGTCTCCGGCGTGGTCTCGAGGATGAATTCCATGTCCTCGCGGAAACCGAGGTTGAGCATCTCGTCGGCCTCGTCGAGGACGACAACCTTCAATTCCGAGATGTCGAGACGGCCGCGGCGCAAATGGTCGCACAACCGGCCGGGCGTGCCGACCACGATGTGGGCGCCCGCGGCCAGCTCGCGCTGCTCACGGCGCGGATCCATGCCGCCGACGCAGGAAACGACACGTCCCTCCGCATGCTGGTAGAGCCATGCGAGCTCGCGATGAACCTGCAAGGCAAGCTCGCGGGTCGGCGCGACGATCAGGGCCAGCGGTGCGGCGGCGCGCTCAAACCGCTCGGCGCTGCCCAGCAGATCCTTTGCAATGGCCAGCCCGTAAGCGACCGTCTTGCCCGAGCCGGTCTGGGCCGAAACCAGGAGGTCGCGGTCGACGGCGTCGTCGGCGAGCACGGCGAGCTGAACAGGGGTCGGTGAATCGTAGTTGCGCTCGGCCAAAGCACGGGCGAGCGGCGGACTTAAGGTCGGGAATGACACGGGTTGGAAAACCTTGGTTGGTCCAGGCGCGGAAGATCGAGCCGCGACATCTGAAGCTGCGAGCGCGGCAGATAGCCCGGTCGCACGCATGACGATTTGATTTGGACGCTCTTTACGCCAAGCGCAGGCAAATCGCCATGCCTATGACGCATGGCTTTGGCGATACCGAGACCAAGCTCGCGCGTCGGACCGACCCACTACATCCAGCTTTTTGGGGCTGATTTGCTGCATATAGAGCGTATTTGCGCCAGAGCTGAGGATTTTCGCCGCCACCTCGCCTAACCTTACGCGCATCCAGGGCGTATCCCGCCCCCTTGTTGCTCCGGAAAGTGGTCGCTTGCAGCGCAAATAGCTCCTTGTCGCCTCGCCAGCGCGATCCCAAATCGCCTGTCACAAGATCCAACACGACAGGGTAACAGATGGGCGACAAGATATCGCTGGCCGACAAACTCTCGACGTTCCAGGACCACTGGTCTCCGCGCACGATCACAACCTTCAACGATTGCGACGTGATGGTGGTGAAGGTGAAGGGAGAGTTCACCTGGCACAGCCACGAGGACACCGACGACTTTTTTCTCGTCCTGAAAGGCGTTCTCGATATCGAACTGCGCGACCGCACGGTGACGCTCGGCCCGGGTGAACTCTACGTCGTGCCGAAGGGCGTCGAACATCGCCCGGTGGCGCGCGAGGAGGTTCACCTGCTGCTGATCGAGCCGACCGGCACTGCGAACACCGGCGACAAGGCGACGGCTGCACCGCGCAAGCTTGCCTGAGGACAGACTGCTCTCTCGGCGCGCTAATCGCGAAAGGCCGCCAATTTGCTGAAGCGGCCGGCGAGCCGCGCCCTTGCCTGCGTGACAAGATCGCGTGCCGCGCTGCTCAAGGCCTGGATGACACGCCAGGCCTCGGTCGCTTGCAGCCATGCCTTGGCCTCGGTGAACTTCGTATAAGCCCACGCGAAGGCCGGAATCCTCATCAGCTTATCGCGCGTGAGATTGAACAGGCGTTCGACCAGCACGAGCTTGAGGAGTTCGCCGATGATGAAGGTCACGGCGCCGCTCACAATCTGGCCCGTTGCGGCGAGGTAGGCTGCTACCGGCTTGATCGGTTCCAGGATGATCACAGGGACGGAAAATAGCGCAAGCGAGGGATAAGGCGGCAGCGACCTGATCCAGGCCCGCAATCTCTTGAGCTCCAGATGCCGCGCAACCCAGCGCGATATCGGCGCGGCCACGGCCATAAAGAGCGCATCTACCAGAAAGTAGATGGCGGCCAGAACATAAGTGATGGGTTTTAGGATTCGCTTCACGGCTTCTCTCCCGTGAGAGTGAAAGCCGGAACTTGGACCGAAGTTTCACCTAAACGCGGATAACTCGCGGATTTCCAATGGAACCTTTTTGGGCATCGGCCCGCCTGCGCGTTTCAGATCTCCGCATATACTTCCAAGAGATTGCCGTCGGGATCGCGGAAGAACAGCGTGCGGTGGCCAAAGGACTGGTTCGTCGGCGGCGACAGCAGCGCCACGCCCTGGCGCACCAGCTCGTCAGCGCATTGGTCGACCTCGGCGGCGGACACCTTGAAGGCCAGTTGAAGTGCGGCGCTGCCGTGCGGGATCGGCGCGTCAGCGGCGGTGCGGCCCGGCGTTGCCAGCGCCAGCGTGTTGCTGCCCAGACCGTACTCGATCCAGTTTGGCGAGAGCTCGCGCAGCAGCGGAAAGGCGAGGACATTCTCGTAAAAGCTTCGCATCGCGATCATGTCGCGGACGAAAATGACGGTGTAGTCGATCGAACGGATCGCATTGAAGGGCGAGCGCGGGTCGTTTGACTGCGGCTCCATGGGTTGTTTCCCTCCTACTCCACGACGCGGTCGGCGACGAAGACGCCGTTCGGCTGGTGAAAGACGATCTGGTCAATCCGATTGTCTTCTCCGCGAAATTCCACGGCAAAACCGTCCAGCTCGACGATGCGAAACCGGCGGCCCTGCTGCGGCTCAAGACGATAGGCCGGCTGGAAGTCCGGCTTCAGAATCAGCCTGCCTTCGCTGTCCAAGGTCACGCGATGGGTGATGGCGCCGCTCCTGAACCGCCCGACACAGCGTGCGCGGAATGCGGGATCGAGGCAGTCGCCGGCGGCCCGGCGCTCGAACACGATGTCCTTCACCGTCGGCTCCAGCGGCACCGACAGATGCACGATGTTGCCCTCGCGATTGGTCTGAAAGGTGATGGGCAGATTATCCGGATGGAGCTGGTCGATGATCTCAGGCGTGACGAACGTCTCGAAATGCCAGTGCGACAGCGGCGCGCCCATGCCGCGCCAGGACCAATGCAGCGCGCCATCCCGCTCGCGGATCGAGATAACGCCATAGGCGGGATGAGCATAGTCGGCCGCATAGGCCGATAGCGCGTGCGCTGGCTTGGTGTCCTTGTGCCGCGCCTTCTCGCGCGCCTCCTTGTCGGCCGGGATATGGGCGATGAAGTCTTCGCGCATCTTGCGGAAGCGCGAGAGCCAGTCGACCGGCTCCCGGCCGCGCAGCCGGTCGATGATGTACCACGTCAGGATCGGCGGTATCTCACTTGGGCTGCGATTCGTCAGCACTGCGACGCCGATGCCGGCGTCCGGGACCAAGGTCATCAG
The DNA here is from genome assembly GCF_029051685.1 of Bradyrhizobium sp. CSA207. Taxonomy (GTDB): domain Bacteria; phylum Pseudomonadota; class Alphaproteobacteria; order Rhizobiales; family Xanthobacteraceae; genus Bradyrhizobium. Next base: position 70,907 of record NZ_JAACFT010000005.1, on the reverse strand, counting down.
CGAACCCCAGCCGTTCCAGCCGCCGCTGTGCGATACTATGCGCTCGCCCTGATAGCTGTTGGACTGAAGCCCCAATCCATAGTGCGCGTGGCCGAACTCGGAAAATTCCGACTTGCCAACAGGAGCCACCGGCGCGTGCAGTTGCTCCGCCAGGGTAGCCGGAAGCAGGCGCTGGCCTTCGACTTCGCCCTTGCCGAGATGCAGCCGCATCCAGTTGGCGAGATCGGCGACCGACGTATTTATGGCGCCTGCGGCCGTGGTGCGGATCGGCAGCCGCAACCCTGGCAGCCGCGTGTCGATGTCGATCTTATAGGGCCGCGCTGGCTCTGATCCAGCCTCGAGTTCATCGAGCGAGAAACTGACCGTCATGCCGAGCCGGTTTGTGAGACGCTCACGCACGAAGGCTTCAAAGGTCTGGCCGCTCAGCCGCTCGATCAGGAGACCGGCGGTGTTGTAGCAGAGATTACTGTATTGCCAGGTGGTGCGGATGTCGCGGCTCAGTTCGAGGTGCCGCATCAGCGGCAGCATCTCGGCCGGCGCGAGATCGCCGGGCAGATGAACCCAATCATGCCGCGGCAGCCCCGATTGATGGCTGAGCAGGTCACGAATGGTGACGCGTTCGGTCGCGACCGGGTCCGAGAGGCGAAACTCCGGCAGATAGTCGCGGACCGGTTTGGTCCAGTCGAGCAGCCCCTCGTTATGCAGTAATGCGACCGCGGTCGCTGTGAAGGATTTCGTGATCGAGCAGATCACGAACTGGGTGCGAGGCGTCACTGGCAGGTCGGCCTCGACGTCACGCTGGCCATACGCGCGCAGGAATGGGGCCTGGCCGTCCCGCACGATGGCGAGCGCTGCGCCCGGGACCTTCCAAACGGCCATTGCTTCCGCGGCAAGCCGGTCGATGTCGGGAATGAGAGATGCGAGCGGGGACTCTGGGGTGTCGGCAGATGATGTGTTCATGACACTCAGGAATGCTTCGGACGTGTGCAGGCTAGCCGCATCAACGTCAAATGGAAACAGGTCGCGAACGTTTTTCGCGGGGAATTGAAGCCTGAGACGCGAGAACCGGGAATTCTTATCGCAACGAACCACCACAGCAGCGCGGCAGTGCGGCCAGATCGTGGGGGATGAAAGGCACGGGTTAATCCACCAACTCCGGCCACGGGACGATCGTCGACTTCACCGTCTTCATCGCCATCGCGTCCTTGACCGCCTGCGCGACGCCGTCTTCCGTGAAGGGATAGATCGTCTGCATCTTCAGCCACGGATATCTATTGCGCGTGCGGTAAAGCATATCGACGCCGAGCGGCAGGTCATTGCCGGTAAAGCCCCAGGAGCCGAGCACGTTGAGGTCCTTGGTGCAGATGCGGTGCCAGGAGGTCTCGATCGAGCCGGCATCGGTGAACTGGCCCATCTCGACATAGGTGCCGCCGTCGCGCAGCATCTCGATGCCTTCGGGACCGGCGGTCGGGTGGCCCGAGCAATCCATCACCAGATCGGCGCCGAACCCACCGACGATCTCGCGCACACGTGCGATACGATCCTGTGGCGATTTCAGCTCGTCGATGTTCACCGTGGCCTCCGCACCGAATTCGCGCGCGAGCTTGAGCCGCGGCTCCTCCGGCGCGCCGACACAGATCACGCGCCCTGCCCCCATCTCCTGCGCGGCGGCGACCGCCAGAATACCGATTGGGCCCGAGCCCTGGATCACCACCGTGTCGCCCCAGGAAAAACCGCCGGCGCGGCTGGCGCGGTTGAAGGCGCGGATGCAGGAGGTCAGCGGCTCCGACAGCGCGCCCAGCCGCAGCGACATGTCGTCGGGCAGCTTGTAGATCTTGGTGCCCGGCAGCATGTCGAGATCGACATAGACATATTCGGCCCAGCCGCCCCACAGATGCGGCGCCTTGTCGAAGCCGAGATAGCGGCCGTAATAGACCGGCGTCAGGCATTTGTTGGCGGTCTGCGGATAATGGATGCAGTAATAGCAGCGGCCGCAAGGCATCAGCGGCGGGATCATTACTTTCGATCCGACCTTCAGCGGCTTGCTCATGAAGTCCTCGGTCAACTCGTCGCCGCACTCGACGATGACGCCGCCGAGCTCGTGGCCGAGTGTGAACGGCCAGGGCAACGGCTTTGGCCAATGTCCCTTGAGGATGTGCAGGTCGGTGCCGCAGACCCCGCAGGCGCCGATCTTGATCAGGGCGCCCTTCCGGCCGACCTTCGGCCACGGCACGGTGCGGATGACGGGCGCGCTGCCCGGCCCTGCATGGGTGCAGACGCGGATGTGCTCCATGGTGTGTCCTCGCTGCCTGCTTGTTATGATTGATTGGTGCGGGCGCAAGGGAAGCGTATGTGAGATGCGTGGTGCTGCCAAGCCGCGGTCTTGTAGCCCGCATGAAGCAACGCGGAATGCGGGACAGGCGGCCCCGGATTACGCTGCGCTCCATCCGGGCTACGGGACTTCTCCGGGCCGGGGCATCTGCGTCCGGATCCACGTCCGCATGGCCGAGATCGAAAACGAGCGCTGCAAACCTCGGAATGATAACCGATCGTGAGACATGATAAGCCTTCGGCCACCGGCATTGATCGTATTTGGCGGCCTTCCCGGCACCGGCAAAACGACGGTCTGCCGCGAATTAGCGATGCGGCTTGCGGCGACGTATCTTCGGATCGACACCATTGAACAGAGCTTGCGGAATGCAGGCTTCGCCGTCGGCACACAGGGGTATGCCATAGCCAACGTCCTTGCCGCCGAAAATCTCAAGCTCCGCCATACCGTTGTCGACTGCGTCAATCCAGTGCAGGCAAGCCGCATTGGCTGGCGACAGACCGCCTTGCAAAACTCGGCACATATCGTCGAGATTGAATTGGTCTGCAGCGACTTGACTATCCACCGGCGGCGAGCGGAAGGCCGCTCCCCCGACATCAGCGGTCATGAACTGCAAGGCTGGGACGAAATAGTGAATCGCCACTATGAACCGTGGGATCGAGAGCATCTTGTACTCGATACTGCAAGTAGCACGCTCGATCATCTTGTCGAACAGGTGGAGGCCTACGTTCACGGCAAGATCGGCTAGGTCGCTCCTGCCTAAGTAGGGATCCGGAGATCGCTTCGCTCATCTGCATCGGCGCGCGGCGAGGAAGGCGTGACGGCGCAGGCTTGCGACTGAGCCGGTTGACACCAGCGTCTTGTCACCGCACGCTCGTCGCGGCAGTCGGAGAGTTGAGGCGTTGCGCAATCGCTGGGGCATTCTTGCGATCCTGTTCATCGTTCGCCTCACCATTGCGTTCCAGTTCCAGAGCGTGGCCGCGGTCGCGCCGCTGCTGCAACAGACCTTTGGCGTCGGCCTTGCCGATATCGGCATCCTGATCGGGCTGTATTTCACGCCGGGCATCGTGCTGGCGCTGCCGGGCGGCGCGATCGGACGGACCCTCGGCGACAAGCCTACGACCATCGTGGCCCTGCTGCTGATGACGGCCGGCAGCCTGGTCATGGCCACGACGGATGTGTGGGGCTGGCAGATGGCGGGCCGACTCGCCTCCGGCGCCGGCGGCGTGCTGCTGACGGTGCAGCTCACCAAGATGGGCACCGACTGGTTTGCCGGCAAGGAAATCGCAACCGCGATGGCGATCTTCGTCAACTCCTGGCCGGCAGGCGTCGCGATCTCGCTGCTGGTGCTACCCGCAATTGGCACCGCCTATGGCGCAGGCGCCGTGTTTCTCGCGGCCGGCGCATTGACCGCGATCGGCGTTGTGCTGATCGCGTTCTACCAGCCGCCGCCGGCAACGATGGCCAGCGCCGCCGGCTCGGCGCGTCTCGATCCCCTGGCCCTGCTGGCGGTGATCGTCGCGGGCGCGATCTGGGGCCTCTATAATGTCGGCTTCGCCATGATCTTCTCGTTCGGCCCCACGCTGCTGGCCGAGCGCGGCTGGAGCATTGCCGCGGCCGGCCCGGCGATCAGCCTCGTGATGTGGCTGTCGGTGGTGTCGGTGCCAGCAGGCGGGTATCTGGCCGATCGGACCCGGCGGCGGCCGCTTGCGCTGGCGATCGCAACCGGCCTTGTGGTGGCCATGCTGCTGGCCTGGCTGCCGCGAACGGACGCGGTGATCGCGATTCTCGTCCTGATCGGCCTCATCGGCGGCCTTCCGGCCGGCCCGATCATGAGCCTTGCGGCCCGCGTGCTGGCGCCGGAGACGAGGGCGATCGGCATGGGCGTGTTCTATACGCTGTTTTATGCCGCGATGATGGTCGGTCCGGCCGTGGCGGGTCGGCTCGCCAAATCCGCCGGGAGTGCCGCGGTCGCCCTCGACCTCGGCGCGCTGACCGTGCTCGCCTGCCCGCCGCTGATGTGGCTTTTCGAGCGCATTGTGTCTGTACGTAACCAGCGCGCGAAATCATAACGCAGCATTAACCCTATGCACCTTAGGGTCGTCCCGGACTCCGCCCGGGCGGGGGGTCGGGTAGTGAAAATGGCGTTGGCGAACAAAAAATTTCTTCCGGCCGCCGAGGAACGTCGGCGCTTCCAGCGGGTGAAAGTTCACCTGCTCGGCCGCTACATGCTGCCGGACCGCCGTGAATTTCCCTGCCAGGTGATCAACATGTCGCCGGGCGGGCTGGCGCTGCTGGCGCCGGGCATCGGCAATGTCGGCGACCGCGTTGTGGCCTATCTCGACCATATCGGCCGGGTCGAGGGCAAGATCACCCGGATCATCGACAACGGTTTCGCCATGACGGTCGGGGCGACGCCCCGCAAGCGCGACAAGCTCGCGGCACAGCTGACCTGGCTCGCCAACCGCGACATCCTCAACCTGCCGGAGGACCGCCGCCACGACCGTATCGTGCCGCGCAACCCGATCGCGGTGCTGACGCTCGAAGACGGCACCAAGATGACCTGCCGCATCATCGACCTCTCGCTGTCCGGCGCGGCGATTGCCGCGGAGAACCGCCCGCCGCTGAAATCGACGGTTTTTCTCGGCCGTGTCCAGGGCCGCGTCGTCCGAAACCTCGAAGACGGCTTCGCGCTCGAGTTCACGCACTCGCAGCCGATCGAGACTCTCGAAGAGAGCGTTACCGCGCGGTAAAGCGCAGGCGCGCGAAAACCGCTGTTTTTACAGCCCTAAGGCGGCCTCCGCGACGCGGACGCCGCCTTTTTCATGCCTCGCGTGGCGCCTTAAGCGGGTTAACGCGCCGCCTGCCGACGCATAGAAACACCGGTTCCGCAGACGTTTCCGTCGTTAATCCCTACAATTTAAATCAATTGCAGTCATATCGAATTTTATTCAAATTAGATTCAAGTATAGATCGAATTCGCCGCCCGTTTTACTTGTATTCGTCTCGACTTGACTTGGCTGACTTAGCGGCAACTCAAAAGCTCCGTGCGAAATGTGGTCCCAACAAGAAACGGGGGCCACGATGTTCGATTTCAGGGGACGAGGAAAAGGGCTGGCGCTTGCCGCCATGCTCTTCGGGATCGGCGCGACAGCGCAGGCCGGCGAGAGCCGACTGCTCTACGCGAGCCTCGGTGACACCACGCGTGCGCCGATCGGCTGGGTCGAGTTTTGTTCGGACAATGCCGCTCAGTGTCAGGGCGGGTCGACGCAGCCGCGCGACATCGTGATGTCGCAGGCCGCGTGGCGCGACCTCGTCAAGGTCAATCGCTGGGTCAACGAGACCGTGAAGCCTTTGACCGACCAGGAGCACTGGGGCGTGATCGAGAAGTGGTCGCTGCCGTCAGACGGTTACGGCGACTGTGAAGACTACGTGCTGTTGAAGCGCAAGATGCTGATCGATGCCGGATGGCCGCGCGCGGCCCTGCTCATCACCGTCGTGCGCGACAAGAAGGGCGAAGGGCATGCGGTGCTTACGGTGAAGACCGACAAGGGCGAGTTCGTTCTCGACAATCAGAACGAGAGCGTCGTTGCCTGGACGGAGACCGGCTACCGCTTCGTCAAGCGCCAGTCACAGAGCGATCCCAACGTCTGGGTGTCGCTTGGCGATACCAAGCCGGCGGTCTCCACCGCCAGCGCGAGAGATCAGTAGTTAACACGGATAGAGATACGCGACCCGGTCACATCCCCACCCCTCCCCGTCCCAGACCGGTTCGCGCGCGGCCAGCCATCCCCCAATGGCTGGCCGCAACTTTTTCTAAGGACGTGAGCGCGATCACTCCTGCTGGGCTTGCCGCGACCAGGGTACGCGCGCCGCCGCGAAATCTCGCCACGCGCTTCGCAAGGACGGCTGGACCTCGACCGATGCGTGGGCCTGCCAGCCGACGATCGCCGCCGCGGCGGTGGCACTGTCCGGCGCTTCGGCAGCCAAGCCATCCAGCAGTGAAGCCGTGCTCGCCATGTCGTTGAAGGCGCCAAGCTCCTCCTGCAAACCGGCGAGCTTGCGCGAGAATTTTCTCGTGGACTTGCGATCCGGGAACAGCGGCAGCAGGAACTCGCCGAGATAGCGCAACCGCTTGGTCGCGAGCCGCACCCGGTGCAACCCTTCCGCAGTGAGCGACTTGAAGCGGCGGCCGCGTTTGAGCACCTTCGCATGTTGCTCCGAGAGAATGCGCTCCGCGAAGTTGACCGCGGGCTCGGCGAGCAGGCCGAGATCTTCGGCGGCGACGTCGTTGCGCCAGCCTCGCGTTTCGATCCAGCCGCCGAGGCCGGTCAGGAAACGCGCACAGCGGCGATCGTCGAGCGCATGATGGGCCTTGCGGTAGGCGTCCGACTGGTGCTGGGCCGCAGCGCGCTCCAATGCGTCGAAGCCGGGAACCGTGGGACAGGCCTTTGCAATTGCCGGCAAGGTCGCGAGTTGGAACACGTCCCAATCGCGCGCAGCGGACAGATCCTGCGCCAGCCATCTTGCTTCCGAGCGCAGCGCGTCGAGATTGCTGAGCGCGCCCGCCGATCGCATCAGATCGAGAACCGATCGAAGCCGGCGCAGCGCGACGCGAAGCTGATGCACGCCTTCCGGATTGCGGCCGTCTTCGGCGGCCGGCAGGGACTGCATGAGATGAAGGAAGCAGGACCGCAGGATCGTCGCGAAGGCCTCGTCGAGCGCGACCGATGGATCGAGGCGAAGCTTTCGCGGCCGGCTTACCGATGGCGGCGTGCCGGCGGCAAGGTCGAAGCCGCGCGCCGACTTGCTGCGGATCGAGGGCTTCACCGACCCATGCTCCGCAAGCCGCAGCGCGATCTCGTAGATCGTGCCGGCGCTGCCGCCCTTGAGCTCGAGCTCGATCTCGCTCACCGGCAACGATTGGTCGCCCGCCGTGAGGAGGCCCTGGTCGAAGGCGATCTCGACCGTCCCGGACGGCAAGTCGACGATACGCGCGTGGCGATGAATGTCGGCCGTGAAGACAGGTTCGAGCGGCCGCGCTTCGAGATTGACGCGAAGCTTCTCCGGAATGAAGGGCATCGCCAGGGCCAGATCCGGCGCCAACGAGGGGACGCTCGCCTCCCACTCGCCGCGGCGGAGCGGATCGTCCGCAGCGTCGGTCTTGACGGTCTGCACGAAGCGCGCGCCGCTGTGGCGAACGCGCAAGCTCAAGCCGTTGCGCCGAAGCGTCCGCTCCGGCGTATCGTAATAGACGGACTTCAGATGCCTGCGCGTGCCCTTGTTGCGCGCATTGGCCGCGATGACCGGCGCGGCATCGAAATCCGGCATGCGACCGGCTTCGACGAGCAGCTTGAGTTCGATCTCGCCCGCGGGACACGCGGCGAGGCTTGGCGGAGACGGCTCCGGCGCAGAAGTCGCGATTTGCGACGGCGTTTCATCAGCCACAGCATCCGCAATGGGCATCGATCCCGCACCGGGCTCGCCGGATTCGCGTTGCCTGAGGAAGCCGCCAGCGTGTTGCGTCCTCTTGCTGTCCTTCGGGATTGGGTTTCCGCCCCGCGCGCTCGAAGTTTTGTGGGACGGCGTTGCGTCTGACTTTAACATTTACGGTTACATGACAGTTCGATGACAAGGGACACCATATAGCCGGAGCGGTCCGCGATGAATAGTAACGTTGGGTCACAGCGAGCGATCATTCACACAAAGCATTGGAGGCGAGGAACCGGCAAAGCTCGTCACAATCCGGCCTGCAGATACGAATTAATTTGCTACCGGGCGCAGCAAGTGGTCGAATTCACGGCGAATCTCGTCCTCGATCGGCGAGATCAAAGCGTCAGCGAGCTTGACCATGCTAGCCGAAAAATTCTTTCTGGTGCTGGAAACGCTGAGAAGCCATGCCTCCGACGATCGACCCAAGATTGTGACAAGCCAGGCGAGGCATGTTGCGATCTCTCAGATCGCGGCCAGCTTGCGGCGCAGAAAGCCTGTTGCGGACGATTGGAACGAGAAACGGATTTAATTGCAGGGCACCATGCGTTAGCAGCGAGTTCGAGCACACCCCCGTCAGCGCACGAGAATATTCTTGTAGATCCTGCTGCTCTTCATGATCATAGGCGGCCCAGTTGTCATCGGCCTGGACAGCGGCACGCTCAGGCTCGGTGAAGGTGGCGGCGTCAAGCGGGGCTGCCTCGTTGTCCAGGGCCCTCGAGGTCCTGCGGGCGATCAACCAGGACCGGCTGTTCGCCAGCATGAACGTGATGATGCTTCGCGAAGCCGTCAGCCCGGAGGACGGCGTAGGCTGCTCTATTTCTTGACGCCCTCTTCTGCCCGTGTGACATCTCGTTCCGGTGGCAGCCGGCTGCCCAATGACGCAAGGAAAAGGGGGACGCCGAGGTGTGGACATCCGCGAGAATTCTGGCTGCCGCAATTGCATGCCTGACGCTGGCCGCCGCTGAAACTGCTTCGGCCGAAGCTTGGCCGACCCGGGCAATCAGGATCGTCGTCTCCACACCGCCGGGCGGCATCACCGATGCGTTCGCCCGTGCCTATGGCGATTACATCTCTCAGAAGCTCGGCCAGCCAGTCATCGTCGAGAACAAGACCGGAGCCAGCGGCGCGCTGGCGGCGCAATTGGTGAAGGACTCCCCGCCGGACGGCTACACGCTGATGTACACGATCTCGTCCACCCTGCTCGGTAACCGGCTGCTGCTGAAATCGCTGGCCTATGATCCGGACAAGGATTTCACAATCGTCGCGATGACGCCTTCGGGACATCTGCCGTTGGTGGTCCATTCCGCCACCAATGCAAAGACCCTGGAAGAGTTCGTCGCCTATGCGCGTCGCAACAAGGTCACGGCCGGCTCCTACGGGATCGGCTCGTTCGCGCACATTGCGATCGCCGAGCTCAACCGGCAATTCGGTCTCGACATTTCCATCGTGCATTACCGCGGCGAAGCGCCGATGTGGCAGGATTTTGCCGCCGGGGTGATCCAGGCGGCGGTCGGCAGCTATCAGGCCGCGCTTCCGGTGCTCGATACCGGCGTCGGCCGCCCGATTGCCGTGCCGACGCCGGTGCGCATGAAGAAGCTGCCCGAAACCGGGACGTTTGTCGAGCAAGGGGTCACCGGCAATGTCTTCCAGCTCACCAGCTTTACCGCGCTGGTGGCGCCCGCTGCGACACCGGCGGACCGGATCGACCTGTTCGCCAAGCTGATGGTCGAAGGCGGCAAGACGGAGCGCGTGCAGAAGCTGCTCGAAGCCTTCGGCGTCGACTCGCCGGCAATGGATCGCGCATCCTCGCTTGCGCTCTACGAAAAAGAAGGGCCGGTCTGGCTGGAGTCGATCAAGACTCTCGGGCTGGAGCCGCAATAGTTCCGGGGCTGCCGCTTCCGCGTGCGGACGCCTCGTTGCCCTCACGCTCCCAGCACATCCGCAAGCCGCAGCGCAGGCCGGCGTGTCTTGACGGCGATAGAGCAGGGTGATGAGCGAGGAGCGCCCGATCAGTTCCTCAGTGCGCGAGACTATTCTTGTAAATCCTGCCGCCTTTCATGATCACCACGAAGTTCTTCGCGGGGTCCTTGATGAGGGCGATGTTGTCGAGCGGACTGTCGACCAGCAACCGTGCGGCCGCGTCGCGCGCGCGTCACTCTGCGGCTTCAAGATCGGCCGGTTTTTCGGCGCCGCCGAGCGGTGACACCGCAGGGCCATTCAGTGCGGTGCCATCCGGCGCGAACTGCGAGCCGTGACACGGGCAATCCCAGCATTGCTCCAGCGAATTCCAGTGCACAACGCAACCGAGATGAGTGCAACTTGCCGAATGCAAATGCAGATTTCCGCCCCGGTCCCGGCAAGCGGCGATCTTTTTCAGGCCGCTGCGGACAAGGCGCCCCTCTCCAGGCCGCAGCCGTTCGACGGTCGCAATCTCGCTCGCTGTAAGATATTCGGCAAGATTCTTCAGCGGAGTGATGTTCTCGCTGATGAACTCACCGATGTGCTTCTGAATCTTCCGTGACGGGGCGTAGACCTCCTCCCAGGCGCTCGCGCCCGTCGTGATCAGATCCGTAATCAACATGCCGGCCACAAGCCCATTGGTGATGCCCTGCCCGGAATCACCACTAACGATGAAGAGATGCTCCTCGCCGGGGCTGCGGCCAATGAAGCCGACAAAATCGATGGGCTCCAGCACCTGACCTGACCATCGATGAGTAACCTCGCGCAAGTCCGGCAAACGATCGCGCGCCCAGCGTTCGAGCGCGGCAAGGCGCTGCGCGCCGTCGTCCGCCTCGCCAGATTTATGATCTTCTCCGCCGATGATCACGAGATTCTCGCCGGCAGAGAGCGGCTGCAGCCGGACATAGTGATAGGGATCGAGTGTGTCCCAATAGAGCGCATCCTCCAGCGCGCCGGCCGGGATCTTGGCGGCGAGCGCGTAGGTGCGGTAAGGCGCTTGCTTGGTATGGATCGCCACCTGCACGTTGACAGGCGAGTTCGTCGCGACCACCACGTCGGCCGCACGCACCTCGTGGCCTGAGGTGGTCGTCACGACCATGTCGCCATGCTGCTGGCGGATGCCTTCGACACAGGTGTCGGCGTAGAGCCGCGCTCCCCGGTCCTGAAGCGCGCCCGCGAGACCGGCGAGATATTTGGTCGGATGCAGACGGGCCTGGCGCGCAAAGCGCAACGAACGCACCTGACCTTCGGCATGGAACGGGGTCGGCTCGATGCGGACTTCGACGGGAATCTCGAGCTTGCGGCAGCAATTCAGTTCCTCGTCGAGCTCGGATGCGGGCGTCTCGGGCGCAAGTACCCAGTAACCGTCCACCCGCCGAAAATTGCAATCGATGCGCTCGGCGCGCTGAATGGCCTCGGCGCGATCAATCGCGGCTGCAACGCTCTGATAGTAGTGACGCGCACAATCAGAGCCGCGCACCCTGACCAGTTCGTCGTAGCCGTCGTCGAGCGCCGTCGCCAGATGCGCGGTGGTGCGCGCCGTCATCCCGCTGCCAATGCGGCCGCGATCCAGCACCACGACCGAACGTCCACGACTGGCGAGCTCATAGGCGACCGACAGCCCGGCAATTCCGGAGCCAATGACCGCGACGTCTGTGGCCACCGTGCTCGATAGCGCCGGAGCATCGGCGACCAAAACATCCATCCAGGGCGATCGGGTGTGCTCGTCTCGTACGTTCATGACATTGTTCCTAGAGAGAACAAACGATGCGGCAGCTTGCAGGGTTCCTATTCACCCCGCCTGTTGAGGAGATGTCATTGAGGGCCGCAGCGACCTTTAGGAACCTTCATCGTGCTCGCGCTTGAACGGATATGAAAAGTCCATCGCCCGGGATGCGCAGGGCACTGCGCCAGGCTCAGCTGTACGGTCACCTGTTGGTCCGAAATGACAGGCTGTATTACCCTGGGGGAAACCACCCGATCTGCTCCGTGCAACTTGCGCGGGAGATGGTCAGGTCCGGATGGCTGATAGCGCGAGGCGGCGAATACGAGATTACACCTGACGGACAGTTCGCTGCCGAAACCGAACTTGGCGGTTGACGCAGATCTCAGCTCCGCCGCGGAGTTTCCTGACGGCTCGCGAGCCGCGCGTGTCAGGCGCCGAGCACGTCCGCAAGCCGCGTCTCGTCGGCGGCGGGATCTTTCAGGAACAGCTCGGCCTCGATCTCGGTCAGATGCGACAGCATCTGCGCGCGTGCGGCCGCCTTGTCGCGCTTGCGGATCGCGGCGACGATCCCGGCATGATGATCGGTGCCGCAGGCCGGCGTGTCGTGACGGCGGTAGAGCAGGATGATGAGCGAGGAGCGCGCGATCAGCTCTTTCAGGAACCCGAGATAGATGCTGTGGCCGGACATCTCGGCGACGAGGCGGTGAAACTCGCCGGAGAGCCGGACCGAGGCGCGGGCGTCGCCGCGCAATTCTGCCTCGCGCTCTTCTGCGAGATGGTGGCGGAGGCGATCGAGCCAGGCCGGCGAAACCGCTTCACAGGCGCGATCGACGATCGTGGGCTCGATCAGCCGCCGCGCCTCGAACACTTCGCGCGCGTCGGCGGGTGTGGGGCGTGCCACAAAGGCACCGCGGTTCTTTTCGATGCTGACGATCCCTTCGTGCACGAGCTGCTGCAGCGCGGTACGCACCAATGTGCGGCTCGCGCCATAGATCTCGCCGATCTCGTCCTCGCCGAGCTTCGTGCCAGGCAGGAGGCGATGCTCGAGGATCGCGGCGGTCACGCCCTCCCGGATCCGGCTGACGCGATCGCTCGCGTCCGGCGTGTCGGGCTTCGGTCGAGTCTTGGCGGCCATGGACGAGAGGCTCAATCGGCAAAGGTCACCGCAAATGGTAATCGACCAGCTGTATCCAATCACAGGCGAAACTTTATACAATCTTCGCCTGTTTTGTGTGCACGCAACTGCGAAAGCGACGAGCCGCTCAATTGCGCCGAATTCGATCTAACGATCTGACTCCGCTGCACTGTTTGAGAATTTGGCCGGCCATGGGCAATTGGCATGGACCTTGCGGAGAGAGGCGACGCATCGCCCTCGCCTCGGACACGCCATGGCCACTCCCGCCACCCTCGAACTGGTCGCCGTCACCAAGCGCTACGACACGACGCTGGCGGTCGACAACGTCAACCTGAAAATCCCCGCCGGTACCTATTGCTGCCTGCTCGGTCCCTCCGGCTGCGGCAAGACCTCGACCCTGCGCATGATCGCCGGCCACGAGGCGGTCAGCGAGGGCGACATCATCCTCGGCCCACAGAACGTCACCGATCTGCCTCCGGCTGAACGCGGCACGGCGATGATGTTCCAGTCCTATGCGCTGTTCCCGCACCTCACGGTGATCGACAACGTCGCCTTCGCACTGAAGATGCGCGGCATCGATCGCAAGACGCGACACCGGAAGGCCGGCGAGCTGCTCGAGCTGGTGGCGATGACCCCCTATGCCGCGCGGCTGCCGGCGCAGCTTTCCGGCGGCCAGCAGCAGCGCGTCGCGCTCGCCCGTGCGCTGATTACCGAGCCGCAGATCCTCCTGCTCGACGAGCCGCTGTCCGCGCTCGATCCGTTCCTGCGCGTCAGGATGCGCGGCGAGCTGAAGCGGCTCCAGCGCGAGCTTGGCATCAGCTTCATCCAGGTCACCCACGGCCAGGAAGAGGCGATGGCGCTCGCCGACCACATCGTGGTGATGAACCACGGCAAGATCGAGCAGCAGGGCTCGGCACGCGACATCTTTCACCATCCCCGCACCGAATTCGTGGCGCGTTTCATCGGCGGCCACAACGTGCTCAGCGATGCCGGCCAGCTCATTGCCGTGCGCGCCGATCAGCTCGGCATCTTGCCGTTTGTCGAAGGCGTGTACGGCGCGCCGGCGCTGCTGACCCAGACCGAGTACCAGGGCTCCTATATTGCCGTCTCGCTCACGCTCGACGACGGCACCGCCCTGTTCTCCCACCTTCCCGAGGCCGCCTTCGACGTCCACCCGTTCCGTCCGGGCGATCGCGTGCTGGCCACCTGGGATCCTGCCAAGGCGCAGCGCCTGCAATAGCGCCCGCCGTTTCTGAGAATGTGCAACAGAGGAGTGATCGATATGACCAAGACCACTGGGAAGACCGGCGTCAGCCGCCGTACGCTACTCAAGAGCACCGCGGGTCTCGCCGGCCTTGCCGCCGGCTCCGGCGCCATCACCGGCTTTCCCTATGTGATGTCGGCTGAGACGAAAGTGCTGCGCTATCTCGGCACGGCCGTGAACGAAGGCGACGAGATCTCGAAACAGTGCTTGAAGGACACCGGCATCAAGATCGAATACATCACCGCGACCACCGACGACGTCACCAAGCGCGTGATGACCCAGCCGAACTCCTTCGACGTGCTGGACACCGAATATTTCTCGCTGAAGAAGCTGGTGCCGTCCGGCAACATCCTTGCCCTCGACGCCAAGAAGATCAAGGAATTCGGCAACATCACGCCGGTCTTCACCAAGGGCGAGACGCCCGGCGGCAAGAAGATCGGCAACCAGGGCACCGCGCCCTGGAAGGTGCTCTATCTCGAGGGCAAGGACTCCAAGACCTTCTCCAAGACCGCGACCGAATTCGTTACGCTGATCCCGACCGTCTACAACGCCGACACGCTCGGCATCCGTCCCGACATCATCAAGCGCCCGATCAGCTCCTGGGCTGAACTGCTCAACCCTGAATTCAAGGGCAAGGCCTCGATCCTCAACATCCCTTCGATCGGCATCATGGACGCCGCGATGGTCGTGGAAGCCACCGGCAAGTACAAATATGCCGACAAGGGCAACATGACCAAGGAAGAGATCGATCTCACCATGAAGGTGATGACCGAGGCCAAGAAGGCCGGCCAGTTCCGCGCGTTCTGGAAGGACTTCAATGAGAGCGTCAACCTGATGGCCTCGGGCGAAACGGTGATCCAGTCGATGTGGTCGCCTGCGGTGACCAAGGTGCGCTCGATGGGGATTGCCTGCACCTTCCAGCCGCTCAAGGAAGGCTACCGCTCCTGGGCCTCGGGCTTCTGCGTCTCCAAGGGCGTGTCGGGCGCCAAGCTCGAATGGGCCTATGAATTCGTCAACTGGTTCCTGTCCGGCTATGCCGGCGCCTATCTCAACCGCCAGGGCTACTACTCCGCCGTGCTCTCCACCGCGAAGGCGCATATGGAGCCCTACGAATGGGCCTACTGGATGGAAGGCAAGCCGGCCGAGAAGGACATCAAGGCGCCCGACGGCTCGCTGTTGGAGAAGGCCGGTGCGGTGCGCGACGGCGGCTCCTACGAGGACCGCATGGGCGGCGTTGCCTGCTGGAACGCCGTGATGGACGAGAACGACTACATGGTCCGCAAGTGGAACGAGTTCATCGCCGCGTGATGGATACGTCGGAGGACATCCTGCAACAGGCATCCCCGGACCTCGTCCGGGGATCGGGCACGGCGCGCCGGACCAAACCGGCGCGCCTGTCGCCTTCCTTCGTCTCCTGGCTACAGGCCGGGCCGATGATGCTGGTGTTTCTCGCCTTCTTCCTGATTCCGCTGGTCTTCGTCGTCATCGTCTCGTTCTGGGATTACAACGAATACCAGTTGCTGCCGGCCTTCTCCGGCCGCGGCTACACCGACACGTTCGAAGGATGCATCGCGCAGCTCCCAGATCTCTGCACGATCGGGCGAACTTACGTAATGACGCTGAAGCTGTGCTTCCTGGTCTGGGCGATCACGCTGTTCGTCGGCTTCTGGGTCGCCTACTTCCTCGCCTTTCACGTCAAGTCCAAGACCTGGCAGATGGGACTGTCGCTGCTCTGCACGATCCCGTTCTGGACCTCCAACGTCATCCGCATGATCGCCTGGATCCCGCTGCTGGGACGCAACGGCCTGGTGAACTCCGGACTGGTCAAGACCGGGCTGATCAACCAACCGCTGGAATGGCTGCTGTTCTCCGAATTCTCCGTGGTGCTGGCGCTGGTGCACCTGTTCACCTTTTTCATGGTGGTGCCGATCTTCAACTCGATGGTGCGCATCGACAAAGCGCTGATCGAGGCGGCCTATGACGCCGGAGCGAGCGGCTCCCAGACGCTGGTCAACGTCGTCATTCCGCTGGCCAAGCCCGGCATCGTGATCGGCTCGATCTTCGTCATCACCATCGTGATGGGCGATTTCATCACCATCGGCGTGATGGGCGGCCAGCAGATCGCCGCCGCCGGCAAGATCATCGAGACGCGGGTGAACGCGCTGCAATTCCCGGCGGCCGCAGCAAATGCCGTGATCCTGCTCGCGATCACCTTCCTGATCATCACCATGATGTCGCGCATCGTCGACATCAGGAAGGAGCTCTAGACGATGACGGAGGGCCGCCCGCGCAGCTTCTATGTTCTCGCGATCTTCTTCGCGGCCTATGTGCTGTTCCTCTACGGGCCGATGATCGCAATCTACATCCTGTCGTTCCAGGGACCGCAGGGCGGCCTCACCTTTCCGATGAACGGAGTGTCGACCTACTGGCTGTCAAAACTGTTCCAGGGCACCGGCATCGTCGATCTCGGAGCCGCCTTCCGCCGCTCGCTGCTGCTCGGCCTTGTCGTAATGGCCGTCACCGTCGTGCTGTCGGTCGCCGCCGGCATGGCTTTCCGCAGGAAATTCAAGGCGCAGAGCATCCTGTTCTATTCGGCGATCGCGAGCCTCATCGTTCCCTCGATCATCACCTCGCTCGGTATCTCGCTCGAATTTCGCATCATCGACGACCTGATCAAGGGCTATTTCAACGAGAACTTCGAGACATCGATGGGCCTGCTGACCTCAGGGCTCGGCGCACATCTGACCTGGACGCTGCCATTCGGCTTGCTCATCATGTTTGCGATCTTCAACCGCTTCGATCCGCGCCTGGAGGAAGCCGCGCGCGATCTCGGTGCGACGCCGTGGCAGGCCTTCCGTCATGTCGTGTTGCCGATCATCCTGCCTTCCGTAATCGGCATCGGGCTGTTCGGCTTCACGCTGTCGTGGGACGAACTGGCGCGCTCCAGCCAGGCGATCGGAGCGGTGAATACATTGCCGCTCGACCTCCAGGGCCTCACCACCACCGTGACGAACCCGGACATCTATGCGCTGGGTACCGTGATCTCGGCGGTGTCGTTCGCGGTAATCACTCTGGCGCTCGGCACCATCCACATGCTGAACAAGCGGCAGGCGGCCAAGGGCTCGGACGCCGGCAAGGGACTTGTCTGAACCGATGCGACTTCACGTCGTCAACCCCAATACCACTGTGACGATGACGGCAAAGATCGCCGCTGCGGCGCGCGCGACCGCGCGGCCCGGCACCGCGATCGATGCGCGCCAGCCGACGATGGGCCCGGTCACGATCGAGGGCTTTTACGATGAGGCCTTTGCGGTTCCCGGCATGCTCGGCTGCATCCGCGAGGCCGACCGAGACGGCGCCGACGCCCACATCATCGCCTGCTTCGACGACACCGGCCTCGACGCGGCGCGCGCCGCCGCCAAGGCGCCGGTGATCGGCATCGGCGAAGCCGCCTTCCACATCGCGAGCCTGATCGCGGCGCGCTTTGCGGTGGTGACGACGCTCAGTGTCTCGATCGTGCCGATCGAGCACAATCTGAAGAAGTACGGCCTGGCCGAGCGCTGCGCCCGTGTGCGTGCCGCCGAGGTGCCGGTGCTGGCGCTCGAGGAGCGCAATGTCGAGGCGCTCGACAATATCTCTGCGGAGATCACCGCTGCAATCCGCGACGACCGTGCAGAGGCCATCGTACTCGGCTGCGCCGGCATGGCTGATCTTGCCGCCGAACTCGCAGACAAGCACGGCCTGCCCGTGGTCGACGGCGTCGCCGCCGCGGTGACGCTTGCGGAAGGACTGGTGCGGCTGGGGCTGAAGACGTCCCGCCTCGGCCCTTACGCAGCGCCGAGGGCAAAGACCTATGCCGGGTTGTTGTCGCCGTTCCAACCCTGAGCCGCGCCGATCAGGCTGCAACAAGATTGTTTTTCGGTCCTCGATCCGCGCAACCCAAGTTTCGCCCCAACCGTTGGTATGAGTAACGCCCACCGATTTTACGGGGGTTCCATGAAGAAGAACGATGTGACCTGTTCCGCCTGCGGTGCAGGCTTCCGCCGGCTCGAGTTGGCGACACAGCCGGGGACGAAGGGCGATTATCGATGTCCTGCTTGTGGCGAGGTGCTGGAGACATTCGACGGCAGCGCTCTTGTCGCCTATCGTCTCACGATCCAGCCCACGATGAAGGCCATTCGCCCCTAGTTATCGCGGCGAATTCCGGGGCTGTCACATCACGGTCCAAGCTGCGCGACGTGTGATCGCGGTGGCGCAGCCCTGCTCGCGCACATGCCGAATTCGGAACGAGCGCGATTTTGGCGAACCAGGCGCCAATCCCCGGATTTCCGGTCGCCGGGACGAGGCAGGCTACGCTTTTTCGGCCATCGGCCTCTTTTTGGTCCCATTCCTTGCCGAAACGTAACGTTTTCGAGACGTCCCGGCCGCCCTTGGGGATTGCCGGTCTTCGCCACTTTCCAAGTTTCAATTTGGGCTTTGTCAGCGATGATCGATCTCGCAGAGGATACGTCCTCCAATCCGTTCGCCCGTCTCGGTGCCCAGCCTATCGCGCTGACCGCCGCGGTCCTCCTGCTCCTGATCGCCGGCGTGACCTCGATCGCGATCTGGCGTGCCTACACCGGCAGCGCGCCGGAGAGCGATCGGGTGGCGGCGTCACGGCAGCTTCAGGCCCGCACCGCGCAGGCGTCCGAGCAGCTCGTCGAGAAAACCAAGGGGCTGGAGGCGACCCAGCAGGAATCGATCGATCAGCTCCAGGTCGTGCAGGACCAGCTCCAGGCGATGAAGCGGCTGCTCGCATTGCAGCAGGCCGACACCAAGCGCCTCTCGGAGCAGGTTGCAACCCTGAACGAGTCCATCGATGGCCTGCGGCAATCCTTTGCCAGCGCCCGGGCCACCGAGGCCGAGGCCCCCTCGGTTACCCGCAGGAAACCGGCGCGCCACCGCGTCCACGCGAGTGTGCGCAAGCAGAGCTAGTCGCGCGGCTGACCCGCGTCGCGTTTAATTTTTCGACTTGTGAACTGGATCACATTCACCCGCATAATTCCGAGCGATGCTCGGGTTCACCGGATGGCGTGAGCCGATTTCAATATCCGGGGCTGGCAAGGTCGTTGACGGTATACTGCGTCAACGGCCTTGTTTTTTGCTGGTACAGCCGGCGCTTCCGCCTCACTCGCAGACGTCGACGCGGCGGATTCGCCATCCCGAAGGTGTCATCACGCGCTTGCGCACGACGTAGCAGCCGCCATAACCACCATCGTAGCCGGTACCATAATAGTAGGGATCGCCGTAGTAGGGGGAGGCGTAGCCGTAATAACCATAGCCGCCGTAGTAGCCCGCCCCGGCAAGACCTGCACCAAGACCTGCGCCGAGCGCGACGCCGGGCCAGAAGCCGCCGCCATGCCAATGGCCATGCCCCCAGCCGCCGCCGCCCCAGCCGCCGTGGAAGCCACCACCATGTCCAAACCCTCGCGCCTGGGCCGCCTGCGGCGCCGACAGCCCGACCGCCGCCACGGCCAGTGCCGCCATGATCATCCTGCGTAACATCACTCGATCCTCCGCGTGGACACGCTCCACGCTCCAAAGCAAGATCAAGCTAATGTCACCCGGGCGTTCCTGACAGCCACCCTGTCTCACTTCCGCGCGAACGTCAGCAGCCGCGGCAGATGCTCTTCATCTTCTTGTCGAGCAGCCTGTTCTCTTCACTCACGGTCGCATCGGCGGACGCACCCGCGCCGCCGTCTGTGGTGGTCCCGCGCGCCGCGTTCGGGCCGGACGACTGCGCGGTGCCGAGGCTGTTGGTGCCGGGTGGCGGCGCCGGAGAATTGGCAACGCCGCCGCTCAATCCGGCGGAGCCGCCAGTGCTGCCAGTGCTGCCTGTGCTACCTGTGCTACCGGTGCCTTGGGCAAGCGATGCGACCGGCATTGCGACGATGCCGCAGATCACGATCAAGGCCTTGATTGAAACAGTTGCATGCGATGCGGCCATCGCAAATTCTCCCTTGGCAAAGTCTCCCTTACCGGTCAACGGCCGCGGCAAACACCGGTTCCGGAACAAATCCCGTCACATCCGCTTGAGAGCAAAGAGGCGGAAGGCAAAATCACGATGACCGATCGCGATCCCTTTGCAGAGGGCGAACGCGCCGCGAGCGAGAACATTCCGGCCGAAGCCAATCCGTACCAGGACGGCAGCGACGAGCATGCGCTGTGGGCCGCCGGTCACGAGAAGGTCGCCGGTGCGATTAAAGCGCGCAAGTCCGAGCGAAGCTGACGCTTCGCTTGCCATGGCGCAGCCGATCTATGCGGCCGCCACCATCGTCTCGGTTCGATCCTCGACCATGGTCACGAACATGTGGGACTCCTCGCCGGCGCCGCCGATCTGGACCCGGCGGGCGGAGATTACGCGTCGGCCCCGCTTGGGATTGTCGACGACATCGACGATCGGTTCGAGCTGCTGCTTCTGCGCGAGAAGTTGCCGGTCGCGCCGCTCGATCAATTCGGCCGTCTCCGGGGAGAACAATTCCCGCGCGGTCTTGCCGATGATCTCGCCGCTCGACATGCCGATCATCTTCTCGGCGGCCTTGTTGACGAAGACGTAGCGCAGATTGCGCGCATCCTTGGCGATGATGCCTTCCGCCACATTCTCGATGATGGTGGCGAGGAAACGCTCCATCCGCTCGAGGATGCGCTGACGCTGACGCTGTTCGGTGACGTCCTCCTGCACAGACACCCAGCCGCCGCCGTCCATCGGACGCTCGTAGATCTTGATGGTGCGGCCGTCATTCAAGCTGATCTCGTAGGCCGTCGGCTCGCGCCTGGCGATCCGGTCGAGAACACCCGAGACATATTTCGCGACATCGCCGCTGAACAGGCCGCTCTTGACCCGATGCTGGAGGATATCCTCGAGCGTCGATCCGGCCTGGATCGTCTCGGGCAGGTTGTAGATCTGCCGGTAGTTGGCGTTCATTGCGACCACGGCCGCCTTGCCGTCGAGCATGATCAGGCCCTGTGGCATGCTGTTGATCGCAGCCGAGAGCTGCCACTTCTTGGCCTGGTACTTGTCGTTGAACTTGTCCCGTTCGGTCCTGGCCGCGTCGCGCGCCTGCGCGGTGCCGAGCTCGAGCTCCTCGAGCTCGAAGATGCGCGCGACGGCATCGCGGAAGTTCTGCACAGCGCGCGCGAGGCGGCCGATTTCGTCATGACGGTACAGATGCGGCACTTCGCTCGTGACGTCGCCGGCGGCGATCCGATCGGTCGCCTGCGTGATCTCGGACAGCGCGCCGACCACCGAGCCGCGCATCACAACGACGTTCAGCGCCGCGAGCAGCAGCGCCGTAAGGCCGAGCGCGAACAGATAGGCCGCGGCGTAGCGGTTCTCGTTGGCGAGCTCGTCCGCCTCGCGGGCGCGCTGCCTGTAAATTCGCTCGAGGGTCTCGGTATTCTTACGGTATGGAACGCTTGTAGGTGCCGGGTGCACCGAGGCGTGCATGTCACCCGATCCGCTTCAGGCCCTTCTTGAAGCGCGGCCCGTTGGCGATATAGAACCTTGCCGCGCTCCCCATCTTCTGCACCTGGGTGTCGTCAAGCGTGCGGACCACGCGCGCGGGCGAGCCGATGATCAGCGAGCGCTCGGGAAATTCCTTGCCCTCCGTGATGACGGAGCCGGCGCCGACGATGCTGTTGCGGCCGATCCTGGCGCCGTTCATCACGATCGAGCCCATGCCGACGAGCGCGCCCTCCTCGATGGTGCAGCCGTGCAGAATGACGTTGTGGCCGACGGTGCAGTTCTGGCCGACGACCAGCGGAAAGCCGAGATCGGTGTGACAGGTCGAGCCGTCCTGCACGTTGGCGCCCTCGCCGATCTCGATCCACTCATTGTCGCCGCGCAGCACCGCGCCGAACCAGACGCTCGCGCCCGGCTTCAGGCGTACGCGGCCGATCACGGTCGCGGTCTCCGCGATGAAATAGTTGCCGTCGGCGGGAAGATCGGGCGCCTGCCCGTCGAGCTCGTAGATCGCCATGGGGGTCTCCTGTCACCTAACGCATGATCCGGAAAAGTGTGCAGCGGTTTTCCGGAAAGATCATGCGCACAAAGAGCAGAAGCGCGATCAACGATCGCGCTTTGGACCTGCATAGCGAAACGCGCCGCATCAGGCAAAGGGCCGCCTTGCCGGGCCTTCCGCGTCTGTCAGGTCAGAACGCCGGCTGCGCGCAGCGTCATCAGGAAGAAAGTGCCGCTCATCATGCTCCAGAAGCCGGCGATGACGGTCGCCATCATCACGAACTCGACGCGGCGGCTTTCCACCCGCATCCCGCGCAGCGTGTTGCGCATGATGATGAAGGGGGCGGCGAAGACCAGGAACGGCACTGCCGCAAAAGTCTTGGGGGCCACGCCCTCCTGCAACAGCCCGAAACCGGCGGGCCGCTGCGCCAAGGCCTGGTATCCGTTCACGAGGGCGCCCGCGAGCGCGAAACCGATGCAGATCGAGAAGAAAGTGTTGAAAGCTTCAGGTGTCATCGGAACGGTCCGCCCATACGCAACGCCGGCGTCTTCCTGTGACAAATAGTGCCGGTTAACGCTACATTATCCTTAAGCGAAGGTTAACGCCGCCTCCCCGCCAGCGCAGGGCCCTCTCCCGTTCCCAGCAGCCGGGAACCCTCCGCGAAACCGCCGCCGCGTGGCATATTTGCGCTGATTCGTCGGCCACCGGCCGACCTCCGGCTCAGTCGCGCAAGTTTCATGACGTTGTTTTCGGCAACTTCCCCTCCGTCCCGCAGCACGCGAACCCGGGCTCATTTGCTCCCGATCGCGCTCAGTGGCGGTTGCGCGGTGATTGCCATCGCGCTTGTCGCCTATCTGTTGTGGCCGACCTGGGGTGCCGGTGGCGGCGCCAACGCTCCGGACAAGCTGCCCGTGAGCATCGGCGGCACGCTGTTCAACCTGCCGGCGGCGGCGATCCGAATGAAGATCCAGCGGCACTCGGGGCCGCAGGAACGCATCGACCTCGACTTTCTTTATCCCTCGCTCGAGTCGCCGGGGGCACCGAAGCATGTCACCGTCGACAGCGTGGATACGACGCTGCAAGCGATCGACCGCATCTTCCTGTCGATCGCAGCGCATCACGATGCGCTGGCGCCGGAGCAGCGCGTCGGCACGATCTATCCGCGCTATCTCGACCAGGCCGCGACGATGCCCGAGGACGGGCTGACGATGCGAATGTTTCGCAGCGATACGCCCTATGCCGGCGAAGACCTCTATTCGGCTGCAAGCCCGGTACTGACCGCACGTTGCACGCGCGATGCGGCCACCCCGGGCATGTGCCTTTCCGAACGCCGCATCGGCGGCGCCGACCTCACCTTCCGCTTTCCGCGGAAGTGGTTGTCGCAATGGCGCGAGGTGACTGAAGCGATGGACAGGCTGGCGCTGCAGTTGCGCGGGCCGAGGGGCTGAGCGCGGCCCCGCCGCGGGATCGGCTGGAGCCTCCAAAAATAAAAACTCGAAAACAACCCCATGCACAGTAGCCAAGCATCGGCAGCATCGAGCATTTTCGTATTTTTCGAATAGCCGTTGATCCGTCGGGCAAAACAGGGGCATAATGGCATCATGGGAAGATTGGTTTGAATGGTGCGGTCATGCATCTTCCACCCGTAGTTTCTGGGATGGCCCCGCGGATGTGTGACTGATATCACTGATCGCCGGATAGCATTTTGGCCATTCTGCGAATACTCTGACGCTATTGCATTCGGGGGCTGGAATGCGGCTTCGGCTGTTTGTTTTATTGATTCTTGCGACTTGGCTCGGGACCAGCTCTGCGCTGGCCGAGAAGCGCGTCGCGCTCGTCATGGGCAACTCGGCCTACAAGAACGTGGCGAGGCTGGCGAACCCCGCGAACGATGCCGCGCTGGTCGGCGGCATGTTCAGGAAGGCCGGCTTCGATACGGTCGACGTGAAGCTCGACCTGAACGTGGTCGACATGCGCAAGGCGCTGCGCGAATTTGGCGGCAAGGCTCGCGAGGCAGATGTCGCGGTCATCTACTACGCCGGCCATGGCATCGAGCTTGACGGCACCAACTATCTGATCCCTACCGATGCCGCCTTGGAGACCGATACCGATGTTCTCGATGAGGCATTCCCACTCGACAGAGTGCTGTTTGCGATCGAGCCGGCCAAGCAACTGCGCCTCGTCATCCTGGACGCCTGTCGCGACAATCCGTTCGCCAAGACCATGAAGCGCACGGTTGCCGCCCGCGCCATCGGCCGCGGCCTTGCCAAGGTCGAGCCGACCAGCCCGAACACCATGATTGCCTTCGCGGCGAAAGCGGGCTCGACCGCCTCGGACGGCGACGCGAAGAACAGCCCGTTCGCCACGGCTCTCGTCGAACGTCTGCCGATGCCGGGCCTCGATCTGCGCAAGGCGTTCGGCTTCGTGCGCGACGATGTGCTCAAGACCACCGGCTACAAGCAGGAGCCGTATGTGTACGGCTCGCTCGGTGGCGATGACGTTTCGCTGGTGGCAGCGAAGCCGGTGGCGGCCGGGCCGCAGGCCAACCCCGACAGCGAAATCCGGCGCGACTATGAGCTGGCGCTCCAGCTTGGCACGCATGAAGGATGGGCGGCCTTCCTGAACCGCTTTCCCAGCGGTTTCTATGCCGACCTCGCTAAAGGCCAGTTGAACAAGATCGCCGCTGAAGAAACCCGCGCTGCCGCTGCGGACAAGGCCAGGCAAGCCGAGGACGAGAAGGCCCGGCTGGCACTCGACCGCACCAAGAAGGCCGAGCAGGAGAAAGCCGCTGCGGCCGCTAAGGCCGCTGAGAACGCCAAGGCAGCGGCGGAGAAGATCAAGCAGATCGAGGAGGCCAAGGCGGCCGCCGCCGAGCAGCGTCGGAAGGACGCCGAGGCCGCAGCGGCCAAGGCGCTGGCCGACAGGCAGGCCGCCGAGAAGGCGCTCGCCGACAAGACCGCGAGCGACAGGGCTGCCGCCGAATTGCAAGCCAAGCAGATCGCAGAGAAGCAGGCGGCAGAAAAGAAGGCGCTGGGTGATAGTGAGCAGAAAGTTGCAGCCATTGCCCCGACCTCATCACAGCCAACCTTGTCCCCCGCAGAGACGGCGAAGCTGGTTCAATCCGAGCTGCGCCGCGTCGGCTGTCTAGGCGCCGCGGCCGATGGTGACTGGAATGCGTCATCGCAACGCTCGCTGACGGTGTTCAACAAATATGCCGGGACGAAGTTCGACGCCAAGCTGGCGAGCTTCGACGCGCTCGACGCCATCAAGGCCAAGCCGGGCCGGGTCTGCCCGCTGGTGTGCGATCACGGCTTCAAGGCCGACGGCGATGCTTGCGTCAAGATCACATGCCGCGCCGGCTATCGCATCAATGACGACAATGAATGCGAAAAGGTGCAGGACAAGAAGCCGGTTGCGACCCGCGAAGACACTAAAAAGCGAGACGCGGAGCGGAAGCAAACCGAAGCGGCACCAGCGAAGCCCTCCGCGTCTGGGCAAATGGTTTGCAACGGTGCGGGCTGTCGTCCCGTCCGACCCGGCTGTCGCGTTGCACAAACACGTTGGTACAGCAGCACTCTTGTGAACAGCGAAGTCTGCAACTGACGACGAGCGCCAGGCGAGGAGGAAACCTGTACATGAATCGTGTTGGTGGCAGAACTCTCCGAATACTCTCGTCGTATTCTGATTTGAGGCTGAAATGAGCGCGCTTCGGCCAATTGCCTTATTGATATTTGCAGTCTGGTTAGGTTGCGGCTCCGCGCACGCCGAGAAGCGCGTCGCGCTCGTCATGGGCAACTCGGCCTACAAGAACGTGGCAAGGCTGGCGAACCCCGCGAACGATGCCGCACTGGTCGGCGGCATGTTCAGAAAGGCCGGCTTCGATACGGTCGACGTCAAGCTCGACCTGAACGTGGCCGAGATGCGCAAGGCGCTGCGCGAGTTTGGCGGCAAGGCCCGCGAGGCCGACGTTGCGGTGGTCTACTATGCCGGTCACGGCATTGAGCTCGACGGGACCAATTACCTGATCCCCACCGACGCGACGCTCGAGACCGACAGCGACGTCCTCGACGAAACGCTGCCGCTGGACCGGGCCCTGTTCGCCGTCGAACCCGCCAAGCAGCTCCGGCTCGTCATTCTGGACGCCTGTCGCGACAATCCCTTTGCCAAGACCATGAAGCGGACGATTGCCGCCCGTGCCATCGGCCGCGGCCTTGCCAAGGTCGAGCCGACCAGCCCGAACACCATGATTGCCTTCGCGGCGAAGGCGGGCTCGACGGCCTCGGATGGCGACGCGAAGAACAGCCCGTTTGCCACGGCTCTGGTCGAACGTCTGCCGATGCCGGGCCTCGATCTGCGCAAGGCGTTCGGCTTCGTGCGCGACGATGTGCTCAAGACCACCGGCTACAAGCAGGAGCCGTATGTGTACGGCTCGCTCGGTGGCGATGACGTTTCGCTGGTGGCAGCGAAGCCGGTGGCGGCCGGGCCGCAGGCCAACCCCGACAGCGAAATCCGGCGCGACTACGAGCTGGCGCTCCAGCTTGGTACGCGCGACGGATGGACAGCCTTTCTCAACCGCTTTCCCAGCGGCTTCTATAGCGATCTCGCCAAGGGGCAATTGAACAAGATCGCCGCTGAAGAAACCCGCGCTGCCGCTGCGGAAAAGGCCAGGCAAGCCGAGGACGAGAAGGCCCGGCTGGCAATCGACCGGGCCAAGAAGGCCGAGCAGGAAAAGGCGGCTGCCGCCGCCAAAACAGCCGAGGACGCTCGTGTCGCGGCGGAGAAAGCCAAGCAGATCGAGGAGGCCAAGGCGGCCGCCGCCGAGCAGCGCCGGAAGGAAGCCGAGGCCGCGGCGGCCAGGGCGCTGGCCGACAAGCAGACCGCCGAGAAGGCGCTTGCCGACAGGCTGGCAAATGACACCAAGCAGATCGCCGAACAGCGGACTACAGAGAAGCAGCAGGTTACCGACACCGCGCAGAAGGTTGCGGCTGTCACACCAACCTCATCGCAGTCGAGTCTGTCGGCGCAAGAGACTGCGAAGCTGGTTCAGTCCGAGCTGCGCCGCGTCGGCTGTCTGGTCACCGCGGCCGATGGCGACTGGAATGCGTCGTCGCAGCGCTCGCTGACGCTGTTCAACAAATATGCCGGGACGAAGTTCGACGCCAAGCTCGCGAGCTTCGACGCGCTCGATGCCATCAAGGCCAAGCCGGGCCGGGTCTGTCCGCTGGTCTGCGATCACGGCTTCAAGGCCGATGGCGACGCGTGCGTGAAGATCGCCTGCCGCACCGGCTATCGCGTCAATGACGACAATGAATGCGAAAAGGTTCAGGACAAGAAGCCGGTCGCGACCCGCGAGGATACCAAGAAGCGGGACGCAGATCGGAAGCAGATCGAAGCTGTACCCGCAAAGCCGCAGGCGTCTGGTCAAATTCTTTGCAACAATGGAGGCTGTCGGCCGGTCAAGTCAGGCTGTCGCATTGTTAACCCGAAGAATGGAAACATGGGAGGATCTCAAACGGAAGTGTGCGACTGAGCCGCGACCGAGACGCAAGCATTCCATTGCAGGCCAGATACGTAAGGCGCCAATGCGGCGACCGACTGTTGAAGGGATCTCTTGATAGGCTCGCCGTTTCATGACAGGTGCGGTGATCAATGAACGACGCGGCAGCAAATCTGCCACCGGGCGCCGAATTGCTGGGACGCGAATGGCTCGGCTTGGACGAGGGCGGGCGTGCCCTGATCCGTTTCCAGGCTCAGCCCGCATTCACCAACAGGCATGGGACGATCCAAGGTGGATTCCTGGCAGCCATGCTGGACTCCGCCACCGGGATGTACGCGCTGGCCGCGCTGTCGCCCGACCTGACGGTGGTCACAAAGAGCCTGAATACACGCTTCCTGAAGCCCGCGACGGTTGGGCCGATCACGGCGCAAGTGCGCGTCATCGAGCGGACGGAGCGCGACATGATTGTGCAAGCGGAGCTCATCGATACGGAGGGGCGCATCGTCGCTGATGCCACGGCCCGCCTGCGCATTCTTGCAAGAGATAGAGTTATGCAGCCGCGACGCTGATGCTCGTCATTGCGAGCAAAGCAAAGCAATCCAGAATCCCTCCGTAGAAAGATTTCTGGATTGCTTCGCTTTGCTCGCAATGACGGCTGGCGAACTATTCCTGATCGACGAGATCGTCCTCGAGGATCGCCATCTGGAACTGGAACGAGCGATCGTCGTCCTCGTCGTCGACGAACAGCACGCCGATAAACTCCTCGCCGATATAGACCTCGGCGGAATCATCCTTCTTCGGCCGCGGCACGACGCGGATCTTGGGATTGCCGAATACGCGCTTCAAATACGCGTCGAGCTTCCTTACTTCCTTGACGTCCACGGCAGTCTCCAATCCAAATCTGGGTTGGCGGGGTTTTAGGACGAGACGCGACGAACCG
Organism: Bradyrhizobium sp. CSA207; assembly: GCF_029051685.1. GTDB lineage: Bacteria > Pseudomonadota > Alphaproteobacteria > Rhizobiales > Xanthobacteraceae > Bradyrhizobium. The sequence goes on along the minus strand of NZ_JAACFT010000005.1, from coordinate 42,564 downwards.
CCAGCATCAATTGCCAAAGAATTTGGGGACGAGAAAGGGCCGGAAAAATCAGGCCCTCTTCAAGCTCAAAGCCCCACCTCAAAGTCCGATCTCAGAGTCCCGTCTCAAAGTCCCATGGCGTTGATCATCTGATCCATGGTGCGCGAGGGCTCGGCGCAGCCGGCTTCGCCGACGATCTTGGCGGGCACGCCCGCGACGGTGACGTTGTGCGGCACCGGCTTCACCACGACCGAGCCGGCGGCGATGCGCGCGCAATGGCCGATCTCGATATTGCCGAGGATCTTTGCGCCTGCACCGATCAAGACGCCATGGCGGATCTTGGGATGACGGTCCTCGTTCTCCTTGCCGGTGCCGCCGAGCGTGACGCCGTGCAGGATCGAGACGTCGTCCTCGATGACAGCCGTCTCGCCGCAGACGAAACCGGTGGCATGGTCGAGGAAGATGCCGCGGCCGATGCGCGCGGCGGGATTGATGTCGGTCTGGAACACCGCAGAGGCGCGGCTCTGGAGATAGTACGCGAAATCCTTGCGGCCCTTCAGATAGAGCCAGTGCGCCAAACGATGGGTCTGGATGGCGTGAAAGCCCTTGAAGTAGAGCAAGGGATCGATGAAGCGCGAGGTCGCGGGATCGCGGTCGTAGACGGCGACGAGATCGGCGCGGAAGGCGTTGCCGAGGTCCGGTTCGTCGCGCAGCGCCTCGTCATAGGTCTGGCGCACGAGATCGCCCGACAGCGCGGCGTGATCGAGCCGGTCGGCAAGACGGTGGATCACCGAATCTTCCAGGCGGCTGTGATGCAGCACCGTCGAATAGATGAAGGTCGCAAGCTCCGGCTCGCGATGGACGATATCCTCCGCTTCGCCCCGGACCCGCTCCCAGATCGGGTCGAGCGATGCGAGCTTTCCTCCCGGATTGACCTGATGCACTGCCATGGAAACTGCTCTTTCGAATTGGCCCGTTTTGCTGGCTCTATAGCACAGCTTAGGCGACAAAGTCCTGACCGGCTTGCCTGAGAGTGAACAGCACCTTGCCTCGCGAAAGCCTGCCAAGGCGTTGAATCACAACACTTTCCCCTGACGCCCAAGGCGGCAGGGTCGGCTCAAAGTGGTCAGAGTTCTGCCAAATTCAAGCCGGGCGGCGTCAAACTATTGGTGAATTCCGTCCCGACCCTTATTGCAGTCATGGTCCGAACGACGATGGAGCGGTTTTGAGCACCACCACCGAAAGTTTGCGCGCGCGCGCCGCGGGCTCGTTCTGGCTGCGGCTGGCCGCGCTGGCCCTGCCCCTCTTCATGCTCGCGCCGGCGTTCTGGAATGGCTATCCCCTGCTTCAATGGGACACCGGCGGCTATCTGGCGCGCTGGTACGAGGGCTATCTCGTCCCCAGCCGCTCCACCGTGTTCGGCCTCTATCTGCACTATGGCGAAAGCTTCGGCTTCTGGATCAACCTCGCCGTCCAGTCGCTGGCGACGCTGTGGCTGCTGCAGCTCACCTTGCGCGTGCTCGACCTGATGCAGACCTTCCGCTTCGTCGCCATCAGCCTGCTCCTGATCCTGTCGACCGCCCTGCCCTGGCTTACCAGCATGCTGCTCACCGACATCTTTGCAGGGCTGTCGGTGCTGTCGCTGTTCCTCCTGGTCATCGGGGGACATCGAATCTCGACACGCGAAAAGGTCGCGCTGTTCGTCTTCACCGCCTTTGCCGCCGCAACCCACAGCGCCACGCTCGGCGTGCTGCTCGGCCTCTGCGCCGCAGGCTGGATGGCGCGGGCGCTGGTGGGACGCCGGCTGCCGCTGTGGGGGTTGGCGCAGGCGAGCCTGTCCATCGTCGCGGGCAGCCTGATGCTGGTGTCGGCGAACCATGCACTCTCGGGCAAATGGGCCTGGACGCCCGGCGGCTACGGCGTCGCCTTTGGCCGCATGATGCAGGACGGCATCGTCGCGCGCTACCTTGGCGACCACTGTCCGCGCGAGCGATTCAAGCTCTGTCCCTATCGCAATGAACTGCCGGCGACCGCAGACGAGTTCCTGTGGGGCAAGAGCATGTTCAACACGCTCGGCCGTTTCGAAGGCATGAACGACGAGATGGGCTACATCGTCGTGCATTCGCTCGCCGACTATCCGGCCTGGCAGGCTGGCGCGGCGCTGCGGGCGATAGGCCAGCAATTGCTGCACGTCGCGACCGGCGAAGGCACCAGCGGCTGGATCCCGCACACCTACGGCATCATCGAGCGCTACATCCCGGCGCAGGTGGCGCCGATGCGTGCGGCGCGACAGCAGCACTGGGCCGTCAATTTCGACACCATCAACTGGCTGCACGTTCCGGCGGCGCTGGTCTCGATGCTGGCGCTCGTCGCGCTGCTCGCGCATTCGCTGGCGAAGCGCAGGCTCGACGATCTGACGCTGCTGGCGGCGACCGTCACCTTGGCCCTGCTCGGCAATGCTTTCATCTGCGCCGTCATCTCCGGTCCGCACGACCGCTACGGCGCGCGGATGGCGTGGCTTGCGACCTTCGTGGTGCTGACGGCGCTGACACGTCGTTTAGGCGACGACGAGCCGGCGGACGACATCTCAGCCGCGGCGTGACAGGAAATCGAGCACGCCGGTCTTGTAGACCTTGTCGCCGACGGCACGCATGTGGTCGCGGTTGGGGATCTCAAGCACTTCCGAGCCGGGGATGAGTGCGCCGAGTGCGCTGGCGGAGCCTGCGACGTCGTCAGTGCTGCCGACCGCGATCAGCACGGGCACGTCGATACCCGCGGCTTCGTCCGTTGTCATGAGGTCGCGCGTGCCGCGCAGGCAGGCGACGAGCGCACGGCGGTCGGAACGGGTCTGATCGGCGAAGGCGCGAAAGGTGCGGCCCATGGGATCGGTGACGTCATCGAGCGAGGGTGCTTCCAGCGCCTTCGCCACGTTCTCTCCCGGCCCGGTCCCATCGATCAGGCCGCCGATGCCGATGCCGCCGAGGATCGCCGAGCGTAGGCGCTGCGGCTCGTTGAGCCCGAGCCACGCGGTCATCCGCCCGCCCATCGAATAGCCCATGATGTCGGCCTGCGGGATCGCGAGATGATCCATCAGCGCAAGCACGTCGCCGGCCATGGTCGGAATCGAATAGTGTACGGGCTCGTAGAGCTTTGCGCTTTCGCCATGGCCACGATTGTCCAGCGCGATGACGCGGCGTCCGTTCTTGCGCAGCTCGGAGACCCAGGTCGGATAGACCCAGTTCACGTTCTTGCTGGAGGCAAAGCCGTGCACCAGGATGATGGGATCGCCCTCGCCCTCGTCGAGATAGGCAATTTCAACGGCGCCGTTGTGAAAGCTCGGCATCACTTGTTCCGCGGTCTTGAGGGGAAGGTTGTGGTTATTGTTTGAGCATGATCTTTTCGGAAAACCGCTGCGCACTTTTCCGGATCATGCTTAGGCCATAACGGCCGCGTTCGTCAGATCGGCTTCGGCGGCGATCCGCGCCCGGCGAAGCCGCCGCGCTCGTCTGCGATCGCACCAGGACTGGGTCAGGCGCTCGGCGGTCGTCTTGATCGAGGACAGAAGGCCAAACAGCGTCAATGCGGCGCCGAACAGCCAGAGCGCGAGATCGAACGCGCCGCCCACGAGCAGCAGCGCACCGCGACCGAGCAGCTTCATGATCGCGCGCGTCTTGCCGCCCTGCGCTTGCGCAAGCCGCGCCGCACGCGCGACATCTTTCGGGCCTTCGGCGATACGCAGCGTGTCCATGGCGCCGCGCGCGCCGGTCTTTTCGGCGACGCGCGTGACGTCCTTGCCGAGCCGGACCAGCGCGCCGGCCTTTTCGGCGTGGAATGCTGCCTTAATGGCGCGTGCGGTCTCGCCCGGTCGTAGCACCGAACCGGAGGCAACCGCGTTCTGAAGCATCGGCGTATCGACCACCTCGCGCGCGGACCGGCCGGCCCATTTGGCCAGCCCCTCGCCGAGCCGCCCGACCTTCCGGGCATCCTTGACCAGCGTCAGCCCGGCGCGAACCGGCGCCGCGCCCCCGACGGACACGTAGGTTGCCGCCGTCACCGCAAGCCCCACGGCCGCGAGCCCGAGCACGAGACGATCGGTATCCTCGCCCATGGCGAGATGCTTGCCCTCGCGAACGACGTCCCTGATGTCGCCGATCACAAAGAGATCGCCGGCTACGGTTCCGGACAGGCTTGCGACGTCATCCGCGCTGCCGGTGACGAGGCCGGTGGCGAAGCGCCTGGCGAAATACGAGGTGGAATTTTCCTCTTTGACCGCGTCACTCACGCGCGTGAGGATGTCATCGGGAAGCGCGATATTGCGCTCACGCGCGAGCACGACGAAACTGTTCGCGAGATCGGCATCGCTCGATGCGAGCGCGGCTTCGATGTTGTCCTGAACCAGCCGCTCGTTCTGTCGCAGAACCGTGTCGAGCTTGAGCTCGGACAGTGCGGCCGGATCGTCCTGGGCGGCGAAGATCGCGCCGGCCTCGCGGGCATGCGGCGCTATCTGCGCGAGCACGAAGCCGCATGCCGCAATCCCGCTCAACGCTGTGCCGATTCGCAGCCACTTCATGCTGAAAGCCTGGACGTCTGCCTGATGGTTGGTCTTTTGCCGCAATTACCTTCGTCCGCAGACATAGTATGCCCAAATTGCGACACAACGTCCCCGACGAAAGAAGGGCTTCTCTCAGGCCGCAAGATTGTGTCGAATTTGCAAGAGCAAATGAGCATGGGGCATTGCGAACCTTTCGGTTCCGCCGGACTAGCAATCACCTATCCTCGCCAGTATGGTCCGCGGCGCCTTAAAGAAGCCGCGTCAGTCGTGATTGTGTCTGCCGCCATTGCCACTCCAGGATGAGTTACGATGTCCGACCATGTCGTCCCGCACTTCCATAACGATGCCGGTGTTCCCGTCATCGAGATCGGTTCGCAAGAATTCATGTGCGTGGGCGCCAATCCTCCGTTCGATCATCCGCACGTGTTCCTCGACCTCGGCAACGACAACGAGATCATCTGCCCCTACTGCTCGACGCTGTACCGCTTTGCCGCGGACCTGAAGGCCGGCGAGGCGCGTCCGCCGGAATGTGTCCTGAAGGACAAGGTGGCCTGACGGTCGCTTCAACCAGGGGTGGCGCTCTCCCGAACAATCGTCATCGCCGGTGCCGGAATCGGAGGCCTGACGGCCGCACTCGCGCTCGCGGCCCGCGGCTTTCGTGTCGTGGTGCTGGAAAAAGCCGAGCGCCTCGAAGAAGTCGGCGCGGGCCTGCAACTCTCCCCCAATGCCAGCCGCGTCCTGGTCGAGCTCGGCCTGACCGAGCGCCTCAGGCTCCGTGCGGTGACCCCCGAGGCGGTCAGCATCATGAGCGCGCGGGCCGGCGGCGAATTGCTGCGCATGCCGCTTGGTGAAGCCGCCTCGGCGCGGGCCGGAGCCCCCTATTGGGTGGTGCATCGTGCCGACCTGCAAGCGGCGCTGGCCGGCGCGGTCTCCGACCATCCCGACATCGAGCTGAAGCTCGGCGCGACCTTCGAGGATGTCGCGTCTCACGCCAAGGGGCTGACTGTCGTCCATCGCAGCGGCACGATACGCCGCAGTGATCTCGCGAGCGCGCTGATCGGCGCCGACGGCATCTGGTCGACGGTACGCCAGCATCTGTTTCCCGAGGTGCAGCCGCGCTTCTCCGGACTGATCGCCTGGCGCGGCACGATCGATGCCACGCAATTGCCGAAGGACTACACCGCGCGCCGGGTGCAGCTCTGGATGGGCCCAAACGCCCATCTGGTCGCCTATCCGATCGCGGGCGGGCGCCAGCTCAATGTGGTGGCGGTGCTGCCGGGCACATGGAACAGGCCGGGCTGGAGCACGCCGGGCGATCCCTTCGAGATGATGGACGCCTTTGCCGCGCCGCGCTGGCCGTCACCGGTGCGGATGATGCTCGCCGCGGTCGACAGCTGGCGCAAATGGGCGCTGTTCGGCGTGCCCGAGGGCTGCCCCTGGAGCAAAGGCCAGGTGGCGCTGCTCGGCGACGCCGTGCACGCGATGCTGCCCTTCGCCGCCCAGGGGGCCGGCATGGCGATCGAGGATGCCGCCGTGCTCGCCAGGCACTTGAGCTTTGAGGCAGCCGAAAGCGCAAGCAGCATCGCCGCAGCGCTGAAGCAATACGGCCGAACGCGCCAGACGCGGGTGCGGCGCGTGCAGCAAACGGCACGGCAGCAGGGCCGCATCTATCATTTGAGCGGTCCGCTTGCGCTCGCGCGCGACCTTGCGATCCGCTCGCTCGGGCCGGAGCGCATGCTGGCGCGGCAGGACTGGATCTACGGCTGGCGGGCCTGAAGCGCGGTGCGATTAGCAGCGATCATCATCGTCAGTGGATGGCGTCGCCGGATTTCGAGCCCAGCAGCTTCGACGGCTTGGCCGCGCCTGCCGGTGCAGGCACAGGTGTCGGCTGAGTCGGCGGATTGGCTGCCTCCATGTCGCTCTCGCGGCATCTGTCCCTCCGCCAGGTCTCTTCCAGCAACTTTTGCTGTCCGCGCACGGCGAGGTAGTCGTTGCGATAGGCGAGCTCTGCCACGACTGCGCCGCCTGCCCCGGTTTCGGCCTTCGCCATCAGCCGCTCCAGCTCATCACGGCGCTTGGCGAGGGTTTTCCGCTCGGGCGCGAGTTGCTTGCAATCCCAGAGGTCATAGCGGGCCGGATCGACGAAGGCCGGGCTGATGGTCTCGGAGATACCCGCGCAGCCGCCAAGCGCCGCGCAGAGTCCCAGCAGCGGAAGCAGCACACGCGCAAGGCGACGTTGGTGGAGAAACGAGACAGACATGTCGGATTGGTAGTCCCCGTGGATTGAGATTGCCTAAAGCAAGCCGAGATGTCCGGATTGAGGCTTTGCCTTGCGCGGGCGGCTCGCTTAAGGAAGAGACAACCCGTCCGGCTTCCGCCACCAAAAGCGGCCGAAACGGGACTTAAGTCGTTGATCTCGTTGGATCAAGCGGGCATGGCGGAATTGGTAGACGCAAGGGACTTAAAATCGTTACCTAACGAGATTAGAAATTAAAAAAAGTAAGTAATTTCAATACGATTGACAGGAATCTTAAGACGTGAGACTGTTACACATTGCTTACACAAATTACACAATTGGACGTTGCGGAGATGGACGTACTGACACCTGAGGCGAGCGCAGAAGCATCCCTGAAGCAGGACGGGACGACCGAGCGCCACGATCTAATGGGTGGCAAGTGCTACATCTACAAGCGCAGCGCCGATAGCAAATTCTGGCAAGCCGCCGCCTACGTCGGAAACCGCAACTATCGCGTCAGCACCAAAATGGAAGGCATCACCAGCGCGCTACGCTTTGCCGAAGAATGGTACCTTGAGCTTCGGGGCAAGCACGTTCGCGGCGACCTCGACAAGCTTGTTCTCGCGAACGCCGAGAAAACCTTCAAACACGCTGCGGAGCAGTTTCTCCGGGAATTTCCCGTAATCACCGAAGGTCAGCGCAGCCCTATCTATGTCGCCGGCCATGAACGGCGGCTGCGCAATTACCTCATTCCCTTCTTTGGCGACAAGCCGTTGTCCCAGGTCAACTCCGGCGCCATTCAGGAGTACCGGATCGACCGCATCGAGAAATCAAAGGCTGCGCGCGGAAAACTGCCTGCCCGCAACACCCTCCACCAAGAAATGGTGGCTCTTCGTCAGACGCTCAAAACAGCCCTCCGCCATGGCTGGCTCTCCAGCTTGCCAGACATGTCCCAGCCCTATCGCAGCAACAGCAAGATCTCCCACCGCGCGTGGTTCTCGCCGATTGAATACAGAAAGCTCTATCTGGCGACCTCGCGCCGGGCTGAAAATCCCATCAACGAGCGTTGGCGCTACGCCTGTGAGCAGCTCCATGACTACGTGATCTTCATGGCCAACACGGGCCTTCGTCCCGATGAGGCCAACCGCCTTGAGTATCGTGACGTTACAGTGGTGATGGACAAGGAAACCAACCAGCGCATCCTCGAGATCGAGGTGCGGGGCAAGCGCGGCGTCGGCTACTGCAAAAGCATGCCCAGCGCGGTTGCGCCCTTCTTCAGGTTGCGCAAGCGCAACAAGCCCAAGCCTACCGACCGCATCTTCCCCAGTTACCAGCACGAGCTCTTCAACAGAATCCTTGAAGAAGAAGAGCTGAAGTTCGACCGTGAAGGTCAGCGGCGCACGGCTTACAGCCTGCGTCACACCTACATCTGCCTTCGCCTCATGGAAGGTGCCGACATCTACCAGATCGCCAAGAACTGCCGTACCAGCGTTGAAATGATCGAGAAGTTCTACGCCTCTCATATCAAGAACCAGCTGAGCGCGGCAGCGATCAACATCAAACGGCCGCCGAGGATCGCAGAGGGCAAGGCTGCGGAAGATGGCCAATCTCAGCCGACCAAACCCGCTCCCACAAAACGAAAACTACAGCCTCGCTCCAACTACGTCCGGCGGAAGCCGCAGCATTCACCGGCTTGAAGGTCTCTACCCGGCATGACGCCCGTTGCTCAAAGCGTGTGCGAAAACAACTGTATTCCCTTTGCCTTAGGCAATTTGCGCCGTATAGATGGGCCGATGCGGGCGTGGCGGAACTGGTAGACGCATCGGACTTAAGCCATTGAGTGCCCTGGGGGAAACTCCAGGAGCAGAACTGCTCAAAGTCGGGGAAACCTTCACTGGCAATCCCGAGCCAAGCCCCCGCCAGGGGGAAGGTGTAGAGACTAGACGGGCAGCACCTACAGCGGGCATCGCCAAGGTGAAGGGATAGTCCAGACCACGAACGCCGGATCGGCGGCGGCGAAAGCCGAAGTGGTATGAAAATCCGTGGGGCCGCAAGGCCTGTGCCGGTTCGAGTCCGGCCGCCCGCACCAATCGGATTGTACGGCGAATCGAAAACTACTTTAGGCTTTACTCCGGTTGCAGTATTGTCGAGGTAATTGATTGGGGATCGATGACCATCGCGTATGCATACAACAAGGATTTTGCGTTCAACGCGATATGTCCGTACTACACGATGTTTCCGTTGGAATTTCCCTTACGGCTCCTGAAAAAGCACAGGAAGGACTCTCCGACGGTCTACGACCCATTCTGTGGTCGGGGGACAACCATCTACGCCGCTCGAAAGCTTGGTCTGCGGTCTTACGGCTTGGACACATCGCCAATTGCCGCCGCAATAGCGCAAGCTAAATTGGCCAGCGCAGACTACGAAGACGTGATTGCTCTTGCAGAGAGACTGATTTCCAAAGCTCCGAAGAATATTCCCGAGGGCCAGTTCTTCCGACATGCTTTTTCAAACAAGACGCTGTTGCAGATTTGCAGCCTTCGCGAGGGACTCCTCCGCGAGAAGAAAGTTACCGACGCCTCGGCGATATTACGAGCGGCCACACTGGGATGCCTCCATGGACCATTGCCCGTTCCGGGTGGCTCGTTCAGCTATTTCTCAAACCAGATGCCGAGAACGTTTGCCTCGAAGCCAGACTATTCGGTGAGGTACTGGCAAGAGCGTAACCTCATCCCACCGACGGCATCTGTTATTGACGTGCTTACAAAGAAACTGAAACGAATCGCTGATCTGAATTCGGCCTCCGCTAGCCGAATTCAGAACGTGAAATGCCTTGACGCGCGAAAAGCCATGTCATTTGCCAAGGTCAAAGGACCCATAGTGACGATTACGTCACCGCCCTACTATGGCATGCGGACCTACGTCCAAGATCAGTGGCTCCGGATGTGGTTTCTCGGCGGGGACGAGGAGATTGACTACGAGAATCACAATCAACTCACTCACACGGGGCACGAACGCTTCATTGAAGATCTTGCCAAAGTTTGGAGCAATGTTGCCAAACGCGCGCAGGACGACGCGCACCTTTACGTTCGGTTCGGTAGCATCCCGTCCGCGAAGAGCGACGCCCGGCAAATAATGAAGGCGTCGCTTGAACTTGCAGGTGATTGGAAGCTCTTGTCAGTAAGGAACGCTGAAACCTCACACTCAGGCAAGCGGCAGGCCGATTACATGGGGCGAGAGTCAGACCCAGCCAGCGAGTACGACTTCCACGCTGTTCTCAGCTAATGCCAGCGGACCTCTCCGCTCCGCTTCTCCCCGTTCCACTCAATGTTGATGGCTTTGCGCTGGCCGCAGAACTCCTCAAGATAGGATTTCAAGGCGATTGATGTGGCTGCGGCCTTTTCATCGGTTGGCAAGTGGTATGCGAGAGACTTGGGCATTAGCACGATACACTTTGCCCGCGCTCGGGAGACAGCAACATTCGTGCGCTCCAACTGAAGAAGAAACTCCTCCTCACCTTCAATAATGTCGGTATCTCCGACTCCGAAGGAAACGATGATTGTATCCCGCTGCCCGCCTTGAAAGCGCTCGACGGTGTCGACTGCCTCGAAGACGGCGTTTGGATCCGCTTTAGGGAACAGTTCAATTAGCTTGCGCACCACGAGGGCTTTCTGCGCCTTGTGCGGGGTGACTATGCCAATCCCTTGCGTGAAGAAGTCATCGTCCGAATACGCTGTTTTGGGCCCATCTTTTCCCTCAAAAAGCTCACGCGCCGCGACTTGCCGCGCCACATAAGCTAGGCCCGCGACCAGGCCGGCTTCAAGTTCGTTCGCCTGGGACGAAGTAACATCCTCATGGATGAGTGCAGTCACACGCCGATCTGTCTTCAACAATTCGTCGTAAGCCGACGTGACTGGCAGCCCTTTGGGCATGCTCTTCGTTATCGGCTCGAGTGGTTGGACAAACTGCAGATCTCTCACTGGCACAGCGGCTTTGAGTTCAGCCGGATAACCCAACAACCGTGCATAATCCACTAGATCGCTGTTCGAACGATAGTTCAGCAGCAGGGGCAGCGGGACGATCCCAAACCGAGTGATCAGATATTCCTGAATGCTCCCGACGAGGTGCTCAGCACCCTTTGGCGGCTCCAAGCGCTGGATGGGAGGCATTTGCATATGATCACCAGCAATGATGACCTGCCCATGTGGCTTAAGCGTCCCGAGCGGGCGAAGCGCCAAGGTGACCGGAATTTGAGAGCTCTCGTCAAGAACAACGAGGTCAAATAGCTCGTCAACGACAGAACCAATCGTCCCAGCATCTTTGGTGAGCGAATTCACGATATGCGACGTGCTGGATACGACGGTGACCTTTTCATCCTCCGCAATGCTTCCGAGGAGTTCTTGATAGACAGGGTCGTTGGAGTCTCTCGTCGCAGACTTCAAGAGAAAATGTTTAGTTGCTGTTTTGATTGGCTTTGGCCCTCTTGATTTCGAGTACAGCCAATAAAAATCGCAGGCGGCCGAAGCGTCCTTTTCGAGATTTGCGACGAGGCGCTCAGACAACTCTTCAACCGTCCGGTAGTTTGGACCCGCAATAAGGATCTTCCGAGCTTTCTTTTGCCGGATAACCGAATGCAGAAAAGCAACAAGAGTGTCCGTTTTCCCGGTGCCCGGCGGACCCCACACGATTGTAAGCTGGCGCTCCGCACATGACCTTACGGCCGCGATCTGGCTCGCATTGAGAGTGTGCTTGTTCGCAGTAGTCGCAAAGGCGACGATAGCATCGACGTCCTTTGTATTCCTTATCGTGTTGGCTGCGAGCTTGTTCGCTTGCCAAATAACCTCGGCTATCGGCGTGTCATCGTCGGTTCCCTTCGCGATCTTCTTCGCGGCCGACGCGCCCATAGCAGCCAACGCCTCGGGAGCAGCAATCGCGCATTTGGGATTTCCAATCTCTTTGAGGATGGCGCTGACGACTCCAGAATCGTCAAACGAGGAGTCCTCCAGGAGGTAAATCGGCTCCTTTCCAATCGGAAGTACGTCGTTGGCCATTACCTCGTTAAATATTGCGTCGACGCCGGCCCACTTGGAGCGCAGCGTCAGCGTCAGCCTTTTTCCGATCCTGTCAAACACATCGATATGGGCGGCAATGACCTTGTACATCGGCGTAAAGGCAAGCTTGAGGTCCAAGTTCAGCCCCAGAAACTTCCCGTGGCACAAGGGAAATCCGGGCCAGCTAACGATGCCGATCGTACACGTGTCGCCCTCTTCTATTTTGGCCTCTGAGGAATCTTCGCTTACTTCAAACTCGTATTGATTGTTTCCGTGGTCCTTGATGAGCTTCGTTAGGAGAATGGCTTTGTAGGAAGCTTCCAAGGCCTCGGCGCGAGCTATGAACGATCCCAGAGATTCAGTCTTTGCAACAGCGGCCGAGACCTGAGACCATCGATCCCATAGCTTCGAGTCGTACGCGACGCCGGTCATGCCAGTTGGCACTGTCGTAGAAAGAACTGGAGCGTCACCGCTGATGCTGTTCTTCAGGTCGTCATGGAGGCGGGCAACGATACTCGCGAGGGCCCATGTGTGGGCCTTTAGCACGTCACCATACCGGTTGATCGCTTCAGTGATCGGTCGCGTCTTTCCAAATATCCGTACTGTTCCGGTTGTCGACTTCCAGATCTCGAAGATGCGTTCGCGCGGAATCGAGTTACCCAGAGGCTCAAGATAGTAGTTATCAATCTTGCGCGGTGTCATCCGGTCAAGATGATAATGCTCGGCTGTGCCAAGCAGCGTCACCGCAAAGCGTTGTGGTGACCGCACGGAGCCCGACACAATGTCTCGAATGAAAACAATGTTGGGACAAATGGCGTCGGACTTCTCCATGAGTTCTTCTGGCGGGAATATCCACGCTAGCGCTTTTTGCGCGCGCTCTGGGAGATCAAGAATGTTCAGCAAGTGACGGCCAAATGCGTTGCACAACTCTTCGTATTGGCGGACCTCCCAGAAACAAATCTGGGTATGCAAAGTACCGAACTTGTTTGCAGAAAATTCTTTCTCCGCTCCCTCAATCCAATCGGCAAACCGCTCGATGAAAGCCAGGAGTGCGGCCCATTCAGCGACTGCGGTATCCTTACCTACTACGAAGGCATCTTCTCCCAGCGACTTTATCGACAGGGGTTCCTTGCCTTCCGCCGCTGGGAATTTGTGGAGGTAAGGCGCAAACAGCGTACCGCGTATCGCTATTCCAGTTAGAAGTCCGGAGCCCGAGTCAAAGTTCACGACAATGTTGAACTCGGCATTTCGGCGCTTGGCCAGGCCTCCGACTTTCGATGACGTATCGACGCTGATTTGTCCTGACGCAATAGCGAGGGCGCGAAAGGAGATCTGCCCTCGATCCTGCTTGAGCAACGAGTGCTTTCGCAAAATTGGAGAATCTGGAGTGATTTTCTCCAATGCGGCCACCTTCGGATGGCCGCCCGCTTGAAGCACGTTGCTAGCCCCTCGGCTCAGCGTCGCCATTTTCGAGAGGTGATCGGAACTTTCGGCAGCAGGCGAGCAATAATGGTTCGGATCGGCATCGAAATACTTGCGGTCGTCGTCCGAGAGCCAGACCCTATTCCCTAGCCAGTCGCAAGAACTACAACGTGGATTGACGTGGTAAGGCACCGCGTTCCAGCCTTGCGTGTCGCCGAGGTGGACGACCCGTGGCAAGTCCTCGGCAAAGAACTTACGGACGCTCGGCATGTAGATCAGGAATAGGACGAGCCCGTCTTCCAAGTCCTGTCGCAAGGCCTTCAACCGATTCTCATGATCGCCGCCGGCCTTGGTAGCCAGAATGCCTGTGAACGTAGGCATCTCCACGTGGCGCCATAGATACACACGATCCGATACGAAAAACTTCTCCAAGTAGGCCTTACCTTCGTTATGGAGCCAGTTGGAAACGAAGATGGCATACAGGCAGACTTCCGCCGAGTAGCTGGCATTTGCCTCGGTTATATTTTTCAAATCGATGACCGAAAGCGCCATGCGCTTGTCGTCATCCGCCAGCTGGCGGCGCGTACCATCGGGCAAGATTTCAAATTCGTTTTTTCGGCGCGCATCTGCAAATACGATATCTGGGCGCAATCCCGACATCGGCGGAATGTATTTCAGGTTCTCTTTGGCGACGCCAATGTTCGTCAGAACCGTGTCTCGGAACTTCTCAGGCTCGAATTGGGGCTGAAGGATCAGCGTTGGCTTGGTGACTTTTCCTAGCGCCTCAGCAAGCGGTACAGGCGCTGTACCGCTGCTCTTCGCATAGACGTTGTTGGGCAACGAGCTGCAAAGGATGTTGTATTGCTCGTATTCGAACTCGCGGCCGGAAGCTGTAATCAGCTGAACGCCGGGACGGGATTTAAGAGGTATCGGCAGCCCGGCTTTGCTAAGTTCGACAGGGTTGTTTGAAAATAAAGATAAATAGAGCTCCCTGTCGCAGAGCGTGCGCAGGTACATTGACATCTTGCTCTTGGTGAATTCACGCTTCGGAAGCGCTGCCCCGGCACTAGCCACGTTCGATTCGTCCCCCCTCTTAAGATTTTGAGAAACTATCCTATCACGTATTTGCAAGTCATGGTTGAACCCAAACAACTTTGGTAGCATGACCAAGCAAGGGACCCTCTCAAAGCGATCGAGAAGTCTCCGCGCGTCGCAGACCGAGCCTCGACTCGACTTGCCCGGTGCACTTCTCAGCGACACCCAATGACCTAGGCGTCACATGAGTCTCCGCCAATTTTCCCGGGATAACGCCTAAGTCGGGGTAGTCTAACGAGCTGAAATCATTACAAGCGGCGATCAGAATCCACAAATTCCTAGACGTTTTCGTCAAGTTTCACATAGAGTTAGGCCCAGCAAACAGCAAAGAGGGCGAGGAAGACCGGGCAATGATGATGGGTGGCAGCGAGCTAAGGAAGTTCATTCTTGAAAACGTTCCCCGGGATGGAACGCCCATTGCCACCAAGGCCCTTCTCGCAATCTTGGCGCATCAACTCCCCGATTTCTCCGAGACCGCCTTCAACAAGGCGAGTACAGAGCTAATCGAGGCGGGAGAGATCGCTCACGGCCGAACGCGTGGCAACGGCTCTGTCATTTACAGACCAGAACCGCCCCTGCAACCCGCCGCAGAAGCGGATAACGAGTTTGAGCTGGAGGCGCAGGAAGAGCCAACGACGACCACCTCGCCGACAGCCAAGAAAGCGAAGGCGAAACGGCGAAAGGCACCCTCCGGACCTGGGCAGATCGTCAGCTACCGGTACCCGGATAGGCGGGTGAACAATCCGGAAGTGGGCATGGTCCATCCGGAAAACGATCCCGATCAACCAGAAACCGTTTGGCGCTACGACCCCCACATTGATCCTGCCCTGCAATTTGACGGCGCGCGAAGCAGGGTCGAATCGCTCATCGACGATGCCCTGAAGAGCAACGATTCAGAGCGCATGCGGGAAGCGCTCGCGGAGCTTAAACGTCTGCAATCTCCTTATCTCGATTGGGCAGGTAAGGCCGAACGCACGACGTTCGAGGTTGATACCGTCTCACTGCACGTTCATGAACGCATCGACCCCGCGAGCATATTGGCAGCAGTGCGGCGTCGCATGAAAGCCGATAAATCTGCCGCAGAACGGCCTGTACAGCCAGGCTTGTTTGATGCTCCGTTCGAGAACCTACCGCTTCGCCAAGCTGTTGATTTCTATAAGCACGAGAAGAACTGGTCCAATCGCCTGATCGCGGGTGACTCGCTACTTGTCATGAACTCCCTTCTGCAGAAGGAGAGTTTGGCGGGCCAAGTTCAGATGATCTACATCGACCCGCCCTACGGCATTAAGTACGGCTCCAACTTCCAACCATTCGTCAGCAAGCGCGATGTAAAGGATGGTGCCGACGCCGACCTGACCCAAGAACCCGAGATGATCAAGGCCTTCCGCGATACGTGGGAGCTTGGGATCCATTCGTACCTTACGTATCTCCGCGATCGGCTGCTGCTGATCAAAGAACTCCTGCATGAGACAGGCAGCATCTTCGTCCAGATTGGAGACGAGAACCTTCATCTCGTGCGGCAATTGCTTGACGAGATTTTCGGAGCGGAAAACTTCGCGGCTCAAATTGCGTTCAAGGCCACCGACCCCTTAGGCCAAAAAGGGGTGGCTCGTGTATACGACCACTTGCTCTGGTACGCCAAGGATGTCGAGCAAATGAAGTTTCGCGGCATCTTCAAACCGCGCGACATTTCCGACGACAACGAATATCGCTTCTTCGACCTTTATCCTGGAGAGGGCGCGCCCGACGACCGCGACAGCGAAGACTTTCAGAACACGGTATATCGCAGACGAAATGCGACATCCTCTGGCTTCACAGAGTCATGCACCTTCGATCTGGACTTCCAGGGCGAGAAATTTCCCCCTCCAGGAAACAAAAGCTGGTCGACCAATCCCGAAGGGATGGCACGGTTGATACGCGCCAATCGCCTTTTCCTGCTTGGCAAGGACCCCTACTACAAGCAATTCAACCGCGATTTTCCGCTATCTCAGTTTGAAAACTGCTGGACGGACAAGCCAGCCGCGCAGGGCAAGCGCTACGTAGTGGAAACCGCCCCGAAATTTGTCGAACGCTGTCTATTGATGACGACTGACCCGGGTGACTTGGTTTTTGATCCCACTTGTGGCTCCGGCACGACCGCGTTCGTCGCCGAAAAATGGGGGCGGCGTTGGATTACATGCGATACGTCCCGAGTTGCAGTTACACTGGCCAAGCAGCGGTTGATGACGTCGAGCTTCGACTACTACGCACTTCGGTATCCCCACGAAGGGCTTAAGGCCGGATTTTCGTACCGGACGATCCCGCACGTCACATTGCGGTCCATCGCTACAAACCCAGAGATCGATGATATTTTCGAAAAATATCATCCCGCGATCACAACCGCATTGGACGCTCTCAATAGGGCGATGACCTCCGGTCCAAAGTTCGTGGTCCCAATCGGCCCGCGCAAGCAGAAGACGCTGAACTTCGCCAAAGGTGATTCCCTTCGCGAATGGGAGGTGCCGGTGGAGTGGCCTGCCGACTGGCCTTCTGCGGCTGAGGGACCTTTCAACGATTTCCATGCCGCGCGACGTGTGATGCAAGAGAAGACTGACCAATCAATTGCGGCACACGCAGAGCCGGAGGTTCTTTACGATGATCCAGAGATCGAGCCGAACAAACTCCGCATCGCGAGTCCGTTTAGCGTAGAAGCCGTTCCGAATCCCACGGTCATGAGTCTTGATCAGGCGGTGGCCGGAACAAGCTCAGACAGTTCGATTGCGCGATCTGGTGAAACCTCTCGCCAAGCCTCCTGGCGCGACGAACTCATTAAAGCTGGTGTTCGCGGCAAGGGCGGCCAAAAGCTCAAGTTCGCAGAACTGGAGCCGATACCCGGCTTAAGAAACCTACATGCGACCGGCGCGCTGGCAGATACAGGCGAGCGAGTCGTCGTAAGCTTTGGCCCAGAGCATGCGGCTCTCGAACAGCGTCAGGTCGAGCTAGCTCTGAAAGACGCCGAGAAACTGCGTCCCTCTCCAAAGTTTGTCATTTTCTGTGCCTTTACCTTTGATCCAGAAGCAGCCAAGGACATTGATGAAATCAACTGGCCAGGCGTAACCATGCTTCGGGTCCAGATGAACACCGATTTGTTGACGGAGGATCTGAAGAAGGCTCGTTCCAGCAACGAGAGCTTCTGGTTGATGGGGCAGCCCGATGTCGAGGTGCGAGCGCTGCCGGATGGTCGTTGGCAGATCGAGGTTCACGGCTTCGACTACTTCGACACCAAGCTTGGAGAGCTGGTCTCAGGTGGGAAAAATAAAATCGCTATGTGGTCGCTCGACCCGGACTATGATCAACGCTCCCTGTTCCCTCATCAGGTATTCTTCCCAATGGCCGGCAAGAAAGACGGCTGGCTTCGACTGAAGAAGACTCTGCGGGCCGAGCTAGACCAAGATCTGCTTGATCAGTTTCACGGGACGGTTTCCCTGCCCTTTACGGCGGGAGAAAATCAATGCATCGCGGTCAAGATAGTCGACGATCGAGGCATCGAATCCCTAAAAGTCATCCCGTTGAACAGGTAAGACCGGCCGCGTGACCAAGCCAACCTCCCTCATCATCAACTCGCCCTTTGAATGCCCACAGCAGCATTGGGTGCCCGGCACCAACGCGCTTGAGGTAAAGGCCGAACGTCGGCCGGCTGGTTATGAGATATTCGACATCCGCAACAACACTCGACGTTTTGTTGAGCTGAACCTGGTCAATACGATACGTGGCCGCGTTGATCAATGGCGCGCAGCCGGCTACCCCGGCATCACCGCCGTAACGCGCCGGCTGCTTGAGCATTGGTACGACTCAAGCGCGAGGCAAAACCCATTTTACTACTGCCAATTGGAAGCCATAGAAGCCCTCATCTGGTGGGTGGAGGCCGCAGCAGAATATCGTCAAGGGATATTCCTGCCCGGAGACGGAGGACCATGGGAGCGCATCTGCAATAAGATGGCGACTGGCAGCGGCAAGACCACCGTGATGGCAATGATCATCACGTGGCAGGTGCTTAACGCCCTAACCTATCCCAAGCGCAATAAGGACTTCAGCAAAGCCGTCTTCATCGTCGCGCCAGGCCTTACCGTTAAGGACCGCTTGCGCGTCCTCTACACCGGTGAGCCGGACAACTACTACGATGAATTCTCACTGTGCCCGTCAGAAGCCCTCCGCCAGAAACTCAACCAGGCGGAGATATTGATCGAGAACTGGCACACGTTGATGCCGCTCAAGGACGCCAAGCGTTCGGTCGTCAAGAAGGGCGTCGAACGAGACGAGGGCTTTGCGCGGCGAGTACTCGGCAAACTCTCCAGTTATAAGGACATTGTCGTCATCAACGACGAGGCACATCACGCTTACCGGAAGCCTGCCGAGGTCAAGATCAGCAAGCGCGAGGCTGAAGAGCAAGGCATTGACCTCGAAGAAGCCACGCGCTGGATTGAGGGACTCGACCGTATCCACAACACGCGGCGAATAATGCGGTGCTTCGACCTCTCCGCGACTCCGTTTGCACCAACAGGTAAAACCGCGACCGAGACCGCGCTGTTTGACTGGATTGTCTCAGATTTCGGTCTCAACGATGCAATCGAGGCCGGTCTGGTCAAAACGCCACGGGTTGTCGTTCGCGACGACGCGCTCCCGGACGCCAAGACAATGCGCTCCCGGCTCTATCACATATATCGTGATCCATCGGTCTCCGAAGACCTCAACCGAAAGGCCGCACCAGACGATGCGCTGCCTAAGCTCGTTCAAGATGCGTACACGCTGCTCGCCGCAGATTGGCGAGATATCCGAAATCAATGGTTAGCGGCTGGTGACACTACGCCGGTCATGCTGACCGTCTGCAACAGAACGGAAACTGCCGCTCGCATCGAGAACTATCTTAACAAGGGAGATGCTCACTGGCCGGAGCTGCATTCGCCGGCACAGACGCTACGGGTTGACTCCAAGGTGCTTGAGAAGGCCGAAATTGGGGAAACATCCGCATCCGACAAGGGCTATGAGGCTAGGCTCTCAGCAATCGTGGAAGGGAGCGGGTTACCGGAGACAAAGAAGGCTCGACTTGCAGACCTAAAGAAGGAAGATCTGCTTCGAGAGATCGTTGACACCGTAGGCAAGCGGGGCGGCGCTGGTCAAAACCTTCAGAGCGTAATTTCCGTCGCGATGCTCTCGGAAGGCTGGGACGCGAAGACCGTTACCCATATCATGGGCCTGCGAGCGTTCACATCTCAACTGCTTTGTGAGCAGGTGATAGGGCGGGGCTTGCGTCGTGTCACGTACGACAAGGACGAGAACGGCTTTTTCAAGCCCGAGTACGTAAACGTCTTTGGAGTACCGTTATCCATTTGCGAAGAGGTGAGCGGTGCGGGGGAAGCCCCGCCACCGCCGCGCCCGAGCACGCAAATTGAGGTGCTACCCGAGCGTAGCCAGTTGGAGATTCGATGGCCGAACGTGCTCCGGGCGGAGACTGTCATCAATCCAACCCTCAACGTTGATTGGACCGCGGTTGAGGTCCTGCATCTCGACCCGGCAACAACGCCGATTACAGCCGAGCTCGCGCCAGCACTCGGCGGCGCGGCGGACCTTAGCAAGGTCCAGGCAATAGATCTGGAAAAGCTTCCAGAAGGGTTCCGCTTGCAGCGCCTTATCTTCCAGGCTGCGCGAAAGGCTTTCACTGCCCTCAAGAGCGGCTTCAAGGGCAACGAGGACTTCCTCGCCTTCCAGCTTATCCAGCTGGTCGAAGCCTTTCTGAAGTCGGACCGCCTCGACATTCCTTCCCTGTTCCACCGGGACCCTCTTCGGCAGCGCATCCTGTTCGCGCTCAACATCGACTTGATTGTGCAGCACTTGCTCAGGTTTGTTACCCAGCAGAACACGACCAGGCTTGAGCCCATCTACGATGAGGAAAATCCCATCGGCTCAACGGCGCAGATGCGCACTTGGTATACGACTAAGCCGAACAACCCCACGGTGAAGTCGCATATCAGCCACATCGTTGGCGATTCCTCCTGGGAGATCTACGCGGCCAACGTCTTTGAATCCCGCGACGATATCGAGACCTATGCCAAGAATGACCATCTTGGATTCCAGATTCACTATCTGTGGGCTGGTTCACGTCGCCGCTACATTCCCGACTTCCTCGTCAAGCTCGCCAACGGCAAGACTTTGATTCTGGAGATCAAGGGAGAGGATTCGCCCCAGGACAAGGCCAAGCGTGAAGCTTTGAGTGAATGGGTTCTCGCCGTGAATGCCGCCGCCGGATTTGGCAACTGGTGCTGGGATGTCGCTTTCCAACCCGCTCAAGTACACGACGTCCTCGACCGTCATTCGGCGATGGCCCAAACGGCAACGACGGCCTAGTACGCAGGTCACTTTGCGGCCGGCGGAAAGTACTTTGTCCGATCAACCGTGCCTCCACGGCCACGCTTGACCAGCGCACGTGCGGCCGAGGGATTCTTGGTTGGCGATGTCCTGCTAAGCTCACACCAACCGCTTGCCGGCAACGACCGGCACAGGAAACGTTTTTGTCTCCCGACCGGTCTGCCGCTCGCGGCATCATCCAACGGGAGAATACAATGGCTGCTAAGTCATCCTCGCGAACCAGAAAGCCTACTCACGAGGCATTTGTTGTCACCGGTGCAGGGGAGAACGCGTTCTGGACTAAGATCGGAGCGGCATGGCCTCACGAGGACACCAAAGGGTTCAACGTCGAACTGATCGCACTACCCGTCAGTGGACGGCTTGTCATCCGCGAACGCAAAGAAACGAGCCAATAGCTACCTGCTCAGAACGGCTCTGTGCGAGTCCTTCCCGGAGCAGCGGCGAGGCACGCTGGCGTGGCGAGGGAAACCATCCTCACAGGTGGTCGAAGCCCGTGGAGAGCTGATGACCCGCAAGGTGCAGAGCTTGCCCCACACCGGAAACGGTGTGGGGCTTCATTCAATGAGTTTGCTGCAATATCATGTGTCGCGATTATCGCCTCGCACTGATTCAGGGCCTTCCCCTCTCGGCAAATCCGCTCATCATAAGGTGGTGGGCCCGTCCCACGACCCATAACGAAATTGCTCATCCGCCATGCCACCAACAATCACTCAACGATTCCCGCCGCTTCCGCTCGATGAATTGGTCACTTTGATCCGCAGCTATCCCAGCTGCGACGTTTCGGGAAAGAAGACGATCATCTCTCGCCTAGTCGGCGTTCATCCGACATTTAACGTCGAATGGGGCCCAGGCTGGCGCTTTCGGCGTGTCCGAAAGCTACGATTGGGCGAACGCCCCGACCATGTGGCTGGGCTCATTTGGCGTAAAGATGCTCCGGCTGCGCTTGGTCGAGCAAATCCGGCGGGCTATCAGGTCCTCTACCTTGCTGATCGCATCGACACAGCGCTTCAAGAAACGCACATCGTCGATGACGCGGTTGTCATCTCCGAATTCTCGATTCAGCACCACCACAGCGTACGCATCGCCCCCATCGGGGAGTTTATGCAAATTCAGCGCACGGGCCGAGGCTTCCTTTCGGGCGAGTACTCCGGAGCGGTGAGCTCAATGTTGAACGCTTGCGAACCGACCGAGGCCAAGTCACTCATAATAACAGACGCATTTCTGTACGAATGCCTAACGGCTCATGATGACTATGAGATCTCCTCCCACGTGGCTCTTTGCGTGTTTGAGAAGAATCCACAGGTGTCGACAGTCGCCTACACCAGTCGTCGCCATACCGGCGCTCTCTGTTTCGCTGTGAAGGTCGATGAATTCTGGAGAAATTGGTGCCTCGTAGCCGTTCGCCAGGCCCAAGCTCAACATCTTGCTTGCGGCATGTATAGACTTGGAGAGGTCATGGGTGTCGACGGGATACTCGCCGACGGTACTTTGTTGTGGAGCGATCAAGGCCTAGCGGAGAATGAGCGCCCGGAATTGGAGCCGCCCTTCACTCCCGTCTCCCCAGAATGAAGGGACGCAACACCAACCTTCTTGGTCGCGTCGGTGAACCGACCGGGCTCTACACGCGAGCGCGCCGGGCCAAGGGTCCCGGCCTTCGGTCACGATCCCTCGCGCAAGACGACTCCACTTCATGTCGCCTTACACTCCATATTGCTTCTGCAAGGATTGTATGAGCTTCGCGACCACTGCTGCATACGATTGATCTATCCATGCGATCATCGTGCCCGCAAATTCCTCTGGTTGGCTCAACGCGGCGTGCAGCGGCCTGAACGTTACAATCAACGAATAATCAGAAAACGAAAGATAATGCCAGTCTTGACCGAAGTCCTTTGACCTGGCTTCCAGAAGTTGCATCTCCTTTTTCGTTTCGACTCCGACGGCCAGGAAGATCGAATCCTCATCTGGTAGCGAATCGATCGAAAGGGAGCGCCGCGGCTGAAGGTTGATCCCGTAGGCGAAGTACGCGGACTTGAGTGGAGCAGCGGAAAGATACTTCCATCCGTGTATGACGCTGCCCTCGGAATCGAAGTCCACTATCGCATCATCTTTGGAGAACCCTTTCACGAACGGTCCGCCAAGCTCCGAGAGGTGGTCGTAGATCTTCTCGAACGTATGCGAAATGCGCGATCCGGATCTGACGTACACAATGGCTGCTGCGAAATCTTCAAAACGGGCAAATTCGGTGGTCATGTTCTGCTCCAGCAAAAACAGGTGGAATTCACGCGCAATGGTACGGATGTCGAGGGGCAGCCCGCCCTCTCTTGCGATCGCCTGAACCTCAGCCGCTATTTGCGACCATCTCACCACCTTGGGAGTGGATCCATACAGATCCCGCTGATCTTCTTTGAAGGTCTCGGGTGGACTGGTGACGTGCGTAAGCAAGCAGAGCACCGCGAGCTTTTGGCCGGATCGGACGGCCATCTGCTTTAGCCAATCGCCATATACTCTCAATTGGTCGATGTTGTTCGAGCGCTTCCCGATGGGAGCCCCGACCTTGTTCTCGATGACGAATGTTGGCTGATTGTCGAGGAGGATCACAATATCCAGACGCCCATTTGGTATCTGATATTGTGTTTTCATGTGGATGGTCGCCGCGTCCGAAATGGACGAGCGCCACTCGCTCGCGCAGACGGAGGGCACGAAGGTCTCTTGCACGAACGAGACCTTGGCTTCGTGCGGAAGCCGATTGAAGAAATCGGCGAGACATTCCGACAAGTAATCCTCTAGGGGCGTGCGATTTGGCCGTTCTCGGTATCTAAAAAGTCGCCCGTACAATGATTGCATAGCGCGAAGGCGTCCCCAGAATCATAACGCGAGAAGTTAAATCACGGCAATTTATACTTGTAAATGCAACTGGTTAGGGACGCATACTCCCTGTTTTCTGCTCTGTTCGCTAAGGGGCGCCGCCCCTGGCGCCTGCAAGGGATCGCGTGAAGGACGCTCGTCCGCAGCCGTTTCCCCAGTCTTCCGCGCTGCGCTTGTGCAGACCGGGAGATACCCCTCGGCTGCGTCCGCCCTTGCACTTGCCTCCCCGGTCTCGCCGACGGGCAGGGCTTCAGCGCGGTTTTTGCGCTGAAACCTGAACCCAACGAAAGAGGCCTAAGATGACGAAGACAACCCAACCCAAGAGCGGCAGCGAGATTTTCGTGCCGCTGAACATGCTCAAGAAGTCGCCCCGCAACGTGCGCAAGGTCGAGCACACGGCGGCGGAAGTGGAAGGTTTGGCGGCCAGCATCGCCGCCAACGGCATGCTGCAAAACCTCGTCGTCGAGCCTGAGCATGACGGCGAAGGCCGCGAGACCGGCCACTACTTCGTCACCATCGGCGAAGGCCGCAGGCTGGCGCAGTTGCTGCGGGCCAAGCGGCGTCAAATCAAGAAGACCGACCTCATCCGCTGCGTGCTCGACACCGAGCATGACACCCACGAAATCAGCCTTGCCGAGAACGTCATCCGTTCCTCGATGCATCCGGCAGACGAGTTCGAGGCCTTCGCGTTGCTGCACAACGAGAAGGGGATGGCGGCGGACGACATCGCGGCGCGGTTCGGCGTGACCCCGGCCGTGGTGCGGCAGCGGCTCAAGCTGGCGGCGGTGAGCCCGGCGCTGATGGCGGTCTACCGCGAAGGCGGCATGCGCCTTGAGCAGGTGATGGCGTTCACCCTCACCGACGACCATACGCGGCAGCAGGAGGTCTGGCAGTGCCTCGGCTGGGACAAGGGCGCCGATGCCATCCGCCGGGCGTTGACCGAGGGCCAAGTCGCTGCCAGCGACCGGCGGGCGCAGTTCGTCGGTGTGGAGGCTTACGCCGCCGCTGGTGGCGTTATCATCCGCGACCTGTTCGACGATGAGAACGGCGGCTACTTCGCCGACCCGGCGTTGCTCGACCGGCTGGTGCTGGCCAAGCTGGAGCAGGAGGCGCAGGCGGTGCGTGCGGAAGGCTGGGCGTGGGTGATGGTCACGCCCGAATACGACTTCCGCGCCACCAGCGCCATGCGCCGGGTTTATCCCACCGAGCCGGACCTATCGGCCAAGGCGCAGCGCAAGCTGGAGAAGCTGGCGGCGGAATACGACGAACTGGAAGCCCTCGCCGAGAGCGAAGAGATGACCGAGGCGATGCAGGCCCGCGTCAGCCAGCTTGAGAGGGAGATGGAGGCCCTGAAAGGCCAGCCGGTCTACGATGCTGCCGACATCGCGGCGGGCGGCGCGTTCGTGTCGCTGGGCTACGAGGGCGGTGTGCGGGTGGAACGCGGGTTCATCCGCAAGGAGGATGAAGCACCGGCTTCGCAGCGCCGGGAGGCCGAGCAGGAGGCGGCAGGCAAGGATGGCGAGGTGTCCACCGCGCTACCCGACCGACTGGTGGCGCAACTCACCGCCCAGCGGACGGCGGCGTTGCGGGAGGCGGTGGTGCAGCGTCCCGACATGGCGTTCATTGCCGTTGTGCATGCGTTCGTGGCATCCACGTTCTACGTCGGCAACCGCGTGTCGTGCCTCGATATGACCGTGCGCACGGTCTACCTGTCGGCGCATGCGGCGGGGATTGATGAGAGCCCGCAGGGACGCGCGTGCAGCGACCGGCAGGCTGAACTGGCCAAGGGGCTGCCCGGCGACGTGCAAGACCTCTGGGATGCCTTGCTCGGGTTCACGCAGGAGCAGTTGATGCACCTGTTGGCGCATTGTGCGGCCCTTACGGTTGATGCGGTCGTGCGTCCGGGCGCAGGCTCATCCTCCACCCTCAAACACGCCGAGGGCCTCGCGGAGGCGGTCTCGCTGGATATGGCCGGGCACTGGCAGCCCACCGCTGCCAACTACCTTGGGCAGGTCACCAAGGCGGTCATCGTCGAGGCGGTGCGCGAAGGGGTGTCGGAGGAAGCCGCCGCGCAGCTGGCAGACTTGAAGAAGCCCGCGATGGCCGAGGCCGCCGAGCGGTTGCTGGCTGATAAGGGCTGGCTGCCCCCCGTGCTGCGGTCGTCGCAGCAGAGCACCGAGACTGCACTGGCTGCGTAATCTCTAGGCAAGCCGGGTCGCGAGCGCGGCCCGGTTTCTTGTCTTGAGAATCTGCCACGTGCCAAGGGCGCGCGGCGGTGAACCAGCACGATTACGTGCACGAGATCTCCGTACCTATTGTTGAGCGATTGCGCAAAGGATATGAAGAATTCTCCCTTTGGTTGCATTCAGCGATTTGCCTGCTAAGCTAGCTCGTCTTACTTACCATTCCTTGTTTGGGATTTTTTTCACCAATTTCCCGCTCGACCCCAATCGGGCGTTCCTGCTCAAACGAGCTATGGCTTTGAAACTAGCACGCCAATTGAAGCGCGGGGGCGCCCATGAACACCGTTTCCGTTTTCGCCTGGGCTCTATTTGGGGGCGCATTCTGCGAACTCCTCCATTGGGGTGGACTTAAGAGGAGCGCTTATGTTGAGATCTATGCGCGCTCGATCAAATATTGGCTCATCACCGTTCTCATGATCATTGCCGGTGGGCTACTAGCGACAGCCATGAGTCTTTCCGGATCGGGCTTGACGCCGCTGACCGCAATTCTCGTCGGCTATTCAGCTCCCTCGCTCATACAGAAGCTCGCGAAGAACACACCTACCGGCAACTTGGGAGCTCGCGACATGACAAGCCAGGATCCCCCGAGCATTCGTGGTTTTCTGATTGGATAGATTATGAAGGCACTGAGTTTTACTTTTTTCTTCCTACTCTCAATCATGTCGTCGGCGGCCGAGGCGCAGATCCTGAGGACTCCGGTCGACGCCGACTACGTTGATTTTCTGCGAAACGCAGATGCCCGCTGTAATAGCTGTGAGCTTCTGCTGACGATCCCCGACGAGACGCCCCGATCATCGTCTCTCGCGTATGTAAGAGCAAAGACTGCGAAGAGCGGTGAAACGGAGATTCAGGCCGCCTATTTCAAGCTAGGGACTGGCACGGATGCCTCAGGCAAGAACGCTGTCGTGAACGATTACTTGGCTTCTGCCATTGCTCCACAGCGTCTCAAGGATGCGCAAGCATCCAAACATTTTCAGGCCAATGCGCTTCGCGCCATCGCGGCTCACAAAGCGCTAGCACCGAACGCTACAATAGTCGTCTCGCGTGCCGATCCCTTTGATGCGAGCGCAAAAGCTAGCCCTATCGATACTTCAGCACTCATCAGTTTCGGCAGCGCGGCTAGCCTTATAGTCGAGCAAGTTAGCGAGGTACCTCAGTTTGCTGCAAATATGAAATGGCTTCGTGAGCGTCCCTTCTCCCAAAACGTGACGCTGTTCGATTTTACACCGAGATCAAGAGATGCGGTGAAACAGATGGGCGTCGACGCGCCCCCGCTTTTTTGGCAGCATTTATCGCGGCGAGTGTCCGCGACCTTCCGTTCGTATGGGAAGTCCGATGTTATTGGTCCAAGAACAAAAAAAGCGCTGCTGTCGAGACTAAAAGATCCGACCGGCGGGGTTGTCATACTGTATGCTCACTCTGATGGTGAGAAGATCTGGCTTCATACCGACACTGACGTCGATTACTTGACACCAGATGATATCAAGGAGGTCGGCAAGGCTGCCGGCGGCCGTTTACCGCCCATCATCCTATTGAATTGCGAGACGAGAGCTGCGCTCGGCCCGCAATTCCTGGCTGCTGGCAGCCCAATCGTCGCTGCCACTGATCTCAAGCTAAGCGCATCCGCTGCAAAGAACTTTATTTCTCAGTTTGCTAAGGCCCTCTACGTTGGCAAGCAAGATGCGATCGACGCCTATTTTTCGGCTCAAAAGATAGCCGATCCGAGTCGCCTACATCCAATCGTAGAAAACGAAGCTCCTGATCGAGCGGCTAAAGCGCTGTGGTCTCAACTGACATTTCTCTCAGAACCGCCAGCCGGATCTGATTAGTAGCACCGCGACATATCGCCCAGGACGATTGCGCCACTCTTTGCCAGGAACGCTCGACGATATCTCCTATAGGACGGCGTGCTTCCAGCCAGTGACCCGCCACACACTACGGCAATTTGCTTGCTCTAGAGGTGTAGCACTGCTCGCCTACGCCCGCCGGTTTTGGGCGCACCGAACGCTATCCAGCCGGGCCGGTAAAGGCACTTCACTCAGGACGAACCCTTTTGAGCACTGGCGCTCAGCGTAAGCTTCTCCACCTGCGATGTCCCGTCTTCCTCAACCACAAAATTTTGGCGCGGTTAAGTTGCGTTAGAAGCAATCTCCCGTCGCGCGTCTAACCCCAATACACGGCCAGGAGGACGGGGAAACTGGCGCCGAGGCGCGTACGCGCAAGGCATCCAACCGTATCCCTGAAGGGTCCCTCGGCCGGACCCTCCGTTGCGCGCCCGCTATCTCCTCGTCTCCCGAAATTTCCCGTCCGGCCGCGATTGGCGCAGCCGGCAAAACCAAACGGGAGATAGTCAAATGAAACGCAACGAAAAGAAACCGCGCCCACATGGAGTTTATGTGGTCGAGGGCGAAGGCGACAAAGCCTTCTGGACCCGGATCGGCGCAGCATGGCTCCACGATGATGGCAAAGGCTTCAACATCAGCCTGAGCTGCCTGCCACTGGATGGCCGCCTGGTCGTTCGCGAACCGAAGTCCGCCGAAGTCGATGAGGAGGCGGGGCAATGAGCCCCGTTTCCTCTTCCCGTTTCATGGTCAAGTGCTTCGACTACGAGGAATGGGCGGTGGTCGTCGAGGCTGCGACGCCTGAGGACGCCGTTCGCAAGGCCGAGCGCATCTATCTGACCGACAGTCTCGGTACGATGGACGGCTTTGAGCTGATCCGCAGCGCCTTCGGGTGGCAAGCCAGACCGCTGATCGAAGCCACCTCTTCAATGTGAGCTCGCGTCTAAACGCGTCGCGCCCGGCCTTGCCGGGTTCGACGCGTTTCTATTTCAAGTCTTCCAGAGCCTAGGCCCAGTTAAGCCGGGCCTCGCATGCATGCAGGGGTACGGAAGTGTCGAGGCGGGGGTCCGGGGGCTTGCCCCCGGCCGATTTGTCTGACCAACGACATCGGGCCTGCCGGCTGATTTTCCCGGCGTTTTTGTTCGAAGGAGTGATGTTTCCTTGCAACTTGCACCGAGAAGAAAGAGGCTTCGCCAGGTGAATGGCGCACTTATACATCGCTACGCGACATAGGTGCGCGGCCGCCACGGCGGCCGGAAGAGTCGCTATGCGACAAGAACAAGAAAGCAAAATCCCTGGCCTCTTACCATTTGTCCGCTCAACCGGTGAAGCGCTCCGAGGGGCGCTCGGTGGTCGCGGTGGCGGCCTATCGAGCGGGCGAAGCGCTGAAGGACGACCGGCGCGGCACTGTCGCTGACTACAGCAGGCGGCGCGGCGTCGTTCACGCGGAGATCGTCGTGCCTGAAGGTTGCGCCGAGTGGCTGGGAGACCGCGAGACTCTGTGGAATCACGTGGAGGCCATCGAGCAGCGCCGTGACGCGCAGCTCGCCCGGGAAATCAATATTGCGTTGCCCCACGAACTTACCAAAGAGGAACGCTTGGACCTGGTCCGCGCCTTTGTGCGCGAGCAGTTTGTTGCCGAGGGTATGGTGGTCGATTTCGCCATCCACGCTCCGGTGCCGGAGAAGGGGGATGATCCGAGAAATTTCCACGCGCACGTGCTGCTGTCGATGCGGCAGGCTACGCCGCTCGGCTTGAGGCGCGTCAAGACGCGGGAGTGGAACAGCGATTCTATGCTCATCAAATGGCGCGAGGCCTGGGCCAGCCACCAGAACAAAGCCCTGCGGGAAAGGGGCCTCATCGCGCGCGTCGACCACCGCACGCTCGCCGTTCAGAAGGCCTCCGCCCTCTCCCACGGCGACCGCGTTCATGCGCTGACGCTCGAACGCGTGCCGGAAGTGCATGTCGGCCCAAAGGTCAGGAAGGCGGTGCGGCAACGGCCGCCCGCAAGCAAGGACAAGGTGAAGGGACCCGTACGCCGCAGGCCGACCGGCCGGAAGACCCGCCGGGTGGTGCGCTATACCGAGTTCGATGAAGGCAGCCGTTCGGAGTTCAATACCGCCCGGCTCCGCGCCAATGCGGGTCGCTTCGCGATGAAGGCCGCCAAAATTCAGGCGCACCTCGCCAAGTTTAAGACGCGGCAGGCTCACTATGTGGCGCGCATTCGGGAGTCCGAGCTCGTTGAACAAGCGCGCGAAGATCGCGCGACTGCCTGGGAGCGCACGTTGCACGCTCGCAAGCGTGCCGCGCAAATTCAATGGCTTATCTCGGAGCTCGACCGGTTGTTCTTCGAGTTGCTGCATCTGCGCGAGAACCAGCTTGTACGCCTCACGGTCTGGTCGAACCGTTTCGGGTACTGGCGCCAGGATCTCCCGTATCTGCATGTCTGGGGCCGTGCGCGTCCGCGCTGACCGGCGGCCACCGGTCGTAGAGCCTTCGCCAGCGCCAGTGCCGCCAGGAGCGGTAGTTGACCTTCGATGCGAGCACGGGATAGCGGAGGATGTCGCTGCGGTACATCACGATGGACCGGCGCCCCGGCAGGCGCATGACCTCGGATGGGTCAAGCAGCCAGCGCCCGGTCTCGGATGAGCCCAGGGAGTGCTGCTCGCGCATTAAGTCGGCTGTCGAATGCGACGTACCCTGGTTGCGTGCGATCGACGTGTGCTGGCCGATGGTCTCCGAGACGAAGCGCGCCGCCTCCAGGTCCGAGACGTTGAAGAATACCTTGCAGGTGGCATTGGCCAGGAAAGAGCCAGCGCGGCGATAGATCGCGCGTAGTTGGCTCATGTCCTGAAAGACAAGCAGCGGTGTGCAATAGGCACGCAAGTACCCTACCCCGCGCTCAAGCGGTTCAAGGTGACCGAGGGCGGCAGCCTCGTCGAGCAGCAGGAGGACCTTTCGCCTGGGGCGCGGCAGGTTCTTCGAGCGCGTAAGCGTGTTGATGACGCTGCCGACCATCACCCGCAGGAAGCCGGCGTAGATGTCGAGCTTCTCCTCGTCTACGACGAGGTAGATGGTCTTGGTCTCCTTCACCAGCTTGCCGAGGTCGCAGTCGGAATACCGGCTGATCTCGCTGGCGGGGCCGCCCGCGGTCCAGACCCGCGTGGCCTTTTCGGCGTTGGAAATGATACTCCTGAACTCCTCGCTGGCGTCCATTGACAGGAAGCTGGCTGCGATCTCGGCGGCGGCGCGGCAGCCGCTGGTGCCGATCTCGCGCAACAGCTCCTTGAACGACTCTGGAGGGAGCGTGGACAGGGTTCGTACTTCCGCCAGGTTACGTCGTTCGGGCGCGAACCGGACGACATGAAGGATCAGACACGCCAGCAGGCCTTCAGCCTTGGCGTCCCAGTGGCTGGTTTTATCGTCGGGGATTATCATCAGGCGGGCCAGAGCCTCGGCATCGTCGCGCTCGTGGAAGGTACCGGCGCGGATCATGTCGAGCGGGTTGAAGTGGTCCGACTGGTGCGGGTTGGTGGTATCGAGGACGCGGACAATGCCAAAGGAGGCACGACGGCGTCGTGTGATGGCGCTGTTCTCGCCCTTGATGTCGGTACAGACCACCGAGCCCCGGTAGTCGAGCAGGTTCGGAATAACCACGCCGACGCCCTTGCCGGCGCCCATGGGCGCGAACACGGTGATCATGCCGTCCCGATTGAAGCGCAAAAAAGAACGGCCTACCCGGCCGACAATTGGTCCCTGTCCGCGTCGCACGCCGGACCAGAACAACTCCCATTGGTTCGCAAACCTTGCCGAGCCCAGGGCACCGCCAGGGCTGAGGCTACCCCAGCGCAGCAGTTCACGTGCGAGACTTAAAATGAGCCAGCCCGTTCGCACGAGCAGGATAACTACCCACAACGCCAATCGCAGCCACCAGGCGACCATGGCCAACTTTGGGGGATGCGCACGGCGTTTGGCGAGCTGGAACGAAACCTTGCACTGCAAGGTGTGCTTCTATCTTGGCGTTTTCGCGTAAAATTCCCGGCTCTGTCCGACAACTTACGTCCATCAATTACCTCACGGGCGCGTCGTGGCCGGCAGCTTGCCGTTCCGCGCTCTCTCCGCCTCGAACTCGCGCTGCAGCTTTGCAAGCCGGTCCTGGGTGGCACGGTGATCGTCCCGCTCCCGATTGAGCACGACGATAGTCTCCCTGAAGTCCTTCAGATACTGGTCACGTAACCGTTCGGCCTGGCGCAGGGTCTCAGACCAACTATCCTTCTCCTGGCGCAAACTCTTTCGCTCCCTGTCCGCAGTTTTCAGTGCCGCGGCGAGTGTGATGTTGTCCGCCTGCTCCGAGCCGGGTTTGGTCGTCTGCGTAACAAGCCAGCCCAAACCGACCAGCACCGCCCCATAGACGATTTCGCGCGTGCCGATGGGTCTCTTGTCCGCGTCGGACTTTGCAGCTGTCCGCCGCTCAGAAGACCACGGCGGCGTCGCTGTGACGAGGAGCGTATCCCAGTTGACGTCAGCGGACTTGGCCGGTTCGGATCTCAAGGTCGAAGGTGGAGGAGCTACCGATGCTTCGGCCCCCTGAGGTTCCGCTTTTATTGCGTTCTCTACGGATGGGGCACTCTGTATGACGGGGGGCGCTGGAGGCTGCGGCTTGGTCCAGTTGCCTGAACTCCTCGCCTGACACTCGGCGTCGGCGTACGCCGGCATCTTGGTCAGGCGCGCAGGAGGCGCCCCGCGCGAGAACACGACCATCTGGTCATTGAACTCCGGGCCGGTGAGTACGTGGTGCTCCACCAGCGGCTTGCGATTACCATCGAGCAAACCCTGCCGGGTACCCAGGTTCTCCGACATCCAGCGCGCGGCGTCCTCGTCCGGGTTCATGTAGCAGCGCACCGCGCAATTGCTGACCATTCCCTTTGCGTTGGGATAAGTGACTTCAAGTTGACCGAAGTTTTGGCAGAAGAGCCACAGGCGGACGCCGTAGCCGCGGCCCACGTCGAGAGACTCTTCGATGACGTCCATGCGCCCAAGGCGAACCAGTTCGTCGAGAAAGAACGTGATGGTGCGCGCGTCGGTCTCCGGCTTCTCCCGGTAAACCTTTATGAGAGCCTGTCCAATCAGAACCCGCAGGATAGACGCAAACTTCCTGATGTCCTCAAGTTTGACCGCGAGATACAGCGTGGCATTCTCTTTGCGGAGACAGCCAGGATCAAAGTTGGAGTCCGCGCTGATCTTGCGGATGGCCGGGGATGTCCAGATCTCCAGCCAGGCCCTGGCCGTGTCGAACACGCTCTCGCGCGGCTTCTTGTCGAGTCCTTTGAGGGCGCTGGCGCCAAGAATGAGTTGTCGGTTGCCGCTTTCTTCGAGTTGTTCGCACCACTGCAGAATTTCTTCATCGCCTGACGTGAAAATGCGGTCCAGCACGCCCGCCATGTTCCTGTGTTCAGGGGCCTCGTTGAGCGCGACGTCGAGCAGCGCCAGCGTGATCATGTCGCGTGCCCGGTTCTCCCAGTACGAGTCATCCCGCGAGGTTCGCCCGGAGGGCACCATGAGGAAGTCGGCGAGACGGCGCGCGTCGTCCCACGCGAGATCGGGGTCCGTGCGAATTTCATCGATGGGATTGAAATGGAGTGACTCGTCTGGATCGGTCGGCTTGAACAGGTAGGTTGGGCCGACGTTCTCTTCGCGCCATTGCCGCGTTTGATCGTGCATCTCGCCTTTGACATCGAGCACCAGCGCAGGGGCTTCCATGTAGAGGAGGTTACGAAGCACGTGGGACTGGGTCTTGCCGCTGCCTGATGGAGCCAAGGTAACCAGGCTCTCGCGCTTGTCGTAGATGAACTCCGCTTTGGTACCCGGAAAGCCGCCGATGCGCAGCGCCGAGGCCGACAAGTCGTCGCGAGCATGGGCTCGCTGTCCCTCGGCTTCCGTCATCCAGCGGTTTCCGCTGAAGAGGTAGCGCTCGATAATTTCTCTTTTCGGCGCGGCCAGACCGCTCGCCGGTTCGAGAGCGGCACGCACAGCCTGGTTGAGGTACTCGCGGGCGCCCCCGACCGTACCAACAGAAGCGTTCAGCAGTTGCTTGAGCACGTCAAGGGCGGCTGCCCGTTCATTGAAGTTGAATCCCACCCCGAACTCGTAGGCGCAGTCGCCGCCATTCCAGGCAATCGGCACGGCTATCCGCAGGTATTCGTTGCGTTCCATATGACCAAGCGCTGAGAGCACATCCGCCATCCGGAGGATGGCGCGCTCGGCATCCGACATGGATACGAGCGACCGCCTGATGGCGAATTTGCTCATGCCGGAGGCGATCCCGTGGGCATCGACACCGTCACGAATCCTGTTCTCGATGTTGGCAAGTGCCCCGAACACGACGGCGGCACCGCCGCCGCCCGAACTGGCCGTGTTCAGGTTCATTGAGCGCTGGTTTTTGGTCCATTGGCTCTGGCTTTCAAGGGCGATGCGCAGCGATGCTTCCTTGATGGCGGCCTTGCCGATCAGTTGCTCAAGCTCCCCCAGCTCGAAGCAGAGGTCATTGAGCTGATTGTCGTGAATGGTATCGATCTTGGCGAGGTCGCCCTGGAGACGAAGCTCGGCTTCCCTTGCCTCTACCAGGCGCCGCTCCTGGCTGCGCCTTTCGTCTTCGGCCAGGGCTTCACTCTTTGCCCGCTCCAGGGCCGAAAGAAGGGCGGGCAATCCTGGATCGGAGACAATCTTGCGAACGGCTGCCCTGGTGCGCCGGTTGACCGCCGAGGGTGTGGAAATTCCTCGGGCGATATCCGCGGGAGCGTACTGAAGGTTTTCCCTCAGCGTCTGGTAAAGCCTGAATTCTTCATCGGTTATCGGCGGCTCCTGGTCCTTAATGCCAACCCATTGATGCAGGAAGGACGCCGGCCGATCCGGTGAAGTCAGCATGTGTGTGCCCCGCGAGTACCCCTGGCGGCACTATCCAACAGTTGTGGCGCCAAAATCAACGTCGGCGCGTGCCCAGCGGCCTGAATCAGCTAGGGTCGGCGGTCCGTGGAATGCTCGTGGGCGAAAGCGGAGCGAGCCCTAGGACGGCGCATCGTTCGGCTTGCGAGGGACCGGAAGGCTGGCTATCGTGGGGTCCGGCGGGCAGTGCGCACTTATGGGTTTGCAGGCAAACCCGCGCACGGCCCCACGGAGGCGAGCGTTGGCTATCTACAGCCTGCATCACACTCCTGTCGGCAAGTCCACGCAGGCGCAGCCGTACACGGCCGCCGCCCATATCCGCTACATCACCCGCAAGGATGCGCTGAGCGACATTCGGCAGGCGCGGTTTCCGGCCCGGACCCCCCGCGAGATTGCCGACTATCTCCGCGGCTGCGAGGACAGAGATCGCAAGAACGCCCGTGTGCTGGACAAGGTTATGCTCGCCCTACCGCGCGAGCTGACCGAGGAGCAACGGATTGGCCTGGTAAAGGACTTCGCCGAGCACGTGACCAAGGGAAAAGCACCTTGGCTCGCCGCCTTCCACACCAAGGGGAAGGACGCCCGCAACCCGCATTGTCACCTGGTGATCCGCGACCGTGATCCGTCGACCAACAAGCGGGTAATCGGCACAAGCGAAATTGGCAGCACCGAGCGCCTGCGGCGGCAGTGGGAGGATTATGCGAA
Organism: Bradyrhizobium sp. CSA207; assembly: GCF_029051685.1. Classification (GTDB taxonomy): domain Bacteria; phylum Pseudomonadota; class Alphaproteobacteria; order Rhizobiales; family Xanthobacteraceae; genus Bradyrhizobium. The sequence continues at coordinate 7,231 of NZ_JAACFT010000005.1, read as the reverse complement.
CCGAGCCCTTAGTCGCGCCGGCCATAAGGAGCGCATCGACCGCCGGACGCTTGAGGCTCAGGGCATTCAACGGGAGCCGACCATTCACGAAGGTCCGCAGGCCCAGGCCATGGACCGTCGCGGTGCGCGGCCGGACTCGCGCTCGCGCCGCCGCAGAAATCGACCCGGCTCACGACGTAGCCATCGTGATGTGGACTATCGGAAGATCGACAAGGGGCGTAGCCGGCCCGAGGTCAACCGCGCGAGACGGGCCGGCGGGCGAGAGACCGAGCGCGACTATTGGGATGCGGTCGACGCCGACAACCAGCGGCGGGAGATTTCCGCGCTTCGCGGCATTCACAACCCTCATCGCGCAGAGCCGGTGGAAGAACCGCGGCGGATACGGCCATCCTTCAGGGCACTCAAGCACGCGCCCCGCGATGGCAGACCGCGGGACGATGACGGAAAGGTCGTCAACATGGCAGACCACAAGCGAGAGAAGGACCGGAGCCGCCAGCGCCAAGGAGTGCTCCCTCTTGGCCAGGGCGGCGAGACCGAGAGCGCAGATATCAAAGCCGCCCGCAATGGTGAGCGCGAAGGCCCTGGCTTGACGCGCAAGACCTTCTCGCAAATGCGGGAGGCAGAGAAGGGGCCCCACCGACCGCCCCCTCAGCAAGGGCAACCGACCTTCAGCGAGCGTCTCGCGTCAAAGGGTGCCACGCGTCCAACCGCGAAGCCTGCGGCCGCCAGATATCGCAGCAGCAAGCCCGGTCGCGTAAAGCCGGACCGCGCGGAAGACCACACTCCGGAACGATAGCAACTGCATGGCTGTTTCTTCGCTTAGTGGCGCCTCGTCCGGCTCGTGAGGGGATCGGAGTTCTCGTCAAGCACCTTCAGAATCTCACCAGCCTTCAGCCCAATCGATTTCATCGAGGCTTCATCGATCTCGCCGTTGACCACAGCTGCATCGCTGTTGGCGGCTCTCAACGCAACCTGCACGGCCTGCTCTGGATCATCGACCGCAACGGCATACATTTCATGGCCGACTTTGCCATCGTCCCTTACGACTCCAACCGTCACCATCCATCCCGCCATGAAACCGTTCCTTCGAACCAGAGCTTGATGCTGCCTCGCCGAGCGCGCCTTTCTAGCCGGTGGTGTCCATCCGCTTCAACCGGGAAATCGTCGAGCAGCTGACGTCGTATGCCTTGGCAATGACCTCCTGCTTCTCACCCGCCAAGCGGCGCGCCAAGGCGGCTTGGCGCTGCGCCATGCTGAGTTTTGGCTTCCGACCGAACCTCACGCCATTCTGCCGGGCGCGCTCGCGTCCGGCGCTGGTGCGACGAATAATGTCTTCTCGCGTTTTCCTGGCGATGTAACCGACGAGGGCCGCCAGCACCTCGCCAAGCTCGTGTGTCGTATCCGCCCAGGGTTCAGCCAATGACTTGTAGGCAGCACCACGCGAGGTGATTTCATCTAGAACGCTCAGCATCTTGAACGGGCCGCCGCGAGTAAGACGGTCGAGAGCCGGGACGATCACAATGTCGCCGGGCCGCAGTCTCCGAATGAGCTGGGAGAGTACGCGGCGATGATCCTTGATGCCGCTTTCCTTTTCGCAAAACACCCGCTCGCAGCCAGCGGTGTCGAGCTGGGCGAGTTGAATGTCCAGCTCTTGGCTGCTGGTGCTCACACGGGCGTACCCGTAGACACGCATGGGATTCAGTTTGCTACTTGCAAAACTCCTGAATTTTGCAAGCCCCCTTCCCTGCGGTGGGCTAACGCGCCGCCTCGCACAATTGTCGAATCTTTTGAGGAAGTTATTCGGTGCATTGAAACTTTGCAGAGCGTTTCTTGTTTTTCCCGAGACTGAGCTTTTCCGGCTCATGCGTAAATCAGGAATTTCGCTATCACGGCAGAAGGCTGCGCAATTCGCAATCACTGACGGTTGCTGCGCACTCGTTGGGGGTTACATGCCAGAACGGCTCATTCCCGATTACACCGAGCAACCGGCGTACCTAGGCCCAATTGCAGTCATCGTTGCGCTCGCGATTGTTTGCGGGGGCGCCGCGCTGCTCTACTTGCAACTGGCGTCTCCCGAAGAGAAACGCGCCCTGCTGTCGCTCTTTCAGAATGCACCCGTCGCCAAGAAGGCGGAGCCACTAAGCCGGTTCGGCAAGGTCTACGCCAGTCTTGATGTCACAACGATGCCAGTCACGTTCGAACAAAAGAGTGAGGCTGCCCGGCTCCTCGACCAGCTTCAGCGCGAGCCATGCGACCGGGAAGCCATAGAGCCGCTGGCCAAGCTGATGGTCGACTCAGGCTATCCGCGAGAAGGCGCCAGAAGCGCCATGAGCTTCGGCGAACGGTGCGGCCACAATGACGACCTGCTTGAACTGGCCTATGCAGCGCTCACGCGATTGGCAGACTACAGCGGTGCGCTCGGTGTGTCCGAAGAGATGGTCAAGCTCAGTCCGGCGAGGCCGCGATATAGATTTTTGCGTGGGACGGCTTATGAGCGCTTGAAGAACTACAAAGCGGCACTCAGCGACTTCATCAGTACGCTGCAACTTTTCTCGGACCTATCTAATGTTGCCGCCACTGAGTTCTATCGGATATCCCGCATGTACGATGCCGTCGGGCGTCCGTGCGATGCGATTACGCCTTTGGAGATGTTCCTCTCCTACGACGTCGCCAAGCGCCAGACCCCACAGATTTCTCAGCTGATTTCGGAATACGCCACCAAGGGCAACTGCCGGGCATCCTACGCCACCGGGAGCGACCGGGTCGTGGTCGGTACCTCCAATATTGTGGACGTGACCATAAACGGGGCCAAGGGGCGCATGATCGTTGATACGGGTGCGTCGATGGTTTCGATGACGCCTGCCTTCGCGGCTCGGGCGCGCATCCTGCCCGACGAGAGCAATCCCATCACCTTCCAGGTCGTCGGTGGCACCGTGCAATCCGCCCCCGGTAACGCACAGCTGATGGAAATCGGCAATGTGCGGGCTGCCAACGTGCCGGTCGCGATCAATATGGGCAACGCCGCTGCCTACGGCCCGCAGGTTGATGGCCTTTTGGGCATGACATTTCTTGCGCGCTTCAACATAACACTTGCCGGGGGCGCTCTCGAACTGAAACCACGTACCTTGAACTGACCTTGAGTTTTCCCAATGTTGTTTATCAACCAGCCGAGAGGATATTATGCGTTTACCGTCCCTGCTTCTTATCGCCGCCGTTGTGATCTCAGGTCCGGCTATGGGCCAGCAAAAGCCCTCGAAACCGCAGCCCAAGCAGGCTGGCACGTGCACCTACGATGACTGCGTATCCGGCGCCAAGGCGCGCGGCTGGAGCGGGTCGGAAGCAAGCAATTGGTGCGGGCGTAATCCTGGTGGGTGTCCGCCCCGGTGATTTGTGAGCCGTAAGTCTATTTTCAGAAAGGCGGCCAACGAGCCGGATTTGCGGGTCCACGGGGGAGGTGTTGCCGATCCCACTTGCAAAATTCAAGCTTCGTCCCATACTGGACGGGCAATGCCGCGATCACTGTACTCAGTATGAAGACCCGCATGATTTTATTCTTTCATTGTTATTCTTGGCGGGTGGCGCTTCAGCCTACTTGAGCTGTATCGCTCTTCCGATGCGCAGCCTGTTGCCAACCTTGTCGGTAAGCACGGTGTAGCCGGCAACCTTGGTCTTGGTGAACGCGGCAGCATTCTTAACGGTCACGCTGTCAGCCTTGTCACCTTCAATAGTCAGGTCAAGCCTGCTGCGGCTGTTCTCCAGCAGGCGCACCATGTCAATGTCCACATGGTTGGCAATCTTGTTCTTCAGGTCAATAACCTCAACATTGCGCAGCAGGAACTCGGTGCCGCCCAGTATCAGGTTATCCGCACCCTCAACCCTCAAGGTGTCGCTGCCATCCTGGCCGTCCACCAGCAGGAACTGCTTCTTGTAAACCAGCACATCGTTGCCGGCGGTTCCATACAAAGCCTTAACGGCGCTATCGAGCAGGAAGATATCGCTAGCCGGACGCGTAGACCCATCCTTCATCAGCACCTTGGCGGTGAAGGGGAAGAAAGCATCCTTGGTGTGCTCGGTGCTGTCGCTGTAGGTAAGCGGAATGGCGGCAACCCCAAGGCTATCCAAACTCTTCAACTCATTCGGTTGTCCAACGCCGTCGCCGTTGAGGTCGAACCAGGCCACCAGCTTCTTCCAGTTCTTGTCCTTGGCATCAATCACGTTGTCGTGGTTGGTGTCCTCGGCTACGCGCAGCGCTTCAAAACCGTTGGTGGTGTCTACGTTACCAAACACTTCCAGGCTGCCGTCAATGGTGCCGTTGCCGTTGTAGTCCATCGCCAGCAGCGGGTCCTTGGGGCTAACCCAGGCGGTCTTTACGCGCTTGCCGGGGGTAAAGTCGAAGGTGGCGGTGCTGGCATCTTTCGAAATGACATTGAAACCGTCATTATCCATATCGATGGTCACCGGGCTGTCGTCACCGCCCGCATCTCCTTCACCGCCAGAGCTGCCGCCGCCACCATCACCGTCAGTTCCGTCATTCCCGCAATAGCCACCGCCCGATTCTATAACTTGCCATGAGGGGTAGAGATTGGTGCACTCCAAGCAGCCATAGTAAGCTATATCGCCACTAAACCTCTGGCCCCAGCAAAGGTCTGGGCGGCAGTATCCGTTATAAGGGCGGGTGCCGCCGTCAGGGCAAGGTTTGGTGCACTGACCATCGGCAGGCATTGCCGAACCGTCAGGACAAACGCACTCGTTCAAAGTTTGGGTGGCTGCATCATAGCTGTCGGTCACCACAGTAGTCAGGTCACTCGCAAGGTGCTGGTGTCCCACCATGCTGGAACTTTTTTTCGGGCTGGCCGGCATGCCGCAAGTGTTGGCCATAATGGCGCCGTTACTGCTTACAGTATCTTTGTAACAACTAGCGCCGCTCAGGCAGCTATCATATGTGTCGCGCTTGATATCACGCGTGCAATTCACATTGCCCACCAAACTCCAGTCGGTGACGGAGGTCTCGGAAACGGTCCAGGGAATGGAAGAAGCGGAGACCGTGGTGCCAAGCGGAGCCACCAGCACCTCGTGGTGGGTGCGGGAGTAGGTGGCACCGCCGCCGACCCAGCCGCCGCCGGCCACATTGGGGCAGGCATCGGTGCGGCCCTCGGGGCGGTCGCGGGAGCAGTTGACGCTCAGCAGCTTCACCTGTCCGGTGTCGCCCATGGTGGTGCCGCAACTCTGCACGTCGAAGTAATGGTCCTGGCTGTAAGTGCCGGTCCAGCCGGAAGGGCAGGCCTGGGTCTCGCCGACCGCCTGTTGTGGCCAGGCGCAACGCCAGGTGCGCGGGTCGCAACTGTCGCCGGCAGGCAGGGAAGTATTAGGCACCGCAATCATGCAACTCTGCGGACAAAGCTTGGAAGCCTCGTCCTGGACGTTGCCGGTGCAGTTGGCGGCCACCTGACGAAGATAAGCCTCGTTGGCCCCCCGCAAGTCGTCATGGGGGTCCTGGGCCACCCGCTCAAGGGGAATATCAGCCTGGGCGAAGGAGAAGGAACAGGGAACCAGGGCACTGGCGGTCAGTGCCGCAGCCTGCAAACGGGGCGAGTAACGCATCCGCATATCTCCTTATGGATAAAGATATTATGCGCTTCACTGACACGCAGGCATCCCCGCTCCTTCAGAACGGTCGAACCAGTGTGACTTATTGGTTTGCTATGCTGCCAGGCCGTCGCCGTCGACGCGATCTCATCCGCGCCAAGTGAGCCCTCCTCTCAGCAGGAACTCCGCCTCCTCTGCCCGTCTCTCCTTCACGTCCCTCCAGCCATGCTCATCGGCTGACCTGACGCGGATGTCCGTCCGCCGCAAGGGTCAAGCCCTCGCGCAGGCGCGCACCTCTCGGTGTGCGGCGTCCGTCTCTCCGCGTCTCTCCGGTCGCCGGCACGGCCGGTGGCCGCAAACAAGGAGAGACGAGATGAGCAAGGAACGCTTCGATATTCACCAGCACTTGACCGACCGCATCGTAGCGGCGATCGAGGCCGGTACAGGACAATGGCAGATGCCGTGGCACCGTGGCAGCGGGGGACGCCATCCCGTCAATATTGCCTCCGGAAACAAGTACCGCGGCGTGAATGTTCTCGGCCTTTGGGTTGAGGCCCAGGTGAACGGCTACGGCTCGCACCTGTGGGGCACCTACCGACAGTGGACGGAGAAGGGGGCCAGCGTCCGCAAGGGCCAGAAGGCTTCCTATGTGGTTTTCTACAAGGAGATCGAGGTCGACTGAGGAAGGCGGGGACGAACGTAAGAGCCGTCTGTTTGCGCGGGCGACGCCCGTCTTCAATGCCGACCAGGTCGATGGCCTGAACGAGGGTCCGGTTGCTACTCCAGTTCAAGAGCTGCAAGACGTCGATGGCTTCATTGCCCGTACCGAAGCGAAGATCGTTCATAGCGGCAACCGCGCCTGCTTCATACCCAAGCTGGACGAGATCCACATGCCGCCGCGAGAAGCCTTCACCGGATCGGCGAGCTCGACGCCGAGCGAGGCCTACTACTCCACCCTGCTGCACGAGCTGACCCACTGGACCGCCCTGCCTCATCGCTGTGACCGCGACCTGTCCGGGCGCTTTGGTACGGAAGCCTATGCAATGGAAGAACTGGTCGCCGAGCTGGGCGCTGCATTCCTTTGCGCAGAACTCGGGATTGCTGTTGAGCCGCGTGCTGATCATGCGCAGTACCTTGCGCACTGGCTGAACGTGCTGAAGGCCGACAAGCGCGCTATCTTTACGGCCGCGTCCAAGGCCGGTGAAGCGGTGTCTTTCCTGCAACGCCGTGAAGCACCGATTACTTCACCAATGGCTTGATAAGTAGCAGCCCTGCTGCTGCATACATCTTTGCCAGCTAAACTGGCCCCGTGCACGGACACAAAGCCCGCGTCGCTGCCTACGCCCTGATAGGGGCATCCGTGGCGGCGTCCCCGCTTGCAGCGGACACGACACGGCCGGCACACACGCCCCCGGCCGCACGGGTGGACGCCGCATCGCCGACCACGCCCGCACCCCGTCGCGACGGCGCGCCGGCATGCAAGGTCGGCACCGAACGCATCAGCCCCCTCACAGGGCGCAAGCAGGCGTGCAAGTGAGCGCCGTGCTTGCCCGCATCATCGTTCTCCTCACGAGGGGAAGGGGCCCAACATGCGGGCAACGGATCTGCAAGGCGGCAGGCGACGGATTTGCAAAATGTATACAAT
>NZ_JAACFT010000059.1 GCF_029051685.1 Bradyrhizobium sp. CSA207 | reverse complement strand
CCTCGATGCCGATCTCGGCCAGCTGCTCCAGCACCATGAAACGGTAGGACGCATTGGTGATGACGATCGGCCGGTCGAACAGCGACGCCTCCGAGACGCGCAGCAGCGTGTCCTGGAAGGTCGAGCGCGCGCCGAACAGCGGCAGGAACTGCTTGGGGCGCACCTCGCGCGAAGCCGGCCACAGCCGCGTGCCGGCACCGCCGCACATGATCAGGGGGATAATCTTTTGGGACACGTGTGAGCTACTCATGAGAGGGGTTTATACGCGGTGATATTGCGAGGTGAGCAACGCGATCAGGCAAGACCTTATCAAAGGCACGCGTCACCGAGCAAAGTCTGCGAGATCAATCTCGTAGAATATAAAGCCGCCATGTTTGAGCGTTTCGAGGCAAGCGCGCGTTTTAGGGCCGGATCATAGTAGGGAGTCAAAGCGTCGATGCCGACAACTCGTTCCCCGCGCGCAAGCAACCGCTCACAGACATGTATGCTGATGAAGCCCGCAGCGCGAGTGACCACCACGGGGGCCAAACTAAACTCCGTGTTGTTTCGTTCTAATATATGGCAATGCCAGACTGCACAGGCGGAGGCAAGGGTTCCGCGTTAGCTGAATAGCACCGTCGCAACAAGCTACACAGTTCGCAGCACGGATGTCGACCTCACCCAGTGGCGCAGCAAAGCGGGCGTATATGCAAGATCGCTAGCTGCGCTTCAGCCTACCGACCAAACATCAGACACACTTCCATGAGCCGGCCATCCGTCTGCCCTAGCAACTCGTTCAACAGCCCGGCTGGGTGCGGCCCTGGGGGCCGGACAAACAAACACCGCGACAGCTACTCATGTCGTCATAATTCCGTGCCTTCAGGCTGCTTGGTTCCGTGCACATACGTTGGCCTGATTAGTGCAATCACAATCGCGCTTTGTCGCATTGACAAACCAGAACGGCATAGAATTGAAACTCTTCATCAATGGCCGCTTTCTCTCGCAAAAGCTGACCGGCGTTCAGCGTTATGCCGCCGAAATGGTCAAGGCAATCGATTCCCTGCTGGCATCCGACCAATCGCCTGCCTCGCTCAGAGCAGCCGAGTGGCAATTGCTCGTGCCAGGCGAGACAAGCGAAGTGCTCAATCTCACCCGGATCAAGGTACGCAAAATTGGACGATTGAGTGGACATGCTTGGGATCAAATTGAACTTGCGCGCGCCGCCGCTGGCGGTCGCTTGATCAGTCTAGCCAACTCCGGGCCTGTTTTTCATCGTGATCATATCGTCGTCATCCATGACGCACAGGTCTTCCGCCGACCCGACTTCTTCAGTTGGCGCTACTTAGCCGTTCATCGAACGATGGACCGCCTGCTTGCACGCCGGGCTCGGATCGGGACTGTATCGGTCTTTTCTCGCAGCGAGCTGGCTGCAACGCTTGGCCTGTCGAAAACGGACATCCCGATATTCCCGAACAGCGCAGAGCATTTCGCATCAACAGTGCCTGATCCTGGCATTCTCGACCGACTGGGGCTTCAGACGAGCAAATATTTTCTTTTTGTTGGCTCCAAGACCAAGAACAAGAATCTCACCGTTGCAATCGAGGCCGCACGGCTGCTCGAACGAAAAGACATTCCGCTGGTCATCGTTGGCGGCGATAACAGCAAGGTATTTCAGGATAATCTAGGCGAGAGCGAGTCGGGCCTGCTTTTGGCCGGACGCCTGACGGACGGCGAGATTGCAGCTCTCTATGCGCACGCCTTGGCGTTTGTCTTTCCCTCTCTTTACGAGGGCTTTGGTGTACCGCCACTTGAAGCCATGATCTTCGGCTGCCCTGTCATAGCCTCGACGGCTGATGCGGTGATGGAAACGTGCGGCGAAGCAGCTGCATATTTTTGCGCCACCGATGCCCGAGCACTGAAACAGCTAATGCTTCAAAGGTTGGCAGCTGGCGCAATCTCTGATCAGGAGCGCAGAATGCAACAAGATCGCCTCGCATTATACTCGTGGCAGAAATCTGCGCGAGCGCTGCTGGAGTTTCTCGCGTAGTGCCGCACATGGCGAGCGCCGCCGGTTTGACCAGGCGCGCCCAAATTTTACGCGCGGCCCTTCTTGGCCACAGCGCCGACAGCGGCTCGGCTTACAACAAGTTCCATTCGCGCGTTCGGCACCGCGTTCGGCATCGAAGAGCACGAGCTTGACGGACCTTGGCCCAACAACACCACATCGCTGCCTAAATCTCGCTACGGATTGGATGGATTGTGATCGCATCCGTTGATGCTCAGCTAAGGATGGATGCACCATGTCGATCTCCCCAACCCAATCTTCCGCAAGGCAGGCGGTCAAAGTGCTGCATGTCGCGGAAACGATCCGGGGTGGGATAGCGAGCTATCTGAATGAGTTGCATCCGCAGCAACAAGCGAGCTTCGGTGCGGAGAATGTGCATTATGTCGTGCCATCGGATCATCGCCACGACCTCGCTGGAATCGATGACAGCCAGATCACGACGTTCGACAGATCGGGCCGCAGCATTTCCGGACTATTTCAGATGTTGCGCGCGAGCATGCAGGCGCTCGATGCCTTCAAGCCGGACGTCATGCATCTCCATTCGTCGTTTGCCGGGCTCGTGCTCCGTCCCGCGATGGCAGCTCGCTCTGACGGTCCTCGCGTCGTCTATTGCCCCCATGGCTGGGCATTCTCGCGAGAGAGCGGCCGCCTGAGCCATCTGGCGACAAAAGCCGCAGAAAATCTTCTGGCCCGCACGTCGGATCGCATCATCTGCATTTCCAGCGATGAATTCAATGAAGCGGTGCGCGCGGGAATTCCGGCTGAGCGTCTTACCCTGGTGCACAATGGCATCTCGAGGAGCCGCCCGTTGCCGCACGGCGCTGCGGCAGATTGGACTTCAAAGAAGGCCAAGGTACTGTTCATCGGCCGCCTGGACCGGCAAAAGGGCTTCGACCTCCTCATCGAAGCCGCCCGATCGCTCGAAGACGTCCTGGATGTTCGCATTGTTGGCGCCTCCGTGGTCAGCAAGTTCGACGGCGCCGCGGTTCCCGCCAATGTCTCGCTGCTAGGCTGGCTGGATCGTCAGCAAATCGAGACTCATCTGGAGGCGGCCGATCTCGTTGTTATCCCGTCACGATGGGAAGCCTTCGGCCTCGTTGCCCTGGAAGCAATGCGCGCAGCCAAGCCCATCCTGGCCTTCCACAGCGGAGCGCTGCCTGAAATCGTCGTCGATGGTGTCACCGGCGTGCTTTGCGAACCTGTCGCGGTCCAACCCCTCATCGACGGTTTCCGACGAATGCTCGATCTGGATCTCAAGGTCTTGGGTGAGCGCGGCTACGATCGATTCAAACAGTTTTATGACGTCCAGAACACACACCGCCAATTGCAGCAGGTCTATGTCGAGCTCCTGGACGACGACAAGACCAGAGTCGAGCAGAAGGTGGAACTGCAATCGGATCTCTCGAAGCCCTTTTGAAGTGGGCCGCGACACGCGAGAATTGATTACGAGTATGATCTAGACGATGGCAGGCCACCGCACCTTGAGCCGCAACGGGCTTCTCTGCATCGCGAGCCTCATCGCGTCAGTTTATCTGTCTATCCCCGCACGCGCTCAACAGGCCCAGCCGCTCGAGCACAGATTCCTGTTGGGTATCGGCACCCATCAGGGACTGGGAGGTCCGGTGAGTTCGCGAGGCTACGTGCCTTCCGTGAACGTCGGTCAGATCAAGCAATTGGGCTTCAACGCGTTCCGCGACGATTTTCCCTGGTCTGATTTCGAACTGCCCGGCCGCCGGATGGGCTTCACCCAGCGGTTGAGCAGGCTCGACGCGCAGGTTCAGTCCGGCGTTGCACGTCCGCTCCTCATCCTCGCATTCGGACACCATCTCGTTCCAAACTCGTCGCCGCCGACGACCGACGAAGCCCGGCAGCGGTTCGCGGACTACGCGGCAGCGGCAGCGCGATCGGTAGCGCCGCAGCAGCCGATCTTTGAACTCTGGAACGAGTGGAACCTGGCAGCGAAGAAAGACGCTGCATTCTCGGCGGACAACTACCTGGCACTCGCCAAGGCGACACAACCGGCGGTCAAGCAGGCGGCGCCGAATGCGCCCTTCGTCGTCGGCGCGATCGGCGACGATCCCGGTTGGACGTGGACGGAGAAGATGCTGCGAACCGGTATCCTTCAATACGCCGACGGCGCCTCAATTCATCTTTACAACTTCTGCATGGCGCCGGCGAAGCGCACTTCGACCGAGATTATCGACCGGCTCACGGCGTTTCATCGCCTCGTCGGCCAAGCGAGCGGCAATCCTGACTTCCCCATTTACGTAACCGAGACGGGCTGGACCACGGCGGCGAACAAATGCGGAGTCAGCGAGCAGGCCCAAGCCGACAACACGGCGCAGCTCATCTTGTGGGCTTCGACTGCGGCGCGCTGGCTCAAGGGGATGTGGATCTATGAACTTAAGAACAGTGGCCGGAATCCAGCCGAGTTGGAGGACAATTTCGGGCTCTACGGTTTCGACAATTCACCCAAACCCGTCGCCTGCGCGGCACGGGGCGCCTGGGCGTTCATCCGCTCCAGCCTAAGCGCAGAACGAAGAAGCCTCGCCAGTGGCGTCGTATCGGTCGCCGCGTCCTCGACTACCGGCGGCAAAGTCGCGGTCTGGTCCGAGGATCCGGATCGACGCTACGAGGTCCGGCTCAGAAGCGATTTGCCGGGCGCGACTTTCGCGGCACCCTGCGATGCAACCGCAAGGCCGGCCTCCGGGATCTGGCTGCCGATTTCGAGCACCCCGGTCCTGATTTCTGCCAATCACGACACCATTCCCGCACTGGATATACGGCCGGCACGGTAAACCGGGTCGGCAAAATGAGGTTGAGGCGATGAAGATCCTTTTGACGTCCACACTTTATCCGACGCCGCAGGCACCGAAGATCGTCGGCGGGGCAGAGATCTTCGCACGAAGGTTTGCCGAGGGCCTGGTCCAGCGCGGCGACGAGGTCGAGGTGATACGCGCCGCATCCGCGCCCGGGCAGGCGCGTGAGCTATGCAACGGTATCGATGTCTATTCCGCGCCGGTACAAAACGTTTATCCGCCGTTCACGGAGCAGAAGAACTTCATAAAACGAAGCATCTGGCATACGATTGACGATTGGCAGATCGAGGCCCCCCTGATCGCGGAGCGCATCCGCTCTTTCAAGCCGGACGTCCTGCATTCCAATAATCTGTCGGGCCTGACCACTGCGATCTGGCGGGTCGCTGCCAAACTTGGGGTTCCGGTCCTTCATACGCTTCACGATTACTATTTGACGTGTCCGCGCTGCTCGCGCTTCGACAAAGGGCACTCTTGCGAGCGCACTTGTACGAGCTGTGGGATCTTGACCTACCACCGCAAGCGCGCCACGCACTGGCTCAGTGCCGTGGTCGGCGTCAGCGAGCGAGTCCTTTCGATTCATACCGATATGGGAATGTTTGCCGAGACGCCGATCCGCACTGTCATCCGCAATGCTTCCACCGAGCCGCCGCGCTCGCCCTATCCCCGCCCTGTCTGCACGACGGAAGTGACGTTCGGCTTTATCGGACGGCTCACCGAGGAGAAGGGCATCGACAATCTCATGCGAGCGCTTGCCATGCTGCCACCTGGTCGGATCCGGATGATGATCGCCGGCCGCTTGAGCGATCAGGAACAGCAACGCCTGAGAACATTGGCGCCGCATGCCCGGGTCGAGTTCATGGGATTTGTGTCGCCCGACGAATTCTACAAGCAAGTTGACGTCGTGGTCGCTCCATCCATCTGGCATGATCCTGGCCCGCTCGTCGTCGCGGATGCCAAGGCGGCCGGCAGACCGCTGCTCGGGACGTACTTTGGCGGCATGCCGGAGGCCATCGAGCATGGCGTAACGGGCTGGCTGACCGAAGCCGATCCACAATCTCTGGCCAAGAGCATGCTCGAGATCGCTGCGGATCCGCACAAGATCGACGAGATCAGCCGACGGCTTATTGCGGACACGAACAAGTGGATCTTTTCCGACGTATTGTCGTCGTACAAGAACCTGTATGAACAACTGCGCGAGCAACGGATGTCGTCCGTGCGCGCGGCAAAGGCCGAGGCGCCACAAGGCCCTGCCGTCGCAAAGAGTAGCTTAATTCCGAGATGACACGTCTCTTCGCGATCGCCGGCTACGTCTATCAAAGCGCAGCAGCGATCATCCTGATCTTCGTGATCAGCCACTTGTTGCCCGCCGCTGACTACACCAATTTTTCCCTTGCAATGGCCTCGAGCCAGTTGCTGTGCGTGCTGATGTTCGAGTGGCTGCAGCTCGCCGGGCTGCGTTTCCTTGCGGCTGCCAAAGAGGGCGAGGCGGATCGACTAAGATCGTCACTCTTTGCAGCGGGCCTCCTGAGTGCCGGCGTGCTGGTCGCAATCGGGAGCTGCGCCTCCATGATGAGCGGCCTCACGCCACGTCTCGTCGCCTTCGGCCTGAGCGTGGCCGTTCTTCAGGGCTTGACGGATCTCTATTTTTTGTCGGTACGGCTATCGAACCGGCTGGGTACCGCCTCCTTTCTCCTCGCCTTGCGTGCAACGGCCCTTTTGGGCGGGGCCGTCTCGGGCGGAACGATTTCAGGGACAGCCGAAGCGACGATGCTCGGCATTGCGTTGGGTCACCTGCTTGGCCTGCTTGCCGGCCTAGTTGCGTATCGCACGCCGTTGGATCGCGTGTCGCGGCGAACAATGCTGGCGGACTGGAAGGACTTCTCTCGTTACGGCATGCTTGCGGCCGGCGCCTCCGTCATCCATCTGTCCGTGCCGGTGCTGCTCCGCATCATCGTCATCGGTCGATTGGGCGCAACGGGAGCCGGCGCAGGATTTTCGATTGCGCTCGACTTGCTGCAACGTCCCTTCTGGGTCCTCAACGCAGCGATCCACACCGTGAGCTATCCTGACGTGGTCAACGACTTCGAACACGGGAGCGCGGCGACGTCGATTCAATCGACGCGACGTATGTTCGAGTTCATGATTTGCACAACCCTCGTGCTGCTTGGCGGGCTCGTCGCCTTCATTCCAGACGCGGCCCGGATTCTGGTCCCGCAGGAAAGCCTCGACGGATTCCTGGCAACAGCGCCGACAGTGGCTGCTTTCTATTTCCTCCATACCCACCTGCAGGCGACGATCGCGGTTGTCCCCCACCTCGAAAAGCTCGCGACTAGGCTCGTCGTCGTCGCTGCCGGCCAGCTTGCGATGGTTGCAGCCTTCTCCCTGGTCGCGGTCTGGGCCGGGCTGTCGCCGCAAGGAGCAGTCGCCTGTGCCTCGATCGCCACGCTCGCAGCGATTTTGGCTGCGCTTGGTCCTACCCTCAGGTTCAAGGCCTTCCCGCGCCGGCCACTGGTCATTCAGGCGCTCGCGGCCGCCATCCTGATCGGATCATTAAGTCGCGTGCCGACGGAGCCGGCGGCATGGCTCGCGGGAAAGATCATCGTCGCCGCGATCGTCACGGCTGTGATTGGCTGGAACGGAAACTTTCTCATGTTGGCCCGCCGCGGCTGATCTGCCCAACGGTTCGGTCGAAGAGATCCTCGCATAGGACTCAAGGGCGCAGCTAACGCTCCGCTCATTGTTAGCGCAAGGTTAGCGCAAGCGACCCGGTTCCGGCGAAGGAACCGAGCGCCTACTTCCTTCTCCGGCATAGAAGCCACTGCTGCAAACTAGTTGGGCAATCACAACCAGCACGATAATATTGCGTGGCTTGCTCGCCTTCAGAAACGGCATCTGCAAGGCCATCAAGCTTTCGAACGGTCTGATGCATGAGTCGGACCGATGAAAATCGGGGACATGCGGGCTCGTAAGGCATCCGCGCTCAAGTTAAACGCGGTTTGATCGCGTGACGTGCGCATACATTCAGCAGTGAAAACCATGGAATTCTTGAAAGCGCCTTCTTCGCGTCATGCTGCATGGGCATGACATCATTATTCTGCTGAATCAGAGCTGGCCTGTTCCCTCGAGGAACTGATGTTCGCTTTCGATTTGTAGCTCCGATTTTTATCTGAAATTCACACTCGATCGAGAAGGTTGAACGCTAATCCCTGCGAGTAATTTCGCTCGCGCAGAAATTCGAGTGTGAAATGTCGTCAGATCAAAACGTCCTCTCCGCAAGTGGCTTCATCAACTCCATCGGCGTCAACACGCATGCCGGCTTCGGGTGGACCGACTACAATAACCTCGCGTTGATGGTCGATGACCTGAAGTATCTCGGCGTCACCCGTCTCCGCGACGCGATGGGAACCAGCCCGGCCGCGCAACCGGTCGTTGAGGGGCTGGCTGCTGCCGGCTACAAGTTCGATTTCCTGGTGTCATCCGCCCTGCCCCAGCAGGGCACTGCCAGCCTTCAGAAGTATATCGTGTCGCTTGAGAAGTTCATGGCGAGCCATCCAGGCACGATCAGCGCCATCGAGGGGCTCAACGAGGCCAATCACCAGCCCTTCAGCTACAATGGCAGCTCGAGCCTCAGCGCCGCGGCCCAGTTCCAGAGCGCGCTCTATCAGGCGGTCAAAGGAGACGCTGCGCTTTCCAGCATTCCCGTCTTCAATCTGTCGCTCGCCTACAACGATCCCCAGGGCTACAGCCAGCTCGGCGACATGTCGGGCTCGGTCGATTTCGCCAATGCGCATGCCTATGTCAGCACCAGCCTCACGACCGGCAGCTCACTTGCTGCCACATTGAGCGCCGTCTCTACCGCGGCACCGGGAAAGCCCGTCGTGATTACGGAGACCGGCTACACCACCCAAGCCAACTCCCAATATCTCGGCGTTGACGAAACGGTGCAGGCCAAGTCGATCTTGAATACCCTGGTTGATGCCTACAAGGCTGGCGTGAGTGCGACCTATCTCTACGAAATGTTCGACCGCGACTCGTCCGCGAGCAACATCAATCCCGAAGCCAACTTCGGCCTGTTCAACTCCGATGGAACCCCGAAGCTCGCCGCGACTGCAATTCACAACCTGACGAGCATTCTGGCTGATGACGGCAAGGGCGGCCTGCAGCCGACTGATCCATTGAACTACACTCTGAGCAACATGCCGGCCTCGGGCAACAGCATGGTGCTCGGCAAGAGCAATGGCGCCTACGAGCTTGTCGTTTGGGCCGAGCCGAAGCTCTGGAACGATGCGGCCGACGCCGAGATATCCAATCCGACCCAGAGCGTCACCGTAAATCTCGGCGGCGTGCATCATTCTGTAAAGGTTTACGATACGTTGACGGGAACGTCGGCGATCGCCAGCTACACCGACGTCAGCACGATTACGATTCCGGTCAGCGATCACCCGCTGGTCATCGAGATCGACGCGCCTGCGACTACCCCCGTTCCGCCGGATACCCGGACCAGTGTCAGCGGTACGGCTGCCGAGATCGTGCCGCAACTGTCCGACCTGAGCACGTCGACGGCGCTGCAGACCATCACGCTGACCGACTCGCATGTCCTGCCCGTCGCTTCGAAGGCGACGATGAACTATATGATTTCGCATTACGGCAGCGCGCTGTCCAAGATCCAGGGCGGCTATTCGTTCTCGGTGACGAATTCGGCGCCGACCTGGACCAGCACGCTGACCTACGATGCGACGGGCAAGCTGCTCTCGACCTCCAACACCGGG
Source organism: Bradyrhizobium sp. CSA207 (assembly GCF_029051685.1). Lineage (GTDB taxonomy): Bacteria > Pseudomonadota > Alphaproteobacteria > Rhizobiales > Xanthobacteraceae > Bradyrhizobium. The sequence continues at coordinate 18,270 of NZ_JAACFT010000059.1, read as the reverse complement.
CTGAACAGCAGCGGGCTTCCGATCTCGACCACCATCGCCTATTCCGACGGCTCCAAGGACGCAATCGGCTACACCGCGGGCATCAAGACGACCTTTATTCATCTCGCCACCGACGGCACCCGGACCACCGACACGTATAACACCGCCGGAACGCTTCTCAGCGAGGTGGTGCAGAAGCCGACCGGGTCTTATTCCACGACCATCTACACCAATGGTGTGAAAACCGCGGCCTACGTTCTGAATGCCGACCACACCCAGGACAATTACACCTACAACATCACCGGTCGGAGCTACACCACCCAGGTCCAGCACCTCGATACGACCGGTAAGGTCACGTCGGTCACCCGAACCCATGCGGACGGAACGCTCGACTCGACCCAGGTCTTCAACAGCGACGGCAGCAGCATCATCACCAGCTACAACGCCGCGGGCGCCAAGCTCGTCGAGACCGATTATCACGCCGATCACAGCAAGGACGTTTGGACCTACAACATCACAGGTCAGAGCTATACGACCGAACACGACATCTACGACACGACCGGTTTCCTCACGACGCTGGTGCGCCGCCATGCGGACGGCAGCCTCGCGTTCAAGCTGGTCCAGACGCAGGACGGGACCAAGACCACCGACTGGTATGATGCCACTGGCAATCTCACCAGCGAAGTCGTGCAAAAGGCTGACGGCTTCAACTCGACTACGCTCTATAGCAACGGCCTGAAGACCAAGGCCTATGTCCATAACGCCGACGGCAGTCAGGATAATTACAGCTACGGCGTCACCGGCCAGAGCTACGTCACCCTGATCCAGCATGTCGACCCCTCCGGCAAGGTGACGGCGGTGACGCGCAAGCACGCCGACGGAACGCTCGATTATACCCAGGTCATCAACAGCGACGGCAGCAGCGTCATTACCAACTATGATGCGGCGGGTACCAAGACGAAGGAGACGGACTATCACGCCGACGGCAGCAAGGATGTCTGGCTCTATAACGTCACCGGCCAGAGCTACACGACCGAACACGACATCTATGACTCGACAGGCTTCCTGACCACGCTGGTGCGCCGTCACGCCGACGGCAGTCTCGCCTTCAAGCTGGTGCAGAGCAGCGACGGCACCAAGACCACCGACTGGTACGACGCGACGGGCATTCTCACGAGCGAAGTCGTGCAGAAGGCGGACGGCTACAACTCCACGACGGTTTACAGCAACGGCGTGAAGACCGCGGCCTACATCACCAATCCCGACCAGAGCCACGACAATTACAGCTACAACATCGTGGGCCAGACCTACACGACCCAGCATCAACATCTCGACGCATCCGGCAAGGTCACGGAAGCCGATCGCATGCATGCCGACGGCACGCTCGACTATACGCTAATCGTCAATAGCGACGGCAGCAGCGTGGTCAGCAACTACAGCGCCAGCGGCGTCAAAATGACCGAGACCGACTATCACGCCGACGGTTCAAGGGACACTTTCCTCTACCATGTTGTCGGCCAGAACTACACGACCGAGCATGACAGCTACGATACGACGGGCTTCCTCACAAATATCGTGCGGACCCACGCGGACGACAGCCTGGCGTTCACGTTGACCCAGAGCACCGACGGCACCAAGACGTCAGACTGGTACGATGCCACGGGCTCTCTCACCAGCGAGGTGACAACAAAAAGCGACGGTTACAGCTCCACGACGGTCTACACCAACGGCGTGAAGACCGCGGCCTACATCACCAATGCGGATGGCACCTCGGACAATTGGAGCTACAACATCGCCGGGCAGACCTACACCACCCAGCACCAGCACCTCGATGCGGCCGGGCACATCGAATCCATCACGCGGACCCACGCCGATGGCACGCTGGACTACACCCAGGTCATCAACGACGACGGCAGCAAGCTCACCGACATCTACGACAGCGCCGGCACCAAGACGCAGGAAGTTGCAAACAATGTCGACGGATCAAAGGACGTCTTCTTGTTCAACTTCAACGGACAGTTCGGCACGACGCAGCACGAGAACTACAATGCAGCCAATGCGCTCCAGTTCTTCGACGATACCAAGGCGGACGGCACCCACAACGTCACCGCGGTGGCCGCGGGGGTAACCATCCAGGGCGGCAACAGCAATGACCTGTTCTCATCGGCGCCCGGCTCGACCACGATTGTTTACGATCATGGTCAGGATCAGATCGTCAACTTCCATGCCGGCGACGTCGCGAATCACGACACGATCGAGATCTTGAAGCTGCTCGCCCCGGACTATAGCCACCTGCAGATCTCGCAATCCGGCGCGAACGCCGTCGTGACGCTTTCGGCAAACGATACGATCACGCTGAAGAACGTCAACGCCGCCAGCTTGACGAGTCACGATTTCATGTTCGTCTGAGGCCGAAGGTCGCGTGCCCGCATCAACGTTGTATGGGACCGGACCGCGCACTGGCGGGTCCCGGTCACTGGCCAATGATTAGGCTCATGCCTCCTCGAGAGGCACGAGCAGCACGACAAGCTTTCACTCGCTGCTGACCAGCGCCACGGTAACTCCGACCGCGGTCCATTTCGTGGTGATTTACCTGACGTTTACGTGCGCACCTTGCGAACTTGCGTCACAATTCCCCGCTAGAAGGGCAAAACGCCACGCAAGGAACCGACGCCAATATGGAAATCCGCGAGCCAAGACGCTTTGTCGTTCTCGATTTCTACCGGTTCGTCGCTGCGCTCGGCGTATTCGTTTTTCATCTGAAGAACATCGACAAGGGCATCTCGCCGGTCTGGAACGGCTCTTACGGCCTGTTCGTCGACATGTTCTTCATCCTGTCCGGCTTCGTGATCTCGTATTCGTATCCTTCGACGTCGACGGGTATCCGGTCTTACGTGCGCTTCCTGGTTCGGCGGATCGCACGGATCTATCCCCTGCATGTCCTGACGCTGCTCGCATTTTTGGCTCTCGCCTGCGTGGGGATCTCCGGTCCGACCTCGCACGCGGGTCTGCCGGATTTCATCTACAACGCTTTCCTCGTGCAGGCTTGGGGCGTCACTGACCATCTGAGCTTCAATTCGCCCGCCTGGTCAATCAGCGCCGAGTTGTTCTGCTACCTGCTGTTCCCGTTGCTCATGCTCCTGGCCGGCAGCGTGTCCCCGCTCGTGCTGGCGATGATCGTGGCCGTCTGCTACGGCATCCTTGCCCATGGCCATCTGCCGATCTGGCAAGATCGCTCGCAGATGTACGGCGCCAATTTCGACTATGGCATGCTGCGCGCCTTGCCGAGCTTCCTGAACGGCATCCTGCTCACGGTCCTGTTCAGGCTGTCGGGCGATTACCGCAAGAAACCGGTTGCCATTGCAGGGATCGCGCTCTTTGCGATCTCGGTGCTGATCCTGAACGCTTATGCCAAGCCTGATCTTGCGATTGTCCTGTTTTCGCTGGCGATCCTCGTCACCGCCGTTGGCGAGAGTGCATTCGCGCGGTTTCCGGGCTCGGCCTGGCTCGGCCGGCTCGGCAACACGTCCTACGCGATCTATATGATCCACGAGTTGCTGCTCATTCTCCTGTTCAAGCCGGCGTGGACTTATCTCGGGCTGCAACCGGGCCTCTTTCCGATCTTTGCGCTGGTCTGCTGCATCGTTCTCACGATTGTCGCCGACATCACCTACAGCTACATCGAGAATCCGGCGCGGAAATTGATCAACCGGCTCGCCCCGGGGGATTCCAAGCCATCGCGTGCTGCCATCGCCGAGCCCCTGAATCTCGGCGAATCCGGGCAGCCTGCAAACGCGGGCTAGGCCTTCGCACTAATCCTTAGGTGGAGTCGCCGGCTTAGGCTCCGACGGTCGTATCCGGCTCAATACCTCGTGCCATATCTGCAGCACTGCGGACCGGGCCACGACGAGCACGAGGGCCGCATAGACGACGGCGCCAAGCAATACCAGCAAGCCAAGGCGCAGCCATGGTGACATCGCTGGTAACGCGAACGAGGTTCCGACCACCGCGGCGGCCATGATCGCCGAGCCCGTGAACGCGGGCACAAGTGCCTGGGCGTATCGCCCGACGCCAAGCGAGAGGATGCGCAGTGAAGCACCTGCGGACAGCGGATACAGCATCAGGGCACGCACAACGTAGCCAACCGCGATCGCGATCAACCCGAAGGGCGCGGCGACGATGAAAATCGCGATGTTCGAGAGCGCGTAGATCAACGTCAGCCAAGTCTGCCAATGCGGCTTGCCAAACGCCAGGATGACCGAATGATTATAGAGGCCGATAGTGGTCAAGAATCCCGTGACCGACATGATCGACAACAAGTGAGCCGAATTCAGCCATTTGGTGCCGAAAAAGGCCTCCATGACATCCGGTGCCAGTGCCGCAAGGCCGGCGAAGATCGGCGCCGTCAGCAGCGATGTATACATCACAAAATCAAGCAGGGTCGTGCGCGACGCTTCGCGGTCATCCTGCAGGCCGGCAATGGTCGCGAAGAACACTCGGTTCAAGGCATTGCCGATCACCGTGCTTACGGCGTTGACCAGGCGCTTGGCGAGGCTATAGAAGCCGGCGCCAGCTGCGCCCGTGTACCAGGTGACGAAGATCAGGTCGGAATTGGCGTTGGCGAAGTTCGTCACTCCCGTCAGCGCCACGTAGCGGCCGTAGCTGATAAGTTCCATGACCGTCTGCCGGCTGAAGCGAAGGCCGGGACGCCAGGGCGTCAGGGTCCACAGGCTCACCAGCGAGATGAGTGATGTCGTGACCAGTTGCCCGACCAGCGCGAGCACGCCGTAGCCCTGGCTCGCCAGAGCGATGCCGACCATGCCACCGATCGAGATCGAAAGCAAAGAGCGGACGGCGAGCGAACGAAAGAGTTGATTGCGCGTGAGCCAAGCCTCGTGGGTCCGGGATAGTCCCTGCACCGCGACCACGATGCAAAAGCCCTTCAGGACCACGGAGAGATCCTCCAGACCGGAAAATCGCTCGATCGTGTTGCTCGAGACGAACAACAGCAAGGCCGCAAGAAGCGAGAAGCCGGCGATCAGCCAAAACGAGGCGTTGTAGTCTTCGTCTTTCGGTTGCGCGCGCGCCTGGACCGCGATCGCAATGCTCTCGATCAGGACGGCACGGCAAAAATCAAGCGCCAGGGCCCCCGTCGCCACGATGCCAAGGATCTGCGGCGACAACAGCCGCGCCATGATGACATAAATGGCGAGCGTGAGCCCTTGTCCCACCGCGGCGTCGATTGTGGACCAGATCACACCCGAAACGATCGAGCGCTGCTTGAAGGATGTCTCGTGGCGCAATTGGGAGCCTGTCACAATCTCGGGATACGCAGACGGTCGCCGGCGAACAATCGGCTGCGACGGTCCAACAGTCGCCGCTTTTAAGATGACACTACGGCAAGATCGCAGCGACAATCCGAGGCCATATGAATTTTCGAGGCAATTTTCGACGACTGATCAACGAGGTCGGTTGCGATTTTATTGATCAACTGCCCTACCCTCACGTGGAACTCTTTTTCTGGCGGCCGGACAATGGAACGGTCAATTTCGGCGACCATCTCTCACTCGTCGTCGTCGATCAATGCCTGCGGCGCTCCGGTTATACTCTCGCAGACGAAGTCCCTCACGCAAGGCGAATGCTCGCGATCGGGTCGATCCTGCATTATGCGCGGAATGGCGACGTCATCTGGGGCAGCGGGTTGAATGGTCGTCCCGGCCAGGACGATCTCAATCGAAGGGTCGATCATCTGGACGTTCGCGCGGTGCGCGGCCCGCGCACGCAGGAAATCCTGCGGCGCCGGGGCCTCGCTGTTCCGGATGTGTTCGGCGACCCCGCGCTGCTGCTTCCGCAGCTGTTTCCAGGCCGCTTTCAGCGTCGTCCAATGCGCCCCTGGGTTTTCGTGCCCAACCTGCATGATCTGAGCCTGGTCGATCACAGATCCGCCGATGTAGTCACCCCGCTGGGTTCGTGGAATCGGCGCATTGAAGCGATCCTCGCAGCAGAACTGGTGCTGGCGAGCTCACTGCATGGCATTATCGTCGCCGAGGCATTCGGCATACCGGCTCGTTACGTGCGGCTTACCGATGCTGAATCCGAGTTCAAGTACCGTGACTATTATGAAGGCACCGGCCGGTTCGATGTTGAGTTTGCCTCCAGCATTGAAGAAGGCCGGGAAATGGGCGGCACCGCGCCCGCTAGCTTCAATCATCAAGCCTTGATGGACGCCTTCCCGGTCGATCTCTGGAGCGGAAAGAGCTGACATGGCCAAGCGCTTCCGGGTCGCGATCTACGCCCCGCACTTCGCTGAATATTCGTATCGGTTGGCCGCCGCACTGGCGAGGCACTGCGACGTCCGCCTGGTGCTCAATCGCAAGGATGCCAACCAGCAATGGAACCTGTCCTGGATTCCGCCATCGGCCCCATTCGACGCACGCGTTCGGGACCTTAGTCTGCGCCGCTTCGGCGCAATCGGGCTTCCAACGTCATTTCTCGACGTCCTCACGTTCCGTCCGGACGTTGTCCATTGCCATGAATGTCCGGAATACTTCACTGCAGGCCTGATGGAGCTGATTCGGTTGACGAGCCTGCCGCGTGTCCTGACGGTCCATGATGCAATTCCCCACTCCGAGGGCGGGTCCGGCACGAATTCCAGTGAGGAAGGACTGCGGGAACGGATGCGCGCTTCGGCGACGCACGTCACGGTCCATGGCCAAAGCTGCATTTCGGACTTCCGACGTGCATCGCCGGACTACAAGGGAGATGTCACCTCCTCTATGCACGGGGTGCTGATGGTGCCACCTGCCGACGCCGTTCCAGTCCAATCGATGAAGGGCCGAATACTCTTCTTCGGGCGCATGTGGGCCTATAAGGGGCTCGATGTTTTTCTGGATGCGATCGATATGCTGGCAAAACGAGGCGTGCCCCATCACGCCATCGTCGCCGGCCGTGGGCCGGAGATGACTCGGCTCGGTCCGCGCATGGCCGGAGTGCCAACGATCGAAGCCATCGACGCCTATATTTCCGCCGCCGATACTAGCGCTCTTTTCCAATCGGCCGAGATCATCGCCCTGCCTTACAAGGACGCCAGCCAGAGCGGCGTGCTGGCATCCGCCTTCGGCAACCGGCGTCCCGTTGTCGCGAGCGCCACGGGCGGCATTCCCGACGTCGTCACCGATGGTATCAACGGCCTCCTGGTGCCGCCGGGAGACGCCACGGCGCTGGCGGATGCGCTTGAACGCGTTCTCACCTCGCGATCACTGGCCGCGAGCTTGACCGATGGTGCAAGGGAAACAGCGGCCGGATCGTTGAACTGGGATCACATTGCCGACGATTTGTTCGCGAGCTATCGCCGTCTCACTGGTGCGGGCGTCTGAGCGAGCAGGATGCCACATGCCTCATGGCTAGATGGACTGCTCCATCTTGCTGAGGGGGCGGAAGAACAGGCTACGCAAAGCGCCATCCATCAGCCGCCTCAGCCTCACCTCGATCAGCTCATAGCTGATTGCGCTTGCCGCCAGCGACATGACCAGGCCCAGCACAATGAATGCGGCCCAAAGCAGCCACCGATCGACGCCGATGGCGACGAGCTTCAGCCCGCTCATCTGCAACGGGAACAGCACAAAAGGATGCACGAGGTAGAGGCTGTAACTGATCTTCCCGACATATTGCAGGGCCGGCAGGCTGAGCGCGTTGGCGATACCGGAGCCCGGTGCCAGCACCATCGCGAACAGCAGGATGCCGGGAATGAGACCCACAAACGGATGAAACAGAACCAGGCTCGCATACATGGCGACGCCGCAGATTCCACCCGCGGCGACACCGGCGGCGCCCGGAATATGAATGCGAAAGCCGGTGGCGCTGAACAGCATGCCGATGCAAAAGAACGCAGTTATCGGCCAGTGCATTACACAGGCGATCCCAAGCAGAACCACGGGCGCGGCCATCACCCGGCCGCCAAGCCGGAGCGCGATGAACGTGAGCGCGAACCAGATATAGAACGCCCACTCATAGGTCAGCGTCCAGGCATTCTGCTGGGCGATGGGCAAGCCTACCACGTCCTGCAGAAAGAAAAGGTTGGCCGTAGATATCGCGAGATAACTGCCAAGATCGATTCCGCGAAAGAACTTGTAGCCGAGGATCGGTCCGATCACGAACAGCGCGAGGTGCAGCACGACGAAGACTGGCATGATGCGCAGCACGCGATCAAAGAAGAACCGCGGCACCGATCCATGCCGCACGAGACTCGCCGGAATCAAGAACCCGCTGATGATGAAGAACAGCTCGACCCCATGCCCACCGACGTTGATGACCGACTGCAACCATGGCCAGATTGGCGGCAGGAAGCCCGGATTCGGAATGTCGTACACGCCGCCCTTCGGCATGTCGTAGAAATGATCCATCAACACGCTGAGCGCCGCTATGCCGCGCAGCCCCTGGACGGACGGTACAAACGATCCGTCATATCCGGCGTTCGGCCGGCCGATGAACGCCTTCATTCCGCCGCACCCTGGCTGAGTACGGGTTCGAGGCCAACGGGCGGCCTGCGCTCCGACCGGAACCGGTGACCAAAGGAGATGCTGGGTTTCTCGATGAAGGTGTACGTCAACCAGCTCACGAACAGCGACAGCACGACGATCACCAAGACGAACAGCGACCATTCAAGCGGTCCGTCACCGACGCCAACGAAACGGTGGATCCAGACGATCACGAACGGCGACACCAGATAAACTGAATAGCTGATCACGCCGACGAAAGCCATGAAGCGCCAAGCCATCCTCTCGCCGAACGCGGCGAAGGCAATGAACACCAGAGCGGCGCAGACGTAGGCCGACCCGATCGAATAGCTGTAGAAGAAGTTCTCCTGATAGACGCCGCCGAACCGCTTATCCGCCAGCGTGACGGCAAAGATCGCGTAGAACAGCGTGCAGACAGCCACATGAGCCCATCGCAGCTTCCCCCCGATCACCGTGTCGCGAATGATCTTGCCTAAAAACATCGCCGACAGGTTCAAACCGACCTCCATCACCGACGACACCGTCCTGCTCTCGGTCATCAGTGGCGCGATGATACCAATCAGTGCCGCCGTAATGACGATCGCGACGGCGGTGAAGCGCCGGTTCAACAGCCCCATCGCAAAGAGAACGGTGCACCCGAAGTAAAAGAGCAGCTCGATGGCAAGCGTCCAGTAGAATACCCAGAGGTTTGGAACATTCACGAATGTCTGCAACATCGTCACGTTCGCGACGATCTGCGACAGCGGGTAAGTCCTGAACTCCAGCACCAGCGTGGTGGCCAGTCCGATCAGGATCGATGTCCAGTACGCCGGGTAGAGCCGGAAGAACCGGCTGGTGGCAAAATCCCGCACCGGCGCGGAGCTTTCGGGGAAGCTGAATGGAATAACGAACCCGCTGACGAAAAAGAACAGGACGACGCCGAACCGTCCGAAGTTGATGTAGTACCCGATCGCGTCGTGAAATGCCCAGTAGTATCCGCCGGTCGGGTGGTTCTGCACGATTACCTCGAGCGCGTGCTGGAACAGCACCGCCAACACGGCGATGCCGCGCAACGTATCGATGAATGCGAGACGTCTATGCATTGAGTTCTTCACCCGTTCACGCCCATTACGCCGGCCTCGGCCTATCTCCGCCGAAAGTGTCGAGCGCGCCCCCGACGCCGAGAGCGGGAACTTGACGAGGTCGGACCGTTGCGACGGCATTGGCGGCCCGCGCGCCGGCTAACCGCTGGGAGAACACTGAGCTGAAGCTCAATGCGATGATCAGAAGGCCGGACGCCGGGCCGTAGTTCAAGACGGTAATCGTGAACAGGTTGACCACAAAAATCAGCGTCAGCTTGTAGACGTCGGTCGCCGCGAAGGTGGATCGAAACACCATGACCATGAAGGCTACGAATGGCAGGCCGAACATCAGGTACGTTCCGATGTAGAAATTATCGACAGGCACCCAAAACGACGCGAGTGGCGAGAACAACTTTTGCGGGTAATTAAAACATCCCGCGCCACATCCCGTGATCAGGCCGATCGGCATGAGCTGGCTCAGATAGACAAATGGCAACTGCCAGCTGTTATTGATTCGGTCGATAATGCTGAACATCGTGGAGTGCGGAACTGCAACAGTGCCCGACGCGACGACGATCATGAAGAACGGAACCAGGATCGCAGCGAACGACCACAAAGCGATGGTGCGAATTGCAGGAAAGCGAGATCGCTCCGGCAGCATGCGCACGAAGACCAATAGCAGCAGGTACAGCACCAGAACGATCATGGTTGTCTTGCTGGTGGTCAATCGGATGGCATAGATGGCGATCGCACCGAACAGAATGCACCAGGTTGTGCTCTTGCGGATCGATGTGATCGTGAACGACACCAGGATGAAGAAGGCGGCCATCGTGTTGTCGGCCGCGAAACCCATCAGACGCTGGTCATCCCCACCATAGGCCCACCACAGTCGGCCCGCTTCGCGCACCGCGCCGAAGGATTCGTATTTGAACCCGACCCACGGCATAAGGTAAAATTTGGTCAGGAAGACGCCGATCACCGAGAGATAAAAGGTCGCAGCAACGACCGACAGCAGCTTGCGGTAGGAACCGAGGCTTGAATCGCAGAAGCAGAAGCCGACGAAAATCGGCAGCATCATCTTGAATGATGACATGGCCGCGTTACCGGTGCCGAGCATGATGTAGCCGAGGACCAGCGAGAGCATCACTTGCAACAGCACCAGAAGAGCCAGGCTGCTGCGGTTACGGATGATGCAATACGCAATGAACTGGACGAAGCACAGAAGCGCGATCCCGTCCGGGACGTACCACAAGGCGTCCACATGAAGGATGCTGGTGTAGTAGCGAATCACGCCGCCGAAAGCGTCGCGAACCAGATAGACTCCAAGCGCGATCGCTTCGATGTTGAGGCTGATGGGCGTGACTTGCGGGCGCTGGTGGGCCAACTCGCTCATAGCAGGCTCAATTCGTCGGCCGCGCCGACGGCGCGGGCGATGCGGAGAATCTCGGGCGGCTCCTCAGGACATTGCGGAACAGCTTGCCGCCGGGAATCTCAACATAAAGATAGGTGAAGTGCGAAACGGCCAGCACTGCCGCGAGCGACAGGAGCAGATTCAACGTGGCGGGTAACCCAACACAGATCGCATCGAGTGCGGCAATCGGCCGATGCCCGAGCGCGCGCACGAAGTACTCGGCGAACAGCACCACAAGCGCGTGCACCATGTATACGGAATAGGAGCGGCGTCCGAGCCACACCAGCGGCCTGGCAACCAGCATGCGCGGCACCAATACGGCGTTCGGAAATGCCAGCAAACTTCCGAGGAAGACCGCAAATGTCACGGGCGCAAGGAAACTTATAGCGGGATAGGCCTCAACCAGCGAAACCAGAACAATGCTTGCAGCCATGGCAACAAGCTGGATCGCACCCTGCATGGCGGCATCTATATTGCGCGGCAGGCGTTCGACCACCCTCACCGTGAGGACACCGAGGAAAAAGCTCACAAAGCAGCGCAGGATTCCGAAGTCAGTCTGGAGCCCGAGGCTCGGCTTGTCCAACACGAACATGATGACGAACAAGCTTCCGCCCGCAAGCAGCGCGGCGCCCAGGTAGAGATACCGAAGCGAACCCAAGCGCTGGGCCAGCAACACGACCACGCCGAACGCCAGATAGGTGTAGAACTCCACGCTGATGCTCCAGCTCGGCGCGTTCCAACTCAAATAGTCGATGAACCCCATCGAATGCAGCAGGAGGAGATTGAGGAAGAATGAGTAGCCGTTGTTCACCTCGAACGTCGCCGGCACGGCCACTACGAGACCGGCCACGACAAGACCGATGCGCAAAAGACGGAACAGGAGGCCCGCCAATAACATCACAATATGAAGCGGGTAGACCCGCGCGAGTCGCCTGACCATGAACTCGCGTAGCGAGAACCGCCCAAAGTCTCCCTGAACGTAGCTGAGCGACATCACGATGCCGCTAAGAACAAAAAACAGATCGACCAGAAGCCACGCACTTCGAAAGAACGACCAATTGATCCACGCGTTGTGCGGGAACGCCGTGAGAAACGTCGGCATCAGCAGAAGATGATGGATCACCACGGACGTGGCGGCGATACCCCGGATGCTGTCAAGCGGCAGGACATGGGCTTTCTCACGATGAACCAACTCCGTCACATCGACATTCCCGGCACTGTTGCGTTGCAGCACTGTGTAACAGTTCGCATGAGCTTTTCAATCTTCACGGGTGCAGTGCCGTTGTGGATGCATGACAGCTAGCGGCAATTTCATCGCTCACAACTTTTTCGATTTTGTCCGCGCGCATTCGCGCTAAGCGAGGAAAACATAAGCTTACTCTTGGGACCTACTCGTCAATCATGATGCGCGGCGGCTCGCGTAATGAGCCCGCCAGCTCAATGCTCGCGAGTTTTTGCGAGCAAAGTTTGCGCAAAATCCGGCGTTGTTGCGATGCGAGTTCACAGGAAGACCATTTTTCAAGTACGCTTACACAAAGCCGGAACAACTTCGATCTCAAGTTATTGAACGGGGTTTGTCTCATCGGCACAACCGTGTCCTCTTGTTTGCAACAATCCCGAGCAGTGGCATGGCGCGGTTGCGGGCAAACGTAGACTAACTCTGCACAACGAAGGAGCATGCCCGGGCATACCGACTTCTTTGCAGAAATTTTGCTGATTTGTAGGTTTGCAGAAATTTTGCTGATTTGCAGGCGCGCTGTTGCGCCGCACAAAAATTGACACAGTTGCTTGACAGTCTGAGGGGTGCAACCAATCACGCTTTTTGTACGCAACCGCGAAGGGACACGGATGAGCGGGAAGTCAAAACGTTATCGCCGGTACGTCGGCGCGAAGCATAGATGGTTGCCGGCCATTTTGATTGGGGCGGCCCTGGCCGGCTTGAATGTCCATCCCAGTCACGCCCAATGCGTCGAGTTCTCAGATCGCGCAAGCCAGGTCGACCTGGATACGTTCACCAAGTCGCCGTCGTCGCTGCTGGAGCGGGTACGCAACGACAAGGACAGGTTGAAATACCTGCTTGCCACCTATATCGCCACCGATCCCTCGGTGTTGCCTTCCGTGCAAACGCTGATCTCGGAAGCAACCTCGTCGGATCGATCAGCGATCGGCGCGGCACTCCGGCTCGCCGAAGCACGGTGCACCACAACGAAGCGCGATGCCGCGCGCAAGATCAAAGACTTTATGCAGCGAACCGGCGATCTCTCAATGCTTGCAGGCTATTCGGCGGCCGGGGAGGACCAATCGCCCCAGTCCACGGCTGCCGACAAGACCCAAAAGCAGCCGAACCGCAGCAGCGGTCTCTTGTCGGGGGAGTGGAAGACGCAGCTCGCTGACCCCTTTAAGCCAATTCCTGTCCCCCGATAACCGTCATCGTCAAGGCAATGAATTATCAAATGTATCAGCCAAGAGAACAATTCCAGTCTGGGCATCGATTCGCCATCGAATTTGGTGGCGCGGTCCTGAATTTCGATCGCGTAGCCGATGTGCTGCGCCGGCAGTGGCCCCTGATCGTCGCGGCGGTTGCCGCCTCCATGCTGCTGGTGTTGATCTATCTGATGTTGGCAAAGCCCATGTATACGGCGAACGCCCGCATCATGATGGATACAAGGCAGACGCAGGTCCTTGACAAGGACAGCGGGACCAACACTGCACTCATCGATACCGGATTCGTTGACAGCCAGGTCGAGGTCATCAACTCGGACGACCTGATTCTCTTCATCGTTCGTCGCTTGCGACTGACGGAGGACCCTGAATTCAACGGCTCCAATCCCGGATTGGTGGCGATCATCCTTGGCAAGGTCATGTCTCTGTTCGACTCCGGTGAGCCGGCCTCGCAGGAACGGATTGAACATGCGGCGGTCCAGCTCGTGCAAAAGAATCTTCGGGTCGAACGCGTGCTGACTACGTATGTGCTCTCGCTCAGCTATCGCTCACAGAGTCCGGACAAGGCTGTAAAAATCGCAAATGCGATAGCGGATGCCTACATCGTCGGTGCGCTCGAGGCCAAGTACCAGTCGACGAAGCGGGCGACCGAGTGGCTCCAGCAGCGCAGCGCCGAACTCAGCGAGCAAGCCTCCGCCAGTGACAGGGCGGTCCAGAGCTTCAAGGCGGAGCATAACATCGTCGGAACCAGCCGCGGCTTGATGTCCGAGCAGCAGCTCTCGGATCTCAACACCCAGCTCGTTCAGGCCAGGACCGCCACGGCTGAAGCGAAGGCCCGCCTAGACCGGATTGAAGCGTTTACCGACCAGGATCTGGCCCAACCAACAGTCACTGACGCGCTCAACAACACGGTGATCACTCGCCTGCGCGCGCAATATCTCGATCTGCAGGCCCAATATGCCGATTGGTCGAAGCGCTACGGAAAGGCCCATCAGGCCGTGGTCAATATTGGCAACAAGATGGACGAGCTGCGTAAGAACATCGCCGACGAGGTTCGCCGCATCAGCGACGCCTATCGTAGCGATTATGAGATCGCTAAGAGCCGGGAGGCCTCCCTCGAGAAAAATGTAAAGGAACTCGTCGCGCAGGCGGGCCATACTGGCCAAGCTGAGGTCAAGCTGCGCGACCTTGAGAGCGCGGCCGACACTTATCGCCATCTCTACAATAACTTCCTCGAAAAACTGCAGAATGCCACTCAAAACCAGAGCTTCCCGCTTAGCGAGGCTCGCCTCATCAGCACTGCAACGAAGCCCGATCACAAGAGTTCTCCGCGCGCGGTGCTAGCTCTGATCGGCGGCCTGGTGGGAGGGCTTTGCCTTGGCTTCGGAGCGGCGTTTGCCCGCGAGCTACTGAGCGACGTCCTGCGGACGCCGGGAGAAGTCGAGGAGGAGCTCGGCGTGAAATGTCTCGGCGTTCTTCCGGACGTTCGCCCGGCGCGTGCGGCCAGGAAGACGCGCACACTGCTTGCATCAGCCGGAAAGTCCGCCCCCACAGGGCTGTCGCGTTACGTCATCGACCATCCATTCTCGCGCTTTGCGGAAATATTGCGCAACATCAAGGTATCGATCGATGTCGCGCGGCTGACCCGAGAGATCAAGGTGATCGGCATCGTGTCGTCGCTGCCGAAGGAGGGAAAGACGACGGTGGCCGCCAATTTCGCGCAGTTGATCGCAATGACGGGGCACCGCACCGTCCTGATCGACGGCGATCTGCATACGCGCTCGCTGACGCGGGAACTCGCGCCCAACGCTAAGACTGGCCTGGTCGAGGCGCTTAATGACCCGAACTCGCTCGGCTACCACGTGCAACGAAGCACGGAGACGGGCCTCGATTTCCTGCCCTCGATCGTCGCCGCTCGCATGGTCAACTCGGCGGACGTCATGTCGTCGAAGGCCATGGGAGGCCTGCTCGCGGTCTTGCGGGAGCACTACGAATACATCGTGATCGATCTTGCTCCGGTCATGCCGGTCGCGGACTCCAAGGCAGCCAGCCACCTCATCGATGCGATGGTGTATGTGATCGAATGGGGCCAGACGACGCGAAGTGCGCTCCAGGAGTCCATTTCCGGATCGGAAGTCCTTCAGAAGAAGGTGCTGGGCGCTGTGCTCAACCGCGCCGATCCGAAGATGCTGAAGCGCATCGAGGCGTACAAGGGCAAGCACCACAACAGCTATTACGTCGAACATGCCTAAAGCGAAGGGGGCGCAACGCAGTCGGCGGCTGCGCCCTCACGCATCTCCCCGACCTACCGACGCCCGCCGCGAAGCTATCCCGGGAGAAGCTTCACGGGGGTAGGGTAAACGCCGCAATTTTCGGTCCCGCCGGTTGCAGGGCGGAACGAAATGCCTGTCAAGCGTTCACACCCCGTGACGGGGGGTAAGCCTCCGGTGGGGACCGTCTTCTCGGATCGTGTTCGAGCGTGAGATGATTTGCTCATTGATTTGCAAGCAAATGAGCAAACGTGACGACGGTTACGGTTCTATCCGGTCCAGAGAGGCGACGGCGGTGGACGACTGCCGAGAAGCTTCGGATCGTGGAGGAAAGTCTGGCGCCTGGGACCAGTGTTGTCGAGGTTGCTCGACGACATGATGTTCACCGCAATCTGGTTACGGCTTGGCGCCGGCAGGTCCGCACAGGCGTCATCGCTTGTGGGCCTGAGCCGCTGACGCGGCGGGGTGACGACGTCGGTTTTGCGGCAGTCTCCATTGCGCCCGACCGGCAACCGTTGACGGCGCCCTCCGGAAGCTGTGGTGCGATCGAGATTGAGTTCGCGGCCGGGGCTCGGATGCGGATCACGGGCGCGGTTGACGCGGCGACGCTGAGCGCAGTCGTGGCCGCGCTGACCGATGGACGGCCACGATGATCCCGTTGCCGGCCGGGGTGCGGGTATGGCTCGCGACCGGCCATACCGACATGCGGAAGGGCTTTCCGTCGCTGGCACTGCAGGTCCAGGAGATCTTGGCAGGTCCAGGAGATCTTGCATCGCGATCCGCTGGGCGGCCACCTGTTTTGCTTTCGCGGCCGTCGCGGCAATCTCTTGAAGGTGATCTGGCATGATGGTCAGGGCGCCTGCCTGTTCACAAAACGCCTGGAGCGGGGGCGCTTCATCTGGCCGAGCCCGGCTGACGGTGTGGTGACGATCTCATCGGCACAGCTCGGTTATCTCTTGTCCGGGATCGACTGGCGGCACCCACAAGAGACGTGGCGGCCGACATCGGTCGGATGAGGCTTTGAGCTTGCGGATCCTGATGGATGTGATTCCATCACCGTCGTGACCACATCTGAATCGCTCCCCACCGATCTTGCCGCCGCGCATGCGATGATCCTTGCCGAACGGGCCGCGCGGCTGGAAGCTGAGGCGGTTGCGGCAAGCGCCAAAGCGGAAGCTGCCAACGCGAAGGCGGCGGAGGCACTGATCAGTTACCTCAAGCTCGAGATCGAGAAGCTGCGCCGCCAGATTTACGGCAGCCGCTCGGAGCGCAAGGCACGGCTCCTGGAGCAGATGGAGCTTGAGCTTGAAGAGTTGGAAGCAACCGCAACCGAGGACGAACTGGCGTCTGAGAGGGCGGCGGCTCAGACACAGGCCGTCAGGTCCTTGCAGCGCAAGCGGCCGTCGCGCAAACCGTTCCCAGATCATTTGCTGCGCGAGCGTGTCGTAGTCGCCGCACCGGAGAACTGTCCCTGCTGCGGCTCATCGAAGCTATCAAAGCTGGGCGAAGATATCACCGAGACGCTGGAGGTCGTTCCCCGGCAGTGGAAGGTGATCCAGACCGTGCGTGAGAAGTTCTCGTGCCGGCGCTGCGAGGCGATCACCCAGCCGCCGGCGCCCTTCCACGTGACGCCGCGCGGCTTTGCCGGGCCCAATCTCCTGGCCATGATCCTGTTCGAGAAGTTCGGCCAGCATCAGCCCTTGAACCGGCAGAGCGAGCGCTACGCCCGGGAGGGCATCGATCTGAGCCTGTCGACACTGGCCGATCAGGTCGGCGCCTGTGCGGCGGCCCTGCAGCCGCTTTATCGGCTAATCGAGCGTCACGTCCTGGCCGCCGAGCGGCTGCATGGCGATGACACCAGGGTGCCGATCTTGGCCAAAGGCAAGACAATCAAGGGCCATATCTGGACCTATGTCCGCGACGACCGGCCATTCGGCGGCCGGGCGCCGCCGGGTGCGCTCTATTATGCCTCGCGCGATCGACGGCAGGAGCATCCCACACGACATCTCCAAAGCTTCTCCGGGATCCTGCAGGCCGACGCCTATAGCGGCTACAACGAGCTGTATGACGCCTCGCGCGCGCAGGGACCGGTCACGCCCGCACTCTGTTGGGCCCATGCCAGGCGGCAGTTTTTTGAACTGGCGGACATCGCCGCCAATGCGAGGCGAGACAAGGACGCCGCGGCGATCTCGCCGATCGCCCTGGAGGCGGTCAAGCGCATCGACGCCTTGTTCGACATCGAGCGCGGCATCAACGGGGAGAGGACCGAAGAGCGGCTGCGGGTGCGTAAAGAACAAAGCGCCCCGCTTTTGTTGGCATTGGAAGCATGGCTGCGCGAGCAGCGCGCCCGGCTGTCGAACTCGTCCGCAGTCGCCAAGCCAATCGATTACATGCTGCGCCGCTGGGACCGGTTCGCTCGCTTCGTCGATGACGGACGGATCTGCCTGACAAACAATGCGGCGGAGCGCGCTGCGCGGCTTTGCCCTCGGCCGCAAGTCCTGGCTGTTCGCCGGCTCCGAACGTGGTGCCGACCGGGCCGCCCTCATGGTGACGCTGATCATGACGGCAAAGCTCAACGACGTCGATCCGCA
>NZ_JAACFT010000058.1 GCF_029051685.1 Bradyrhizobium sp. CSA207 | reverse complement strand
GGGCGGGTGCACGTGTGCGTGAGGGCGAAACGGGTGGCGAAGCATCGCGAGAGCGCGAATGAATAGACCTGCTGCGGACTGATGCCCGGTTGGGCTGCTGGAGAGCGATTTGCTGGCGAGCTTCTGGGTCTTCTAGGCAATGCCGTCGCCGTCGGTGCAGACGCGCAATCGGTTTTCATCCACGCCCTTCAACACCCAGACACGCGGACCTCCTCCGCCATCCGGAATCGCGTCGAAAATGACGGCAGGCCATCGCGGAGCATTGTGTTCGAGCGCCTTGGCCGTTCCAAAAGCGACGGAGTATCTTGGATAAAGCCCTTTATTGAGATGAGCCATTTTCTTGGTCCGTTGGAAGGGGCGGGTCGTTCTTCGCATCGTCCGGATATTCGCCCGTAGCAATCCAATGCACTTGCGGAAGCCTTCCGTCTCGATCGGTCTGGAGGTAGTTGCGTGAGCCCCCGGGCTCGTGATTCCACCGAAGCTCAACCCGACAGGCGCTAATGTCGCAGGAGACGGTTTTGGCTGTTATGTAGCTTGAGGCGTCGGCAGGTCTGCCAAAATTCAAGTTCTTCAAAATAGGCGTCAACGTAGGAGGCCCTTTGAAGGCACGAAATCTAAAGTTAAGGTACACGGGGAGATTGTTGCTTAGGTCCCTCGTCTGACCAACGGTCAAAGTCTGTAAGCCACTTTCCCACTTCATAGGGAACGCTACCCGAACCACATCGGCGAATAACTCGCGTTCCTTCCTGTCCTCGTTGATGTCGTACCGAGCTCGCCGCTGCACATAGTCGTCATAAGCGCGTACCGCATTCGCAACGGTATGAACGTCGTGAATGGTCGCCGGCTGAAGCGACTCGGCCCAATCGGTAAGCGTTTCAGATACGTCCAGCTTCACGAGGACGAACACAAGAAGCGCTAGGAGAGCGGTATTCGTGGTGCTGCCAAGAAACGAGAAGAAGATGCGTTTCTGCACATTCCGACGAGTCAGTAGTCCAAGGCGCGTGACAATCAAACGCCACACCATTCCACCAAGGGATTTGAGATAGGATAGCGGGTCGTCTCTGAAAGTCTTAACTTCGTCCGTCACCCAATCTCTCAACGTAATAAGGTGGTTCAAAATGGAGGACATCGTCACGCCGCCTACGAAAAAGAGAGACGGCCTCCTAAATTTCTATGAATGATCGCCGATTCTTGCTACTTTAGGTCATGCGCCGGGATCGAGTCTCGGCTTTTTTCTTGACCGGGGATACGCATGGCTGAGGATGAGGTCGTAGAGGCGATAACCAAGGTTATGGATGCCCTGTCGCCGCTCGATGCGGAGGCGAGAGAGCATGTGCTTGAGTTTGTTCTAAAGCGCATGGGTATCAGCGTGGTAAAATCGGCTGGCAGTCTAGCTGCGACCCCAGCGTATGCCGCGCCGCCGCCAGTGACGCCCTCAAGCGGTATGGATATCCGGACCTTTGCGAGCGAGAAAGCTCCGAAAACCCTGAACGAGAAGGTCGCTGTCATGGCTTTCTTCCTTGCCAACCTTGCTCCTCCGGACGAACGGCGGGACTTCATCACATCCGAAGACATCAAGCCGTACTTCATCCAGGCCGACTTCGAGCTTCCTACCGGCCCGGCGAACATGACACTAACGAATGCCAAGAACGCCGGCTACCTGAACGCCCTGGAGCGCGGGCAGTACAAGCTGAATTCGGTTGGGCATAACCTCGTGGCCCACAAGCTTCCGAAGCGGGAGGGCGCTTCTGGCTCTCCACGGAAGACAGCCAAAAAGACAACAAAGAAAGCGAAGCGATGAGCGACACCGTCGACGATTGGCGGGCGCTTGTTGCAGAGGTTCAGAAGACGCAAAGAAAGATTAACGTCGCCAGCGGACAAATCCGGTCTGCACCTCTCCGGGAGGAAGTTCGGAGCCTGGCCCAAACGTTCTTTCAAAATCTGCAACTCGGCCTGATTGGCGCCGGTCTGGAGGAGGAAGTCCAAGTCCTCAGCGAAGTATTTGAAACGCTCATCCGCCTGTCTGAAGCGGCGACCACCAAACCAAAATACCAGAAAGCGTTCAAGGCCATTCGCGATATCTCGCCCGATGTGGTGGCACGCCTTGAGAAGGACAGGGGTAAATCTCTCAAGCCGGAACTCGCCGTTACTGCCGAGGACGAGAGGATCATCACCACTTTAAAGGACCTCGTACCCGGCGCTGCGCTATCATACCAGCAAGCTCTCGCGGACTTAGGGGATGATCGCCGGATTTCATTCCGGGGGCCTGCCCTCGAATTGAGGGAGGCACTGCGGGAGACGCTTGACCACCTCGCGCCCGACAAGGACGTGATAAGCGCGGACAGTTACAAGCAGGAGCCTGGCAGAAACGGACCAACGATGAAGCAAAAGGTCCGCTTCATTCGATCTGCGCGCGGTCTCAGCAAATCGTCCGGGGCTGCTCCTGAGCAGACAGTGGCCACCGTTGACGAGTTGGTCGGGTCACTCACTCGATCGGTGTACGACATGTCCTCAGTTGCTACCCATGTGGCAAAAGAACGAAAGGCCGTCATAAGGATCAAGCTGTACGTCGTCGCGGTGCTCCATGAAATTCTGGAGCTGTAGTGGCCAGCAGACTTAGCATCCCCGATTTGTGCACTGGGATTACGGTGACAGTGCTGGACTCAATTGACGCCGTCCGGGCTTGCAGCTTGGAAGCATCATTCGCCTGATCCTGCCGAGTATTTGGTTGCCAAGCGAGTCAGGTGTTCGCCCATAATGGGGCGTGAACCAATTTAAACGAGGGAGAAGATGCCCGACTGGCTTGTCGCCTTACTTGCTCTCGTCGGTGTCGGTATTGTCGGTTTTCTGTGCTACGAGCTGATCACCGGAGGTACAAGGCGACAACAGTCTGGATGCGTCTGGTTGATAATCTTGGCAATCGGCTTCGCTATCTACTGGATAGGCGCTGCTGTCCTTTCGGGAGTGGCGCAAGTGCTTTCTACAGACGGTGGCAAGTGGATCCTCATCGCGGTTTTTCTCGCGATCGGATGGTTCGGATTTTTCTACAAGCCGAAGGAGTAGCCTCGCCGCTGATCATGTGAGCTTCGAGCCGCCGACCAAGCCGATGATCGCACCGACTCCAGCCGTGAACAGCTTGAGTGCAGTGTTATAAAGCTCGGTCATCATCGGTGGGCCGGGGTCATGCCCGAAAACGACAACAGATGCGGCGGCGCAGCCGCAAACGAGAGTGAGCGCGACGGTAGTAAAGAAAACAATGAGAAATTTGTCGGACATGAGCGCAAGCCCTCTTTGATGCCGACACCCCAGTTCATTTCGCAATGAGGCGTGAATTGGGCAGTAGTTCCGGTATGTTTGTGACTGAAACAGTTTGTTACTTTTCGAGAGCACATAATGAAATTTCCGGCCTTTTGGCCGCAACGTTCTCTAGCGGGAGTGGGGCAGGAGGGCCGGCAAAAAAAGCTCGACAGTCGGAAATCCAAGACCTCTTGGGGCTTAGGCTGCCGCGCTTTCATCTAGGCCTGTCAAGCTGTTCGGCTGTGAATAAGATGGGATAACTCGGGCATCCCCTTAGCTGTGGATAGGGCGAATAACCCGGAAAACCCCGCCAAAAGCCTGACCATTCAGAAACTGCTAGGTATCCATGGCCATGGTGAAGGCCATGGAGATTCGCATGAAAGCTGCTCTGAGATATTGGTGGAGAGGGACGTTCGTTCCCGCTGGTACTCGCGGCCAAATTACGGTCGTGGGGAATTACTATGAACGTCACTGGAGTTCTAATCTAGCGCACGCAATTGCGGAGTTTTACTTGACGCACTGGCAGTGGTGTTTCAGCGCGGTCTTCGCGGTCACCGGCCTCGTTATCGCTGCCCTGAAGCTTTGAGCTAAGTGCTGCGCAGCCCAGTCCCGCGCGGCTCAACGCGCTCTCGGCCATCCGGTCGACTAAATTCCCGTAAACCGGCCGTTCCTGGCCCGTTGGGACGGGATGTAATGGTGTTTCGTGAGTTTGGGGAATTTGGACATGTTCGACATCAACAATGAATTACGGTGACACCCATTAGCCGGCCGGTCGTCAAGATGCCGAGCGCATTTTTTTGGCAGCGCGAGCTGCCAAAATCTTTCGTTGGTCGCTTCCAGCTACTGTGTTCGAACCGCGCCCGTTTCTTCGGTTGATGGCTGCGTCCGCATCACGGATCGCGCCAGACACCCATCGGGATTACGGTGACAGTGCACTTAACTCACTCATGCGGTCGTTAGGAGTTGAGTGCACTGTCACCGTAATTGCGTAATTGTGTCACCGTAATTGCTGTCACCGGAATTGCCGGGACAGGGGCGAGCGTCGTGAATGCCCATAAAGGCCTCCGCAGAAAAGGTTGAGATTTTCGGTAGGAGGGAATCTTGCGCCGTAATATCGTATACCGCACTGAATTTTTCATTCTGGAGATTGCTATGAAGGCTTGGTGGGATGCCCTGGATGTGTGGACGGCTCTTGGAACGGGATGTTTGGGGCTGACGATTGGATGGCTAATCTACGAATTCATTCGGCGCGCCCAGAGCCTCGGCTTAAAGGCCGTTTGCACGCTGGCCGCCATTCTTAGCGGAAGCACGGCGCTCGGCGTGTGGCGCATCTCGCAAAACACTGCGCTGCCCCGTGAAGCCAACGCCTACTTCATAGGTGTGTTTGCGGCCGTGATGTTTCTCGGGGCGCTTCGGTACCAGCCGCCAGATTGAGCAGAACGATTTCTGCTTGATGTATACGACTAGCTCCTGCACGACTGGATCAAGGCGTGGAAGGCCGTCAGGCTCGCCCGCCTGCACTTACGCCGCAATCCGCTGCTCGACCGGCGCCGTCAGGAGCTTGAGCGCTTGTGCATGTTGCAGGTCAGGAACCGCAATGGCCGTGTGGCTGTAGATCGCATGGCTTCGTGATTTTGCGATTCTGTCCAGGATCTCGCGGCCTTTGATGACGTGCAGGCCCATTCCCTCATCAGACGGGAAGATCGCGAGTACCACGTCATAGGCCGCGATGACAGCTCTGAGCGCCTCGGCCTTGTCTTCGGCGACGTCGACAAACACGCGAACATCAGCTGCGAGTTCACGCAGCTCGTCAAAATCCAGCACTGTGGGGTACTCCAACGCAACGATACTAAGGAGAGCTTGGAGGCGTTGGGTTACTGAAGTCTCAACAACGCATGCCCGGCCACAAGTTTCACGATGAGGTAACTCACCTGGGCGGGAAAAGACCGATCGGGATGTCATATGCGACGGGGATTGCCTTCGCCAGGCAAAGTGCAGGTGCGCTCGGCGCGTCAGTTGAACCCCGGCGAAGGCGGGCGCGACCAATCGCCATGCTTCAAAGCCTACTTGGCCTGATCGTGGAAACGCTTCTCAGCGCCGCGGGCGCCGCCATTGTCAGATTCTTCGGTTTGGAAAATGCCGTCGAATTCGCGACCGCCATTGTCGGCCTGAGCTTCATCGTGATCGGCTTTACGGTCTGGTGGTTTGGCTCCTGAGAACAGCGGGAATACCGTGAAGCCAATCACGCTGCTCAGCGTGCTGGCAGTCATGGAGCACGCTGCAGATCGTCAACCGGTTCTGGCCACGTCAAAGCCCGGCGCAGCGTGGCCTGTAAAGCACCGGCGGTGATGAGAAGATTTGGAGTGGAGCAGGGACCAGGCCCGCCTGGGCGAGGCTGAAGCGCGATGCGCTCGAAAGCTAGCGCGTCAAAACTAGCGCGTCACTACTCCGTCACTTGGCGTAGCCCTGGGAGCGGAGCCAGGCGATCTTGCGGTCGCCGTTGATCCAGTCGTCGGCGTCGGCCTTGCTGGCGAAGCCGGTGATTTCGCGCTGTTCGGCGTCCGGGTAGTCCGCAAGAATCTTCCAGTCGCTGTCTGAAAGCCGGACGGTCTTGAAGGTCACTTTTGTTTTAGCCATGCCGCACTATGCAGGGAATGCTCCCAAAAGAGAACCCCTTGCTGCGGGCCCGCGCGCTCTGGGGCGACGCCTCTTGTCCGATGGGCATGGCGAGCCCTCGTGAATGTTGACATGCGATCACCTTACCCAGCCGTCCGAATGGCGCCGGGGCCGGGGCGTCAGTCCTCCTGTTCGGCCTCGCGCCGGTAGTCCTCGGCGGCTTTCCTCAGGGCGTCCCTGACCTCCGGATCGACGGCCTGGTCGGCGTGCCGCTCGGCGTTGTCGGCCTGCCTCAAAAGGTCTTCCTTGCTCGTCGTTCGGCTCTTCCTGTCGTCACTGAATCCATAATTTGTCTGCAACGCCCCGGGTTCCGCCTAGCCCTAGCGGCTTGCCTCTATGTTCTCTTTTTGTTCTAATTCGGTGGGGACGTCACGGGAGCTGAACATGCCGGACCTGGACTTCATCAGGGGGGAGATCGAACAGATGCGCATCCAGGTTGGGCGCCAGCGCAAGGAGATCCTTGGGCTGCAACGGGCGGGCATCGGCACGGCCTCGGCCGAAGCATTGCTGAGCCGGATGCAGGCCAGGATCGACGATCTCTGTGCGCAACGGGATGCCCTGAAGAAGAACCAGCCGCATCACAACCAGGGCAAGGCGCTCGGAGGCCGCAAGTGGTAGCGCTGCGCTGGTTCGACGATGAGCCCGAGCTTTCGCCCTTCCTGAAAGCGCTGGAAGACGTTCGACGCAAAGCCACGCGGGAAGGGTGGTGCTATGCGCATGTGCAGGCCATCATTGTGGCGATCGACCAATATGCGGAAGCGGCCACCGGCAACCGGGAGTATTTTCTGAACAAGCCGGTTTCAATCGGTGAATCGCGCAAGAGCGATCGCGTGCCCTGAGTTGTGGAAATCCGTGCTGCGGCGATTGTTTCGAACGCATCGATTTTTGCTTGGACTTTCGTGACTTCGGGTGATGCGGGCTGAGTTATTGTGCGGAACTCACGGCCAACTGCTGCTTGCGTTTTGGGCCTCAATAGGTTCTAAGCCCGGTGACTTTCATGACCGTTGGTATGAACAGCAGCCTGCTGCGTAGTTTTACCGCGTCCCGGGCAGAGCCACATCGCGGCTCTCGCGCACCACATTCAAAGGATTCCAGAACATGGCGAAGATGACCAAGAACCAGTTGATCGATGCGATTGCAGAGGGCACGCAGGTTGCAAAGAGCGACGTGAAGTCGGTCATCGAGTACATGGCGACGGTCGGCTACAAGGAGCTGAACGAGTCCGGTGAGTTCGTCATTCCCGGCTTTGCGAAAATGTCGGTGGTGAACAAGCCGGCGACCGAAGCCCGCATGGGCGTCAATCCGTTCACGAAAGAGCCGATGCAGTTCGCGGCCAAGCCGGCCAGCAAGTCGGTCAAGGCATCGCCGCTGAAGGTTGCCAAGGACGCTGTTTAAGGACGCTGTTTGATCCGACGATAGAGAGCTGCGTGTCGAGCGGTCGCGGCGAGCGTGCACTCGATCGCGGCCTCGGCGTTCCAATCGGCGAGCATCGCAAGAGAAAAACCCCGTGCTTTCGCACGGGGCTCTCCAGCTGACGGCAATGGGATTTCAGCGCCTGGCCGCCAGCCGTATTTCTAAGTTAAAGTTGAAAATCCAAAAAGCAACAGCGCCGCGATGACGGAATATGTTCGTCAGGCGGCGCTGCCATATTGACTGGGCGCTGAAATCCCCAGCTTCCATGAGTCTTTGCAGTGCACAGAAGGTTCAACGCGAAGCTCGCGGAAATCGCTTGGACGGCTCGCCTGGGTCTCTCAACATCGCGCTGGACATTCGTTCCCATTTTGTTCTAGTTGGGGTCGTGGAGGTGATTCATGACCATCGAGAAACAGCGCGAAGTGATCCGGCTCTGGAATCAGCTCAGGAAGGTCCGGGGCCCGGCCGCAGAAGAACTCCGCATCCAGATCCTTGAATGCTTCGCCGAGAAGGACAGCGCCAAGCGATCGGCAGCTTGAGCAGCGTCACCGGTTGAGGAGGGCGCTGGACATCGCCGGCGCGCGTTCGAATTAGAACGGGCCGGACTCGCTTGCGTGCGCCCAAGGGGCATGATTGCAGGAGTGACAGCGACGTTGCCGTTGGAAGCCCGTCCTCTGGCGAGGCGTGGCGGCCTCGGACCTTTGCCTCCGGTCATTTAGGAACCAGCGTTTGCAGTGAACGTTCGCCGTGCATGACATGCCCGCGATGCGCCAAGCCGATGACGGCGAAGTCGACCAACACTTTCTGGTGCGAGCCGTGCCGCGAGATCGTCATCGTGTTTGCGGTCGTCTCGAAATTCCTGCCGCCGGCGAAATGACAGACCATACTTTCATCGATCGTTAGCAAACGCGCCGCGCTGGTTTTATCGATTCCGATTCGTTCTTTGAGAACGAAATGGAGTCGGATGCAGAACAAGCTGCGCCTGTCGATGTCGATGCGGCCCGTGCTTGTCGCGGCCATCCGGTGTGATGCCTCGCTGACGCCATGTGATCGTGATGTAATCGTGCCTGCATCGCGCGCTGCACACCAATTGTTAGGAGTTGCTCCGCGCCGATTTCTTCGATTCCGATTCGTTCTTTGAGAACGAAATGGAGTCGAAGCTAGAACAAAGCTGGTCAGTGGCACTGCCATAACTGCCCGGGCTTTCGCGCGACGCTGTAATGGCTCGCGGAGGTCTGAGCCTCTTCCGCAAACCTGCTAACGAAAGTTTGCGGCGAAGCCGATAACGCTAATCGGTTAGGTTAAAAGCGAAGTCGCGTTGCAGTTGCGGCGCGTTGGGATAGTGTCTGGCAACGGCAACCAACAAACCGCTTTGTCCAAGAACCTTTGTCCAAGAACCTTTGTCCAAGAACCTTTACCCAAGAACCTTTGAACGAACCGCTTTGTCATGACGCCTTTTTCAGAACCGTCGTTTTATCAAGGCGACCGGCACACCTACCGGCGCGTCGCTGTTGTCGGCACGCTGTTTTGCCTCGCCTTCGTGGTGATCAGCTTTTCGCTGCGACCGCAGGCCGAAGACACGCGCGTCGCGGTCAAGGCCGACCGGCTGGTGCGCACCGCCGGCCAGGCGCCGCGCGCGAACTAGCGCTCGTCGCGGTAGATCTGGTCGTCGGGGCCCGCGTGGCGGCACGACGCACCGCGGCTCGCGAGCGCGACGAAACCGGCATAGCCGGCCAGGTTGAGCAGGACTTCGAGCCACACGGGCATGTCGGCCTCTCTTGCGCGAAGTCGACACAACGTGCGCGCGAAAGAGATGTTCCTCGCTCGCCAAGAAATTTCCAAAAAAGAAATTTCCAAAAAAATTCCCGGTTCAAAGCGGGGAGGAGGGGTCGAGCCGGCGGCCGAGCGTCGCGACGGATTTGGGGGACGGCTGCTCCTTGAGGAACTCGGCAATGGCGCGTGCGAGCTCACCGTCGGTCATCGGCGTCGCTGGCGGGCGAAGGGTGCCGACGCCAAAGCTGTGGACGATCTCCTCGTAATGTTGATCGCGTGTTTTTGGAACGAGCCTGCGGATGCGGGCGAGCAGAGCGGATATCGGCAATCTTTCCTCCTCGATCACCCGCCCCGTTGGCAGCCGGTTGGCTGTGCTGCCATTTTCGTTCCTGAAACAAAACCCCGCCAGCATCACAGTAGATGCTGACGGGGCTTCGTGCGCGGCCTCTACCGGATAGCGGAGGCTTGCACTCGCAACCTCAATCCATGAGAGCCGATTTCGTTCCGCTCGCGCCAATTTTTTTGCGCCCTGGGGTTCCTCCACGGCGCGCGCAACCATGACACAGAGCCGGCGTTGTTTCGCCAGCTACGAAGGAGCAGATGCATGATGAAGAAAACACTCGCAGTTCTGGCCACCGCTGCGGCGGTGGGCGTGAGCGCAGTCGCGGCGCCGGCTCCTGCGGAGGCGCGCGGTCGCGGCATCGGTCCGGGTCTCGCCTTCGGTCTTGCCGCCGGCGCGATCACCGCGGGCGCGCTGGCTGCGTCCCATCCGTATGGCTACGGCTATTACGATGGCCCGGCTTATTATTACGGACCTGGCCCTTACGCCTATTACGGCGGCGGACCGTACTATTATGGCCACCGCCACCACTACTACTACCGTCACTGGTAACAGCCACGGCTAAGCGAAAAGCCCGGAGCGATGCTCCGGGCTTTTTTCATGAAGGTTTCTTGCGCGATGATCTACGGCCAGAGCGAGGGCCGTTCGACCTTGCGGGCATTCTCAAGCGTTGAGACGCAATATTCCTCACGCTCGCGCTTGAATTTTTCCTGGGTGGCGCGGAAGGCGGCGACACGTGCGGCGATCTCGTCGCGTTCGCGGACTTTGCGTTCCTGGTCTTCGGTCATGTCCATCCCCTCTGTTCGCACTTGAACTGCGTTGACACCTGAACCCAAGCGGCGCCGCCGCATTGCACCTGAGTCGTATTCGAAGACATGCATTGGCGCTTCTGATTGGGGCGTCAATGGGGAGGAGGCATTGCAGGATTGTGATAAGCGAAGGGCGGAAAAAATTGCCGACTGCGTTTCGCGAGACGGTGGATAAGAGTGTCAACAATCTTGTCGCTTGCACATGTTGCGGCTAGCCCAAAAACAAATCGCGAAAGCAAATCAGCGCGCGTGAGGCACAAGATGTCCGCCGGGCACAGGCGTCTGCAAGGTGACGGCAACGTCCGGCTGCGGCATGCTATAGAGCCATGCTCGGGACCACGGATGACTTGACTACGGATCACTTGCCCATGATCACTTGCCCATGATCACTTGCCCATGATCGCATCGGATCTTCGCAGCGGCGTTGAACGGCTCGGCGACATGATCGCCGAAGCCAAGACCATCGTGCCGTTCACCGGCGCCGGCATTTCGACGGAATGCGGCATCCCCGACTTTCGCTCGCCGGGCGGGCTGTGGACTCGCAACCGTCCGATTCCGTTCGACGAATTCGTCGCCAGCCAGGACGCGCGGGACGAAGCCTGGCGCCGGCGCTTTGCGATGGAGGAGACCTTTGCGGCGGCAAAGCCCGGCCGCGGTCACCGCGCGCTGGCCTCGCTCTACCGCGCCGGCAAGGTTCCCGCTGTCGTCACCCAGAACATCGACAATCTGCACCAAGCCTCCGGCTTCGCCGCCGGGCATGTGATTGAGCTTCACGGCAACACCACTTATGCGCGCTGCATCGGATGCGGGCAGACCTATCAGCTCGACTGGGTCAAGCGCCGGTTCGATCAGGTTGGCGCCGCCCCCGACTGCATCGCCTGCGATGAGCCGGTGAAAACCGCCACCATTTCGTTCGGCCAGGCGATGCCCGACGGCGAAATGCAGCGCGCAACCGAGCTGTCGCAGCATTGCGACCTCTTCATCGCGATCGGTTCCTCGCTCGTCGTATGGCCTGCGGCGGGCTTTCCGATGATGGCAAAGAACGCCGGTGCACGTTTGGTCATCATCAATCGCGAGCCGACCGAGCAGGACGACATCGCCGACCTCGTGATCCGCCATGACATCGGCGAAACGCTCGGGCCGTTCGTCGGCAATTGATCGGTCGTTTTTGATTCGCGCCTGTGCAAGCTGTTCATAGGTTCCGGCGAATCTCTTTTTTGTCTATGCCTCTCAACCGAGAGTGTTATCTTTTGATTCGAAAGATTCGCGTCGCGTCCAGCTGAGATGATTCTCGAAAGACGCGTGATTCGACGCCGCCATTCAGGCGGGTTGCATGGCAGTGTGGGGTCCGGGGTTATGGGGTCGTCGGACGGATTTGAGTCCAAGAAGGCTGGAGTTCCCGCGGTGGGCGAACACGGTACCGGCCGCGACAGCGCGCTCAGTCCCTTCACCGGACTGGGCGAGGCCAGCGCCAACCTCGTCGAGGTGCACGGCGTCATCAAATGGTTCGACGCCTCCAAGGGCTACGGCTTCATCGTTCCCGACAACGGCCGGCCCGACGTGCTCCTGCACGTTACCGTGCTAAGGCGCGACGGCTTCCAGACTGCGTACGAGGGCGCCCGCATCGTCGTCGAATGCATCCAGCGCGCCAAGGGCTATCAGGCCTTCCGCGTGGTCTCGATGGACGAGTCGACCGCGATCCATCCGGCGCAGATGCTGCCGCCGCGCACACACGTCACGGTGACCCCGACCAGCGGCCTCGAGCGGGCCCAGGTCAAATGGTTCAACCGGCTGCGCGGCTTCGGCTTCCTCACCTGCGGCGAGGGTACCCCCGACATCTTCGTGCACATGGAGACGCTGCGCCGCTACGGCATGACCGAGCTGCGGCCCGGCCAGTACGTCCTGGTCCGCTATGGGCCCGGCTCCAAGGGCATGATGGCCGCCGAGATTCATCCCGAGACCGGGTCGCCGGTTTCTTCGCACTAAGGCCTTGCCCATTCCCGCAATCGTGAGCAGAGGCGCGCTGCCAGGGCCGCGTGCGCCATCTGGCTTTTGCGGCGATCGCCGCGTAAGGATTGTCGCGGTCCCACGCCGTCAGGCATGATTGCTGTCCGAGTGTCCCCATGA
Source organism: Bradyrhizobium sp. CSA207 (assembly GCF_029051685.1). GTDB lineage: Bacteria > Pseudomonadota > Alphaproteobacteria > Rhizobiales > Xanthobacteraceae > Bradyrhizobium. The sequence continues at coordinate 17,263 of NZ_JAACFT010000058.1, read as the reverse complement.
GTTCTGATCGAATGGCCGCCTGGTTCCTGAGCCGGAGCTGGCTTGCTGCCATCCTCGTCATCGCTGCCTTTGCCGTTGTGAGCGCGCCCGTCGGCGCCGCGAGCTTCCAGCCGCTCGAGATCGTCACCAAGAACGGCGTTCAGGTGTTTTCGGTCGAGATGGCGACGACGGAGGAGGAGAAGCAGACCGGCCTGATGCACCGCAAGGAGCTGGCGGACGGCAAGGGCATGCTGTTCGACTTCAGCCCCGAACAGGAAGTGTCGATGTGGATGAAGAACACCTACATCTCGCTCGACATGATCTTCATCCGCGCCGACGGCCGCATCCTGCGCATCGCGGAAAATACCGAGCCGATGTCGACCAAGATCATCTCGTCACACGGTCTCGCCAAGGGCGTCCTGGAGGTGCCGGCGGGAACGGCGCAGAAATACGGCATCCGTCCCGGCGACCGCGTCGGCCACCCGCTGTTCGGCAGCAAATAGGATCGATCGGCGGAATTATTGTCGCCTTGCGGGCGGCTTGGGAAGCTTGCTGGCGCCCTGGGAAGCGTGTATCGACAGGGCTCGCCGGACATTCGGGGTATAGCGCAGCCTGGTAGCGCGGCAGTTTTGGGTACTGCAGGTCGTTGGTTCGAATCCAGCTGCCCCGACCAGTGTTTTCAAACACTTAGAGCAAGATGGGCCGGTCTTTCCGTCGCAGAAATTGTGATTGGAAAGTTCATGAGGAAGGCGCGAGCAGGGCGCATTGCTTCGCCAAATGCCGGCGGATGCGCGCCAAGCGCGCGACCCCGCCTGGATCTCTTCATACGGCGACCAATGGCATTCCCTTGATAGCTTCCCACTGCTGGGTTGAAGTCGTGCCTGACCACGCGTTGCGCTCGAGATTTGGCTTCCACGCGGCCGCCGGATCGAGATTGCCGGACTTCGTGAAGAAGGCGTTCGCTCCGTAGGTCGATACAGCCGCCAACCCGTACCCGTGCTCCCCGCAAAGCTTCGCAAGGGCCGCGAGCGACGCGCCGTGGTACCAGCCAGTTGGATGCTTCTGGTGGCGAACAAAGGTGGGGTCATAAGGAACGGTGACCGAGGCAGACTCAAAACTGGCGTTGTACTCGACCGAAATGATCGACGGACCAATCCCGATCAGCTTTTCGAGAAACCAGTAGTCGTTGCCATCCACGTCGATAGAGAGAATGCCGAGGCGCTCGAATTTGGTTCGAATGAAATCGAGATTGTCGAGAGAGAGAAAGCTGTTTCGAATATCGATCGAGGTCGGAAGCAAGACCTTTGCGTCTTCGACTTGTTCGGCCGAGCCGTCAATCAAGAGCCCCCTCCATTCGGGCTCGTTGGCGAATGCAGCACAGTTGAATTTCACGGGGTGGAAGCCGAACTCAACAAATGTCTTCGGCGCCGCTGTGGTCGCGGCAAGATCAGCTAGAATGTCCGCTTCATCGGCTTCGCTCTTGGTCCCGTGTTTGAGCTGCATCAGGCGGTAGCGAAGCCTTCGAAGCTGCGGGATAGATTTAAGAAAGGCGCGCATGGTTCCCAATCCGTCGAATGGCTGAAACAGCATAGATATCGTTCAGAAACAATTTGCAATGTTCATCCCGCGCAAATCGCGTCACGAGCTTGGCAAGTCCATGGCGGGCCACGCTCTCAGCGCCTGATTTCGACGCGTTCCGCGTTGAAGGGAGAAAGGCGAGGGACCCTATCTGCGTCCCACCGGCGTCTCCTTAAGGCGAGCTCATCATGTCGATCAGTGCGATTGTTCATCCGCTGCGGCGGTGACGACGTCGCCATCGACCGCCACCGCTCGGCGACGGCGCTCAGAGCACGTCCAGCACCATTTCCAGCGTCTGAGCCCAGTGATCGCTCATGCCGGGACACGCGTCCCGGAGCGCCTGACCAGTCCAGACCACATGACCAAAGTTCATCGAACCTTTGGACGTCGCCACAGACATATGGGTGTTGGGAATTTCAGCGCCCAATGTCTAAACGGACGCCGCCAAGCGATGATATTCCGCTTGCGCGGCGTTGCGCTTTTCGGAGCGGGCCAATCAGTTCGTCGCGTACCAGCCGAGCGGAAACGGCAGGAACGGCCAGATCCCATGGTTGTCGTTCGAGGCTTTCGGTGGTTCTTGAGCGGATGTGTTGATGGCCGGAGCAGGCGGCGTCGATCGCACCGCCAAGCGCAGACAGGCACACTGCAAATTCATTGTGGTCGCCCCAGCCAGGAAGCACTTTTCAAAATTGAGCAGTTCAAAATTGCCACGCGCCCCTCAAAACGGCGCGCTCGTTTTCAAATCGCGTACCCATTCTAGAAAAACCGGCGGTGGCTTTCAACCGGTCTTACTGCTCTCTCGCGACAGTTAAGGTTGACCGGTTAGGTTAAGGCAGAGCGGTTGTTGCGGTCGCGTTCGCGACTGCTATCAACTCGGTCCCGGCGCGCGATGGGCTGCCTGCAATCTATGCTCACACAAGATCACAGTTCGTCGCGGCGCTCGTATCTTGTGAGTTCTGCGTCATGTCTTTCGATCGCAACGTCCCGACCGTCAATCCGCAGTCCAGCTGGGCCGATATCTGGCACCTCTGGACCGTGCTCGTGCCGCGCCGCTCGATCAACGGGCAGCTCGTCTACGGCAAAGTCTGGCGGCGCCACGACGGCCGCGACTGGATCTACAAAAAATTCACCGAGTACGACAGCAACGAAGCGGCTTGAGCTGGCGCTGCTGCCGCCGGGATCAGCCCGCCTTCGCCGCCGCCGGCTTGGACGGCGGTGGCTTCAGCGGCTTGTCCTGCCGCTTCGACCAGGAAATGTAATAGGCGACCGTCGTCATGATCGCGATGCCGGCGACGCTGACGAAGATCTGCGCGAACAGCGAGCCCGAGCTCATCGACAGCTCGAAATGGCCGACGAAGGACAGGAACACGCCGACGCAGAACACGGCGAGCGATTGCTGACCGCAGACGATGATCGGATCGAACCCCTTCCACTCCAGCCCCGGCCACTCCTTGGGCACGAAGCGGATCACCAGGATCACGATCACGACGAAGTGGATGAAGCGGTAGGGCGCGAGGTTGGTCTTGTCGTTCGGGTTGAAGGCCGAGAACAGCCACTGCGGGAACATGCCGCCGAGGCTCGGGAAGCGGCCGGCCATGGTCATGATCAGCGCGAACAGCAGATAGCCAAGGCAAAGGTAGAGCGTGATCGGCGCGTTGATCACATTCATCGAGCGCCGCGCCCCGCCCATCGCGCACCAGGCGCCGAATACGAACAGCACCTGCCAGCAATACGGGTTGAAGTACCATTGTCCGGCGGGATAGGCGTTCAGATTCCAGCCGAAGTGACGCGCGGTCAGCCACAGCACGATCGACAGCACCATCGTCAGGTCGGGCTTGCGCAGCATGAACCACAGCACCGGGGGGAACAGCCCCATCAGCACGATGTAGAGCGGCAGCACGTCGAGATTGAGCGGCTTGAAGCGCAGGAACAGGCCTTGCCGCAGCGTCTCGGTGGCATTGTCGACGAGGCCGGCCACGTTGAACTCATTGATCATCTCGGAATCGCCGAAGCGCAGCGCCAGATAGCTGATCGAGGCGATGTAGATCACGAACAGGATGATGTGGGCGACGTAGAGCTGCCAGACCCGCTTGGTGAGCCGGGTGGCGCCGACGAGGAAACCCCGCTCCAGCATCATCCGCGCATAGACGAAGGATGCAGTGTAGCCGGAGATGAAGACGAAGAGATCGGCGGCGTCGGAAAAGCCGTAATTGCGGGTCGTGATCCAGTTCACGACATTGTCGGGGATGTGGTCGAGGAAGATCGCCCAGTTCGCGATGCCGCGAAACAGGTCGAGCCTGAGGTCGCGGCCTTTTTCGGGAAGCGTTGCGTTGATGTTCAGGAAGGCCATGCGACGGGAGCTTTCGGAGGGAATAGATAGGCTGATGTCGGCGAGGCAGAGCCGCCGGGCGGGAGCCCGGCGCGGAAGGCGGGTACGCAATTGTCACGGCGCAGCATAATGACTATACCCGTCGGCTAGGTTACCGGGGGGCCCGGAATCACCGATCAGTTCCCGAAAGGTGTCTCTATACTAGCTATCCCCGCGTTTTCCACCAACTGCTACCGTGACGCATCGAAATCGAACGAAAAGACGCAAAGAGGCCCGGACCACCCCATGACCGCACGCATTTTCAAGCCCGCCAAAAACGCGATGCAATCCGGCCGGTCCACGACCCGGGAGTGGCAGCTCGATTACGAGCCGGAGCAGCCGCGCGCAGTGGAGCCGCTGATGGGCTGGACCTCGTCCGGGGACATGAAGCAGCAGATCACATTGCGCTTCCACAGCAAGGAAGAGGCGGTCGCCTATTGCGAGCGCAAGGGCATCGCCTACCAGGTGATCGAGCCCAAGGAATCGGTGCAGCGGCCGGTCGCCTATGCCGACAATTTCTCCTTCCGCCGCGGCGAGCCCTGGACGCATTGAGGCGCGGTCGCTGCTGGCAGCGAGAGCTGGGCTTCCCCTGAGAACCCTTGGCAGCTCCTAGGCCGCGTGCTTCGCTAGCGTGAGGCGTAACGGGATGGCGAGGTGGGGTATGGCCGGGCGTGACCAGCTCGACGGCGTCGATTTGCGGATCTTGTCCGAGTTGCAGCGGGATGGGCGGGTCCGTAACAACGAGCTGGCGCTTCGCGTCGGCGTGTCCGGGCCCAACTGCGTGAGGCGGCTGAAATCTCTTTTTAGCCGCGGCGTGATCCGGGCGATCCGCGCCGTCATCGACGAGCGGCTGCTCGGCTACGAAGTGGTGTCGTTCGTCACTATTCAACTCGCCAGCCAGGCCCAGCCGGTGCTGGAATCCTTCGAGAGCTCGATCGCCGCGATCCCGCGCATCCAGCAGTGCTGGCGGATTTCGGGCGACACCGACTACCTGCTCAGATGCGTTGCGCCGAGCGTGGAGAACATGCGCCAGCAGCTGCTGCATTTTGCCGCGATGCCCAACGTCAAGAACGTCCGCAGCTTTCCGGTGCTCGGCGTGGCGAAGGACGTGCCGCTGCCATTGCAGGAACTCGCCGCGTCCGCGTCGGCGGGCTAGGGACTGCGCTCAACCCATACATCAACGGTATCTGTCGCGAAATTCGCGCGGTGAGGCCCCGGTCCAGCTCCGGAAGGCGCGAGAAAAGCTCTTTTCGTTACGGAAGCCCGCGATCTCCGCGATCCGCTTGATCGGCGTGCGGCCGCGCATCAGCTCCTGCTTGGCGAGCTCGAACTTGGTCTCTTCCTTGAGGTCGCGCAGCGAGGTGGCTTCCTCGCGCAGGCGCCGATGCATGGTCCGAGTGGAAAGCGCCAGCTCGCTCGCGACATCCTCCGCGCCGAGGATGCGGCCGCGCGCATTGCGAAGCACGTGGCGGACGCGCTCGACCAGCAGCCGGTCGCGCCGATAGGGCAGCACGGTCAGCCGCAGCGCGCCCTTGAGCATGCTGTCGAGGTCGGCCGGACTGCGGGTGAGCGGCAGCGACAGATAGTGCCTGTCGAAGACGATGCGGGCGCCGTCTGCATCGAAACGGACATTCCTGCAGAAGATCGTCGGATAGACCGAGACATGGTGCGGCTCGGGAAAGGGAAACTCCGCGGTGCGGAGCGCGATTGCGGAATCGACGGCCCAGCACGAGAAGCCGAGCACATAGCGGAGCAGGGTGACCAGGCAGAACTCGCGGAGATCACCGAGGTCGCGCTGCTCGCGAAGCGAGATGGTCGCGGTTTCCTCTCTCACGGCGAGCTCGAACAGGACGTCCTCGGTCAGCAGACGGTGATGCCGGCACCAGCGCTTGAGCGCGACCTCGAGATTGGGCGCGGTGATCGAGGCGCGGCACAGCATGCCATAGGTGCCCCAGGGCAGCCGGCGCGAGAACCAGCCCAGTGCTTCGTCGTCGAGCTCGCGCATGGCATGGCCCGCCAGCGCCTCGAATTGCGCCGCTGTCACCCGCCCGTCCATCGATTGGGCGAGCTCTTCGGTGACCTGTCCCTTCCCCAGCGCCTCGGCCGGATCCCGGCCGTAGCGGGCATAGGCGGCGACCACGCCGCGGACGAAGGCGGCGGGGGTCACGGCGCGGCGGGGCGTGGCGGTCGCGGCTTGGAAAGGCATGAAAAATCCTCGCCAAACTTGGCGGAAAATGCAACCTTTTCGACCGAAGCGGCACCGGCACGGGGGTAGGTTCGGGCCGATAAGAATTCGGAGGACTCGCCTTGAACATCCCAAGCATCGATTTCGATCTGGGCGAAGACATCGCCATGCTGCGCGACACCCTTCGCGCCTTCGTGGAGGCGGAGATCGCGCCGCGCGCCGCCGAGATCGAGAAGGCCAACCTGTTCCCCGCGGACCTCTGGAAGCGCTTTGGCGACCTCGGCCTGCTCGGCATGACCGCGCCTGAGCAATATGGCGGCTCCAGCATGGGCTATCTCGCCCATATCGTCGCCATGGAGGAGATTTCGCGCGGCTCGGCCGCAGTGGGGCTGTCCTACGGCGCACACTCCAACCTCTGCGTCAACCAGATCCGCCGCAACGGCAGCGACGCGCAGCGGCAGCGCTATCTGCCCAAACTGATTTCCGGCGACTATGTCGGCGCGCTCGCGATGTCCGAACCGAGCGCCGGATCGGACGTAGTCTCGATGAAGCTGCGCGCCGACAAGCGCGGCGACCGCTACGTGCTCAACGGCTCCAAGATGTGGATCACCAATGGCGGCGATGCCGACGTGCTCGTGGTCTATGCCAAGACCGATCCGGAGGCCGGCCCGCGCGGCATGACCGCCTTCCTCATCGAGAAGGGCTTTAAGGGCTTCACCCACGGCCAGCATCTCGACAAGCTCGGCATGCGCGGCTCCAACACCTATCCGCTGTTCTTCGACGACTGCGAGGTGCCGGAAGAGAACGTGCTCGGCGGCGTGGGCGAGGGCGTCAAGGTACTGATGTCCGGCCTCGACTATGAGCGCGCCGTACTCTCCGGCGGCCCGCTCGGCATCATGGCGGCGTGCATGGATGCGGTGGTGCCATACATGCACGAGCGCAAGCAGTTCGGCCAGCCGATCGGCGACTTCCAGCTGATGCAGGGCAAGCTCGCGGACATGTATTCGACCTGGCAGGCGACGCGGGCCTATGTCTATGCCGTGGGGCGCGCTTGCGACCGCGCCAATCACGCCCGTAGCCTGCGCAAGGATGCCGCCGCGGCGATCCTCTATTCCGCGGAGAAGGCGACGTGGATGGCGGGCGAGGCGATCCAGGCGCTGGGCGGCGTCGGCTACACCAGCGAGTTTCCGGTTGGGCGACTGTGGCGCGACGCCAAACTCTACGAGATCGGCGCCGGCACCTCGGAGGTTCGCCGCATGCTGATCGGCCGGGAACTGATGGCGGAAACCGCCTAAGCCTTCACGCCATAGGAATTGCCGCGGAACTGGTCCAACCTGCCCGCGGCCTCTCACCACGTCGCCAGAAACGCGGGACCTGCATGCCGCTCCATTCCAGCATCGATCCGTCTTCATCAGATTTTGCCCGCAATTCTGACGCCATGCGTGCGCTCGTCGCGGACTTGCGCGAGAAGCTCAGCCAGGTCGCCGGCGGCGGCGGCGAGACCTCGCGCAACCGCCACACGGCGCGCGGCAAGATGCTGGCGCGCCAACGCGTCGACCTGCTGATCGACCCCGGCACCGCGTTCATGGAGCTGTCGCCCCTTGCGGCCTATGGCCTCTATGGCGGCGACGTGCATTCGGCGAGCGTCGTCACGGGTGTAGGGCGCATCGCGGGCCGCGAATGCGTGATTGTGGCCAACGACGCCACCATCAAGGGCGGCACCTATTACCCCATGACCGTGAAGAAGCATCTGCGCGCGCAGGACGTGGCGCGGCAGAACAACCTGCCCTGCGTCTACATGGTCGATTCCGGCGGCGCGTTCCTGCCGCTCCAGGACGAGATCTTTCCGGACGAGCGGCACTTTGGCCGCATCTTCTACAATCAGGCGCAGATGTCTTCGCAAGGCATTCCGCAAATTGCGATCGTGATGGGCTCCTGCACCGCTGGCGGCGCCTATGTGCCGGCGATGTCGGACGAGAGCATTATCGTGCGGAATCAAGGCACTATCTTCCTCGGCGGCCCGCCGCTGGTGAAGGCGGCGACCGGTGAAGTCGTGAGTGCGGAGGAGCTCGGTGGCGCCGACGTGCATTCGCGCCAGTCCGGCGTGACCGACCACTACGCCCAGAACGACGCCCATGCGATCGGTATCGCGCGACGCATCATCGGCACGCTGAAGCCGTCAGCGCGGCCGAACCTGAACATGCATCCGCCGCGCGATCCGCTGTTTCCGGCTGAGGAAATTTACGGCGTCGTGCCGGTCGACGGCCGCAAGCCGTTTGACGTCCGCGACATCATCGCCCGCATCGTCGACGGCTCCGAGTTCGACGAGTTCAAGAAGCTCTACGGCACGACGCTGGTCTGCGGCTTCGCCCACATCTGGGGTTTTCCGGTCGGGATCATCGCCAACAACGGCATCCTGTTCAGCGAGAGCTCGCTGAAGGGAGCTCACTTCATCGAGCTGTGCTGCCAGCGCGGCATTCCCCTGGTGTTCTTGCAAAACATCACCGGGTTCATGGTCGGCAAGAAATACGAGGCCGGCGGAATCGCGCGCGACGGTGCCAAGCTGGTGACGGCGGTTGCGACCGCGTCGGTGCCGAAATTCACCGTCGTGATCGGCGGCTCCTACGGCGCCGGCAATTACGGCATGTGCGGGCGTGCCTACTCGCCGCGCTTCCTGTGGATGTGGCCGAACGCGCGCATCTCGGTGATGGGCGGCGAGCAGGCTTCGATGGTGCTGAGCCAGGTCCGGCGCGACAATATCGAGGCCAAGGGCGATAGCTGGTCCAAGGACGACGAAGAGACATTCCGCAGCCCGATCCGCGCGCAATATGAGAGTCAGGGGCACCCGTATTATGCGACCGCGCGGCTGTGGGACGATGGCGTGATCGACCCGGCCGACACGCGGCTCGTGCTCGGCCTTGGCCTCTCGGCGGCGTCGAATGCGCCGATCGAGCCGACGAAATTCGGCCTGTTCAGGATGTGATGCGATGGACCGCTCAAAGCTCTACCGGCGTTTTCGCACACTCCTGATCGCCAACCGCGGCGAGATCGCCTGCCGCGTCATCCGCACCGCGCGCACCATGGGCCTGCGCACGGTCGCCGTCTATTCCGAGGCCGACTGCGACGCCATGCATGTCGCGCTCGCCGACGAGGCCGTTCTGCTTGGGCCGGCACGGGCACGCGACAGCTATCTCAATGTCGAGCGGTTGATCGAGGCTGCGCGCAAGACCGGCGCAGAGGCGGTGCATCCCGGCTACGGCTTCCTGTCCGAGAATGCGGACTTTGCGCGGGCCTGCCTCGATGCCGGCCTGGTCTTCGTCGGCCCGACCGCCGCGATGATGAATGCGATGGGCTCGAAATCCGGCTCGAAAGCGCTGATGGAGAAGGCCGGCGTGCCGCTGGTGCCCGGCTATCATGGCGAGGCGCAGGACGAGGCGACGCTGTGGAAGGCGACCGAAAAGATCGGCTTTCCCATTCTGGTGAAGGCTTCAGCCGGCGGTGGCGGCCGCGGCATGCGGATCGTGCGTTCGGCGGCCGAGCTTGAGCCCGCGATCATCAGCGCCAAGCGCGAGGCCAAGGCTGCGTTCGGCGACGATCGTATGCTGATCGAGAAATACGTCGACAATCCCCGCCACATCGAGGTGCAGGTGATCGGCGACAGCCACGGCAATCTCTTGTCGCTGTTCGAGCGCGAATGCACCTTGCAGCGCCGGCACCAGAAGGTGATCGAGGAGGCGCCGTCGCCGACGCTGAACCCTGCGCAACGCGAGGCCGTCTGCGCCGCTGCGCGCAAGGCCGCGGGCGCGGTCAACTATGTCGGCGCCGGCACGATCGAGTTCGTCTCCGATGGCAAGGACGTGTTCTTCATCGAGATGAACACGCGCCTTCAGGTCGAGCATCCCGTGACCGAGCTGATCACCGGAATCGATCTGGTCGAGTGGCAGTTGCGCGTCGCCTTCGGCGAGGCACTGCCCTTGAAGCAGGACGAGATCCGTCTCAACGGCCACGCCGTTGAGGCCCGCGTCTACGCCGAGAATCCGACCAGGAATTTCATGCCGTCGGTCGGAAGGATCTCGACCTGGCGTCTGCCGGCGGAAACCGGCGGCTTGCGCATCGATTCCGGTTATCGCGAGGGCGACAGCGTCTCGCCTTACTATGACGCGATGCTGGCCAAGATGATTGCCTGGGCGCCGACGCGGGATGTCGCAATCGAGCGGCTGAACCGCGGCCTGGAAGATTCCGACGTCCGCGGCATCGTCACCAACATCCCGTTCCTGTCGGCGCTGATCACGCATCCGAAAGTGCGGGCGAACGCGATCGACACCGGCTTCATCGAGCGCGAATTGGCAGTCCTGACGTCAGCTGCGCCGGCACCTAGCGAGCTGGAGCTGTGTGCCGCGGTTGCCGCCGTCATCAACGATGAGCGCAAAGCCGTGCAGGCGGAACCGCAGTCGCCCTGGCAGACGTTTGGCTGGATGCCGGTCGGTCGCCGCCAGCGCAGCTTTTCCTTCCGCGTCGGCCATGGTGTTGGTGTTGGTCATGGGCCCGAGCTGAAAGTCACCTTGAACTACGGCAGCGGGCCGTCGACGCTCGTGGTCGGCGAACGCGAGCTGGCATTCGCGATTGCGCCGCGGGACGGCGGCTTCGATCTGACCCTCGACGGCGTCAAGTCGCAGGTCGCGGCCGTGATCGACGGCCATGAGCTGTACTTGCGCACGCGCAATGGGCGCTTCGATCTGCACTGGGTCGACCCGTTCGGCGGCGAGAGCGAGGAGCATGTCGGCGAGGACAAGATCACGGCACCGCTGCCGGGCACCGTCGTCGCCTTGCTGGCGGAGGCGGGCGCAACGCTCGAGAAGGGTGCGCCGATCCTCACCCTGGAGGTGATGAAGATGGAGCAGACGCTGCGCGCCCCGTTTGCGGGCGTCCTGACGGCGATCAAGTGCAAGGTCGGCGACATCGTGCAGGAGGGCGTCGAGCTTGCCGTGGTCGAACCGTTGGCCGAGTGAGAGTGACATGAGCAACCAGGTCCGCATCATCGAAATGGGCCCGCGCGACGGCCTCCAGAACGAGAAGACACCCGTCAGCGTCGAGGCCCGCATCGCCTTTGTCGAGGCGCTGGTTGCGGCCGGCCTCACCACCGTCGAAGTCGGCGCCTTCGTCTCACCCAAGGCGATCCCGCAGATGGCGCGCTCCGACGCCGTGCTGCGCGGCGTGAGCCATGTGAAAGGCGCCGAATTCCACGTATTGGTGCCGAACGAGAAGGGCTATGATGCCGCGCGCGCGGCGGGTGCCCAGGTCGTCTCGGTGTTCGCGGCGGCCTCCGAAGGATTTTCACGGGCGAATATCAATTGCACGGTCGCGGAGTCCATCGAGCGCTTCAAGCCGGTTCTCGCGCGGGCCAAGCAAGACGGCGTCAGGGTCCGCGGCTATATCTCCTGCGTGCTGGGCTGCCCGTTCGACGGCGAGATCAAGCCGAAGGCAGTAGCGGATCTGGCCAAGACCTTGTGGGATCTGGGCTGCTACGAAATCTCGCTCGGCGACACCATCGGCGTCGGCACGCCTACCAAGGCCAAGGAGATGCTGCGCGCCGTCAGCACCAACATTCCCGCCGCCCATCTCGCGATGCATTTCCACGACACCTACGGCCAGGCGCTCGCCAATCTCTATGCCGGCCTGGAGGAGGGCGTCCGCGTCATCGATGCCGCCGCCGGCGGTCTCGGCGGCTGTCCCTACGCGCCGGGCGCGACCGGCAATGTCGCGACCGAGGACGTCGTCTACATGCTCGAGGGCATGGGGATCAGGACTGGCGTTGATATGGATAAGCTGCTGGCGGCGACCAACGAGATGAGCGGCCTGCTGGGCAAGCCGCCCGTGAGCCGCGTGGCATCCGCGCTGAACGCGAAGCGGCAGCGCGCCGCTTCCTAGTCCTCCGTCATTGCGAGCGCAGCGAAGCAATCCAGAATCTTTCCGCGGAGGGTTTCTGGATTGCTTCGTCGCAAGGGGCTCCTCGCAACGACGACTGAGCAAGCTTTCGTAGGCTCAGGCCGCCTTCAATCCCACATCCGGCAGGCGCGGGCGGTTCTTCAGCGCCTTGGCCATCATCGCCTCGACTTCGGCCTTCTCCTGCGGCAACAGCGCGAGGCGGGGCGGGCGGGTCAATGCGGTGCCGCGGCCCATGATGTGCTCGCACAGCTTGATGCACTGGACGAGGTCCGGCCGCGCGTCGAGATGCAGCAGCGGCATGAACCATTCGTAGAGCGGCATCGCTTCGGCATAGCGTCCCGCCTTGGCGAGCCGGAACAGCGTCTCGCCCTCGCGCGGAAAGGCGTTGGACATGCCGGAGACCCAGCCCACCGCCCCCATGGCGACGCTCTCGACGATGACGTCGTCAAGCCCTGCGAAAAGCACGAAGCGGTCGCCGACCATGTTGCGGGTGTCGATGAAGCGCCTTGTGTCGCCCGAGGAATCCTTGAAGCAGACGACGGTCTCGACATCGGCAAGCGTGGCCAGGATATCCGGCGTGACGTCGTTCTTGTAGATCGGCGGATTATTGTAGAGCATCACCGGCAGGTCGGTCGCGGTGGCGACGGCACGGAAATGCGCGGCGGTCTCGTGCGGCTTGGACGAATAGACCAGCGCCGGCATCACCATCACGCCGTCGATGCCGACGCGCGCGGCTTGCTTGGCCGTCTCGACCGCGAAGGCCGTGGTGAACTCGGCGATGCCGCACAGCACGGGCACGCGGCCGGCCGCGACCGACTTGGCCGTCTCCATGATCGCGACTTTCTCCTTGCGCTCCAGCGAGGTGTTCTCGCCGACCGAGCCGCAGACTATCAGGCCGGATACGCCATCGCGGATCAGCCCCTCCATCACCTCTGCGGTCGCGTCGATGTCGAGCGAGAGATCGTCGTGGAATTGCGTGGTCACGGCCGGGAAGACGCCTTGCCAGGAAATGCGGGGGCTCATGGCTTTACTCCAATGATTTTGCCAAGTGGATTTGCCGGCGGATTGCTGCGTCCGCCGGGTGTCGTGAGGATGATGGCGAATCGGATCAGAGCGTTGCGCCGACCTTGCGCAGCTCGGCCAGAACTGGCGCCTTGGGCAGCCAGATCTTGTCGAACTCGGCAATCACCGCCTCGGTATCGCCGGCCGGCACTTGCCGGATCGGGATCGGCGCGTTGCGGAAGTTCTCGATCAGTGTCGGCTCATTGCTGGCAAGCTCGTCGATCTGTGCGTCGAGCGTCGATTTGACCGTCTTGGTGATCAGTTCGCGGTCGGCGCCCGGCAGCGACTGCCAGACCCGGCCCGAGACCACTGCCGCCATCGGCATGAAGACGGCGTTCATCTGCAGGATCACCTTCGAGACCTTGTCGAAGCGCTGGTTCCAGGAGAATTCGAGATCGGCCTCCAGCCCGTCGACCTGGCCGTTGGCCATCGCATCGAACACCTGGGGTGTCGGGATCGGCGTTGGCGCAGCGCCCAGCGACGAATAGAAATCGCGGTAGACCGGCGTCGGATTGATCCGCAGCTTCATGCCGCGAATGTCGGCCAGCGTGGTCAGGTCCTTGGACGAGAACACCGCGCGCATGCCAGTGATGCCCCAGCCGAGCCCGATCGTGCCGGTCTCCTGTGGCAGCACCTCGAACAACTTGATCGCCGCCGGATGCCGCACGAATTTCGCGACCGCAGGCGTGGAGCGAACGATGTAGGGCGCGTTGATCGCGGCGATGTGCGGCACGCGCGAGCCGAGCTCGGCAGCCTGGATGAAGCCCATGTCGAGCGCACCGGACTGCAGTTGCTGCATCATCGCGGGCTCGTTGCCGAGCTGGCCGGAGTGGAACACGGTCACGGTCAGGCGGCCGCTGGTGGCGGCCTTGAGATCGTCGCCGAATTTGAGCGCGGCCTTATTCCAGGAATGGCCATTGGGCGTGATCAGGCCAAGGCGAAATTCCTTGGCCTGTGCCAGTGCGAGGGATGGTGCGAACAGCGGCACGGCTGCGCTGGCGGCGAGAAAGCGGCGACGTGAGATCGGCATGGTTGGGCTCCTTTGAGCGGGCCTATTTGACGAGGATCAGCGAGAGCGACGGATAGAGCGAGAGCAGCACCAGCAGGACGCAGGAGATGATGAAGAACGGCAGCGTCACCATGAACATCTTGCCCGGCTTGGCGCCGGTGACGGCGGCTGCGACGAAGAAGCAGAGCCCGACCGGCGGCGACAACAGGCCGAGCACCAGATTGATCACCACCACCACGCCGAAATGCCTGGGATCGATGTGATAGACCTCGGTCGCGACCGGCAGCAGGATCGGCACCGTCATGATCAGGCCGGGAATGCCGTCGATCACCGTGCCGATCACCAGCAGGATCACGTTGCAGATCAGCATGAAGCTGACGGGATCCTTGGCGGCCGACTGGATCCAGCCGGCGGTCTCCTGCGGCACCTTGCCGAAAATCAGAACCCAGGAGAACACGGCCGCGGCGGCGACCAGAAACAGCACGATCGCCGCGTAGATGGCGCTGCGCAGCATCATCTGCGGCAGCTGCGAGAACTCGAACTCCTTGGTCCAGAACTTTCCGACCAGCGCGGCGGCGACCGCGCCGACGGCCGCGGATTCCGTTGCGTTGGCGAGGCCGCCAAGAATGGTGCCGACGATGACGATCGGGATCAGCAGGGTGGGCGAGGTTCGCAGGATCGTCGCCACGCGCTGACGCGGGGTCTGATAGTCGGCGCGCGGATAGTTGTAGACGTATCCCATCAGCGCGATGACGAGGCAGAACATCACGGTGAGGATGACGCCCGGCACGATGCCGGCGATCAGCATGTCGCTGACCGAGACCTGCGCCAGCACGCTGTAGACCACGAACATCACCGACGGCGGAATAATCGGGCCGAGCATCCCGCCATAGGCGGTCAGCCCCGCCGCAAAGGTCTTGTCGTATCCCTTCTTCTCCATCTCCGGCACCATGATCTGGGCCATGATCGCGACCTGCGCGGTCGCAGATCCCAGGATCGAGGAGATGAACATGTTGGCGAGAATGTTGACGTAGGCGAGCCCGCCTTTCAGCGAGCCGACGAACGCCATCGCCATGTCGACGATGCGGCGGGTGATGCCGCCGCCGTTCATGATCTCGCCGATCAGGATGAAGAGCGGAATGGCGATCAGGCCGTAACTGTCGACGCCGCCGAACAGCTGAAGAGGATAGGACTGGAACAGCACCGGATTGCCGGATGCGGCGATATAGACGAGACCTGCGAGGCACAGGCAGAGGCCGATCGGCACGCCGACAAGCATGATCGCGACGAAGGCCGCCGAGGTGATCATCAGTTGACCCCGTCGAGCTCGGAGAGCGCAAAGCCCTTCGGCGGCGTGCGCGGGACCAGCTCGAGATCCTCCAACAGGTTGGCGAGACCATGAACGGTCATCGACACCGCGAAGATCGGCAGCGTCAGGTAGAGCACCCAGGTCGGCCAGTTCAGCGTCTGGGTGTGCTCGGTGTAGAGGAAGTTGAAGGTCTCCGCGGCGAGCTTGCGCCCGTCAAAACCGGCTCGCGCGAGCCCGACCGGATCCATCCAGAGCACGCAGGTGATGATCAGCGCGATTCCGAACACGACGACGAGGCCGGTCGAGATGACCTTGGCGATCTTCTGGTGGCGGAGCGAAAGACGCTCCGTCAGCATCGTGACCGCGAAGTCGAGCCGCAGCCGCGTCATTGCGGAAGCGCCGATGAAAGTCAGCCAGACCACGCAATAGACCGCGGATTCATCGATCCAGTAGATCGGGAAATGCGAGTAGCGGGTGACGACGTTCACTAGGATCAGGCCGGTGAGCAGATACATCAGGCCCATCAGCGCGATCCGCTCGCAGGCGAGCAGGGCACTGGAAGCATTCACGACGATCCGCCGGGCGCTGAACGCCGGCACATCCGGCACCGTCTGCTCGATCATGAAAGACCCCAACGCCAAAGCGAGATTTGTCGTGCTATTGGCGAATGTATAATTTATACATTTTGCGTGTCAAACGGAGATTGCGGTCATTCCGGCGGCAGGACGCGCTTTTGCTGGGCACCTGGCTTTTGCCGAACACCCGGCTTTTGCGGGATACCTCAACATGCAAGAGAGGGACCGCTTCGTCCGGACGAGTGGGGGAGGAAGACGGAAGATCAAATGAAAGAGCCTCTGAAGCATCGCACCCTGTCGGCTGCGATCGTCGACCAGCTCCGGCGGGCGATCCTCGACGGCACATATCCGGCGGGATCACAGTTGCGCCAGGACGCGCTCGGCGACGCCTATGGCGTCAGCCGCATTCCCGTGCGTGAAGCACTATTTCAGCTCGAGGCCGAAGGGCTGGTGCGGATCGTCCCGCAGAAGGGCGCCATCGTCTCGGAGCTGTCGCTGGACGAGATCAATGACGTCTTCGACCTACGCCGGATCCTGGAGCCGCGGCTGCTGGCGCAGTCGGCGCCTCGCTTCACGGCGGTGGATTTCGAGGGGCTCGACGACATCCACAAGCGCTTCGAGAAGGCGATCAAGGCGCGCAACGTCAGCGACTGGGGGCAGCTCAATGCCGACTTCCACATGGCGCTCTACGTTCACGCGCCGCAGCCGCGCACCAGGACCATCGTGCTGTCGCTGCTCCAGACCAGCGACCGCTACACGCGCCTGCAGCTCTCCAACACCAAGGCGATGGGCATAGCTGAGAAGGAACATGCCCATCTCGTCGCGCTCTGCCGCGCGCAGAAGGTCGAGGAGGCCTGCCGCTTCCTGGAGCGGCACATCGAATCCGTGCGCAAGGATCTGCTGCAGGTCGTGGGCAGCGGCACGATTGCGCCGAAGTCCCGACGGAAGAGCAAGCGTTAATCGTAGGACCTCCTACCGGTGGTCAAGGGGGATTGAGGGTCCTTGAATGAGCATATCGTAGCGCCGTGCTCGACGCTGTCCCGGACGCTACGCGCCGGCTCTGCCGGTGCCGAAGGCATCCTGGACAGCATCTGCGCGCGGCGCTCTGGCGATCGGCAGGTCGGAACGAAGGAATGGCCGCCTGGCCGAACAAAGGAATAGGCTCACGCGTTTGCAGAGTTCTTCGTGCTGTTATGGTCCGCGTCGTAAGGGGTCTTTCGCTTGAGCGTCGCGCATAAGGCAAAAAGCAAGC
>NZ_JAACFT010000057.1 GCF_029051685.1 Bradyrhizobium sp. CSA207 | reverse complement strand
CGGGGAGACCCACCCCCACCCGGAGACTCTATTACCAGCTACCACATTGGGAGCCAAAAGTTAGGCATAATCGCGGCCGACGAGGCGGCCCAAGGTATCCAATGACCGATCCCTTCAATCTAAATCGGTTCGTCCAGGCCCAGAACCCGGTCTACTCCAGGGTGATCGGGGAGCTGTCCCGGGGCCGGAAGCAGAGCCACTGGATGTGGTTCATCTTCCCGCAGATTGCCGGCCTCGGCTTGAGCGCAATGTCGCAGCGCTACGCCATCGGCACGCGCGAGGAGGCCGAGGCCTACCTCGCCCACCCCGTCCTGGGCACCCGCCTCGTCGAATGCACCGGCCTCGTGCTCGCCGTGCAGGGGCGAACCATCCACGCGATCCTCGGGGCGCCGGATGACGCCAAATTCCGCTCGTCGATGACGCTGTTCGGGGCCGTGTCCGACCAGCCGATCTTCAGCCAGGCGCTCGAAAGGTATTTTTCGGGCGAGCGCGACGGCGCCACGCTGGAGATCCTGACGAGGCTTGATCGAAAGACCGAGTGAAGGCGGCCTGCCGCCACCAGCGTAAACCCCGGATTAACATCGCCTGCCTATTGTCCGTGCAAAATAATTCTCCCGCGCCAATTGCCGGACAGATCATGAAAATCGGTACGCTCCTGACCGCCGCCATCGTCTCGCTCTCGACCGTGGGCGGCGGCCTCGCCCTCTACGTCGCCGTGACGAAATACCAGACGATGGAGCGCATCACCGAAGCACAGGGGCGGCTGGCGATCGTTCGCGCCGTCAGCGACATCCCGCGCTATCTCAATCCTGAGCGCGGCTTTTCCACCAATATCCTCTATGGCCCTGCCACCGTCGACCCGGTGCAGCTTGCCGAGCAAGGCAAGCTGCGCAAGCAGACCGATGCCGCCCGCGACAGGATGAACGCGCTGCGCAAGGAGCTGCCCGGCCCGTTCGACGACGGCAACACCACTGGCAGCAACATCGACGCCATCAATTCAAAATTCACGGCCCTGCGCGAGGCCATCGACAAGGCGATGTCCGGGCCGCCGGAGGCGCGCAAGGACGCGGCCAAGAAGATCGTCACCGATAACGCCGTGCTCAACGGGGGCGTGACCGCGCTGCTCAACGAGCAGGTCCGCCGCATGGCCATCCTCAACGGCGATGCCTACCGGCAGGCCAGCTACGCCAACATCGCCATGACATTGCGCGACGTCGGCGGCTTCAATTCCAGCCTGCACAAGAATCTGGTCGGGGGCAAAAGACCGGCGACCGACACCGAGAAGGCCGAGATCAGCCGCTCGCAGGGCCGCAACGATCAGATCGTGATGGCGCTGCTGGAATTGCGCGGCAATCCGGCGACTCCGGCGAACGTCGCCGCGGCGCTGGAGAAGTTCAACTCGGTCTATGTCGAGGAGTTCGGCCGCGAGCTCAAGCTGGTGAAGGACGGTGCGGTCAGCGGCAAGTACGAACATGACATGGATACCT
Organism: Bradyrhizobium sp. CSA207; assembly: GCF_029051685.1. Lineage (GTDB taxonomy): Bacteria > Pseudomonadota > Alphaproteobacteria > Rhizobiales > Xanthobacteraceae > Bradyrhizobium. The sequence goes on along the minus strand of NZ_JAACFT010000057.1, from coordinate 28,541 downwards.
ATTACGCGGCCACGCAGCGCGGCCTTAACACCATCATCGAGGTCCGCGACGCCTTCTACGACAACGCCGAGCAGATCCTCGGCAGTGCTTCCTCAGCTGCGCGCACCAGCTTTATCATCGCACTTCTCGGCCTCGTTGCCGTGCTGATCGCGAGCGTCGGTCTTGTGGCGACGGTGCGCCGCCGGGTCTGCGCACCGATCGTCGACCTGACCGCGCGGATGTCGCGGCTTGCCGAGGGTAACGTTGCCGAGGAGATCCCCGGCGCCGCGCGCGCCGACGAGATCGGGGCGATGGCCGCTACCGTGCAGGTGTTCAAGGACAACATGATCCGGGCCGAGCGGCTCGCGGCCGAGAAGCAGGCGGAGAACGACGGCAAGATGCGCCGCGCGCAGGCGCTCGACCAACTCACCAGCGCGTTCGAGGCCAAGGTCACCGAGCTCGTCGGCGGCCTGTCCCAGGCCTCCACGGCGATGGAGAGCACGGCGCAGTCGATGACCTCGACCGCGGCCCAGACCAACAGCCAGGCTGCGGTCGTCGCGGCCGCTTCCGAGCAGACCTCGACCAATGTGCAGACGGTCGCGAGCGCGACCGAGGAGCTGACCTCCTCGATCTCGGAGATCGGCCGCCAGGTCGCACAAAGCACCGAGATCGCGGCCCGCGCCGTCGACAACGCCCGCCGCACCGGCGATACCGCGCGCGCGCTCGCCGAGGGCGCCCAGAAGATCGGTGACGTCGTAACACTGATCCAGAGCATCGCCGAACAGACCAACCTGCTGGCACTCAACGCGACCATCGAGGCCGCCCGCGCCGGCGACGCCGGCCGCGGCTTCGCCGTGGTCGCCTCCGAGGTGAAGTCCCTGGCCGGCCAGACCGCCAAGGCCACGACCGAAATCTCCGAGCAGATCGCGGCGATCCAGACCGCGAGCGACGAAACCGTGAGTGCGATCCGCAACGTCGCCGACGTCATCGGCGAGATCGATCAGATCGGCACGGCGATCGCGGCGGCAATCGAGGAACAGGGCTCGGCAACCAAGGAGATCGCCCGCAGCGTCCAGGAGGCCGCCCGCGGCACCCAAGAGGTCAACACCAATATCACCGGCGTGCAGAGCGCAGCCGACCACACGGGTGCGGCAGCAAGGGAGGTGCTGGGCGCGGCCGAGCAGCTCTCGAGCCAGTCGCGCGACCTTGCCGGACAGTTCGACCGTTTCCTCAGCGAAGTCAGGGCCGCCTGAGCGGCGCTCAGTAAGGCGGGGCCTTGCGCGCGCGCTGCGCCTTGGCCGCCTCGATCCACCACAGCAGGTCGTCGGCAAAACGGGGGAACGAGCGTTCCAGCGCCTTGCCGCCCTCGCCGATCGGCTCGCTCTCGGCCGACAGCGTCTGCGCGATCGGGCCGACGCCGATGGTGCTCGACACCACCACCATGCCCATCTCCGACAACGTGCCATGCCAGGCGGTCGAAGCGCGCGCGCCGGACAGGCGGCCGGCCGAATAGCTCACGATCGCAGCCGGGCGCCAGAACCACTCTTCCAGGAAATGGTCGGTGAGGTTTTTCAGGCCGGGCTGAATGCCCCAATTATATTCGCCGGTGACGAAGACGAAACCATCGGCGCCGCGGATCTGCCCGGCCAGTTTCTCCAGCGCCTCGGGTGCCGAGCCTTCGGGATATTCCTTGTACATGCGGTCGAGCATCGGCAGGCCGATCGCCTTGGCGTCGATGAATTCGACCTCCTCGCCGCGGCTTCGCAGTCCATTGATGACAAAATTCGCAAGGCGAATGCCCATGCGGTCGGAACGATAAGATCCGTAGAGGACGAGGATGCGGTTGCTCATAGCGGGAAGACTAGCACAAAACGACGAGACCGGCCCAATCCATTTGTCCGCTACGGACTTCGCCCGCGCTCCAGCGTTTGCGATGGCGTCTCGCCGAACTGATCGCGATAGCTCCTGGAGAAATCGCTGAGATGCCAGAAGCCGAACGCCAGCGCCACGGCCTTGACGCTGTCGGCTCCCGCCAGCAGCCGCTGGCGCACCAGCCACAGCCGGCGCAGGCGCAAATAGCGATGCAGGCTCATGCCGCGATAGCGGCGGACGACGTCATGCATGGTGCGGACGGAGATGCCGAGCTTGCGCGCGATATCCTCGCTGTAGATGGGTTGGGCCAGATCGTCGGATAGCAGCGCGCGAATATCCTCGAACAGCCTGAATCGCCGCTCGTCATTCGGCCGCAGCGTCCATCGCGCAGGCACGATGTTGGCGAACGCGGCATCGACCGCACCGAACAGGGATTCCTTCATCGCGGCGGCCTTCAGGGGCACTTCGGCGGCATCGACGGGCTCGGACGCGGCGGCGACCACCTCCCTGACCACCTTGCGCAGCCGGTCCAGCGCCAGCGTGCTCGTCTCGAAAATCTTGAAGTTGGAGTTTGTCTCGGGCCAGCCCCGGTTCTTCACCTCCGGCCAGAAGACGACTGATGCGATCTGCCGCGGCACCTCCTCGATGGTGTTATAGGCCGCGCCGCTACTGCCAATGACGATGACCCCACGATCGCGCTGCGCGCCGTTGAAGCGAATGGGAATTTCGAGGTCGTCCATCGCGAAACCGACCGCCGTGCAGTCCGCGACGAGCTGCGCATCCACGACGCGCGGAAACGCGCGCGTGATGTTCACGTCGCAGCCGGCCAGACGCAGAATGAGCTGCTCGGCAGCGATCCTACGCACGAACGGCGTGAACTCGATGTTCAGGCCGCGGATCGAACTGCGAAACTCATCGACATCTGAAAAGCGAAATATCCTTGGCGCCAAGGCTGGCGCATCATCAATACTGGTCATTTCAAAATGAAAACCGCGTCAAAAAAACGCGTGTCCGGCGGCGACGCCGGTCAAATTTCTCCCCTTTCGGCTCCCGTTGCACCGAAGGAATGATCCTAATCGCTTTCGAAGCGTTGGCGAGGGTTCCGTTCAAAGGGCCAAGTCGACGGTACAATCCTCGCCGATTTTCGATAGCGTTTCGGCTGCATCACTGGTGCGTCATTACCTTAAGTTTTAAAATCTACAGGCAAAATTAACAACTCTGAGGCGCAATAGATCCTGTTTGACAACCGAATTTATTTTTACTTCAGGCTCCTGCCATGACGGCACCTTCGCCTGCTGATGTTGCGGTAGAATTGGAAGAAGCGGTGGCGGCGTTCCCGCCGGAGCGCTGCGCGCGTATTCTTGTGGGCATCGTCCACCTGCTCGCTGCGAGCCGCGACAGGCCCCAGGAAATGATCGTCAATGTGGTCGACGGCGTCCTGCTGCGCCTGACCAAGCGAGTCGCACCCAGCGCGCTGGTTCAACTCAGCACGGCACTTGTCGCACTCAATGCTGCGCCGCGGGACACATTGCGGCACTTGGCCTCTCACGATGATCCGGAGGTGGCGTGCCCCGTCCTTCTCAAATCGCACGCCCTGCCCGCGGCTGACCTCGAAGCGGTAGCGACCTCTTGCGGCGAAAGGCACCGGCTTGCGATTTCGGCCCGGGACATCGTCGAAGCAGCCGTGGCGGAGACGCTGATCCGGCACGGCGGCCGCGCGGTCTGCCTTGCGCTGATCAAGAACCCGGGAACGAGGTTCTCTGATGCGGCCTACGGCGTGCTGATTGCGACGAGCGCGGCGGATGGCGAGATCGCGAAGGCGCTCGCGCTCAGGCCCGACACACCCGACACCGTCGTGCGCAAGTTGCTCGCGGTCCCATCCGCCCAGAACACGCCGGCCCACCCCAACACCTCCTCAACGCCGTCGGCGCAAGGCTCCGCCTCGCTCCCCGCGCCCATTGTCCCCAAGCGACCCTGTTCGACCGACTATGCGAATGCCAGGCCCGAAATCGTTGCGCTCAGCCGCATCGGCAAGCTTAACGACTCCACAGTGAACCGCTTCGCGATCCGCGGCGAGACTGCCAACCTCTTTACTGCGCTGTCCGTGCTTTCAGCCGCCCCGATCGAGATCATCGAGCACGTGATGGCCGATGATAACTGCGAGGGCGTGGTGATGGCTTGCCGGGCTTCGCGGCTCAACTGGCAAACCACACTCACGATCCTGAGCAATCGAAGTGGCGCGCGCCTCTCCTTCGCCGAGCGCGAGCGGGCACAGCACATATTCGACACGCTACTTCTGTCCACCAGCCAATGGACGGTGCGCTGGGGCGAGATCGCGACAGCAGTCGGCGCCGAGGATCAGGGCAACCGCTGCGCAAAAATGGGGGCTAACCTATGAAGTTCGACGGTCGCAAGGCGCTTCGCGTGCGAATGGATCACAAGCAGGCTGTCAATCTGATGGGATCGGACGGCACTTGGCGACGCAATTGCGTCCTGCTCGACGTCTCGCAGACGGGCGCCAAGCTCGAGGTCGAGGGTACGCTCGATGTTCTCCGGGCCAAGGAATTCTTCATGCTGCTATCATCGACGGGGCTCGCCTACCGACGCTGTGAACTGGTCTGGATCGACGGGACCGTGGCCGGCGTGCACTTCGTCACGGCGGACCGCAAGAAGAAGCCGACCAGCGTACCAGTGGTTGCGGCACAGAACTCCACTCAAAGCAAATAGGCTCGAAAATTCATCAAGCTCATTGAACTCCAGCAAAAGTCCAGGTCTGCCGTGCAGGATGCGCGAACCATGCCCCGCCCCGTCCAAGGCCGCGGCGGCCGCCAAGAGACGGAGGCGGCACGCGCATTCGTGCACGTGCTGGCCGATTCCTCCGACAAATTGTCCAGCGTTTGCTCGATCCTCGAGCGGAATTTCGCCGTCGCGGGCGAGCGGCTCGATGCACAGGCCAAACTGTCGCAAGTGCCGTTCGCCGTGGTCATCCGCGCGGACCTGCGAGACGTCAACAACATCGCAGCGATCAAAAAACGGGCCGCCAAGCTGGCGAAAGCCCAAAAACGCATCTTCCTTGTCGAGTACTCCTCTCACGTCAGCGTCTCGCAAGCCTATGCGCTCGGCGCGACGCTCGTCCTTCCCGGGACGGTCGATCGAATAAAGCTGCTGGCGGCGTTGACCGATCCAGCCGCGCCGGCAGCGGCCTCGTCGAGTACCAGGCCGCAGCCGGACAACGCCGTCGAAACCGCGGCAACCGCCATCGCGTCGATGTTCACGGCCGTTACGCTCGGCGAGCCCCTTGACGTCGACGGTACGAAAGAGGCCGGCCGCAAGATCGCCGATCGCATCGGCGAGCATGGGCTGTCCGAATGGCTCACGACGGTGCGACGCCACCACGAGGGAACCTACCAGCATTGCCTGCTGGTGACCGGTGTCGCGATCGATTTCGGGCTGAGCCTGGGCGTCCGGCGGACCGATCTCGAGCGGCTGTACTCGGCCGCCATGTTCCACGACATCGGCAAGGCGCAGATCCCACTTGCGATTCTGGATAAGCCTGGCCGCCTCGATGCCAATGAACGTGCCATGATCGAAACGCATCCGGCAGCCGGCTACGCGTTTCTGAAGGATCGCGAGAAGATCTCGCCCGAGATTCTCGATGCGGTGCGGCACCATCACGAATATCTCGACGGCAGCGGTTATCCTGACGGACTGTGCGGCGAGAGCATCAACGACATCGTGCGCATTCTCACGATCTCGGACATTTTTGCTGCGCTGATAGAGCACCGGCACTACAAACCGACGATGCCGCGCCGGGAGGCCTATAACATTCTCTGCGGGATGACCGGGAAGCTGGAAAAGGCGCTTGTAATCGCTTTCAAGCAGGTTGCGCTCACAAGGTGAGCGCGCCGCCGCGGCACCAGGGCCGGGATCGCCGCCACAACCTGCCTAATGCGCCGCGCGATGTCCGGCGCGTGGTCGGACCGATCGGCACGCCAGCCCTTCCGCCAGATGCTTCATGTCCTCGCGTTTGCCGCTGCGGATCAGCTGGCCGAATTCTTCAGGAGTGAAAGGAAGACTTGGATCATCATCGATCGGGCGCCGCATTCGCGGACCGAAGAACCGTCGAACCAGGCTAGCCAGCCGCCGCATGTCAATTCCCTCGCGCCAGCAACAAACCCTTTACCTCCAGTATTGTTCCTCCCGCTCCATCGAGATTGCAAGAGCCGGCAACGAGTCCACACCAAAAATTTCTGCGCGAGAAAAATTTCCTCCGCAACCTGCGTCAGTCGGCGAATCCGACGAACCGCACGAACTCGTCGTTGTGCTCGCGATCCGAGCGAACGGCGTTCGCGGCAAACGTCTCGTCGGGATAGCCCATCGCGACGCAGGTCATGATGACTTCGTCTTCCGGAATCTTTGCGACCTCGCGCACGATGTCGGATCGCATGATACCCTGCCCGTTGATCACGCTGCCGAGGCCGCGATCCCAGGCCGCGAGCACGATGCCGTAGCAGAGCGCGCCGAGATCGAAATGGCAGACCGCGCCGGGGTCGAGCACGCGGTCATAGGTAAGCACCAGCGACACTGGCGCGTCGAACTGGCGGAAGCCGCGCAGCACCCAGTCCTGCCGCATCGGCTTGTCGTCGCGCGCGATCCCCATCGCACCGAACAGCTTCTTGGCGACGTCGACCTGCCGGTTGCGGTGAACGCCCTGGTACTCGCCATGGCTGACGATGTCGCGCTTGACCTTGGCGCCGCCAAGCATCTCCTCCATGTTGCGGCGGCGCACCTCTCCCAGAGGAGCGCCAGTGAGCACGTGGACATGCCAGGGCTGGGTATTCATCGAGGATGGCGCGCGCTTGGCACTCTCGATGATCGCCTCGATCACCGGGCGCGGCACCGGCTCGTTCCTGAAACCGCGCACGCTGCGGCGCGACTGGACCAGCGTTTCGAATTCCACCTTCTAAATCCCCCCTTGCGACTTTCATTCGGCCCCCGCTGCGACCGGCCGCCCCGGTTGCCGAGGCGGCTGTCAAAATCTATGCTAACGCGCAAGCAAGACCAAGAACCCCGGTGTGGACCCGCCACACCTGCGAGGACCTCCCATGGCTGCACCGCTCGATCCCGTCATCGCCCAGATCATTCCGCTGCTGCCAATGCGCGATCCCACGGTCATGACGCCACAGAGTGCCCGCGACTCCTTGCGCGCACTCGCTGCATCGCGTGCCGCCATACCGCCGCCGCCCGTCGATGCCGTGCAGGACATCAAGGTCAAAGGTGGCGTCGGCCCGCTTGATGCGCGCCTCTACAGGATCGGCACCGGTCCGGCGCCGACCGTGGTGTTCTTCCACGGCGGCGGCTGGGTCGCGGGCGACCTCGAGACCCACGACCGGCAGGCACGATGGCTCGCGATCGAAACCGGCTCAGTCGTCGTCTCCGTCGACTATCGCCAGCCGCCGGAGACGCGCTTTCCCGGCGCGTTCGAGGATGCCTTTGCCGCGGTCAGTGACGTCTTCACCCGCGTCGCGGAATTTGGCGGCGACGCGAAGCAGCTCGGCGTCGCCGGTGACAGCGCCGGCGGCAATCTCGCTGCGGCCACCGCGATTGCCTGCCGCGATGCGGGCATCAAGCTTGCCGCACAATTGCTGGTCTATCCCGTGACCGATGTCGTCGGCGGATACGCCGAGGCGCGGGAGAATGCGCGCTATCCCTCACGCGCAGAGAACGCCGAAGGTTATTTCCTCTCGCGCGCGGTGATGGAATGGTTCACCGGTCACTATATCGCCGATCCCGCCCACGCCCTGGACTGGCGAGTCTCGCCGCTCCGCGCCGCATCGCTCGCCGGCGTCGCGCCCGCGATCGTGACCACCGCCTGGTTCGATCCGCTGCGCGACGAAGGCGCCGCCTATGCGCGAGCGCTGGAAGCGGCCGGCGTGCGGGTGAAGCACCACGAGGGCGCAAGCCTGATCCACGGCTATTTCGGCCTTGGCGACGCCTCCGAAGTCGCGCGGACCGAGGCGCAGTGCGCGCGGGCCGACTTCAAGGCGCTGCTGACGCGAGGGCTCTGAGGTCCGGACCAACAAAAATCGGCGATGGCGGTCGGGGCGGACATCGATCCTGCTTGATTGCGCCACGATTCCCGTCTCCAATCACCGCGCCACTATTTAGGGAGACACCCATGATGAAGCGGATGTTCCTCGCTGCGATCGTCGCCACCTTCGCGGCCGGTTCGGCCTTCGCCGAAGACACCTGCGAGAGCAAGGCGGTCGGCAAGGACGGCAAGCCGCTCGCCGGCGCCGCCAAGACCTCGTTCCTGAAGAAGTGCAAGGCCGACGCCTGCGCACCCAAGGCGGTCAGCGCCGACGGCAAGCCGCTCGCTGGTGCCGCGAAAAACAGCTTCATGAAGAAGTGCGAGATGGGCGCGTAATCGCTGCACGTTCGCGACCCCGTCAGCGAACGATTGTTCAACCCAGTCGTCATGCCCGGGGCTTGTCCCGGGCATCCGCGTGTGTGTTTCCGTGTGGCAAGGAACGCAGGCTTTCCAGGAAAGGGACGTCAAGATGTGGCAACTTCGAGTGCGTAATCAGATCATGGCGACAATGAGCTTGCTCTTCGCGCTGCTCATCAGTCTTGACGTCGCGAACGCAAGGGGCCCCGGTCTGCCCAACGTCATGGTTCTGGCAACCGGTGGCACGATCGCCGGCACCGGGGCGAGCAGCACCACCGTGGTCGGCTACACCGCAGCCACGGTCGGCATAGAGACCCTCCTGAACGCCGTCCCCGAACTGAAAACGGTGGCCAACGTCAAGGGCGAGCAGGTCTTTCAGATCGCCAGCGAGAACATGAATAATGACTACTGGCTCAAGCTTGCAAAGCGCGTCAGCGCGCTTCTCGCGCAGGACGACGTGGATGGGATCGTGATCACGCACGGGACCGATACGATCGAGGAAACCAGCTATTTTCTCGACCTTGTCGTCAAGAGCAAGAAGCCTGTCGTCATCGTCGGCGCGATGCGGCCGTCGACAGCGATCAGCGCGGATGGGCCGATCAACCTCTACAATGCGGTGATCCTGGCAGGCAGTGAAGAGGCCGTCGGCAAGGGCGTGCTCGTCGCCCTCAACGATCAAATCAACGCGGCTCGCGAGGTCACCAAAAACAACACCTCGACGGCAGACACCTTCCGCACGCCGGAACTCGGCTTCCTCGGCTACATACAGGGCAACAAACCGTACTTCTATCGTCAATCGACGCGACGGCACACGGCGGACTCCGAATTTGACGTTTCTAACCTCGATGCCCTGCCGCAAGTCGATATTGTCTACGGCTACGCAAACATGAACCGGATCGCGATCGACGCTTTTGTCGCCGCCGGGGCCAAGGGGATCGTGCACGCCGGTGTGGGTGACGGCAGCCTTGCTCGGCCCGCGGTTGAGCCGGCTCTCGACGAGGCCCGCAAGAAGGGTGTCGTGATCGTTCGCAGCAGCCGTGTCGGGAACGGCATCGTCGCACGCAATGGGGAGGCCAAGGACGACGAACACGACTTCGTCGTCTCGGATACGCTCAATCCTCAAAAGGCGCGTATTTTGCTGATGCTGGCGCTGACCAGGACGACCGACACCAAGGAGATCCAACGGATGTTCTACACTTATTAGACCGCCCGAAGGGCGGCCGCCGCGACACCGCCGACTGCTTTGGATCGGGCGTTCAAGCGAGCGAACTTCTTGCCAGCCTCGCTATTTGGTTGTAGCCCGGATGGAGCGAAAGCGTAATCCGGGAAAGCCCCTCGCATGGTTCGCTATCGGCGCAATTTTGTCTGCGGCGGGACGTTCTTTTTCACAGTCACGCTGGACGACCGACGATCGTCTGCGCTGGTCGAGCACGCGGGCCAGCTCCGCGCGGCATTCCGGACGACCCGCGCCGAACGACCATTCACGATCGATGCAATCGTCATCCTGCCCGATCACCTGCACGCAATCATGACGCTGCCGGACGCAGACTCCGATTTCTCAGGCCGGTGGCGCCGGATCAAGAGTTCGTTCACGCATCAATTGGCTACTTCAGGTGCTCCCATCTCACGCAACCATCGCGGCGAGCTCTCTTTGTGGCAGAGACGGTTTTGGGAGCACACCATTCGCGACGACGCGGATTTCGGACGATGCGCGGACTACATCCATTTCAACCCCGTGAAGCACGGCCTCGTCGCGTCGCCGATTGACTGGCCGTATTCCTCGCTCCATCGCTACGTCCGCGCTGGTCTGCTGCCTTCCAACTGGGGAGGAGCCAGTGAGATTGACGGCAATTTCGGCGAACGCTGAGATTGGTCCCGGATTACGCTACCGCTCCATCCGGGCTACGAATTCAGCTGGGGCGGGGTAGCCCGGATGAAGCGGTAGCGAAATCCGGGGACAGACCAACCGCATCACTCAAGCACGCTCGTGGCACGAAACCCGGATTACGCTTACGCTCCATCCGGGCTACCGATCCCATCTAGCTCCGCAACCCCGGCGCTTCCTGTCCCGTACGCGCGACATATTCCGTATAGCCGCCGCCGAACTGATGGATGCCCTCCGGCGTCAACTCCAACACGCGGTTGGACAGGACGCTGAGAAAATGCCGGTCGTGGGAGACGAACAGCATGGTGCCCTCGAAATCCGACAGCGCCGTGATCAGCATCTCCTTGGTGGCGAGGTCGAGATGGTTGGTCGGCTCGTCCAGCACCAGGAAGTTCGGCGGATCGAACAGCATCTTGGCCATCACCAGCCGGGCCTTCTCGCCGCCCGACAACACGCGGCAGCGCTTCTCGACGTCGTCGCCGGAGAAGCCGAAGCAGCCGGCAAGCGCGCGCAGAGAGCCCTGCCCTGCGGTCGGAAACGCGTATTCGAGTGACTCAAACACCGTCTGCTCGCCGTCGAGCAGGTCCATCGCGTGCTGGGCGAAATAGCCCATCTTGACGCTGCCGCCGACCGCCACGGTGCCCTCATCGGGCTCGCTCGCGCCGGCGACCAGCTTGAGCAGCGTCGATTTGCCGGCGCCGTTGACCCCCATCACGCACCAGCGCTCGCGGCGACGGATCATGAAGTCGAGCCCGTCATAGATCCGCTTGGCTCCATAGCCCTTGAACACCTTCTTCAGGGCGACGACATCCTCGCCGGAGCGCGGCGCCGGCAGAAAGTCGAATGCAACGGTCTGGCGCCGGCGCGGCGGCTCGACCCGCTCGATCTTGTCGAGCTTCTTGACCCGGCTCTGCACTTGCGCGGCATGCGAGGCGCGCGCCTTGAAGCGCTCGATGAACTTGATTTCCTTGGCAAGCATCGCCTGCTGGCGCTCGAACTGCGCCTGCTGCTGCTTCTCGTTCAGCGCACGCTGCTGCTCGTAGAACTCGTAATTGCCGGTGTAAGTGGTGAGCGAGCCGGAATCGATTTCGACCACTTTGGAGATGACGCGATTGATGAACTCGCGATCGTGCGAGGTCATCAGCAGCGTGCCTTCGTAGTCGTGCAGGAATTTTTCCAGCCAGATCAGGCTTTCCAGATCGAGATGGTTGCTCGGCTCGTCGAGCAGCATGACGTCGGGGCGCATCAAGAGGATGCGGGCCAGCGCCACGCGCATCTTCCAACCGCCGGAAAGCTTGCCGACGTCGCCGTCCATCATCTCCTGGCTGAAGCCGAGACCGGACAGCGCTTCGCGCGCCCGGCCGTCCAGCGCATAGCCGTCGAGCTCCTCGAAGGCGTGCTGCACCTCGCCATAGCGCGCGATGATCTCGTCCATCTCGTCGGCTCGGTCGGGATCGGCCATCGCGGTCTCGAGCTCGCGCAGCTCGGCCGCCACCGTGCTGACTGGCCCCGCGCCGTCCATGACCTCGGCCACGGCGCTGCGGCCGCTCATCTCGCCGACATCCTGGTTGAAATAGCCGATGGTGATGCCGCGATCGGTCGAGACCTGGCCTTCGTCGGGCAGTTCCTCGCCGGCAATCATCCGGAATAGCGTGGTCTTGCCGGCGCCGTTTGGGCCGACAAGGCCGATCTTCTCGCCCTTGTTGAGGGCGGCCGAGGCTTCGATGAACAGGATCTGGTGGCCGGCTTGCTTGCTGACGTTGTCGAGGCGGATCATGAGGTCTTTTCGGGGAATTTTTGTCGGGGAATTTTTGCGTTGCGGCGTAATAGGCCATGCGGGCGGCCAGGGGAAGCCCGGCCGGGCCCGGGTTTGGGCAGCTCGACCAAATCGTTAGCAATTTTGCGCCAGAAATACCTGCACGCCCGCCGAGCCGGCACACGCCGATACAACGCCTCCTGGAAGCATCCGAGGAACCCCCATGAAACATCGATTTCGCCTTGCCGCGGCTGCCACGCTGCTGCTGGCCTGTGGCGGAGCTGCCGCGGCCCAGACGCTGCCCGACTACATGGCGCCGATCTCCGGCAAGAGCACGGCCACGCCTGCCGACATCGCAACGAAGGATGTGCTGGCGCTGAACACCGGCATGTTCGAGCTCTATGGCGATGCTGCAAAGGTGTTCCAGAAGAACATTCTCGACAAGCACCCCGTGATCCTCGGCCTGTTCTCCGGCGCGGGCGGACGTCTGATCCTGTACCGGCCGGGCCAGCCGCCGCTCGACGCGCCCCAGGTTCCGGTCGTGTACCAGCTGCTGAAGTCGGTCGGCCATAGCACCATGGCGCTGGCCGAGGTCGTCGGCCCCTATCTCGACAATCCCGACAACAAATCGTGGCGCGGCTCGATGATGGCCTATCGCAGCCGGATGCAGTCGGCGCTCGAGAGCCTCGACGCGACGCCGATGCAGACCGATTGGCGCGACAACAACCGCACCATCCTGCAAAACAACCTCGCATTCATGGACGAATGCATCGCCGGCGGCGTCATTCCTTTCGCGAAGCTCGAAGCCTTCGGCAAGAAGCAGGCGCCGTTCCTCGCGAAGAACGTCACCTGGGCGGCCCAGACCCAGGTTGCGCACTGGATGAGCGTGCTGGCGGATTGGAAGATGCAGCTCGGCCCGGATTGGGAGAAGACCTATGCCGCGAGCAACACGATCTACGTGACGCGGCAGAACAACGTGATCTTCAGCGTGCTTGCGCAGTTCTTCGGCCCCGACGCCATCAATTCGCGCCTGCTGCTGATCGAAACGGTTTCGTTCACCACGACGCCGGCCGACATGCTGGAATCGCTGACGCGGATCATCGCCGATCGCTCGGTCGGCGCGCTGTTCTTCGGCAACTATCACCTGATGGATTACGAGCTGATGGGAGGCGACGGGCGGGCCGCGATCATCGCGGAGACGACAAAGCGCGGCATGACGCCGTTCCTGCCGCCGCCGGTTCCCTTCGGTTCCAAGCAGTGGCCAACCCTGATCACGCCAGGATCGGGGCCTGCCGCGATCGCGGACCTCAAGTAGCCCTGGTCCGGATGTCAGGACACGAGGGCGGCTGCGTCGCTGCCGCCTTCATGTATCGGTAAGGCTTTCTATCGTCGGATGACGAATCATGACAGCTTCACGCTTGCGTTGCCGCGTATCGTCCGGGCCTCGATGCCGTCAGCATCGCGGCGCCCTTAAAACCTAAGGATCAGCTCATGCGGCCTTCGCGACGCACGTTCGTGAAGTGGTTGTCGGCGGGAGGCATTTCGGTCAGCCTGTCGCATCTTGCTTCGGCGGCGGGAGCTCCCTTCGCGGCCCACGAGACGCTACCGGGACGCGGCAAGTTCAATCCTGCAACAAAGGGCGCCGGCCGTGTCGACGGCGTCGCCAAGGTGACCGGCGCAAAGCTTTACGCTTCCGACTTCCGCGCCAATGATCTGCCGGGCTGGCCACAGGCCACTTCGCACGCGATCCTGGTACGCGCCAATGACGCCACCCATGTCTACACCGGCATGGACCTCGCCCGTCTGAAAGGCGCGTTGAAGACTTCGGTCGTCGTCACCGCCGCCGATCTCGACCGCATCGGCACGCAGGCGCCGGAGTTCTATGCCGGCGACCTGTTCTGCCCGCCCGGCAAGACGCCGCTCTTTCTCGGACAGCCGGTCGCGCTCCTGATCTTCGAGACGTTCGATAGCTTCGACCAGGCGCGGCTCGCCTTGCGCGACGGCACCTTCGTCAAATTCGGCGAAGAAACCGGACCAGTGATGGCGCCCGATTATGGCTCCTACCGCTTCACGCGGGTGGCGGGTCCCTCCCCCGAGAAGCCGGACGTCTATTCACCGCTCCAGGCCGGCTGGGTCTCGCCCAGGAAGGTGCAGAACGCCGCCCTTCCGGTGTGGTCGCCGCTCGCCAAGGAAATGCCGGCCGACTACGCCAAGGCGGCGAAATACGGCGAGCAGATCCGCGCCGAGCTTGCCGCGGACGATTCCTCGCTGCTGGTGCTCGACCGCGAGTTCGAGACACAGTCGGTCGATCCGATGTTCCTGGAGCCCGAATGCGGGCTCGCCTGGTATAGCGGCAAGGGCGGCAATCTCGAGCTGGTGCTCGGCGTGCAGTCGCCTTACGAGGCGGCGGACTCGCTCGCGTTTCTGCTGGCCAAGGCCGCTGCGCCTTACAAGCCGACCCATATCAACGCGCAGTTCGCCCATGTCGGCGGCGGCTTCGGCGGCCGCGATCACACGCCGTTCATCCTCTACGTCGCGCTGGCGGCGATCTGCTTTCCCGGAAAGCCGGTGCGGCTTGCCCATGACCGCTACCAGCAGTTCCAGGGCGGCATCAAGCGCCACCCGATCAAGATGCGCTCGCGCATCGGCATCGATCGCGCGACCGGCATCATCAAGGCCTTCGCTGCCGATCACGTGCTTGACGGCGGCGGCCAGGCCAATTTCTCCGCCAACGTTGCGACCGTCGCCGCCACCGCCGCGATCGGCATCTACGACATTCCCAAGGTCGACGTCACCACGGTGGCGCTGCACTCGCGCGGCGTGACCGCCGGCTCGATGCGCGGCTACGGCGCGCTGCAGACGCTGACGGCGATCGAAGTGCTGATCGACGAGGCGGCAGGCGAGCTCAAGCTCGATCCGATCGAATTCCGCAGGCGCAACGCGCTCAAGCAGAACGGCCGGACCATGACCGGCAACCCCTACATCGTCTCGGTGCGCACGCCGGAAATTCTCGACAGGCTGGAAAAGCATCCGATCTGGCAGCAGCGCGCGCAGTTCAAGCTGGCCTCATCAGACCGCCTGGTCGGCACCGGCGTTGCCTGCGTAACCAAGGACTATGGCGCCGGGGCGGACTGCTCGCTCGGCCGCGTCGAGCTCGGAGCCGACGGCAAGATTGCGATCTTCTGCGATCATGTCGAGATGGGCAACGGCATCGGCACGGCGCTGGCCAACCGCGTCGGGCCCCATCTCGGCGCCATCGCCGACGACGTCTCGATTGCCCGGGTCGATGGCTATGAGGTCCTAGGCCTCGTCACCTCGGGCGATCCCTACACGATCGATCAAAAGACCCAGGATGCGGCGCAAAGAAATCCGCGCTGGGTGCCCAGGATCAGCTCGGCGACATCAGCCTCGGTCGGCGCCCATGTCGGCACCCATTCCTCCGCGGAGGCCGCCCGCATCATCTTCCGCTTCGGCCTGTGGCCCGCGGCGCTGGAATTGTGGCGCATCCCGAAGACGGATCCACGCGCCAGGCAATGGGCGGGCGCGACCTGGCAAAACGGCCAGCTCACGATGCCCGGTCTCGCACCGCTGGCGCTCCCCGTGCTCGCGGCAACGGCCCATGCCCGCGGCTTCGTCACCGGTGCGATCGCCCACAGCTTTTCGCGCTGGGCCTGGTCGCGTGCACGCTTTGCCCTGTTCGGCGAGCAATATCGCGCCGAGATCGACGCGCTCGCGATCCGCCGCGGCAACGGCAAGTTCGAGCGGATCAACCGCACCAGCGTCAAGTTTCCACCGACCGACAACAACCGCATCGGGACCGCCTACACCTCCATGTGCGGCGCGCTGGTCCGCGTCGAGATCGAGCGCGCCACCGGCGCCTTGCGCATCGCCAAGGCCTACAGCGTGCTCGAATGCGGCACAGCGTTGGTGCCGGAGGTAGTGATAGGCCAGTCCCAGGGCGGCTTCGCCATGGGCGTCGGCTACGCGCTTCTGGAAACCTTGCCGCCGTTCGAGGGCGGACCGGGCAACGGCGAATGGAATCTCGGGCGCTACCTGGTCCCACGCGGCTCGGATCTGCCCTTGCGCGATCTCGAAATCGAGATGCTGAAGCCGCTGACGCCTGACGAGCCGCCCAAGGGCATGGCCGAGGTCGTGATGGTCCCGATCGTTCCAGCGCTGATCAACGCCATCTTTGACGCCACCGGCCATCGCTTCCGTGCGCTGCCGGTCACATCAAACCTCCTGAAGGGAGTGCTCGCGTGACGACCCTCAGCCTCACCATCAACGGCCGCAAGCACGGTCCGATGGACGTCCGCGACGACCTCTCGATGAACGATTTTCTGCGCGAGATGCTCGGGATGACCGGCACCAAGTTCGGCTGCGGCGCCGCGCAATGCCTGAGTTGCGCCATCATCGTCGATGCGCCCGACGGCACCAGCTACACCAGCCCGACCTGTGTCGCGCCCGCCGTGGACTTTCACGGCAAGTCGATCCGCACCGTCGAGGGGCATGCAAAAGACGGCGAGCTCTCGGTGCTGCAAAAGGCCTTCATCGAGCACTTCGCCTTCCAGTGCGGCTACTGCACCGCAGGCTTCCTGGGCGAAGGCCAGGTGCTGCTCGAACGTCTTGCCCGCACGCCGGTGCCGCGCGAGGCGCTGGAACAGACGATCGCGGATGCGCTCGACGGTCATCTCTGCCGCTGCACCGGCTACATTAGATATCACGAGGCGGTGCGCGACGTAATCCTCGCAGATTCAGCCCGTTATCTCATCGCCGCCAAGTGAGCGTACCCGGGGGCACACGAGCCATGATCTCCGACGCACGATTGAGGACGATTGCCGTGATCGCGGTGCTTGCGAGCAGCCTGTGCGCGGCCTACGCGGCCTCGGAGACAGCGACCCCTGTGCTGGCTTCGCCTGAGAGTTTTGCAAACATTGGCGATACGGAGAAGCGCTCGGCGGCGATCTTCACCGAGCTTGGAAAAGTCCTGACGCATCCGCGCTGCACCAACTGTCATCCGGCCGGCGACAGGCCGCACCAGGGCGACAATGCCCGCCTCCATCAGCCGCCGGTCACGCGCGGCGCCGACGGCCATGGGCTCGAGGCGATGCGCTGCAACACCTGCCACCAGAAGGCCAATTTCGAGCCAGGTCGCATGCCCGGCCATCCCGACTGGCATCTTGCCCCACGCGAAATGGCCTGGGAGGGCAAGACCGCCGGCGAGATCTGCGCGCAGATCAAAGACCCCGCGCGCAATGGCGGGCGCAAGGCGGAAGACCTGATCGACCATATCGGCAAGGACACCCTCGTCGGCTGGGCTTGGAAGCCCGGCTTCGGCCGCGCGCCCGTGCCGGGCACGCAGGAGCAGGCCGGCGCGCTGGTCGAGGCGTGGGTGAAGACCGGGGCGGCGTGTCCGGCGCCTTAGGGCGGGTGCTCATAAATTCGATTTGGATGATGGCTAGTCTACACGCGCGAGCAGACATAGTCGGCCTGCCTTAGCGAGCCGACCATCTTCATTTGCCACGTTGGCCGCTTGCGAACTGAAACTCAACTTCGATTTCCACGGGCCCGCCCGTATCTCCGAGACTGCGTTGCATTTCCTCGCGAACTTTATCACGCACCGATTGAGGGAGCGTCAGATAGGCTTGTCCGGTCGAGCCGCCGCCGCGCTCAAATGGGCCAAAGTAGGCATTGAAAGAAGGCATTTTGAATCGATGCGCATGCCTCGTTATTTCGATATCTTGGAATCCGGCCTTGTCGAGCAACTGTCGCAGACGAGCCGCGTCACCCAATGAAAAGGTCCTGGCCGTTGCCTCCCTGATCGCCGGCAAATGCTTAGCCATGACGGCGTTGATTCGGCCGTTGTAGGACCGTTCGGGCACCGTGAGAACTGAAGCGGCCGCACGTCCGCCCGGGCGAAGGACACGCAAGAACTCTGACAATCCGCGCGCGGGATCAGGGAAGAACATTAGCCCGAGGCTGCACATCAAGGCATCGAAGCTGCCATCGGCAAACGAGAGAGATTGGCCGTCCTCCACCGCAAAGCTGGCATTTGCCGCTGCGCTCAGGCGCTGCCGTGCCTGTCCGACCATGGCTTGCGAGACATCGGCTGCGACAACGTGCCCCGTTGGCCCGACTACGAGCAAGGCTTCTGCAGCTGCCAGTCCGGTACCCGTTGCGACGTCGAGGACCTTCATGCCGGACGCAACACCTGCCCCACTCAGCAGGAATGGTAAAAAGTGCTGTGACACATGTGAAAACGCGCCATCGTACTCAGCGGCGGCTTCGGCGTGGTACGCGAGCTCCTTTGCCATTAGCAGCCTCGTCAAATTTGTATTCGTATCGGCTCGGATCATGATCCGCAAAATTGGCGGAGGCAAGAATGCGCCCGCCATCGTGATAATGGCAGCGAAGGTCTGCCATGTCCGGTTCGGGCCAATCGCGTCTGTCGCGCGCTAGGCGAACCGTTTCCGCTCTGCCCCCTGCGATCCGACAAGTCGTCCTGTCCCCGCGGGCCAGGAGCGGACTAGGCGGCCGAAATATGCTTCACGGTCGCCTCGGCCTGCTCAGCGAGCCAATTCACGAACAATTCGACGCTGCGATCGCCGATCAGGTCGGCGGGCCACTGGGCAACCTGAATTTTCGTGGACTCGACGGTAGGGTAATTGGCGAGTGCCGACATGAGGCGTCCAGACGAGACCGCATCTGCGACTAGGAGTGAGCGCCCAAGTGTCACGCCGGCCCCCTCGGCCGCAGCTGACATGCACATTCCCATGTCGTCCAGCGTCAGGCTGCCAGCGGCAGCGCCCGATTTCGGCAATCCCAGGCGTCTAAACCAGGAGGGCCAACCCCAGTCGCCGGTCGCGTTGTCGCCTTTGTGGATGAGCGGTAGGGCCAGGAGGTCGTCGGGGTCCGTCAGGGGACGCCGGCGGGGCAACAGGTGCGGCGCACAGACGGGAAAAATCCGCTCCCAAAACAGCGGCAATTGAGTCGACGTCCGCCGTGCGTCTTCGCTAGCCTTCCAGACAATTCGCACGTCGAGCGGCCGCTTTGATCTGTCCCCTGTCTCCAGCGGTTTGAGATCAACGTTGATCGACGGATATCGCGTCGTAAAGTCCGGCAGGCGGCGGACGAGCCACCATGTTGCCAACGCTGAGCCGGCGCCCAAACGTAACGTCGTTCGGTTCGAGCGCCGCCGCACCTGAGCATCCAGCGCACCAAGCGCGTCGAGTGCTGCTGCAAGCTCTTGCCTGAGCTGCGCACCGGCGGGGGTTATCTCGATCCCCGGATTCTGCCGCAGCAACAATGTCAGCCCGAAGTGGTCCTCCAGTTTTCGGATCTGATGGCTGACCGCACTCTGCGTAACGCCCAACTCCGCCGCGGCGCGTGTGAACGAGCCATGGCGGGTGACAGCGTCGAACGCGACGAGGGGTGCGAAGGGTGGCAAGCGGCGTGGCATCTCGATCTCCTCAAGCCATGATACAGATTCATGAGCTTTTGAGGAGCCGTCATTCGACCAGAGCCTGTTGCCCGGCCATTCATGGTCCATGGAGGCCGAATGACCATGCTCGACAAACCCCGGCAGGACGATGATGAAGAGCGGAGCGCCAGTTGGGCTACCGACGACGGCCATCGCGGCAATCGCATGTCCCTGGAAAGTGCGACGCTGCTTGCAGCGTGCTTGAGCGGCTTTCTGTTTCAAGTCGACTTAACGGCTTTGGCGGCTGCCCTGCCCGATATTGGCCGCGACCTCGGTGCCGCTTCCGCACGAGCGGCCTGGGTCATCGACGTCTACAGCCTTGCTTTGATCTTCTGCTTGCCGATCGCAGGTAGCCTTGCTGACAGATACGGACGCGTTCAAATCTTCACTTGGGGTGCTGGGCTGTTTGGCCTCGCCTCTCTGCTGTGCGCGTGCGCGAACACGCTCGATGTCTTGCTGACATTCCGCACATTGCAAGGCATCGCCGGTGCCTGCATCACCAGCACCTCGTCTGCCCTCCTTGCTGGTGCCTACGAGGGACCTCGGCGCGCGCGGGCGTTTGGACTTTGGGGCGCCATCGCCGGTGCCTCGATGGTCACCGGTCCGCCGCTCGGATCGTTCCTGGCTGGCACGGTCGGGTGGCGCTGGATTTTTTGGATCAACTTGCCGCTTTGCGTCGTCCTGGTTTTTCTGGCGATGCGCAAAATCGGCGATGGGGTCGACCAGCAGCGGTCGAGCGCCAAGGTAGATTGGCTCGGTGCTGGCCTTCTTGCAATAACGTCAGCCGCGCTCGCATTCATGTTGCTGGAAGCACCCGCGCTTGGCGGCATTGCGTCGGCAACGGTCCTGACCGGACTCGCAGCTTCCGGGATTGCGCTCCTTCTGTTCGTTTGGGTGGAATGCCGACACCCCAACCCGGCGTTCGATCTTAAGCTGTTCGGATCCCGGCAGTTCATAGCGATGTGCCTCGTCCCGATAGCGGGATCGATCGGATTCTGGTCGCTTCTCGTTTACGTGCCGCAATTGGCGCGCGGACCATTGGGCCTCAGTCCGCTTGAGGCGGGCTGGCTGCTGGTCGCGCTCACATTGCCGATGATGGTGTTGCCGCGCTATGGGGCGGTTTTGGCCACCCGCATCCCGCCACGATCGTTCTTCTGTGGTGGTCTCGCGCTTGTCGGAATGGCTGACCTGGCACTTGGTGCGATCTCCGGCGCAAATGCGGGGCCGGACACGCTGGCAATGACCGTCATTGCATTGCTCGTCAGCGGGTCAGGCTGTGCCGTGATCAACGCTCAGATCACTGCCGCCGCCGTGTCGGCGGTTCCAGGCGATCGTGCGGCGACCGCATCGGCCATTTGCGTCACGATGCGCCAAATCGGTTTCAGCTTCGGGATCGCGCTTTTGGGCGCGGCCCTCCAGCAAAGTTCGAGTGGCGACTATTTCGCCGCGTTCATTGTTGCAGGCGCATCGACCCTTGCCCTGACGGCCATCGTCTATTGGCTTTTGGACGGGAAACAGGCGGCCTAGTAGCCGCGATCGGCGGCAGTTCAGGGGCCAACAGGCGAAGTATTTGTCGCCTTGTCTGCCGCACGAGGAGATCGATGATTTTGCCGCGCGGTCCTCGCGAACGAACGATTTGAGAGCGAAGAAGAGCTGAGGCCCGATCGGATTTCGCGGCCTGGAAAGCTGGCAAGGCTGCACCCTTCCAGATGCCCCTTGCCGGGCTGCGCGCTATTGGGGCGTATCGCCATCATTGCATATACGCTGTGACGCGAATCCTCCCGGTAGCCAGGTCTCCAGTCCCTACGCTCCAAATCTGCCGCTCATTGACCCATGCATACTCTTGGGAGGCGCTGGTGAGACGGATGTTTGCAAAGATATCGATCATCGGCTCGCCGCTTCGCGGTGCGGCTTGACCATCGCCCGACAACGCAATGCGATGGCCATCGTCGGTCTCAACGATCACGTGGAGGTCAAGGTCGATGCGACCATCAGCGCGCATTCGCAGATAGTCGATGCCGTGCTGGCGCCCCGAAAGGCGGCCCTTACAGGAGCCATCGATATGAAGATCGAAACGCGCTCCTTGCAGTGGGACCGCTTTCTGGCCGGTAAGGATATCATCCATGCTTACGCCGTAATCCGTGACGCCCGTGAGAGCCAGATCGCATTCATATATCTTCTCGCCCCTCATTCCAGGATTCTGAGTCATTGTATTTCTCCCAGGTGTTCGTTCGGCTGGATTGCCGACATCCAGTCGAACGGGCGACCGCCAAGACGACATGTTCAGGACAAATTATTTCACAGCTGGCGCAGTTAGCGGTCTCATGCCGGCTCTGGAAGCCCGGCTGCGGCCGCTCGCCCGTGCCGGGCACGCAAGAGCAGGCCGGCGCGCTGGTCGAGGCCTGGGTGACGACTGGGGCGGCCCGTCCTGCGCCGTGATCTCGAAGATGGCGTTTCGGACCGACGTCCTTTGAAGCCGCTTTTGCATGGCCAAGACTCGAAGCGAATATCACTCCTCCGGCCCCGGCGAGCCGCATTGAACTCGCCAGTTCCGCTCGCCATGTGTGGGGGGACCGCTTGGAGCAAAACAATGAAGAAGCTTCTCACGTGTGTGGCGGCCATGGGCTGCCTGGTCGCCCTCCTCTCCATCGCGCAGGCCCGCTCCGCATTCGACGGCTCCTGGGACCTCGTTTTCGTGACGCAAAGAGGCACTTGCGATCCGACCTATAATTTCACCGTCAACATCACCAACGGAATAGTTACACATCCGAACCTAGTCAGATTCAGAGGCTACGTGGCGCATTCGGGCGCAGTTCGGGCGTCAGTGACAGTCCATGACAAATTCGCGTCCGGCTCAGGCCGGCTCTCTAGTAATTCTGGCCGCGGCAGGTGGAGTGGCCATTCAGGAAGCGCACGTTGCTCAGGCTATTGGACTGCGCAGCGAAATTGAGGCGCCGAGCCCAGCCCGGAGCTGGCCGCAGAGAGCAGAGGACGGTTCCGCGCCGAAGAGTCCCGCTTTGAACAGGTTCCTGAACTCTTCGGAAAGCGTCCTTGGCTTTACGAAGATCACTCGTCTTCCACAAACAACCCCTCGCCATGGACGTACCAGTTTGCGCGCGACGCCCAATGTACGTGCCGGTCGGGTGTCGCGCCAAGCGGATCATCGAAGGCGCCCGCGTGAATGATCACCTCACGGCCGCTACGCATCAGATGCGGCATCGGGCGCGTTACTGCTCAACTGGTGTGCCGGCCGGGACATGGGCGCCCGATGCAATCCATTGGTCGTAGGTCTGGAACTTCACGCCGAGCATGTCGTACGAAACTCGCAGGTAGCCGTCGCTGCCGCGCAGCACCGCGGTGGGCATAATCGTCTGCACTTCCTGCGCCATCACGCCGACATGGGATTTGTTGCCGCCGTTGTAGGTGAAGCGATAGAAGCCGATGCCGTTTTCGAGGTGACCGATAAGGAAGATGTCGTGCTTGAGCATCATGTCCGATCGCCGGACGACACGCCGGGTGGTCCGCCGTGCAACACCTCGCACGCCGACTACTGGTGCGACGACGGGCCCGACAACAGGTCGGGCGACGCAGCCCGCGCGGTAGACACCAGCGGCACAATAGACAACAGCATTTGCCTCGGGTGTCTCGATGGCCATGGTTGCGGAGAAGGCGGTAATGCCAAGCGCAGCGAGGAGGATCGAGCGCATCATTGTCTCCTTCGTTGAATTGTTGTCAGGGGAGTTTCACGCAAAAGAATTACGAATAGGATCAGATTTTCGCCCGGCGAGCAATTGTTCTCCGGGGCGATACATTCCGCGCCTCAATTCACAGACTATCCCCGCATCGCCAGATTGTGACAGAGATGCAGACTAACTATCGTCGCTGGCCCTCCCGGACAGGTTGTGCTAAAGAGAAATACTGGAGGATGCCGCATTGCAAGCGAAAGGGGCTCCTCAAGCGACGCACCTTCAATTGCGCTTAATAGCTCTGTTTCCAGCGACCTTGTTTTGAGTTCTGCAGACGCCACGCGGCGTTTGATGCAGCTGGTCATGCACGTCCTCTTGCAAGCAATGCACGCCCTCGCCTTGGATCGAGAATGCTTCAATCAATGCCGCCGCGAGCTGTGTGAACGCATCTGGCATCGGCTTTGCTGCCATTCTTCGTGTTGAATTCCCGTGGCGCCACGCAGCAAGGCAATACGCTGAGACCTTCAATGTTCAGACCCTCGAACGCGATCATTCCGACGGTAAACATGGTGAATTGAACGAAGTCGCAAATTAGAGGTCGCCAAATCAGAAGAGGAGGATTCGACATGTTTCGAGGAATTCTGACGCTGACAATTTCTCTTTGCCTCGGCGCGGCGGCTGCGCCTGCCGCGCTGGCGGAGGGCGCTGCACCGGCCATCACTGAACAAGAAGCGCATGCCATCGCGGTGGATGCCTATGTCTACTTTTACTCGCTGATGTCGATGGACGTCTCGAGAAAGCAATTCACCAACGGCACGACCGATTTCAGAGGACCGATGAATACCTTTGTCAACGTGCCGGAATACCCCCCTGCCAATTTCAAGGGCGTGGTGCGATCGAACTTCGACACGCTGTATTCCGTCTCCTGGCTGAACATGACCAAGGAGCCCGTCGTCATCTCCGCACCAGATACAAGTGGGCGCTACTATCTGCTGCCGATGCTCGACATGTGGACCGACGTCTTCGCATCGCCCGGCTGGCGAACGACGGGCACCAAGGCCGGCACGTTCCTGATCACGCCCCCGGGCTGGCGGCCCGATCTGCGCGACAGGTTCGCGGAAGAATTCAAGCTTCCGAGCGACACCCAGCGCATCGAAGCGCCGACGCCCTATGTCTGGGTGATCGGCCGCACCAAGACGGATGGCCCGCCGGACTACGATGCGGTCCATAAGATTCAGGCCGGTTACAAGGTCACGCTCCTTTCCGAGTATGGCAAGACACCCAAGCCGGTCGAGTTCACGCCGGACCCAAGCGTCGACATGAAGACGCCGCCGAAGGTCCAGGTCGATACCATGTCGGCCGGCGTGTACTTCGCCAGCGCCGCAGAACTGCTCAAGCTTCACCCGCCGCACGTTACCGATGAGCCGATCATCGCGCAGATGAAGAAAATCGGCATCGAGCCCGGCAAGAGTTTTGACATCGGCAAGCTCGATCCGGTGTTGCAACGGGCGCTGGAGACTGCCCCGCAAGACGGCCAGAAGCTGATGACCTGGAAAGTGCCGACACTGGCGCGGGTCGCAAATGGCTGGTCGATGAACACCGATACGATGGGTGTCTACGGCAACTACTATCTGAAGCGTGCCATCGTCGCCCAACTTGGGCTGGGCGCGAACCTGCCTGAGGATGCCATCTATCCGCTCAATCTCGGCGACGAGACCAACAAGCCGCTGGATGGAGCCAACAAGTACACAATTACGTTCGAGAAGGGCGCTGCCCCGCCGGTCAATGCCTTCTGGTCGATCACGCTATACGACCCGGAAGGTTTCCAGGTCGGCAATGCGCTCAACCGTTTTGCTGTGAGCAGCTGGATGCCGTTCAAGTACAACGCAGACGGGTCGCTCGATATATTCTTCCAGAACGAAAGTCCGGGCAAGGACAAGGATGCGAACTGGCTTCCGGCGCCGAAGGGAGCCTTTAGTCTGACCATGCGCCTCTACAGCCCGAAGTCCGATGCGCTGACCGGAAAATGGAATCCGCCGCCGGTCGTGAAAACGCAGGCGGGAACGGTGGGCTTGGCCCAATAAAGTTGATTTGAGCGCCGGCGCTTTGCGCCGGCGTCCGACCGTACGAGCACAAATGTCCCTGGAAGACCGATCGTTAGAAGCGAGCGAGTTGATCCTGAGGAGCTTCAAATGTTGACCAAACGCGAACTTCTTCGCACTGCTGCGATGACGACGATCACCCTTGCGGCGACAAGGTCCTTGCCGGCGTTTGCCCAGGCCAGCGCCGATCGACCGGGCTTCCTCAAGGCGAAGGACATTGCCGAAGCGGGCTTTATCTACGGCCTGCCGATCGTGATGAACTACGCCGTGATGTACGAGTACGCAGTCGATCGCAACTCCGGGCAGTTCAAGGCCCCGTTCAACCAGATCAAGAACGAACCCAACGTTTACACCTACAAGGACACCGCCGTCATCACGCCGAACAGCGATACCCCCTATTCGATCCTGTGGATGGATTTGCGGGCGGAGCCAATAGTTCTCTCGGTCCCAACCGTGGACCCGAAGCGCTACTACTCGATCATGCTCTGCGACGGCAACACCTACAATTACGGCTATGTTGGCAGCCGCGCCACCGGAAGCGAGGCCGGCGACTATATGGTTGTCGGGCCGAACTGGAACGGAGCAACTCCGCCCGGGATCAAGAAGGTGTTTCGGTCGACCACGCAGTTTTCGGTGGCGGCCTATCGCACGCAGCTTTTCAATCCCGACGATCTCGAGAACATGAAGAAAGTCCAGGAGGGCTATAAGGCGCAGTCGCTTTCGGCCTATCTGAAACAGCCGACGACTGTTGCCGCAGCGGCCGTCGACTTTCCGAAGATTGACAAGGAGCTCGTGAAGACGAACTTCTTCGAATACCTCGACTTCGCGCTTCAATTTGCCCCCGTTCAGGAGAACGAAAAGGACATTCGCGCGCAGCTTGCGACCATCGGCGTTGGCTCGGGCAAGACCTTCAATTTCAAGGACCTTCCGATGGAGCAGAAGCTCGAAGTCGGCCTGGGCATGAAGGAGGGCGAACGAAAGATCGAAGAGGCCGTCGCAAAGGCCGGCAAGGAGATCAACGGCTGGCGGGTCAGCTCGCTGTTTGGCGATCGCGCTTTCTTCAATGGCGACTGGTTGAAGCGGGCCACCGGCGCAAAGGCGGGGATATACGGCAACGATGCAGCGGAGGCGACCTATCCCATGACGCGCGTCGACATCGATGGTCAGACCCTCGACTGTAGCCGGCACGACTACTCACTGACGTTCCCGGCCGGTCAGCTGCCGCCGGTGAATGCGTTCTGGTCGGTGACGATGTATGACGGCAAGACCCAATTGTTGATCGAAAACCCGATCAACCGCTATCTCATCAACTCGCCGATGCTCCTCGCCATGAAGACCAACGCTGACGGGTCGCTGACAATCCATATTCAGAACAAATCGCCCGGTGCCGACAAGGAAGCCAATTGGCTTCCGGCTCCAAACGGCCCGATCTATCTGGCGATGCGGCTCTACTGGCCCAAGACCGAAGCACCGTCGATCCTGCCTCCGGGCCAAGGGACGTGGCAGCCGCCGGGCGTGAAGCTGGTCTCGTAGAGACAGTGGGATGGGAGGAGTGAAGTGAAACGCCTCCTCCTGCTCACCCGCGCCGGCACAATGGGATCTCCAGCCAATTGGGACAGACAAATGACGCGCGACATATCCAAATGGAAATCTCGGCGCTGGCTCACCCGCTCAGGTCTCAGCGCTGCCATGGTGCTGCTCGGCTGCGTGTCCGAGACGGCATACGCGGATGAGGGCGGGGTATCGTACTGGCTTCCCGGCCGTTTTAGCAGCCTCGCGGCAACGCCCGGGGTGCCGGGCTGGTCCATGGCCGAGGTCTATTATCATACCTCCGTATCGGCGTTCGGCGCCGCAGCCGCGGCACGAGAGATTCAGATCGGCAGATTCCCTGCCACGGTGAACGTCGACTTGAATCTTCGCCTCAATGCGCAGGCCGATCTGGTACTTCTCAACCCTACCTACACGTTCGCGACGCCGGTGCTGGGCGGACAGTTGGCCATCGGCATTACCGGCCTGTTCGGGCGATCCAGCGCCGACCTCAACGGGACACTTACAACCGGTTTCGGACCACTCGCGACAACTCGCACGGGCAGCTTTGGCGATTCGATTACCTCGGTCGGCGACCTCTACCCACAGCTGACACTGAAATGGAACGCAGGCGTTCACAACTTCATGACCTATGTGACGGGAGACGTTCCCGTCGGCGCCTACGATCCAGACCGCCTTGCCAATCTCGGCATTGGCCACGGCGCCATCGATGGCGGCGGCGGTTACACCTACTTCAATCCGCAAGCGGGGCACGAATTTTCGGCCGTCGCGGGATTTACCTACAATTTCAAGAACAACGACACGCAATACCAGAACGGCACTGATTTTCACGTCGACTGGGGCGCTTCCCAGTTTCTCTCGAAGCAGGTCTTTGTCGGCCTGGTGGGATACGCCTATCAGCAGATCACCGACGACTCCGGACAACACCCGATCCTCGGTGGTTTCCGCTCGCGGGTCGTAGGCGTGGGCCCACAGGTCGGCTTTCTGTTTCCGGTTGGCGACATGCAAGGATATCTCAATCTGAAAGGATACGGCGAATTCGCCGCCGAAAACCGGCCGGCGGGCTGGAATACCTGGCTGACCTTTTCGATTTCTCCAATGGCGCCCACCGGCACAGTGACGCCGACGCGGCGAATTGTGACGAAATAGGTTCAGAAGACTAGTAGTTGGCAACGGCCTTGGCAGGCCTGGCCTGAATGCAACGGGCGCCCGACGGCGAGAAGGATGGCGTTCATGTATAAGTCGCGTGCGTCAATCTTGCTGGCCGCGATTGTTCTTTTCAGCCCATTTGCGCGGGCACAACATGCGCCGGCAACGCTCGCCTCCGAACAACCGCAGGAGATGCTGGCGGCGCAGATCCGCACGCAAGGGTTTGCATGTGACAAGTCGCTTGGTGCGGCGCGAGACAAGAAGCGCTTCAGGCCGGACTACGTGGTCTGGGTACTGAAGTGCAGCAACGCGACGTACCGGATAGCGCGCGCGCCCGATATGGCCGCGAAGATCGAGCGTGTTCGGTAACGATCTGAATCTTCCCATCCACTTGCGCTTCTACTCCTCTCCGCATTGTGTCACTTGCAGATGGCCACCGGCTATGCATAGCGACTTCCGCTTTGCTCTCAAACGGAGACAATGCAGGACCGGCCGCCGACGTCGGCCTTGGGCCCAGGCCGTGTGAAAACAGTGCAACTTGAGCCCACCGGCGCGTTCCGCGGCCGCCGGGCCTTTGATGCGATGGGATCGACCTCCTGTCATCTTAGGGGCAACCAGAAGCTTCATCTAGGCGCT
>NZ_JAACFT010000056.1 GCF_029051685.1 Bradyrhizobium sp. CSA207 | reverse complement strand
GCCAGTACGGATGCGACTTCATCAGCGTGATGCCGACCAATCTCTACGGCCCCGGCGACAATTATCATCCCGAATTGAGCCATGTGGTCGCCGCCCTGATCCGCCGCTTCCACGAGGCCAAGGTCGCGGGTGCGAGGAGCGTCGCGGTCTGGGGCACCGGCACGCCGCGGCGCGAGTTTCTCTACGTCGACGACATGGCGGATGCCTGCGTGCACCTGATGAAGACCTATTCGGGTGCGGAGCTGATCAACATCGGCACCGGCGAGGATATCACCATTGCCGAGTTTGCCCGCAGCGTCGCCGAGGTCGTCGGCTACATCGGCGAGATCACGTTCGACACCTCACGCCCCGACGGCACGCCGCGCAAGCTGCTCGACGTCAGCCGTCTGGCGAGCCTCGGCTGGCGCGCGAGGACATGGCTCGCACATGGAATGGGGCAGACCTACCAGGCCTTCTTGGCTACATCGGACAAAGGACAGAATCATGCAGTTGCTAGCCGCTGATGGCGTTCATTGTTCGGTTCCCAGAAAGTTGCTTTAGGATCTTCCGGCGAATTCGACAGGGCTCCACGTGTTGCTCGGAGCTCGCGCACTGCCGGGTGACGCGTGCCCGATGGAGGGCAGGCACGGCTAGACTGGAGCGAATTGGTCAGCCGCGCCTTGCGGACGCTCTGTTTTGAACTTGAGGTAAACTGATTAGCATGTGCGGAATTGTCGGTATCTTAGGGCGCGGTCCGGTCGCGGATCGCCTCATCGATTCACTCAAGCGACTGGAATATCGCGGTTATGACTCAGCAGGCATTGGAACGCTCAAAGGAAATCATATCGAGCTTCGGCGCGCCGAGGGCAAGCTGAGGAACCTTGAGACACGCCTTCGCTGCCATCCGCTCTCAGGCCATGCCGGGATAGGGCACACACGCTGGGCTACCCATGGCAAGCCGACCGAGCACAATGCTCATCCGCATGCAACGGACAATGTTGCAGTCGTCCATAACGGCATTATCGAGAATTTCCGCGAGCTGCGCGCGGATCTGAAACAGCATGGCGCCTGTTTCGCCTCTGAAACAGACACCGAGGTGGTGGCGCATCTCATCGACTCATATCTGAAAAGTGGCTGCTCGCCGCAGGAAGCAGTAAAAGCGTCGCTGCCGCGGCTGGTGGGCGCGTTTGCGCTAGCAATCCTATTCAAGGGTCAACACGACCTCATGATCGGTGCGCGCAAGGGCTCACCACTCGCGATCGGCCATGGCGAAGGCGAAATGTATCTCGGATCGGATGCTATCGCGCTCGCGCCCCTTACCGACTCGATCACCTATCTTGAGGACGGCGATTGGGCTGTGCTTAACCGCAACTTCAGCGTGGTCTACGACGCACAAGGCACAGTCGCCCGCCGGGAAGTGGTGAAATCTGGCGCGTCGTCGGTTCTCGTGGACAAAGCAAACTACCGCCATTTCATGGCAAAAGAAATCCACGAACAGCCAGAGGTGATCGGGCAGACGCTGGCGCATTACGTCGATATCGCCACCGAGAGCGTGGCACTGCCGCAGGAGCTTCCGTTCGATTTCGACGAGATCGGACATATCTCGATCACGGCTTGCGGTACGGCAGGCTATGCCGGCCATATCGCCAAATACTGGTTCGAGCGGCTGGCTCGTATTCCGATCGAGCTCGATGTCGCCTCCGAATTTCGCTATCGTGAGGCACCGATGCGCAAGGGAGATCTTGCTATCTTCATCTCGCAGTCCGGCGAGACGGCCGATACGCTGGCCGCGCTCCGCTACGCCAAATCGCAAGGCCTGCATACGCTCTCGATCGTGAACGTTCTGAGTTCGACCATTGCGCGCGAAAGCGGGACAGTGTTGCAGACACTCGCCGGACCTGAAATCGGCGTTGCCTCGACCAAGGCGTTCACATGCCAGTTGGTCGTCCTGGCGGCGCTTGCGGTCGCTGCGGGCAAGGCGCGCGGTGAATTGTCGGAGAGCGAGGAGGTCGATCTCGTGCGAGCGCTGATCGAGATTCCCCGGCTAGCCAGAGCGGCGCTTGCCAGCGAGTCACAGATCGAGAAGCTCGCACGCGACATCGCCAAATCGCGTGACGTGCTATATCTTGGTCGCGGCACGTCGTTTCCACTGGCGCTGGAAGGGGCACTGAAGCTGAAGGAAATCTCCTATATTCACGCCGCCGGCTATGCGGCCGGAGAGCTCAAGCACGGCCCCATCGCCTTGGTCGACGAGAGCGTTCCCGTAATCGTCATCGCTCCTTGCGACCGGCTCTTCGAAAAGACCATCTCGAACATGCAGGAGGTCGCCGCACGCGGCGGCAAGATTATCTTGATAACGGACGCTAGCGGTGCCGTAGAGGCGTCCATGGATACACTCGCGACGATCGTGCTGCCGGAGATGGGGACGACATTTACGCCCATTGTCTATGCGATTCCGGTGCAGCTCCTGGCCTATCACACGGCCACCTTGATGGGCACGGATGTCGACCAACCGCGAAATCTTGCGAAATCTGTCACCGTCGAATGAGCCAAAGCGCGCCACCTGGGATCGTCGTGGGTCAGATATCGAAGGCTCGCAAAGCCCTGGCCAGTTCTCATCATGATGTGCGGCCCAGCTCCAGGCGCGACGCCAGCGCTTGGCGTACTTGGTTGTGCCGGTTCATGATCGGGAAGCTGGGACTCATGCGCAGATCTATGGCGAATCAAGTTACGAGGCTGGTGCGTCCGCCACGACACAGATAACAAGCTTGTCACCGGAATTGCCCGAGGTTTCAGTAGCTTGAGAGTCACACTTGCCGCGCGAGCGGAATAAAGCCCGAAAGACTGTGCGAGTTTGCGGCAATTGCCGAAAATATGCCGGAAACGTCAGGCGCTTACGGGTTGGTCGATAGTGCCCTGATGGCCGATTCGCGGCCATGAAACTGCACTCGGCTGGTGTGAGATTTTCTCCGGTACCGGCCATTTCAAACCGAGAGGAAAACTCGCGATGTCACCAGCGTCCATTGCGCACGCGCCGAATGCCAAATCGCGCATCGGCGCGATCTTACGTGCGACGAGCGGCAACTTCCTCGAGCAGTTCGACTTCTTCTTGTTCGGGTTCTACGCCAGTGCCATCGGAAACGCGTTCTTTCCATCAGGAAGCGAAACCGCTTCACTGCTTAACACCTTCGGTGTGTTCTGGCTGGGTGCCTTGATGCGACCTGTTGGCGCCATCGTGCTTGGAGCCTATATTGACCAGATTGGCCGTCGGCAAGGCCTGATCATCACGCTTTCGATCATGGCCATTGGCACCATCATCATCGCCTTTTGTCCCGGCTATGCGACGATCGGCGTTGCCGCACCCGCGATCGTGCTGTTCGGACGGCTGTTGCAGGGCTTTTCTGCCGGTGTTGAGGTTGGCGGCGTTTCCGTCTACCTCTCCGAGATTGCCACTCCTGGCAACCGCGGTTTCTACACATCGTTTCAGTCCTCGAGCCAGCAGGTTGCGATCTTTGTCGCGGCTCTTATCGGATATTTTTTGAGCGAAGCACTTCCGGCCGAAATGGTTGCCGCCTGGGGCTGGCGGATCCCGTTCTTCCTTGGCTGCTTGATCGTTCCGCTTATCTTCTTCCTGCGCCGGACGCTGGAGGAAACTCCGGAGTTTCTGGTCATGAAGAATCACCCAACGGCCCGCGAGGTCTTTGCCTCCACGGTTGCGAACTGGCGCATTGTCATTCTCGGCATGATGATCGCGATGCTGACGACCACGACCTTCTATTTCGTCACGGTGTACACGCCTACGTTCGGCAAGCACGTATTGCAGCTGTCCTCGCAGAACACGCTCTTGGTGACGCTTTTGGTCGCCGTGACGAATTTCATCTGGAACCCAATTGGCGGCGCGATTTCTGACAGAATCGGGCGGAAGCCGGTCTTGCTGACCATTGCCGGCCTTGCCTTGGTGACTGTATATCCGGCGTTGTCTTGGCTTGTGACCGAGCCAAGCTTTGGCAAGATGCTGATAGTGGAGATGATGTTCTCGTTCTATTTTGGCACCTATAGCGGCGCCATGTTGGGCGCTCTGGTCGAAATCGTGCCGAAGCACGTTCGCACGACCTGCTTTTCTTTGGCCTTCGCACTCGCCGCAGCTCTCTTTGGCACGTTTACGCCGCTCGCATCGACTTGGCTGATCGATCGGACCAACGACAAGGCATCGCCCGGCTTCTGGTTGATGTTTGCAGCTTTGCTCGGCATCATCGCCGCACTGACGATTTATCCAGGAAACACCAAGAGAGTTGCTAAGCCGTTGCGACCCGAGCGGTCTAACAGGGCCGTAACCGCGCAATAGCACGCGCGCCCATCGAAACCTTGACGGCCCAAGACTGAAGTGAACTTGGTGCGTGACTCTCCTTGCGCTGATCTCACGGTGGTGCGTGGCCCACTCTGCCGGTCACGGTTCTTCCGATGCGATCTGGAACAGTATCGGGACGAGCTGACGCTGATGTTGACCGGGAATGGCTGAGCATTATCGCCACACTCTATTTCGTTCTGTGGTCGAACGGCGAGATGATAATGCCCGCACATTGCGGTCACGTGAAACAAGGCAGAGCTCGCGTGAGGGATACATACCTCGCGCGAGCTCCAGCGGTGAAGTCAGCCGGCATTTCTGCCAAACACGTCTTCAGGCTGCAGGAATTCGTCCAGCGAACTGGTGTATCGCAGGTCAGCCAAACCATAGCGTAAGGAGACCTCTGCTATCTTGACCGATACCGGCCTCGGCGCTCGGATGCGCAAGTCGAATGTTCACCCTCCTTATCGTATTTTGCGAGGAGCCCTCGACCAGGGCGATGCTGCCTTGTGCAGTCGAGCGACGGGCCAATGCATGACCACGACCAAGGCCATTAGTGGCCCGGCCCGATCAGCCGCGACTTCACGCGCCGCTAGCTTGCGCGGATGAAGTACCACGCGCGAGCTGTGCGAGCTCCGTCTCGAGCTTAGGATTGCGCTTGAACATGGCGTCGATCAACGCTTGCGCCGGCTGCTCGGCCGCTTCCACCCACGTCGCCTTCTCCGCGCGTGCGGAGGGCGCGAAGACACGCTTAACGACGGTCGGCGACCCCCTCAGACCGCATTTGGCCACGTCATCCACACCGGCAGTTTGAGCGCTCCATTTTACGATTGAGGCACGGGCCGCACTCAAGGCATCTATCATTGCACCGCGGCGAATTTGATTGGTTCCCTCTAACATACTGATGAGACAAGGCAACTTAGAACGAAGCACCTGGACTCCTCCTTCGCAGCGCCGTTCCGCCTCGATCGTGCGTACCTTGACGTCCAGCGCCTTGATTGTGGAAACATAGGTAAGCTGCTGGATCCCGAGTCTCTTTGCAATGCCAGGTCCCACCTGCGCCGTATCGCCGTCGATAGTCTGCTTGCCAGTGAAGATGAGGTCCGGTGGGCCATATTCCCTCCCGATATTGCGAATCGCGCACGCCAGCGCGTAACTCGTCGCCAGCGTATCGGAGCCTGCGAAGCTACGATCGGTGAGCAGGACAGCGCGATCGGCACCAAATGTCAGTGCCTTTCGGAGAGATTCTTCGGCCGACGGCGGCCCCATTGTCAGGACAGTGATTTCGCCGCCGAACTTGTCTCTTAGCTCGAGCGCAGCTTCCAGTGCGAAGAGATCATATGGGTTGATGATTGTCGGCACGCCTTGACGCATGATCGTATTCGTGACGGGATGCACGCGGATTTGTGCGGAGTCGGGGACCTGTTTGATGCAGACGATGCTGTGCATATGCTTCTCCTGAGATGTTGAGCAGACACCCCACGAATAGCAAGTGTCATACCACCCCACGCATTTCGTCGCGACTGCGACGGGCTGCGCAGCGGGCGCGATCTCAGTTGATCTGGAACGGCCAGCAACGGAGCCACAGCGATCACGCGCTGGTGCGACGCCAAGCCATGTTTCATAGGGCGAATGCGTTGCAAGCAGACGATGACAAGACCGTCCGACGTAAAGAGGCCTTACGCTTCGCCGGCGAGCGAATCCCAACGAAAGCATAAGGCTGGCATCCGCCTCATGCACCAGAGCTGGCAACCGCCTCTTGTCACGCACTCCTATCCCGTCGGCCGAGCACGGGAGAGAAGCGAGCCCGACGCTTTGTTCAGAAGCGCTTGATCTCGATACCATGTCTTCGCAAGGCATAGCCGATCTGGCGCGGGGTTAGTCCAAGCAGGCGCGCCGCCTTCGCTTGTACCCACCCGGATCTTTCCATGGCCGCGATGACGCGCTCGCGATCAGTGACTTTCGCAGCAGCACCCACTACCGGTCGCCCGGGTGGCCCCAGCGGTGTCAGCTCGCTACTGACCGGCTGAACGGCTGTTACAGCTTCTGTTGGCGGCATGCTCAGCCTCGCGGGCAGTGAGATTGTCGGGCTCGGCTGTCGCGCCGTTTCCTCCGGTCCACACTTCCATAGCATGGCCGACAGGCATTGCCCGTGGCAGCAGGCAAAATCGTCTCTGACGATCGACGATCCATGCGCGAGGGTCGCGGTCCGCTGCACGCAGTTCTCGAGCTCACGGACATTGCCGGGAAATCCGCAACTCATGAGGACTTCAATCGCACTTGAATCGAACACCAGAGCACGGCCGTTCTCATTGTTGAAGTTCTTCAAGAACCGAGCGGCGAGAAGCGGGATATCAGTGCGTCTTTCACGCAGCGGTGGCAGTAGCAGAGGAACGACGCTGATGCGGTAATAGAGATCGGCACGAAACTCCTTTCTTGCCACCGCCTCTTCTAGATTTTTGTTTGTGGCTGCAATCACGCGAACGTCGACTTTGATCGTCTGATTGCCGCCCACCCGCTCGAATTCCTGCTCCTGAAGCACGCGCAGGAGCTTCGCCTGGAACGACGCCGAGATCTCGCCGATCTCATCTAGAAACAACGTTCCCTTGTCGGCGAGCTCGAAGCGACCCTTGCGCGCGTTGAATGCGCCCGTAAAGGCCCCCTTCTCGTGGCCGAACAATTCGGATTCCAGCACCGTCTCAGTTAGGGCTGCGCAGTTCAGTTTGATAAATGGCCGTTTGGCGCGCGCTGAGCGCTCGTGAATAGCCTTCGCGACCAGCTCTTTTCCGGTACCCGATTCGCCACGCAGCAGAACCGTGCTGTTGGATTTTGCAATCACCTCGATCTTCTCAAGTAACGCGCGCAGCGCCGGGCTTTCGCCGATAATTCCGTCCACTTGAACCTTCTTACGTTCCCGCCCATGAGGCTTGAGCTCGGACAGCTGCTTCTGCAGCCGGAACTCCTCGTCCATAAGGCGCCCGCGATCGCGCACAAAAAAGCAATGCAGCTTCGCCGTCTGGCCCAGAAGGCTAGCGATCATGGTCAGCAGGTGGAGGTCGTCCTCGAGCTGCGCGCATGTCCCGTTGTCCGCGATGCGGTCAATGCTCAGCGTACCCACAACTTTCTCGTCAATGTCTATGGGAACGCCGATGAAAGCAACACGCGTATTACCGGCGGCATCTAGCATTTCGACGTCGGAAGGACTGAAGGCCGAATGCAGCGCTACATTCTCGACGATGAGCGGCCGCCCCGACGTCACGATTTGATCAATTGCTCCGTGTGCCAAGCGCACTGCGCAGCGCTCATCGCGACCTTCGCTCCGGTCGTCGTCTACGATGATCTCGGGCACGCCGTCATGATCGAAAAGACACACGATGCCGCGCCGCATCTGCACGAGCGACGGCAGACGCTCGATGACGCTCTCCAGCTTGGCTTCGAGCCGGGACAGGCCGGTGAGCGTGTGCGCTATTTCAAAGATCGTGCTTAGCGATTTCTCTTGCGACGGCACAATACAAGCGGAGGGGTCCGCGTCGGAGGTTGAGTTTGGGTTTTCGCGTAGAGAAACGCTGTCTAGCATAACGACTTCTCCGTTCCTTTCTTGATCCTCCCCATCACCTTGATCGGACTTGTTGGACTCGTGTTGCATGCCCCCCTCGATTTGACATCCAGTTCTCGGGGCGGGGTGAGAGATCACGCCTCTTCATGGTACGTCGGCAGCACTTACAGTGACTAGATTTGTCGCTTTATTCTGTCCAACTCGCTGCGCGGATTCGCCCCGGCCAACATGACTTCCATCGATGAAGCTCAGATTAGCCGAGGTTCGTCAGGGGGCGGATTCACTTATAAGTGTTGCCCGCCATTGATCGGCACTTCGGCGCCAGTGACATAACTTGCCGCATCTGAACATAGGAAGAAAATGACCTTGGCGACCTCTTCGGGTGTACCCACCCGGCGAAGTGGGATCTTTGGCACAAGATGCGCTTCCGTGTCAGGCGACAAAATGTCCGTCTTGATTTCGCCGGGCGCGATCGCATTGACGCGAATGCCATGTGCGGCGTAATCGTGTGCCATTTCGCGCGTGAGACAAGCGAGCGCAGCTTTCGAAGTCGCATAGGCCGTGCCAGCAAATGGATGCACCCGCGAGCCGGCGATCGAAGTCACATTGACAATCGAGCCTGAAGCCACTTTTAGCTCATCGAACAGACCTTGAGCGAGCAGGATCGGCGCCACCAGATTGAGGTGGAACACGCTCATCCAGGTATCGACCGAGGTCGCCAGCGACGTCAGCCGGGTACCGTTTGCCGCTTTCGGTGAGTTTCCGGCATTGTTTACCAGTCCGTGCAACGGTGCGCCGGCAAGGCACTCCTTGATCTCGGCAATGACGCGCGGCAGCGTCCGATGATCGCTCAGGTCGACCTTGATATAGCTGTCGTCCTCTGAGGTCCACGGGCAGCGCACCGCGTCGAATGGTTGGCGCGCGCAAGAAATGACTCGCCAACCGGCTTCCGAAAACAATTTTCCGGTGGCGCGACCGATACCGCGCGATGCCCCGGTCAATACCAGCGTCTTCCGCTTACGCAGCGGGCGGCGCGCTCGATCGGCGTGAATTGGACCGCCAGGGTCCGTTTCCGACGATTGAGCTGCGACCGCTTTGTCATCTGGTAGACCTAGACTCACACGCGGCTCCCTTCCGCTCCCCTCGGCTGTGCACCTGGTGCAGGATCCGGGCCAGAGCCATGCAGGGCACCAGGGGCGCACTTTGCGACCCAAATGGCAGGTTCCGAACATCTGGCCTGTTTGCTTCTCGACAGCAGCAACGCCGCAGCAACGGGCGTCGAGCTCCCGGGCGCTGCCGAATGCGCGCGCGCGACGTTTTCGAGCCGAGAGACTGGTGATTCCAGGGCGAGCTGACTGCGTCGCACTCCACGGGCGGTCTGTGGCTCATTCGGTTTGGCGGAGATAGATCAGCCGTCTTTGGCGGAAATCAGGATCGATGGCCAGTTCGTCCAAGCTGTTCTCAGCCATCGTACACGGGCGCAATGCGGCTCTGGAGCAATATCGATGGACCGCCGGCCGCGCCGTTCATCACACATCCGTCCGAAAGGCCTCTGCGAGAGGCGCATGAACAAGGCGGTCGTCAAGAAACGAGCTGACCGCAACGCAAACGGATTGCCCTCCAAAGGCCATCCATCTACCGGACGCGCCTCCTTGCTGCCGGGACATTCTGACGTGACTGTCCGCTACGTCAGATTTCTCGGCGGCCCGGACCACCATTGCCGTGCTCTTCACCGTCTGGCCAGCCGATGATAAGGACCATAATCTTTTCCGCACGATTCGACTTACACATGACGACCCGAAGCATTGCGCGGGGCAAGGCCGCCGGCGCTCGCCAGCATTGGCCTACGCTTCGCAGGCGTTCGCCTTACCACCCGCACCGCATCCGTGGTTGTGCGCCGGTCAGGCCTCGCCTGCCGCCGGAAGTCGCCATCCACCGTTTCTGCGATACGTTGCGAAACTCGATGCTGTCGAAGTCCGCATCAGGCTGATGATCTAGCCGACCATTGCTCAGGCTTGAGCAGATTCGTGGCATTTCATGAAGCCGCGAAATGCTCGTATGGGTTATCGATCATGGTCAAATGCTCCGGATTGCTCAGATCGAACTCAATAATGCGCGGCACGAGCAGACGGGCATAGCGCGTGAAGGCGCTGGTGGGGGGAAAGCGGATCACGCTAGCGCATCGCGCAAGAAGATACATGTCGATGAGAGCGGAAGCTCCACCTTCAATTCCCATTTCCGCACTATGCAAGGGCCCTGCCCGATCCGCCTGGAAACGCTTTGGGACGGCGAAGACATCGGGAAACAGACCCGATACGTGATCGAGCACCTGTGCACTGTCCGTGCACAGGAAGACCTTTACAGGCTTCGGGTATGGCAAAGCCTTGGCTTTACGGATTGCCATGCAGACCTGACGAAGGGCGAGCTCCGAATCGGCCCAATACGGCGCATGCTCCATGATATCTTCGCCATTGCCGTGCCGAACGTGAACGCCGATGATGCTATGGCCGCTAAAGTGTTCCTCATACAACGCGTCGATCCGCGCTCGAATCTCAGACCTCAGCTTGATGTTCCGAAAGATCAGTCGTTCGGCTTCCTCGCCACAACGCCACATCAGGCAAGCGTCACAGACAACGGTATTGGCTTCGCTATCTTCTCTTGCCTGGAACAGCTCGGTCAGTTCGTCACGTTCCCGGAAGATCTGCTCATCCGGACGATTGATGCAGTCGATCGATGGCCTGTTCCACCACCGCGGGAAGAACGGTCCGGGAAACGAGAGCCGGTTGACCCGGTCATCGCAAATCACCCGCACTCCAGCGATGTCCTCAACCGGTTCGAAGAACACCGGAAAGGCGTTGCTGAACGGTTGGTCGACGTAACAGGAACCACGCCAGTCAATGACGAGCGTCCGCCCGGTCCGCTGCGCGTACGACCAGGCTGACGCCAGCGACCAGAGGCAATCACCAAAGCCGGTACGCCTCCGAGAAATAACAAAGCGTTCCTTCGTCAAGTTATCAAACCCTTCTCGTTGCGCAAGATCAGTCTTGTGTGGCGCACCTACTCATCTGCGACGCCAATGGACGGCTGGTCACCTCGACGCAAGGTGATTAACCCGCAAGCCTATCTTCCACGGCACCGCGATTGGCGGGTCATGCAAGAGGCGTCCACGGAGCCCTCTTGCGCATTGCTCACCTTTTACAACCGCGCAGTCTGTGACGGATGCAGCCGAATACGGCGCTGATCCCAGAGCCCGCGCAGTTCGTTCACGAGAGCTTCGCGCCTCGTCCTATCAGAGGTGACCCTGGCGAGAAGATCGGCAAGAACAGCTTCCTTCTCAATTTGCATCAGCATGTCGAACAGGTCATGCGAAACGCGCACGCTGTCCTGGCTCGAGTGACCCATGCGGATCTCGCAGACTGTCTCCTGGCGTTCTCGGCCCGCATGAGCGCGAACCCGGTACAGAGATACATGGGGCGGCAGTGATACAGCGAGTGCAGTCCAGCTTTCGAGCGTTGTTGCCCGCTTCTTGACGAGGAATGACCCGACCACAAGGCCATCGAGCTCGGTCGACAAAAACGCCGTAATCGCATCGGCAACGGAATCCACGATTGGTTCGGCATTGTTGTTGAATGACGTATTTAGCAGAATCGGGACGCCTGTCCGGCTCTTGAACGCATTTATGAGTTCCCAATAGGCGGCATTGTTCGTGCGGGAAACCGTTTGCAGCCGAGCCGTACCATCGATATGCGTGATCGCACCCAGCAAAGCACGCTTGGATTCGTGCACGCGAACGACGAAATTCATGAAGGGATATTCTGCGCGACCATCCGGCAACTCAAAGAACGCACCCGCATCCTCCTCCAGAACCGATGGCGCAAATGGTCGATAACTCTCGCGCTTCTTGACCATCGCGTTGATCCGGTCCTTGTTTGCGGCGGGCCTCGGGTCCGCAAGAATACTGCGGTTGCCGAGCGCACGAGGGCCGAACTCGGACCGGCCCTGTACCCACCCGATCACGGCGCCATCAGCGATCCACTCGGCTGCTCTGGTTGCGACGTCGGTGGTCCGTTCAATCTCCAGGTGTCCAGCCCATCGCTTCAGTTCCTGTTCGATGGTGTCGTCGCTGCCGACATCTGGCCCCCAATAAACCGCCTGTAGTCGCTCGCGCGGCGCCGGTTGCCCGGCCTCGTTCGACACCATCAGTGCCGCGCCTAATGCGCATCCGGCATCATGCGCAGCCGGCTGCACGAAGATATCTTCGAACAGGCCTGAATACAGGAGTTTTCCGTTCAGAGTGCAGTTGTGAGCCACCCCGCCAGCCAGGCACAACCGTTTCATTCCGGTCGATTCACGGTAATGCCGAAGAATGTGAAACACGATCCGTTCCAGCGCCTCCTGCAAGGATGCGCTCACATCTTGATGCTGTTGCGTGAACGGCATCCCCTTTCGCCGGACATCGATATTGCGCAGCAATGCCGGGCCAATACGGTCGAGGTGAACGCGGTAGCCACCGTTTGCGGAGAGCTCATAGAATTGGGAAAAGAGCTCGCGATAGCGTGCGGGATCTCCGTAAGGAGCCAGTCCCATAACCTTATACTCGTCGAACAGGCCGTAGCCGAGATATCGGATCGTCTCCAGATAGAACAGTCCGAGAGAGTTATTCTCCGGAAACGTCATCAGCTCGGTCATTTCGGTGCCCGACCCGACCGCCAAGAGACCCGAGAGGAAGTCGCCACAACCGTCGATCGCGAGAACCAGGCTTTCTTCAAAACCCGACATCGCCAGAGCGCTCACGGCATGTGCCTGATGGTGGCCTACGAATGACACCCGCGAAGGATCAATTTCGGTGCCGAACTCCGCCGCTAGAAGGTGCCGTAATAGCAGATTGGCATTTAGCGGAATCGAGATCTCAGGTTGTGAGATGAACAGCCGTTCGAGCATCGCGTTGCAATAGGCTTCGGTGGCGTAGAACGCAATGCGATCGACGTCGCGCAGCTCCACACCCGCGGCTGCAAGACAGTATTCAATCGCACTGCTCGGGAGCTTGTTCGAGTGTTTGATCCGGTTGAGACGCTCCTCTTCGACGGCAGCGATGACGCGCCCGTCCTTGACAAGTACTGCGGCGCCGTCGTGCAGAAACGTGTTCGGTAGTTCAAGCGGGTTTTCATAGACCCTGTCGAGCCCGCCACTCAATCCTAGACACAGCATCTTGTTCTCCGTTCATCCTGAGAGGCCTGTTGGCCTATTTCGTATCGCTTGCTTTGCGAGTAGGCCGCACCTCGCCGCGGGGCCGATCAGGCATCGCTGGCGTAACGAGGCTCACATAAGCGTCGCACGCGAATCGGAAGCTCGTTACGCCCGATATCCGATCTCGCACATGCGATGCTTCGCTTTAGGTCTTGTTCCTCTCACCGCATCAGGCGCCGCCGAAGCAGCGCGGCCGAGACGAGGAAGGGAAACGCTGCGTAAATGCAAAGTGCAGCCACATGCAAGCCGACGCTGTCGACTGGCCGACCGAGCATTGCTGGACGAATGAGATCGACCGAATGTGTCAACGGCAACAAGGCCGCTATACGTTGAAATGCGCCCGGCAACTGGCTCATAGGGAAGATCGTCCCGCTCAAATACATCATGGGCGTGAGAATGAGTGACTGATAGAAGATGAAATAGTCGTGGCTCGGTGCAAGCGCTGAAACGACCATTGCGAGGCTCGCGAACGTAACGCCAGTGAGGGCGATGGCTGGTAGCGCATAGGGAATGGATGACCACTCTGCATAACCCAGCGCGACGGCAACAATCGTGATCGCCATCCCGGCGAGCAAGGCCTTGCTTGCTGCCCATGCCACTTCACCGAGAACGATGTCGCCGAGGGTAAGGGGCGTACAGAGTACTGCGTCCCACGTGCAATTTGTCTGCATGCGAGCGTAGGCCGCATAGATCGTTTCGAAGGTTGCGGAGACCATCGCGCTTGTGGCGACCATGCCGGCGGCCAGAAACGAGATGTATGAGGTCCCCTCAACGCCACCTATGATCATTCCAAGGCCAAAACCGAGACCGAACAGAGAGCTCATCGGCTCGGCCAGGTTTCCAAGAATCGACGCCAGAGCGACTTTCCGCCAGACCAGAAAATTGCGGCGCCATACCGCGATCCAGTTCCATGGATTGGCAGGGAGCGCCGGCGCAAAACGTTGCCACATCGTTCAGTCCTTCATCTCTCGACCGGTTAGCCGCAAGAAGACATCCTCCAGATTTGGAGGACGCTGCAGAAGGCGAAGATCCGTGCGTTTGGCAAGCCGGACGCGCACCTGCTCTGGATCCGTGACATAGCAGAACAGCGTCTCCCCGCTCACCTCAGCGCGCTGCACGTGGGGTCTGACCAGCGGCAGCAGTTCATGCGGATTACCGCCGTAAATCTCGATTACTTGGCAACCGATCTGCTGCTCGATCAGCGCGTGAGGCCGGCCTTCGGCAATCTTACGGCCGTGCTCAAGCACACACAGGCGATCGCA
This sequence comes from Bradyrhizobium sp. CSA207, assembly GCF_029051685.1. Taxonomy (GTDB): domain Bacteria; phylum Pseudomonadota; class Alphaproteobacteria; order Rhizobiales; family Xanthobacteraceae; genus Bradyrhizobium. Next base: position 20,820 of record NZ_JAACFT010000056.1, on the reverse strand, counting down.
CAACCGCTCCGCCTCTTCCATGAAATGCGTGGTGAGAAGAATCGTTTTGCCGCGCGCTAATAGCGAGCGCAAGCGTTCCCAGATCAGGTGACGGCCGTGCGGATCAAGGCCAGTCGTGGGCTCATCAAGCACCAGGAGCTGCGGGTCGTTAATGAGGGCACGAGCTAGCGTCAGTCGCCGCTTCATGCCGCCGGACAGTTCGGCGACGCGAGCATCCGCCTTGTTCTCCAGGCGGGCGAATTCGAGTAACGCCGGCGTGACCGCTTTGATCTCGGCCGCGCTCATGGCGAAGTAGCGCCCGAAAACGAGCAAGTTTTCGCGGACCGTGAGCTGAAGATCAAGGTTGTCGAATTGTGGGACAACCCCGATGCCGCTGCGCGCCAAGCGCGCACGTGCCGGCACCGGCTCGCCAAGGACGCGGATCTTACCTGCGTCGGGCGATGCAACACCCAGGATCAAACGTGCAAGCGTACTTTTACCCGCGCCGTTTGGTCCCAGCAGACCGAAGCACTCTCCCGGCGAGACCGTAAACGAAAGAGCGTCCACGACGACCCTGTCGTTGTAGGACTTGCTCACCTCGAAAAGGTCGACTGCCGCGGTTGACATTTGCTTACGCCATCGCGACGGACGTTGTTCGCGCCGCTTCCTCGCTCGCGCCCTTTTTCGTCCAAAGCAGGCCGTCACACCATACGTGATCGACGCGTCCCCACTGGCACGCGGCGGCAGCATCCGGGAAGAAGCCGCGTCCATGCAGATTGGCGCTGGTATTGCAAAGCAGCGGAATGCCTGTGAGCTTCTCGTATTCGATGAGAAGCTCGGCCACTTTGTGCTCAGAGGCTCTGGAAACGGTCTGTAGCCGGGCAGATCCATCGAGATGCACGACAGCGGGAATTTTGTTCCGCCATTCCGGTCTCGTCTGGTGATCGAACAGCATGTACGGATCGGGTATTCCAGGGCTAAAAATCTCCGCCGCGCGATCCTCCAGGCATATCGGCGCTACCGGCCTGAAATGCTCGCGAAGTTTGATGTCGTTGAGATGATCTTTCATTCCTTTCCAGCTCGCAGCCGCGAGAATGCTTCTGCCGCCCAACGCTCGTGGTCCGAGCTCGGCACGCCCGGCAAGGAAGACCACGGGCTTGTCGCTCGCGAGGATTGCCGCAAGTTCGCCCATAGTGCAGGGCGCGCTCTCCCATTCGGGCGGGACTTCGCTCGGACGAACGGCCGGTCCAGCGTAGACCGACCATTCCAGGGCTCTAAAGCCCTGCTGTGCCGCCAGTGCAGAGCAAGCAGCACCGATGGCTGAGCCGCTGTCGTTCGGAAAGGGCGGCACCCACACGACATCGAACAGGCCCGTCGCACGAAATGCACTATTCCACTTGATATTCAGGCCGCAGCCGCCGGCTATGCAGAGGTTACGCGCCCCCGCAAGATCCGAATGCCGCTCCACAACATCAGCAATTGTGCGAACCAGCAGACGCTCTAGAAAGACGTGAAATGATGCAAGGACGTCTTCGGCTTGCTTGGCCTTCAATCGCAGTGCGCACGCGTCGAAGAAGTCGTGCAGAGCTTCAAGTGGCGATCGTGAGCTGTTGATCTGTGCAAGCTCAGGACAGGCGCCATCAGCATCCGTGGCAAAGTGCGCCTGATAAAGCTCCTGAAACGTCTTAATAATGTCCTCGTCGGGCGCTCCCAGCGCGATATAGGCCATCAGCTTGCCGGCAATACCGAGATCCCAGCTGGTCCGGTCGGCCCGCCTGTAAGGTCCAAAGTGATGTCCTGCCGTCGCATAGGCGTGGCCTATCATCGGAAACAGGCACTCGATGAACCGGATGCAGTGGGGCTCGACATGATAGAGGCGTGGAAACATGCAGCCGTCCCACACCAAGCAGAGAGCAGATTGTGCGGATTTGGCAAACGAGCTGGTGCAGTATGCGGATGCTACGTGCCCGGTGACATGGGGATAGCTTTGATAGGGATATAGCTTCCCATCAAGCATGAGGCCGATGCGATCGCGGGACGTCAGGGGACTATCGCCTTGGCCTTCGACATACGGCGCGCCCTTGAGCTTGACGGTCGTCGTCCCACTAAGGACTTCAAACTGCGATTCGAACTCTCCGTCCCAGCCATCAATGACGAACTGATCGACATCGCTTGGATCCAGCCCGTGCTCCGCCAAGGCGCTAACAACGGAATCCAGGTTGTCGATGGTTTGATAACGCGAATTGTTGTTGAGCTTCTCCTGCTCGACGCAAAACACCACCCGGCCGTCCTCGATCAGAGCGACTGCCCCGTCATGCGTCAACTTGATACCGCAGATACGCATAGTGGCTCCTTTCAAGCTCGGCCGTTGGGAGGGATCGAAGATCGCCCCGGATTGCGAAAGCGGACCAACAAGCAGTCTTCGTCAGCCGACTGCCCCTGGCACTGCACGCGTTCGACCTCAATGAGCGCTTCAGTCAAAATCGCGATGACCGTCTCGGCACCAGCGACATGCCCCCATCGCCTACAGGTGGCATCACGTGCAGATCCGAAGACCAGATGCCCACCTGGAGCAAGCATCTTCACCATGTTGTCGATTGCGGTACGGATTTGTGTCGTGTCTTCGAGATAGTAGAGAACTTCGGCGACCACGATCAGGTCGAACAGCTCTTCGGTCGAGAACTGCAGAATATCGGTCGCCGCCCAGCTGATATGCGACCACCTCTTGGTCCGCTGGACCGCTCGACCGATCGCTCGCGGCATAACATCGATGACCGTGAGCCGTTTGCAGTGAGGAGCAAGCTTCTCTGTGAATGCACCGGCCGCGCACCCGATCTCGAGGCCGGTTGAGACGGCGCCGTTCGACAGCGATAGCCGTAGCAATTGGGTGTGACGCTCACGTTCGAACGGATTGTCGTCAAGCCGCCACGGGTCATCGTTAGCCAGCTCCCGTTCCAATAACTGATATGTCTTGTCCACGCTCACCACTTAATTCCCCTACAAAATTGCTCAGTCAGTCTCGGCCGCAATGCCATCCGGCGCGATCAGCTGCGAGGGAGCGCGCGAAAGACCTGCCCTGCGAATTGAGCCAAGCGTTTCCGATCCCGGGTTCAGGTTTGGTCCAGTTGTCGCGTCTTCGATCGAGGCCTTCGATTCATCTACGTCTGATGATTTCGCTATTTTGCGCGAGAGCCAGTCGCTGTTGCTCAAGGTACAGAGCGCATAGGCTTTCATCGGGAGCAGGAGGAAGATGTTGATCGGGGTGTGCAGCGAGAAGCCGAGAAAGCGAAGCTCGCCGGCGCGAAGGGCTGCCACGCTGCATCGAATCATCGTCATCGCGACGATGGTCAGACCGGTCCACCAGGGCACGGTGCCCGTGAGCGCGAGCTGAGCGAGCGCGGCAATCGATGAGATGGCGAGCAGCAGCGGCCCGAGGTTCTGTCCGAGCACATCGAGCGTGAGGTACCGATCGAGGCCGGGCAGCAGGTGCAAACCGAGCAGCGTGTCGCGGTAGGTGCTCCGCGCCCAGCGGAGCTGTTGCCGCAGATATGGCAAGAGCCTGTCCGGGACCACCGTGGCGGCGATGGCGTCCGGAACGTACTCGGTTCGAAACCCTGCCTTGAGCATGAGGATCGTCAGATGGCGGTCCTCACCGAAGTCGCTCGGCTTTCCCCGGAAGAACTGCGTCTCGTACTGGTCGAGCAGCAACATGAGCGCGGAACGGCGGTACATGGCACAGGGCCCGCAGCAGCACATGACGGCACCGAAGCGCGTCTGCGCCGCGCGCTCCTCGTTGCAAGCCAACCAGTACTCCATGTCGATCAATCGGGTCAGCCAGCTGTCCTTCCGGTTGCTGGCCGTCAATTGACCCATGGCCGCGCCGATGGCTGGATCCTGCATCTTGCATACGAGCTTGCTGACCACGTCGGGGGCGATTTCCGTGTCGGAATCGACGTTGAGCACGAGATCGCCGAAGGACCGGCGTATCGCGGCGATCTGCGCCTTACGCTTTCCAACGTTGCTTGGCAGCAGAATGACGTTGAACCTCGGGTCATATGCGTAGCTCGCATGGACCGGGGCCACTGCACCGACATTTGCAGAGCCGTCATCGACCACATAGACCTGCAATCGCCCTGGGTAGTCCTGGCGTGCGATAGACTTCAGGCAGGCCGCCAGCGTGCGCGGGTCCTCGTTGAAGCAGGGCACGATGACATCCACGCTGGGCAGAGCACCGGTGTCAACCGGGTCATACGGCGGCAATGCGGCGTCCGTTCGCAGCGCATAAAGCGCCTGCGCGCTCTTGTGGACGCTGGAGAGCAACGCGTAGGAGGTAACAGCAACGGTGCTGATGGTGGCAAGCAGGCTCATGGGAATTGATCTATTTCAGTGAGGTTGAGGGAGTGACCGGATTGCAAATCCACGGTCATGCAGTGCTGGAATGAGCTGGGCGAGCGCCGTCACAGTCTGGTCGCGCCGACCAGCATGAGGGCAGCGTCCTAACTCGTCGGGAGGGCATCCGTCGTGCAGGAGCACGACTGCCCCCGGCCGGGCCGAGGCCAGCACCGCGCCAACGATCGACTCGACGCCGGGACGAGACCAGTCTTGCGGGTCGACTGACCAGTGCAGAGCTGCCAGTTCGGCCTTCGCCGATGCGGCGAGGGCCTCGTTGGTCCAAATCCCATACGGCGCACGCATGTGCCGCACAGAGGCTCCGGGGCAGGCCATTCCGATGACCTTGTTCGTCGTGAGGATCTCGTACTCCACCTCATCCGGCATGCATTTGGACAATTCCGGGTGCGTCATTGTGTGGTTTGCGATTTCGTGCCCTTCTGCAATGACGCGCTGGATCAGCTCCGGCTGGCCCGCTGCATATGCACCGATGACGCAGAAGGTGGCGGGGGCCCGATGCTGCGCCAGCACATCTAGGATAGCCGGCGTGCAAAGCGGGTTGGGACCATCATCAAAGGTCAGATAGACGCAGTGCTCTCCGCCGGCGTCGGCGTAGTCGCTCCGCGCAGTCACGTTCTTGGGCGACGTCACAGCTCTGGCCCGTTCCGTTCAATCATCTCACCGGCCGGCCATTCGCTCATAGGTTTCGCAATCGGCAGAACGAGGACGACCACGTCCTCCACGCGCGTCGGAGGCACAGTGAGATGGATATCCGGGCGAGCGGACCGGACGCGGAATCCTGGCAGAACAGTCGCCAATCCCTGTCGCCCGAGCAGCCTGGTAATATGTTTCTGCAGGGCAGATCGGACCGTGCCAAAGCCGAACGGCACGCCAAGATCTCGCAATACAGGATACATCACGCGGATGGAGTGGGTGATTCCGAGCCCCTCGAGATCCGGGCGCACCCCGTACAATCCGAGTTCAGCCACGAGCAGATCGATCTCACCGACTTTTATGAAGCGGCGCAGTGCGCCGATGTGGATCGCGACGCCACGATCATCGTAGCCGATTGCCCGAATCTCAGGCCTTGCGCCGGCCCAGCTTCGATGACCTTCAAAGGGCTTTGCGTTGAATTCCCCGGTCGGGCCATAGGTCTTCCGGAAGAAGTCCGACAATTCAATATGGTCGGCAAGTTGTAGCTCATTCTCCCAGCACAGCCTCCAACGAACTGGAGGGCGCGCCGAAACACCTCGTGTGGATACGGGCGCGATCATGTTCATAGAGAGTAATTCCTGTTCGTTATCTGGCTCCTGACGCAGGCCAGCAGTTCGCTACGTTCGAAAGGCTTGCCCAAGAACTGGAGTCCAGCTTGCAGGACGCGCCTCACATCGTCTTGGGAGTGGTCTGTAAGCAGAACGGTGGGAATCGCGCCTCCGGATGCAATCAGATGATGGAAAAGCTCAAGGCCACTCATCACGCTCGACTGCATGTCGGCGATCAAGCACGACGTGATCAAACGGCGGCCTGATTTCAAGAACCCGTCTGCGCTCTCGAATGGTTCGGGCACGTAACCTGCGGAAAACACCACATCCGTGAGAGCTTCACGCACTGACTGATCTGCGTTCACAATGGAGACGACGTCGAGCGTGTGCGCAACTCGCATCAGATTCGCCAAGGACGCCTTCACTTGCATGTTCCGCACGATTTCACCCCAACAAGGACGCAATCCACTCGGATGCGACCACAACACATTCGGCACCTGCAACCGGAGGGGGCCGACTGGAAGGAAATCTACGGCCAAGTTGAGCGTTCGCTCAATTCTACGGCTGTACACGGCTGGTATAGAATGGGTTGGCGAGGCCATACGAAGGTTTGCTCGTCGTATACACCAACGCAAGTTTGCAGATCCCCACCGTCGTGGAGCGAGATATGGCTTGCACAACACGCGCGAAACTGCGACCGCACGGTGCAGACGTGTTGATCGATCCCTTGCGCTGGGCTGAGACGCGCAACGAGTTGTAACCATTCGGATAGATCTGACTTCTCGCTAAACTCGCGTTTTGCTATCCTCATTCGGTACAAATGGTAAAATCGATTGTATCGATAGAACACATTCACACCGTGGATCACTCAGGATTATGCGTTTCAAGGGCCTCGATCTGAATCTCCTCGTCGCGTTCGACGCCCTGGTGACGCAAGGCAATCTCACGTCGGCGGCAAGAAGCATCAACCTCAGTCAACCTGCCATGAGTGCCGCCGTCGCGCGGCTTCGCACTTACTTTCGCGATGAGCTATTCACGATGAAGGGCCGGAAGCTTGTCCCAACCCCGCGCGCTGAAGCGCTCGCAGCCCCGATTCGCGAGGCTCTCGCTCACATTCAGCTCTCCATTATTTCTCCGGACGATTTCAATCCGTCTCAATCGAATCGGCGATTCAGGATCATCCTGTCCGACTTCATGACTGTCGTGTTTTTTCGACGAATCGTGGACCGCGTCGCGCGGGATGCTCCTAGAATCACTTTCGAGTTGCTGCCCCCCTCAGAGGAACCCGATGAGCTTCTCCGGCGCGGTGAAGTCGATTTTCTCATGTATCCGGAGATGTTCATGTCGAGTGCGCATCCCAAGGCGACGCTGTTCGAGGACAACTTTGTTTGCGTGGGCTGCCCCATGAACAAGCAGCTAGCGCCGCGACTTACGTCCGAGAAGTACATGTCGATCGGGCACGTGGAAGCTCAGTTTGGGCGCTTCCTGAGGCCCTCGTTCCACGAATGGCTCTTGCTCGAGCATGGTTTCAAGATACGCACCGAGGTCGCTGTGCAGGGTTTTGGTATGATTCCGCCTATGTTATTGGGCACCAATCGTATTGCGAGCATGCCCTCGAGACTCGTCAGCCATTTCGCAAAGACGATGCCCCTGCGGGTTATTGAACCTCCGCTGCGACTTCTCACATTCACCGAGGCCGTCCAATGGCCCGCCATTCATAATACTGATCCTGCAAGCATTTGGATGCGCAACATATTCTTGCAAGAAGCAGCGATGATGGTCTCTCCGTCCGAGACCGGCCAATGTCACGGCACGTTCTAGGATTGTTCGGCCGTTTGCGACCTCTCCGTTAACCAGATCTACGCCAGGCTCGAAGCTCCGGTCCTCTGACTGGTGTTCGGGATGGTCGACATTGGCGCGCTCGAGCGCAGTTTGATCGGGACGCAGGCGCTATTGATCTCGCGCTGCCGTTACGATCTTGCGCTCATACAGCTCGCTCGGCGGCGCTCCGCAATGACTTTCCGCTGATCCGGACGGGCTGCATCGCACCGTTCCACGTGAGCCAAGTTCAGAGCTTGCGAAATGATCTGGCCAATCAGGTGAACGATATCCGGCCTCAGCACTAAAAATCCCTTGAATCGCACACCGCGTCAGGTTGTAGACCAACACCTGCGATCGAGGCTGCAACGTGGACGCTGGTAGCGCACCCGCGCAGCTCTCCGCCTGACGGTGGGCGTTCTCCTTACCGTCAACTGTCCCGGCGATCGAAGTAATGCCGAAGCACGCCAGTAGCTAGACGTCCAGGTGGCGGGCGACCTACAAGGGCGATGCCCGCTCGTTCGCGTCGAAACAACTTGTTCTGCCGAACGCCAACGCCGTCCACCGTCGCGCCCGCAAAGCCCAACGCGAGCTGACGTAAACTCGGGGGAGCGGAACCTGCAAGTGAGAGGTATTGCGCAAGGCTGGAATGGAGGTTGGGACACGTCATCTCAACAGTGCTTATCTTACTCTTATTGTCCTCGATCCGGCATGATCGAGCGTAACCGCAAAGTCGCTGGCCGCAGGCTCAACCTGGATCCGCCGGCGATGAACTCGCGGCATTGTCCCGCTGCGCGCGTGTTTCGCTGGTGAGTGTTTATGAGACGACGGCAACTGTGCCAATGTCCTCGCACGGAACGGAAAGACTCGCCGCTCCCATTCGCCAAGCCCTGCTCCACCTACAGCTTTTGATCATTTCGGCCGACATTTTCACCCAAGCCAAATCGGATCATGCGTGCGGGGTCCTTCTTTCGGACCTCGCGACCAGTCGTGTTCTTTCGAAAGTGCCGTGGCGTGACGCGCGACGCCACCGCCGTCGGTCTCGAGTTGCTGCCCCTCACCGCTGAAGGGCTCCTCCGGCGCGGTAACATGATTTGCCTATCTTACCCGAAGCATCTATGTCCAGCGCGCGCACGCCAAAGCGATACTGCTCGAGGATGGAATTGAGTGAGTGAGCTGCCGGACAAGCAAGCCAATACCGCGACAGGAGAACTTCGAGCCTTATGTTTGATAGGATACTTGCGGCGAATTCGCCAGACACTGGCCCCCCAGATTCGAGGGGTAGCTTTGGCTTGAGCATGGTCTTAAGATGCGCATTAAGATCCTCGTCCAAGCTATAGCATCATCCTCCTTTGCTATTGCGGACCCGTATAGCGCGGCTGCCGGCAAGGCTCGCCAGGCTTTGTGCAAAGACAGTGCCGCTACGGATCCTTGCACTTCTAGTGCATTGCATCTGGCGAGGCCGTCCGATGTACTGCGCTCCGCGACACTGATCCGGCACAGGTCTGGATATGCGAGTTATTGCTGTAGGAGCCATGGCACGTCGTCGTTTCGCCGGGCGTGGCCGCGCTGTGCCGGGGGCACCCGTAGACCCGTTTTGAGCGCCTCCACGTCCAGCGGATGCCGGAGTGCTCCTTCGAGACTCGGTCCTCAATCGCGAGCAACGTTTCGCCAGCCGCGCGAGATGCGCTTGCGTTGAGATGCATGCCGGGAATGGTTTTGAGGCCCGCCTTCTCATTCTCCCGACGCTTTGCGGCCGCGGACTTGCGCCATTAAAGAGCAGCCATCATCTTGTGGCACTCCAAAAACAGATGTAGCCATGCGCGAGCAACGCCTTCGCGCCCACAATGCCATCTCAACTGGACTAGCAGAGTGTTGAAAACGCTGTTAGGCGCCGAGCCGGCGGCCGCGCCACGACGTGGTGGCAGAACTGATCTGCGATGATTGACCAATCAACGCCCGGCTCAACGATAGACATTACAGCAAGGATTGCGATCGAAAGATGCCCATCTGATCAGATCAGATCAGATCAGTACTGTGTCTGGGTCCGCCGTTTCGTGAAGCAGGATCTTGAGATCAAGCGGAGCTGCATGCACCTGTGTTCGCTTCTCGTGCCGATCAGACAGCAGATGGCCACCGCTGCGGCAGCATCCAGGAGACATTGCACAGTTTCAGCTAGCGCAGTCTTGGACAAAAGTAAGCACACGCCGTGTTGCACAACGGCATCACGCGACCCCTCCCTGTCGCATTCTTTCGCGCACGTCGCCGGTCCGTCTCGTTTTTGCCCCACCACGGCCAAACGGCTTCGTCACGTGCGGCGCGAGTGCGACAATGAAAGGAGCCTACTCTTGGATGAGTCGAGTGGAGTCTACGATCCGGAGGATCTCGCGATGTTGGGACACCTTTTTGATCAAGCAATCACATGTTTACCGACATGCATGCGAACCAGCGAGAACCGCGCGGCGATCGCTAGACTTGTTCTGCAACGCGCAGCGAGGGATGAATTGGGGTCGCTGGCGACCTTGATGCTTGCACTTGTCTCGGCCGCTTGATCAACAGCGTGCTCTCAGTCCTTCGGTTCGCAAAGAGACGCATCATCTAGATCATTGAAATAACTTGATTCTCACGTGACGTCAGGTTGTAGGCTTGAAAATTGAGGACCATGACAAACGCCACACCACGACGGCGCCGATGGCGCATTGGAGAACTTGCAGAGGCGACCGGCGTAACGGTACGCACTCTGCATCACTACGAACATACCGGGTTGTTGACCGTCTCGGAACGTACCGATGGCGGTCACCGCATGTACGATCGCGAAAGCCTACAACGCGTCTCTCAGATTCGCGCGCTGCGTGAGCTTGGCTTCTCACTTCCTGAGATCCGCAAAGCAATCGAGGGGCGGACGTCTCTCACGGATCTGTTGCGCAATCATCTGGAACGGATTGAACTTCAAGTCGCGCGGACGACGTTATTAAGGGACCGATTGCGCAATATGACGACGCAAAGTGAGACACAAGTCAGTGTCGACGAACTCCCGGCCACGTTGGATGCAATGTCACGGATCGAGAAGCGCACCCCCTCGGCCATCTGCACATGCGCCTCTAACGCTAGCCGCGAAGATCGGTGGCGGAAGATTCGCGACGAGCTACGAAGCTGCATGGATCAGGACGAGCCTCCATGTAGTGAGCGGGCAAATGCAGTCGCGCGTCAGGCCCGTTCGCTCCTGACCGAGATCGCAGGAGTTGATTCGACTGTCTCAATGATACTCAAGGTGCTGACGCGATTGACCGAACCACACAATCTCGCCGGCTGGGATGCGAGCCTCATGCGATACCTCGATCTGGCCCTCGCCGCGCTGGAGGATCAGCTGGGACAGAATTGACGAACCCGGTTGCGCACGCTCTCGGTGTCGGAATGTCTCTAGACCCAATGAGTCGATAGTGACTCTTCAATTCTGACTGACAAGATCGTTGGCCTGTAGCACTTCCTCTCCCACTCTCCATTTTTGGCACTCATTGGGTCTTTCGCTCTTGTGTATCTTTGGCAAACAACCTCGACGAGCAAGCTTCGAAGTACTTGATTCGCACGTAGCGTCATATTGTACCGTCTAACGCATCGTCGCAGCGGCGGGGCGGACAGACCGTCGGCTAGACTGAGGGAGATCCAATGATCGGCATCACTTTCGGAACCTCCCGGTGAGAGGCCTCGGCGACAACAAGTCGGCGGATGATCGGCCGGGCCTTTCAAGCGCCTCGTCGGCACACATCCGCCGAGCGCAGGAGATTGGCGAGTGTACCGGATACCGGCAGGATGTTCGATATTGGGTACTGTCAACGCCTAGAAAGACGCTCTCCTGACCAGTCCCGCAACGTCCATTCGTCCGTGCCCGCCCGATACTTATGGATGAAACCGGCAACAACTTAAGCCTGTTCGTACCAACCTGAGTTCGATTCAAACATCATTGCGCCGGACTACTGGTCGCCGCGTCATACCAACGGCGAAGCAGACCAAGACGTGGCGCGATATCGGGAGCTCCACATGTCGATTCTTCGCGTCCATAGGCTTGCAGCTGCTGCGCTCCTTTCCCTGATCTTGAGTTCGAGCGCCTTCGCAAAAGATGTTTACATTGCGGTAGCGGGCCCAATGACGGGAAGCACTGCGGCGCTGGGCGCGCAGATATACGACGGAGCGGCCGCGGCTGTGGATTCGATAAATGCATCGGGTCTGCTGCCTGACACGAAGCTCATATTGAGGATTGCCGACGACGCATGCGATCCCAAGCAGGCCGTCGCTGTTGCGAATCGCTTGACAACTGAGGGGATCAAGCTTGTCGTTGGGCACTTCTGTTCATCCTCGTCGATTCCGGCTTCAGATATATACGCCGAAGCGGAGGTGATTCAGATCTCACCTGGCTCGACGAATCCCCGCCTGACAGAGCGTGGCCTAACCACGCTGTTTCGGATTTGCGGCCGCGATGACCAACAAGGCCGGGTTGCAGCCGAATACATCGTGCGGCACCACCAAGGCGCAAAGATCGCGGTCCTCGACGACAAGAGCACAGCAGGCAAAGGCATCGCCGATATCGTTGAAGCGCGGCTTCATGCAGCTGGCGAGCACATTATTCGACAAAGCTATGTTGCCGGCGAGAAGGATTACACCGCTCTGGTTTCGAGACTGAAGAGAGAGGGAATCCAGATCCTCTATATCGGCGGCTATTACAACGAGATCGGCCTCATCGTGCGCCAAGCTGCGGAGGCGGGGGCACGCCTGACCGTGATCGCCAACGATCCGCTGATGACAAGCGACTTTTTGGCCATTGCCGGCGACGCCGCAAATGGCACGCTCTTCACCTTTATGCCGGACCCGACGAATAATGCTGCAGGGGCAGCCGCTGTCGCCAAGCTCAAGGGTTCGAGACTGTCTGCCGCAGGTTACACGCTCTACGCTTATGCCGCCGTTGAAGCATGGGCCGACTCGGTCAAACGGGCCGGCAGCTTCGATGCCACGCGGGTCGCTGCGGCGCTACGCTCGGAATCGATCGAAACGGCCATTGGCACGGTTCGATTCGACTCCAAGGGAGACAATGCCGCTCCTGGCTTCATCGTTTACCGCTGGCGCGACAATACCGTGGAAGCGGTCGAGCAGAACTGATCTCCCGCCCCAACACCGCACGGAGCGTTCGAATGATGAACCATCCTCGACATAGCGATTACGCGCTGCTCACGTGCATCGCAGTCGCCACAGTCGCAGCATTTCTCGCCTTCGCGGCAATGCTATCACAGCTGTCGTGTGCACCCGAACGGCCACCCGAAGAGTACGTTCCCATTCGCCTGGTGCCACTGCAGTGAGCACCCCTTCCACATTCGTGAGGCCGACGAACATCGGTACCTTCTTCCAGCTAGTCAAACTGATGCGCGCCTCGCTCTCGGCAGTGAGCTGTCAGCGCCTCTTCAGAAGGAACGTAGCTTGTGGCAAGATGTCAGCCGCGCGCAGTCAGTCTGCGGATTGTGCGAGTTCGAGCCAAGCGTTAGCAGCGCTGTTCGGCCGAGTGGACGTGGCGTTCCATCCCCTCGTAGAAACAGGTATTCGCTGGGATAACGCCGTGCGACGCCTGATCTGTACTGATCGCTACCGGACTTTGAGACGGGCTCTGATCCGGTGCGGCGCTTAGATCTAATTCCGCCTATGAACCCCCAACACTCACATTCATGCACGCCTTGCGCTTCCCGGCTCCGAATATAGCACGCGCCACGTAGGCTCGATGAACGCCGTGAACTGCTCGCGTCGACAAAAGGGAGAACACCAAATTGGATGCCAAACTGCAAGCTATGCTTTCCTCGCTCTCGCCGGTCGCACGCGAATTGGATGCTCTGCCCTCCGGGCGGCCCACCCCGGACAATGGTTGCGTGAAACTGAACACGAATGAGAACCCATTTCCTTTGCCAAGCATCGTGATGCGAAGCGCAATTGCAGCTCTTGAGTTGCAATACCTCTATCCGGAAGACGACAATGTCAGCTTGAGACAAGCGGCCGCAGCTGCCTATGGCATTGCAACTGATCGCGTGATGGCTGGCAATGGATCGTCTGAACTCCTCAGTCTCATTTACAGAGCCTTTCTTGCCCCGGGGGACGGTATCGCAATGATGTCGCCCGGCTTCTCGTTCAATCGCAAGCTTGCCATGTTGCAAGGGGCCCGCTTCATTGAAATTCCCTGGTCTGAACCTGACTGCTTGCCGATGGACGAGCTGCTTTTCGGTGCGGCTAAACATGCCAAATTCATTCTGCTGGCCAATCCGAACAATCCGACCGGAACCTTTGTTCCGCTCGCTGAGATCGAACGCCTCGTTATACGATCTGACCGATTGATCGTATTGGACGAAGCTTATGTCGATTTCGCACCTGAGGACGGCCTACGCCTTGTTGAGCGCCATTCGAATCTTCTGGTCCTGCGCACGTTTTCCAAGAGTTATTCCGCCGCTGGCATTCGCGTCGGCTTCGGTTTCGGCCATCCCGAGCTAATTGGGCGGCTTCGCAACATCCAGAATGTTTTCAACATGAATGTGGTCGCTCATGCGGTGGGCATGAGCGTCCTTGCGCATCGCGACGCCTACGAGGAGAACCATCGCCACGTTAGGCTTGAGCGGCAGCGCGTAGCGGCCGCCCTTTCAGAATTTGGGTTCTCTGTAACGCCTTCCCACGCGAATTTCCTCCTCGCCCGTGTGCCGGTAGGCCAAGGTGGCAGATGGTGGCAGGCGGCGTTGGAAGACCAGAAAGTCCTTGTTGCCTTCTTTCCGGATGCCGGCCTGCAAGAGTGCATTCGGGTTAGTATCGGTACAAAGCGCCAGATGGATGCGTTTCTTGCGGCTGTCGGCAGCATTCTTAAGAAAGTGGGATGCCGTGGCTAATGGCCCGTTCCACTCATGTCACAGATCCCCGTTCGTAATCGATCCGGCCCCACACATGATGCAGCTTCGCGACGCAGCCGGAGTCAGTTTTTATCCAGTCGGCGCATTACGAGCTGTTGAGGACGTCTTCGCAGCCTATGCAGCGCCTTGCCAGCGAGCGCCTCTTGCCCCCCGAAACCCAGCGGACACCGGTCCTCTCTACATAGGAGCTAACTGAGTGAGAAACGTTCTTCCCTCAAACCTGACCTGCGGCATCTTTGATCATCTTGACGAGGACGGCCGCGATATCGCCCGGCAATACGCGGACCGCCTCGCGCTGGCGGAGGTCTACGACCGGCTCGGTTTCTATGCCTATCATCTGGCGGAGCATCATTGCACTCCCCATGGACGTGGTCCATCGCCGAACTTGTTTCTATCGAGCGTCATACAACGCACACGGCGACTTCGCGTTGGTCCATTGGTCATGCTGCTCAACCTCTATCACCCGCTGCGTGCATTCGAGGAGATCTGCATGTTGGATCACCTGAGCAGCGGCAGGGTTGAGGTCGGCCTTGGTCGCGGCTCCCTACCGATCGAACTGAGCTACTTTGGGGTTGGAGCCGACGTTGCCTCGAGCCGTTACGAGGAAGCTTCCCAAATCTTCGTTAGCGCGATGAATGGCGGCCCGCTCTCATACCAAGGGCAACATTTTGCGCTGAACGACGTTCCTTTGACGCTTTCACCTCACCAGCGTCCTTGTCCCCCGACATGGATTGCTACAAATCGGCCAGAGTCTGCCCACTGGGCGGCGGCAAATGGCGCAAATCTGGCCTGCGTGGGGCCTTCTTCTGCCGTTCGCAAGGTCACCGATCGCTATCACGCTCATCGAAACGCGGAGCGTGACGCCAGCGGTTCAGCACCATTTCTCGCATTGCTCCGCATGGTCGTAATCGCGAGCTCTGAAGCAGCCGCCCGTTCCCTCGCCGCGCCAGCCTACGAAACATGGCTCAAGAGCTTTAAGTTCCTGTACGACCTCAATGACATCCCGCCTCCATCTAACCTACCCCTGACCTTGGATGCCGCAATTGAGAGTGAACTGTGCGTTGTCGGAACGCGCGCTTCGGTGCGCCAAACTCTTCTCGATCACGTGGAAGCGGCAGGCGCCAACTATCTTCTTTGCCAGCTCGCCTTCGGGTCTCTGACACTGGATGCCTGCCTCAATACGGCAACTGCGATTCACTCGGAGCTCATCGCGGCAGACCGCTGACGGTGAGCCAACAGCGAATTCCGATAAATTCGCCATTGACCCAGCAACAAATGGCAGCGCCGAGGCCGATGAATGCCGGAGCCGAATGCATCTATAAGGCCCCTCTTGCGGTCCAAACGGCTTCTACGCGGATTCGACCCTTTGGACTACATCACCAAACAGAAGGCGTAACGGCAATGAATGGCCTGTCCTTCACTTTGCATGCGTTGACACAACCCGAGCAGTGGCTTGCTTGGGCAGGTAAGTCGGCTCACGCTCGTTCCGCTTTGGCGCGCCGGTTCGTCGATCGCTTTCTACACGAATCCAAGGTGCGGCTTATTGCCCGAGCGGGCCTGTCGTGACTCGGTCCCGGCAGCGCTCCGCTCAAACCGAAGAAATCGCGCGTAAGCTCGAGATCGTGCTCGCAGAGTTGGCTTCGCTGCGCATTCTGCTGGCCGAGCACGGCATTAGCACCCCGCGACCTCTCGATGAGGACTACCTCACTGTTCAGCGGTTCGCGGTGATGAACCACATAAGCCCCGAAGCCGTGCTCTCTCGGATCCGCCGCGGCAAGTTACGCGCGGAGAAACGCGGTGGCCGGTGGTGGGTAAAATGCACGGTTTGCACAGCATAGCCGTGCAGCGACGAGGACAGTAAGACAGACGAAGTGAATCAATCCGAGATACGGACGCCGGCACAAGAAATGATATGTGCGTTTAAGTTAGCATTTCCTCTGAGCTCGACCAGACGGCCGATGGAGAGTCGAGAACGATCGAGGTCAACGTGGCGCACGATCAACACACCTCCGCCAGATCGGGAGGCTCAATCTCGATGTACCCATGCAATCACAAAACGCGTGGGCGCCCCGAGCACCGGGTATCGGATGACCACCGTTGCGTGACCGGGATCACTCAGTCAATTCCGCCTGAATAACAGAGCGATCCAGTGAACAAGCGGAAAAGCATTGGACGCCTGGCAGGAGAAGTCCAACTCCGATGCCGCTGGTGGTTTGTGGCAAACAGAACCACCCTCCACGTCGGTTTTCGACGTAAGCCACCGCACGGACCCGGGGTTACGGCCCGGAGCACAGGAAAGATAAATACCTTGCGCGCAAATCGGACGCTTTGCGAGCTCCCCTGAGCAACCTGCGTCTCACGCCCCTGGGGCGTAGCAGAAAAATTGTGTCCCAGTCATTCGCCTGTTTCAGGGGCGCCTCGCGCCGGTGTCAAACGGGCACAGATCTGATTTCGCTGGAACAGTCGCCAGAATCTGGCTGGAGAAGGAGATGGCAATGATGTCACAAAGACTGATGTCAGTCCTCAGTTCTATGGTAGCAGTCGAGCGTATGTTTTGGAAACTTCGAGAATTGATCGATGGAGACAGCTCGATCTCACCTGACGTTCGAGAGACGCTTCACGCAATGTTAGATGCAAAGCTTCTTTCCGCAAAAGATAAGATTATGAGCGACGCGCGCGCTGCGATCGACGCGACTCCTGATTTGCCGCAGGCGGTCCGCGACCGAGCATTCAGGTCGCTCGACTTTGCAACGAAAATGTTCATGAACAGCGAACCGCGCCGCGCTGAGGATACTCTTGGCCGAATCGGTATCTGCAGCGCTAATCCCAAGATGCATTGATCCATGCCCGCTCCACCCATCGCCCGCCGCAACACTTGGCTATGCACTATTGATGTTAGCCGAGGCGCTTCGATTGAGTTCCTGAGGAGCTTTGAAGCTCGTGGATTGGAGCGACAGCACCTCGCTAGTTGATGAATCTGATGAATCCACTGTCTCCCGGGGCCGGCAGGCTTGGTTGAAACCTGCCGAAAAGCTGCACACTCAGGTTCTTCTCGATCATCCAGAACCAGGCTCTCTCTGGCCATCTTTAGCGGTCCTCTGGGTCGAGCCAACGAGCGTATCCGCTCAACTCTGATCGAAAGGAACGGCCACTCGTCGTCATCGGGCAGTGGCGCGGGCTCGACTCTGTTCGTGGGAAGCGGCGCTTGAGTTGAATCAGCTCGAGTATCATGGTTCGCGTTTTCGCGCGATGGCCTCGATGCTTGGCGATGACCTTCACCGAACCGAAGGTCGCATGTTGAGCCATTCTTCGGTATGCGCCTGATCAATTGGATCAAGAGGATCGGCTCACCCACCCGACGTTGATGGATTCCTCTTGGCCCATCCGCAGCATGGATACCTCCCATCAAAACAATAGATTTTACCAATATTCTCCGAATCCACATAGCTAGCCGCCGGCTATAGCAAGGATGATTCAGGATAAGGCGCGTGACAACGTATTCGCGATTTTCAACGCAATGGGCGGATGACGAGTGATCGCCAGCACATGATCACCTCTTGCGTCCAGATAGAGGGAAGTCTTGGCCTCGCTATCGTGGCGCGCGCGAGCTGCTTGCATGCATTAATCTGTCTCCGACACCAGCCATGAGACAGCATGGGCAGCTCGCCTCCAGATCTCTAGCCAGCCTTAGCAGGAGCGGCGCAGCGCAAGCCGATAGCGAGAAGGGCGATCTAGCGCCGTTGGGTGCAGCGCTCTGGCAGCCTGATCCCGGATGGCTGCGCTTGACGCGCACCGGTCCGGCGTCGCCGTCGATCGCGAGTGCTTTGCGAGTCAACAAGGAACTGGAGTGTCTTTGATGCGGGCTCGTGGCCACGGCACATGCGTGCGCCGCACGGGATTTGGACCAAGGAGGCCCTCGCCGCGTCGGCGAAGGCCGAACTGGCGGCCCTGCACTGGTCAGTCGACCCGCAAGACTGGTCTCGTCCTGGCGTCGAGGCGATTGTTGCCGCGGTGCTGGCCGCGGTCCGGCCGGGGGCAATCGTGCTCCTGCACGACGGATGCCCACCCGACGAGTTGGGCCGCCGCCCTCATGCTGGTCGGCGCGACCAGACTGTGATGGCGCTCGCCCAGCTCATTCCAGCCCTGCATGACCGTGGATTTGCAATCCGGTCGCTTCCTCAACCTCACTGAATAGATCAATTCCCATGACCCTGCTTACCACCATCAGCACCGTTGCTGCTGCCTCCTACGCGTTGCTCTCCAGCGTCCATAAGAGCGCGCAGGCGCTTTATGCGCTGCGAACCGACGCCTCACTGCCGCCGTATGACCCGATCGACAGCGGTGTTCTGCCCAGCGTGGATGTCATCGTGCCCTGCTTCAACGAGGACCCGCGCACGCTGGCGGCCTGCCTGAAGTCTATCGCACGCCAGGACTACCCAGGGCGATTGCAGGTCTATGTGGTCGATGACGGCTCTGCAAATGTCGGTGCAGTGGCACCCGTGCACGCGAGCTACGCATATGACCCGAGGGTCAGTGTCATTCTGCTGCCAAGTAACGTTGGCAAGCGTAAGGCACAGATCGCCGCGATACGCCGGTCATTCGGCGATCTCGTGCTCAACGTCGATTCCGACACCGAACTCGCCAGCAACGTGGTCAGCAAGCTCGTACGCAAGATGCAAGATCAAGCCGTCGGCGCGGCCATGGGTCAATTGACGGCCAGCAACCGGAACGACAGCTGGCTGACCCGATTGATCGACATGGAGTACTGGTTGGCTTGCAACGAGGAGCGCGCAGCGCAGACGCGCTTCGGTGCCGTCATGTGCTGCTGCGGGCCGTGTGCCATGTACCGCCGCTCCGCGCTCATGTTGCTGCTCGACCAGTACGAGACGCAGTTCTTTCGGGGAAAGCCGAGCGATTTCGGTGAGGACCGCCATCTGACCGTCCTCATGCTTAAGGCGGGGTTTCGAACCGAGTACGTTCCGGACGCCATCGCCGCCACGGTGGTCCCGGACAGGCTCTTGCCATATCTGCGGCAACAGCTCCGCTGGGCGCGGAGCACCTACCGCGACACGCTGCTCGGTTTGCACCTGCTGCCCGGCCTCGATCGGTACCTCACGCTCGATGTGCTCGGACAGAACCTCGGGCCGCTGCTGCTCGCCATCTCATCGATTGCCGCGCTCGCTCAGCTCGCGCTCACGGGCACCGTGCCCTGGTGGACCGGTCTGACCATCGTCGCGATGACGATGATTCGATGCAGCGTGGCAGCCCTTCGCGCCGGCGAGCTTCGCTTTCTCGGCTTCTCGCTGCACACCCCGATCAACATCTTCCTCCTGCTCCCGATGAAAGCCTATGCGCTCTGTACCTTGAGCAACAGCGACTGGCTCTCGCGCAGACTGCCAGATTTGCCCGACGAAAATGGAAGGCGTGGCAACTTTTTGTACGCGGCCCCCAGAACCGATAAACCGAAGGAGATTGTTTGCACGTCGCGCATTCAGCACCTTGAGCACCGCATTGCTTTCCAATTGGAGGTCGTGGCTCAACTGAGCTGCCAGGACAAATTCGCGCTCGGAGCGGTCAAGCTGCTCGACGAACTCACAAGCGAACTGGTCGCGGCAAAACTGGAACTCGGCGCAATAGGCGAGGCGAGCGCCAGCAGGCGAACAGTCCCAGCGGAAAAACACGGTGACCTCTTCTATCCAGAAGACCTCCGTATCCTAGCTAAACTTTTCGACGAGGCAGTCGCAGCTTTACCGCCAGATCGCCGTACTATCGCCAATCGTACGCAAATCGCCAAACTTGTTCTAGCTCGTGGAACGACACGTGAAGTCAAGTCCGACCCAAATCATGGCGCCTGCGTTCTTGGCGATTTGATTGATCACACGTTCAACTCTTCCTCTTCTAATCAAATCGAGGTTTCGCCTAGCACCTGGCGGAATTCTGCGTAAGGCGTAGGTTAAATCACTCTAACGGGTAATAAGAAGACATCACCCCAGTTTTTGATGACCGGCGGTCCTTTCGAGATCGCCGAGCATGTGTATACAGGCAGCCTACTTTTCCTAACAGATTCGTCTCGTCAGCGGGCAGGCCGCGGGACAGGTGGCAGGACCACTTCTTCGGCATCCTCAAGGCAAGAACCCTGTAATTCAGGCCCTCGGTGCACTGCAATGCGACCGCCTGCAGGCCGCCCCGACGCAAATAGTGCAGGCGTCGTAACAGCACGCCGACTGCGCAGCGAGATGGCTAGCCTTGTCCACCTTTCAGCTGCCGCCGAACCTCATCTCCGTTCCCCCTAGCATTACAGTTGCCTTTTATGGAGCTTTCTGAATCCATGGGTAACCATGATTCGGAGGTCGTGGACGCCAGCAGCGTCGATCGAGGAGACGCTTGCGTTGTGGGCGGCGTCGCTTCGAGAGATCAAGAAACGGATACGTCCGTTGTTCACGCAA
>NZ_JAACFT010000055.1 GCF_029051685.1 Bradyrhizobium sp. CSA207 | reverse complement strand
CCTCCCTGCCCCTCCCCCACAAGGGGGGAGGGAACGGAGAGAGCGTGCGTCTAGGCGTGTGCTAAGGCCGCCGCGTCCAGCGCTCTGCATTGACGGCGCCCGGCGGGATCTCGCCTTTGACGATCGCTTCGACCTGCCGAACGGTTTCCAGCGACTGGTATTCGATCGCCTGCGGTGTCAGGCCGCCGACATGCGGCGTGGCGATGACGTTCGGCAGCTTTGCCAGCTCCGGTGTCGGCATCTGGTCGGGCGCGCGGCCGACATCCATCGCCGCACCCGCGATGCGATCCTCCAGCAGCGCCCGCGCTAGCGCCGCCTCGTCGACGAGATTGCCGCGCGACAGATTGATGAACACGGCATGCTTCTGCATGCGGGCCAGCGCCGCCTCGCCGATCAAGTTCTCGGTCTGCTCGTTGGCGACGGCGAGGCAGACGACATAGTCGGAGGCCGCGAGCAGCTCGCCGAGCGCGACCTGCCTGATCGCAGCATCGCTTACCGTCGCGAAGGGATCGGACACCAGCACCTCCATACGCAGCACCTTGGCCATCTCGGCAAGGTAGCGCCCGATGCTGCCATAGCCGATGATGCCGATCCGGCTGCCGGCGAGCTGGCGGCCCATCCGCGCCTCCGGCTTGCGGCCGGCCTGGTAGTCCGCGGTCGCGCGCGATACGCCGCGCGACAGATCGACCATGAAGCCGAGCGCGAGCTCGGCGACTGCCTGCACGAAGCCGGGGCCGGCGCGGGTCACCAGGACGCCGGCGTTCGAGGCCGCATCAACATCGACGTTGCGGATGTCGACGGCGCAGCGGACAAAGGCGCGCAAGCGCGGCAATCGCGAAAAGATCTCGCCGCGGCCTTCCGTCATGCGATCGGCGACGACGATGTCGGCCTCCCTGGCCGCGTCGACGAGGCTGGCTGCACCGAGGGGCTGATCGCCCTCGTGCAGGATCACCTCGGCGATCGCCCGCAGGCCGCTCAGGCTGCGATCGCCGTAGTAATTGCGGCGCATCTCCGGCGTGTGAGCCAACAGGACCTTCACGGCAAGACTCTCATGACAGGACCCCTTCAGTAGCCGAACGCGCGCGGCAGCGCGGTCGAGAGCGACGGCACGAACGCGATCACCAGCAGGCAGAGCAGCAGCAGGCCCAGATAGCCCATGATCGGCTTCACCGTCTGCTCGATCGGCACGTTGCCGATCAGGCAGGCGCCGTAGAGTCCGAGCCCGAGCGGCGGCGCGAACAAGCCGATTCCCATTGCGATGACCAGCACGACGCCGAAATGCAGGGGATCGACCCCGAGCTGCACGGCGACCGGCAACAGCAGCGGCCCGAAGATGATGAGCGCAGCCGCGCCTTCCAGCACCGATCCCATCACGATCAGCACGGCGATCGCGAGCAGGATGAACAGCCAGACGCCGCTGGTCTTGGACAACCCAAGCATGAAATCGCCGACCGCATGCGGCACCTGCTGCAAGGTCAGCGTGAAGGCGAGCGACTGCGCGGCGGCGACGATGAACAGAACGAGCCCCGCCCGCGTCGCCGCCTGGACAAAACTGTGCGCGGCCGTTTTGAAGCTGAGTTCGCGGAACACGAGCGCGCCGATGACGAGGGCGTAGGCGACGGCGAAGGCCGAGATTTCCGTCGCCGTGGCAAAGCCGCTCTTGAAGCCGAAGAAGATCATGAAGATCAGGCCGAACGAGGCAATCGCGCCGCTCCACAGGCCGGACACCGGAATCTGCGGCTCGATCTCCTCGACCGCGGCCGGACGCTTGCCGAAGATGATCGAGACGACGATCAGGACCAGCGCCATCAGCGCCGCCGGCAGCAGACCGGCGACGAACAGCCCGCCGATCGACAGATTGGCGACGAAGCCGAGGATGATCAGGTTGATGCAGGGCGGAATGGTCTCCGCCATCACGGCGGATGCCGCAAGCAGCGCCACCGCGCTGCCCGGATTTTGTCTGGAGCGGCGCGCCGCCGGGATCAGCACGGAGCCGACCGCAGCGACATCGGCCATCTTCGAGCCGGAGATGCCCGAGAACAGCACCATCGAGGCCACCATCACCACGTTCAGCCCGCCGCGCATGCGCCCCACGGCGCGCTGCAACAGCTCGATCAGGCGCACCGACATGCCGTTGGCTTCCATGAGGTAGCCGACGAGAATGAAGAACGGGATCGCCAGCAGCACGAAATTGTCGATGCCGCGCGCCATCTGCTGGGCGAAGATGACGCCGGGCAGCGCGCCCTCGACCCAGATGAAGATCAGTGCCGCCAGCGCCAGCGCAAAGCCGATCGGCAATCCGCCGAACAGCGTTGCGAAGAAGCCGATCAGCATCAGCGTGCCCGCCGACGGCACCGATGACGGCGACAGATAATCCCAGGCGAGGTAGAGGCCGCTCACCATGGCGACGGCAACAAGGCCCCTGACGATGTCGGGGAGCGGCCTTGCGCAGAGCTGATCGACGGCGAATACCGTCATGAACAGCGCGCC
Organism: Bradyrhizobium sp. CSA207; assembly: GCF_029051685.1. GTDB lineage: Bacteria > Pseudomonadota > Alphaproteobacteria > Rhizobiales > Xanthobacteraceae > Bradyrhizobium. Next base: position 34,178 of record NZ_JAACFT010000055.1, on the reverse strand, counting down.
GAGGCCCATCGGGTAGAACGTCAGCTCCAGCGGCAGCCCCGATCCGGTGGTCTGACCCGCCGTCAGCGAGCCCAGCTTGATCGCGTGATAGGCGACATAGACCGAGATCAGCACCACCAGCAGCGCACTGGCCGCATCGACCAGCGCGCGCAGCCGCACCGGCGCCAGATCGCGGAAAAAGGTCACGCCGACATTCTCGCCGCGCGCGAGTGCGCTCGCCGCGCCGAAGAAAGCGGAGCCGACCATCAATCCGCGCGCGACATCGTCCGACCATTCGACCGGCGCGTTGAAGAGGAAGCGCAGCAGCACGGAGGCGCACACCACCACGAGGTCGGCGGCCAACAGGATGGCCGCGACCGCGTCGCTCAAGCGGAGCAGGAGGGTGACGCTTGCGTGACGACCGCCCGAGAGGGACACCGCGCCTTTCAACGTAATCCCAGGCTTGGCCATCTCAGGCCTGACCGTCTCAGGTTTGGCCATCTCAGGCTTGGGTCGCGCGGACGATGTCGATGACGGCCTTGGACTCCGGCCGCGCCTTGATGAAGTTCTCGGTCTGCGGCAACACACGTTTGCGGAAGGCCTCGCGGTCGCATTCCGCCACCGTCACGCCCTTCTCGGTCAACGCGGCCAGCGCTTCCTTCTCGACCGCAAGCCCGTGGGCGCGCGTGTCGGCCGCGGCCTTCTTCGCGGCATCGAGAAAGCCGTCGCGCAGCTTTGGATCCATGCGGTTGAAGGTCATGTCGCTGAAGTAGATCGCAAGCGGCGAGAAATTGTGCTGCGTCAGCGCATAGAATTTTGCCGTCTCGAAGAACTTGCTGGCCAGGATCGTCGGCGGATCGTGCTCCAGCCCATCGAGCACGCCGGCCTGCAACGCCGTGTAGATTTCGCCGAACGCCAGCGGCGTCGCGGCCGCGCCCATCAGACGCAGGCACTCCGTGATCACCGGATTGGGCAGCGTCCTGATCTTGAGACCGGCGAGATCCTCCGGCGTCTTCACGGGCTTCTTCGCCAGCACGCTGCGCGAGCCGAAATTATAGGCCCAGGCGATGATGCGAATATTGCCGCCCTTGAGCAGCGCGTCCTCGATCGACTTGGCGGCGCCGGCATCGAACGCCTTGGTCTGCTGCGGGAAGCTCGCGAAGAGGTAGCCGAGATCAAAGGTGCCGACCAGCGGCACCAGATTGGCCGAGATCGACGAGCCCGACACCATCAGGTCGATGACGCCGAGCTTGACCGAATTGATGACGTCGATTTCCTGGCCGAGTTGGTTGTCGGGAAAGAAGGCGACCTCGACCTGCTCACCGAGGCCGTTCGCCTTCAGATTCTTGACGAGATTGTCGTAGTAGACGCGCCCATTGGCATATTTCGGATCGTTCGGCAGCGAGGAGGAGCATTTCAGCTTCAACGTCGCGGCCTCGGCGCGGCCGATGATGGCGGGGGAGAGCACGAGGCCGGCGGCGAGCGCCGTCGACGATTTGATGAGCGTGCGACGGCTGACGGGCGCGATGATCATGGCGCGGTCTCTCCCAGACATTTTTTTTGCAGCCGCGATCGTTGTCGCGGCGTATTGGCGCGACTGTATGGCCAAAGCGACGGGGCAGGCAAGGGTTGCAGACTTCGTTGCGCAACGGGCCTGGCGGCTAGCGCATCGGCGGCGGCCGAACCGAAATGGCTATGTTTGTCGAGATTTCGGCGAGGCCGCGCAATGCCGCGGCGGCGGAAAGGCTGCTGCGCAAGACTGGCGCAGATCGATCCAATTCAGGTATGGATCAATGCCAAACGCATATTGATAGACAAGATGCGCCGGCGCTCCGCGCGGCGATACGCAACCGGAAAAGCAAGAGCAGCAGGATCGCTCTCCGCGATCCCGCAGCTCTTCGCGTTGGAACGGCTGGACTTCGGGATCAGCGCGAATGCGCGCCGCTCAATTGGCCCGTGGCCCGCTCGACGTCGCCCGACGGACGCAGTGCGTAGGCACCATCGCCAAGCAGCGCCTGCGCCACCAGCGCGATCGCCCAGACGGCGGGGAATTCCCAGCCACCCTTCGGGTTGGTGAAGAAGAAGCCGGCGGCGCCATGCACCGTGAATATGGCGCCCAGCAGGACCGGGATGCCGGCCAGCGCCGCGTAGCGGGTCCAGATGCCAAGGATCAAGGCGACGCCGCTCAGCACTTCCACGGTCATCACGACATAGGCGAGTTCGGGCGGGAAGCCGAGGCTGCCGAAGTATTTTGCGGTCCCGGCCGGGGTGAAGACGAACAGTTTCAGGCTGGCGTGGGCCAGGAAAAGCGCGCCCAGTGTCACGCGCAGCACCAGCGCGGCATAGGGAGCAGTACGGGAATCGATCATGGCGGTCTCCTTTGTCGGACCGAGCTATGATCTGTTCTCAATTGAATGATAATCCGCTATTCTGAAAATATACTTCACACCAATAGAGTGAAATAGATGCTCGATCGGCTGACCAGCCTGGAAGTCTTTGCCAAGGTGGCGGCGATCGGCAGCCTGTCCGGCGCGGCCAGGGCCCTGAGCCTGTCGCAGACCATGGTCACCAAGCATGTGGCCTCGTTGGAAAGTCGGCTCGGGATCAAGCTCTTCCACCGCACCACGCGGCGGCTGTCCATCACCGAGGCCGGACGCAGCTATCTCGAATCCTCCGAACGGATCCTTGCCGACATGGAAGCCGCCGACGCAGCAGTCGCGCGCGAGCGTATCGAGCCGCGCGGACTGCTGCGTGTCAACGTGCCCGTCGTATTCGGCACCCGGCAGATCGCTCCGCTCATCTCAGAGTTCTCGGAACGTCATCCCGAGGTCACGATCGAGCTCGGCCTCAACGACCGCCTGGTCGATCTCGCCGATGAAGGCTGGGATCTTGCGATCCGCATCGGCAAGCTGCGCGACTCCAGCATGGTGGCGCGGCGGCTGGCGCCGAACCGCATGGTCGTCTGCGCAGCGCCGTCTTACCTGGCGAAGCATGGCACGCCGCGTAGCGTGGCGGACCTCGCCGCCCATAATTGTCTCGGCTACACGCTCTCGCAGCAGGCGAGCGCGGCGGAATGGCTGTTCGGGGCGAACGGCGAGATCCGGGTCCAGGTCAAGGGCAATCTGCGCGCCAACAATGGCGATGCGCTGCGCGCCGCGACGTTGGGCGGCCTTGGCCTCGCGCGACAGCCAACCTTCATCATCGCCGATGATTTGCGCGCCGGCACACTCGTCGCGCTTGGGCTAGACCAGCCGGAGATCCAGACCTCGGCGGTGCATGCGGTCTACCTGCCCGACCGCCGGCCACCGGCCAAGGTGCGCGCCTTCATCGACTTTCTCGCAGGTTGCTTCGCGCCCGAACCGCCCTGGGACCGCGGACTGTCCTGACGCGGCACGGCTTATCGCTTCAACCCCGGGGATCCTGCCCCATTTTGCCGCAGCCCGGCGAGCGTGATCCAGTGCACAGACAGGGTCATGGCGGGCGATTAGAAAAGGTGACATCATCGCGCGCATTGCCGACGGAGGTAACACCATGCGCCGTCCAGCCCTTTGCAGTTTGTTTCTTGCGTCCGGCCTTCTTGCTCTCACACAACTCATGACACCGACCGAGGCCGCGGCCGAAGCACGGCTTGCGCTGGTGATCGGCCAATCCGCCTACCGCACGGTGCCGGAACTGCCCAACGCCGCCAACGACGCCAAGGGCATGGCGGAGCTGCTCGGCAACGCCGGCTTCACCGTGACCACCGCCCCCAATCTGGCGCAGAACGAAATGCGCGAGGCGATCTCGGATTTCGCCGGCAAGGTCAGCGCCAGCGGCGCCGACACCGTCGCGCTGGTGTTCTATGCCGGCCACGGCCTGCAGATCGACGGCGAGAACTATCTGGTGCCGGTCGATCTCGATCCCAAGCGCGAAGCCGACATTCCCTTGCAGGGCGTGCGACTGAACGACCTTCTCAACACGCTCGGCGCGCTGCCGACGCGGGCGCGCATTTTCATGCTCGATGCCTGCCGCAACAATCCGTTCCCGGCGCTCAGCGGCGCCGGCCACGGGCTTGCGATCGTCGACACCAAGGCCGGCGCGCCCGGCTCTTTCATTTCCTATTCGACCTCGCCAGGCTCCGAAGCCGAGGACGGCTCCGGCATCGACAGCCCCTACACCACCGCGGCGCTGAGTGTCGCCAAGCAGCCCAACCTGCCGATCGAGGAAGTGTTCAAGCGCATCCGAATCGCCGTGGCGCAATCGACCGACGGGCGGCAGATCCCCTGGGAGAGTTCGTCGCTGACCACCGATTTCAAGTTCTTCGGCGACAGCAGCGGCCAGCAACCTTCCGTCCCCGGCACAGGCTCGATGGCGCTTGCAAGCGTCACGCGCAGCGTCGAGGACTGGCGCAAGGATTTGCAGGGCAAGGATGCCAAGGCCGCCTATGATCTCGTGATCGCCGACGACACGGTGCCGGCGTATCAGGCCTATGTCGAGCTGTATGCGCAAGCGTCGTTCACGCCGCGCCTGCGCACGATCCTGGAGCGCCGGCGGCAGATGCTGGCGTGGGAGCGGGCCACCGCGATCAACACCCGCGCTTCGTTCGAGGCCTACCTTGCCAACTGGGACAACAGCGACTTAGCTGCAACCGCGCGCAGGCTGCTGCTCCGCGTGCAGAACCGCAATTACGCTTTGCCCGTTGCGGCCGCTGCGGCCCCAGCTCCGATCGCGGTAGCGCTGGCACCGACCTGCCCGTGCTCGACGCCCACGACACCGGCAACGCCGATCAACCCGACGGTCGCACCCATCATCAAGAAGCGCGTCGACGACACGCCGCCCAAGCGCAAGGTCGTCGAGACGCCGCCCAGGCGCCGGCCCGTGCCGCCGCCTGAGGAAGTGGTCTACGAGCGCGCGCCGCCGGATCGCGGCCCGCCGCCCGCCGCCGTGATGCAGGGCATCGGCATTGGTGTCGGAATTGGACTCGGCATGGGCATGGGCGGTGGCCGCGGTGGAGAGATGAACCACGGCGACCGCAGCAGGTACTGAGGCTGCCGCGAGGCGGAGGACAAATATGTCCTCCGTCATTGCGAGCGAAGCGAAGCAATCCAGAGTCTTTCCACTGAAAGATTCTGGATTGCTTCGTCGCACCAGCGCAAAATTGCTTCGCAATTTTGTCGCGGGCTCCTCGCAGTGACGACGGAAAGGCCGCAGAGAGCCAATCATCACCCGGACATCTCTGTTGATGGCCCAGGAGCTGCGCATTCCTGCCGCCTTCCATCCCGGAAATGCTGTAGTCTGATCGGCCGACGCAGGCTTTCCGGGGACTCCACATCGATGCCGCACGACGATCACGCCAAAGGGGCATGGCCGCTGTTCCAATCGCTGGCGTCCTACTCCCTGCCCGGCGACCTCCTGGCCGGACTGACGCTGGCAGCCATTGCCATCCCCGAGCAGATGGCGACCGCCCGGCTCGGCGGATTTGCGCCGCAGATCGGCTTCCTCGCGTTCATGGCGGGCTCGCTCGGCTTCGCGCTGCTCGGCGGCAACCGCTTCCTGTCCTGCGGCGCCGACTCCACGATCACGCCGATCTTCGCCGGAGGGCTTGCCGCGCTCGCCCTCTCCGGTTCGCCGGAATATCAGGGCCTAGCCATCGCGCTGGCGCTGATGGTGGGCGCCATGATGCTCGCCGGCGGCGCCTTCCGCCTCGGCGGCATCGCCAACCTCTTGTCGGTGCCGGTGATGGTCGGCTTCCTCGCCGGCATCTCGGTCCACATCATCGTATCGCAACTGCCGGGCGTGCTGGGGCTGGAGCAGCCAAGCGGGCCGACGCTCGACCGCATCGGCGTGCTCGCAAGCGAGCTCGGCCGGACTAACCCCTTCACGCTGTGCATCGGCTTCGCTGTGCTGGCGGTGGTCTTCGTCTCCGAGAAGGTGAGCGCAAAAATTCCGGGCGCGCTGATCGGGCTTGTCGCCGCGACGCTGGCCGTGATCGGGCTCGGCCTCGAGAGCAAGGGCGTCAACGTCGTAGGCAGCGTGCCGGGTACACTGCCGCGGCCGACTCTGCCTGACCTTGCGCCAGAGCAATGGGTGCGCCTGGTGCCGCTCGCCTTCGTGATCACCGTGGTCGTGATGGTGCAGACCGCGGCCACAACGCGGTCGTTCCCGTCCGATCCCGACCAGCCTGCCGATGTCGATCGCGATTTCCTCGGCGCCGGCGCCGGGAGCGTCTTGGCTGGCCTGTTCGGCGCGTTTCCGGTCAATGCCAGCCCGCCGCGGACGGGGATCGTCGCGGAGACTGGCGGGCAATCGCAGCTTTCGGGCCTCGCCGCCGCGGGAATCGTACTGGCGCTGCTCGCGTTCGCAACGGGGTTGCTGCGGCATGTGCCGGATGCCGCGCTTGGCGGCATTTTGCTGTTCGTGGCGCTGAAGATCATCCGCGTCAAGCAGATCGGCACGATCTATCGACAGTCCTTCAGCGAGTTCCTGCTCATCATCGCCACAGCCGCACTGATCATCGTGCTGCCGATCGAGCAGGGCGCGTTCCTCGGCATCGTGCTGTCGCTGCTGCACGGCATCTGGAGCACCACGCGCGGCAAGCTGGTCGAGTTCGAGCGCGTGCCGGGCACCACGATCTGGTGGCCGGCCCATCCGCACGTCGCCGGCGAGCGCATCGCCGGCGTCGCCGTGATCGGTCTCCAGGCGCCGCTGTCGTTCCTCAACGCGCCGGACTTCCGCAGCGACGTGACCAGGGTCCTCGGCGCCTCGGCCCCGCAGCTTCTCGTGCTGGAAGCGAGCGGCATGGTCGAGATCGACTTCACCGGCGCGCAGATCCTGCTTGAAATCTTCAAGGCGTGCAGTGAACAGGGCGTCACGGTGGCGCTGGCGCGGCTGGAATCGGTGCGCGCACAAGACGCGTTCGAACGCTTCAAGCTGTTCGATGCCTTGCCGAGGGAACACGTGTTTCGCAGCGTCGACGAAGCCGTGCGCAAGCTTGCGAAGGCGAATTAGGTTGGGCTGGGCCGCGGGCTCGGTGCACCTCGCCCGCTTGCGGGAGAGGTCGACACGCTCGCAAGAGCGTGGCGGGTGAGGGCTTTATCCATTCGCGACATATCGCTGGTGGAGACACCCTCTCCCCAACCCTCCCCCGCAAGCGGGGGAGGGAGCGCACCTTCAATGCGGCAACAGTCAGTCAGCCCTTTCTACGCCAGTGTCGGATAATCTCGCTGTACCGTTTCGCGGATCCAGCTGGCGTGGATCGCGCGAAACAGGATCTGCGCGGTCTTGAGATCATTCGCCTTCATGCAGAGGTCGACGATGCGACGGACCGCATCGTCGCGCATCAGTCCGTCCGATATCTTCATCGCGATTTCCATCGCGACCTTCGCCGCGCGTTCGTAGCGCTCGCTGTCGCGCTTGTTGTTGCGACCGGCGCCCGCCGCGCTCGCGATTGCAGCCTCACAAATCGCGCGGATGCGCTCGGCCGCCTCAATGTCGCCGATCGGCCACTGGATCGGCTCATCCCAGATGTGCCCCGGCTCTTGCCTTGCGAACCATTTCATCGCCCCGCCACCCGTGGTCTTCCACCGCATCGTCCAGCTTCAGCGACGCCCAGCATATTGAACCCGATCGAGGTGGGCGAGGCGGTTTCCGCCACGGCGGTGGATTGCTGCGTGTTCAAGACGTGCGCCGCGGCCCGATCGCCTCGAACTGCGCCTTCTGCTCGTCATTCAGCGTGGCGTAGAAATCCTCGAGCGCGGCGCGGACCGACTTGATCCCGTCCAGCATCACGTCGAGCCGCTTGCGGATCGCGGCCATACGCGCTGGCGGCGTCATCACGTCGCCGGGTTGGCACGCCGCCTTCAGCGATGCGTTGGCCCTGGCGCTGCTGTCCTGGAGCACCTGTAGTGCCGCACGCTGGGTATCGCTGGGACGAAGCCTGTCCTCGATCTCGGCGCCGGGCCAATCGAGCGCGACGGGTGCGCTGCAGTTCTGGACCGGCGATCCATTGGCATTGTTCGACGCCGCCGCACGACGCTGATCCTCGGCGAGCGCATTGAAGCGGGCCTTCTGCTCGTCGGTGAGCGAACCGTAAAACTTCTCGAGTGCGGGCTGGACGAGATCGACCGCCTGCTCCATCGCCTCGACGCGCTGCTGCATCGCCGCGAGGCGGCCGGGTGCCGTCGCAGCGACCTGCGCCGGACAGGATGTGCGGATCAGCTCCGCCGCCTGGATCGAAGCATTGCCGAGTTCGTCGAGGCTTGCGCCTTGCGCATCCGTCGGCTGCACCGCGGCTGCGATCTGGTCGATCGGCAGGCCGACGATTTCGCGACGGTCGCTGCCGCAGAGCTGATCGAGCGGAGCGCCTCGCGCGCGCCGTCGTCCTTGCGGACGCTGCGGCAGATAGGCCGACAGACCGTCATAGCCATAGGGACCGAAGATGCCGGCATAGATGTCCGGGTAGCCGTAGCCCCAGAAGCCGAGACCATCGCCCCAGACCGCGTAATCGTAGAGATCATTGTAGGCGAACGGCCAGAACAGCGGCCCGACCCAGCCGTAGCCGCCCCCCGCATGCTGCCACCATCCGCTGCTTGCGCCGTGCCAGCCGGCAAGCGCGACCGCGGCTGCGATCTGGGCTCGCGCCGCCGGATTGCTGATCAGCCGGCCGTTACGGAACGCGCTGGAATGCGCGTTGAGGGCATTGCGGAAATTCGCAGGACGGATGCCCGCATTGCGGATCTGACCGAAATTCGGGCCGCCATGTCGGGCTCCGGTTGCGAACCGCATCCCGCCATGATGCCCGCCGCCATGCGCGTGCGCAAAACCGTGACCGCCAAAATGGCCGCCGCCGAAATGCCCACCGCCATGACCGCCTCTGGGCCCACCGCCGGCGTGCCCACCGCCACCATGACCGCCGCCGCCGTGTCCACCGCCGCCGTGTCCGCCCTTTGCCAGGGCCGCGCCTGCCAGCATGCAGGCGAGGACCATCGCAGCAATTCCAATGACCGGTCGCAACATCGCACCCTCCCGCAGAGCCGCACCATTGAGGCATCGGAACTTGGCGGGAATTGGAACCGGCTGGCCTGCCGAAAGTTCCGCTGCCTACCGCTAAACCTGTGGCACGATCTTGCCGGGATTGAAAATATTCTGTGGATCGAGTGCCTTTTTCAGCGCCCGCATCGCATCCAGCGCCTCGGGGCCGAGTTCGGCCTCGAGGTATTTCTGCTTGCCCTGGCCGATGCCGTGCTCGCCGGTGCAGGTGCCGTCCATGGCCTGCGCGCGCTCGACCAGGCGATGCATGAACTCCTCGCCGCGGGCCATCTCGTCGGCGTCATTGGTGTCGCAGACCAGCGAGCAGTGGAAATTGCCGTCGCCGACATGGCCGACGATTGGCGACAACAGATTGAGCCGCTTCAGGTCCTCCTCGGTCTCGCCGACGCACTCGGCAAGGCGCGAGATCGGCACGCAGACGTCGGTCGCGACCACGCCGATGCTGTCGCCGGGCCGCAGCGCCTTGACCGACCAGTAAGCATCGTGCCGCGCCTGCCACAGTTTGGTGCGATCCTCCGGTCTGGTGGTCCAGGAGAAATCGCCGCCGCCGCACTCCTTGGCGATCTCGCCGAACGCCTTGGACTGTTCGGCGACCTCGATCTCGCTGCCGTGGAATTCGATCAGCAGCAGCGGCGTCTCCGGCAGCGTCAGCTTCGAATAGGCGTTGCAGGCCGTCACCTGCGCGGCATTGAGCAACTCGATGCGCGCTACGGGAATGCCGGTCTGGATCGCCAGGATCACCGCCTGACACGCGCCATGCACCGTCTCGAACGATACGGCACCGGCCGCGATGGTCTCGGGGATGCCGCGCAGGCGAATGGTCAATTCCGAGATGATGCCGAGCGTGCCTTCGGCGCCGACGAACAGATGCGTCAGGTCGTAACCGGCCGAGGACTTTTTCGCGCGCGTGCCGGTCGTGATGATCTCGCCGTCGCCGCGCACGACTTTCAGCGCCAGCACGCTTTCGCGCATCGTACCGTACCGCACCGCGTTGGTGCCGGAGGCGCGGGTCGAGGCCATGCCGCCGAGCGAGGCGTCCGCGCCGGGATCGATCGGGAAGAACAGGCCCTGGTCGCGCAGGTGCTCGTTCAGCGCCTTGCGGGTGACGCCGGGCTGGATCACGCAGTCGAGATCCTCGGCATGCACCGCGAGCACCTTGTTCATGTCGCGCAGGTCGATCGAGATGCCGCCCGCAGGCGCATTGACCTGGCCCTCGAGCGAGGTGCCGGTGCCGAAGGCGATGACGGGCACGCCGTTTTTGGCGCAGATCCGCACCACGTCCTGGATGTCGGCGGCATCCTGCGCCATCACCACGCCGTCCGGCGGCTGGTTGGGAATCCATGTCGTGGTATGGCCGTGCTGCTCGCGCACGGCCTGCGAGGTGATGAGGCGGTTGCCGAACCGTGCGGCAAGCTGCTCCAGCGCGCTTGCGAGGGCTTTCGGCTCCGGCCGCGGCGGATTATTGGTGATGGTCGTACCCACGGACATTCCTCCCGACAGAAGAACCGTGGCAAAGGACATCTAACCGGTCAAGTCAAGCGACCGGACGCATAGCAGGATGGAAACATGCCGGAGAACGCCGCTGCCGAGCCATTCCGCTCGGCAATCATGCAGATCGAGCCGCAATGGATCGACTATAACGGCCATCTCAACATGGCCTACTACAACGTGATGTTCGACCGGGCGATCGACCAGCTCTGGCTCGAGCTCGGGATCGGGCCCACTTACATGAAGGAGCGCCACGGCTCGACCTTCACCGCCGAATGCCACGTGCGTTACTTGCGCGAAATCCATTTCGGCGATCCCGTGCAGATTTCGGTTTGGCTGCTGAACGCCGACGACAAGCGGCTGCACACCTTCGAGGAGCTGCGGCACGCCGCCGAAGGCTGGCTGTCCGCCACATCGGAAAACATGTCGCTTCACATGGATATGAATGCGCGACGGGTGGCGCCGTTTCCGCCCGACATCCAGCAGCGCATCGCGGCGGTGACCAGAGCTCACGGTGCCGTTCCGCGGCCCGCGGGCATCGGCCGAAACATCGCGATGCCCTCGAAGCGGTGAGTTCAGGACGATCGCGTATGGCATCTTTGCGGCCGCCCGAGCGCGCGCCTCGTCCTTCGAGACGACCGCTCCACGGTCTCCTCAGGATGAGGCTGAGCGGCATCGGCGCCCGTTGAAACGGCTACCGCGCGCTCCGCCCTCATCCTGAGGAGCCCGCCCAAAGCGGGCGTCTCGAAGGATGCAGGCCAAGGCCGGCCTCATGGTTCGAGACGCGCTTCGCGCTCCTCACCATGAGGGCTTGTGTCGCTAGACCCTGGTGCGGCCGCGGGCGAGGCCGACCACGGCCGAGACCAGGAACAGCACGACCGCGATGAAGAAGATGATCTTTGCGATCTCGACCGAGGCGCCGGCGATGCCGCCAAAGCCCAAGATACCGGCGATCAGTGCGATAATCAGAAACGTCACAACCCAGCCAAGCATGGTCAGATCCTCTGTCTCGATGTCTCTCTGCGATCGACGCGCCTGACGACCACGCCTCGCTTACACAGACAATCTCGACCTCGAAACGATGGTTCCGGCCGGCGACAGGTGGAAATTCGCGGCCTCCGCAGGAACAATTCGACGTTCCGCGCACGTGGAAAACCCCTCGCCGCCGCCCCATATAGGCGGTAATCCCTGTTATGAAGGCTCCCTTCCACCACCCCGCGGTGCCATCGTGGGGCCAATGATTCGCATGACCGAGCCGAGCAAGATCACCGCCCAGAGCATCCCCGACCACCAGCCCGCGGCCGGTGGCATCGCCGCGCGTGCGCGCGCCTCGGTGGGGCCGAAATATCTGTCCGGGCTCAATCCCGAGCAACGTGAGGCGGTGGAGACACTGGATGGCCCTGTCCTAGTCTTGGCCGGCGCCGGCACCGGCAAGACCCGGGTGCTCACCACGCGCATCGCCCACATCCTGAGCCAGGGCCGCGCCCGTCCAAGCGAGATCCTGTCGGTGACCTTCACCAACAAGGCCGCCCGCGAAATGAAGCACCGGCTCGGCCTGATGCTCGGCCACGCCGTGGAGGGCATGCCGTGGCTCGGCACCTTCCACTCCATCGGCGGCCGCATCCTGCGCACCCATGCCGAGCTGGCGCAGCTCAAGTCGAACTTCACCGTGCTCGACGTCGACGACCAGGTCCGGCTGCTCAAGCAGCTCCTTCAGGCCGAGAACATCGACGACAAGCGCTGGCCGGCGCGGATGCTGGCCGGCCTGATCGATGGCTGGAAGAACCGCGGCCTGATGCCGTCGCAGGTGCCTCCCGGCGAAGCCGCGGTGTTCGGCAACGGCAAGGGCGGCAAGCTCTATGCGAGCTACCAGGAGCGGCTGAAGATTTTGAACGCGGCCGATTTCGGCGACCTGCTGCTCGAAGACATCCGCATCTTCCGCGAGCACCCGGACATCCTGCGGCAGTATCAGCAGCGCTTCAAATACATCCTGGTCGACGAATATCAGGACACCAACGTCGCGCAATATCTGTGGCTGCGGCTGCTGTCGCAGGCGCCTTCTTCCAACCCGTCATTGCCGGGCTTGACCCGGCAATCCATCGATTCTTCACAAGATGGATCACCGGGTCTCGACGCTTCGCGCCGGCCCGGTGATGACGAGAGGAATGATGCGACGCCTATTCCCGCGAGCGACAAGACTCCCACCAAAAACATCTGCTGCGTCGGCGACGACGACCAGTCGATCTATGGCTGGCGCGGTGCCGAGGTCGACAACATCCTGCGCTTCGACCACGACTTTCCCGGCGCCAAGGTCATTCGCCTGGAGCGCAACTACCGCTCGACCGGCCATATTCTCGCCGCCGCCTCGCACCTGATCGCGCACAACGAAGGCCGGCTCGGCAAGACACTGCGCACCGAGGACCAGGACGGCGAGAAGGTCACGGTCACCGGCTCGTGGGACTCCGAAGAAGAAGCCCGCGGCATTGGCGAGGAGATCGAGCAGCTCCAGCGCCAGGGCGAGAAGCTCAACGAGATCGCGATCCTGGTGCGCGCCTCCTACCAGATGCGCGAGTTCGAAGACCGTTTCGTCACGCTCGGCCTGCCCTATCGCGTCATCGGCGGTCCGCGCTTCTATGAGCGTGCCGAAATCCGCGATGCGCTCGCTTATCTGCGCGTCATCAACTCGCCCGCCGACGATCTCGCCTTCGAGCGCATCGTCAACGTGCCCAAGCGCGGCCTCGGCGATGCCACCGTGCAGATGCTGCACGACCACGCCCGCAAGCGCCGCATTCCCTTGTTCGAGGCTGCGCGTGCCGTGGTCGAGACCGACGAGTTGAAGCCGAAGGCGCGCGGATCCCTGCGCGATGTCGTCGCCCAGTTCGACCGCTGGCGCGCCCAGCGCGAGATCACCGCGCACACTGATCTGGCCCAGATCGTGCTCGACGAGAGCGGCTATACCGAGATGTGGCAGAAGGACCGCTCGGCGGATGCCGCGGGCCGGCTGGAGAACCTGAAAGAGCTCGTGCGTTCGATGGAGGAGTTCGAGAACCTACAAGGCTTCCTCGAGCACATCTCCCTGGTGATGGATCGCGACAGCGGCGCCGACGAGGATGCGGTGTCGCTGATGACGCTGCATTCGGCCAAGGGGCTCGAATTCGACAACGTGTTCCTGCCGGGCTGGGAGGAAGGCCTGTTCCCAAGCCAGCGCACGCTGGACGAACAGGGCCGCGCCGGCCTCGAGGAAGAACGCCGGCTCGGCCATGTCGGCCTGACCCGCGCCCGCCGCCGGGCAAAGATCTATTTTGCGACCAACCGGCGCATCCATGGCACCTGGTCGACCACGATCCCGTCGCGCTTCCTCGACGAATTGCCGGCGGCCAATGTCGAGATCACGGAGTCCAAGGGCGGCTCGGCCTGGGGCGGCACCGGCGGCTACGGCGCCTCGCGCTTCGACGATATGGAGGCGTTCGGCTCCAGCTATACGACCCCGGGCTGGCAGCGCGCCCAGGCCAATCGCTCCCAAGCCAACCGCAACCGGGGCCAGGCGACGGGACAAGGCCGCGATGGCGGCGGCTTCGAGGAAGCGGCCTCGTCGTTTTCGTCCGCTTCGTCCTCGCCCGATTTCGGCAGCTTCTCCTCGCGCCGCCGCGGCCCGATGACCATCGAGGGCGAGCTGGTCGCCAAATCCACCGGCACGACCTCGGAATTCTCGCTCGCCGACCGCGTCTTCCACCAGAAATTCGGCTACGGCCGCGTCACCAAGGTCGACGGCAACAAGCTCACCATCGCCTTCGACAAGGCGGGGGAAAAGAAGGTCGTCGACAGCTTCGTGCAGCGGGCGTGAGCGGATTGCTGCGCGTTCACTAACGTCCGTGCCATCTATAAAGGGGCGGGCTGGAAGCCCGACTGAGGTCGTCATGGCTCACTACGTCGCCATCATTGAGGATGCCGGACCGGACCATGCCGTGGGGGTATGGTTTCCCGACCTGCCCGGCTGCATTTCCGGCGGCGACGACATCGACGAGGCGTTGCGGCCCGAGGCTCTCGAGCTCTATGCGCAGGATTTGGTCGAGGACGGCCGTCCGCTTCCCCAGCCGAGGACACTGACCGAACTCAAGGCCGACCCGGACGTCGCCGACGACCTCAGGAACTACATGGTCGCCCTGATCGAATTACCGGCCCGCGCGCACGCCGCGGAGTGATGACCGTTCGCCGCACCAAGCGGGCTGTCGACAGTTCTCGCCCGAACGCCCTTGACCACCGCGAACTTCCCCGTATCAGATGCGCCCCATGGTCCGGGGCTCCATTACATTGATCGTGCTGGCATTGGGTATGCCGTCGCTTGCGGCGGCGGAGACCATGAGCTTTGGCGATTCGATCGGGCTGCTGGCCAAGAGTTGCGGTGCGGAAATCGTCGCCAATTGCCGCGGCGTCAATCCGGACTCGACCCGCCTCAAGGAGTGCCTGTCCCGCAACCGCGACGTGCTCTCCCAGCAGTGCCAGAGCGACTATCTCGGCGCCTTCGACGCCATCCAGAAGCGCGTCGCCGCCCGCGTCACCGTGGCGAACGCCTGCCAGCGCGAGATCGTCAAGGTCTGTAACGGCTCGACCAAGGAGACCAGCAAGGCGGTCCCCTGCCTGGTCTCGACGCCCAAGGGCATCAGCAACAACTGCCTGAAGGCCGTCGACGACGCGGGATATCGATGATGCGCGCAACCGGGCTTGCCACCGCCGGAATTGGCCTCGTGCTCGGCCTCGCCCTGCTCGCGGGAGCGGCCAGCGCGCAGCCGGCGCCGCCGACCCGCGACGACATCGTCGGCAAGCTCAATCATTTCGAACAGGCCGCCGAAATCGACATCCCCGCGCTGAAGCTGCAGGTGATGGAGCGGGCCAAGGCCAGGATCAAGAACGATCCGGGGCCGGTGAACCGGCCCCCGATCGCGCCGGACCTTGCCAATCTGCCGGCCTTCACCGCGCAGATCCAGTTCGACGCCGATACGCCGATCGTCCAGCCGGCGTCCTACCAAACCGTCGGCCGCCTTGCGGACGCGCTGGTTCATGCTTCGCTGCTGCCTTACACGTTCCTGATCGTCGGCCGCGTCGAATCCAATACGAAGACGCGGGAGGCCAATGCGATCCTGAGCCAGCGCAGGGCGGACGCGATCCGCGACGTGCTGGTCAACACGTTCAAGATCTCGACCAAGCGGCTGCATCCAATCGGTCTCGGCGAGGAGCAGTTTCTCGACCGCGCACGGCCGACCTCGGCCGTCAATGCACAGCTCCAGATCCTGACCTTTGCCAAGCTGCCGGAGGAGGAGCCTGCGCGGCCGGCCGCCGCTCCTGCGCCTGCGACGAAAAAGCCCGCCAAGAAGCACTGAGCGCACGCACTCAGGCGGCGGGAACCCTTTGAAGTCCTGATCATTTTGCGGCCTGTCCCATGGCGCAACACCGCGGCCTTGCGCGACAAAAGCGCCGGTTTGTGCACCGCCCGGTCAGATGCTATAGGCTTTTTTCGTCCTTCCCCGACCCCATGCTGCACGAGACCAAGATGGGTGGCTTTTTTCAACGCCAACTTGCCGTTTATGTCGAGTACCATCGCGATCCCCGGAATACGGCGATGCATGTGGTCGGCATCCTCCTGCTGTTCACAGGCGCCGTGCTGCCGCTGACGCTGGTGAAGGTGCCGCTGTTCGGACTCGAGCTCAGCCTGGCGGTGATCCTGGCCTTGCCGGTTCTGATCTATTGGCTGCTGCTCGACGTCGCGCTCGGGATCGGCATTCTCGCCGTCTCCGTCGTGCTATTTTCGATCGCAACGACCATTGCGGCGCAAGTCAGCACCGCGACGTTGTGGGCGATTTTCGCCGCCCTGGTCGTGCTCGGCCTCGCCGCGCAGGCCATTGGCCACAAAGTCTTTGAGGGGCGCGAAGCCTCGTTGTTCACCTTTCCGTCGCATCTTTTGCTTGGACCGATGTTCGTGATGGCGAAATTATTCATTGCGCTGGGTTTTCGTCGCGACCTTGCCGCGATTCTGGCGCCTCTTCCGACCAATCCTCTTTCGACTCGATAACTTCCAGAGCGGAACAGCAAACTTTCTTCATGGCTCTCGTACTAGTTACCGGTGGCAGTGGGTTCATCGGACAGCATCTGGTCGAAGCGCTCCGCGCCCGTGGGCAGCGGGTGCGTATTCTCGATGTCCGTCCGCCGGCCACGGCGAACGCGGACGTTGAATATGCCCATGGCTCGGTGCTGGATGGGGCTGCGGTCGATGCCGCGCTTGACGGCGTCGATCAGGTCTATCACCTCGCCGGCCTGCCCGGGATGTGGGTCGCCAACAAGCAGGCCTTTCACGACGTCAATTGCCGCGGCACCGAAATCATGCTCGCGGCCGCGATGAAGCGCGGCGTATCGCGCTTTTTGCATTGCTCGACGGAATCGATCCTATTCCCCTATTCGGACCTGGGCGGCATTGCCGCCGAGGAGGCGCTCCAGCCGGCCGATGCGATGCCCGGCGCCTATACCCGATCGAAGTCGCTCGCCGAGCATCATGCGGCGAAGGCCGCGGCTGCCGGCTTCCCGCTCGTCATCGGCACGCCGACCATGCCGATCGGCGCTGCCGACCACAATCTGACGCCGCCGACGGCGATGCTGTGGTACTTCCTGCAGAAGAAGGTGCAGCCGCACCTCAACTTCCTGGTCAATCTCGTCGATGTCCGCGACGTCGCCACGGGCCTGGTGCTGACGATGGAGCGCGGCCGCGCCGGTCAGCGCTACATCCTCGGCGGCGATTGCGTCAGGCTCGGCCAGATCCTGCGGATGATGTCCGCGATCAGCGGCCGGCGCCAGTTTCCGGTCGTCGTTCCCGGCAAGATCGCCGAGTTCTCCGCGATCATGCTCGAATATTTATCCGATCGCGTCACGCGCCGGCCGCCCAACGGCACCGCTGAGGGCGTGCGCATTGCGCTCGCCGCGAGCGACCTCTCGATCGGCAAGGCGCGCACCGAGCTCGGCTATGCGCCGCGCCCGATCGAACCCGTGCTGCGCGAAACCATCACCCATCTGCTGGCTCGCGGCGGCAAGCCCGCCCCCGGCGCCATCGAGCATCACGCGCTCTCCTCGCGCGCCAGCTGAGCTGCCGCCCAACCCAAAGAACCTTTCCGCATGTCCTTCGATTTCAGCAAGCTTCTCTCTGTCGCCTGGGGTGGTTGGACCACGACCTGGCCAACACAACTGCTCGCGCTGATCTGGCTCGCCTGGCTTGCAAGCTGGGTCGGCGCTTCGTTCTGGCAGGGACGCACCCAGAAGCAGGTGATGACGCTGGAGTCCGGCCGCTATCGCCTGCCGATCCTGATCGGCGGCATCCTGTTCACGCCGTGGACGGCCGAAGCGCTGGGCGAGAAACCGCTCTGGGTCTTCAGCAATACCGGCGTCTACATCACGGCCCTGATCGTGATCGCCGGCATCTCCTTCACTTGGTGGGGGCGGCTGCATCTCGGAAAATTCTGGTCCAACACCATCACCCACAAGGAAGACCACCGCGTCGTCGACACCGGCCCGTACGGCATCGTGCGCCATCCAATCTACACCGGCCTGATCGCCGGCATGCTGGCGACCGGCATCGCCGTCGGCACCGTGACCGCGATCCTCGGCGCGATCCTGATCTCGCTTGGCATGTGGCAGAAGGGCCGGATGGAAGAGGTTTTCCTGTCCAAGGAGCTCGGCGAAGACGCCTACGGCGCCTATTGTCGCCGCGTGCCGATGATCATTCCGTTCCTGTCGCCGCGCTGAGGGCGGGATGACGGGCGCAGGCATCGCTTTCAAATTGCCTGCAATAGCGTTGCTACCAATTCCGTCATCCTCAGGTGCAAGGCTTACGATGCGAATGCATCGCGAGCCGAGCCTCCAGCGACAATGGCTTCGCCATTGCGCGGGGATAACGGTGATGGATTGGCGCGCTCGGAACATCCTGCCAGGAACCGCCCCTCCATCCAGCCGTTACCCCCCCCCGCGCAGCATGCAATAGCCGCAGAGCGTTGAACCATGTCGGACGCTTACGATTATTTTCGCGAGCACGCCGTCACGGCCGTCCGCAAGGCGCGGGCGCTGCCGCGCGGGCGGACGAAGCAGAAGCAGCGCACGGTAGCGCGCGTCTATCACCTGCTGTCCAAGGAAGCGGCACTCGCGCCGAACATCCATCACCTCGACGAGTTTCGCGCAGCGCAGCGGCTGGAGCGGCAGATCGGCCGCTGATCCACACGTCCTCACGCAGAACCGTCCGCATCGGTGCCATGCAAATTCGGCGTGCTGCCATCCGCGCACGCCATAAGCAGCCCGATCCGGCCGCCGCATGTTGACCTTTTTGCGTGTTCCCAGTTGGATGCGCGCGCAATAAGGCACGACGACGTCACATCGTGGATCTGGCGAGGTCGACGATCAGGCTTGGGCCCGCGCGGGGCTTTGGGCGAATCTTGGAGCGATCCGTCGTTGGACAGTGCCGCACGTTCGACAGGGGATTTTGATGACCTTTTCCAGCATCTTTGCGCAGTTCGTCGCATTCGTCGGCGGCATCGCGCTGCAATGGCGCAAGCTGTCGGGCACCGAGCCCCCGCCGGCCTGGGGCGAGGCGCCGGCAATCCCCGAGGCAAAGCCGCAAGGCGCGCTGCCGACGTTGAAGATGCCGACGGCAAGGGGCTGGAGCGAGGGGCAGAAGCCGACGGCCGCGCCAGGGCTCAAGGTGAATGCGTTCGCGACCGATCTCGACCATCCGCGCTGGATCGAGGTGCTGCCCAACGGCGACGTACTGATTGCGGAAGCAACGCAGATCGCAGGACCGCCGAGGAGCGTGTTTCATTACGCGATGCAGGCGACGATGCGGCGCGCCGCGGCGCTTGGCGTCAGCGCCAACCGCATCACGCTGCTCCGTGACAAGGACGGTGACGGCGTCGCCGAGCAGCGCGGCGCCTTCATGGAGAACCTGAGCCAGCCATTCGGCATGGCGCTGGTCGGCGACACCTTCTATGTCGGCAACACCGACGGCGTGATGGCATTCCCCTATGTCGCGAACGCCGACCGCATCACCGCGCCGGGGAAGCGGCTCACGACGTTCAAGCCGAGCGGCCACTGGACGCGGAGCCTGCTCGCAAGCCCCGACGGCAAGAAGCTCTATGCTGGCGTCGGCTCGCTCAGCAATATCGCCGAGATGGGCATGGAGGTCGAGCAAGGCCGCGCCGCGGTCTACGAGCTCGATCTCGATGCCGGCACGCATCGCATCTTCGCCAGCGGCCTGCGCAATCCCGTCGGTCTTGCCTGGGAGCCAAATACGAACGTGCTCTGGACCGTCGTCAACGAGCGCGACGGCCTCGGCGACGAGACACCACCTGATTACCTCACCTCGGTGCGCGACGGCGGCTTCTACGGTTGGCCCTATTGCTACTGGGGCAAGACGGTCGACGACCGCGTGCCGCAGGATCCGGCGATGGTCGCCAAGGCGCTCACGCCGGACTATGCGCTGGGCGGCCACACCGCTTCGCTCGGCCTGTGCTGGATGCCATCGGGCACGCTGCCGGGTTTCCCAGATGGCATGGTGATCGGCCAGCACGGCTCCTGGAATCGCAGCAAGCTGTCCGGCTACAAGGTCGTGTTCATCCCGTTCGAGAACGGCCGCCCGTCGGGCCCTGCCCGCGACATCCTGTCGGGCTTCCTGGCGCCGGACGAGAAGGAATCCTACGGCCGTCCGGTCGGCGTGGCGATCGGTCCCGACAAGTCGCTGCTGATGGCCGACGACGTCGGCAACGTGATCTGGCGCGTGACCGGCGCGTAACCCCGACGGAAGTCGCCTTCCCCCTTGTGGGGTGGGCTAGGGAGGGGGTAGCCCAGGAAATGGTCTATCCGTCTGCGATTGAGCCGCGCGCACGAAACGAAAGAGTCCCCGTGTGGCACCCCCCCTCCCTGCCCACGAGCGAGCTACGCTCGTCTCGGACCCCACAAGGGGGGAGGGAATGAGACAGGGGTGCCCCCCTCACTCAAGCACAAGAGGTGCGCCGAAAACCCGGGCAGCGCTCACACCCCCAAACACAAAACGACCCGGAGGGGGGCATCCCGTCCGGGTCGCTGGAGGTCTTGGGAGGTTTAAGCAAAACCGTATGTGAGCTTTATAGGGAGGAGGTTTTTCCGCCTGATGTTGTGCTTCGTTTCAATTGTTTCGTCGGCGGTAACACTTCCGTGTCCGGGACAGGCTTGCAGGCGCAGGCCTATCCCTTTGAAATCATTTAGTTTCAGGCAGCAAAGCGCTCGACGCCACAGCCCTTAAGCAACTCGGCCAGTTGTTTGCGCGCGTAGAACATCCGGGTCTTCACCGTGCTCTGCGGGATGCCGATGATCTGCCCGACCTCCTCCACCGACTTCTCGTGGTAGTAGACGAGGGTGATGATCTCGCGATGCGCGGGCGACAGTTTTGCCACGCAGGCGCGCAGGATCGCGCTGGTATCGCTGCGGTCGAGCGAGGTCTCCGGCGTATCGCAGCCGTCCGGGATCTGCCGCACGTCTTCCTGGTCGATGTCCTCGAAGCGGCGCTGGCGCATCGCGGTCAGCGCCTTGAAGCGGGCGATCGACAGCAGCCAGGTCGAAACCTGCGAGCGGCCCTGGAATTGGCCGGCGGTGCGCCAGACGTCGAGGAACACCTGGCTGACCAGGTCTTCCGCCGTGGTGGCGTCGCGCACGATGCGCAGGATGAAGCGATAGACCCGCACATTGTGCCGGCAATAGAGGATGTGCATCGACGTCCGGTTGCCGTCGGCAATGCTTTCGAGAAGCATGTCGTCCGAGGTCGCCTGAGCGGCAATGATGCTCTGGCTGGCTTGGGCGTTGATGGCGATGACGTTCTGCATTGACTGGCTCCCCGTAGCGCCGCAACCGAGCGGCGTTTCCTTCGACCAAAGTGTTAATGAGCCAACGTTTCGGGACGTCTGCACCAAAAGCGGAAAATGGTTTCGTGCGCCGCCAAATTGTTTCGTCGGAAAGGCCGCGACGAAACATTCGGGGCAAAAAAGCGTGCAATTTCAATGTACGGAAAATGCGGGATGGGGGATTTGGGGGTGGGGAACGAATTTCGGGCGTTTGCGTTTGCTGCCGCGCCCACACCCTCCGCTGTCGTCCCGGACAAGCGCGCCAAAAGCGCGCGCAGATCCGGGACGACACCGGAGTTTGCCGCGCGCCCTTACGCCCCCGCGCGCCTACGCCTTCTCGCCCGCCGGCGAGAACAGATAGCCGCCGCCGCGGATGGTGCGGATCACGGCGGGCTTGGTCGGGTCGGGCTCGATCTTGCGGCGGATGCGCATGATGCGCAGGTCGACGGCGCGGTCGAACGCCTCGGCGTCGCGCGCATTGGCCAATTCCAGCAGCCGCTCGCGCGACAGCACGCGCTTCGGATTGGCCGCGAACACTTTGAGCAGCCCGAACTCGGATGCGGTCAGCGGATGCTCGTTGCCCTCGTCGTCGCGCAAGGCCTGCGCTTCGAGATCGAGCCATTTGGTGCCGAAGCGCACCAGCTGATCCTTGTCGGATTTCGCCGCGGCCGCTTCGCTGGCCGCCGCCTTCGCCGGCGTGCTCCGCCGCAGCACCGAGCGGATCCGCGCCATCAATTCGCGCAGCTCGCACGGCTTGGCCACATAATCGTCGGCGCCGAGCTCGAGGCCGACAACGCGGTCGATCGGGCTCGCGGTCGCCGTCAGCATGATCACGGGCACGTTGATGCGGCTCTTGAGGTCGCGGATGATCGACAGCCCGTCTTCCTCGGGCATGTTGAGGTCGAGCACGACCAGATCGGGCATGCTGCCCTGGATCGCCGTGCGCAGGCTCTTGCCGCCGTCGCACAGCGTCACGGTGAAGCCGTGCATCTTGAGGTAATCGCCGACCATCTCCCGGGCCGGGGCCTCGTCGTCGACGATCATGATGTGCGGGCTTTGGGTCATCTCAATCGGATCTCGGCACTCAAATCATGGCGTTTCGGTCGCGGGCAGCGTGATGGTGAAGGTCGATCCCTTGCCGGGCCCGTCGCTGGTGGCGGTCACCTCGCCGCCATGCATGTCGATAATACGCTTGACGATGGAAAGCCCAAGCCCCGTCGAGCTCTCGCCGGCGGTCGGTTTTGCCGACAGCCGCTGGAACCGGCCGAACAGCCGGCCGAGATCCTCCGGCGACAGCCCCGCGCCCTCGTCGCTGACGCTGATGATGGTGTCGCTGCCTTCATGGGTGACGGTGACGCCGATCTTGCCGCCGATCGGGCTGTACTTGATGGCGTTGCTGATCAGATTGTCGATCGCCTCGCGGATGCGGTCGGTGTCGCACATGGTGACGATGTTGGAGGGCGCGGTGACGCTGATCGCCTGCTGCTTATTGACGGCAAGCGGCTGGTTGGCCTCGGCGACCTCCTTGACCAGGGCCGCGATGTCGACCGGCTCGCGGCGGATGGTGATGTCGAAGGCGTCGGCCATGGCGTCCGAGATCAGATGATCGACCATCGTGGTCAGGCGCTTGGTGGCGTCGCGGATATGATCGACCTGGGCGACCACGCCGTCCGTGGACGCGCCGGTCGAGATCAACTCCTTCAGCATCTCGGTGCGGCCGAGAATGACGCCGAGCGGGTTCTTCAGGTCATGTGCGACGGTGCCCAAAATCTCGTTCTTGAAGCCGTTGGCGCGCTGCAGACGCAGCCATTGCGCCGACAGGCGACGATTGGCCTGCATCAGCGCGCGGGTGCGCTGGGCGACGCGGTCCTCGAGCTGGGTGTTGGCGTCCTGGAGCTGCTGGTAGAGGATGACGTTGTCGAACGCGATCGAGAGCCGGCTGGAAAAGATCTCGACCAGCGAACGGTCGGTCTCGGACAGCTCGCGCTCGGCCTGGAGCAACACCACAACCTCGCGGCCGCTGCCGGTGCGCAAGTAAATCACGCTGCGGTGGTCGGCGAATTCGTTCTTGCGGCGCTGGAACGCGGCCTCGACCATGGCGCGCAATTCGGGATCGAGCGCCTTTGACGAGGTGGTGCCGATGAAGCGGCTGTAGCAGCCGCTGCCGGCGAGCACCGAGAGCTCGGGGTCGACGCCGCCATTGTCGCGCAGGACCAGTATGCCGGCGCAATCGACATTGAGCAGCGAGGCGAGCTGGGTCAGCACGCCCTCGGCGAGGCGCTGCATCGACTTGAAGTCGTACAGCGTCGAGGCGGCGTCGATGATGATCTCGAGCCCGCGCCTTGTCTGCACCATGCGCTCGAGCTGCTGGTAGGAGCGCAGCGCCGCGGTCAGCGAGGTGAACAGCTTGTCGGCGGTGAGCTCGGTCTTGGCCTTGTAGTCGTTGATGTCGTACTGAACGATCACGCGCCGCTCCGGCGCCTGGCCGGGCTGTCCCGTGCGCAGGATGATGCGCACGGTCTCGTTCTTGATCTCGTTGCGGATGAATTCGACCAGCTCGAGGCCGGCGACATCGGTCTCCATGATGACGTCGAGCAGCACGGCGGCGATGTCGCTGTGCTCGGCCATCAGCTTGCGGCCTTCGGCCGCGGAATGGGCCGAGAGAATCTCAAGGCCCTGGCCGTTGAGGCTGTAGTCGGACAGCGCAAAGCGGGTGCCGTCATGCACGGCCGGATCGTCGTCGATGACGGCGATCTTCCATCTCCGGGCGTTGGTATCCTCCGACGCGGTACCGGTATCGTCGATCAGGTGGAGGACATCGTCCTGTTCGGCCATTGCGAAGTCCCGTCACTTTCTGTGCTTTGCGCGCCGCCCTTGGCGAGGCGGGGCATGATAATGCGAAAAGTAGTGCCTTGTCCCAGCTTGGATTCCAGCATCATCCGGCCGCCGAGCTGCTGGGTGACGAGGTTATAGACGATATGCAGGCCAAGTCCCGTGCCGCCTTCATTGCGTCGGGTGGTAAAGAATGGGTCAAAGGCCTGACGTTGCACGTCAGGGGTCATGCCGGCGCCGTCGTCGGCGAAGCTGATCTCGATGTCGTCGGTGCCGCGCGGCCGCGCCGAGATGGTGATGGTGCCGGCGCGGCCGTCGGCGAAGGCGTGGTTGGCGGCGTTGAGGAACAGATTGGTCAGGATCTGGCCATAGGAGCCGGGATAGCCGTCGAGCAGCAGCCCCTCGGGCACGTCGACCTGGAGCGTGATCGGCGAGCGCTTCAGCACCGGACGCAGGCTCGCGATGATCTGCTCGGTGGCTTCGCTCAATGAGAACTGCCGGCGCTCGGCGTGCGAGCGGTCGACCGCGACCTGCTTGAACGACTGGATCAGCTCGCCGGCGCGCTGCAGGTTGGCAACGAGCTGCTGCGAAGCGTCGCGCGAGGACTGCACGAATTCCTCGAGCTGCGAGCGCCGCAGGCCGCCGTCGCCCTTGAGCTGGGCCTCGAAAATCTCGCTGCGGCGGGCAAAACTCGAAGCAACGGTCAGGCTGATGCCGATCGGGTTGTTGACCTCGTGGGCGACGCCAGCGACGAGGCCGCCGAGCGCTGCCAGCCGTTCGGCGTCGATCAAATTCTGCTGCGCGGCATTGAGCTCGAGCAGCGCGCTTTCGGCCTTTTCCTTGGAGGCGCGCAACTCGTCCTCGGTCTGCCGCTTGGCAATCGCATTCTCGCGGAACACTTCCACTGCGCGCGCCATGGCGCCGACCTCGTCGCGCGCCCCGGTGCCCTGCACCTCGCGGTCGAGGTCGCCGAGCATGATCGCGCGCATCGATGCCATGATCTGCTGCAGCGGCAGCCGGATCGACAGCGCGATCAGCACGCCGGCGGTGAGGATGATGCCGAGGAAGATTATCGCGATGGAAAGGACACGACGAGAAATGTCCGCCAGCGTGCGGTCGAACGTCTCCTGCGCCTTCTGCTCGCGCTGGCGCATCTTGGTCGAGAGGTCGTCGATGGCGCCGATCGCCTCGGCCTGGCTTGCGTCGATGGTGTTGCGCAGCAGCTCGGTGCGGCTGGCAAGCTGCTCGGACAGTTTTGCAAAGCCTTCGCGCAGCGCCGTGGTGCGGGTGGCGAGCTTCCGCAGTGCCATGCGCTGGAGGTCGTTGTCGGCGAGATCGATCATGACCGGAACGGTCTTCTCGATGGTCTCGGTGTTGCGCCGCGCCTCGTCGGCCGCAGTCGGCGACAGCGACAGATAATAGGAATTCGCCGCCACCAGCATCGCGGTGAAGGCCTCGCGGGACTTGCCGAGCGATGGCCAGATCAGGGCGTCGCGATGGCCGGTGGCGCCCTCGATGATGGAATAAAGCCCGGCCATGTCCCTGGCCGGGCCCTGCACCTGCTCCTCATAGGTTTTTGCGATGGTGGCCTGCACGCCCCGCAGGTCGCCAAAGCCGTTGAGGAAGCGGTCGGTGGAGCGCTCCAGCTCCTCGACCGAGCCTGAAAGCATCGGGTCCTTGGCGGCGCGGTTGCTCAGCGTGCCCAGCACGGCCTCGCGCAGCAGCAGGATCTCGGCGAACAGGTCAGGGCTCGGCTGGTTGATGTAGCGGTGGATCAGATTGTGCAGGCGCCCGGTCTCGCTTTCCAGCAGCGCCAGGATCCTGTCGGACTCGCGCACCTGGCGCACGTCGTCCCAGGCCGAGCCCAGCACCTGCGCGCCATTCCAGATCATCGCGACCAGCACGATCACCACGGCGGAGTTCAGCGCCGCGATCGACAGGATGCGCCAGCGGATCGGCACCGCCCGCAACACGCCGACGAGGCGCGCGCGCAGCTGTCCGACCGGGCCGGCCGGCCGGTCTGCGTGCTCGCTGTGTCCAGGCGCGGCCAATTCGGCTCACTCCACCTTGCGAATGCGTTCGATCAGCGCGGCCACGGCGGGATCGCGTGCGGCCTTGGCGTAGATCGCCGCCATCGCGTCCTCGAACGGCTTGCGGTCGATATCCTTGACGACGGCGATGCCGGCGGCCTGCGCTTTACGCTGCGACTGTTCCTCGAGGTCGCGCCACTTCTCGCGCATGAATCGGCTGGAGCGCAGCGCGGTCTCCCTGAAGATCTGCTGGTCGTCTACTGCGAGGCTCCGCCAGGCCTTGAGCGAGATCACCAGCACCTCGGGGCTCATCGTGTGCTCGGTAAGCGCAAGGTAGCCGGCATGCTTGTAATGGTCTGTCGTCACGAAGGGTGGCCAGTTGTTTTCAGCGCCGTCGATCAAATGGGTCGCAAGCCCCGTCAGCACCTGTCCATAGGGCAGCTCGACCGGCTCGGCGCCGAGCGAGCGGATCATTTCGCTCATCAACTCCGACTGCTGCACCCGGATCCGCAGGCCCTTGAGGTCGGACACGCTCTGCACCGGCCGCACCCTGTTGTAGATCGACCGCGCGCCGGAATCGTAGAAGGCCAGCCCGACGAAGCCGTAGGGCTCGAAACTGTTCAGGATCTCGTTGCCGATCGGCCCGTCCAGCACCTTCTGCATGTGCTCGATGGACCGGAACAGGAACGGCATGGCGAGCACGTTCATCGCCGGAACGAAATTGCCGATCAGGGCCACATTGGTTCGGTTGAGGTCGATCGCGCCGGCCCGGGTCTGCTCGATCGTCTCCTTCTCCTCGCCGAGCTGGCGGGAGTGAAACACCTTGATCTCGAGCCGGCCGCCAGTGCGCTCGGCGATCAGGGCGCCCATGTAGCGCAGCGCCTGGACAGTCGGGTAATCCTCGGTCTGGGTGTCGGCGGCGCGGAATTCGCGCGCAATAGCGCCGGGCCCGCACATCGCGAGCAGCAGCAGCACGACGAAAACCACCCCGGTCCGCGAAAGTTCGGCACGGTTCAACACTGGCACACTCAACCCCTCAGTGGTGGAGTCTATGGCGGAAGGAAAAGGTTCAATGCAATCTAGCAGATGGTAAAGGGAAGGCCATCCCGGTCCGCCCCGCGGCGCGATTGTGCGGCGCGGCCAGGGCTCATTCCCGGTTGAAACCGCGAATGCCGCGCCTTAAGCAGGATCGGTCGCCTTTGCGCGCGACATGGGAAGAGCCAACGTGACTCCAGCAATGCGCCTTTTGCAGATCGTCGCCGCCTTCGCGGCCCTCTCCTTGGCGTCGCTCTCATTGGCCGCTCCGGCGCGCGCCGCCACCGACATCGCGCTGTGGCACGCCATGTCCGGCGAGCTCGGCCGGCAGCTGGAGAAGCTCGCCTCCGACTTCAATGCCTCGCAGCCGGATTATCGCGTCGTGCCAACTTACAAGGGCAACTACACCGAGACGGTGACGGCGGCGATCTTCGCCTTCCGCTCGCGCAGTCAGCCTGCGATCGTTCAGGTCAACGAGGTCGCCACCGCCACCATGACCGCGGCCAAGGGCGCGATCTATCCCGTGTTCAGCATGATGCGGGATATGGGCGAGCCGTTCTCGCTCAACGATTACCTTCCCGCCGTTTCCGGCTACTACACTGACGCGGCCGGCAATCTCTTGTCGTTCCCTTTCAATTCCTCGACGCCGATCCTTTACTACAACAAGACCATGTTCCGCGATGCGGGCCTCGATCCGAACCTGCCGCCGAAGACCTGGCCGGAGCTGGGCGCCGCCGCAAAGCGGCTGCGCGAGCGCGGCGCGGTCTGCGGCTTCACCACGTCGTGGCCGTCCTGGATCCATGTCGAAAATTTCTCCGCCTTTCACAATCTGCCGCTCGCGACGCGGGCCAACGGCTTTGCGGGGCTGGATGCGGAGCTGACCATCAGCAACCCCGTCGTCGTGAAGCACGTCGCTCAGCTCGCCGAGTGGCAGAAGAGCAAACTGTTCGACTATAGCGGCCGCGGGCAGTCGGCCGAGCCGCGCTTCCAGAACGGCGAGTGCGGCATCTTCATCGGCTCCTCGGCGACGCGCGCCGACATCAAGGCGAATTCGAAGTTCGAGATCGGCTACGGCATGATGCCGTATTGGCCCGACGTGAAGGATGCGCCGCAGAACTCGATCATCGGCGGCGCCACGCTGTGGGTGCTGCGCGACCGCCCGCGCGAGGAATACAAGGGCGTGGCACGATTCTTCGCCTATTTGTCGCAGCCCGGCGTGCAGGCGGCCTGGCACCAGAACACCGGCTATCTGCCGATCACCCGCGCCGCCTTCGAGCTGACGCGCGCGCAGGGCTTTTACGAGCGCAATCCGGGCTCGGCGATCTCGTTCGAGGAGGTCACGCTGCATCCGCCGACGGAGAATTCGAAGGGCATCCGGCTCGGCTCGTTCGTCCTGATCCGCGGCGCCATCGAGGACGAGCTGGAGCAGGCCTTTTCCGGCCGGAAGAGCGCGCAAGGAGCGCTGGATTCCGCGGTCGAACGCGGCAACAAGCTGCTGCGCCAGTTCGAGCGCGCCAGCCCGGAGCGGTAGCAGCTGTGAGATTTGGACTCGGTGTAGCCACGAACGAGATGCGCTCCCTCCCCCGCTTGCGGGGGAGGGCTGGGGAGAGGGTGTCTCCGCAACGGGACAATCCCCCAGAAGAGAGAACCCTCACCCGCGCCTTCGGCGCGACCTCTCCCGCAAGCGGGAGAGGTGCACCGCCGTCTCGGCTTGCACCGAATCAACCAAAGCCGCCTTGCATGGGCGAGTGCAGATGACGATCGCTCGATCGCAAAAGTTGCCAGCTTTCATCGACGCGGAGAGCTTTCGCGCCTGGCGCCCCGCTTCCCCGCAATGGCTGCCGATCGCGCTGGACATCGCGCGCAGCCACGGTCTCGATACCAGCGCACCGCACGTATTTGGGACCGGCACCAATCTCGTGCTCGGCCTCGGCGACAAGCTGATCCTGAAGATCTTCCCGCCGCTGCTGCGCGCGCAGTTCGTCTCCGAGCGCGGCTCGCTGACGCAGCTTGCAGGCCGCCTTTCCTTGCCGCTTCCCGAGATCGCCGCGGCAGGGATGCGCGACGGCTGGCCCTATCTGATCATCACGCGCCTTGCCGGCACGCTCGGCTCGGAGGTCTGGCCGTCACTGCCGGAAAGCCAGAAGGAGCGCGTGCTGCGCCAGCTCGGCGAGACCATCGCAGCCGTGCAGCGCGCGCCGCTTGGGCCGCTGGCGCAGATCGAGCCGCGCTGGGACGCGTTCATGCGCACGCAGATGCAGAATTGCCGCAGCAGGCACGAGCGCTTCGGCCTTGCGCCCAAATTCCTCGCCGGCCTCGACGGTCTCCTGCGCGACGCAGCCGAACTCATCCCGATGGATGCGCCGCCGGTGATCCTGATCGGCGAGTACATTCCGGAGAATTTTCTGCTCGCCTGCCACGACGGCGAATGGTCGCTCGCCGGCCTGTTCGATTTCGGCGACGTGCTGACGGGATGGCGCGACTACGACCTGCTCGGCCCCAGCGCCTTCATGGCGGCGGGCCGGCCCGGTCGGGTGCGCAGCCTGCTCGAAGGTTTTGGCTATTCGAACCTGGACTACGCGCTCAAGCGGCGCCTGATGGCCCTGATGCTGCTGCATCGCGCCAGCGACCTCAATGCGCACATCTGCATCGAGGGCTGGCAGGAGAAGGCGAATGATCTGGTTGAGGTTCAGGACTTGATCTGGCCGGGGTGAGCGCCTCCCTCTCCGTCATTCCGGGGCGCCGCAGCAGAGCGGCGAGCCCGGAATCCATTTGTCCACGCGTTCTGCGGCCCGATGGATTCCGGGCTCGATGCTGCGCATCGCCCCGGAATGACAGTCAGCGCTTATGAGGCGGGCTCTGACTTCGGCGCGCTCAACAAATAGGCAATTACTCGTCTTTGTATGCAATTTTCGCGAGGGGCCTTTGCTCACGGCAAGCCGAGGTTTGAAAATTTCCCTCGTGCATTCAGCATATTACGCCAGCACACGCCGATTTCATTCCTTGGCACGAACCTTGCGAATCCAGTTCCAACCAGAAACTTTTGTGTTGGAGCATTTTCATGAAGCGCCGCGATTTCCTTAAGTCCGTTTCCGGATTGGCCGCAGGCGCGGCGCTTCCGGCCATGCCTTCGGTGATCTCGTCGGCCCAGGCCGATGCGCGCTCGGAGACGCTGCTGATCGTCTCGGAAGGTGGGCCCAACAATCTCGACATCCACGGCGTCGGCACCAACGTGCCCGGCTATGAGGTGTCCTGGAATTGCTACGACCGGCTGCTCAGCCACGAGATGAAGAGCGGCCCCGGCGGCGTGCCCTATTACGACCGCGACAAGTTCAAGGGCGAGCTCGCCGAGGAGATCAAGATCGACGATATGTCGGTCACCTTCAAGCTGAAGAAGAACGCCAAATTCCACGACGGCGCGCCGGTCACGGCCAAGGACGTCAAGTGGTCGCTTGGTCGCGCGGTCAGCGTCGGCGGCTTCCCGACCTTCCAGATGAGCGCGGGCTCGCTGACCAAGCCGGAGCAGTTCGTCGTGATCGACGATTACACCGTGCGGGTCGACTTCGCGAAGAAGGACCGGCTGACGATTCCCGACCTTGCGGTGATCGTGCCCTGCATCGTCAATTCCGAGCTCGTGAAGAAGAACGCCACCGAAAAAGATCCCTGGGGTCTCGAATTCACCAAGCAGCAGACCGCGGGCTCCGGCGCCTACAAGGTGACGAAGTGGACCGCCGGCACCGAAGTGATCATGGAGCGCAACGACGACTGGGTCGGCGGTCCCTTGCCGAAGATCAAGCGCGTGATCTGGCGCATGGTGCCGCAGGCCGGCAACCGCCGCGCGCTCTTGGAGCGCGGCGACGCCGATATTTCCTATGAGCTGCCGTTCAAGGATTTCCAGGAGATGAAGGCGAGCGGCAAGCTCAACGTGGTGTCGCTGCCGTTCTCCAACGGCATCCAGTATATCGGCATGAACGTCACCAAGCCGCCGTTCGACAACGTGAAAGTGCGGCAGGCCATCGCCTATGCGCTGCCGTACCAGAAGATCATGGATGCCGTGCTGTTCGGCCTCGGCAATCCCATGTTCGGCGCGGCAAAGGACAAGGCGACCGAAGTCGCCTGGCCGCAGCAGCACAAATACCACACCGATATGGAGAAGGCGAAGGCGCTGCTGGCCGAAGCCGGCTACGCCAACGGCTTCGAGACCACGATCTCGTTCGACCTCAACTTTGCCGGCGTCAACGAGCCGCTCTGCGTCCTGGTGCAGGAATCACTCGCCCAGCTCGGCATCAAGACCACCATCAACAAGGTGCCCGGCGCCAACTGGCGCACGGAGTTGAACAAGAAGGAGATGCCGCTCTTCACCAACGTGTTCTCCGGCTGGCTCGATTATCCCGAATACTTCTTCTACTGGTGCTATCACGGCAACAATTCCGTCTTCAACACCATGAGCTACAAGTCGGCGGAAATGGACAAGCTGATCGACGGCGCCCGCGTTGCTGCCGCGGCCGGCGACACCGCGACCTACGACACCGACGTGAAGGGTTTCGTCGATCTCGCCTACGCCGACGTCCCGCGCATCCCGCTGTACCAGCCCTTCGTCAACGTCGCGATGCAGAAGAACATCAGCGGCTACCAATACTGGTTCCACCGCCGCCTCGACTATCGCGCAATGGCGAAGGGGTGATGGGACATGGCAGACGCGGCTATGGCGCTGGCTGCCTTTCGGAGTGAGGTGAGCACGCCTCTCTCATTCCTTCTCCCCTTGTGGGAGAGGGGCAGGGTGAGGGGTAGCCAAGAACTCAGACCTCGCTTGGGGCTACCCCTCACCCCAACCCTCTCCCACAAGGGGAGAGGGGGCGCAGCGGTACGCGCGGCTCGATCTCATTTCCACACCAGGAGGTCGCCATGCTGACCATGATCGGCAAGCGCCTGATGTTCGCGATTCCCTCGCTGATCGGCGTCGTGATCGTCACCTTTCTGCTGACACGCGCGCTGCCCGGCGATCCCGCGGCCTATTTCGCAGGTCCCGCCGCGACGAAAGAAGCCGTCGAACAGATCCGCAAGAAACTCGGCCTCGACCGGCCGCTGATCGAGCAGTTCTTCCGCTACACCAACGATCTCGCCCACGGCGATTTCGGCAATTCGCTGACCACGGGACAGCCGGTCGCGGCCGAGATCCGCAACCGCCTGCCGGCCTCGGCCGAGCTGACGCTGCTCGGGCTCGTCGTCTCGATCGTCATCGCGATTCCGCTCGGCGTGCTGGCGGCGACGCGGCCGGGATCATGGGTCGACCATCTCTGCCGCGTGACGACGACGGCCGGCGTATCGCTGCCGGTGTTCTTCACCGGCCTCGTGCTGGTCTACGTCTTCTATTTCCGGCTGGGCTGGTCGCCCGCGCCGCTCGGCCGGCTCGATGTATTCTACAGCGCGCCGCCGACGGTGACCGGCTTCTATTTGATCGACACCCTGATCGCGCGCGACTTCGAGGCGTTCCGTTCGGCGTTGAGCCAGCTCATCCTGCCGGCGACGACGCTTGCGATCTTCTCGCTGGCGCCGATCGCGCGCATGACCCGCGCCTCGATGCTGGCGGTGCTGTCGTCCGAGTTTGTCCGCACCGCGCGTGCCAGCGGCCTGTCCCCGGCGACCGTCATCGTCACCTATGCCTTCCGCAACGCGATGCTCCCGGTCATCACCACGCTCAGCATGGTGTTCTCGTTCCTGCTCGGCGCCAACGTGCTGGTCGAAAAAGTGTTCGCCTGGCCCGGCATCGGCTCCTACGCGGTGGAAGCGCTGATCTCGTCGGACTTCGCGCCGGTGCAGGGTTTCGTGCTGACCATGGCGGTGATGTACGTGCTTTTGAATCTCGTGATCGACATTCTCTATGGCGTGATCGATCCACGCGTGCGGCTGGAAGGGTAGGGTGAGTCATGAGCTCCGTTGCGCCTGCTGTTGAACCCGTTGGTCCCGCGCGCACGTCGGGACTGGTCGCGCTCCTTGAACAGACCCGCTACGTTCTCGGCGAGAACAAGGTCACGGGCTTCGCCTTCGGTCTTTTGATCGTGATCCTCGTTGCCGCGATCTTCGGTCCCTATGTGGTGCCGTATGATCCGCTGGCGTCCGACACCGCGGCGTCGCTGAAGCCGCCCTCGGCCGCGCACTGGTTCGGCACCGATCAGTTGGGCCGCGACATCTTCAGCCGCGTCGTCGTGGCAACGCGGCTCGACACGTTCATCGCGGTCGCCTCCGTCGTGCTGGTGTTCCTGATGGGTGGGCTCGCCGGCATTGCCGCGGGCTATTTCGGCGGCTGGACCGACCGCATCGTCGGCCGCATCGCCGACACCATCATGGCGTTTCCGCTGTTCGTGCTGGCGATGGGCATCGTCGCCGCGCTCGGCAACACCGTGCAGAACATCATCCTGGCGACGGCCATCGTGAACTTCCCGCTCTATGCCCGCGTCGCGCGCGCCGAAGCCAATGTCCGCCGCAATGCCGGCTTCGTCCAGGCTGCGCGTCTCTCTGGCAATGGCGAGTTTCGTATTCTGCTGGTGCACATTTTGCCGAACATCATGCCGATCATGATCGTGCAGATGTCGCTGACCATGGGCTACGCCATCCTCAACGCCGCCGGCCTGTCCTTCATCGGCCTCGGCGTCCGCCCGCCGACGGCGGAATGGGGCATCATGGTCGCGGAAGGCGCGGGCTTCATGGTGTCAGGCGAATGGTGGATCGCATTGTTTCCCGGCCTCGCCCTGATGATCGCCGTGTTCTGCTTCAACCTCCTCGGCGACGGCCTGCGCGACATCGTCGACCCGCAGCGGAGGACGTGATGGTGATTTCGCGTTCCGCTGTATCGCTCCCTCCCCCCTTGTGGGGGAGGGTTGGGGAG
>NZ_JAACFT010000054.1 GCF_029051685.1 Bradyrhizobium sp. CSA207 | reverse complement strand
AGGCGGCCGCAAAGATCCAGCACCTGATCTCGCCGGGCGGCATCGAGGCCTGGTTCGTGCAGGATGCGACCGTGCCGCTGATCGCCATGGAATATTCCTTTGCCGGCGGCTCGGCCCAGGATCCCAAGGACAAATCGGGCGTCGCCAATCTCGTTGGCGACCTCCTCGACGAAGGCTCCGGCGATCTCGACTCCAAGACGTTCCACGAACGTCTGGACCGCCGCGCCATCGAGCTGTCCTTCAGCGCCACCCGCGATAGCTTCCGCGGCAGCCTGCGCATGCTGCGCGACAACAAGGACGAGGCCTTCGACCTGTTGCGGATGGCTCTGACCTCGCCGCATTTCGAGGCCGCCGATGTCGAGCGCATCCGCTCCCAGGTCATCTCGGGGCTGCGCCGCGAGACCACCAATCCATCATCGCTGGCGAGCCGCAAATTCCTGGAGGTCGCCTTCGGCGATCATCCCTATGGCCGGCAGACCAACGGCAACCTCGACAGCGTGCCGACCATCACGGTCGCCGACATGAAGGACTATGTCGGCCGCGTGCTTGCCAAGGACGGACTGAAGATCGCGGTGGTCGGTGACGTCGATCCGGCCACGCTCGGCAAGCTGCTCGACCAGACCTTCGGCGCGCTCCCCGCCAAGGCCAACCTCGTGCCGGTGCCCGACATCGATGCCGCCAAGCCGCCGCAGCTCGCCTTCGTGCCGCTCGACGTGCCGCAAACGGTGATCACCTTCGGTGGCCCTGGCGTCAAGCGCAGCGATCCGAACTTCATGGCGGCCTATGTCGTCAATCACATCCTGGGCGGCGGCGGATTGTCCTCGCGACTCTATCGCGAGGTCCGCGAGAAGCGCGGGCTTGCCTACTCGGTATCCGAGTCGTTGCTCTGGATGGAGCACTCGGCGGTCTTCATCGGCAACACCGGCACGCGCGCCGACCGCGCCGGCGACACCATGGATGTGATCGAGAAGGAGGTGTGCCGCATTGCCGAGGAGGGTCCGACCCAGAAGGAGCTCGATGAGGCCAAGTCCTACCTCAAGGGCTCCCAGATGCTGGCGCTCGACACCTCCTCCAAGCTTGCGCAGGCGCTGCTGCAATATCAGCAGGACAAGCTGCCGATCGACTATATCGAGAAGCGCAACGCCATCGTCGATGCGGTGACGCTGGACGATGCCAAAGCGGCCGCCAAGCGCCTGTGGGGCCAGGGGCTCCTCACCGTCATTGTCGGCCGCTCTCCACGAGCAGCAGCCGAGTAGACCAGCGCGCCATCGGCCGCGAAGTCGGCGACGCCCAATTAACTTTTCAAATAGCTCGGGGCGGCATAGCCCCGAGTCCGGCTTTGCCGAGTCCCCCCGCTTGCACTGTTCGCGCTGGCCGTGTGGTTGTTCCTGGAGAGCTTGGCACGCTCCTCGCGCACCCAGCTCTGCAGCTCGATAATCAATAGGCGGCGACGCTCGTGACAGGCGCCCAGGCGCTCCCGCGGGCTCTCCAGAACGAGTTGAGCTTCTCGTGCTTGGACCAGCGTCGTCGGCAACCCGTCTCAACGGCTTCGAGTCGCCCCCCACTTGGGCCCTGACCTTACCACCTATCCATCTTACCACCTATCCATAATGACAGTTCACCGGATCCGCACCCCAGATCGAGTACCGCCGCGCCGGGCTCGATATGCCACTTCGAGATCAGTGCGTCCGGTGCGTGAACTACCGGCTGTTTCCAACCATAAGATCGAGTGCGATCCCGGGTTACGCTGATCACAAGCAACCTAATCGTGAGGTCACATCCCTCGCCACCAGCTTCGTTCAGCGCCAAACTACGAACCTGAAGGTCGGACCGTCGAATCCTTCCGGGCGCGCCAGCTAACCTCCTGAAGAAACAATCTTTTTCAGGATCGACCCGCGGCGGCCCCAGACTGAAATTTCCGTTTAGTCTGCGGAAATTTCTTGAGCCGGCCCGTTTTCCGACGCCTATATGCGTCCGGCTCTCTCGAAGCGGCGCTGGGTTCGAGCGGCGAACATGACGCAGTTTCGATCCGCACGTGATCGAGGCCATTCGCTCAACGATGCCGGGCGCCGGGTCTGCGTCCAACCCTTTCTTCGTCGTCCGTGAAGAACCCTAATTTCGGGCTGGATTGACCGCCGACTCCGCGAGGAGAGCGCTGAGGAGTTGCCACAACAAAAGCCTGAGCCAGCGGATGAGGCGGCGGAAGTTGTAGCCGACGGCGGCGAGGACGGCGTTGTTGGCATCGCCCCGACGGGACCAGAGATAGTTGCGGCCCATGCGGTGCTCGGCTTTGAGATGGCCGATGACGGGCTCGACGGCGGACCTGCGGCGGAGTTCGCGCTTGATCGCGGGCGTTACCCCTTGCTTCTGGCCGGAGAGGAAGACCCTGAACTTGTAATCGGGCGGCGCATTGTGGCCGCGGTATCCCTTGTCGGCGAGGATGCGTGCGATCGTGCTGCCGACCAGCGCCTCCATGTCCGGGATCACGGTGGCCAGCGTGTGACCGTCATAGGGGTTGCCGGGCAGCACCTTCACGTGGGTGACGAACTGGCCGCCCTTCGCGCGGCTTATCTTGGATGCAACGGAGACTTACACGCCAAACTTGTAAGGCCGATGGGCCTTGCCCTTGCCGATGCATTCGACTTCCGGCGCGTGCAGGGAATAGACCTTCGGCCCGCGTTGACGTTGCTGCTGCTCGCGCACGCGGCGTGCCAGCATCAGCAACGTGGTGAACGTCGCTTCGAGCCCGCTGTTGCCCTCGATCTTGCGGCCGATGTCGCGGATGACGCGGCCGAGATAGGTCCGTAGCGTCTTGAGCGCCCGGTTGGCGCGCTTGAACTGCTTGGCGTGGGCATAGCGCTGATGCTGGATCAGGGCGAACTTGCCCACCCTCGCATAAGATTGGCGCAGCCCCGTTCCAGCCGCACCACCTTCTCGCGCCCGGTTCAGAAGCTTGGCATCATTGGGGAACGTCACGTTCTTGGGCCTCCGTGGTGTCGACAATTACCCGTGATAGCTCGGATGGCTTGAGTGCCTTGGTCCTGGTGGCAACCGACAGGCTCTCCTGCAGCAACGCTTGCAGCCGCGCCTCGCCCATCCGGTTGCGGCAGCGCGTCAGCGACGAGCGATCGATCACCAGCCGGTGCTGGAAGAACTCCTCGCCGCAGAAGTATTGGTAATAGGGGTTCTCGACCCACCGCTCGCACAGCACCTCGTCGGAGAGGTCGTAGGTGTGCTTGAGGATCGAAAGCCCCGCCATCAATCGCGTCGGCAGTGGTGGGCGGCCCGGATCATCGGTGTAGACCGCCCCAAACTCCCGCTCCAGGAACTCCCAATCCACCGTGCGCCCCAGCGCCACCAGCGGATGCTTCAGGTCGATGATCTGATCGAGCCGAGAGCGGAACAGATCCTGCTCTCCCGTCTCCCGCCGTTCCGGTGCCGCATCTGGTCCCCCGCCAAAAACACCCAAAGGCGAGTGAATCACAGATCAAGTTTGCAAGGAATCTGGAGGGTTCTGTGAGGTCGCGCTCACGCGCCGGCGCGGCATGCGCAGTTACGCGACCTCATTGAAGCCGGATTGAACGAAGGCGCGGGCGGGTATGCGTGGTTTTGCAGCTATGGGGATTGTTGGAGATCGCAAGGCCCGGTCTGCCGGCTCGGCACGTGGGGCAGAGCTGCGAGATGTGTGCATCGGGGAAGAGTTGAGATCAGGCGCGCTTTGCCGGAGATCGCGACAGGCGTTTTGCTGCATCGGACGGTTGTTGTCGCGCCGTGTGGCAGCACGGATTCGACATGCGGATATTGCGCAATGCCAACTCCGATTGGAGGTAGCTCACGAATGCCTGCGAGGTCTTTGAAAAGAAGAACCCGTAGATGGCCAGGATAGCCAACGCCAAGGCACAGAGCGCAGATACGATTTGTGAAATGTTTCCCCATTCGGGGCGATGTGTCTCCTGGCCCAAGCCTTACCTCCGCCAATTCTGGCCAAGTTCATCGTCGAACCACATCTCGGCATCGTAGTCGGCTCCCATGCGAGAACGGAAATGCAAGTAGTGCGAGTAGTGGTTGTTCAAAAGCCACGTTTTGAATTCGGAGAAGCTCGGATGCTCACGCCTCTCTTCGGCAAGCGTGTCATACCACGTCGTTGCCAAAGCTCGGATCGCGCGCTCTGATTCGGTCTTTGCCATGAACCATCTTAGCAAACTGGATGCAGGCCGATCGAGCCTGAGCGTCCGGTCGCCACACCCGTAACCCTACGGTGCATTCACATCCCGGGCGGCCTGCACAGCCGCATCGAAAATCTCGACTTGCAGTATGGGAAATCGACGCTTCAAATCCTTGGCCCCGATCTCCACGCCGTCCGTCGTGGCGAACTCGGTTTTCACAAGACCGTCGACGATGATCGCATACCCGCTCGTGGGCAGATTTAGGCCTGGTTTCGACATCTTCAGATCGCCACGAATTGCACTCTCTTTCGTTGCTTAGAGTGAGTCTCCCAGTGGGAGCACCCCCTCCGCGTCTTGTCTTGCGGAAGCCAAGTAGCCGTCCCTGTCATCTTCGAAGTGGACGCCTTCCCTGACGAGTTCCTTTGCCCAATGGTCGTGTAGTCGTCATGAGCATCGCCCTGATCATGAGCGCGCCCCGGAAATTCGATGTCGTGCGCGATCGTGCCCGCGACCTCGATCAAAACAAGCGTCCGAATATATTTCTTCTTTCGCTCGGACTCATCGAAATGGCGAAAACCGCCCGGAGGGGCATCCTGCTCAAATTCCGACTTGCCCACGGCGCCCTTGACGTCCGCCACGATCGACACCGAAATCGGAAGACGTTCAAGCAAGCAGCCCATAACCGCATGTCCCGCTTCGTGATAGGCCGTCTCTATCTTGTTTTCTTCCATTTCATCCGACACGGTCGCGTTTCTGCCAGTTGGCCTGCGAGACCATTGTAACCTGCGACCATCCTTGAAAACAGCCGGCTCGCGAGCCTGAGCGGCTGTGTTTTGCTGCGCGTCCAGATCCACCAGCCTCCGCTTCAGATCGTTGTTGCGGCGTGGTGACTCAGGCCAAAATCTACGCGATCGCCTGCCGTGGCAGCGTGAGCACCGTGAGGATCTCGTCGTCCGGCAGAAGGAACGACTGCTCTTCTACCTCGTACCGATCGCATCCCTTGAAATCGAACCAGGCATCGGCCGGATTCTTTCGGGGGAAGTTTTGTTCGTCGGCGCCTCGGAGCAGCATGTCGGCGGCGAACGTCTGATCGTCCAGTGCCCTGACGGGCCGCCACCATTCCGCGATCATCGGTGACGTCTTGTACCAGACGCGATCCCGCCTGTTGTGGCAAACAATGACCATGGGGAAATGGTTCAACGCGATCATCTTCACGAGCGTGGCCGTGAGACCGACGTCGAACTCATCGGCCAACTCCCTGGACGCCGCCAAAGTGAGGCGCTTCATCTTCCGAAGTCGCGGAAGAACCATAAAATTAGGAAGAATCAGATCGGAGGCGAAGTCGTCGGCACGCCGCTCCGGACTGAGCGCGTCATGCCTGAAATTGCAGACGTCGTTCTCGCCGCAGAAGAGAACCTTTCCGCGATCGTAGTGCCAATGCCCAAGCTCGTGTCCAAGGGAGAAGCGGCGACGCTGTCGCATGCTGAGGCTATTGACCGAGATGACGGCGCGCTTCTTCGATCCCAAGATCGTGGCTTCGCAGTTGTCGATCGGCCTGTAATTGACCACTGCGCCCTGCGTCCATGCGATGGCATCGAGGTCGATATCCTTGGGCTCCGCGATCCCGAGCCCGACAAGCAGGCGCTCTGCCGGGGTCATTCTTCCCATTCTTCCTTGTCCTCGTTTTCAAGCGCCTCGAGCTGCGCCAGATCCTTCAACAGGTTTTCCTCATCGCGCTCAGAAAGTTTGCCACCCTTGCGCGCGGCCATTATTGAATCAGCGACCTCACCGGATCGCATCCCATCGAAACGACGACGCGCTTTCGCAAGGTCGAAGCTCTTGACGTTCTCCTGCTCACGGTATGCCTTCGATTCATCCTGAGCCCGCTCGAAACGCATCCGAGCGGCACGCGCCTTCGCCTGCTCCAAAGCGCGGCCGGCGCGGGCCACCGCCTTCTCGAAATCGTCACCCGCTTCCTTGAAGTCTTCGCGCAGATCGGCTTCCGAGGCTTCCAGTATGCTGTCGTCGATGGCCCGGTCGAGCTTCGACAATTTCTCGCGGTCTGTCGGATCTCTGCTCATCGCCGCCATCCCTTCGGATACTCCCGACGGGCGATGCGCCGGATTTTCTTGATCACGTAGTCCAGGCGCGCCTGGTCGACGCCAAGAAAATCCCGCAGCGTCTCGCCCCTCATGTCATTCTCCCAGCCGAGTAGCACCATGCTCATCTCCTCGTCGGCGCCGTAGTGCACGTTCAGTGCCGCACAGACCTCCGATGCCCCCCGATCCTGTTCCGCCCGGATCGCCGCGTCCTCCGGGCTCGGTCCCGACGCTTTCAATTCGAACTTCGACTTGCGCTCGCCGGTCGTCACGTCCTCTATCGGAACCTGCTGCTGCAGACGATCGCGCCGGTGGCCGGCGATGTTCCGCATCGACTGGACCAGGAAGGCTATGAACCTGGTGATCCGCGGGCAGCGCTTCTCCTCGAAGAGCGCGGAACACATCGCCTCCTGCAATAGGTCGCCCTCGGCGAAGTCGGTCCCACCAAGGTAACGGCGTTCGACGGCGTCCAGACGAGCGAGGTCGAGCGGTGTCAGCCCGTCCAGCGCCGACGCCACCTTATCGTATGTGAGGTGCTCGGTCGCGGAGGCCGATACTTCGGGAGGCGGCACGCTGATGTCGGCCATAGCTTCACGCATCCTATGCCGGCCAAAAATCTCTTTCGGACAAAAAAATCGAGTCCGAAACGCGCAGCTGGCCGGCATGCAGGTGTAGAGGCGACCGGTTTCGATGGGAACCGGGGGCAACCATTCGAACCGGTGATGAAACAATGAATTACATAACAGAACGGGCGCAGCTGCGCCAATCGCAACTGGCGGACCTCATCGAGGAGGCCTGCCAGCATCTCGAGCCGTCGTCCTATCAGCGCGAGGTCGCGCAGCAGCGCTATGAAGGCGTCGGCGACTGGCTCTCCCAGTACGACGACCCGCTGCTGGCCGAAATCGCCATCCGGCTTCAGGGCTCCGTGGCGATCGGCACGACGGTCAAGCCGATTGGCATCGCCGAGTACGACGTCGATCTGGTGGCGCACGTGCCGGATATCGACACCGCCGCCCGCGATGCTTAAGGCGCGCATTGGGGACCGTCTTCGGGCGAACGGCCACTACGCCCCCCCTGCTGCTGGAGATGCCCCGCTGCTGGCGGCTCAACTATGCCAACGAATTCCACCTGGACATCCCCCCAGCATCCCCAACCCCGGCTGTACGCTCGGTGGCGAACTCGTCCCCGACAAGACATTGAAGTCCTGGAAGGCATCCAATCCCATGGGGTACCGCGCGAAGTTCGAGCGTCGCGCCAAGCGGCGTGCCCGCATCCGCTCCGCCTTCGGATGGACCCTCGCCAGCACCATCGCGAAGGACTCGGTAGAGCCCTATCCCGAGCAAATGAAGCTGAAGGGCCTCTTGCGCCGGACCGTGCAGATCGCAAAGCGCCATCGTGATCTCGAATTTATCGACGACACCGACGGCCTGGCGCCGCTGTCGATTATTGTCTGCGCTCCAACACGATCCCACCGAGCAAGTCGGCGTTGCCGCCGAGTTTGCGGTCTATGTCGCGGATGATGCGGCCGAGATAGGTCTTGAGTTTCTTCGAGGCCCGGTTGGCGCGCTTGAACTGTTTGGCGTGGGCGTAGCGCTGGTGCTTGGCCGATGTTGCAAGCTTCTGGGCAGTCAAAGCCAGAAAGCTTGCAATCTCAAAGCCAATCTGGCCCGGAAAATCGATTCTTGATCAACCGCTTGGATGGTTCTTCACGAACGACTAACTAGACACCCAGCAAAGACGCAGGGCGTCGCATCGCTCGTTGTGGGCTAGGCCTTCCTTGTGACTTGCGTGTTGCAATCGCCCTGAATGATTCTGCTGGTCGCGAGCACTTCGAAGGCGCTTACATAGCCCCGATCGTGCATTTCCGATTAACATCTCTCTTCATGTCTCCTCCTGCGGCTGCACTTTGGGAGCTCCAGGAGACTTTTCCTGCGAAATCGAACAAGACCCGCGGCAACAAACCTACTCGCCCCTGTAGGTGGCCAAGGTTTGGAGCAGCCGCGGCATATAATACTGTTTTGTATCTTCCGGCACGATTTCCGGATCGTCTAGCCATGTCATTGCCCGCTCGATCAGCTCGATCGCGCGTTGCTTGTCACCACTCTCGTAGTAATACTGAGCGACCACTCTATAAGAAGTAAAGGTGGGGCCGCCGCTGTCTTGCACTGAATTGAGGATATGTTCCGACACCTCCCTGCCGATCGCAAAGCGCTCGGCACGCGGAAGGTGGGCCTTATCGTTCTCCGGATCAAAGAGTTGCTCCATCACGGCAATCAGCCCACGCACAGCGTCTGACCGTTTCTCAATCGCATCTCGAACCAGTTGGCGCAAGACCTGGAACCCGGTCGCCGTGTCGCGCATTTGAAGCAACAGACCCGCCTGAATCTCGCGGAAGTGTCGATCGTCCGGCATCATGGCAATGCCCTCTTCGGCCGCTGAGAGCGCTGCCGGCCAATCCTTTGCTTCCATCGCCGATCGAATTGTCCGCTGGATTGAGGATACGCGCACTAGGCGTTGGTCTTCCGCAATCCGTTTCGCATCAGCGGCTTTAGCGTCATCGCTGCCGCGCCAAGTGCCGTTGATAATTTTCGGCAAGACGTCGCCGATTTGGATCGCATGATCGATAAAGGCAATGTGGCCGTCGCGGTCGACGACGAACGATGTCGGAACCGTAAGAGAAGAGCTGGCATCCATCCAAAGCTTGTTCATTGCGCCGGTACTGTCGAACCCGATTCGATAGTTCAGATTTGAGAACTTTTCGGTCAACCATGCGTCCAACTTGGTGCGAGCCTCATCCGCCGTTGGTGCTTTTTCATAAGCTGCGACTCCGACGACCTCAAGCCCCTCGTCTTTGTATTTTGCTTGCAGCTCTATCAGATGGGGCATCGCCTCCACACATGCGTCGCACCAAGTTGCCCAAAATTCGACGATGTACACTTTCCCTGGCTCGAATTTCGTGAGGCGCTCGCCACGCAGCCAGTTCTCGACTTTGAGCGAAGGAGCCGCAGACTCGATGCATAGCGCCATGATTGTCTCCAAAGTGACCTGTTGCGCGACCTTGTCGCGTCACCCGAATAGCAATCACCTGCCACGCTGTCCACGCGCGCTAAGCTACATGACAAAGATTTAACATCCACACGCCCAGCACGATCCACTGTATGTAACCCGACATGCTTTGCGTCGGCGTCAGATTTCGGGCACGCATCGCGACCTTCGTGCCGTCAGAAGATCGTCTTGCGAATGCGCATTGCGAGCCGCGCTGCGCCAGTAGGAGGTACGCGAGAAGCCGGATGGTGCCCGCTGACCGACAAGTGAGATGCGCCCTCTTTCCAAAGCCATTCGCAAGCTGGCGAGGAACAAGTCGATCGGCGAGGCCGCATGAACGAGGCGGTCCAGGATAGCGTCGCCGAGGGGGCAACCCCTCGCTTTTGGCTGGAGAGGAAGACCCTGAACTTGTGATCAGGCGGCGCGTTGTGGCCGCGGTATCCCTTGTCGGCGAGGATGCGTGCGATCGTGCTGCCGACCAGCGCCTCCATGTCCGGGATCACGGTGGCCAGCGTGTGACCGTCATAGGGGTTGCCGGGCAGCACCTTCACGTGGGTGACGAACTGGCCGCCCTTCGCGCGGCTTATGTTGGATGCAACGGAGACTTACACGCCAAACTTGTAAGGCCGATGGGCCTTGCCCTTGCCGATGCATTCGACTTCCGGCGCGTGCAGGGAATAGACCTTCGGCCCGCGTTGACGTTGCTGCTGATCGCGCACGCGGCGTGCCAGCATCAGCAACGTGGTGAACGTCGCTTCGAGCCCGCTGTTGCCCTCGATCTTGCGGCCGATGTCGCGGATGACGCGGCCGAGATAGGTCCGTAGCGTCTTGAGCGCCCGGTTGGCGCGCTTGAACTGCTTGGCGTGGGCATAGCGCTGATGCTGGATCAGGGCGAACTTGCCCACCCTCGCATAAGATTGGCGCAGCCCCGTTCCAGCCGCACCACCTTCTCGCGCCCGGTTCAGAAGCTTGGCATCATTGGGGAACGTCACGTTCTTGGGCCTCCGTGGTGTCGACAATTACCCGTGATAGCTCGGATGGCTTGAGTGCCTTGGTCCTGGTGGCAACCGACAGGCTCTCCTGCAGCAACGCTTGCAGCCGCGCCTCGCCCATCCGGTTGCGGCAGCGCGTCAGCGACGAGCGATCGATCACCAGCCGGTGCTGGAAGAACTCCTCGCCGCAGAAGTATTGGTA
Source organism: Bradyrhizobium sp. CSA207 (assembly GCF_029051685.1). Classification (GTDB taxonomy): domain Bacteria; phylum Pseudomonadota; class Alphaproteobacteria; order Rhizobiales; family Xanthobacteraceae; genus Bradyrhizobium. The sequence continues at coordinate 27,680 of NZ_JAACFT010000054.1, read as the reverse complement.
ATAGGGGTTCTCGACCCACCGCTCGCACAGCACCTCGTCGGAGAGGTCGTAGGTGTGCTTGAGGATCGAAAGCCCCGCCATCAATCGCGTCGGCAGTGGTGGGCGGCCCGGATCATCGGTGTAGACCGCCCCAAACTCCCGCTCCAGGAACTCCCAATCCACCGTGCGCCCCAGCGCCACCAGCGGATGCTTCAGGTCGATGATCTGATCGAGCCGAGAGCGGAACAGATCCTGCTCTCCCGTCTCCCGCCGTTCCGGTGGCCGCATCTGGTCCCCCGCCAAAAACACCCAAAGGCGAGTGAATCACAGATCAAGTTTGCAAGGAATCCCCTCCCGCACACCCGATTTCCGGCAAACTCGATTGCCTCAGTGGGCAGTTTCCGGATTCTAAATCAACGACTTGGGAATTCTTCACGGACGACTTCTTCACGAAGCCAAGAAGTCCAAATGCGGTGCCGTCACTCCAGAATGCCGGTCCGGCGCTCATTTCCGCTCAATACGCTTATTGCCGGCCCGCTCAGGAATCTCGCTGCAAAACTGTACTTGATCGCTAGCGAGCGAGCCTGCGCCCTCTGCCCCCGCCTGCACACCCTCTGCCGCGGCCTGCACACGGTCAAGGCTAAAGTTTCTACCTCGGGGGCGCTTCTACTTGGCCGAACTCGGGAATCTTCGCCAAACCGACTGATGGCGGCTCAAACGTACCGATTGCCCGAATGTCAGGAAGGCGCCCGTCAGAAGGTGCGGGGAAGGCAACATGCGGCTTCAACCATTGTCCCGATTTAGATTCAGCTTGTGTTTGTTTTGGTATACGCCGATCCGCTTCTTTGCTCGATCGATGACGTCGCCGAAGTGGAGCAGCTCAAAATAGGTCTCGCCCAGGGTTGACGACTACGAGGGCCCAAAAAAGGGAGCTCGATTGAACGATCCCTGGCCGACTGAAAACGGTGTCCACGACCCGCTCAAACGCAGCGGATGACCATGTCGCGATAAGATAACTGTAAAATTGCCTCAGCCCGCCTCCCGATTTCGCTGCAAGCAAATAAGCGTACTCTGAAAGGTCGCTGACATGTTCGTCATCGACACTCCGGAGGCCTTGAATTCGACCATAATGGCTGAGCCTTCTTTGCTGAACAGAGCAATGTCTGGCCGCTTGTCGCCATCGCCCGCTTGGCAAGCAGATTTTGGAACTCCTGGTCGATGGTCACTTTGGAAGTATTTTTGCTGTCATCCCATGACCGCACCCAGATCACCGCGCAGCTTACTCAGGCCGTCTATGTTAGTCGGTCCGGAAAATATCTGCTGATTCGCCAGGGTGCGAAGCTGATCGGCAAAGACGACAGCTCTGTCGCGTTCGGCCAGAGCCGCATCCTCTTGGGGACCCGCGTCATCATGCCCGGCGGCCACTCGATTGTGCTGGAACGCCAACCCGGCGCCTGCGGCAGCAGCCGCTGAGCTGGCGAGAGACCGTCCGAGGCGCTTCCTCAGACGGGGCGGTTTTCGCTTCTGTTCTTCACCGGCTGCATTTTAGCCAGGCCGTCCTCGTATGAGATGTCCGTGTATGATCCATCGATGTCCTTGGCCGCGTCGAGCAAGTAGTCGAGTCTACCGGCGGTACCCAGCTTCTTGATGTCATTCTTCTCGACGCCGGCGAAGTCCATCATCTCTTTCCACACCGTTGATTCGTCGCAAGGCAGAATGCGGAAGGTGATGTCGCCTATCTTGGTGCGGTACTTCGCGAGCAGATCAATGTTGTTGCAGAAGATGAAATAGCTGCCTTCGGGACTCAGCCTGCCGTCCAGCACCTTTGCGGCCTCAGGTAGATACGCAAACGAATGCAGATATCCGGCAAGAACTGCAATGGTCGGTTCGCCCTCCTGCGCGATTGCGAGAACTTGTTCGATAGAATAGTCGGGCGGTCGTTTTTCGTCGGCGAGCTGGGCTTGAAATTTCAGCGCGATGTCGCCTCGAAATCCAAATCGTCCCGACTTTGTTGTTTCGCTCTTAAGCACCGCATTCAGCAAGCGCCCCTGCCTGTCCAACGGGCCAAGAGCGGTGTTGTCGATCGACGTCATGGAGCCTCCTCATCAGAGTGTGGTGTGCATGCGTCGCCCAATGCGACGTGTCCGCTACCCTTATGCAAGTTGTTTGCCGTCCCGCTATATCTGCGGCGACGTAGAGCGTAAGCGGCGGCTTGGCCCAATGTGCATGGATAGGTGCCGACACAATACGATTTCTTGGCCGAATGACGTCCGGACGTGGCAAATCCGCCTGTCGGAAAGCCGACGTCGCAAATCGAACGTTGGGCTCCTGCAAAACGAACTGATTTCAGCTGCATCTCAACTGGCATGGGATTTGCGAATCGTGCCTTGCGACAAGACTTGAGAGCGAGCCAGAGATGATCAACCTAACGGATAGCGCTATAAGCGTACTGAAGGCTGCAATCGCCTCGACGACGCAGGCCGCAAGCGGTTTGCGGATTATGGTCGAAGGTGGCGGCTGTCAAGGGTTCACATACAAGATGGATCTTGCTCATGAGCCGAGCTCCGAGGAGACCGTGTTCGAACAAGGCGGGGTTAAAGTCTTCGTCGATAACGCGAGCCGAGCGCATCTGAGCGGCACCACGATCGATTTCGTGGTGTCGCTCGAAGGATCAGGATTTCGCTTCGACAACCCAAATGCCAACTCGAGCTGCTCCTGCGGCAAATCGTGCAGGTGAGCCGCGTTCGGACCATTTCGCAATGGAAGAACATCGAACATGGGCCTGAAGGATGAGCCAACGAACCAGTCTTTGACTGTTGAGCCTTCGATCGCGAGCGGATTATCCGCGCCGTGCTCGATGAGTGCGGCCGAGTCCCGCTCCCCGGCTCCAAAGTAGGACGTTAAGTGCAGAGGGGAGAGCCCGTGCGGCCGATCTACCTGGACAACAACGCGACGACCCGTGCAGATCCTTTGGTGGTCGCGGCAATGCTGCCGTTCTTCTCTGCGCATTTCGGCAATGCGTCGTCCGCGCATGCATTCGGCACTGAGGTTGCGCCCGCATTGAAACAGGCGCGCCAGAAGCTGCAGGCCCTGATTGGCGCGGCATTCGATCATGAGATCGTCTTCACCTCGGGCGCGACTGAATCCGACAACACAGCGATCCTGTCCGCACTCGCCGTGCAGGAGGGACGCGACGAGATCGTCACGACCGCCGTTGAGCATCCGTCCGTGCTGTCCCTTATCAAGGAACTGGGCCGACGAGGAATCAAGACCCATCTGATTCCGGTCGATGCAAGCGGCAGATTGGATATCGAGGCTTATCGCAACGCATTGTCAAAGCGCACGTCGATCGTCTCGGTCATGTGGGCCAATAACGAAACCGGTACCATTTTTCCGGTGAAATCCCTCGCCAAGATGGCGCGCTCGGTCGGCGCGATCTTTCACACCGACGCGGTCCAAGCGGTCGGGCGGATTCCGATCGACCTGAAGACTACGGATATCGACATGCTGTCGCTCTCTGGCCATAAGCTCCATGGCCCGAAGGGAATCGGCGCCCTGTACGTGCGCAAGGGAGTCGAGTTACGGCCGTTGATCTTCGGCGGCCCACAGGAGCGGCGTCGCCGCGCTGGTACCCAAAACGTTCCGGGTATTGTTGGGCTCGGCAAGGCGGCCGAACTCGCTGCGGCACACCTCGTACAAGAGCAGATGCAGATTGGCGTCCTTCGCGATCGGCTGGAGCAAGGCATTCTCGCGCTCGGCTGTTGCATGGTGCTTGGTGAAATCAAGAACCGTTTGCCAAATACGTCGAACATTGCCTTTGAGCATCTCGAAGCAGAGGCTATCGTGCACCAGCTCAACCGCAACGGAATTGCCGTCTCACTCGGTTCAGCCTGCGCGTCCGGCTCGATGGAGCCATCCCATGTCCTGCGCGCGATGAGAGTACCACCGGCCTTTTTGCGCGGTGCGGTTCGCTTCTCGCTGTCGCGCGAGACGGCGCCGGATGAGATCGACCGTGTCCTGCAAGTCCTGCCGGACATCACTGCCAAACAGAGAGCCTTGTGGCGTGCGTGTCAGGAGCGCGCGGGCGAGAGCTCACAACGTGCGGAGCTCCTATGAAGGTCATGATTCGCCGTTCGCCCGAGACGGGCCTTTCGATTTATGTGCCCAAGAAGGATCTTGAGGAGCCGATTGTCGAATGGGAGCACGAGACGCTGTGGGGTGGTTGGATCAGAATCGCGAACGGCTGGGTGCTCGACCTACCCGCGATGGCGAGTGACACCACCCTACCAATCACTATCAACGCCAAGAAGCGCGGCGGCGAAGCAACCGAATGATGAATGCTGCGGTTCCACAAAACCTCGCCAACCGGCGGATGCGGAAGCTATTCTCGGCGGGGCGGTCCGGCACCTGCGAGGAACGCGACACCATTCCCTGGCTTGGGCCTGGCGCGACCGAGCGTACTGATCACTCCGGAAGCCCTCGTAGCGTTCTTCGCAACCAAGATCGCAGCGCGGTGCCAAAGGCAATCTGGGCCTGAGCTCAGCACTGAGGCGCCGGGCCAGCGATGGCGTTGATCGGGGAGGCCTTCGACGCCCCCTTGCGCCCACATCGCCAGCCCGCTCGTTGTATTCCGCGCGTCTTCACTGCGTCAGGCCAACCGGCTGTAACTCCGCAACATTCAGTTTCGAGAGGGTTGAATCTCGCGCCGGGCCAGGTCGTAAGCTTAGAAATCGTGATGCGACGTCCGCCATGCAAATCCTTGAACCATCAAACAAAGAGCCTCGACGAACTCGCGAAGTGGAAGGCCAACGCCCTCCGCGCCTGATGATGATCCCTATCTATGGTTGGAACAGATCGAAGGCGCGCGGGCGCTGAACTTCGGGAAGCGGCAGAATAGCAGAACGCTGGAGGTGTTTGGCGGACCGGCAGCCGAACGAGACAGAGATGCGCTGACCGCGATTTACGACCGGCCCGACAATATCCCCTATGTCGGCGCGGCGGGTGTCTCTACAACCTATGGAAGGACGCCAACAATCCACGCGGCCTCTGGCCGCGAGAGTATCGCAGGCCGAACCCATCATGGGAGATCCTGCTCGAGCTCGATCAACTCGCCGTCAGCGAAGGCGAGGACCGGCTTCTGAACGCCACGCCCGCACCGCCAGGAAATCATTCGCGGTGGATCTTGAGTCTATCGCGCGGCGGAAGCGATGCCGTGACTTTGCGTGAATTCGACACTGACACGAAGCTCTTCATCGACGATGGCTTTATCTTGCCCGAAGCCAAAGGTAGCGGCGTATGGCTCGATTCTGATACGCTGGTGTTGTTAAGCTCTCAAGGCGACGGCATGGCCGCGACCACCGGCTATGCGCGCACCGTGAGGCTGTGGCGGCGTGGCACGCATGTTGACAAGCGGCAGTGATCTTTGAGACCAGGGCCGCTCATGTGTCAGTGGGTTGCAGTGTTGACGACACTGTCGTGCCGCCCAGGATCTGGTTCCTCGATGCGACAGACGTCTCCAATTGTGTGGTCTGGCTCGGCGATGAAACGGGCGCCAAGACGAGGCTCGATCTGCCAAGTAACATCTGGATGCAGTCGCACCGCAACTGGCTTGCCCTGAAGCCGCGCGAATCCTGGTCTGTGGCAGGGCAGACCTATGCCGCGGACATGGTAATCGTCATCTCGCTGCCGGTGTTTCTGGCGGGCAGCCGCCAGTTCGAGGTTCTCTTCGAGCCGGGCCCGCGCCGTGCGCTGCAGAGCTTCTTTTGGAGTGCGGGCAAGCTCGTGCCTTGTATTCTCGACGAACTCCGGCCAGTCTTCGAGATCTGCACGCCATCCGATAATGGCTGGAACCGCGAGCGATTGGGCGGGCTTCCTGATCTTGGCTCGTCGACATCTGGTCTCTCGATCACGATCCGTCCGAGAGCAATGGCGACTTGCTGGCCCACGTCGAGGATCCGCTCACCCCGCCGTCCCTCATCCTGATGGAGCGGGGCGTTGCCAGTGCCGCCGTGCTGAAGCAGGCGAAGAAGACGCTTGCCGCGGAGCACTGCGTGGTCACGCGGCATGAGGCTATCTCGATCGACGGTGAGCGAATTCCCCATTTACAGACCGGCCCGGTCAGACAGACCGACAACGGGCCGGTACGTAGGAGCCCGCGTGATCGGTAACGGGGCTGCTTCTCGTCTGCATCTACTAAGGCTCGCTGCATCAAGTTGTCCTTCAAAGCGTCCGGAAAGTCTTTTGCGGATTGTGCTTTGCACAGGCGTCACATTTTGACGACAAGATCAACTTTCAACGACGCCACCCGCCTGCTTTTTGCCAAGGGCATAGGTGAAGCAGCCAACCCGTCGTCAAAACAACGCTGCCAGCGCTCTTGTGATCGCAATCTCTGTCAGCTTTCCAACATGAGTTGTAAAACTGACATTCGAGCGGGCGTTACCTAACTACTTGAAGCGAACCGCAAAAGTCATTTGTGGCAGGCATGGCACGCCAGTTGCTCTTGGCTTTTCAGAAACGACTCTGGGGATGATTGCCGGAAGAGTTCGGCTTGCGAATAGAATTGGAAAAATGAGTACTTCAGCGCAACACCAGGTGTCCTGCGACGGCGGCGAGATCAACGAGACCATGCAAGCGGTCACTAAGCACAAGGGCTGCGGTACGATCGGCGGCAGCGGGAAGGCGAGCTGCGGATCTCAGGCCGGCATCGGCCATCTGCCAAATGAGATCTGGGAAAAGGTGAAGAACCATCCCTGCTACAGCGAGGAGGCGCACCACCATTATGCCCGCATGCATGTCGCGGTTGCACCCGCCTGCAATATCCAGTGCAATTACTGCAATCGTAAATACGATTGCGCCAACGAATCGCGCCCCGGCATTGTCAGCGAGAAGTTGACGCCGGAGCAGGCCGCCAAGAAGGTGCTGGCGGTCGCTTCCGCGATCCCTCAGATGAGCGTGGTCGGCGTTGCCGGCCCTGGCGATCCGCTAGCGAATCCGGACAAGACATTCAAGACGTTCGAGCTTGTGAACAAGCTCGCGCCAGGTATCAAGCTGTGCCTCTCGACGAACGGTCTTGCGCTAGCCGATCATGTCGACACGATCGCAAGACTCAAGATCGATCACGTGACGATCACGATCAACATGATCGATCCCGAAATTGGTGCAAAGATCTATCCTTGGATCTTTTACCGCCATAAGCGCTACACCGGCGTTGAAGCTGCAAGCATCCTCAGCAATCGGCAGCTCCAGGGCGTGGAGATGCTCACCGCGCGCGGCATCCTATGCAAAGTCAACTCGGTGATGATTCCCGGGATTAACGATCAGCATCTGGTTGAGGTTAACAAGGCTGTGAAGTCGCGCGGGGCCTTCCTGCATAATGTGATGCCGCTGATATCGTCGCCCGAGCACGGCACCGTGTTCGGTCTCAGGGGGCAACGCGGCCCGACCGCACAGGAAGTGACAGCGTTGCAGGATAGCTGCGAAAGCAAGATGAACATGATGCGCCATTGTCGCCAGTGCCGGGCCGACGCCGTCGGACTGCTCGGAGAGGACCGCGGCTCGGAGTTCACCATGGAAAAGATCATGGCGATGGACATCAAATACGACGAGCAGCCCCGAAAGGAGTATCAGGCCAAAGTCGAGAAGGCGCGCATCACAAAGCTTGCGGCCAAGCAGGAGGAGCTTGCGGGGCTCGCCAGCGCTTCCAGCGAAATCAAGGTGCTGGTGGCGGTTGCAACCAAGGGGTCGGGATTGATCAACCAGCACTTCGGTCATGCCAAGGAGTTCCAGATCTACGAGCTCTCGACTTCAGGCGCGAAATTCGTTGGTCATCGTCCTATCCATCCCTATTGCCAGGGCGGCCATGGCGAGGACAGCAAGCTCGAAATCGCCATCGGCGCCATCAAGGATTGCCTCGCCGTATTCGTGTCAAAGATCGGCGGCTGCCCGAAGGCCGAATTGATCAAGGCCGGCATCGAGCCGGTCGATCAGTACGCCTGCGAGTTCATCGATGCCTCGGCGATCGCCTGGTTCAAACTCTATCTCGATAAAGTCAATGAGGGGAAGGTCAAGCACGTTGAGCGGGTCGATCCGGCCCGCCACAATGCGCTGATTTCCGCCGCCTGAAGGATGGGTTCAGACAATGCCGTTCAAGATCATCGCCTCGCAATGCACGGGCTGTTCAGCGTGCGAAACGCAATGCCCGAACCTCGCTATCTCCGAGGTAGCCGGCGCTTTCCTGATCGATTCTGAGAAATGCACCGAGTGCGCCGGCTACTTTGACGAACCGCAATGCGTGGCGGTTTGCCCGGTTGACTACACATGCGTGCTCGACACGGCGCTGCCGCGTTATCAGAAGCCTGCCTGAGGGCCACGATGGATGCCACTACGACACTAGCGGTTCAGAAACTCGGGCGGATCATGCTCCGCCTTGACGAGCCGCCGGCCGCGGCTGTCGCCCTCCCAAACCGGGTGGACGGCTCGCCCTGGTCGCCGAGGTGCCAGTTGCCAAGCCATATTGTGGCGACGCGAACGTCGGCGGGACTGCGTCAAGCTATTCCTGCCGGCCGGAAGGCCGCGGTCTTGAGCGTCGAGGATCGATTTCGCCGATGGGTCCACCAAGAGCGGACCCGTCTTCCGCGATATCAATCCAGTCACCTGGGGCTATCATTGAACATGCGACATTCATGCCGGAGGTCTTCTTCAGTCGGTCATCCGAGCGAAACGAGAGCGTCCTCATCGAGTCCTGTGTTGGTCGCACGGTGTCGAGCCTCGCAGGGCGGCAAGGTTATCCTATCACCTCGATGAAGATGCAGAAAATCAACCTGTGCCAAGCCAAGGCGGTCGTGATGCGGAGATGATTTTGCTGCCGACCGGCGCGGTCGTGCCACGAAGCCCGAATTCGGCTGCTATGAGAGCGCCTCGCGTGCGTCTTCCTGTTCTCGCTCAAGGCTTGTTGCCCACTTGGAGATGCGTCTCGGGCAACTCGAGGAAGGACGGCGGCAGTCGAGAGACTGCTGGGGGCAGTCCCGCGCACAAGATTGGCGCCAAGGTTTGTGAGGCACGCTCAAGCGGATGGGCGGGACCATGAGTGATGTCATCCACGATGCCCTCAGTTGCCGGGGCAATCAGGTCGATTGTGCCGGCTGCGCGTCTCGCGCTGAACCGCACTGCTTGCTGCCGGCTCAAGCTCGTTGCGTCAACGACGGACTCGCGTGCAGCATCGGCGGCTTCCTCAACATCAATCATAGGCTCGCGGCTCAAGCATCCGCTTTTGGGTGCGGGCGTTGATGTTGACGCACCGTCATCCCGGTTGGCTCATCCAATACGTGGTCGCAAGCCGCGCCGCGGTGCGGGAATCGACGGAGTTGATCGAGGATCACGATAGGGCGGTTCGTAACGCCGGGCGCTCGCGAGGCGCGGTACAGTTGAAGCATGGAACGGGGACGGCAGCATGAGCAACATCGCCCGGGATAGTGACATCGTCGAGTTGACGGACACGCCCTTCTTTGATTATGGCGACAAGGTGCGGGCCAACCGCACCATCCGCAACGACGGCACCTACGTGGGCAAGGAGATCGGTGAGGTTCTGGTCAAGAAAGGCGAGCTTGGCTATGTCGTCTCGATCGGCACGTTCCTGCAACAATTTTATATCTATGGGGTCGAATTCCTCGAATCCGGCTATCGCGTCGGCATGAAATGCAAAGAGCTTGATCTAGTCACGCGAAGCCGCGGAGCCGAGGACCCCTTCTTGTCAGGAGCAGCACCCCGATGATCGAACCAAGGTTGCCAAAATACCGATCAGGCCAACGTGTCAAGGCGGCAATCGATCTGCTCAACGACGGTTCCTTTCCCAACGCGTCGGCGGAAGAGTGTCTGGTCAGCGTAGGGCGCATTGGTGAGATCGTCCAGGTCGGTCGCCATACGGAAGCGAACCTACCCATCTATATGGTCGACTTCGGCAAGCAGTTGGTGGTTGGCTGCCTCGAGGCAGAAATCTCCGCAGTCCAGAACATCGCGCAATGAACGCCGCAATCAACAGACGACATCATTCCGGATTGCCTGCGCATCCCAACGAGCTCGACCGGTGGCGGATCGCGCGCGCGCTGACGAGGCGCGAGCGCTACCGATATGTCCCGCCAAAGGTGACAGGGGTTGCCGGCGGCTATCTTGTCGAGAGCCCGTGCTGCTCAGGCAATATCGATGCGCCGGGAGGCCTCGTCGACGTCGCGCTGTTGCACCACGATAGGACTGGGGCAGCATGGCAGCTGTTCCGCAAAGATCACAGCAAGGGCGTCTGGGAGTGGCATTCGACCCATCAACGGCTTGACTTGGCGACAGCGGTTCTGAACGCCGACCCTGAACGTTTGTTCTGGCAATAAGGATTGTGGAGATGGTGCTCGCAGCAGGTGAATTGACGAACATCGAGCAGACGCTCGCCACTATTGATACAGCGTCTGAGCCCTGCCTGATGCTCCGGCAGAAATTTCCACATCTCGCCTGGATCTGTTGCGAGGCTTCCGACATGACGCAGACACCGTTCCGCCGGGTTGGACAGTTCGACCTGCATCTGCTCGACAGTGGCGGTCACTGTGCACAGATTACGAATGATCCGCAGCGCGCCACCGGCATTGTGCTGGCCAAGCGCTCTGGCAAGTCATGATTAAGCAATCGCCTGCCGGTGCCAAACTCACCCACGACGGCAGGCCCGCAGGTTGTTTGCCATGCGGTAGTGACCAGCCCGTGGAATCACGACGCTCGTTCGTCGGCTCCATGAGACGGGGGCAAGCGATCGTTCTCGCAGCGGAATTGCCTGGGTATCTCAACGTGGCTAATCAGATCAAGAATGCTGCGGCAGATCAAATTAGGACGGGCGAGCCGTGCTCGATCAGCTGACGAGGATCTGGCATCGCAAGATTTGCCTTTGTGAGTACTTTCACTTAAAGCCGCTGGCCTTCGGAAAATAGGACAAGACGTTTGTTCTTCGCGCGGTGACGCCGGGCACTCGCCGTGGCGGCCGGTTGATGATGCGCGCGCAAGTGAGGCAGTGCGAGTGTCCCGGCCGATCCAGCGCTACTCCATCAATACTGGCGCCTGGAAATACCATTCTACGAAATGTCTTGGTGAGCTGAGGTCGGAGCATTCAAGCAAGAAGCGCTTTTCGAGTTGTCTTTCGAAGACGCGTCAAGCGTCCCTTATCTATGGCTTGCTTCCATGTTGAAGCTGGGTAACGTGCATGTCGAGAATCGGTTTGTCACGCAGATAAACATCCAGGGAGGACAAATTCGCGTGTAGTTCCAGTTCTTATCTCGAAGAGAAAAATCCGCTTGAATAGTTGTCGATCACCATTGATATGGTAATGGGATGCAGTTGCGTCTACGCCAAAAACAAGGCGCTACAGGCAAATGTGCAAAACGAAATCGGAGAACATCACGTGGCAAAAGCCGCCAAGCGCAAAGAGTATAGTAAGGATGACGTCAAGCTGCTCAAAGAGCACTCAAAGGCCCGCACCCCTGTAGCTAGGGTTTCAAAGCTGATGAAGCGATCCGAGGGGTCTCTACGACAGAAAGCACGTACCTTGGGGATTGGCTTGGGTCACCAGCGCTGAGATATGGTTCAATTTTCGGAAATTGACAGGCGTGATCGAGCCGGCCAGGCGGATTACGACCGCCGGGCCAGCTGATCGTTTCAGGTCCCTGCGTCCGAGGGTCAGCTCGCGCGATGAGCGAGCTGACCGGTCTGCCGATAGACCGGCCCACTTGGCCTAGACCTCATCGATTGTCATGGTTTCAATCAGCGACCGATAAAGGCGCATCTGTGAATATAGATCTACCACCCGGAAATGCGGTCCGCGAGCGTGCCGGCGGATCATCAGCTCGGCCGGCAGACGTCGTTCGGCGCTGAGCTGTCTCTCGCTGCTAGGGTCTGTACCTAAATAGCGCCACGTGAGTCTCTTGCCTCCGTGTTCTTGATTCGGGGGCGAGCGAATGCGCGCGGGTTTGTTTTGGTTGAATGACAGGCAATGGGCTCGTATCGAACCTCATCTGCCGACGGGACTAACGGGGCCGGATCGGGAGACGACCGGCGCATCTTCAGCGGTATTGTTCACATGCTGCAATCGGGTGCGCGATGGCGTGATTGTCCGCGCGAATACGGTCCTTACACGATGATCTACAATCGCTTCAATCGCTGGGCCAAGCGCGAACGATGGTGCGCAATCTTTCAAGCACTGGCCAAACCTGGCAAAGATGCCGTCGTGCTGTCGCTCGACTCGACTTCGATCAAAGCTCATCGCTGTGCCTCCGGCGGAAAAGGGGGAGCACAATCAGGCAATCGGCCGCTCGCGGGGAGGCCGTACGACAAAAGTCCATGCGCTGAGCGATCCGCTCTGCCGACCGGGTCGTCCTGCATCTGACCCAGGTCAGGATGCCGACATCGCTGCCGCGCCCGATGTTCTGGCGCTCGCACCGACCATGAGCGCGCTTCTCGCAGACAAAGGGTACGACGGGGACAACCTTCGCGCCGAAATCGCTGGTCCCGGCGCCAAGCCCGTCATTCCCAATAAATCCAACCGTGTCGTCATTCATCGTTTCAACAAACGCGCCTACGGAGGCCGAAATGTCATCGAACGCTGCTTTTGCCGGCTCAAGGATTTCCGCCGCATCGCCACATGATACGACAAGCTCGCCCGGAATTTCTTAGCCGCTGTTCAGCTCGCCGCTCTCGTCGCATATTGGCTCAATTGAGTCTGTACCCTAGTTTGCTGTAAGCGCGGCATGGACCGTGAAATCCTCTTGCAGCGGTTGGCGGTGCAAGTCTCCCAGGGCGCCGCGCGCATTGCCAAAAAGGAATTGCCTTCAACCCGGATCAAGTCCGTGTGGCAAGGTCCGGATGCGTCAGCCTCTCGATCCTTGTCAGCTTTCTGACAGCGGTGCACAAAGCTGTGAGATTCAAAACACCGTGCGCCGTTTGCGCATCGCGAACTGTTTCAAAGCACAATTAGGCGCTTAGTGCGCGCGAGGAGCGCTGGCACGGCCCTTGCTGTATCTCGCCGTAGGGCAATAGGCGCCAATCGGTGCGATGCTCAAATCCAAATGGAGAAAAGTGAATGCGTAAACTAATAATCGGCGTCCTCGCGCTGTTCATTTCAAACACTACCGCGTTCGCCGGCTCCGGGGCCATCGCATACTCCAAACCAGATGACGTGGTCGGTGTCTCGCACGGGTGTAGATCACAAAAGCACGCTAAACGGTGGGCCCTGCTCGACTGTCGCCGCAAGGGCGGCTCGGATTGCCAAATCGAAACTTACGAAAGCAACGCTTGCGCCGCCGTTGCCATAGGCAATGGACGCCGGCTGGGACGCGCGTGGTGGTCCCACCCACTTGGTGAATTTGAAGAGGAGCTATCGCAACAAGGCGCGCTGGCCGGATGCAATGAGACCGGCGACGAGGACTGCAAACTGCGGGCCTGGGTTTGCCACTAAGGCCCCTCAGTAAGCCAAGGGCCCTAAGGAAGGAGGTCAGGCGAACCCAAATTCGCAGCAGACATATCCAGCCGAACCCCGCGACTGAAGAGAGTTCTGTGCGTCAGGTTCAGCAAAATCGATCATGGGATTCGGCCGAGCCATCCCCTCGGAGCCGCCGTCGCTCGCCTCACCCAGAAGCGCAGCAGGCGAGCGACGGCGGCGGAGAGGGGTGGCGTCCATCCCTTTGGGGCCCGAGCATCGTCAGGCCGCCTGGCGTAACGCCTCCTTCTTGTGGTCCTTCAACAGATCCATGTTCAGCTAGCGACGGTCCGCGAGCCAAGGCTCATGGCGTTCGACGGTCAACGCACGGACGAGCCGTAGACAGCTCTCGCCATTGGGGAAGATACGCACCACATAGGTGCGTCGCCTGATACCTCGTTGAGCCGCTCCAGCATGTTGGTCGACTTCATGTGCATGCGGTGTGCCAGCGGCAGGCGGAAGTAGGTGAGCGTCTCCTCGATGTTCTCCTCCACCCAGGCGGTGAGCTTTGGGTATTTGCCGCTCCATTTGGCAAGCCAGGCGGCGAGATCGCGCCGCACCTCTGTGAGATCGCGCCGTTCGTACATCCAGCGCAGCTCCAGCAGGCAATCGTCGTCGACCTTGCGCGGCACATAGTCGAGCGCATTCGTGAGGAAGTGCACGTAACAGCGCTGCCAGAACACCCCGGTGAGGACTTCGGGAATAGCTTTCTTCAGCCCTGGATGATCATCGGAGACCACGAACTCCACTCCGTGCAGGCCGCGGGCCTTCAGAGCTTCCAAAAATTCTTTCCAGCTCGATCGGCTCTCCCGGTTGGCGAGCTCGACCGCGAGCACCTGGCGCCGGCCTTCCCAGTCAACGCCGATTGCGATCAGCACCGCCTGGCTGGCAATGATGCCGTCCTCTCGCACCCGTTCGTAGCGGGCGTCCAGGATCAGATAGGGAAACGGTTACTTCAGCTTGCGTTCGCAGAACGCTTTCAGCGAGGCATCCAGCCGCTTGTTGATGGTGCTGATCGCCGAGGCCGAGAAGGAATGGCCCACCAGTTCCTCGGTGACCTGCTTCACCTTCCGCGTCGAGACGCCTTGCACGTACATCTCGGCCAGCGCCGCCACCAGCGCCTTCTCCGAGCGCTGATAGCGCTCGAACAGCTCGGTCGAGAACCGCCCTTGGCGGTCCTACGGAACCTTCAGTTCGATCTTGCCAACCCGCGTGATCAGCGAGCGCGTGTAGTAGCCAGAGCGATAGCCAAGCCGGGCTTCAGAGCGCGCCCCTTTTTCCGCCCCCAGCGTCTCCGTCATCTCGGCTTCAAGTGTCTCCTGCACCGCGGCGCCAGCTTTCGCTACTTGGCAATCTCCAGTCTATCCCAGTATCCAGTGCACGTAATCCGGAGCACGCAACGCGGGGACCGAGACGACCCGCTGGTTATTCCACTCACCGCGCACATGTCACTTTAATGCAGCCACTCGTCAGGAGGACGGACCCCGCTCATAAGCGCCAGCTCTTGCTCTAACTGCTCATTGAGGAGCATGAGCGCTCGAAGCGCACTGTGCAGATCACCGTTACAGGCGGAGACGATCTCATCGACGGCCAGCTCGTACTGATCAAGAGCAGAGTTGGTGCGTTCGCGTGGCGTAAGAACAACATACAAGCAGAAACCCAAGTTGATCGTGCCAACCTGCCTGAGATACCCCGGCAATTCACAGCCGGCCGCGCTTGCATTTTAGAACCACGCCGTTCACCCACCAAACATTCCTGAATGATTCAACGTAGACCTTGGCAGCGGCCGAGTACTCGGCCCGTGGAGCTTTGACAGAACGCTGGTTCGCACGCTGGTCGCAGCGCGCAACCAACGCTCAAGATGACAACCCAGCTGTCCAACCAGATCCGCGGTCTGATGAATACGTTCGGCCTAGTCGTTCCCAAGGGGCCAGGACGCGTATTTGAGCGTCATGTGTGCAGCCTGCTGGCGAACAATGCCGGGCTCAAGCAGATTATCGAGCCGTTGCTCGATGCCTGGAGGGGCATGCGCGCCCGCCATCCTTCAAGGTCGAGTTCGATTGCACGAAATTCAAAAGCCGCCGCTGCTCACCAGATTCCTGTTCCGCAATATCCCGATGATCTGGCCTCTCGTGAACGGGATCGGCTTCATGCCACCACCCGCCGAGGACCCTACCAGTTATGGGAGCAGATCGCGGGGCTCAGGCCAGTTAAAAGCTTCTTGAGGCTGATATCCATTGGAATGGGTCTCGTCTATGAAACTGTCAGGAAGGGCCTATGCCAAAAGTAACCGCTTTGCCAACGGAAGGACGCTGTCAGATTTGCGGGATCGGACTTTGCTGGCTCTGTCCGCGGTAACCACGGCGATCCTTTTCGCCTGGCTGCTATACTACAGCAGTTACGGTTTCAATCTGAGCGCCGAAGGTTTCCACCTCAACTCCATCGCAAACCCATTCGCCTACTCAATCAATAGTCCGCCGTCCCTTTTTGGCTTCGTTTATCACTGGCCATATCAGTGGGCAGGGCGCGACATCGCTGTGCTTCGGATGGCGAACGTCACGCTCACCATGGCGCTGGGCTGGATGTTGAGCTTCCTTGTGATCCGGCGCCTCTGGACAGTGGGCTGGCCACAGGCGGCGGTGCTATCGGCAGGAATCGCCAGCCTGTCATTGGTCGCCTTTCATTTGTGGTTACTTACCCCCAACTACTTCACTCTCACCTTTCAATCTGTCTTGATGGTAATGATCGGCTTGTTGCTAGCCGATCGGCGAGGGCGCGTCCGCCAGATCGTTGGATGGATCCTGGTCGGCATTGGCGGCTGGTTCTGCTTCATGGCTAAGCCAACCACCGCTGCGGCCATTGCCCTCCTCGTTATGCTCTATGTCGTCGTTTTGCGCCGAAAGTCGGTGCTGCCCTTGCTTGGCGCAGCGCTGGTCGCTCTCGCTCTACTGATCGTTACCGCCTACGGGATCGATCGCGGTGTCACCGGGCTGGTCACCCGCATGGTCAACAGCGCCGATTTGGAAATCCTGCTGGGTGCCCGGCACGAGGTATCCTTCATCCTTCGGATCGACTGGCTCGAAGCCAGTCGCGGGCAACTCGCTATCGCTGTGTTAATGGCGACAGCTCTTCTGCTCACTATTCTCATCGGGCCTACGCACGAATTGCTCGCATCGCTGGCTCTTGCTGCGGTGTTGATCCTAACAATAGCGATTGCGCTGCTGGGGACCGATCCGATCAGCATCATTCCCTCGAGCTTGTTCCTAGTGCCAGCCTTCATATGCCTTGGCGCGATGTTCAATCGTGAGGGTTTGGTTCTGCGCTCCCAAACTCCCACCAGCATCGCTCTAGCGTTAACCTTTTTGGTACTGCCGCACATGTCCGCGCTGGGCTCCAATCTCAATTACTGGTTCGCCGGTTCGATGACCGCCTTGTTCTGGATGCTCGCGGTCGTTACCTTCCTGAGCCCTCTTGCGCAACAGGGACGCGGCGCCGCCACCCTACTGCCCCTGACGGTATTGGCACAATTTCTCACTGCATCAGTGATCAATACTGCCATGCTCAAGCCGCACCATCAGGTGAAAGATCTACGCGCTTATAACGCTGTCACACCCTTGCCGGGCGGTGGACAATTGGTGCTCTCGCAACCGGTCCACGACTATCTGGCCACGGCCAGAGCCCAGGCTCGTGCGGCCGGCCTTGAAGTCAGTACCCCCGTGGTCGATCTCTCTGGCCGCTCGCCGGGCCTGCTATTTGTGCTCGAAACGCGCGCCCTAGGTCTACCATTTCTGATCGGACCATGGGACAGTAGCCCAGCACACTTCGGTCAACCATGGCCGACCGTGTCCTATTCCGGCAGTAACGCCGCCGCGGCGGAAGCGCTCGGGCGTGAGAACTGCGCCGATCTGGCCAAAGCGTGGGTACTGATCGAGCCGACGGGCCCGCATCATCTTGATCAAGCCAGTGTCATGGCCACCTTTGGAGCCCACCAGGCGGACTACGTCGCCGCCGCTGCGTTCGAAACCCCCCTTAATGACGGGGATGATCCGAATGCTCACAGGCAGTTTTTGTTCAAGCCCCTACGGCCCATCGCGAAGGCGGAGCAGTCCTGCCGTGAAGCCAGGCGACAATGATAGCAAGAAACGGAGCCAATCGTGAAACCTGTGATCCTCGCCGCTGGCCTGGGAACCGGACTCCCCGAGAACCTACCTTCGGCTGTCCCACGTTTACCGGTGGGTTTACCAGACCGCCGATCAGGATTCGTTCGTCTCTATCGAAAAGGCAAAGCAAGATCTAGGCTGGTCGCTCAATTTCAGCAATTGCCCGGCGCTTATCATACATACAGCCGGTATCTTGAGCACGGCAAAGAGATGGCCAAACAGTCCGGAGAACGCCTAGGGCTGACATCGCAGTCCACGCCGAATGATACTCTTCGATTGTCAATTGCGGCGCCGGCATACAATGAGGAAGCTGGCATCCGCCATGTGGTGGATTCGTGGATAGCGTTTCTTCGCAAGTCATCAGATATCGGCGATTTTGAAATCGTCGTTTGTAACGACGGGAGTGATGACAACACCGGAGAGATACTTCGGGAACTAGCCAAGGCAAATCCCGAGTTGCGGATGGTCGATTTCACGCAAAATTTGGGTGCCGCCGTAGCCTTGACGGCAGCTATCAAGGCAACACTGTTGGATTGGGTGCTGTTGATCGACTCGGATGGTCAATTTCCTATCGAGAACCTCTCCCTACTTCTGTCAGTGCTCCGTCGGGACGAAACATCAGCCGCGATCGGAATCCGAAAGAAGAAGGACACGACGTTCAGACGCTTCGGCACTTGGTCGAGCGGGATCGCATGCAATCTGATCTACGGCACCCGACTCAAGGACTTCAACTCGGCCTGTAAGCTCGTCAGCGGACCGCTAATTCGTTCGCTAAACCTCGAAGCCAAGGGGATGAACTCTTCGACCGAAATCACGGGTAAGCTCCTTGAAGCCGGAATCGACATAATGGAGGTCGAGATAGTTCATCGTCCACGAACGTCCGGGGCCAGCAGCATGAGGCTCGTCAAGGATTCGATCCACCGCTTGCTCTTCGTCTGCTATCTGGGTTTTCGCCTGTTACTGATCCAACTTGGTGTCCTGCAGCAACCTTTGAAATAACTTGGATCTCCATGATGACGGTGACGCACGATAAACAGGTCAAGGTTGCGCTATTTTGCGGAGGGCGTGGCAGTGCAACCATTATTCGGGAGTTTCTCAGGCGGTCAAACGTCGATTTGACCTTGCTGGTGAATGCCTACGACGATGGGCTCTCAACTGGGGCACTGCGCAAGTTTATTCCTGGAATGTTGGGACCATCCGATTTTCGTAAGAATCTTTCCTATTTACTGGATCTGTATTCTGATCAGCAGTACGCCCTTAGAAATCTCATCGAATTGCGGCTGCCGATAGAGTTCGGCCCGGCCGAAGAATCTGCGTTACGCACCTTTGTTGAGACGGAGAACTATGAAGAGCTGGATCCGCGGTTTGCCGAGCTCGTCAAAAAGCTCTATCCGCCGACGGTGGCAGGGGTCCGTCGCTATTTAGGGATCTTTCTGGGCTACGCTCAGAATTCCCCCGAGCCATTCGATTTTCGCGACTGTTCAGTGGGAAATCTGATTTTCGCCGGCGCATATCTGGAGAATGGCCGGAACTTCAATGCAGCTGTGCGGGAGACAGGCCGGCTGGTCGACTCCCAAGCGGTGCTCGTGAATGTGAGCAATGGCGAAAACAGGATTCTGGCTGGGCTGAAGGCAGACGGCCAGCTACTGCCGCGCGAAGCGGACGTTGTCGGTGTACAATCAGAGGTTCCGATCGCCGATACCGTCTTTTTGGCGTCAGCGATCTTGCCTGATGAATGGAACGCAGTAGCAAACTCCTCCCTGGCTGAAAAACTATCATGGCTCAAGCAACGAGAAGCACCCATTGAGCTTTCGTCAGAAGCCAGGTCCGCTATCGAGCAAGCTGACATTATCGTTTACGGACCTGGAACCCAACATTCCTCCTTGCTCCCGAGTTATCGAATCGCTGGTGATGCGCTGCGACGAGCGCCGGCAGAGATGAAGGCGCTTGTCACGAATCTGGAGCCCGACAACGATATCCAGAAATGGACGGTGGAGATTCTCGTCGACCAGGCGCTCTACCACGCCAAAGATAGCGAAAACCAGCATCAGGTAATCACCCACGTTTTCATCAACAATCCGGGCACTCTCGCTAACGCGCTCCGTTTTACGGATGATAAGCTTGTGAAAGCAGAGACATATCGCGGCGCATCACTGGTAACGGGCGAGTTCGGTCGCGGTGATCCGCCCAAGGTCCACAATGGCTATGCGCTGGTTCGAAAACTGCTGGGGATCTGGGAAAATAATGGTGCGGTGAAACACAAGCCCTCACTTCGAATCTTTATGGACTTGTTCAATCGATCGTCCGCAGCACAGGGGCTCGTCGAGGAGTTTCTTGAGATAGACTGGTCGGACTTTTCCAAGGTGTGCCTTTGTTTCAATGTCATACCGTTCAAAAAAAACACGTTGCCGCCTGGCATCTCGATTGAAACCACGCACCACCCCGGGTCGTTTCCCGAAGTCAGCGAGGTTATGAGCTGGATCGGCCAAGGCGATACCGATTACCTTGTGACCCTCACAGGTGATGGCGAATATCGCTTTCGCGATGTTAAAACGAGTGTCGCGGCCCTTCGGGACAGCGTCTTCGGCGCCGTGTACGGCTCCAGGACGCAGAGTCGACGTCAGTTCAATTTGTCCTTGAGAGCGGCTTACGGTGAACGAAAGTTGCTGTTCTGGTTTAGCCGTACGGGCGCTTTCTTATTGACGCTATTGTTTGTCATGCGATTTGGCGTAATTTTTTCCGATCCGCTGACGGGATTCCGGGTCTACCGACGCAAACATGTGAAATGTCTTGCTCAACTTAAGGACTCCGTCAGGGTGACTCCGGCATCACTGTCCAAACAGCTCATCGCAAATTACGTCGAGATCGCCGAACTCCCTGTCTTCTATCGCACATTTAGAGGCTTCACGGAATCGCGGTGGCGATTGAAGCGTGGATTGTTAAATCTCGTTGGATTGATGAGTTGAGAATGCTCGACCCAGCGCATTTTCGCAATTTCCTGTTCGACTTCGACGGTACCCTTATTGATTCGGCGCCGCTTCATGCCGAAGCATTTTATGATGTAGTGCGGGAGGAGAGGCCTACTCTTATTTCCGGCTTCTCGTATGAGCCATTGAAGGGGCTTATGACATCGGATGCTTTTCGGCGACTCGGAATTGCCGATGAAGCCGAGGTGCGGCGGCTTAGCGCTAAAAAGCAAACGCGTTATCGGAATCTCGTCCATCGCGGTCGACTATCTCTTCTGCCCGGCGCGCGCGAGCTTTTGCGAGAAGGCGCGAACGAGGGTTACAGATTGTTTCTTGTCACATCAGGATCAGGTCCTACTGTTCGGACGGCCCTGGCCGCGCTGAACCTCCTCGATGTTTTTGAAGATGTTGTCTCCGCCGATGATGTGAAAATGGGAAAGCCTTTCCCGGATCCCTTCCTCCTGTGTCTGCAACGGAACGGGTTGACGAAGTCGGAATCGATCGTGATCGAAGACGCGGAATCGGGCGTGATCGCCGCGCGTGCCGCAAATCTTTCGGTCGCCGGCGTGAACAATCGAGGAGTTGAATCTATCGTCGATTGCTTTTTCTCGGATTTGACGAAGTTGCATGCGACGATCGCCAACAAGAACTCGGTGGCTCTGTGAAGTTAAGATCGTGTGCGGTCATTCCGGCGGCCGGACGAGGTACTCGCCTTGGGCTCGATCGTCCCAAGATTCTTGCGTCGTTGAATGACGATGAGACGATTTGGTCAGTGCTCCGGGATAAGGTCTTGGAGATCGTTGATCGCGTCCATGTCGTGCTTTCCCCCGACGGTGAGGCTGTCTTTCACGCGGCCCTGAAGAACGACCCGAGAATGGACCGCATTTCGACCAGCGTACAACCGAGGCCAATTGGAATGGGTGACGCTATCTTCGGGTGCTATGACAATTGGTCCGGCGCGGAATGTCTTCTTGTCATCTGGGGAGATCAGGTTTTCGTTTCGCCGCAAACGCTCTCCGGTGCGCTATCGCTGCATGCGGCATCACCCAAAACAGTCGTCTTGCCCGTTGCTTCGCTGTCCCAACCGTACGCCGAATATGTTTTCGGTGCAGAGGACACGCTGATCGCCGTTCGACAGTCTCGAGAAGGCGATGCCTGCGCGCCGAACGGCTGGAACGACATCGGGACATTTGTCTTGTCGGTGACCGGATTGAAACCAGCCTGGGATGCGTATCTGTCACGGGCATCGCTTGGGGAGACGACCGGAGAGATAAACTTTCTGCCGTTCTTGCCGTTCCTTGCCGGGCATGGCTGGACTGTCCGCCGTCTGGTCGTGACAGATGCCCGCGAAGCACGGGGGGTCAATTCCATTGATGATATGGTATTCTTTCGATCGATCCCGCTGAGATAGAGTTTAAGACCTCGCTGCTGACGAAGGAGAACGAAAGCCATTCGAATGGTGGATGGTCGGTCGCGTACCGCCATTTGTGCGCTCGAACAGAGTGCTGCCCAACTTGCATTCGAGATTGCGCAAGCGGCGACTAAGAGTCGACTGCTTGATGTTGAGCGCTTCTGCCGCTTGACGGAGGCTTCGTGCTGGAACGCGACGATCGCCCAGCGTAGATCTCGAAATTACACGGGCGCGGTCGAAGCCCTATGGCGAGTTGTCGGTGACCAGGTTTTTTCTGTTTTGCTCTCCCTCATTGTATCGATCTTGCTGGCCGTCACTCCGTCACTTAGGGGGCTCGCGACGGTGCTTGGTTGATGGCAGGTCCGCAGCACATCGATGAACCGCTCACCGGCGATGTTCAGGGTGCCGGCGTTGTCTATGTGCAGCACGTCTGTTCCGTCGACCGGATTCAGGTTGCTTCGCGCAAGCCGCTGCTTCAATGATGAATCGCTTTCTCGTCCGCGTCCCGCCAAGCGCTTGGACAAGACCTCAACCGGTGCAGTGACATTGACCACACGTAGTTGCGTATAGCGCTGACGGGCCAGAGGCGCTATCGCTCGAGAGCCGTTGGCGACCACGGCCTTACCATGGTCGAGTTGGTCTTCGATTGCCGCAGGAATCCCGTAGAAAAGCCCCTGCGCTTGCCAATGCAGGGCGAAGATGCCAGCGCTGGCTCGACGTTGAAATTCTTCGAGGTCGACAGATTCGTGATCCTCCCCGACGGAAGGAGGCCTGGTAATGATCCGGCGGACGAAATGAAAATTAAGATCGGACTGCAATTGGGCACGGGCAAAGTCGATCAGGGCGTCCTTGCCCGCTCCACTGGGACCAACAACGAGAACCAGATGGCCGCGGGCAGGGCTCATGAGCTCATACCGCCTCTTTGAGGAGGGTACGGCTACCCAAGGCAAACTGCGACCGCACGATAAAACCTGCGCTGGAATGTTCCTGAACAAAAAGGAAAGAGTATCAATGGTGTAGTCTTCGAAGAGCAATGGCGTGAAGACCGCATCCAACTTCTTCCGCACGTCGGCCCGGCTTTCGGCCGGAACGCGATCGGTCAGGGGCATGTGGAAGCGAGAGCGATCGAAGACATAAGGATAACCCATCGCACAAGATGTGTGGTCTCAGTATCATCGAGCGGCCCGCGCAAACGCCGTTGAAAGTCGGCCTGGCTGAGGGGCCCGAAAGCGATCGAACTCGTCGACGATGTGTGAGGCAAAGCCACGCAGGGTGGGGATCGAACTCACGGGAGCCAGGGCGAAGAAGCCGCCGACCAACTCAATCTTCAGAGGGCTGATGGGCATGGCGGCCATGCCGCCACGAACTTACGGAGTGCCCCTCCAGTTCCTCAACCGAACACTCTTCCTTCAGCTGAAATGGCTCGCCTTGAGGGTCGCATGGAAGCCGTCGCGTCGCGGCGCGGTCGTCAGAGTGCGGCGCGCCAGGTGCGCAGAACCTCCAGTGAGTTCAACGTGAGCTCTGGACAAGCCTCCAGCATACGCGTCGCGCCCACGCCAATCTCTCCCCGCCACACTTAGCGGGTGTTCCGGAGCTGGCGTGTAGTAGATTGCGTAGCGGGGCGAGGATGGTTCGGGCATTATGCGGCGGCCTCCCTTGCTGCGGTACTGCGCCGAGGCTTGCGAACGAGCGACTGGCCCACTTCGAATAGGCGGTCGGCCACAGCCTCGCGTACTTCCTCATCATGGAAGATGCCGACGATGGCAGCTCCGCGTGACTTGGCCTCGTTGATCAATTCGACCACGGTCTGGCGGTTGGCGGCATCGAGCGAAGCGGTCGGCTCGTCGAGGAGCAGGACCGGGTAGCGGACCATGAAGCCGCGGGCGATATTGACGCGCTGCTGCTCACCGCCGGAGAAAGTGGCAGGCGCCAGAGACCACAACCGCTCGGGGATGCGCAGCCGGGAAAGCAGTGTACGGCCCGTAGCGTACGCCGCCTCTGAAGGAACGCCGTTCACGATCGCCGGCTCAGCGACGATATCCAGCGTTGAAACCCTTGGTATGACGCGCAGGAACTGGCTGACATAGCCGATGGTGCGGCGGCGCATGTCTACCACTTCCCATGGCTCAGCGCTGACCAGGTCGATCGATTCGCCGTCGTGTTGGACGGCGATGCGGCCGGCATCTGGCTTGTAGTTGGCGTAGAGCGAGCGCAGCAACGTCGATTTGCCGGCCCCGGAGGGGCCGTGCAGGCAAACGCACTCACCCGCCCGGACATCGAGCGAGATGCTGTCGAAAACGTCGATTTCTGTGCCGCCCTGAGTATGAAGTGTAAACGTCTTGGACAGACCGCTGACGCTGACGAGGATGGTCATGACGCTCCCTTTCCTTAGACGTGCAACACGGAGGAGACGAGTAGTTGCGTATAGGGGTGGTGAGGATCGTCGAGCACCTGATCGGTGAGCCCCTCCTCGATCACTCGCCCGCGCTGCATCACCATCAGTCGGTCCGCGAGCAGACGCGCCACGCCGATGTCGTGGGTGACAACAACAACGGCAATGCCAAGCTCGAGGACGAGGCTGCGCAACAGGTCAAGGAGCTTTGCTTGGACCGAGACATCGAGGCCGCCGGTCGGCTCGTCCATCAGCACGAGGCGAGGGTGGGTAGCGAGTCCGCGAGCGATCTGCAGCCGCTGTTGCATGCCGCCTGAGAACACCTCCGGCAGGTCGTCGATGCGCCGCCCGTCGATATCGACCTTCTCAAGCCATTCCAGCGCCGTCGCACGCAGGGAGCCGTAGTGGCGGCCGCCCGCAGCCATCAGAGGTTCGGCGATATTGCCGCCGGCGCTAATTTCGAGGCGCAATCCGTCGCGCGGGTTCTGGTGGATGAGTGAAACCGTTGTCGGTACGAATTGCTCGCGTGAGGCTTCGTCCATCGCCCAGAGATCGACGACGTAATCATCTGAGGCTATTAGGACGGTGCCGTCATCTGGTTGGATGCGGCCAGCAAGGCAGCGGAGCAGCGTCGACTTGCCCGAGCCGCTCTCGCCGACAATGCCGAGAACCTCTCCCTGACGTAGCGAGAACGAGACCGCCCTGCAGGCTGGCACTGATCCAAAGGTTTTGAAGAGACGCTTGACGCGCAGAACTTCTCTCCCTCTCGGTTTCATGCATCGATCCTTTTGTCGCGCTGCTCGGCGCAATAAGCGGTATCCGAGCACACAAAGGCCCTGGTGCCGCGATCGTCGAGGAGGATTTCGTCGAGATAGCTGTCTTGGGCGCCGCAAACTGAGCAGCACGTCTCAAAATGCTGGACGGTGAATGGATGGTCGACGAAATCGAGACTGTTAACATCGGTGAAGGGTGGTATGGCGTGGATGCGTCGCTCTCGCCCCGCGCCGAAGATGGCGAGTGCCCGGCTGCGGTGAAGCTTCGGATTGTCGAATTTCGGAATTGGGGACGGCGAGGCCAGATAGCGGCCGTTGACGATGACCGGATAATCAGCCGACATCGCGACGTAACCGAGCCGGGAAATATCCTCGTAGAGCCGCACATACATCACACCGTAGCGACCGAACGCATGGATCTTCCGAGCAACTGCTTCCTCTGGAATGAAGCGTCGCAAAGGCTCTGGATTAGGCACCTGGAAGACGATGATCTGATCCTCCGTGAGTGCCCGCTCCGGAATGCGATGGCGGGTCTGGATGATCGTCGCTTCCCCAGTGCGCTCGGTGGTGACGACGTCGGCGACCTTGGCAAAGAACTGGCGGATGGAGATGGCATTGGTGGTGTCATCGGCGCCTTGGTCGATCACCTTAAGAACGTCATCCCGACCGAGAATGCTCGCTGTGACCTGCAGACCGCCAGTGCCCCAGCCGGGAGGGAGGGGCATCTCGCGGCTGCCGAACGGCACCTGGTAGCCAGGCACGGCGACCGCCTTCAAGATTGCTCGCCGGATCATCCGCTTCGTCATCTCGTCGAGATAAGCGAAGCTGTATCCAATGGCGTCATCATCAAATATGAGGTCAGCCTCCACAATGCGCCTCCGTGATCGGGGCCGATCCGGGTATAGTCTCGGAACCGGGCTTCGCGCGCCGTTGCGCATATTCCGCCCGCATCTGCCCCAGCAGCTGCATCTCAGCTTGGAAATCGACGTAGTGCGGGAGCTTGAGGTGCTGCACCAAGCCAGAGGCCGCGACGCTATCGGAATGTGAGAGGACAAATTCATCGTTCTGGGCCGGGTAAGCGACCCTCTCGCCCAGTTCGGCGGACCGCAAGGACCGGTCGAGGATCGCCATGGAGAGCGCCTTCCGTTCGCCGTGGCCGAAGACGAGTCCGTAGCCCCGCGTGTAGTGCGGCGGGAGCGCCCCATCGCCGGTAGTTAGATGCACGGTTTGGCATTCGGTAAGACGGATCGTGCCGATGCCAACCGGCATGTCGAGTTCTGGGATGGTTAGGACGACGGTGGCGTCGCCGTAACGCAGCTCGGCGACGAAGGGATGGTTGCGCCCATAGCCGCGCATGGTCGAATAGCACAGCCCCATCAGGAAGCCCTCGTCGCCGCGCGCGAGAGCTTGCAGCCGCTCGTCTCGTCGCGACGGAAATACTACCGGGTCGCGGGTGATATCTGCGACGTGCCCTTCCGCGTCCGGCTGGGCGCTTTCGACAATGTCGGCCTGCGCCAGCACACCACATTCTTTCGTAAACACGTACCCCGTCGTATCAGGCCTCGGATCTCCGGTGCCACCCTGGTTTGTCCCTTCGCCCATGCCATCGATATCGGAGAGGTCGTCACTTCCCACCTCTCCCATCAGCGCGACATCGAGGATGCGTTGGGTATAGTCGTAGGTCGGCCCAAGGAGCTGGCCGCCCGGTACGTCCTTGTGGGTCGTCGCGATCCGTCGGCGCACTAGCATAGCCGCCGTGTCGACCGGTTCGGCGTAGCAGAAGCGGGTGAGTGTGGTCCGGAAGGCGCGCAAGAGGTAGATCGCCTCGGTGAGGTCCCCCTCGGCCTGCTTGATCGCCAGCGCCGCCAGTGCCGGGTCGTAAAGCGAACCCTCGCTCATCACTCGGTCGACGGCGAGCGACAACTGCTCGCGGATCTGGTCAACGCCGAGATTGGCGATCGCCGGGTCGCCGCGCCGGCGCTTGGCGAGGGAACGGTGCGAGGCGGCAATAGCGGCTTCGCCGCCCTTAATGGAAGTGATCATGACTGTGCGGCCTTGGCGGAGCGCGGGAGGCCGATGACGGCGCGGCCGTCGGTGAGAAAGATGTCGACGCCAAGCGGGTAGCGTGCCGCATTCTTGCACCAGGCCGGCCAGAACCAGTCCGGCAGGCCTCGGGGGGCGACGCTTGCGGTAGTCTCGATCCCCGGCCCAGAGAGGCGGACGGCGGACCCGCCCGTGAGCGCCGGCACCTGGACGACGAGTGTCGTAGATCGGTCGGGGTAGGCGGCCTCGCCCGGATGAAAGTCGCCGATCGCCGGCAGGGAACTGGCATTGCCGATCAAGGCGAGGATCGCAGCTCTCGGGTCGGCAACCTGCGGTGCGTTGGTGTGGAAATGAAGGTAGCGCCTGACCGGCTCCGTTGACAGTGCCGAGTCAAGCCAGATCGGGCATTCGGCGTCGGCGAGCGTCAGAGCGATCGCGGCGAGCGATTCACTCAAGGG
>NZ_JAACFT010000053.1 GCF_029051685.1 Bradyrhizobium sp. CSA207 | reverse complement strand
CAGCGGTGCTCTCTCCGTTCCCTCCCCCACAAGGGGGGAGGGAACGGAGAGAGCACCGCTGTTGGCCCAACTCGATTCGACTTCAACCCATCGTGCCCTAGTTGCCCGAACGACACATCGCGCGGCTACACGCGCGAGATCGCCTGACCGCCGTTGACATAAGCTGATCGATGCTGCGATGTTACAATATAACATCGTAGGAAGCCGAGGGGATCGGCGCCTAACGATGCGGGGTGGCGTTTCCAGATGAAGTGGTTCCGGTCGAATATCAGGCACGGCGCCCGGCTCGCGCTTTTTGCGCTGCTGGTGCAGTTCGCGCTGACGTTCGGCCACAGCCACTGGTTCGCCCAGGCCACACCTCTCGCCCAGTCCCAGCAGAGCGACAGCAGCAAGGGGACCGCTGCGATCGACCGCGCCGCGGTCGAGAAGCAGTCCCCCTCGGGGCCCAACCGCGAGCAGCCGGGCGACGACAATTGCGCGATCTGCGCTGTGGTCGCGATGGCGAGCACCGTCGTGCTCGCGACGCCGCCTCTGCTGTTGCTGCCCCAAGCGGTCGAGCTGCTCTACCGCACCACCGACGCCGAATTCGTCCACCTGAAATCGGCCGGCACCGCGTTCCAGCCGCGCGCCCCTCCCGCGTCCTGATCTCCAACGCCCGATCACGCCTGGACTCGCCGCGTGCCGGCAACCGCCCAGGAGACGTTGAAGTCGAATTCCGTCGCACCGCGACGGCAGGCCGCCTCGGATCAGCAAGCAATATCCGGACGGCGCCTGACTGGAATCAGAACCATGACAATTGAATTGCGACGCGCGCAGCGCCTTGGCAGAGTAAGTCTTGGCGGGGTAGGTCTTGGCGGAGTAGGTCTTGGCGGAGCCAGCCTTCTCCTGCTCGGCGCCGCTGCCACCCCGGCGTTTTCCCAGGACAAGCCGGCTGCCGAGCTTCCCGCCGTCACCGTGACGGCTCCGAGCCCCATCGTTCGCAGGCCGGTCGTGCCGTCCCGCAGCGCAAGCCGCGTCACCCGCGCCGCACCGGCGCGCAACCGCGAACGCACCGCGGAAGCCGCGCCGGCACCTCCGCCGTCCCCCGCACCTCAGCAGGGCGTGCTGCCGATCGTGACCAACCAGTTCGCCACCGTCACGGTGGTGCCGAATGAAGAGATCCGCCGCGAGGGCGGCGGTCAGCTCGGCGATCTCTTGTTCTCGAAACCCGGCATCACCGGCTCGAGCTTCGCGCCGGGCGCCTCCAGCCGGCCGATCATCCGCGGGCTCGACGTCAACCGTGTCGGCATCGTCGAGAACGGCACCAACGCGGGCGGCGCATCCGATCTCGGCGAGGATCATTTCGTCCCGATCGATACGCTCGCGACCAACCAGGTGGAAGTGGTGCGCGGGCCGGCCGCCTTGCGCTACGGATCGACCTCGATCGGCGGCGTCGTGAGCGCGACCAACAACCGGATTCCGGATGCGCTGCCGAACTGTGG
Organism: Bradyrhizobium sp. CSA207; assembly: GCF_029051685.1. Classification (GTDB taxonomy): domain Bacteria; phylum Pseudomonadota; class Alphaproteobacteria; order Rhizobiales; family Xanthobacteraceae; genus Bradyrhizobium. Next base: position 38,336 of record NZ_JAACFT010000053.1, on the reverse strand, counting down.
CGCGTCGTTCCAAAGCTATGGCCTGCCGGTCAAGGCCCCGCTTGCGAGCGTTGCGACATCGCCTTGCGTCACGGCCGAGACGCGCTCCGCGTTCAGCTCGGTCGATCGCGCCGTCGAGAGCGGCGTGCTGCTCGATACCGGCGCCGGCAATTTTGCGTTTCATGCCGACGTCTATGGTCGCAAAACATCTGACTATTACATTCCGAGCTATCCGTACCTGTTCGACCAGACACGACCGGTCGGCAGCCATCAGCCGAACTCGGCGGCGCAGTCGGACGGCGCCTCGATCGGCGGGTCCTACATTTTCCTGGGCGGCTTTATCGGCGCGTCGATCACGCAAAACGATGCGCTCTATCATATTCCCGGTATCGACGGTGCAGATCACCAAACGCGCATTGATGCGCATCAGACCAAGATCAATATCAAGGGCGAATACCATCCCGACGCGGCCGCGATCGATGCGGTCCGTTTCTGGGCCGGAGCGACCAACTATCGCCACAACGAGCTAGGGCTCGCCGATCCCACTGACCCGACAACGGACGGTGTCCGGCAGACGTTCACCAACCGCGAAGAAGAGTTGCGGATCGAGACGCAACTGATGCCGTTCAACGCCCGTTTTGCCGAGGTGACGACCGCGTTCGGCTTCCAGGCGGGTCACCAGGAACTGACGGCACCGAGCCCGGATGATCCGGGCGCGCTGTTCAACGGGTTGTGGGACCCGAACCGAAACTACCGCGTCGCGGGTTACGTCTTCAACGAGTTCAAATTCAGCGAACAGACCAAGGCGCAGATCGCGGGCCGGATCGAACATGTCGAACTGCACGGGTCGACGCCCGATTTCCCGGCAGACTTCCTGCCTGACGGGACGCCGCAGACAAGCATCGTCCGCAATCCGTCGTTCACGCCGAAGAGCGGTAGCATCGGCCTGTTGCAGGACCTGCCGGGCGGAACGGTCGGCAGCATCACCGCGCAATATGTCGAGCGTGCGCCGAAGCCGGCCGAACTGTTCTCGCGCGGTGGCCATGATGCGACCGCGACCTTCGACATCGGCAATCCGAACCTCACCATCGAGACCGCGAAGTCCGTCGAAATCGGCTTGCGCAAGGCGACCGGACCGTTCCGGTTCGAGGCGACCGCCTACTACACGCACTTCGACAACTTCATCTATCGCCGCCTCACCGGCGTCATGTGCGACGGTGATTTTGCCTCATGCGGCGCGCCCGATGCCGAGCTGAACCAGGCGGTCTATTCGCAGCGGAATGCCAACTTCCGCGGCGGCGAATTCCAGTCGCAGCTCGATGTCGGCGCGTTCCAGGGCGGCATCTGGGGCATCGAGAACCAGCTCGACGTGGTCCGCGCCACCTTTACCGACGGCACCAACGTGCCGCGCATTCCGCCCTTGCGGATGGGCGGCGGCGTGTTCTGGCGCGACGACAACTGGCTCGCCCGCATCAACCTGTTGCACGCCTTCGCGCAGAACAACGTCGCCGTGATCGCGGAGACGCCGACGGCGGGCTACAACCTCCTGAAGGCCGAGGTCAGCTACAAGACCAAGCTCAACCCGAATGCATTCGGCGCGCGCGAGATGCTGGTCGGCCTCGTCGGCAACAATCTGTTGAACGAAAACATCCGCAACTCGGTGTCCTACAGCAAGGACGAGGTGCTGATGCCCGGCATCGGCGTGCGGGCATTCGCCAACTTCAAGTTCTAGCCGCTGATCTAATCGAGGCCTGCGGGCCTCGATTAGGTCCGCCGCTCCTCGTACATTTGACCTTGGTCCCTGTAGTGCCGAACAACCGCATCGACCCACGAATTGACACTGTCAATGCGGAGTTTGCGACTTGGAGCATCGTTCCTCAACGGACCCGCGCCTCGATCACGCCGAACCGGCCTGCTGGTAGGACTGCCAGTTGCTGGAATCCGGCGTGATCAAGCAAGCGGTTATATTGCTTCTCCGTTCGCTCAAGGCCTCCCGGGCCGCGGAGCATATTCAAGTCGCTCATCGCCTGCTCCCTGTGTTCTTCGCTGACGCTCGGGAGCTCCGGCAATATTCGTTCGACCAGTAGCAATTTTCCGTTCTCGGGTAGCGCTCGGCGGCAATTTGCAAGAATTTTCAGACTGCGCTCGTCGTTCCAATCGTGAATGATACTTTTCATGATGATGGCATCTGCGCCGGTCGGGACCGTTTGGAAGAAATCACCAGACAAGAACTTGGTTCGGCCACTGACGCCCATGTGATCCAAATGGCTAATCGCCGATTCAGCGCACCGGGGAAGATCGAAGACAGTCCCCCGGATGCTTGGGTACTGCTTGGCAATGGCACCGATGAGTTCGCCAGAACCGCCTCCTACGTCCATCAGGTGAGTAATCCCGCCAAAATCGTATGCACGTAGAACATCCGGTGTTACGAAGCGTGTCACGTCTACCATAGCGGCATTGAAGATGCTGACAGCCTCTGGGTTGCGCGCCATCAGTTCAAAACTGTCGCTGACCCCCTGAAGCTGCGCGGCGGTTTTACCTGTCACGATTGAATCCAGCAGGCCATTCCATCGGCTATAAAGCATCTGGCCTTCGAAGATCGCCCAGGCCTTGAAGGACTGTTCGGCGGTGCCATCTAGAACGGCGCCCAGTTCAGTCAGTGAATATCGATCCTCGCCCGCGGCAGCGCAAATACCTATGGTCGAGAGCGCGACGAGCAGGCGGTTCAGCGCCTGTTTGTCCGCACCAGTCGATTTTGCGAGTTCATTGGCTGATAGAGGTCCATCGCGCAGCAGCTCCGGTATGCCCAGCTTTGCCGCGACGTAGATCACTGCCGTCACACGATGCGATTGTATGAGATGCCACACTTGGAGAGTTGGATTGATGGAAGACATGGCAATATCCCACATGTTTGCTATCAGTCTTGGTGCATTTGTAAAAACCAAAAATGCTCTGCGGATGCCCTCTGCTCCGGCACTAACTAAACGGCCGCACGCTGGCCCTTACGCACGCCGTTCAGAAGCACGTGGATGGACAAGCGAGCCAGTTATCCAACAACAGTTGACTGTGTTGGTAAGCCGACTGGTCCGAAAGGGTCATTCGCATCGACCTCGACGTCGTTCCAGCACGTCCCCTTCAGCGGCGCCAACGGACATCACCCACGACGACGAAGGTGCCAGGATTGGGTGTACCGAAGCGGGGCCGTCAGTGAGATGGATCTTGATATCTCGGAAAATCGGCCGAGGGACGCATAATGCGTTGCACGATCATCGATCGTGGTTGGGGACCCATTCCTCCGAGATTGAGTCCCAACGATGGGTGTCGTCGAAGTGCTTCCAGAGTGGCCGCCTTCGTTTGCTTTCACCCTTCCGTCGTTTTGCATTCAGTGCGCTGAGTTGGACGACAAGTGCTCCAGCCGTCACCACCCATTCGCGAGCGCTATATCGGGAGTTCCATTTGATTGCCGCAAGCATCGGATGCCTCCTTCAAAGTAAGAAGCCGTTGCCATCTTAGCCCGGGTCAAGAACACAGGGATGTAAAGTACTTCACAGTAGCCAACGCCTTTTAGACATAGCCGCGCGATCCTATCAGGGAATACGGCTAGCGGGCTGCCGAGAGAGCTAAGTGTCCCGGATCAGGCCCTCTCTTCTACAATAGCCGGACATCATCCGCGATCTCGGGCCGGTCCGAAAACTTTCACGGAAGCCGTAGTGTCCGATCAAGCAGGGGCTCTTTGCTTCCAACCCGACAGTCGACAGCCGCGGCACCCGCCCTATCCTACCCCCGTGCCTTGCTCCAGTCGGGGCCTATGGGCCCCGACACGCCTTCGAACGCGCCGTCGACCAGCTCGAACACCAGGATGCGGGCGGCGTCGACCGGGCCGGGCATGGTGACACGCCCCTTCGGTACCTGTTTGAAGCCGACGCGGCCGTAATAGGGCTCGTCGCCGACCAGCAGCACGATGGCGTGGCCCTTTTCCCTGGCATCCTTCAGCGCCCGCTCCAACAGGAGCCGGCCGACCCCGCGGCCGCGGAACGGCGGCTCGATCGTGAGCGGCCCCAGCAGCAGCGCCGGCGTCTCGCCGACCAGCACCGGCAGTTGCCTGACAGAGCCGACCAGCAGCGTGCCGATGCGGGCCGTGAAGGACAGCTCGAGCAGATGGTCGACATGCTCGCGGATGCGATAGGCGCTGAGCGCGAAGCGGCCGGGGCCGAAGGTGCGTTCGTGCAGCCGTTCGATCGCCTGGGCGTCGCCGGCGGCTTCGGGAAGGATGGTCAGTGAGAGATCGGTCATATCATCGGGCGGGATAGCATCTGGGAACGGTGAGGTCCATCGAGCTATGCTGCCGGCTCACACATGCATGGCCTGCCCGAGCGGAGCCTGTTCCCCGGATTCGCGTGGTTGCATGGCGCCGGCAAAACACAAGCTCCACGCCGAGAGCATTGCGATCGGAACGAGGTAATAGTGCGTGAATGTCGGGTGGCTCAGGAAGAAGATGAGGTTAACCAGAAGATTGCCGCTGACGACGAGGGCGACCTGGCGTGCTCCGCCCCGGCCGGTCCGCAACAGCCAGGCAGCCGAGCCAACCGTGAGCAGGATCAGCCCGAACTGCATATCGTGCAGATACCGGTTCAGTACCTCGAGATTGATTTCGGGCGCAGTGGCATCGTCCGGACTATAGGTCGTCGCAAACGGATTCCCGGCGTTGATCGCGTTGGCGATCAATGTCGGCACCATGCCGACGACGACGGCCAGGCCAAAGATCAATCCCCGTACAAACGTCGCGGCCGTACGCGAGCGGAGGAAGGCGATACCCAGAAACAGGACGTAGCCCGCAACCAGCACAAGGTTCGGTACTCTGAGATTGACCGACAATCCGAGCAGGAGACCGATCAGCAGGACCAACCAGACATTGCGCTTCGCCTTGATCAGCCACAGGGCGGTCAGATAGCCGACGACCGCGCAAACCGCCATTGTCGGCGCAACGGAATAGCTGTCCTTTGCCGGGTTGATCATCATGAGCACGGCGAGCGCGCCAAAGACGCCCGCCCCCAGAGCCGACGACAGCGACTGCGCATGGAAGATGGCGAGCAGCGCGAAGCCGCAGACGATCAGACTGGCGCCGATATAGAGCGGCACCACCTGATGGCCCTGCGGGAACAGCGCGAGCACAAACCCCGTGCCCGGCGGATATTGCAGCACATATTTTCCGCTGGACGTCGGTGGATGACAGGGTGCTCGGTTTCCTGCCGGAAAACCGATTTCCTTCAGCTTGCCTTGCAGGTAGTGATCCTCATCCCGGGACGCGTCCGTGTCGAGCCCGCCGATCCCGTACAGCTGAAACAGGTGAGCCTGTCGCAAATAGCAGACGTCGTCCCAGACGCCGCGCGCTTCAGTCCAATGCGACATCATGCGAATGTTGCTGGCGAGGATCAGCAGGCAGATCAAGCCGAACGCAAATTTGACAGGCTTCATCTACTCTCCGCGGGCCCGGGACAGAACGCGGGCATGAGACGCTAGGAATGCTTGATGGACATCAGTCCGGAGAGGAACCCGGTGAATACCAACTGGGCCCCGACCGTAATCGCCGTCGTGGACAGCGCCACGACGCGGAGCAGACTCGAAACGTCAAGCGGCCCGAAATTGGCTTCGCCCCATTGGACGACGGCCGTGATCAGGCCGGCAACCCCGATCACGAAAATCGCGGCACCTCCAAAGACGAAGAACTCGAGCGTGCAGGCTTCGAGGACGCGACCGTAACGCGCAGAGGGCGGAAGAAGATTCAGGTTCTCGGCGAAGCTGCGAGCGATGGTTGCAAAGCAGATGCCCTGGATGCCCACGATCAGGCAGGTGCATGCGACGAGCATCGTTCGAATGTCAAAGCCGATTCCTCCGATCCTGATCGGCCCGAAAAAAAGCACGCTGCTCAATATCGTTCCGGCAGCGACGAGAAGCACGCCCGGATAGAAGAACAGCCATCGCGGCGAGTACAGCAGCAGGAACTTCAGATGACGCCAGCCGTCGCGCCAGGTTCTGAGATGAGGCGCCCGCGATCTTCCGTCCTTCGACAGGATCGTCGGCACCTCCGATATCTTGAGCCGAACGATGGTTGCCCGAACCACCATCTCGCTCGCGAACTCCATTCCCGTCGTGCGCAGGTCGAGCTGCGCAATCGCGTCCTTCGAAAAGCCCCGCAATCCGCAATGAAAATCGCCGAGCCCGGCCCCGAAGAAGAGCCGACCGAACCAGCTCAGAACGGGATTTCCGAGATAACGGTGCAGGAACGGCATCGCTCCCGGTTCGATTCCGCCCTTGAAACGATTGCCCATGACCAGATCATCGCCGGCGCGCAGCCGTTCGAGGAAGGCGCCAAGCCGCTCGAAATCATAGCTATCGTCCGCATCTCCCATCACGATGTAACGGCCAGAAGCTGCGGCAATACCGGCACGCAGCGCCGCGCCGTAACCGCGGATCGGAACGTCGACGACACGCGCGCCAAGCGCTCTTGCGATGTCTGGCGAGCCGTCGGTGCTGCCGTTATCCGCGATCAGGATCTCGCCGGCGACGCTCGCGCGGCTGAGGAACAATTGCGCCTTGGTAATGCAGGTTGCCAGCGTCTCGGCTTCGTTCAGACACGGCATCAAAATCGTGAGTTCGAGCTCAGGCAGAGCAGCCCGCTCGCTGACCACCGAAATTTGACTGGTCACGTTAGATAACCCGGCAATTGAAATTTTGTGCGATTCATCAATCGTACCCACTCTTGTCTGCAAAGTCGATAGAACCTCCGGGACGGCCGCAAGATCACTGCCCTCACCGCCATGTCGCAGTCAGCGGCGCGCCGCCGAGCACTTCCGCGAGTCGCAGCCGCGTACCGGGCGTGGTTCCCTCGGGCAGCGCGTCAGCCGGAAAGAATCCGCATTCGACGATCTCGCGGTTGGGCTGCGGCAGGCGATCCTGCTTGAAATGCCTGACCACGTAGACGGCGACATGGTCGCGGCGGGAGACGTGGCTGTTGAGAAAGATACCGTGCAGCACGGCCTCGCCGGTGAGATCGATATCGCCCTCCTCCTTGAGCTCGCGCCGCATCGCCTGCTCGATGTTCTCGCCCAGGTCGACGCCGCCGCCCGGCAGATACCAGCCGGCGACGTAGCTGTGCTTGACCAGGAACACCCTGTTGTCGGCGTCCAGCACCACGGCGCGAACGCCGAGGGTCATGCCGCGGACGAGCAGGAAATAGGCATGGAGGACTCGCCGCAGCAGCGGCTCGCACTTCCGTCGTATGCGGTTCAGACCATCCCCCATCAGGCTCCCTTGACGTCCCCTTTTAGGCTTCCCTTGCGCGTTGCGAGCGACCTTGCCATTACAGCGGGCGAATAGCGAGGCAACCGCGCGCCATGGCACCTTTCACGCTTGCCCATTTGTCCGACCCGCATCTGCCGCCGTTGCCGCGGCCGCGGCTGCTGGAGCTCGCCGGCAAACGCGCGCTCGGCTACGTCAACTGGACGCGCAACCGCCACAAGTACCAGCGCCGCGAGGTGCTCGACATGCTGGTCGCGGACCTGCAGGCACAGGCGCCCGACCACATCGCCGTGACCGGCGATCTCGTCAATCTGGCGCTGGAGGCTGAATTCGCGCCGGCACTGGCCTGGCTCGAAGGCGTCGGCCCGCCCGACCGCGTTAGCGCCATCCCCGGCAATCACGACGCCTATGTCAGCGCGACGTCGCACCGCTTCGCAGAGATGTTCCTGCATTACATCGCCGGCGACATGCCGGGCGCCGCCGCTTTCCCGGCTGTCCGCCGGCGTGGGCCGGTGGCGCTGATCAGCCTGTCCACCGCCGTACCGACCCTGCCGCTGATGGCGACGGGCACGCTCGGGCGCGACCAGCTCGCTGCGCTGGAGCAGATGCTCGCGCAGCTCGCGGCCGAGGACGTGTTTCGCGTCCTGCTGGTTCATCATCCCCTGAAGTCCGACGCGCGCCAGAAGCGGATGACCGACGCGGCCGATCTGCTGGCGCTGTTGAAGCGCCACGGTGTCGAGCTGATCCTGCACGGGCACGACCATGTGCATTCGACGATGTGGTTCGACGGCCCCAACGGCAAGATCCCTGCGGTCGGCGTGCCGTCGGCTTCCGCGCTGGCGCATGGTCGCTATCCGGCGGCTGCGTATAATCTGTTCGCGATCGAGAAAGACAATGCCGGCTGGCGCTGCGAGCAGACGGTGCGCAGCCTCGATCATGGATTTCAGATCCGTCAGATCAAGCACGCGCGGTTGATTTAGTTCTGCCGTCATTGCGAGCGCCGCGAAGCAATCCAGAATCTCTCCGCGGCGGCAGTCTGGATTGCTTCGTCGCTTCGCTTCTCGCAATGACGACGTCTTACCAGCTCCGCAAGGCCGCCAGCACGGCGACGCCGAACAGAGCGGCTGCGCCGAGGATGAAGCCGAACACGAACGGCCAGAGGCGCGAGCGGCGCGGCGGCTCGGCGATCGCGGGCTTCGGCTCAGGCTGGACCACCATCGCATGCTCGCGCTCGATCATGCGGCGCGCGACATAGTCGGTCACGGCTTCGACGATCACGGCGGTGTCGTGCGATTCCGCCAGCACGATGCGGCCGAAACGGCTGTCCTGGACGAAGCGGTACATCCGCTTGTCGCGCCCCATCACGATGTGCGCGACGACGTCGATCCAGAGCCGCGGCGTGTCGCCCTGGCTGACGCCGCGGTCGAACAGGTCGATCTGCTCGGGAACCTGCGCGAACAGCGGATCGAGCGCGTCGTTCAGGATCTCCAGCCGCGCCACCTCGGCGTCCCTGAGATCGACGACCACGCCGGTGCGGTCGGCAGCCTCGATTCGCGCACGCAGCAGCACGTCGCGCAGCCGCACCGGGCGCGGCTGGCCGGGATGGGTCCCGCTGGTCTCAGGCTCTGACATTGTCGGCCTCGTCCTCACTCACCTCCGTTAACCTATCAGCAACCACAACGTCCGCAAAGGGTCCATAAATCCAGATACTTACGGTGCCCACAGGCCGCTCTTGTGTGCCAAAAGCAGACGATCCCACCCGGCTTGCGCCGGATGGGACCATCCGTCCTTGGACGTTTTCTTGTTAGTTTAGGCAGCGGTCAGGCCGAGACCCGCGACGGCTCTTCCACGATCGAGAAGCGGACGCCGGCTTTGTGGCGGTTCTCTTCCGAGACCGAGCGCCAGGCGTCCTCGGCTTCCTTGCGGGTCTTGAACGGACCCTGCACCTGGGCCGAGCCTTCCACGAGCTTGTGGAAGTTCATCGAGCCGAACTCACCGCCGATCACCCAGAAATTGCTGCCTTTGGTCATTGTCAGTCTCCTGCTGCCCGGTTAGCCGAACTGGTTCATCGTGTTGTGCGCGCCGCCCGCCTTCAGAGCAGCCTCGCCGGCGAAATATTCCTTGTGGTCGTCGCCGATATCGGAGCCGGCCATGTTCTGATGCTTGGCGCAGGCGATGCCCTGACGGATCTCCTGGCGCTGAACATTCTTCACGTAGCCCAGCATGCCCTGCTCGCCGAAATACTCCCTCGCGAGATTATCAGTCGAGAGAGCTGCCGTGTGATAGGTCGGCAACGTGATCAGATGGTGGAAGATGCCGGCACGCTTGGCTGAATCGGCCTGGAAGGTACGGATGCGCTCGTCGGCCTCGATGGCCAGCGGCGTCTCGTCGTATTCCGGCTTCATCAGCTCGGCCCGGTTGTACTTGCTGACATCCTTGCCGGCTTCCTTCATCGCGTCGTAGACCTGCCAGCGGAAGTTGAGCGTCCAGTTGAACGAGGGCGAGTTGTTGTAGGCCAGCTTCGCGTTCGGAACGACCTCGCGAATGCGGTCGACCATCTTGGCGATCTGCTCGATATGCGGCTTCTCGGTCTCGATCCACAGGAGGTCGGCACCGTTCTGCAGCGAGGTGATGCTGTCCAGCACGCAGCGATCTTCGCCGGTACCGGGGCGGAACTGATAGAGGTTGCTGGCAAGCCGCTTCGGACGCAGCATCTTGCCGTTGCGATTGATGATGACGTCGCCGTTGCGGGCGTTCTCGGCCGTGACTTCCTCGCAGTCCAGGAAGCTGTTGTAGAGATCGCCAAGGTCGCCCGGCTTGTGGCTGACGGCGATCTGCTGCGTCAGACCAGCACCGAGCGAGTCGGTGCGGGTGACGATGATGCCGTCCTCGACGCCGAGCTCAAGGAACGCGTGGCGGCAGGCGCGGATCTTCGCCAGGAACACCTCGTGCGGCACGGTCACCTTGCCGTCCTGGTGCCCGCACTGCTTTTCGTCCGAGACCTGGTTCTCGATCTGGAGCGCACAGGCGCCCGCTTCGATCATCTTCTTGGCGAGCAGATAGGTCGCCTCCGCATTGCCGAAGCCAGCGTCGATGTCGGCGATGACGGGCACGACATGGGTCTGGAAGTTGTCGATCTTCTCGATCAGCTCCTTCTCGCGGGTCTTGTCGCCTTCCTTGCGCGCCTTGTCGAGGGCGCGGAAGATGTCGTTGAGCTCACGGGAATCCGCCTGACGCAGGAAGGTGTAGAGTTCCTCGATCAGCGCCGGCACCGAGGTCTTCTCGTGCATCGACTGATCGGGAAGCGGTCCGAACTCGGAGCGCAGCGCGGCGATCATCCAGCCAGACAGGTAGAGGTAACGGCGATCGGTCTTGCCACCGAAATGCTTCTTGATCGAGATCAGCTTCTGCTGGGCGATGAAGCCATGCCAGCAGCCCAGCGACTGAGTGTACTTGGTGGGATCTGCGTCATAGGCCGCCATGTCGGCGCGCATCAGCGCCGCGGTGTAGCGGGCGATGTCCAGGCCGGTCTTGAAGCGGTTCTGCAGACGCATGCGCGCCACGGCCTCGGCGGTGACGCCGTTCCAGGTCGGCTGTTTCTTGAGGAGCGCTTCGGCCGCCTCAACCTCGCTCTGATACGACGCCGGTCCCTGAATGGCTTGGTCGCTGATCCCGCGCGGTTGGAAGTTCATATCCTATCCCTTCGTACGTTCGACAATCTTGACAGTGCATTGCGAAATGCGTGTCGAGAGCTAAACGCGAGAAAGCGAAGTTCGTACAGTGGGCTTGTAATTGAATGGTGATGTCATGTAACATCAGTACATGTAATAGATGTCACTTTGTAAAGATTGTTAATTTATAGGTCATGAAGTCTGTCCTTAGTTCCACTGGAGAGCCCCTAAATGGCCGCCGATTCCGGGAAGAAGCTGTTCGTTGGCCCGCGGTTCCGGCGGATCCGGCAGCAATTGGGGCTGTCGCAGACCCAGGTCGCCGAGGGGCTCGGGATCTCGCCGAGCTATGTCAACCTGATCGAGCGCAACCAGCGCCCGGTGACCGCGCAGATCCTGCTGCGGCTCGCCGAGACCTACGACCTTGACCTGCGCGACCTGGCGACGGCCGACGAGGACCGCTTCTTCGCCGAGCTGAATGAGATCTTCTCCGATCCGCTGTTCCGCCAGATCGACGTGCCCAAACAGGAGCTGCGCGATCTCGCCGAGCTCTGCCCCGGCGTCACACATGCGCTGCAACGGCTCTATGCGGCCTATACCGAGGCGCGCCAGGGCGAGACGCTGGCGGCCGCGCAAATGGCGGACCGCGACGTCGGCACGCGCTACGAGGCCAATCCGGTCGAACGCGTGCGCGAGCTGATCGAGGCCAACCGCAACTATTTCCCGGAGCTCGAGCAGGCCGCCGAAACCTTGCGCGACGAATTGAACGTGCCGGCCGAGGGGCTTTACGCGGCGCTCGCCGCGCGTCTGCGGGAAAAACATTCGATCCAGACCCGCATCATGCCGGTCGACGTGATGCGCGAGACATTGCGGCGCTTCGACCGCCACCGCCGTCAGCTCCTGATCTCCGAACTGGTTGATCCGGCCGGCCGCGCGTTCCAGCTCGCCTTCCAGCTCGGGCTCGGCGAATGCGCGCAGCATCTGGAGGCTATCATCGGCCGCGCCGGTCCGCTGGACGACACACCGCGCCGTCTGTTCCGCATCACGCTCGGCAACTACTTTGCGGCCGCCGTGATGATGCCCTACCCGGCCTTCCTGGCCGCAGCCGAAGCGCTCAACTACGACATTCACCTGCTGGCGCAGCGCTTCAATTCCGGCTTCGAGCAGGTCTGCCATCGGCTCACAACCCTGCAGCGGCCGAACGCGCGCGGCATTCCGTTCTTTCTGCTGCGCGTCGACAATGCCGGCAACGTGTCGAAGCGCTTTTCATCCGGCACCTTTCCGTTCTCGAAGTTCGGCGGCACCTGTCCCTTATGGAACGTGCACTCGACCTTCGACACGCCGGATCGTCTGCTCAAGCAGGTGATCGAGCTGCCCGATGGGACGCGCTATTTCTCGATCGCGCAAATGGTGCGCCGGCCTGTGGCGCCGCACCCGCTGCCGCAACCGCGCTTCGCGATCGGCCTCGGATGCGAGATGCGTCACGCCGCACGCCTCGTCTACGCCTCCGGCATGGACCTGGAGAAGGCGGAGGGTACGCCGATCGGCGTCAATTGCCGGCTGTGCGAGCGCGAAAATTGCGCCCAGCGCGCCGAGCCGCCGATCACGCGCACGCTGATCCTGGACGAGACCACGCGGCGGGTGAGCTCGTTTGCGTTTTCGAATGCACGGGAGTTGTGAAGAGGCGTGGATGAGTGGCACCACGCACTCCGGTGTCATTGCCCGCGAAAGCGGGCAATCCAGTACTCTGCGGCGATTATGATTGGACCGAGACGCTGCGGCGTACTGTCATGCCCCGCCTTCGCGGGGCATGACAGCAGAGAAGATGGCAGAGTCGCGACGTGCGTCACGCCAGCGTATGCACGATCACCGGGCCTGCGGCGGCGCTTGCGTGTCCGGCGAGCAGCGGGCCCAGATCCTTCTCGATCCAGGCGATCGCGCGCCGGTTGGCCTCCTCCGCCTGCTCGAACTTGTCGAAGATGGAGATCGCGGTCACCGTGTCGTCGCCGGCATAGACGACGTAGTAGGCCCGAAAACCGTCGACGTCGCTGATGATCGGAACGGCGCCGTCCTTGATGCGGCGCGCCAGCTCTTCCGCGCTCCCGCTTTTTGCCTTGGCCTGACGGATGGCGGCATACATGGCATCCTCCTCCGGCTGTTTGACTAGGGCCTTGGTGCCCATCCCCTGATGTTACGCCGAAGCGCCGAGCCGGGATACCCTCCTTGGTTAACCCGGGACTAACTTGCCCCCTGCGCTCTGCAACGAACGATTAAGCACGCCTCAACATCGGCGCCTTAGTCTCGCCTCACTCACTTTTCGCAAACGACGATGGCCTATTCTGCCGCGCGAGAGTGACACCAGGGGGTTCATCATGCGCGTTGCGCTGCTGCTGACCGCGACCATTATCGGCGCGCTCTTCGCCAATCCGTCCAATGCCGGGCCGCTCGAAGCCGACGCAACGGCCCAGCAATTGCCGCCGGGCTTCCAGAGCTATCGCGGCTACATGTTCGATCTGTCGGAGAACAGCGACCGCAAGGATGTCGACAAGCTCACCGACAATCTAAAGCGCCAGATCGACGTGGTCGAAGGCGCCGGCCTGTCGCCGCGCGTGCTGCGTTTCTTCCGTACCGTGCCAATCGTCGCGAGCGAGCTGGCCTGCCTCGACGAGGGCGCCGCAACCGCGTGTTACGGCCGGGTCGCCCCGAACGTCGAGCGCCGCGTTCCGCGCATGCTGACCGTGTGGGACCATGACAAGCAGCAATGGACCAATCCGAACGCCGTCGATCTCGCGGTCGATTCCGGGCTCGGCGTGATCATGCTGCGGCCGGACATGATGCGTTACGAAAAGGAAGCCGTGCTGCTGCACGAGCTGTTGCACGCCTATCACGCCCGGCTGTTGCCCGATGGCTACGACAACAAGGGCGTTCGGGCCTACTACGTCCATGCCAAGTCCAAGGACTTCCTGCCCAAGGAGGCCTACGCGCTGAAGAATCACATGGAGTTCTTCGCCGTCACCGCCAGCATCTTCCTGGCCGGGAAGAGCGAATTCCACGATCCCAAGTCCCGCGAAGCGCTTAGGGAGAAGATGCCGGACTACTACAAATATCTGGTCGGCGTATTCGGCTTCGACCCCGACCCGCAGGCTGCGTCGAGCGGACCGGTCGCCTCGCTGAAATAGGACGATCGAGCGCTCCTGCGCCAAAGCACGTCCCGGGCCGCGCCACCAGCGCGGCCCTTTTTATTTTGTAAACCGGAAGATGCGGACGACGCAGGTCCGGGAATTGCCAAGGCGGGGCCTGATCTGCATAGTCCCGCGCATCGATTTGGTAACTGTTTCGAAGAGGATAGAAGAACATGGCGGACGCCGACCTGGATGTCGTGATTCGGCAACTGGCCAGACAAGCACATACCGGCCTGATGACCCGTGCCAAGGAGCGGCGGGACCGCTTCAACGCGCTGGCGGCCAAGGCCAAGGGCAAGGACACGAGCATCCGCTTCAAGACGATGGCCAAGGCCACCATGGAGCAGGCCACCGCGGCTGCCAGGCGCCTCCAGATGTCCGCCGACAACGTCGCCGACAGCTACGCGCGCGCGATGCGAATCGCGGCGAGCGCGCCTGTGGTGGAGAAGAAGCCGGCAAAGGAGAAGCCGGTGAAGAAGGCGAAGGCAAAGAAAGCGAAGAAGGCGAAGTAGTCGCGGTGCTTTCTTCCTTCTCCCCTTGTGGGAGAAGGTGGCATAGGCGGCCTGCGGCCGCCGTTCTTAAGAACGCCGAAGCGAAGCTTCGGCTATGGCGCCGGATGAGGGGTTCTGTCCGCGAACTCAACTGTGGGACGGTGCGCGCGGAGAGAGACCCCTCACCCGTCTCGCCGCTTCGCGGCGAGCCACCCTCTCCCACAAGGGGAGAGGGACAAGCGGCGAGCTTGCCTCTAGATCTTCACCTTCTCGGCGCGGCGACGCGGGTCGGCTCGGCGTTCGAGAGTTCGGCGAGCTTCGCGCGGGCCGCATCGCGCGTGCGGCCGTCCTTGCCGGCCGGCAGCGCCAGCGCCGCTCCGAAATCGGCGCGCGCGTCGTCGGCCTGTCCGCGGGCGAGAAACGCCAGGCCGCGATCGAAGCGGGCCTGCGCATCCGACGGGTCGAGGCGGACCGCCGTGTTGTAGCTCAGGATGGCGCGGTCGAGATCGCCCTTGGCAGCGAGCGCAAGGCCGCGCTGGCGATAGGGCGCGGCGAGCTTGGGATCGAGCGCGATCGCCTCGTCGTAGTCGGCAATAGCGAGCTCCGGCTCCCCGTTCTGCTGGCGGGCGAGGCCGCGGTCGCGATAGAGCGAGGCGCGGTTGGGATTGAGGTGAATGGCCTCGTCGAAATCGGCGGCCGCCCGCCGGTGGTCGCCATGGCGCAACGCGATCCGTCCGCGCCCCTCATAGGCGAAGGCGATCAGCGAGCCGCGGAGCGGCGAGAAGCCGATCACGGCCGAGCAGATGTCGGGCTCGTCCTCGTCACCGCAATTGACAACGGTGTGCGTGGACAGGCCGATGAGCACGCCCAGGACGATCAGCAATGGCACCGCAGCTTTGGTCATCTTCGGCCGTGGCCGGCGACGGGCCGGCCACGCATCCCCTTTCGACGCAATAGTCCAGCAGCGGTGTTAGCATCGGCCCGGACGCCCCTGTGTGCGCCAGATCACAAAGCGGGACGCTATTTCCAGCCAGGTCCGTATCAGCCCCAAGGTCCACGTGAAGGACCACGTGAGAAGCCACGTGAATTGCCGCTCGGCGACGAGCGGCCCCACGGGCTTCGCGGCGGATAGTTTTCATTGGCACCGATCGACGCGGTCGCCTGCGCGCCGAGCTCGACCGCGAGCTGCTGGAGCGCCGCGATGCGATTCTGCGTCGAGGGATGGGTGGCGAAGAGATTGTCCACGCCGTGGCCCGACAGCGGGTTGATGATGAACATGTGCGCGGTCGCAGGGTTTCGTTCGGCCTCGAAGTTCGGGACCTGATGTGCGGCGCTCTCGATCTTCACCAGCGCCGACGCGAGCCACATCGGCTGGCCGACGATGCGTGCGCCGAGATTGTCGGCGGCATATTCGCGGGTCCGGCTGATCGCCATCTGCACCAGCATGGCACCGAGCGGCGCCAGGATCATCATCAGGATCGAGCCGACGATGCCGAGACCGTTGTTGTTGTCGCGGTTGCCGCCAAAGAACATGCCGAACTGGGCGAGCATGGAGATCGCGCCGGCGATGGTCGCGGTGATGGTCATCAGCAGCGTGTCGCGATGCTTGATATGCGCGAGCTCGTGGGCGATGACGCCGGCAAGCTCCTCGCGGCTGAGCTGGTGCATCAGGCCGGTGGTGACGGCAACCGCGGCATTTTCGGGATTGCGGCCGGTCGCGAACGCGTTGGGCTGCGGCTCGTCCATCAGGAACACGCGCGGCATCGGCAGGCCGGCGCGGCCGGCAAGCTCCGCGACGAGGCCGACCAGCTCCGGCGCACTGGCACGGTCGACCTCGTGGGCGCCGTACATGCTGAGCACCATGCGGTCGGAGTTCCAGTAGGTGAAGAGATTGGTCGCCGCCGCAATGACGAGCGCGATCACGGCGCCGGCGGCGCCGCCAATCAGATAGCCCACGCCCATGAACAGGGCGGTGAGGCCTGCGAGGAGGATTGCGGTACGAAGATAGTTCATGGCCGTCTCCCGGACCGGCCGTGGCCGCAGGAGGCGCGGCGGGCCGGCGCTGTTGAGGTAGGGATGACCCGGGCCAGCCCGCAAGGTTTCATGGTGCGTCGCGGAGCCGCGGCTATGTTCAACGTTGCTTTTCCGTCATGCCCGGCGCTTGTCCCGGGCATCCACGTTCTTCGTCGATGCAAGGACCGAAACGCGTGGGTGGCCGGGACAAGCCCGGCCATGACGAAGGGATGGTTTGAGGCGCCCACTTCACATAAGCTTTCGCGAGATTCCACCGCGCCCTTCTCCCTGCCGGAAACCCCATGCTCCAAACACGCCTCGCGACCGCGGCCGTTGTCCTTGTCGCTGTTTCCTTTCCTGCTTCCGCCCAATTCCTCCCGCCACCGGCAAAGCCCGCCGTGCCCAAGGCGACTGCGCCGTCGCCCCGCGCGGCGTCGTGCCACAATGGCGCGAGCTTCGATCGCTTCCTGGCCGACGTGAAGCAACAGGCGGTTGCCGCCGGCGTGTCGCAACGGACGATCGCGCAGGCCTCGCCCTACCTCGTCTACGACCAGGGCATCGTCAACCGCGACCGCGGCCAGCGCGTGTTCGGCCAGCTCTTCACCGAATTTGCCGGCCGCATGGCGGCGCCCTATCGCATGCAGAACGGCCAGCAGCACATCAAGACCTATGCGGCCGCGTTCGCGCGCGCGGAGAAGGAATATGGCGTGCCACCGGCGGTGATTGCCGCGTTCTGGGGCCTCGAGAGCGATTTCGGCGCCAACATGGGCAATTTGCCGACACTGAAATCGCTGGTGTCGCTGGCCTATGACTGCCGCCGCTCGGAGATGTTCGTGAACGAGACCATCGCCGCGCTGAAGGTGATCGATCGCGGCGATCTCTCGCCCGAGGAAATGATCGGCTCCTGGGCCGGCGAGCTCGGCCAGACGCAGTTTTTGCCGGTGCACTATGTCAACTATGCCGTCGACTATGATGGCGATGGACGGCGCGACCTCTTGCGCAGCGGACCCGACGTGATCGGCTCGACCGCGAACTACATCGCCAACGGCTTGAAGTGGCGGCGCGGCGAGCCGTGGCTGGAAGAGATCAAGGTGCCGCAGAACCTGCCATGGGATCAGACCGATCTTTCGGTGCAGCAGCCGCGCTCGAAATGGGCGCAGCTTGGTGTCACCTATCCCGATGGCCGGCCGCTGCCGAACGACAATCTCGCGGCCTCCGTGCTGCTGCCGATGGGACGGACCGGGCCGGCCTTCATGGCCTATCCGAATTTCGCGGCTTACACCGAGTGGAATAACTCGCTGATCTATTCGACCACAGCGGGCTATCTCGCCTCGCGCATTGCGGGCGCGGCCCCGATGCGCAAGCCGTCTGCGCCGGTCGCGCAACTGCCGTTCAATGAGCTGAAGGAGTTGCAGCTGCTCCTGGTCCGCGCCGGCTTCAACGTCGGCAAGGTCGACGGCGTGCTGGGCCAGCAGAGCCGCGCCGCCGTGAAGGCGATGCAGATCAAGTACAGCCTGCCCGCCGATTCCTGGCCGACCGCCGAGCTGCTCGCCCGCATGCGCGGCGGCACGGCGCAGGCGCAGCCGGCGGGCATGGTGCGGTAGAACGCCCCTCGCTGTCATGCCCCGCGAAAGCGGGGCATCCAGTACGCCGCGGCCTCTCGGCTTAATCACTAACGCCTCGGAGTACTGGATCGCCCGGTCAAGCCGGACGATGACAGCCAAAGAGAATTTTCGCACTGCACGGGCCGCCCGCGCGATTGTAATTTTCCATGACGCTCCCATGTGTGGGGCTCAGGTTTCTCCTGATATCCCCCACCATTGAAGCGAGCATCACATGTCCTTTTACGACGCCGTCGTCCCCGCTTATTTGCAAATGCTGAACAGCCTCATCGGCCTGCTCACCAAGGCAGAAGCGCATTGCGCGGCCAAGAAGGTCGACCCCGCCGTCCTGCTCGGCTCCCGCCTCTTCCCAGACATGCTGCCGCTTTCGAAACAGATCCAGCTCGTCAGCGATTTCGCCGGCAAAGGCTGCGCGCGGCTGACCCACAGTGAGGTACCCTCAAGCCCCGACACCGAGACGAGCTTTGGCGAATTGAAGCAGCGGCTGGCAAAGACGATCGACTACGTGAAATCGTTCAAGCCGGAGCAGTTCGAGGGCGCCGATGCCAAGGACGTCACGTTCCCGGCCGGTCCCGACAAATCCATTACCATGAAGGGGCAGCAATTCCTGAGCGCATTCTCGCTGCCGAACTTCTATTTCCACGCCGCGATCGCCCATGGCATCTTGCGTCACAACGGCGTCGAGATCGGCAAGCGCGACTTCCTCGGCGCGAACTGAGCCTCGATGGGGCGGCAGCGAAAACCCGCTGCCGTGGCCCAAATTGCACATGAATTATGCTACGCGGACCTTGCCGCGTAGCTCGCCTGCACTTTCCGTATGGCTCTTCCCTTGCACTGGTTGCCGCAATGCACAAGTGTTCGGGACCTCTCATTGCCTGGAAGCAATCCCATGAGCCGTCCGACCAAATTGTTCGAGACCTACAAGCTCGGCCCGATCACGCTTGCGAACCGTTTCGTAATGGCGCCGTTGACGCGCAACCGGGCCGTGCCCGGCAGCTTCGTGCCGGGTCCGCTCGCCGCCGATTATTACGGCCAGCGCGCCTCTGCGGGCCTGCTGATCACCGAAGCGAGCCAGGTCTCGCAGCAGGGCCAGGGCTATCAGGACACGCCGGGCATCTACACGAAGGAGCAGGCCGCCGGCTGGCGCAAGGTCACCGACCGCGTCCACGAGCGCGGTGGAAAGATCTTCATCCAGCTCTGGCATGTCGGCCGCATCTCGCATGTTGCGCTTCAGGCCAATGGCGCCGCCCCAGTGGCGCCGAGCGCGATCCGCGCCAAGGGCAAGACGTTCGTCAACGGCACCTTCGCCGACGTCTCCGAGCCCCGCGCGCTCGAGCTTTCCGAAATTCCAGGGATCATCGACAATTTCAAGCGCGCGACGCGCTATGCGCTGGAAGCCGGCTTCGACGGCGTCGAGATCCACGGCGCCAACGGCTATCTGCTCGAGCAGTTCGCCAAGGACGGGACCAACAAGCGCCTAGATGCCTATGGCGGCTCCATCGAAAACCGCGCGCGGCTGATGCTGGAGGTTTCGAAGGCAGTTGCCGCCGAGGCCGGCGCCGATCGCACCGGCATCCGCATTTCGCCGGTGACACCGGCCAACGATATCTCGGATTCAAACCCGCAAGCCTTGTACGACCATATCGTCGACGGGCTCAACGCCCTGAAGCTGGTCTATCTCCATGTCGTCGAGGGCGCCACCGGCGGCCCGCGCGACATCGCGCCGTTCGACTATGCGGGCCTGCGCAAGCGCTTCTCCGGCGCCTATGTCGCCAACAACGGCTACGACTTCGATCTCGCGACCAAGGTGCTGGATGCCGGCGCCGCCGATCTGATCGCATTCGGCAAGCCGTTCATCTCCAACCCCGATCTGGTCGAGCGTCTGAAAAAGGGTGCGCCGCTGAACGATTGGGACAAGAACACGTTCTACGGCGGCGACGCGAAGGGATATACGGACTATCCGGCGCTGGAAGCGGCCGAGGCGGCGGAGTAATCTCGTCAAATCATACGCTGTCATGCCCCGCGCAGGCGGGGCATCCAGTAACCACCGGCAGAGCGATTCAATCGAGGGGCCGCGGCGTACTGGATCGTCCGCCCCAGTGCGCAAGTGCGCACAAGGCGGACGATGACAGCGGAGGGGAATCGAGAGCGCGGTGCGCCAGGCGAAAAGAAAAAAGGCCGGGACTTCTCCCGGCCTTTCGTGGTTATGAGATGTATCTTACTGCAGCGAGGCGCGCTTGGGCGGGGTTGCCGGCCACGACTTGATCAGCGTGTCGTAGTCGACCGTCTCGCCCTTCGGCTTCTCGTTGGCGAGCTTGCGCTGAGGAGCAATCGTGCCGTCCTTCTGGGCCTTGGCGAACCAGTACTCGGCCGTTTCCTTCTTGTGCAGCTTCGGACCGCAAGCACCCTGCACGCCTGACTTCTCCAGGCGTTCCATGACGGAGTCCTGAGCTGCGGCAAGCGAGTCCATCGCAGCTTGCGGCGTCTTTGTACCGGACGACGCATCGCCGATATTCTGCCACCAGAGCTGCGCCAGCTTCGGATAGTCGGGCACGTTGTTGCCGGTCGGGGTCCACTGCACGCGCGCGGGCGAGCGGTAGAACTCGATCAGGCCGCCGAGCTTCGGCGCTCGCTCCGTGAACGACTTGTCCCAGATGTCGGACTCACGGACGAAGGTGAGACCGACATGGCTCTTCTTCAGCGACACCGTCTTCGAGACGATGAACTGGAGATAGAGCCAGGCCGCCTTGCGGCGATCCGCGGGGGTCGACTTCAGAAGCGTGAGGGAACCAGCGTCCTGGTAGCCGAGCTTCATGCCTTCTTTCCAGTACGCGCCATGCGGCGATGGAGCCATACGCCACTTCGGCGTACCGTCCGCGTTCATCACGGCGATGCCCGGCTTCACCATGTCGGCGGTGAAGGCGGTGTACCAGAACATCTGCTGGGCGATATTGCCCTGCGCCGGCACCGGACCAGATTCGGAGAAAGTCATGCCCTGCGCCTGCGGCGGAGCATACTTCTTCATCCAGTCCAGATACTTCGTGATCGAGTAGACCGCGGCCGGGCCGTTGGTGTCGCCACCACGTTCGACCGAGGAGCCGACCGGACGGCAGCCTTCCATGCGGATGCCCCACTCGTCGACCGGCAGACCGTTCGGAATGCCCTTGTCACCGTTGCCGGCCATCGACAGCCAGGCGTCGGTGAACCGCCATCCGAGCGAGGGGTCCTTCTTGCCATAGTCCATATGGCCGTAGACCTTGACGCCGTTGATCTCCTTGATGTCGTTGGTGAAGAACTCGGCGATGTCCTCATAGGCGGACCAGTTCACGGGCACGCCGAGCTCGTAGCCATACTTGGCCTTGAACTTGGCCTTGTAGTCGGGGTTGGTGAACCAGTCGTAGCGGAACCAGTAGAGGTTGGCGAACTGCTGGTCGGGCAGCTGATAGAGCTTGCCGTCCGGTGCGGTGCCAAAGGACTTGCCGATGAAGTCGTTGACCTCGAGCATGGGGTCGGTGACGTCCTTGCCCTCACCGGTCATGTAGTCCGACAGCGCGATGGTCTGGCCGTAGCGGAAGTGCGTGCCGATCAGATCGGAGTCGTTGATCCAGCCGTCATAGACGTTCTTGCCGGACTGCATCTGGGTCTGCAGCTTCTCGACCACGTCACCTTCCTGGATGATGTCGTGCTTGAGCTTGATACCGGTAAGTTCGGAGAACGCCTTGGCCAGCGTCTGCGACTCATATTCGTGGGTCGTGATGGTCTCGGAGACGACGTTGATCTCCATGCCCTTGAAGGGCTCGGCGGCTTTGGCAAACCACTCCAGCTCCTTCTTCTGGTCTTCCTTCGACAGCGTCGAGGGCTGGAATTCCGCGATCCACTTCTGGATCGCAGCGTCGTCGGCGGCGCGGACCGGCGCCGAGACGGCGAACGACACCGCGATAAGCGCGGCGGCGCTCGACATGGTCAGAAAATTGCTCTTGGTCAATGGACGTTCCCTTCTCCTAAACTGCCGCATGTTGTTCCTCCGTTGCAGCGACAAACTTTATACAGGCCCGGGTTGCTCCCGGATCTGGCCGTCCCTTCGCGAGCTAGACCGTGCGAAAAATGAGCACGGCCGTGACAAGCGAAATTCCTGATGCGAGCCACAGGCGCGAAATCTCAATGCCCTCCTCGCCGATTGGTAGCGTGGCCAGCGCGTCGGTGCCGACGAAGGCGATCCACAAGAGATGGATGACCGCAGCCGTGATCAGCGAGATGAACAGGCGATCGCCGCGCGTGGTCGGAATGCGCAGCACGCCGACGCGCTCGGCCTCGGGATAGACCGCGGCGAGCCAGGTCATCACGGCGAGCGTGCAGGCGAGCGCCGCGAAGAAAATCGCGGTCGGCAGCGTCCAGGCCATCCATGCGATGGATTCCATAAGCCCTACTCCTTGCGCATGATCTGGTCCGAAAACCGGCTTCCATTTTTCGGGATCATGCGCCTAGACCCGGCCGAGCGCGAAGCCGCTCGCGATATAATTGCGGACGAACCAGATCACGAGCGCGCCCGGAATGATGGTGAGCACGCCTGCGGCAGCTAACAAGCCCCAATCCATGCCGGCCGCCGACACCGTGCGCGTCATGATCGCCGCGATCGGCTTTGTCTGCACCGAGGTCAGCGTCCGCGCGAGCAGCAGCTCGACCCAGGAGAACATGAAGCAGAAGAAGGCGGCGACGCCGATGCCGCTTGCGATCAGCGGCACCAGGATCTTGATGAAGAAGCGCGGGAAGGAATAGCCGTCGAGGAAGGCGGTCTCGTCGATCTCGCGCGGCACACCGGACACGAAGCCTTCGAGGATCCACACCGCCAGCGGCACGTTGAAGATGCAGTGCGCGAGCGCGACCGCCCAGGGCGTATCGAACAGCCCGATCGCCGAATAGAGGTTGAAGAACGGCAGCGCATAGACCGCCGCCGGCGCCATGCGGTTCGACAGCAGCCAGAAGAACAAATGCTTGTCGCCGAGGAAGCGGTAGCGCGAGAACGCGTAGGCCGCCGGCAGCGCCACCGAGATCGAGATGATGGTGTTGAGGACGACGTATTCCAGCGAGTTGATATAGCCGGAATACCAGCTCTCGTCGGTGAAGATGCGCTTGTAGTGCTGCAGCGTCGGCGCGTGCGGCCACAACGTCATCGTCGAGACGATCTCGGCGTTGGTCTTGAAGCTCATGTTGACGAGCCAGTAGATCGGCAGCAGCAGGAAGACCAGGAACAGCGCCATGATGACGCGGCGGCCGGGAATTGAGTGCATCAGGCCACTCCTTCCTTTGGCTTGAGTGCGGGCACGGGCTTGAGCCCGGCCGAAGCCTTGAAATCCACCGCCGGCTCGCTCTCCGCCTGGACTTTGCGCTCGGCGCCGGCATTGGTCATGACGGTGTAGAAGATCCAGCAGACGATCAGGATGATCAGATTGTAGACCAGCGACAGCGCGGCGGCCTTGCCGAGGTCGAACTGGCCGAGCGCGATCTTGACGAGCTCGATCGACACGAAGGTGGTCGAGTTGCCCGGCCCGCCACCGGTGACGACGAAGGGTTCGGTGTAGATCATGAACGAGTCCATGAAGCGCAGCAGCACCGCGATCAGCAGCACACGGTTCATCTTGGGCAGCTGGATCGCGTTGAACACGGCCCAGCGCGAGGCGCCGTCGATCTGCGCGGCCTGGTAATAGGCCTCCGGAATCGACTTCAACCCGGCATAGCAGAGCAGCGCAACCAGGCTGGTCCAGTGCCAGACGTCCATCACGATCACGGTGACCCAGGCGTCGATGTCGTTGGAGACGTAATTATAGTCGATGCCGATGGCGTTGAGGACATAGCCGAGCAGGCCGATGTCGGGGCGGCCGAAAATCTGCCAGATCGTGCCGACCACGTTCCACGGAATCAGCAGTGGCAGTGCGAGGATGACGAGACAGGCCGCCACCGTCCAACCCTGGCGCGGCATCGACAGCGCGACGACGATGCCGAGCGGCACCTCGATGGCAAGGATCACCAGCGAGAAGAACAGATTGCGCCCGAGCGAGGCCAGGAAGCGGCCGCCGAGATCGGTCGAGGGATCGAGCAGCTCCTTGAACCAGCCGACGCCATTCCAGAAGAACTGGTTGTTGCCGAAGGTGTCCTGCATCGAATAGTTCACCACCGTCATCAGCGGCAGCACCGCCGAGAAGGCGACGACCAGGAATACCGGCGCTACCAGGAACCAGGCTTTTTGGTTGACGGTCTTGTCCATCAGGCGGCTCCCTCCACCAGAAGGCTGTCGGCATAGACGTGAACGTGCGACGGATCGAATTTCAGCCCGGCCGTGCCGTCCGAGCTGGTAAAGCCCGCCGGCGAGCGCGCCGCGAGCTTGGCATCGCCGACGCGGACGCGCGCGAAGCGGATGCGGCCGAGATCGTCGATGCGATCGATCTTCGCGGTCAGCAGGCCGGGTGCCGGCGTGACCGCATCGACGAATTCCGGACGCACGCCGATCTCGATCTTCGCGCCCGCCGGCAGGCTGTCATAGCTGCGGTTGAGCGCAATGACATGGCCGCCGATCCGCGCTTCGCGTCCCCTCACCTCGGCCGGCAGGATGTTCATGCCGGGCGAGCCGATGAAATAGCCGACGAAGGTGTGCGCCGGTTTGTCGAACAGCTCGGCCGGCGTGCCGCTCTGCACCACCCGGCCGTCATGCATGACGACCACGGTATCGGCGAATGTCAGCGCCTCGGTCTGGTCGTGGGTGACGTAGATCATGGTGAGGTCGAGCTCGCGATGCAGCGCCTTCAGCTTCGAGCGGAGCTGCCATTTCAGCTCGGGATCGATTACCGTCAGGGGCTCGTCAAACAGCACGGCGGCAACGTCGGAGCGGACGAGACCGCGGCCGAGCGAGATCTTCTGCTTGGCGTCGGCGGTGAGGCGCGTGGCCTTGCGATTGAGATAGGGTTCGAGATCGAGCAGACGGCCGATCTCGGCGACGCGCTTGTCGATCTCGGCCCTTGGCACGCCGCGATTCTTCAACGGAAACGCCAGGTTCTGCCCCACCGTCATGGTGTCGTAGATCACCGGAAACTGGAACACCTGGGCGATGTTGCGCTTCTGGGTTGACAGCGGTGTGATGTCGTCGCCGTCGAACAGGATTCTTCCGCGGGACGGCGTGATGATGCCGGAAATGACGTTGAGCAGCGTGGTCTTGCCGCAGCCGGACGGCCCGAGCAGCGCATAGGCGCCGCCCTGCCGCCAGGTCATGGTCACCGGTTTCAGCGCAAAGCTGTCCTGCGGCGCATCATTGCCGCCGTAGGAGTGGGCGAGGTCGACGAGGTCAATGCGGGCCATGGCGCATCCCCCTCAAGAATTGCCCGGTGCCGCGACCAGCCGGTCAGCAGCATCGAAGACAAAAACGTCGTTGGGATCGAGCACGGCATCGATGGTCTGGCCGGGCTCGAACTCGTGCACGCCGTGAAGCACCGCAACCCAATTCGATCCGTCGCGGGTCAAATGCACGAAACTCTCCGAACCGGTGATCTCGGTCACCGTCACCGTGGCATGGAAGGCGTGGCGGTCAGTCTCGCCATTGGCGAGCGCAAGCTGATGCGCACGAAAACCGACGCGATAGGCGCCGTCGGCCAGCGTCGAATAGAGACCAGACGCCGGCGCGGCGATGCCTCCCGCATATTGCACGGAGCCATTCTTCTTCTCGATGCCGACGAGGTTGAGCGGCGGATCGGAGAACACCTGCGCAACCCGCAGCGTCTGCGGCCGGCGGTAGACGTTGGGCGTCTCGCCGATCTGGAGCGCCCGGCCCTCCCACATGCAGACCGTGTTGCCGCCGAGCAGCAGCGCCTCGGTCGGCTCGGTAGTGGCATAGACGAAGATCGCGCCGGACGCCTCGAAGATGCGCGGCAGCTCGGTCCGCAGCTCCTCCCGCAGCTTGTAATCGAGATTGGCGAGCGGCTCGTCGAGCAGCACGAGATCGGCACCCTTGACCAGCGCGCGCGCGATCGCAGTGCGCTGCTGCTGGCCACCGGAGAGCTGGAGCGGTGTGCGCTTCAGGTACGGCTCGAGCCTGAGCAGCCTTGCGGCCTCCGCGACGCGCTTCTCGATCTCCGCGCGCGGCTTGCCCTGCACGCGCAGCGGCGAGGCAATGTTCTCATAGACCGTGAGCGATGGGTAATTGATGAATTGCTGGTAGACCATCGCCACCGAACGCTGGCGCACATCGGCGCCGGTGACGTCCTTGCCGTCGACCAGCACCTTGCCCGCGGTCGGCTTGTCGAGACCGGCGAGCAGCCGCATGATCGAGGTCTTGCCGGACAGCGTCGGCCCGAGCAGCACGTTGAGCGTGCCACTCTCGAGCGTCAGCGAGACGTCGCGAATATGCGGAACTCCCTCGACGGAGCGCGTCACGTGATCGAGCGTCACAGTCATGAGCGTCCTCCTGCTTCCAGCAGGGGATTTTGCGGCACGGCGTGGGTTGCAATCCAGTCGTCCAGGCCCGCGATCTCGTCAGCAGATAGTCGCAGGCCGAGCTTGGAACGGCGCCAGACGATGTCCTCGGCGGTGACGGCCCATTCGTTGGCCATGAGGTAGCAGACCTCGCGCTCGGTCAGCGTCGCGCCGAAGGGCTGGCCGAGATCGGCTGCCGATTTGGCATCGCCGAGCAGCTTGATGGCACGGGTGCCATAGGCGCGCGCCAGACGCCGCGCGTGCGCGTGGCTGAGGAAGGGATAGCCGCGCTGGAGCTCCGCGATCAGGCCTTCGACATCGGACACGCCCATGTCGCCGCCGGGCAGCGGCCATTTGCCGGTCCAGCCCTCGCGCGCCTTGGCGCTGTGAAGATGTGGCGCGAGCCGCTCCAGCGCCTCTTCGGCGAGGCGGCGATAGGTCGTGATCTTGCCGCCGTAGATCGACAGCAGCGGCGCGCCGCCGGGCATGTCGAGCTCGAACACGTAGTCGCGGGTGGCGGCCTTGGCTTCGCTGGCGCCGTCGTCATAGAGCGGACGCACGCCGGAATAGGTCCAGACCACGTCGTCAGGCGTCACCGGCTTGGCCAGATATTCGCTCGCCGCTGTGCAGAGATATTGGATCTCCTCGGTCGTCGCCTTCACCTTGGAGGGATCGCCATCATAATCGCGGTCGGTGGTGCCGATCAACGTGAAATCGTCCTGATAGGGAATGACGAAGATGATGCGGCCGTCCGCGTTCTGGAACATGTAGGCGCGGTCGTGGTCGTAGAGCTTCTTGACCACGATGTGCGAGCCCTGCACCAGGCGTACCTTGGCCTTGGCATTGACGCCGGCACCGCGGCCGAGCACGTCCTCGACCCAGGGTCCGCCGGCATTGACCAGCGCGCGAGCCTGGATCGACGAGCGGGCACCGGTCAGCGTGTCGACCATGCTCACGGTCCAGATGCCGTCGGCCTGGCGGATCTCGCTGGCGCGGGTGCGGGTGCGGATCTCGGCGCCCTTGTCGGCGGCATCGCGCGCGTTGAGCACGACCAGGCGGGCGTCATCGACGAAACAGTCGGAATATTCGAACGCGCGGGTGTAGCGATTCGGGATCAGCGGACGACCGACCTCGTCACGTCTGAGATCGACCGAACGGGTCGCCGGCAACAGATGCCGGCCGCCGATGTGATCGTAGAGGAACAGGCCGAGCCGCAGCAGCCAGGCCGGGCGCAGGCCCGAATGATGCGGCAGAACGAAACGCAGGGGGCGGATGATATGGGGCGCGATGCCCCAGAGAATCTCGCGCTCGATCAGTGCCTCGCGGACCAGGCGAAACTCGTAATATTCGAGATAGCGCAGGCCGCCGTGCACGAGCTTGGTCGACCAGGACGACGTCCCGCTGGCCAGATCGTTCATTTCGCACAGGAAAACGCTGTTGCCGCGGCCCACCGCGTCGCGCGCGATGCCGCAGCCGTTAACACCGCCTCCGATAATGGCGAGGTCGAATATACGCTCCAACAGACGCATCCCCCGGCGGCCGCTCGTTCCGTCGAGCGGTTACTTTCGTTTTTGATTAGATCACAGCGAAAAACGAAAGCAAGATGAAAGAGAGGAGAAAGGAAGCGAAAGGCGGAACTTTTTCTTGGGCGGTGGGGATGATGAAATGAGCAGCTTCAAGAGATTTCGGGCAGCACCATTGCTCTTGAGGTCGTCGACGACCATTATAGTCGGACTAGTCATATTGGTCTTGAACTGCATGACAGAACGCAGCACTAGCTCACCGGCGACCGACTCCTGGACGCTTGCCAACGCCAAGGCCCGGCTCTCGGAGGTGATCGACCGTGCCCAGACGGGCCCGCAAATCATCACCCGACACGGCAAGCCCAATGCGGTGATCGTTTCCGCCGAGGAATGGGCGCGCAAGACGACGCGCAAAGGCACCCTGGCTGAATTCCTGCTGGCTTCGCCGTTGCGCAGCGCCGACCTCGAGCTTGAACGCGTGCACGACGCGCCGCGCGACGAGATGCCGTGAACCTACTGCTCGACACCAACGTGCTATCGGAGGTCCAGAGGCCGGCGCCTTCGCCGAAAGTCTTGGCATGGCTTGATACGATCGACGAGGATCGTGCGTTCATCAGCGTGGCATCGATCGCCGAGCTTCGCCGCGGCATCGCACTGCTGGAGGACGGCCGTCGGCGCGCAGCACTGGCCGCCTGGCTTTCCCACGATCTGCCGGAGCGTTTTGCCGGGCGCACCCTGCCGATCGACCACGTGGTGGCGGAACGCTGGGGCGACCTGATGGCGCAGAGCCGCAAAAGCGGCGTTGCGCTGTCCGTCATGGATGGCTTCTTTGCCGCAACCGCGCTCGCAAGCAACCTCACGCTCGTCACGCGCAATGTGAAGGATTTTGCGGCATTCGACGTCCCGCTGCTCAACCCGTGGGACGACGCATAAAATCCTAGCGCAGCCGCACCACCGGCGCGGCTTGGGGCGCCGCGTCCGGCGCAGCCTCGACCGTCGCATCATCGATCTCGTCCGCCGCCTTCGGCATCGCCGCCATCACCTCGATGCCCTTGCTATGGCAGATCGTGGCGAGGCGCTCGGGCAGCTCCTGGTCGGTGACGAAGGTCTGGATCTGGCTGATATGAGCGATGCGGACCGGCGCGCTGCGGCGTAGCTTGGTCGAGTCCGCGACCAGCATGACGCTGCGGGCGTTGGCGATGATGGCCTGGGCCACCTGCACCTCGCGATAGTCGAAATCGAGCAGCGCGCCCTCCTCGTCGATCGCGGAGGCGCCGATGATGGCGTAGTCGACCTTGAACTGGCCGATCAGCTGCGTCGCGGTCGAGCCGACCACGGCGCCGTCGGCGCGCCGCACCGTGCCGCCGGCGACCACCACCTCGATGCGGGGATGGCGGTAGAGCAGCATGGCGACGTTGAGATTGTTGGTGATGACGAGCAGATCCTCGTGCGAGGTGAGCGCGCTCGCGACCTCCTCCGTCGTGGTGCCGATGTTGATGAACAGCGAGCAGCCGTTCGGGATCAGCGACGCGGCCGCAGTGCCAATCGCTTTCTTCTCCTCCGCGGCAACGAAACGGCGCGCCTCATAAGCGAGATTCTCGACGCCGGAGGCGATGATGGCGCCGCCATGGATGCGGGTCAGCGAGCGGCGTTCGCAGAGATCGTTGAGATCCTTGCGAATGGTCTGCGCCGAGACCTCGAAGCGGCGCGCGAGCTCCTCGACCATCACCCGGCCGGAGGCGCGCGCGATGTTGAGGATTTCGGCTTGGCGATGGGTCAGTCCGGTCACGGCGAGCGCCTCAAATCAGGAAAGAGCCATGGTGCGGCGGTTCGTGCGGCCGGTCAATGCAAGAGCCGATCACGGTTATTGGATGAGGCCCTCACCATGCCATGGCGGCGGCGAGGCGAGCAAGCAGCTCCGGATCGTCGTAGGCGCTGGCGGAGGCGACCGCGCCGGCGGCAACAAGGTCGGCGTGGCCGAGGGTCGTCCGCATGCCTATGGTCGGTATTCCCGCAGCCGCGGCCGATTGAACTCCCGAACGGGAGTCCTCGAACGCGATCGATGCCTGCGCGCTGGCACCGACGAAGCGCAGTCCTTCCTGATAGGGCAGCGGATGCGGCTTGCCATGCGGCAACTCGTCGCCGATCACGATCGCCTTGAAGCGATGCGTAATGCCCAGCCCCGACAGCAACAGCTCAGCATTCAGGCGCGGCGCGTTGGTGACCGCGACCATCGGAATGCCGGCCGCGTCCGCGACGTCGAGCAGCGTCATCAGCCCCGGCAAAGGCTCGATCCGCCCGGCGACCAAATTGCGAAAAGTCAGTTCCTTCTCGTCCATGACGGCCGCGCGGAACGCCGGCGATTCGGCCGGCAGAAATCGCTCCCCGATCGAGGCGTTGGAGAAGCCCTGAATCTCTCTCTTGAAACGCGCATCATCGACCACATGACCGCGCGGTCCAAACACCAGATTGAATGCCTCACGGTGAAGGGCATCGGTATCGGCTAGCGTGCCGTCGATATCGAACAGCAATGCCTTGCCTGCGGCCTGCATCATTTCCGTGTTTCCTTCGCGCGCTGCTCATCAATGCGCGAGACGTATCAATACGCGCCGACATGCGCAATGCAGTGCTTGCATAACCACGACGTGCCCCTCGACAAACCCAAGCGCGGCTGCAACACTCGGTGCAAGATCAAAAAGGAGGAAACATGATCAACCGGCGCGACCTTTCCATCTCAGGTCTGGCTCTCTCGACCCTGGCCGTCTCCGCACTTGCTTTGGCGACCCCGGCCCTGGCAGCCTCGGCAGACGAAGAGGCGGTGGCAAAGAAAGTCGAGGCGTTCCGCCTGGCTCAGATCGCAGCCGACCCCAAGGCGCTCGGCGCACTCTGCGCCGACGAGGTGAGCTACAGCCATTCCAGCGGCAAGGTCGAGGACAAAGCAACCTTCATCGCCAACGCCACCGACGGCAAATCGAAGTTTTTGTCGATCGAATACCAGGACCGGACCATCAAGGTCGTCGGCCCCGCCGCGATCGTGCGCTTCCACTGGGTCGCAGAACAGGAAATGGCGGCCGACGGGAAAAAAGTGCCGACCAACCTTCACATCCTGATGAACTGGCAGAAGCAGGGCGACGACTGGAAGCTGCTCTCGCGCGCCGCAACGAAGTTGTAACGACGCCGTCATTCCGGGACGCGCCAGACGGCGCGGGCCCGGAATCCATTCATCGACATGTTTTGCGGCCCAATGGATTCTCAGATGCGCAATTGCGCATCGTAGCTCGCGCATTGCGCGCGCCGGAATGACGAGCGGGTGGCAACTACGCCGCTTCCTCCACCTCACCGTTAGCCAGCTTGCGCGCCGCGCGCTCGGCTTCGCGGGCGTTGCGGAAGAGCTGGCCTTCGAGACGGTTGAAACGTGGGGAGGAGGCGAAGAAGCAGTAGCCCCCCTGAGAACGAACGACGATACCTGCGGTCTGCGAATTGACTTCGATGATGTAGCTGTCCGGCATGGTCCGTGGATTCCTCAGTGCGGGCAAACAACGACACTCCCGCCCAAAGGTTCCTGGGCATTTGAGGCCGTTTCCACCCCGAATCGACAGGCAATTGGGTACGCCGGGACCTCATCCGTTTTATGACTTGTTCTTGGCGAAGACGCGACGGCTGCGGACGCAGCGCGGTCAGGTCGGGATCCGTGTATCGGTCTGGCTGATCGCCTGCGGTCGGCCGTGGTCGTCGATCGAGACGTAGGTAAAGTTTCCGTCGGTGACGAGGAACGGATGCGCTTCCCTGCGCCGCAGTGCCCAGGCTTCGAGATGTATGGTGAGCGAGGTGCGCCCCACACGCACGAGGTTGGCGTAGACCGAGACGAGATCGCCGACATAGACCGCCTTGCGAAAATTCATCGCCTCGATCGCGACCGTCACCGTGCGCGACTTCGCGACTTTCGAGGCGAACACGCCGCCGCCGACGTCCATCTGGCTGAGCAGCCAGCCGCCGAAGATGTCGCCGTTCGCATTGGTGTCAGCCGGCATCGCCAGCGTGCGGATGCAGAGATCGCCGCTCGGCTCGGTGTGCCCTTGTTCGCTCATGCCTCTCTCACTTGCAATTGCTCACTTGCAGTTGCTTACTTGAAATTGTCCCAGCCCGGATCGGGCGCGAACCGGCCGCCGAATCTCTCAGCCAGTGCGCGCAACGTGGATACGACATTCTCCACGCCACGTGCACGCGCATAGTTCAGCGGGCCGCCCCGGAACGGGGCGTAGCCGGTGCCGAAAATCATGGCGCCGTCGACCATGTCGGGATCGTCGACAATACCTTCGCGAAGAGCCGCAACGCAGACGTTGGACATCGGCAGCACCAGGCGGTCGATCATCTGGTCGGTGACACGTGGGCCGGTCTCGGGCAACGGCGCCTTCTCCGCCTTGCCGTCCTTCCAGACGTAAAAGCCCTTGCCGGTCTTGCGGCCGAGTTCGCCCCTGGCGACGTTATCGCGCAGCCAGGCCGGCGTCGGCGGCAAGAGATCGCCGAACTTGGTGCGGAGCATGTCGCCGACATCAAGACAAATATCGAGCCCGACCTGGTCGGCGAGTTCGATCGGCCCCATCGGCATGCCGAACTGTTCGGCCGCCGCATCGATCAGCCGCTTGTCGATCCTCTCGTCCAGCATCACCATCGCTTCCAGCATGTAGGGCGTCAGCGCACGGTTGACGAGGAAGCCGGGCGAGCTCTTCACGGACAGCGGCAGGCGGTCGATCGCGCCGACGAAGGCAAGCGCCTGCTTCAGCACCTCAGGGGCGTTGCCGTCATGGCTGACGACCTCAACCAGTTGGAGCCGCGACACGGGATTGAAGAAATGCAGACCGACGAGGCGCTCCGGCCGCCCCAGCGTCGTGCGCAGATCCTGGAGCGGGATGCTCGATGTGTTGGTCGCAAGAATCGCGCCCGGTTTCATCCGGGGCTCGAGGCCGGCATAGACCTTCTGCTTCAGCTCGAGCTTTTCCGGAACCGCCTCGATAATGAGATCCGCGTTGCGAACGCCCTCGCCGTCCATGTCGGGCATCAGGCGATCGAGCGCGTCGCGCACCTCGGTGGGTTTGCGGATGATCTTACCATAGAGCTCGGCCGCGCGCTTCACCGCGCCGGCGATCGGCTCGGCCTTCATGTCGGCGAGCGAGACGCGCATCCCCTGGCTCGCGCACCACGCCGCGATATCGCCGCCCATGGCACCGGCGCCGATGACGTGGACCTGCTTGATCGTGTTGCCGCTGCCGGCGGCCTTCTTCATCTGCTCGCGCAGGAAGAACACACGAATCAGATTTTGCGCGGTCGGCGTTACCATCAGCTTGGCGAACGAGCCCTGCTCGGCCCTGAGCATCGCGGCCTTGCTGCCGCCATGCGTCTCCCAGAGATCGATCAGCGCGTAAGGCGCTGGATAGTGCTCGCGGGATGCCGCCTTCGCCGCTTCGCTGCGCATGCGCTTGGCCAGAAGCCCGCGCACGGGTCCGAAATTCGCCGCGCGCGTCAAAAGGCCCGGCCGCGCCCGCTTCAAGCGGCCAAACAGCGCGTCCTTCACCGCGTTGCGGACGTGCCGCTCCTGCGTCACGGTATCGACAAGGCCGAGCGATCTGGCGCGGCGCGCATCGATGGTGCGGCCGGTCAGCATCAGGGCCATCGACTGCGTCGGATTGACCAGCGCGGTGAAACGCGCGGTGCCGCCGAGGCCCGGATGCAGGCCCAGCATCACCTCCGGGAAGCCAAAGCGCGCGCCGTCGATGGCGATGCGCGAGTGGCAGGCCAGCGCGACCTCGAGCCCGCCGCCGAGGCAGAAGCCGTGGATGACCGCGACCGTCGGCAGCTTCAGCGCTTCCAGATGATCGACCACGGCATGCGCGGCGCGGATGCGCGTCTCCACCATTGCGGGATCGTTGGCGCCGCGGAATTCGTTGACATCGGCGCCGGCGATGAAGCCGGACGGCTTTGCCGAGCGGATCACGAGGCCGGCAGGACGCTCGGTCTCGATCGCCGCAAGCACGGCGTCGAACTCCTCCAACACGTCGGAGGACAGCGTGTTGGCGCTTGTCTCGGCGCGGTCGAACAGCAGCCAGGCGACACCGTCGGCATCGCGCGTCAGCTTGAAGTGGCGGTAGGGGCTATCGGCCGCAAGCTGAGGCCCAAGCGTCAGCACGCGATCGCCGAATGCGGTCATGATCTTCGAGTCCATGGTCACACCGCCTCGATCAGCATGGCGCCGCCGAGCCCGCCGCCGATGCATTCGGTGGCAACCCCACGCCGCGTGCCGAGCCGCCTCATGGCGTTGACCAGATGCAGCACGATGCGGTTGCCGGAGGTGCCGACGGGATGGCCGAGTGAGATGGCGCCGCCATCGACGTTGAGCCTGTCGCGGTCGATCTCGCCGGCGGCGCCGTCGAGCCCGAGGATCTCGCGGCAGAACTTTTCGTCGTTCCAGGCAGCCAGGCAGCCCAGCACCTGGGTGGCGAAGGCTTCGTTCAGCTCCCAGGTCTCGACGTCCTTGATGGTGAGATTGTTGCGCTTCAGAAGCGGCGTCGCGGACATCACCGGGCCGAGCCCCATGATGCCCGGATCGAGCGCGGCCCAGTTGCTGTCAACGATGACTGCCTTCGGCGTCAATCCGTACTTTGCGACCGCCTCGTCGGAGGCGAGGATCACCCAGGAGGCGCCGTCGGTGATCTGCGAGGAATTGCCGGCGGTGACCTGGCCCCAGGGGCGCTCGAACACCGGCTTTAGTTTTGCCAGCGTCTCGGACGACGAGTCCGACCGCACGCCGTCGTCATGATCGAAGAACTTGCCGTCGCGGGAGAACGCGGTCTCGACCTCACCCTTCAGAAATCCTTCCGCCTGCGCATGTGCGAGCCGGCGATGGCTCTCGGCAGCATAGGCATCCGATTGCGCGCGCGTAATGCCGAAGAGATGGCCGACCACCTCCGCGGTCTGACCCATGTTCAAGTCCGTGACGGGATCGGTGAGGCCACGCTCGAGGCCGATGATCGGCTTGAGATAGCGCGGCCGCAACTTGAAGGCCGCGGCAAGCTTTGCGGCCATGCCCCTGGCGGTGGCAAGGCCGGCGAACCAGCGGACGCCGGAATTCGGCCAGACCAGCGGCGCGTGGCTCAACGCCTCGGTGCCGCCGGCGAGGATCATGTCGGCGTGGCCCTCGCGGATGTAGCGGTAGCCGGTATCGATCGACTGCATGCCGGAGCCGCAATTGATCTGCACCGTGAAAGCGACCATGTCCTCGCCCATGCCGAGCCTGAGTGCGGCGACGCGGGCCGGGTTCATCTCGTCCGCGATCACGTTGACGCAGCCGAGAATGACCTGATCGAAGGCGGTGGGCGCAAACGGCTGGCGCGCCAGCAGCGGCCGGCCGCATTGCACGGCAAGGTCCACAGGCGTGAACGGCCCGGGTCCCGAGCGTGCTTTTAGAAACGGCGTTCGGCTGCCGTCGACGATGAAAACCGGTCGTGCCATCAGCTCGCCGCCCTCTGTTCACCGAGTTCCTGGAAGAACTGATGCACATCGGGCGCTTTCTTGTAAATCGGCGACAGCGCCTCCGGCGCAAAATCATCGACCTCGATCACTTTTGTGACGGCCTCGCGGGCCGCCGCAAGCTGCTCGCCTTCTGCCTGCGTGATCACTCCCTTGGCCACGGCCTCCGTCCAGTCGCCGATATGCGCCGCGCGCATCCGCTTGGCGATGGCATCTGTGCCTGCAACCAGCTTGAACGCGCGCTCCAGCCGCACGAAGCCGCCGCCGTCGTCGACATAAGCGAGATCGGGCGTGAGGCGGTCGCGCGCGGCTGACGGCTCGAGCACGAGGCTTGCGCATTGGTGCACGACGCGGTCGCTCGGGCCGAGCACGCGGGCGCCGAAGGGCTGGACCACGAACTTGAGAAAGCCGGCGACGAAACGGTTGGGCAAATTGGCGAGGATTTCGGCGAACCTGTTCTCGATGGTCCTGAAGCCGGTCGCCATGCACCATTCCAGCGCGGCCAAATCCTCCTTCTGCCGGCCCTCATCCTGCCACCGCTTCAGCGCGGCCGAGAGCAGATAGAGCTCGGAGAGGATGTCGCCGAAGCGCGCTGACAGCATCTCCTTGCGCTTGAGCGCGCCGCCGAGCGTGAGCAGCGCCATGTCGGCGCAAAGCGCGAACGCGGCCGAATAGCGCGACAGCTGGCGATAGAATGGCGTCGCCTCACCGGCGTCAGGCGCCGGCGCAAAAGCACCAGACGTCCAGCTCCGGCCGAAGGCGCGGAACAACGTCCGAAAACTGTGGCCGACATGCTTCCAGAATGTCTTGTCGAAGGCGGTGAGCCCGCGGGCGCGGTCGGTGTCGGCCAGCGCGTTCATCTCGTCGAGCAGATAGGGATGGGCGCGGATCGCGCCCTGCCCGAACACGATGAGATTGCGGGTCAGGATATTGGCGCCTTCCACGGTGATGCCGACCGGCACGGCGCGGTGCAGATTGCCGAGATAGTTTTGCGGCCCGTCGATCACCGCCTTGCCGCCATGGATGTCCATGGCGTCGTCGACCGCGGTTCGCATCCGCTCGGTGGCGTGCAGCTTCATGATGCCGGAGATGACGGCGGGATGAACCCCGGCATTCAGTGCGGCGCAAGTGAGCCGCCGCGCCGCATCGAGCTGGTAGGCGGTGGCGACGATGCGCGCCAGCGGCTCCTCGACGCCCTCGAACTTGGAGATGGAGATGCCGAACTGCTCGCGAATGCGGGCATAGGCACCGGTGGTGCGCGCGGCATAGGCAGCGCCGGCGGCCGATAACGATGGCAGCGAAATGCCTCGGCCGGCGGCAAGCGCCGTCATTAGCATCTTCCAGCCTTGCCCCAATCGCTCCTGGCCGCCGATGACGTAGTCGAGCGGAATGAAGACGTCGCGGCCCCAATTGGGGCCGTTCTGAAACACCTGCATCGACGGCAAATGGCGTTTGCCGATCTCGACACCGGGAAGGTTGGTCGGGATCAACGCCACGCTGATGCCGAGCTCCTCCTGATCGCCGACGAGACGATCGGGATCATAGGCCTTGAAAGCGAGGCCCAGCAGCGTCGCGACGGGGCCGAGCGTGATGTAGCGCTTGTGCCAGTTGAGCCTGAGGCCGACGACTTCGCGGCCTTCGAAATTCCCTTTGCAGACGATTCCAGTGTCGATCATCGAGGCGGCGTCGGAGCCGGCTTCCGGACTGGTGAGGCCGAAGCAGGGAATGTCGCGGCCATCGGCCAGCCGCGGCAGCCAGCGCTCCTGCTGCTCCCTGGTGCCGAAGCGCATCAGAAGTTCGCCCGGCCCGAGCGAGTTCGGCACCATGACCGTGACTGCGGCGGCGATCGAGCGGGTCGAAATCTTGCGCACCACTTCCGAATGCGCAAAGGGCGAGAAGCCGCGGCCCCCAAATTCCTTCGGAATGATCATGCCGAAGAATTTCTCGCGCTTGACGAAGTGCCAGACGTCCTGCGGCAAGTCGCGCAATTCCCAAAAGATCTTCCATTCATCGAGCATGGCGCAGAGCTCGTCGACCGGGCCATCGAGGAAGGCCTGCTCCTCGTCGGTCAGTGTCGCCTGCGGCACCTTCAGCAATTTCGACCAGTCCGGGTGGCCGGCGAAGAGATCGGCATCCCACCAGACGTCGCCGGCCTCCAGCGCCTCGCGCTCGGTGTCGGACATCGCCGGCAAAACCCCGCGTGCCCAGGAGAAGATCGGCTTGGTGATGATGTCGCGGCGGAAGCTCATGGCTGACCTCATGGCAAGAACTTTTGGAGCGCGCGGATATCGGACATTTTAGCGGAAAGTGGCGGGGGTGAGTGAATACTTCGCTGGCAAAGAGAAGCGAATTGACGCGGCCGGGCGGCCGCCCCGGGGACCATAACGGCCGGGGCGAGGTGGCAGTTCCGCGGAGGGGCGCGGTGAAAAGCGGTAGCCCGGATGGAGCGAAGAGACTGGGCAGGAATTTGTTTTGCGTACCCCACTAAGCGGGCGAACCGAATTCCAGGCAGAAACCAGCTTTTGGTCGGAACATCAGGGTCTGGAGCCCGGCTATTATCGCTGAAGCGATGTTGAGC
>NZ_JAACFT010000052.1 GCF_029051685.1 Bradyrhizobium sp. CSA207 | reverse complement strand
TCCAGGGCGACAAAGCGCCGGAGGCTCTGTTCATTCAGAACAGGGGCCATCTCCCGATAGCGCTTCCGCGCGGCGCGCGCCTGAGCGGCTCGAATCATCCCACGACGCTACGTCGCGCGACTCATCATTGTGAATCCCACGCAAAAAATCCTCGCGATCTGTGGCAATTATGACTCAGTTGTTTATGGACGGGCCCTAAGGCTCAACCTTACCTTACTCACTATGCATGAAAGTCAGTTGAGAATCTAAAGAGCAGCCACCTGAGTTTGGTGGAAATGGGCGGGGAGGCCGCAGCCCTCGCATTGCAGGCCCCCGCGCGGCTACGCGATCTTTTAAGTGGCCCCCGGAAATAGGACCAAAAGTTAAGGTGTGAAGCGTCCTGCTCTGTCTCAACCGATGGAGTACGGATATGACCAAGTCACGCAAGAAGTTCGATGCCGCATTCAAGGCCAAGATCGCCCTGGAGGCCCTGCGCGAGGTAGCGACGGTGCCGGAGTTGGCGAAGCGGCATGGCGTTCACCCGAACCAGATCTATGGCTGGAAGAAGCAGGTTCTCGACAACGTGGCGAGCCTTTTCGCGCGCGGCGCGAGTGCCTTGGCGGATGGCGAGGAGGAGCATGAGCGCGAGACGGCGAAGCTCTATACCAAGATCGGCCAGTTGACGGTTGAAAGGGATTTCTTGGCCAGGAGGCCCGGGCGATGAGTGTCCCCGAGCGCAGGGCGATGGTCGAGCGGTCTGGCGAGAATTTGTCGGTTCGCCGACAATGTGCGCTGCTGAATCTGGCGCGTTCGGGCGTCTATCGTCCCGGGCCGGTCACAGGCGCGGACGATCTAGCGATGATGCGGCGGATCGACGAGTTGCATCTGAAGTGGCCGTTTTACGGCTCGCGGCGAATGGTGTTCGAACTCAACCAGGCCGGCCACGGCATCAACCGCAAGCGCGTGCAAAGGCTGATGCGCGTGATGGGGATCGAGGCGCTGGTCCCGCGTCCCGGCACCAGCAAGGCGGCGCCCGGCCACAAGATCTATCCCTATCTGCTGCGCGGCGTCAGCATCACCGAGCCCAATCATGTCTGGGCCAGCGACATCACCTATATCCCGATGGCACATGGCTTTCTGTATCTGGTGGCGATCATCGACTGGGCCAGCCGGGCGGTTCTGGCTTGGCGCTTGTCGAACACGATGGATGCGGGCTTTTGCCTCGCGGCGCTCGACGAAGCGCTGGCGCGGCACGGCACGCCGAGAATATTCAACACCGATCAGGGCGCGCAGTTCACCAGCGCCACCTTCACCGGCAGGCTGGAGGCCGCGGGCATCGCGATTTCGATGGACGGACGCGGTCGTTTCATGGACAATATTTTCATCGAACGGTTGTGGCGCTCGATCAAATATGAAGAGGTGCATCTGAACGCCTATGCTGACGGGCGCGAAGCGCGAGACGGCATAGGATCGTGGATGGACTTTTACAATCATCTCCGTCCGCATCAGGCGATGAACAACCAATTCCCCATGGCATGGCGTGCCGGGATGGACCAGATCGAGGCGGCCAAGACTGTGGATATGCCGCTTCGCTTGGACAACGCAAACGCGTTGCCCACATACCCACAGCAGACGCAAACGCAGCAGAAGAAAGCTGCCTAATTTGAACGACAAGGCAGGCGCGATCACACCTTAACTCCCGCGATCCTTGGTCCCAGCTTCGGGGTCCACTTCACTTCACGACGAGATGCGATTGCGGCAAACTTGGTGGTGGTCCCTCCGCAACTACTATGTTCAGCTAAGTTTGGTCGCGCGCAAGCACGAGCCGCTTTTCAGAATTGGTTCAGCCCGGAGCAGCAGGATCCGCCGTTCACCCCGCAACCGCGTTTCGTGATCGTGCCTCTGACTGTCTTGACCTCGGGCCAACTAAGAAACAAGTTCGCAGCAGTCTCGAACGCGAGGCCGACGCTCAGCCCTGGACTAGACGATCGATTCCATGAATTTGGCGGTCATGGAACGGGACGTTTGTTTGTGGATTCTTCGTTTGCGATTGACTGAACGAGGAGTTTCATCATGGCAGGATGGCGGCAAGCGGTCGAGTTGGCGATGACCGATGAGGAGATTGAAACGTTGACGGCTCTTTCGCGGTCGAGGACTGAACCGGCGCGCCGGGTGTCGCGGGCCGCGATGCTGCTTGCCTACCGCGAGACCCCGTCGTTCTTTGCGGTGGGACGAAGACTTGGCGCCCATCATCAGACGGTCCAGCGCTGCGTCGAGCGGGCGGTGGCCGATGGCGCGCTGGCGGCGCTCGACGAGCGCCCGCGACCGGGCAAGGCGCCGGTGATCACGCCGGCGGCCAAGGCCTGGCTGGTGTCTCTGGCGTGCGACAAGGCCAACGAGCATGGCTATCCGCACGAGTTGTGGACGACGCGGCTGCTGGCCCGCCATGCCCGCGAGCACGGACCAGAGGCCGGACATGAATGTCTCGCCCGTCTGGTTCAGGGCACGGTGTGCAAGCTTCTCGGTCAGGAGGAAATCAAGCCGCACAAGGTGCGCTACTATCTTGAAAACCGCGATGCCGAGTTCGAGCAGAAGATGGCGGAGGTGCTGTATGTCTATCGCGAGGTCCAGGTCCTGAAAAAAACCGCCGCCCGGTCGAAGAAATCGGACAAGCCGGTCGCGATCGTCTCCTAAGACGAGAAGCCGGGGATCCAGGCCATCGCGACGACAGCGCCGGATCTGCCGCCAGTGCCGGGCGTGCACGCGACCTTCGCGCGCGATCATGAGTACAAACGTCACGGCACGCTCAGCCTGTTGGCGGGGATTGACCTGCTCACCGGGAAGGTCCACGCGCTCGTCAAAGACCGCCACCGCAGCCGAGAGTTCATCGAATTCCTCAAGCTCCTCGATGCCGCCTATCCGGCCAGGACCGCAATCAAGTTGATCCTCGACAACCATTCCGCACACATCTCGCGAGAAACCAGAGCCTGGCTCGACACACGACCGGCAGGCCGCTTCCAGTTTACCTTCAGCATTCACGCCCAAGCACGGCTCCTGGCTCAACCTCATCGAGGGCTTCTTCTCCAAGTTCGCCCGCTCCGTCCTGCGTCACATCCGGGTGACATCAAAATATGAACTCAAAGAGCGCATCATGGCCGGAATCGACGACGTCAATCGCCATCCCGTCGTCCATGCCTGGTCCTACAAACTCGCCGACGCCGCCTGATATGATTCGAACCAAGAAAACGCTGACCTAGTCTCGATTCGAACTCTCATCAGGCAAGTACTTGGCGCAAACCTCCGAGAAGCGCTGGAAAAGCCGGCAAGAAGCTTCAATAAAGCCGGTACCGCGACCGCAGGTTCAGCAGCAACTTTGAAGAGTTCTCTTTCGCGATGGCTGCCGCAATCGCGTCGATGAGTCCATCATGCGATTGATTAATGCATGGTATGGCGCGCCGGCATGGTCAACCAAAGCTTCACCGACATGACCCGCAAAAAAAGCGCCCTATCGCAGAATTTAATCGCGAAAAGGCAGTTGATTGCACAAATCCGGCTGGAAGGGACGCGTAAAATTACAATCAATAGTCCGTGAATGTCAGCGACGTTGACCGGGTAAGATATGCCTAGCAGGAGACGGACCGCTCTATGACCAACCAGGTACCCGCCGTCGTCGAAGCGCTTGAGGGCTCCAGAGCAGCGGCTCTCAAGCCAACGTGCGATACCCATTCGATACTTCACCGGCCCGCGGCGCGCTCTAGTACGCGGCGCTTTCTGAAAAACGAGATTCTCGCGAGAATTCCCCTTCAAGAACTCGGGGCAATAGGGGAGCTCCTTGAGCCGATCGCTCTGAGAGAACGCATGGTGCTGCAAGAGCCCAAAAGGCAATTTGATTATATCTATTTTATGGAGTCGGGTCTCGTCTCGCTGAGAATTGCGGCGGCGGGAACCATCCTTGAAACAGCAGTGATAGGACATCGGGGCGCCGTGGGGGTTTCGCTCCTAGTGGGAGCCCATCCTGCGACCCATCAATCTGTTGTGCTCTTTCCCGGAAACGCGCACAGGATTCGCGTCGAGGATCTGCGACGTGTGATGCGCGAGCGCTCTGAAATCCGAGAACAGGTTCTACGGTACGTTCAAGCACTAAGCTTGCATTGTGCTCAGACAGGGTTATGTGGCGTTCGACACGATCGTGAAAAGCGGCTCGCGTGCTGGCTCTGTTTGGCAAGTGATGCTCTTGATGCTCCTGTGCTTCCCGTTACGCATGACTATCTTTCCTCCGTCTTAGGACTGCGCCGCGCCGGCGTAACGGAGACGCTAATCCGGTTCGAAGATCAAAAACTGATTCGCAAAACGCGCGGCGTGTTGCAAATTGAGGAGCGCTTGCTCCTTGAGCAGAAAGCGTGCAGTTGTTACAAGCTTATTTCAGGCGCTTATGCCTCAACTGAGCCGGTTAACTTCAGCGATTGATGGAGCAGTGCGGGGGGCGTAAGGGTCTGGCTCCCTCAGCGATTCTAGAGACGCCTTTGCCGGCAGACGTGTCCGATTTCCGTTTGACATTGAATGCTCGCGCCCGCGTTGTCGGCGACTTCGCGATCCAGGCCAATTCCTCGGCGTAACAAGTCGCAGCTGGCGGTGGAGAGAGCCCGCTTGGCGCGAACTCGTGCAAATCGTCCTCGGCGCGCAAGAACCCGGCAATCCGTGCGACATCGTATCCACCAATTCCGGATATCGGGCGTGGCAGCGGACCGCAAGAGATAACACAGCCTGAATGCAGGATTGCAGCGCGACAATCAGGATGGAAGGTAAGCGCTTTGATGATCCCCTTAAGGACTTGGGGTTGACGCCTTTCGGAATCGCCAGGGCATGAGGTCTTCGATCTGGCTTTGGGGGTGACCGTCGATGATCGCCGTGAGGGTTTCGGTGAGGTAAGCGACGGGGTTGACGTCGTTGAGCCTGCACGTGGCGACGATGGATGAGAGCAGCGCCCAATTTTCGGCTCCGATCTCGGAAGCAGCGCCATAATGCCGGGAATCTGCCGTTCGATGTTGTTGTAGCCTATCCATTCCACCCGCTCGTTGGTCAAACCGTTCTTGTGGTCGGTGAGCAGGAACATAACGGCATTCGCCACTTTTTAATCCGGCAGCCGCATGACGGAACGCTCCACGTTCCAGACTGGATGGTCACCCCACAAGCCGGTTCGACTGTGATTGTTGCCACACCCCGGATTCCGCTTAAGGCCCTCCTTGAGCTTCGCGCCATGCTCGATCATCTCGTAGCCTCTTCTGTGGGGGATTCCACCCCCGAAGGAGGAGATGCCAATGAAGATCCCGCTGCGGACGCAATCGGATCTGTTCGCTATCGCCGTACCACCGCCCGAACTGTCGGACGAGGAGAGGCTGAAGGCAATAGCGCTGTTGCGGTGTCTGCTCGTCGAAGCGGTAATCACGCCAACGGCCGGGCAGCCGGTCCAAAGCCTCGCGGAGGTGCGCGATGAGCAAGATCAGCGCTGAGCACCTTTGCCGCGACGCCATCGTCTACATCCGCCAGTCGACATCCTACCAAGTCGCGAACAACCTGGAGAGCCAGCGGCGCCAATATGCCCTCGTCGACCGGGCTCGCCAATTGGGCTGGAGCGATGTGCAAATCGTCGATGATGATCTCGGCCGATCTGGCGCCGGCACGGCTCGACCCGGCTTCGAGAAGCTTTTGGCAGCAATTTGCGAGGGTCGGGTGGGCGCCGTTGTTTCGCTGGAGGCGTCGCGGCTCGCGCGCAATGGCCGCGACTGGCATACTTTGCTTGAGTTCTGCGGGTTAGTCGGAACACTGATTGTCGATGAAGACGGCATTTATGATCCGCGGCTCGTCAACGACCGCCTGCTGCTCGGACTGAAAGGGACGATGTCGGAGTATGAGCTAAGCCTGCTTCGCCAACGTGGAATCGCTGCTCGAGACTCCAAGGCCCAGCGC
The DNA here is from genome assembly GCF_029051685.1 of Bradyrhizobium sp. CSA207. Taxonomy (GTDB): domain Bacteria; phylum Pseudomonadota; class Alphaproteobacteria; order Rhizobiales; family Xanthobacteraceae; genus Bradyrhizobium. The sequence goes on along the minus strand of NZ_JAACFT010000052.1, from coordinate 37,559 downwards.
GGCGAGTACCGCTTCATGCTCCACCTGGATTTTGTTGGAGTGAACTTGGCAAGATCGAGATCGATCCCGACGAACATGTGGCGGGAGTGGTTCGACTGGTCTTCACGAAGTTCCGCGAGCTCGGCAGCGCCCGGCAGGTCTTTCTTTGGCTGCGCGCCGCCGACATCAAAATGCCAGTGATCCTGAGGAACGTTCAAATCTACAAGCTCAGCTGGAAGGCGCCGGCCTATCACACGGTGATGCAGATCCTGCACAATCCGCTCTATGCTGGCGCCTATGCGTTTGGCCGAATCGCTCAGAAGACACGGATCGTGGACGGTCGCGCCCGCAAGGTCAGCGGGTTCAAAAAGCCACGGGAGGAATGGAATGTTCTCCTGCGCGACAATCATCCCGGCTATATCTGTTGGCAGGAGTACGAAGATAATCAGAAGCTGCTGTTGGAAAACGCGCACATGAAGAAGAACTGCTCGCGTAAATCGGCGCGCGGGGGACGCGCACTTCTGACCGGCTTGATGCGGTGCGGACGCTGCGGGCGGATGATGCGTGTGTTCTATGGCCAGGCCAAGGGGAATGCCCATCGTTGTCAATGCCGCGGCGATGACGCCCATGTCGGTGCAGGCTTATGTATCGGTATCGGCGGAGTGCGGGTCGATCGTGCAGTCGCGCTGCAAGTCCTTGAGGCCGTCTCTGATCGGGCTGTTGAAGCAGCGATCTTGGCGTCGGACCAGGTTGAGCGCTCGAGAAAAGAGATCATCGCTGCCGTCGAACGAGAGCTACGGCCGATGCGTTGCATCGGCTGCGCAGCATGGCGAAGGGACCTGATCAGCAGCATGTCTTCGTCAATCGCCACGGCCACCCACTGACGCGCGACGGCATTGCATACATCCTCAGCAAGCACGCATCGGCGGCCGCGGCGCAGGATCGCCCAACGCTTGTACGCAAGCGGATAACACCCCACGTGCTGCGCCATAGCTGCGCGGTGGCGCCGCTGCAGTCGGGCACCGACGTGACCGTTATCCGCGACTATCTCGGTCATACCAGCGTGGCCACGACCGGGCGGTACATTGCGACCCCGGACGGTCAGTTCAAATTCCCCCAGGTGTGGTCGGTCAAACTCCTCCACCCTGAAGCAAGACACGGATGGTTTTAGTTTGACTTTGTTTCCCGGGCAAGAGTTTCGGCGGCATGCTTGAGACGATAGCTGCGACCGTCGAACTCGAGCAGATGACAATGGTGCATCAGGCGATCGAGTATGGTCGTGCTCATGGTGTTGTCATTCAGGTAGGCCCCCCAGTCCTGCACGACACGATTGGAGGTGACGATGACGCTGCGGTGCAATTTGTAGCGCTGATGGATTAGGGCCTGCAGCAAGGCGCCGGCATCGTCGGGAATCGTGCGGGAGAGGAAGAGATCGTCCAGCACGAGGAGATCGCAGTCGATGATGTTTCGCAACCGGACCTCGCGCTGCGCGGCGGGGCTCAGGGCGTGGCGTTGGAAGAAGTCATCGGTCTCGATATACTGGACCTTGTGGCTCTGCCGGATCGCCTGATAGGCAATCGCCTTGGCGATGTGCGATTTCCCGGTGCCAGGTTTGCCGATGAGCAGTGCGTTTTCGCCGGCGGCGATGAACGCCAACGTTTGGAGCTGGAAGCAGGCCTGGCGCGGCAGTTTTGGATTGAACGACCAGTCGAACTCGGCGAATGTCAGCTTTTCTTCGAGACCGGATTGCTGGTAACGGCGCTCGATGAGGCGAGACTGACGACGATCCAGTTCGTCCTGCAGGATCAAGGATAAGGTCTCGAGAAAGGGCTGGTTGGTGCCCTGCGCCTGCAGCATGCGTGTTTCGGAAATTCCAGGACACCGATTTCGGTAATTCGCGGACAGCGATTTCAGTAATTCCGGGACAGGGATTCCGCTAAATCGCGGACAGTTGCGGGGTGGTTTTCGGGAGCGCCGTTCAGGCAATGTTCCCTCTCAAGCTGAGTTTGAGAGGGGCAATGCCGAGACGGAAGCAAGCGAAACGAACCACTGTGAAAGACCTACGATCGATCCTTAGGCTAACGTACGAGCAGGGCCTGTCGGTTCGGGCGATCTCGGAACGGCTGCAGATCAGCAAGACCTCGGTTGCCACCTATCTGCTGCGGGCGCGTGAAGCGGGCTTGAGCTGGCCGCTGCCGCCGATTTACGAGAGCGAGGCGGCGTTACAGCGGGCCTTGTTCCGGCGGGTCGGACGGCCCCCGCAGGACCTGAGCGAACCTGAGTGGCCGCGGGTGGCGCAGGAGCTCAAGCGCAAGGGCGTGACGCTCACGCTGCTTTGGCAGGAATACCGGACGGCCCATCCGGACGGCTATGGGTACACCTGGTTCTGCGAGAAATTTGACGCTTATCGGCGCCGAGCGAACCCAACCTTCCGCCACCGCCACGCGGCGGGTGCGGTGATGCAGACCGACTATGCCGGCCCGACGCTGGAGGTGATCGATCCGCAAACCGGTGAGATCCGTCAGGCGCAGATATTTGTCGCGGTACTTGGAGCCTCGTCGCTGACCTTCGCTATGGGGAGCTTCGGTCAGCGACTTCCAGATTGGATCGAAGGCCAGACCTGTGCCCTGTCGTACTTCGGCGGAGTTCCCAAGGCGATCGTGTGCGACAACTTGAAGGCCGGGGTCGTCAAGGCGTTGTGGTTCGAGCCGACGCTCAACCAAACCTTTGCCGCCATGGCCGAGCACTACGACACGACGATTTTGCCGACCCGCAGTCGCAAGCCGCGCGACAAGGGCAAGGTTGAAGGCGCGGTGCTGATTGTCGAGCGCTGGATTCTGGCCCGGCTGCGCCATCGGCGGTTCTTCAACCTGACCGATCTCAATACTGCAATCGGCGAGTTGCTGGAGGATCTGAACGATCGGCCGATGCGCCATGTTGGCAAATCCCGCCGGCAGTTGTTCGAGGAGATCGAGCGCACCGCGCTGGCGCCGCTGCCAAGCGAGCCATTCGAATACGCCGAGTGGAAAACCGCCAAGGTGCACCCGGACTATCATGTTGAAGTCGACAAGACCTTTTACTCGGCGCCGCACCGGCTGATCGGCCGCCAGGTGGACGTCCGGCTCACCTATCGGGCTGTCGAGATATTCCAGGATCACACGCGTGTCGCGAGCCATGTGCGCCGCTCTCAGCGTGGCGGCCATGTCACCGTGAACGAGCACATGCCCAAGGCCCACCAGCGTTACGCCAATATGACGCCGGCGAGCCTGATCAAGATGGCGGGGCGGATCGGCGTCAACGCCGCCATTTTGGTCGAGCGGATGATGCGTGAGCGCCCGCATCCCGAGCAAGGTTATCGTTCCGCCATGGGGATCATCGCCCTGGCGCGGCGCTACGAGCGCGATCGGCTGGAAGCGGCTTGTGAGAGGGCGCTCGCCATCAACGCGATCAATTACTCCTCGGTGAGCGCCATCCTCAAATCCGGGCTCGACCGCGCGAACCCTGCCGCCGAGCCCATTAAAGCCACGCCCTCACACACCAACATCCGTGGCGGCGCCTATTATCAATGAAGCAAAGGAAGATCGTGATGCTGACCCACCCGACCCTCGACCAGATGCAGGCCCTTGGCCTTGCCGGAATGGCGGCTGCCTATCGGCAATTGGCCGAACAGGACAATGCCGCCGATCTCAGCCGCGACGAGTGGCTCGGCTTGATGCTCGATCGCGAAGCCGCCATGCGCGCCGACCGGCGCCTGACCAACCGACTGGCCGCAGCCAAGCTGCGCTTCGTCGATGCCTGCATCGAAGATGTCGACTTCGCGTCCCGCCGCGGTCTTGACCGGCGCAACACCCGCAGCTGGCGCAGGGTGCCTGGCTGAAAGCTCATGTTTCCGGCATGGTCATCGTCATGTGATTGGGTCTCCGGTTAGGGGGTGAGAAGCCGCGGGAGCGCTCGTGGCGCCGGAGCTGGCCGGGGTTGCGCAGGCGCCACGAGCGCGGATTGCGGTGGCGACGTCGTCGCTGTTCTCGCAGGCCATCGTTGCCGCGGCAGCGCGGCTGAACAGTTCACCGTATTCCGCGGCGGGACGGATCAGCGGATGATCCTGCGTGAGCGGCAACGCAAGCTGTGGCGCTGCCGTAACCTGCTCGAGCGCCTGTTCGAACAACCGCTGGACGGTCGCGCGCACGTGCTTGTAACGGTAAATGCGGTTGCCGATGGCGTGAGCGCCGGCCTGTTCGACCAGCCGGGCAGGATACTTCCGGCTCAGCCCGACAATGCCCCACATCGCGCGTTGTCCGACCCGGCCTTCGGTGTCGAACATCTGCTGGCACAGCGCCTTGGTTTGCGGGCCGATGCTGCCGGCGCTCGACAGCAGGAAGGCGGTTTGCCGCGACGGATTGAACGGGCGTTCGTTGTTCGGCAGGACGACCGAACCGGGGCGCGCCATCCGGGAATGAATGCGCAGCAGCGCCTGGGTGCGGTGGTCACGGATCTCGATCGTCGAGGTGTAGATCCGCACCACGACCTGGCTGCCAATGGGCGCGGGCCGCGCAGCGTAATAGCTACTATCGACGCGCACGGTGGTATCGTCGCAGACGGTCCGGACAACCTCGGTGAAGATGCGGAAGGCAGCGACAGGCAACGGCCGCAGGTGCGGCTTCTCTTCCTGGAACATCGCCTCGGCGCGTGCGGCCGTGGATGCGTTTGGAAGCCCAGTTCTCCTCCCAATGCCTCAAAAACTCGTTCTGGGCTTCCAGCGTCTCGAAGCGCCGTCCGGCCAGCGCGGTGCCCTGAGTATGTTGGATCGCATTCTCGACGCTTCCTTTCCGGTTGGGGTCAGCCACGCGGGCGGGATAGGCGACAACCCCATAATGAGCGAGCATCGCGCCGTAAATCGGATTGAGTTCCGGCTCGTACAGGTCGGGCTTGAGGACGCCTTCCTTCAAATTGTCCAGCACGATGTAACTCGGGACTCCACCAAAATACCGGAACGCCTCTTCATGAAGCTGCGCCCAAACTTGCTAGCTGGATTTCCAGACCACCCGCCGGAAGCTGCGCCGCGAGTAACGCAGCGTCATCACAAACAGCCGTGGACGGCGGTAGCGGCCGCTGTTCGGATCAACCGTCAGCGCGCCCTCGCCATAGTCGACCTGGGCCTCCTCGCCGGGGAGGAACTCAAGACGATCAAACTGATGAGGATCGGTGTGCCGCAACGTGCGGACAAACCGCTTGACGCTCTCGTAGCTGGCCGCAAAGCCATACTGATCGACCAAATCCTGATAAACCGCCTGCGCGTTCCGCTTCAGGCGGACCTACTGTTCAATCCACGTCCGATGCGGTTCGCAGGCCGAGCCGCTGGTGAGCGCCGTCCCCGACACCTCAATAGCCGGTGGTCGGGTGGGGGAATTTGGTTTTCCCCATCCTGCGAGCCGGTGGTCACCCCGGGGGAGTTTGCCTCCGCAGCAGCCAGCAGCGTCCGGTACCGGCGGATCGTCTTGCGGTCCACCCCCGTCAGCTTCTGGATCTGACGCTGGCTGGTCTGACGATCAAGTAACGTAAATACAGTGCTTTGCAGCTGTGGTTTCAAGACGTTCAACTCCCCATCCCCTTCTCGGTTGAAGGGAACGAAAATAGACGTCCTGCTTGACCGGCCGCTGTTCTGCAGCTTTACCGGCGGTCAGGTGGGGGAGTTCCAGGTGACCATACCTGGGGGAGTTTGACCGACCGACCGGGCGACGAAACCTGCAGATGAAGCGCGATGCGCTGCAGACGTTCTGGAAACACGCAGGGCGCACGAGAGCCTGTCGCGCGAGACCGTGCGCCGGCGCCTGGCCGAGAACGATCTCAAGCCGTGGCGCAAGGACATGTGGTGCGTTCCCCAGGTCGATGCGGATTAGTCGTCCGTGAAGAACTCCGATCTCAGACTGGATTGAACGAAGGTCCGGGGAAGAGTGCGGTCAGGATTTGGCGCAACAAGATGCTGAGCCAGCGGATGAGGCGGCGGAAGTTGTAGCCGGCGGCGGCGAGGACGGCGTTGGCTGCGTCGCCGCGACGGAACCAGAGATAATTGCGGCCCATGCGGTGCTCGGCTTTGAGATGGCCGATGACGGGCTCGACCGGCCGACCTGCGGCGCAGTTCACGCTTGATCTTGGGCGTCACCCCTCGCTTCTGGCCGGAGATGAAGACCCTGAGCTTGTGATCGGGCGGCGCATTGTGGCCGCGATATCCCCTGTCGGCGAGGATGCGGGCGATGGTGTTGCCGATGAGCGCCTCCATGTCCGGGATCACGGTGGCCAGCGTGTGACCGTCATAGGGATTGCCGGGCAGAGACTTCACATGGGTGACGAACTGGCCGCCCTTGGCGTGGCCGATCGTGGTCGCAACGGAGACTTTGACGCCGAACTCGTAAGGCCGATGGGCCTTGCCTTTGCCGATGCATTCGACCTCCGGCGCGTGAAGGGAATAGACCTTCGGCCCGCGTTGACGTTGCTGCTGCTCGCGCACGCGCCGCGCCAGCGCCAGCAGCTTTGCGAACGCCGCTTCGAGTCCGCTGTTACCATCGATCTTGCGGGCGATGTCGCGGATGACGCGGCCGAGATAGGTTCGCAGCGTCTTGAGCGCCCGGTTGGCGCGCTTGAACTGCTTGGCGTGGGCATAGCGCTGATGCCGGATCAGGGCGAACTTGCCCACCCGCGCATAGGATTGACGCAAACTCACCCGATGGCGCTGCGCCAGCCGCACCAGCTTCTCGCGCGCCCGGTTCAGAAGCTTCGCATCGGTGGGGAACGTCACATTCTTGGGCTGAACCGTGGTGTCGACGATCACCCGCGACAGCTCGGACGGCTTGATCGCCTTGGTTTTGGTGGCAACCGACAGGCTCTCCTGGACCAGCGCTTGCAACCGCTCCTCACCCATCCGGTTGCGCCAGCGCGTCAGCGACGAGCGATCGAACACCAGCCGGTGCTGGAAAAACTCCTCGCCACAGAAGTATTGGTAATAGGGGTTCTCGACCCACCGCTCGCACAGCACTTCATCGGAGAGGTCGTAGGTGTGCTTGAGGATCGCCAGCCCCGCCATCAAACGCGTCGGCAGCGGCGGTCGGCCGGGATCATCGGTGTAAACCTCCCCGAAACGCTCCTCCAGGAACCCCCAATCCACCGTCCGCCCCAGCGCCACCAGCGGATGTTTCATGTCGATGATCTGATCGAGCCGGGACCGGAAAAGGTCCTGCTCTCCCGTCTCGCTCTGCTCCCGTGGCCGCATCTGATCCCCCCGCCAAAACAGTCCCAGGCGAGTGAATCACAAATTAAGTTTGCAAGGAATCCCGCTCCAAAGGCCTGTTTTCCGGCAAATCCAGTTACGGCAAAATGCCGTTTCCGGATTCCAAATCAACGGCTTCGGAATTCTTCACGGACGACGGATTACGTCGCCCGCACGGAGGACGTGCTCGATCTCTATGCCGAAGCGCCCGACCCGAAGCGGCCGGTAGTCTGCTTCGACGAGCGCCCGATCCAGCTCATCGGCGAGGTGCGCCAGCCGATCCCGCCCAAGCCGGGCCAGATCGAGCGCTACAATTGCGAGTACCGACGCAACGGCACTGCGAACCTGTTCGTGTTCATCGACGTGAACCGCCCTGGCGCAAGGTGAAGGTCACCGAGCGGCGCGCCGCGGAGGACTTCGCCGCCTGCATGCGCGAGCTCACCGACGTTCATTATCCCAAGGCGGAACGCATTCGCGTGGTGCTCGACAATTTGTCGACTCATTCAGCCGGCGCGCTCTATCAGACCTTCCCGGCTGATGAAGCCCGACGCGTGCTGCGTCGATTGCAGTTCCACTACGTTCCTAAGCACGCCAGCTGGCTGAACATGGTCGAAATCGAAATTGGCGTCCTGGCCCGCCAATGTCTCGATCGCCGCATCGACAGCTACATGCGCCTCGTCACCGAGACCGCCGCCTGGGAAAAACAGCGCAATGCGAACCGTGCCCGCATCAAGTGGATGTTCACAACCGAAAGGGCCCGCGCCAAAATGGGCCGTGCCTATCCAAAACCTGCTGCTGCATCAGGTCGCCGGCAAATAGTCAAAACCTCTATGACGAGACGACTAGCAGCGCATCGTATTTGATCTCGGGATTTTAGGTGAAGAGACTATCGGCACGCATCCGAGAGACCGCTGGTGTCTGCCAAGTGGCTCTTGCAGCGCGACAGCCAGGATGGAAGTGCGCCTCTCATTCAGTTTGCCGCGCTACACGACCTCGCATCCAGCCGAGGCGCCCCTCATTGACCTGCCTGGACATCCGCTCGTGAGGTCCACGGTAGGCCGGACGTTGTGGCGCGGTTCAAGACAGACGCATGACGCATATTGCGCTCCTCCCGACGACGATGCTTATTGAGTTCGTTCATTCAGGTGGACGCCGGCCCGGCGCGGTCCCACGCTGGATGCGATAGCAATTATCCCCGCTTTTCGACCCCGAGAATTGCCCTCGCTTCGACAGGTGTGGCGACGCTCGCGCCCATACGCTCAATGATCCCAACAGCATTGTTGACGAGCTCGGCGTTGGTTGCTAGCACGCCACGCCGCAGATAGATATTGTCTTCCAATCCTACGCGGACATGTCCGCCCAATGCCACTAACTGTTCGACCATTGGCATTTCGTCGGCACCGCAGCCGAATCCACCCCAGACCGCCGCTGAAGGCAGAAGCTCTCGCATGGCCTGCAGAGCAACGGGAACAGCGGGAGCACCATTGGGAGTGCCGAGGCAGAATTGGAAAATGGGGGGAGCCTCGATTATATGTTCTGATATGAGCTTTTTGGCAGTCTCAATGTGACCTAGATCGAAGCACTCAAGCTCTGGCTTGACTCCGGCTTCCCGCATCAACTTCGCAAGCTCGCGCAGATCCGACATACGCGCAACAAAAATCTGTTCCCCGAACGCCATCGTGCCGCAATCTAAGCTGCTAAGCTCCGGTTGCAGTTTGACGGTATGGAGACAGCGCCCCATAGGATTCTTAAGTGTGGTTGCGGTGCCGATCTTTATCGGGTCGACGGAATCGAGTACCAGTTCGCCGTCCATTCCACAGGTCAAGTTGATGATGACATCGGTGGACGCGTCCCGAAGCCTCTTGACGACCTGTTCATAGAGTTCAAATCGGTTCGATGGGAGTCCTGTGTCCGGATCGCGAACGTGAATGTGGACGACCGCAGCCCCGGCTTTCGCAGCCTCTAACGCTGCATCCGCAATCTGCCACGGCGTCTTTGGAATGTTTGGATGCTTCGCAAGGACCGCAACATTTCCACCGGTCACCGCACACGTGATGATGACTTTCTGGGACATCAAGAACTCCTATGTTAAGACCCTGAGGGCCGAGCCACAGACGGCGTTGGACGAGTAAATGGTGCGACGTCCTTGCTATCACCAGCGGTAGCGAACGCGTCGAATGCACGAGTGTGCTATTGTCGCCGTTACGGCGTGGTCACGACCACCTTTCGGAATAAAAGCCATTTTCGCGGGCGTTCGTTTAGATGCCGTGTCCCGAAAGGCCCGCACGGCGCTGAGCAAGGAGTGTCTCGATCACCATGCGGTCCCGCGCCGAGGCGAGAGCGGCTTTGTCGCGGTCAGCTGACATCGCGCGGCAGCCCTCTTCCATTGCTTGAATAAGCTCAGGCGTGAACTTTGGTGGCTCAACGTGGGAAAGAAACCGCTCGCTGCCGAGATGGAAGCGCTCGAAATAGGCGCCGATGCCAGCGACAGTCGCCATGTGGCGCACCATGCAAGGCCCGATCGCCGTCCAACGTGGGGCGAGAGCCTGAACGATTGCAGCATCGATCTGCTGGGGCGTCGCGTGGCCTTCAGCCACGAGGTGCATAGCCTCGCGCTCCAGCGCGGCCTGCAGATGATTTGCGATAAAGCCTGGTATCTCGTGATCCATGCGGATAACGACCTTTCCGATCGACTCATAGAACGCCTCCGCCGCGGCGAGCGCCTCTCCACTGGTATAGGGTGCACCGGCAACCTCCACGAGAGGAATCAGATAAGGCGGGTTGAACGGGTGCCCCACGACTAGACGCGGAGATGGCGACCTGTCGGCTTGAAGCTCGGTGATAGTGAACCCGGAGCTGGAAGTGGCGATGACCACATCAGTCGGCACATGGAGTTCAATCTCCGCATAGAGATTTCGCTTCAGTTCGATCCGCTCGGGGGCACTCTCTTGCACGAAATCTGCCGTCGTGACCGCCTCTAACGCGGTCCTCGCCCAGCTCAAGCTGCCGCGATCCTCGGCGCGCGCGCCGAGGCGCTCCAAGGTCGGCCAGGCCGTCGTAAGAAGTTCATCGAGCCGCCTCTTAGCTTCTGGCGCTGGGTCCCATACAATCACGTCGAGCCCGCGCGCGAGAAAGAGTGCGACAAACCCGCCGCCGATCAGTCCCGTCCCAAGACAGGCGACCCGGCGGATGTGATCAGGTCCGCGAAAGACGCTCATAGCCTCAGACTCCATCCGGCCGAGCCGGCTTGCCTGGTGGTTGTTCATCGGTGAGTCCTCTCTGGCATCGGGAGTGCACGAAGATCCTCCCGCCGATGCTTCGGCGAGCAGCGCCGCCGCGCACGATGGTGGAGCGCCCGCTCATCGGGCCGGCGCACCTGCGATGAGAGACGCCACGCGGCCGACATTCCGTGGCGGGCTGGCACCCTGGCCGCCCCGCGCTTGCCGGAGGCGCTCGAAGATCTCGGGGCAGAACGGCTCAACCTTCCGGCTCACCACACCGACGTTGAGCTGAAGCTGCTCCGCCGTCGCCGCCAGCGCACCATTGCGGTCGTCTGTCATCTCTTGGTGGAGCACGAAACGCCTAACGTCGAGATCAAGGATGCGCGTGGCGACCGTCAGGCTTCCTCCGGCAAGGATCTCGCGACCGTAGGTGATATGGACATCGCCCGTAAAAACGGAATGCCCTCCAGCGAGGTAGGACAGGTCAAACCCCAAGTCTCGCAACGCGAGGTCGCCGGCATCTGAAAACACCTCGAAGTATGTGCGGGCATTCATGTGCCCGTTCATATCAAGCCAAGGTGTCCGAACGTGACAGCGGTAGATGAACATCGCTTCCTCCAGGCACTTCGCTCGGCCGCTCAATGCCTAACTTCCGGGATCCGGCCGGCTCTCAGTGGGTCGGTGATGACATCGAGGTTGCCTTCGGCCAATGGACAAAGCGTGAAGCTTTCCGCCGTGCAGCCGCTGCGGTCGGAGGCGAGCATGGCCAAATTCTGCACTAAATTCCTCGACCGACGTGCGTGGCGCCGAATGAAGATTTCCGCCCGTAATTCGACTACCCATTCCAAGACCCTTGTGTCTGAAATTATTTTTACGGTTACCAGGCGATTAGCTGCGCACCGCGTCCGGGACCGAAATCACGCGGTTCACTGATTTCGGGTCGCCCGGATATTTCGTTCGCGTCCCTTTGCGCGGCAAGCTCGATTAGCTCCGTTTCCGTGCGCTGGCAGCGGATATCGGCCCCCTTCGAGAAGCGGCGCAGCGGCGTCGGCTCAACATCGCAGCGGCCGGGGATACGCAGTGAACAGCGCTCGAAGAAGCTACAGGCCGCTCCGGCGCGGCGCACGATGCCGCCTGAGGCCTCCTTCAAAACGGTTTCGCTGATGCCCTCGAGCCAACCCTGGCGCAGCTCCGGCACCGAGGAAATTAGGAGCTCCGAATAGGGATGCAGCGGGCGTTGGCACAGCGCGCCGCGTGTCCCGTGCTCCATTATCTGCCCGGCGTAGAGGATCATGACCTCGTCGCAGATCGCCTTTACCGTCGACAGATCGTGGCTGATGAAGAGGTAGGCGATGCCGAGTTCGCGTTGTAATTCGACAAGAAGATCGAGAATTGCGGCACCGACAACCGTATCTAACGCAGAAGTTACCTCATCGCAGAGAATAAGGCTCGGCTCTGCTGCGAGAGCGCGGGCGAGGTTGATACGCTGCTTCTGCCCGCCCGAGAGCTCGCCTGGGTAGCGCTCGGCCATCGTTGCCGGCAGACGCACCATCTCGAGAAGCTCGGCGACCCGGCGCGCACGCCGCGCCCCGCGGAGTCCGTGGTAGAACTCGAGCGGGCGACCGAGGATGCGGCCAATCGGGCGCGCCGGATTGAGCGCAGTGTCGGCCATCTGGAATACGATCTGGATGCGGCGCAGCTGGTCGCGCGTGCGCGCTGCGGCGCTCTTCGGTAAGGCCACGCCGTTGAGCTGGACCTCGCCGCGCGCTGCCGGCAGGAGACCGGCGATGACGCGTGCGAGCGTGCTCTTGCCAGAGCCCGATTCGCCGATGACGCCGAGCGTAGTGCCGGGGCGAATAGCCAAGGATACATCACGCAAGATAGGTACCGCCGGAAAGCCTTCGCGGTCACGCGCGCCATAACCCGCGACGATGTTCTTTACCTCGATGACGGACGCTGCGGCCGTTCCACTCGCTTGCCGGGTCACCGCGCGCGCCTGCGGCTCGGCGGCGGCAAGGAGAGTCCTGGTATAGTCGCTCTTCGGCGCGGTCAGGATGTACTGGGTCGCATTCACCTCCTGGATCGCGCCGTCGCGCAAGACGATGATGCGGTCGGCCATCTGCGCGACTACGGCGAGATCGTGCGAGACGTACACTGCAGTCCTGCCGCGCTCCTTGATCGCCTTCTTGAAGACGCGCAGCACCTCAATCTGAGTCGTCACGTCGAGTGCGGTGGTCGGTTCGTCGAAGATGATGAGCTTCGGGTCGGTGACAAGCGCCATCGCCGCGAGTAGGCGTTGCAGCTGCCCCCCCGAGACTTGGTGCGGAAAGCGCGTGCCCAGAAGCTCTGGATTGGGCAGCCCCAGTTCCCGAAACAGCGAGACCGCCTTGGCACGTGCCTCGGCCGGCGCCATGACGCGGTGGATCTGCGAGCTCTCAATCACCTGCTTCAGGAGCGGCTTAGCGGGATTGAATGAGGCCGCCGCGCTCTGCGGGACATAGGCGATGTCTCGGCCCCGCAAGGACGACAGCTCGCGCTGGGTGAGTGAGAGGATTTCGCGCCGATCGAAGGTAACCTTGCCGCCGGCGATGCGGGTGCCGGAACGGGCATAACCCATCAGCGACAAGGCAATCGTCGTCTTGCCCGAGCCGGATTCGCCGATGAGTGCGATGATCTCACCAGAGTTCACCTCAAAGCTGACGTCGTTGACAATGACGTTCTGCTGGCCGCGCCCGTCACGCGCGGTCACGCGCAGCCCTTCGACCTTCACCACCGGTGCCATCAACGTTCTCCAGTTGAGGACCAGCGGCCTGGCAGATTGTCGATTACGAGATTGATACCGATCGTCAGCGTCGCGATCGCGAACGACGGCATCACCACCGCGAGCGCCCCATCGGCGAGGCCGTTGATGTTCTCGCGCACGAGCGAACCCCAGTCGGCGTTCGGCGGCTGTATGCCGAGGCCGAGGAAGGAAAGGCTCGAGAGGAGCAGAATGGCGAAGACGAAGCGCAGGCCGAAATCTGTAAGCACGGGGCCGAGGATGTTCGGCAGGATCTCCTCGCGGATAAGGTAGGCGGTACCTTCGCCCCGGGCGCGCGCCACCTCGACGAAGTCGAGCGCGTTAACGTTGACTGAGAGCGCGCGCCAGATGCGGAAGGCGCCAGGCGTGTAGATCACGGCGACCGTGGCGATCAACACCGGGATCGAGGAGCCGAGCGCCGCGATAACGACGAGCGCCGACATCTTGCTTGGGATCGAGATTAACATGTCGAAGAAGCGGCTGAGCACCATGTCGACGGCAGAGCGCGAAACCGCGGCAAGCATGCCGAGCGTGCCGCCCATCAGAATTGCGAGGAAAGTCGCGGCAGCGGCGACGCCGATTGAGTAGCGTGTGCCGACGAGAATACGGCTCAGGACGTCGCGGCCGAGATAGTCGCTGCCAAGCGGCAGGCCCCAGCGCATCCGGCCGAACAGGTCGTTGTCAATCAGCGCACCGACGTCATGCGGCGCGATGTAAGGTCCAATGATCGCCATCAAAACCCAGAAGGCGACGATGCCGGCACCGATTATGCCGGCGAGCGGCAGTCGGAGACGGCGGCGCGCTGAGGCAGGCGCTTTTTGGGCCGCGATCATATGATATGAACTCACCTGTAACGAAGCCTCGGGTTGGATAGGACGCCAGCGATATCGGCAAGGATGACAAGGAAGAGATAGGCGGAGCAGACGATCATCACGCAGGCCTGCACGACCGGCATGTCGCGGTTGGAGACGGCATCGACCAGAAGACGCGCGAGGCCCGGATAGCCGAAGACGATCTCGACGACAACGGTGCCGCCGAGAAGGTACGACAGGCTAAGCGCGACGGCGTTCGCGATCGGGCCGATCGCGTTCGGCAACGCGTGCGTTAGCACCAGTCGAATCGGCCGCGCGCCCTTCAGCACCGCCATTTCGATATAGGGCGACCGCAGCGTGTCGATCACCGCGGCGCGCGTCATGCGCATCATCAGCGCGATCAATACGCAGCTCAGCGTGAACACCGGCAGCGCGAACTGGTTGAAGAATTGGTTGATCGACACCATTCCTGCCGCGTAAGACAGTGCCGGAAACCAGCGCAGGTTCACGGCGAAGATGATCACAGCGAGGGTCGCGATCAGAAACTCCGGCATAGCGACCACCGACATTGTGAGGAAGCTCGCGGCTCGGTCGAAGAAGCTCCCGCGCCAGATGGCGGAAGAGATGCCGAGCGTCAACGCGATTGGTACGGACACCACCGCGGTCACCGAGGCGAGCATTAGCGAATTCGGCAACCGGCTCGCGATGAGCTCGGTGACAGGCAGGTTGTTAGCCAGCGAGCGGCCGGCGTCGCCGGAGAAAATCCCAATTAACCAGAGGAAGTATCGGATATGGGCCGGGTAGTCGAGGTGTAGAGCGTGCCGCAGGCCGGCGACCGCCTCGGGTGTTGCATTTTGCCCGAGCACCGCCTCCGCGACGTCTCCCGGTAGAATCTCGGTGCCAGCGAACACCGCCATCGAGACGAAGCCGAGCGTCAGCATCGCCATCGCAATTCTGCTCGCCAAGATACGAACCAACGCTGCATACATAGCCGCCGTCCCAGTGCTATCGCGCCGACGCGCGCGGCGCTCCTCCGAGGATGTCGCGATGACAGTCACTGGTCAAGCCAAATGCTTTCGGCGAAATTGTACCCCATCAGGCTGCCGGTCGGGATGGGCCGCAGGCCCTTCAGATTGCTGACGTGCGCGTCGAGGTAGCTCGCGAACACTGGGATGCATACGCCGCAGCTGTCGTGAACGAGGCGCTGCATCTCGCCGTACATCTCGCGACGCTTATTGGTGTCACTCTCAGCGCGAGCCTCGATCAGGAGAGAATCGAAGCGTTCGTTGCTCCAATGACTCTCATTGTACGCCCCGCCCCCCTTGAAGAACAGAGTGAACGTGATATCGGCACCCGCTTTTTGGGGGACACTGCCGAAGAACATCGGGTCTTTCCCCCAGTGGTTCGTCCAATACCCGTCGGACGGCACGCGCTGTAGGTTGAAGTTAAGTCCGATCTGGCGACCGCTTTGCTGCAGGAGCTGTCCGAGCTCTTCCGAGTTCGGCGCGGCGGGTGAGACGACAAGCGGGAAGGTCTGGTTGGCGAAACCCGAGCGCTGCAGATGAAAGCGGGCCTTGTCAAGGTCGAAGGGACGCTGCGGCAGGCTCGGATCGTAAAACCGGTTGGTCGGATCAATCGGCTGGTCATTCGCAATCACTGCGAAGTTCTGGTAGACGACGCGGCGGATCTGCTCGCGATTAAACATGTGCTTCACCGCCAGCACAAAGTCTGGATTCGATCCAGGCACCTGATCTACGCGGATACCGAGTTCGTGGTAGGCGCCAGACCTCGTCTCGAAGAGAGCAAATTTTGGCGCGGAGATGACGCGCTGCGCCGAGCGCGCGTTGATCTGGCTGACCAATTGTACGTCGCCCGCGAGTAGTGCGTTGACTCGCGCCGGCTCGTCCGCAATCCCGAAAAGCTCGATCTCGTCGAGATATGGCTTGCCGGGCTTGAAGTACTCGCTGTTGCGCACGGCGAGCGAACGCACACCCGGCCGGAACTCCTGGCACTTGTACGGGCCAGTGCCATTCGCCATGCGAAATTCGGCGGCGCCATCCTTGACTATCGCGAATTGCCAGAGACCCAAGATGAGAGGCAGGTCAACATTCGGACCACTCAGGCGAATGCGCAATTCGTGCGGTCCGGTCGCAGCGATCTCGTCCATAGGGGCGGCAAGGCTGCGCACCGCCGACCCGACCGCCGGATCCTTGTGGCGCTGCAGAGAGTAGACGACGTCGGCGGAGGTGAGTGGCGAACCATCGTGAAAGCGAACGTCGCGCCGCAGCTTAATGTTCCACACGGTCGCGCGCTCACTTGACCCGATCTCTTCGGCGAGATTTAGCTTCGGGGTCAGGGTCTCGTCAAACGACGTCAACCCATTGTAGAACATATGGACGCGCGAAAAGTCGGCTTGGGTCAAGCCCCTCGCAGGGTCGAGCGACTCGGCAGTGGAGCTCGTAGCTGTCGCGACTTTGATCCTACCGCCGGCGCGCGGAGTCTGCGCCCGCGCAGCACCGGCGAAGATCGGGAGCGTGGCCGCCGTGGCCGACATACCAGCCGCAATGAGGAGCCTCATCACCTCTCGCCGTGAAGCCCCACGACCGAAGGCCTCGCTACAAGGCAGCACCTCCATGTCGGCGATTTCGACCTTCAGTTCGCCTGCTCCTGAATCCGACACCCTCATTCCTCCGCTTCTTGCTTTGCGCAGCATTCCTGGGCCGCTTCTGCCAACCAAGGACTCCCCAGACGGCGCGGGTTGATATCCCTCAAAATAAATTGACACATAGCCTCGGACGTTTTTCGGCAAAATATGTCGGTAATGCGGAGAAATTTGACGGGCCTGACGCTTTGAATGCAGTTTTTCCGGCGCAGGCAGGCTCCAAAGAACTCATGCCAACCAACGCTTCAAAGAGCGCAGCTCCGGCACATCAGTACGCACAAATTGAGCCCGCGTCAGTACGAATGGGACCCCAACCAGGCTTAATTTAATCCGTCTAGAGGCTGTCGCTGTTCAAGGTGCCTGCCCAAATCATTACCGCCGCGTGCCTGAGGTGGCGATCCATCATGCGTTGGTAGACTCTCCAGTAGTGTGCAACTCGTGAACTCGGCCGCTCGAGTAGATGGTTACCTTTTCGTGTTATAACATCTGCGACTCGACGACGGTTTGTCTGCGCCAGCAAGACATTTAAGCCGCAGCCATGATCTTGCACGTCGACACCATCTTTGAAAGACTCGCCATCCGTCCATAAATCGGCACAGCGGCTGCTGTCCTGTTCTGCATAAACCGCTAACGTCGGCAGCCCTAACTCACTCGCGAGCTCTGAAGATCGCGGTCTCAGAGCGATTTGCGACGAGAAGCTTGCCAATCACCTAAGTTGCTAGCGCGAGCAGGGTTATTCACGTCGATGCACTGCGGTGATGAACCGACCGTATTTGCCGGCCACGAATTGGCCGAGTGTGCTCCAAACAAACTCCATGTTGCGCCTATCCCATTGAACTAGGCGCGCTTATGAAATGCGCTGGCTTTCAGCGGAGCTGCGCCGGCCGTGCTCTAGCCAGAATGGATCGAGCACGAACTCGGAGCGGGGCGTCAACCATGACACCATCGACAGCAACTGCGCCTTCGCCGGTCCCAAGTATTCTGTGCCCAGGTGATTTCGTCTGCTTCGGGGCGGAAGCCTGCACAAATCGCATCAATCTGACGTGGATGGATCGCAAGCTTTCCGCCGAACCCAAGGTCACGGGAGTGGCGGGCATCATCTCTTATAAGGTCAGCACCATCGAACGAGATCGTGACGCCATCAAGGGGGGCACTTTTTCCTGCAAGCCGTGAGGCAAGAACCAAACTGGATCGCGCGGAAAGCAAGACTTTGCGCGTGTGGGAGCAACCCATTTCGGCGCAGAAGTCGATGGAGCCAAAGGCTAGTCGCACGATCCCAGGGGATGCAGCAATTTCAAACGCGTTCTTCAGCCCACGAGCTGTCTCAATGAGCGTAATTATGGGTAAGCGCCGTCTCAGCTGTGCGACCAGCCTTAAAAGGGAATTGCCCATTTCAGCTTTGGGGAGAACGACTCCGTCGATGGGAAGAGAAGAGACAAGCGCGACGTCTATGCCACGGTGTCCCCATTCCATTGATACGCATGAGCACGGGACAATCAGAAAAGTCGAGGTGAAGGTGAAGTGACCGACGCGCGCCGTCTTTTGCCTCACGTGGAACACCATCCTCAAGATCCAGAATGATGGCGTCTGCTCCAGACGCAGCGGCTTTCTTGAACCGCTCAGGCCGGTTTGCCGGAACGAAGAGCGGTACCATAAAATTGAGCTCGGAAACCATGAATCCACCTTCACCCTGCAAAATCGAAATTCTACCTCGCTCGGCGGCCTCGCCGGCTTTCTTAATCTGAATTCGCTTGTTTTCTTGCGAAGCACCAGGCGTGGACCGCCTTCGTTTCTCGGGTCGACGCCGATATCGGGCTTTCATACGGACGTACGATCGATTGCTCTTATTAGAGCGCAGGCTCCTCGTCCCGCAAGAACCGTCCGATGGCATCATTCAGCATTGCGGCGCTCTGCGGTTCCGCGTCCGACGCGACGAGATGCCCGCTGTTGGAAGGCAGACGGAGGAGTTTACCGCGCGGGATCTGTTGCGCCGCCCATACGCCGGCTTCTACGGGATTGTACAGATCGAGCGGCGGCACGGCCACGAGCGTAGGCGCTCGAATAGATGCAAGCGCCTGTTGTGTGTCGCCGTCGAAGCCGGGCGATGTGCCGAGGTCGTGCGCATCGTATGCATAGGACTGGTAGATCCAGTCCAACGGATCGGCCCCTTGCGCAGCCATCAAGCGAGTGCGCTCGGCGATCCAGGCGAGCGTGTCGCTGGTCGCGTCGCTATTGGCGGCACCCGCGACATCCTGAGAAAATCGCGATGGCGTGCGCTGCGCGAATACGTACATCACGGTAACCCACGCTTCCCATCGCGCTTCGGGCGTCGGCAGAGGCCGCGCGTCCGAGAGCGCCAGACGTCCTGCATGATTGACAGCCTGGGACCACGGTGTGGTTTTCGCCATCGGCACCATCGCAACGAGGAGCTTGGCGAAATCCGGATACGATACGCCCCACTGCAGCGCCTGCATGCCGCCCATCGAGGCGCCGATGACCGCATGCACCGCGTCGATGCCCAGATGCGAGGCGAGCATGCGTTGGCTCGTCACCATGTCGCGGATCGAGAAGCGCGGGAAGCGCTCGCCCAGCTGCTTTGGCGAGTTCGATGGCGAGCTGGACAGCCCGTTGCCGAGCGCATCAATCATGACGACGGTGTGACGCGACGGATCGAGCGCCCGCCCCGCGCCTATCAGGAAGTCGAGGCGGTGATGCGTGCTGCCGATCGCGCACAGCCCAAAGACTATCGGCTTCGAGCGATCATCGAGCGAACCGTGCACGACATAAGAGATGTGGAGGTCCTCGATTGCATTGCCTGACTCGAGCGGCATACGGCCAAGCAACGCCACATGGTGCGGCGCATCGATCCAGCCGGCCGCAAGTGGCGGGTGCGCCATCGTCAGAACTCGATCACCGCGCGCACGTCTTCGCCAGCGGCGAGCCGTGAAAGTCCGGCATTGACATCGGCGAGCACGATCGTCGAGGTAACGTACTCGTCAAGCTTGAGTGAGCCATTGAGATATGCGTTAGCGAGCCAAGGAAAATCGCGCCACGGAACGGCGCCCCCATAGCTCGACCGCACGATTCGCTTCTCGCCTGTGAGAGTGCCCCAGCGAAATGCCATCTCTTCGTCTCCCCGCAGCTTGCCGAGCCACACGACTTGACCGCCGGGTCGCACCATCTCGACGCTCGCGCGAAACGCAGCGCGATTTCCCGCGGCTTCGATTACGCAATCGGCGCCCCGTCCATCAGTGAGTTCGGCGTGCGAAGAAGCAAACGCGTCATCAGCGAGCAACGTATGTGTCGCGCCGATTACCGCGGCGAGATCGAGCTTCTCACGTCGCAGGTCGACCGCAATTACGCGCGATGCCCCTGCGAGTCGCGCGCCCTGCACCGCCGACAAACCGACTGCGCCGCAGCCGATCACAGTCACTGTCCCGCCTTTTTCAATCTGAGCAATGTGCATGGCCGCGCCCACGCCGGTCATCACGCCGCAACCGATCAGACAAGCCCGATTGAACGGAATCTCGCGCGGCACTTTGACTGCGCAGCGTTGATCAACCACGCAAACTTCGGCGAAAGTGCCCGAATACATCAGCTGATGTACAGGTTGACCGTCTTCGCGCATCAGACGCGGACGGCCATCGAAGTGATACGACCGAGCGGCGCCCTCGCGATATGGCTCGCATAAGATTGGCTGACGACGAGCACAATAATAGCACTCGCCGCAATGCGGATTCCATGACGTCACGACGTGGTCGCCGATCTGCACCTGCGTGACGGACTTGCCGATCCACTCGACGACGCCCGCCGCCTCGTGGCCCGGCACGAAAGGCAGCGGTGTTCCGAAATTGCCATGAGTTGCTTCGAGGTCGGTGTGGCAGAGACTCGTTGCTTGTACACGAACCAACACATCGGTGTCGGAAAGTGCGGCTAGATCAAGCGATTCGATCGCGAGCGATGCGCGCGATTCGGACAGGACTGCTGCTTCGAACTTCACGGATTTCCTTCGATGTCGATAGAAGCTAGAAACGCGCTGCTAAGCTTACCGCTGTAAAGGATGGAGCACACTTTCCGACTACCACCACTCGCAACGCGCATTCTTGTTTGCGATCGCTCAGCGCAGGGGCTCCTGGCAACTGCCTATTTATAACCCAAACGTATTTTCTGCTTGGCAATAACTCCACAGCCAAAGTTGCGCCTCACCAAGCTCACCATATTGGCACGCGCACCAATCAAGGACGCAAGCATCTCCGCATTTCCGGTCGCACCGCGCTAAGTAGCAGCGGCAACATCCCACATCTTGATAGTCTTATCGTGGAGCGACACACATTTGGGATCCATATCGCGCGTCGGGATCGGCTCATGTTCAAAGGAGCGGAAAGTATCATCTCCACGGACAAGCGATGCCGGGTTTTGACGATCGAGCTGGCGAACGTAGGTTGGAATGTAGCGAATGGCGCACCCAATCCGACGTTGAGTTTTGGATCCGTTCGGCGCGGAGCCGTGGACCAGCCGAACGTGATGCAACGACATTTCACCAGGCTCCAGCTCAAGCATCACAGAAGAATTTGGATCGACCTCGACGGCAACCTCCTGCCCTCGAGACAGCATGTTGTCCTCTGCAAAAGTGTCGCGATGCGGCAACTGGTCCTTAAGGTGCGTACCCGGGACAACCTCAAGCGCTCCATTAGACTTATCGCTTTCCGAGATCGCAACCCAGGCGGTAACCACATCGGGACTGGAAAGCCCCCAGTACGTCGAATCCTGATGCCAAGACACGTAAGCAGGATCAGCAGGCTCCTTGATGAAAAGATCGCTACTCCAGACCAGCAAGTTCTCGCCGTACAAATCCTCCACAGCATCGAGAATCCGCTCCTCGCGCATCAACTCATTTAGGCAGGTAAAGAGCAAATGAGGTCTTTTACGGATCGTCGCACTGAGCGGCGCCCCGTGACTTCTTTCGAACTCCTCAATCCGCTGCCTAATCGCGGCCGCGCGTTCCGTCGATATCACCCTGATCGGCGCAACATAGCCATCCTTGCGGTATGCCTCGATTTGACCAGGCGTCAAGATTTTTGGCATGAACGCTTCTCCCTCACCGAGTCAATTGTCGCCGGTAGAGCTAATCATAAACTGATATTGATTTACTGCAATGAACCGCAGGTTCGCGCCGAAATCCAGCGCTGCAGCATGCGCTTTGACAGATTTCTGCCGGTCGGTCGATGGAGAGCATGTATCAGCACGCCGCCGCCCTGCTTTTTGCGTCGCGAGAGCCGGCCTTCACTCGCCTATTCCCCGAAGCCGCTTGGACCGATCTGATCGTGCGCACGTCAGCTGTTTCACTCGCGGAGAATCATTGATTTTAATGACTACGGAAGTCAATGAGGCCCGTCCGAGGTGCAACCGCTAAGCATGGCACGTCGGGCGCCGGGCTGCTCAAACAAGAGCAGATTGGCGGGTTCACGACCCAAACGCCGCACCCAGTCAGATGCCTGTAGCGCGACAAACTGGGTGAGAAGACCCTTTCAGCTTCATTGTCGCGCTGCACAGATGCCGAATTTTCTGCTATATGGCGAACGCGGCTGTCACGATCCAAACGCAGTGCTCGTGAATTGCCAGGAGGCCTGCTGCTTCATGTACATTGGTGCGACGATGGTGCCCTAAGTCGTGTGATTTGGCGCTTCAATTGATTAGGGTGCCAACGGGTGGTGACCGCTTGTCTTCCCGAAAATTAAGGTCAGAGTGGGCTGTTTGCAGAATTTCTCTAATCAGGTGCCGCTTTTCGCGGTCATTGGACGTGGAAACCCTTTAATATCACCCGAGCGGGCGCGCAAATGAGTGGCCCCGTAGTGGAAGCAAACGTACGTGAGCCCGCCAAGCCACAACTGAACCATCACCTCTAACATGCGCGCGTCGCGAGCTTCCTGTGATCACTGGGGCTCGGCGAGCCCAAGGAGCATACCGCATGCGCGAATACCTGAAGTTCTACATCGACGGCCGCTGGGTCGGCCCAGACACGCCCAAGCAGATGGACGTCATCAATCCTGCCACCGAACAAGTCTGCGGCCGCATCTCCGCCGGCTCGGCAGCCGACGTCGACAAGGCTGTGGCCGCCGCCAAGAAGGCGTTCGTTACTTATTCTCAGACAAACCGCGAAGAGCGTATCGAGCTTTTGCAGCGCATCCTGACCGAGTACCAGAAGCGTTTCGACGACATCGCAAAGGCGGTCACCGAGGAAATGGGTGCGCCAGCCATTTTTGCAGAACGGGCGCAGACCGCGGCGAGCATTATCCATATCAACGCCGGCATCGAGGTCTTGAAGAACTTCAAGTTCGAGGAAGATCGTGGCACCACCCGCATCGCGAAGGAGCCGATTGGTGTCTGCGGCATGATCACTCCTTGGAACTGGCCAGTTGCCCAGATCGTCTGCAAGGTCGTGCCGGCGCTCGCTGCTGGCTGCACCATGGTGGTCAAGCCTTCCGAAGAGTCGCCGTTCAGCGCTTGCATCTGGGCCGAAGTCATGGACGCAGCCGGCGTCCCCGCGGGCGTTTTCAATATGATCAACGGCGAGGGCCCTGTGGTGGGGGCCGCGATCGCAAGCCATCCCGGCATCGACATGGTCTCAATCACTGGCTCGACCCGCGCTGGGGTTGAGGTGGCACGCAACGCCGCTGCCACGGTTAAGCGCGTGACCCAAGAGCTTGGTGGCAAGAGCCCGAATATCATCCTCGATGACGCAGACTTCGAAGCCGCTGTCCGCGCCGGCGTTCGCGCGGTAATGAGCAACTCCGGCCAGTCCTGCAACGCGCCTGCCCGCATGCTGGTGCCGGCAAAGAAGATGCATAGGGCGATCGTAATCGCCAAGGAAGAGGCAGATGCCACTACTGTCGGCGATCCGAATGGGAACGCCACCATCGGGCCGGTCGTAAACAGAACTCAGTGGGAGAAGATCCAGCACTTAATCCAGGCTGGGATCGACGAGGGCGCGACGCTCGTCACCGGTGGGCTCGGGCGTCCAGACGAACTTCATAAGGGGTTCTATGTAAAGCCTACGGTTTTCGCTAACGTGAAGAACGACATGACCATCGCTAAGGAGGAGATTTTTGGGCCAGTGGTCTCGATCCTCAGCTACGAGACTGTCGACGAGGCGGTGAATATCGCCAACAATAGCCAGTATGGTCTGGCGGCGTGTGTGTGGGGTTCGGAAATGAGCAAGATCCGGGCCGTAGCTTCGAAGCTGCGCGTTGGTCAGGTCTCGATCAACGGCAGCGAGAGCGACCGGACCGCTCCGTTCGGCGGCTACAAGATGAGCGGCAACGGTCGCGAAGTAGGTGATTACGGCTTCCACGAGTACCTGGAGACCAAGTCCATACTGGGCTACACACCCAAAAAGGTGGCCAAGTAATCGTTACTCGAACAGTCCAGGCGGGCCCGCGGAGGCCCGCCTTCGGATTTCACCAAAAGTCGCATTGATGGTTTGATGCTGCACTCAATGCACTGTCGGAAGCGGCACGCGCAGAGAGCAGGTTGACCAGTTCCGTCCTTGCCATCGATCAAGACATAGTACCGACCGGCGTAGCAAGGCGCGCTACCCCGTCTTCGCGGATTGGCGGGCTTTGAAGATATCCGGTTGTTGCGAATCAATGGGTTAGATCAAAAAGGTCTTCACTACGGCGGTTGGCTTGGGTGACGGTTGCCGTGGTGATCCTGGGCGGCGGCTGCGGTGGCAGGCGGAGCTTGAGCCGGTCGATGAGGAGCTGCAACTCGGGTTCGGGGTAAGTGGAGCGGGTGAGCAGAATCTCGCGTCCGTCGGTGGTTGGCAGATGAACGTCGATCATCTGGACGGCCGCGAACTTTTCGAGCGCGCTGCGCGCGGTCAGCCCCGGCGCCAGCCATGAAGGCGACGGGTCAGGGTAATCTGCATGCAGTAAGCCAGGAAGGCGATGAAGATGTGGGCCCCGATGCGCTTCTCGTCCTGATGGAAGATCGGACGAATCGCCAGATCGCCTTTGAGATTGCGGAACGCCTCTTCGATATCCCAGACACGCTGCCTCTGATAAATTGACAGAGTTCGGCAAATCACCGAGAATCGATAGAGAAGCGCTTCTCGCACTGGTTCGGTGGCTGGAGTCACGCCATGAGCGAGACCGGTCAGCCGAGTGCAGTCCTGTGGACGACGCTACCGCCCGAACGGCAGCGCACGGTGTTGCGGATGTTGGCCGAGATCGTCCTGCGACGGGTTCGCGACACTCCTCAGAGCACGGAGGCGAGCGATGAGCCGTGCAAGCCTCCTGCCGCCGAGCGGTGTGCTGCTGCGTGACAATATCCAGCGTCGGCACCGAGAGCGCGCGGCGATGGTCTACATTCGACAATCCACACCGCAACAAGTCGAACGGCATCAGGAATCGACGCGGCTGCAATATGCGCTCGTCGATCGCGCCTTCCAGTTCGGCTGGGCGCGTGAGAGCATTGTCGTCATCGACGACGATCTCGGGCGGTCTGGCGCGAGCATTGAAGGGCGCTTAGGCTTTCAACGACTTGTCGCGCCTGGTGTTCGATTTGTTTGAACGGTTTTGGACAGGCGGCAAAGTGATGCGTTATTTGGTCGATCACGGCATCCGCATGCCCCTGCGCGTTCCCGGTGGACCGCGCAAAGGTGAGCTGGAATGGCATCGTATCAACCGCATCGCTGTACAATCTACTTACCAATCCAATCCACGCTGGCAGCCTATGTGTATGGCGCACGATCGATCGATCGCAGGCGGCAGAAACCAGGTCGCCCCAGCACAGGTCGCCGCTCCTTTCGTCTCGAGGATGTCGACGTTTTCCTTCCTGATCGGATCCCTGCTTACATCAGTTGGGAGCAATATCAACGCAATCAAGCGCAGCTGAGATCAAACAAAGCCGCCCTCACTGGAGTGGCACGTGCCGGACAAGTATTGCTGTCCGGATTGATGATCTGCGGTCGTTGCGGGCTGCGGATGGTGGCTCAATACAACAACAATGCAAGCGTTGGCCCGTTACTCGTGCATTCGCATGGAGCATGTGATTATGCGGAGCCGATCTGTCAGACGCTCAAGGCCGCGCCGGTTGATGCGTTGGTGACGCGACTTGTGCTGCAGGCGCTGGAGCCGGCGGCCCTGGAAACCAGCGTACGAGCTGCCAGCGACCTTGCGCGCGAACGAGAAGCACTCGAGCGACAATGGCAGCATCGTCTTGAGCGCGCCCGATACGAGGCTGAGCGGACGCGTCGGCAGTACGATGCCGTCGAGCCAGAGAACCGCTTGGTCGCGCGTACGCTTGAGCGCCAATGGGAATAAGCCTTGGCCGAACAGACCCGGCTTGAAGGCGCGCATGAGAGGTTTCAGCGCGAGCAACCGCAGGCCTTGAACCCGGCCGAGATCGCCGCGATCCAGCTCTTGGCAACTGACGTGCCGGCGCTTTGGCAGGGCGCCACTCAGGAGGAACGTCAGACCATTGTCCGCCAGTTGCTCGAGCGAGTTCTCATCGAAGTCATTGGCGGTAGCGAACAGGTACGCGTCGAATGCTCATTGGCACGGCGGTAATCAAACCGCACATCAGCTGACCCGACCCATTGCCCGCTTGGACAAACTCAGCACCTATAAGAAACCTCTTGGCGCGAGTTGGCGACCTTCGTCGCGAGGGGCTTGTCTTGGCAGATATCGCCGCCGTTCTCAATCGAGAAGGCTGGCGGCCAGCCAAGCGGGGCGATACGTTCAACGCTCAGATGGTGCGCAGTGGGCGGCGGCGATCAAGGTGAGACCCGCATCCTGATTGTCGCGCCATAGCGCAGACTCATCGCCAAAGCTGGCCTTGCCGCTCCGAGATACCCGTCCGTCATCGAGACGCTTGTTCTCGACCACGTTCCAGTAGCTGTGCGCTATGCCGTTCTTCCTTCGCTCGGTGCGTCGCAGAAACATGATTCGATGATCTATCCGCACCATGCCGCGCTTGGGAATCGGGTAGGTCTTCACTACAGCCGTTTTCGGCCAAAACGGAAGGCCTCGCCCGTTGCAAATCAACTACTTAGCTATCTAAAAAATCTCAAAATCCGCGTTTTCGAGCGCGAATCCGCTACCCTTCCTTGAGGAGGGCCATGCCAGTCTCGGCGACGTCGCTGAGCGAGCCAAATTCGGCATTCGTCACGAGCTTTTGTTCTCTTGGAGCCCGCGAGCAGGCTCCGTGTCCGACGCCCTTGGCTTGAACGAGTTGGTTCCTATCTCCCGCAGCAATCCGGACTGCCCTGAGAAATTCGTACAGCCGACCACGCTGGCGATGGCGCGTCGTCCCGAGCCGAAACACAGCTTATGGTCCCCCGGGCATGCGCGCCTCCCAGGCAACGAGGACGTCGCCCTTGGACAGCACATACAGCAAGCGCAGATGCTCACACAAGTGACGAAGTCGTTGACCTTCGTCCGAGATTCCACCATCGGCATCTCACTATCGCTTCATACTTTCGCGCTCGTCATCTTGAGCTTGGCTAGGCGTCCTTGAGACTTCCTTACCGGAATTGCTGGAGCGGCGCCTCAGGTACTGCTCTTCGCCTCTGTCGCCAAGAGGCGCGCGGCCGCCGATCGGGGGCGACCGCCGCGCACAAAGATCCTGCTGTGTCTCTTGAGAGCGCCTCACGTGGGCGAGTGGACTATGAGATGTCGCATAGCGCGCCTACCGTCGCGGTTCGCACCTGCCAAATCGAATTCCCGTCTCGTGATCACTCTTGCTTCGGCCAGACATCTCTTTCATAGACTTATGAAGGCGGGTAATCTCTGAAAGTTTCAGTTACCGCAATTCCCTGCCACTTGGTCTCGTGTCCAAATGACGAACCTACCTGGTACTATGCCGAGCCGATCTCCGTACCTGCAGGGAATTTGACCGCACAACCCCGGCTGCGGCCGCGATTTTGCTCGGAATCGCGACGGTTCGTCCTGCCGTGAGCCAAGTCCGTGACGATTTCGCTTCGTTCTCACACTTCAAATCGAGCGATCGTCACGAACTTTAATGGACTCGTTCTTTTTCTCACGTTCCAGGGCGCGAGATCTCGGTCTCCTTGCAGGTGATGAATTCGAGCAACGCGGGAATGCCGACCTGCGTCTTCTCGATACCGCGCTTGATGGCAGGCACAATCTCCTCAGGCCTCGTGATCCGCTCGCCATAGCCGCCGAAGGCTCGCGCCATAGCGGCATAATCGCCCGAGATGTCAGTTGAGCGATATTTTTCCGTCGAGATGGGCATCACCTTGAGTTCGAGTGCCATCGAAAAGTTGTTAAGCAAGATCGATAGGATTGGAATTCTCTCGCGCACAGCAGTTTCGAAATCCATGCCTGTAAATCCGATTGCCGCATCGCCCCAGACATTTATGCAGAGCTTCTCCGGCTTCGCGAGCTTTGCTCCCATTGCAAGCCCCAGGCCGTAGCCAAGTTGGGTAGTCTTGCCCCAGCCGAGATAAGATAGCGGCTCTACTGCCTTCCAGAAGGGAGAGAGCTGGTCGCGTGGACTGCCGGCGTCGTGAGTAATGATAGTGTTGCGGATGTCGACGGTGTTCTGCAAATCCCACAGCACACGATACGGATTAAGTGGCGCGTCGTTGCACGTTAACTTGGGCATCCATTTCGCAAGCCACTGCTTGTAGCATTCTGCGATTTCCGCCGCGATGCCGCGTCCGTCGCGATCCGCAGTGACGGTCTTGCCGACCTCTTCCAGCAAAGAGTCGAGCACGAGCCCAGCATCGCCGACCAGGCCAATCTTGGCCTCGACATCCTTATTGATATGGTTGGGATCGAGCGTCGAATGGATAATGGTCTTGCCCTTGGGCATAGCGATGCCGAAGTATGTCTCTGTGAAAGAGCAACCGATTCCGAAGATTACATCGGCCTCGCCCAGAAACTTTGCGGCGGCGCGTGGCACTGCGAACCCGCCAGAACCAAGCGACAGCGGATGCGTCTCGGGAAACGAGGATTTGCCTCCCAAGCTCGTCACCACGGGAATGGCGAGCCGCTCCGCCAAGCACTTCAACTGCGGCCAAGCCCGAGCGTATTGCACGCCCTGGCCCGCATAGATCACGGGACGTTTTGCATTGATCAGAACCGCGGCGGCTTCTTTGATGTCGGCGGGATCAGCACCATAGCGCGTTCGCAGCACCGGCGCGTAATTTAAGGGCTCCGGCACCTCCTCGTTCCACATATCCTCTGGAATTTCGACAATCACCGGTCCGCCACGACCGTTCTTCAACTTGGTGAACGCGCGGCGAAACACGTTGCAAACCTCGGAGGCCAGCACAATCGGCTCGGCGGACTTCGAGAAAGCCTTCATCGCCTGGCTGGAATTGAAGTTCGGCTCGATATTCGCAAGGCGGCGCTGATAGCCCATCGGCAGCACCAGCACAGGAACCGAGTCTCCAAAGCATTGCGCGACACCACCCATGGCATTCTCCGCGCCAGGGCCGTTCTGCATACAAAAGGCACCAATGTCGCGTCCGGAAGTGACCCGGGAAATTGCATCAGCCATATGAACGCCGATGCGCTCTTGACGCACAATGACGGGACGAATGTCGGCGGCGGCGGCAAATTCGATCAAGTGATTGACCGGATAGCCGCATAGAATTTCGATGCCTTCGCGCTTGAGAATTTCCGCAATCGCGGCACCTAATTTCATGATCGTCCCTCTCCAAATCAGCCGACTGTGCGGCGGCAACACGATGAACAGTGGCTATCCCACACGATCCTCAACACGTGGAATTAAGAACGCGAAGCCAAGGCTCACGAGCAGTTCCTTCCACAACTTCCTCAGGGTCGTGGTGTAATGTGTGCTCGCGCCCAAAGACTGCAAAAATCGGTGAAAAGCGGAGAAATTCTACAAAATATGAGCCGCGTTTCGATTTTAAGGTCGAATTCATATCCAGGACGCCGCTCGCCGACGTCGTCTGCGCAACAACTATCGGTAAATAGAATGAGATCAGGCGCGCGGACCTTCTAGGCGTAAGTCGCCCCCCAAGCAGTTCAGAGCTAAGGCACGATTAAGGCAATCTAGCTGCTGGAATTTCTGCACGCCGATCGACACATCTTGCGAGTGTCCTGTAGCTCAATGATGATCATGATTGGCTCTACGTTCCCCCCGCCGGATGCTATAGGCCTCGATCGCAAGCCCCCTAAATTCGGCGTGGCTGTGTTGTGAGATGACCTTTGCGTTGTGAGATGACCTTGTGGAATCGCTTCGTGTCTTTTGGGGCGCTTGTGGACAAGCAGTCCTTGTCTGGCGATCGTAACATCGACGCTATGTTGCGTGTGCCTATCAACGATGATGTGACTATGGCGAGCCAGCCGAACGTCGCGCAACAGGACGGCGCTCCAGTGACGAGAATCAGCATTGCGGATCAAGCCTCTCGTCCCTTCCACCTGCGACCGCTTGCATCAGACCGCACGAACATGTAGCGGCTAGGGCAGCTGTTGGAGAGCGCGGTGAGCTAACAAAGGCTTACAACGCTGGTTTCGGAGGCAAGCTGTTTGCCAGCGCCACGGCCACAGCTGGGCCACGCGAGCGCGTCCGCTTCCGCCACCGACGAGTACTGCGCCGAACACAATATCTCGCCTGCAAAGGCGCGGTGTTGAAATCCGTCGGAGAACGCCGCTCAGCTGCGGGATTCAAGCGTCAGCGCGGGACCTGTTGCGCTATGCAGTACGGGAAAACCCCTTACGCTTAACCGAGGACAATGAAAGGGGTGTGAACGATGAAAGGGGTGGTAAATGCCGATGACCTGCGCAAATTGGCGAAGAAGCGGCTGCCAAAGATCTGCTATGACTATATCGAGGGCGGCACCGATGACGAGATCGGCTTGATCACCAACGAACAGGCTTTCCGCCGGACGCACATCGTCCCGCGCTACCTGGTCGATGTTAGCGCGCGCGACCAGTCGACGAACCTATTCGGCCGCTCCTATTCGAGCCCGATCGGTATCGCGCCGACCGGATCTGCTGACCTGTTCCGCCGAGGTGCCGACTTAATGCTGGCTGAGGCGGCGCGCGACGCGAACGTGCCCTTTATCATGTCCGGCGCCAGCTCAAGCTCAATCGAGGATCTCGCCAAGGTGGCACCTGACCACAGCTGGTACCAGGTCTACTCGGCCATCGACCCGTTGATTTCGGAGGACATGATCAAGCGGGTGAGCGACGCCGGGCTGAAAACTCTGGTCTTCACCGTTGACGTGCCCATAGCCTCCAACCGCGAGCGCAGCATCCGGAACGGCTGGGGTCCGTCGCAGAACCTAACCTGGAGGACGAAATTCGAAGCCTTGCGCCATCCAACCTGGATGATCGAGTGGCTGCAGCACGGCACACCCCATTTCGACAATTGGACGCGGTACGCCGGTCCCAACGCTAGCGCGAAGAAAGTAGCCGATTTCGTAATTCGTCAATTCGGCGCGCCGATGACCTGGAAACATGTCGAGCGGTATCGCGAGTTGTGGAAGGGCAACTTCGTGCTCAAAGGAATCATGCACCCCGATGATGCCGTCCGCGCGCATTCGCTTGGAGTCGACGGCATCATGGTCTCTAACCATGGTGCGCGCCAGCTCGACCATGCTCCAGCGCCCCTCGACGTGCTGCCGGCGATCCGCGACGCGGTGGGTGACAGAATGACAGTGATGCTAGACGGCGGTATCCGGCGTGGGCTCCACGTCCTGATTGCCCTCTGCTTGGGCGCCAAGTTCGTTTTCCAGGGCCGGCCGACATTGTACGGCGTGTCCGCCGGTGGAGTAGCCGGTGCGGAAAAGGCGTTGGCGATCTTTCGTCGCGAGATCGATATCAGCATGGCCCAGATCGGCAGCACCAAGATCGCCGAGCTCGGCCCACAGTTCTTAATGTGGCAAAACGAGGAGCATCTCTACCACAACCGGCGCGAGGGATCGGGCGGTCGACTTTGATGCGCGACAAATAAGGCGAGGATCTGTATTGCCGCACGCAACGACACTCCCTGCAGGAATGGGATGATAATTCACCGCCCCAACGTTGCAGCGCATGCCGCGGGCAATCAAGGTGCTTGCGGCGTCCGAAGACTTGTAGACTTCGGGGTGACCTCGTGATCAGCTAGGTCGACAGCGGGAATAGAGTTTACCAAGTCGACGATGCGACTCGGTGCCTTCGAGTGCTCCGACGGCAATCTCTGTCTCCGTGGACGACCACCCGACTGCAAAACGATCCTCTGTCAGCTTGCTGCGACGTGTGCGCGCTTGTCGGCTGACGCGACCGAGTAGCAGGCAAGGCGAACCCCGTCAAAGAAGTCCGCGTTGAGCCGCTCACCGGCCTCGGATGGAAAAAACTAATCGAGCTTATCAGTTCTAAGAGAGAATAGTCGAAAGCGACGACCCTGCTGCGTACGCCGAACGGATAGCCGGAAGCCGCGACCAAGTTATTCATCTTAGCCAGCCAGTCCGAGGTATTCTTGGCTGGACGACCGGCGGCAATGCGGAACTCTCCCCTAAATCAGTAAGGATTTAATATTAACTGCTGGATCTGCGAGCGCCTCAACCTTGGGGGCAAGCCGTCTGCCGATGAACATCTCGGCGAGACGGATTTCCTTCGCGATCGCGCCTAGGCTGCCGAAGCCGCATGCCGCGACGAGGCGTCCGTCAGCGGCGAGGTAAAATACTACCCGTCCGTTCGCGCCGAGGTTCCTGGATACGGGGAAGTGTTCTTCACGATAGAGTCCAGCAATTTGGAGCGTCTCGTCGTATTGATCCGACCAGAACCACGGCACGTCGTCGTAGGGCCGATTCGCGCCTAGTATGTTGGCTGCCGCCACCGCACCCTGGCGCTGCGCGTTTCGCCATGCCTCCAGCCTGATCCTCTCACCGTAGAGGCGATGCGGAAACGAACAGCAGTCGCCCGCAGCGAAGATATCTGGATCAGAGGTCGCCAGCATCTCGTTCAGGGCGATGCCGTTGTTGACGGCCAATCCTGCGGCGTGCGCGAGTTCGATGTTCGGCGCGGCACCGATCCCAACGACAACCAGATCGGCGAGATGTGTGCGGCCTTCCGCCAATATGACCTTGGAGCGTCCTTCAACTGCGCCGACACGCTCGACGGTCGCACCGGTTTCAACGCGCACGCCAGAACGCTCGTGCTTGGCTTTGATTAGCTCGGCCATCGACGACGGGACTGCCCGCATCAGTAATCGCGGGCCAGATTCGATCACGGTTACTGAAGCGCCTCTCGCCACCGCACTCGCGGCAACCTCAAGGCCAATGAAGCCACCGCCGATGACGACCACTTTACGCCGTGGGCTGATGAACCGCCTGAGAACCAAAGCATCAGCATATGTACGGAGTACCGCCACTCTGCTTCCTTCGGCGGTAGGGATACTCAACCTTCGGGGGCGCGCCCCGGTGGTCAACAGCAGTCGCTCGTAAGCCAACTGCGTCCCGTCCGACAGAGTGACAGTATGTGCTGCGCGATCGATCGAAACCACGTTGCGCCCTTGAAAATGGCTGATTGACAACTCTGCCAGGCGCTCGGGCGTGACAAGCAGCTTGGGTCCGAGATCCGTCTCCTCAAGTAGTGTCGCCTTTGATAGCGGCGGCCGTTCGTATGGTCCCAGAGCTTCGTTACCAATTAGCGCGATCAAGCCTTGCCAGCCCGCTTCGCGCAGGGCGATTGCCGCCGCGGTGCCAGCCTGGCCGGCCCCGACTATTACGATTGCGGGACCTTTGCTCACGCGACGGAAGCAGATTGAAGAGATGTTTGCACATCCAACCGAGTAGGCTGGATCATATCGCGCACAAGAGACTTCATCAAGAAATCTTCCTGCTAGCCGACCGTGGTATCGTTGCTCTCGCTATCGGCAAGTGCATAGGGCTGCCAATTGCGTTCGCATTGGATCGAGATAAACGCATCCACAACTACTCGTTTTCCGCAGCATTAGAGCCACGGATTGGTCGAACCAAAACTTGTGCGTGACTCCCAAGATCCAAGCGACAGGCAGTATCCGGATCTTCGGGTTTCTGATCGGTGAGACCGAGTGCCGCTTCTTCGCTCTCAGAGCCTGATGAAGACCATGCCGCTCTCGACCTTGACGTCATAGCTGCGCAGGTCGATGCATGCTGGTAGCCTGCGTGCCTCACCCGATCGATAATCGAACGCTCCGAAGTGTTTAGGGCATTCGATGATGTGACCATCGACAATGCCACCTGCGAGATGAACCTTCTCGTGGGAACAATGGCCGTCGATTGCGAAGTACTCACCTTCCGGTGAGCGAACAATCACAAATGTGCGGCCTTCGTGGTCAAAGCGAAACGCCTCTTCCTGCTCCAAGGCGTCGCTCGCGCAGGCCGCCACCCATTGTCCCAGAATAGTCAATGTAGTTTCCTTGATTTCTGATCGATAGCGGTCGGATGAACCGTGAAAAAACGATTTGCGACCCATCCTGGCGCCGTCCACCGGCAGACAGCGGTTGCAGACAAGTTGTCGGCATGTGAAGAACACGGGATCGCATCTATCGCCTTAGCTGCGACAACCATCAATGCGATACCCCCCGTACAAAGTTCTTCTTAGCTTTCAGGCGCCTGAACATCGCCTCGTCGGCTTCCGGCGAGCCATCATGTGCCGTACCGAGCCACTCGTCAAACGGGATCAACCGCTCACCATAGTTCACCTCAAAGTACTTGTGGTGCAAGTAGTGATAATAGTTGTCATTGACGAGGATCTTGTCGTCGCTCACCGCGATGGCATCGAAGCCGAGATGTCCTCTCGCCGGACCCACTATCAAGTGAATTAGCACAAACATTATGAGCAGAGGCTGCGAGGGTACCACGTAAAAGATCAGCACAGCAGAAAAGAAGACGATGTGCTCGAGCGTGTGCATCGATAGGCCGGACCAAGGTCCCGGATTGACGTTATTATGATGAACTTTGTGAACGATCTCGTAAAGCGGGCCCAGATGGATTAGACGATGAATCAAGTAAAAGTGCAACTCACGCCACAGTGGCACTAGCAACAATACCGTAACGAAGAAGACCGGTCGGTCCATAAAATCAAAATGGGGGATATAGGCATTGGCGAACATCCACCAAGTGAGCACTTCATACGCCGTGAACACCGGCACACCGCTACACATCGCCCAGAATATATTTTCGGCGGTCTGGCTTCCGAACAAGAACATCGAATTGTCTGTGTCGGGCCACTTAGCGTTGTACTTAAAATCAGTGCGCTGACGCCGCTGGATATAAAAGACCGCATGGCTGCCTCCATAAACAAGGAGTACCAACGCGGTATTGCGCAGCAGGATTAGTAAGATCCAGCCGAAGCCGAACTCCTGCATCGTTTCCAGTGGAGGCGTCAGATAGAACCACACAAGGAGCGCGATCGCGAAGTAGAGGGCGTTATAAGGCCATAGATAGCTGAACAGCCAGCGCAGGAAAGGCTTCGGCTGGATCGGCCAGACGAAGACCGGAGCGCGCTTGATCCACCTGTTCGGCTTCCAGTGTCCCGATTTGTCACGCGTGCCATACAGGGTGTCGTCCACGACGCTCTCCATTTGTTGCGGCAGGACTGATAGCCAGATCAAGCCGACAGCTTGTCTGACCTTCGCAGATTTGCCAGATCTTTTCCGAGCTAGTCTTGGCTCACGATAGCGAAAATATGCGTGAAATGCGCTTCTCTCGCACATTTTGAGCGCCCGTAGCGAAAGCCGGCATCGCCATTTGGCTCTGAGTGGCGAAGACAAGGGTGATTGGCCTCGACGTTACCAATGCGGGTCTCGAGAAGCGCGGAGCTCGGCGATCTCGGAATGACCGCGAGCTGATCTAGCTTGGCAAACCGGCGGACGTCGCGCGCCATGTTCCGGAGCCGGCAGTTCGCATCTTTCCCTTGGCCAGGGTGAGCACGACGTCGATGCCTTCGGGTGCTGCACCTGCCACTCAATCTCAGAGTGACATCTAGCAGCTCAAAGCTCAAAGGCATCAATCTCGATGTCATCCCGGCGCCCTCGGCGCGTTGGCAGCAGGCCGTACCTGACGAACACGACTGGGGCAGCAGCGTGGCCCTGCATGTCCGCGCAGTGGGGTGCGAGCGACAGGCGGCTAGGAGCCTGTCCGAATAGTCACTGTTCAATTCTGCGCGAGTCTGATTCAAGCTTTGGCTATGAGCAAGTATTTTCGTCCCTGGAATATCGATCAGACGCTGCTTCTGCCGCCGAATGTGCAGGACTTCGTGCCGAAAGGCCATGTCTCGCGGTTTATCGTTGAGCTTGTGCGGGAGAGCCTCGATCTCAAGGAGATCACGGGCAGCTATGTGAGCGGGCTCGGGCAGCCGCCGTTTGATCCGCGGATGATGGTGGCGCTTCTGCTGCACAGCTATGCGAGTGGACTGTATTCGTCGCGGCGCATTGGCCGGGCCTGCCGCGAGCGGAACGATTTTGTGATGATTGTGGCGCTCGATCCGCCGGATTTTCGCACCATCAGCGACTTCCGCAAGCGGCATTTGAAAGCGCTCGGCGCGCTGTTCCTGCAGGTTCTGAAGCTGTGCGAGACGGCAGGGCTGGTCAAACTCGGCCATGTCGCGCTTGATGGCACCAAGATCAAAGCGAACGCGTCGAAACATAAAGCGATGGGTTATGAGCGCATGAAGAAACGCGAGGCGGAATTGCAAGCCGAGGTCGCTCGCATGCTGGTGGCCGCTGAGGCGGCGGATGCCGAGGAGGACGAGACTTTCGGCAAAGACAAGCGCGGCGACGAGATGCCGGATTGGGCCGGCGACAAGCAGAAACGGCTGGCGAAGATCCAGCAGGCGATGGCGGCGCTGGAGGCCGAGGCCAGGCTGGCAGCGGAGGAAGAGTGTCGTCTCGAGGCCGAAAAAGAAAAGCAGCGCCAAGCCGAAGGCCGCAAGAAGCCGGGCAAACCGGCGGCGCCGCCGTCGGACAAACCTGATCCCAAGTCGCAACGCAACTTCACCGATCCGGAAAGTCGCATCATGAAGTCGAAGGATGGCTTCGTTCAGGCCTATAACGCACAGGCCGCCGTTGACGCAGGCGCCCAGGTCATTGTCGCGTACGAACTGACCCAGTGTGGCAACGATCAGGGCCAGCTGGTGCCCCTGATCGAGGCCACCGAGAACAATCTCGGC
Organism: Bradyrhizobium sp. CSA207; assembly: GCF_029051685.1. Lineage (GTDB taxonomy): Bacteria > Pseudomonadota > Alphaproteobacteria > Rhizobiales > Xanthobacteraceae > Bradyrhizobium. The sequence continues at coordinate 692 of NZ_JAACFT010000052.1, read as the reverse complement.
CGCAAACCGGAGCAGGCCTCCGCTGACTCCGGCTACTGCAGCGAAGCCAATCTGGAAGCGCTCGAAGCACATGGTATCGACGGCTACGTCGCGCCCGGACGCGCCAAGCACCCGACAGCCGCGAACGGAAAAATCGGCGGACCGCTGACCCAACGGATGCGAAAGAAGATCGACGATGCCGGCTTCGAAACGCCCTACCGATTGAGAAAGCAAGTGGTGGAACCGGTGTTCGGACAGATCAAACAGGCACGCGGCTTCCGCCAGTTCCTGTTGCGGGGCGTCGAGAAAGTGCGCGCCGAATGGGCCATGATCTGCACCACCCACAACCTCCTGAAGCTGTTCTCCCTCGCAAAGGCCGCCTGAGCCGGCTACCCTGCAACTATTGCCGCCACAACGAGCTATCTGGACGGGCTCGTAGGTGATCGCTTTGTTGGCCCCGCAAACGAGCTTCTCGCAAACCTACTGATCACTTTCCTCTGCCGCAGAACGACTTCGAGACTCGGTCACGTCCTCGCCGATCTTGCGCGAACGGCTCTCGCCGCAGCATGGGCACACGCAGGCATCGGAGCTATCGCCGAAAGTTGGTGACGGAGGGAATCGGAAAGGCGGCATATCGTGGGGGTGCTTGACGCCTCCACTTCTCCACCGAAGGAGCGATATGCCGTGTCCAACGATAACATCATCCAGCTGAT
>NZ_JAACFT010000051.1 GCF_029051685.1 Bradyrhizobium sp. CSA207 | reverse complement strand
GGGAGCGGGACTCGGCCGCACTCATCGAGCACGGCGCGGATAATCCGCTCGCGATCGAAGGCTCAACAGTCAAAGACTGGTTCGTTGGCTCATCCTTCAGGCCCATGTTCGATGTTCTTCCATTGCGGAATCGTCCGAACGCGGCTCACCTGCACGATTTGCCGCAGGAGCAGCTCGATTTGGCATTTGGGTTATCGAAGCGAAATCCTGATCCTTCGAGCGAGACCACGAAATCGATCGTGGTGCCGCTCAGATGCGCTCGGCTCGCGTTGTCGACGAAGACTTTAACCCCGCCTTGTTCGAACACGGTCTCCTCGGAGCTCGGCTCATGAGCAAGATCCATCTTGTATGTGAACCCTTGACAGCCGCCACCTTCGACCGTGATCCGCAAACCGCTTGCGGCCTGCGTCGTCGAGGCGATTGCAGCCTTCAGTATGCTTATAGCGCTATCCGTTAGGTTGATCATCTCTGGCTCGCTCTCAAGTCTTGTCGCAAGGCACGATTCGCAAATCCCATGCCAGTCGAGATACAGCTGAACACAGTTGGTTTTGCGGGCGCCGACCAGTCGATTTGCGACCTGTCGGGTTTGCGACAGGCGGTTTTCCAGCGTCCCGACGTCATCCGGCCGAGACCTCATGACGGTGCCAGCACGTATCCATGCACATAGCGCCAAGCCGCCGCTTACGCCGCAGAGATAGCGGGACGGCAAACAACTTGCATGAGTGTAGCGGACGTCGCATTGCGCGACGCATGCACACCAGGCATTGATGAGGAGCCCTCCATGACGTCGATCGACAACACCGCTCTTGGCCCGTTGGACAAGGAGGGGCGGTTACTGAATGCGGTGCTTAAGAGTGAAACAACGAAGTCGGGGCGATTTGGATTCCGGGGCGACATCGCGCTGAAGTTCCAAGCCCAGCTCGCCGACGAAAAACGACCGCCGGACTATTCCATCGAACAAGTTCTTGCGATTGCGCAGGAAGGCGAACCGACCATCCCAGTCCTTGCCGGATATTTGCATTCCCTGGCGTATCTACCCGAGGCCGCAAAGGTGCTGGATGGCAGGCTGAGCCCCAAAGGCAGCTATTTCATCTTCTGCAACAACATTGATCTGCTCGCGAAGTACCGGATCAAGATAGGCGACATCACCTTCCGCATTCTGCCTTGCGACGAATCAACTGTGTGGAAGGAGATGATGGACCTCGCCGGCGTCGACAAGAATGACATCAAGACGCTCGGTACGGCCGGTAGGCTCGACTACTTGCTCGACGCGGCCAAGGACATCGATGGATCATACACCGAGATCTCATACGAGGACGGCTTGGCCAAAATGGAGCCGGTGAAGAACAGAGGCGAAAACCGCCCCGTCTGAGGCATCGCCTCAGACCCCCCTCGCCAGCTCGACGAGTCTGCCGCAGAGAGAGTCACTGCACCCAGAGTGAGTCGCTGTACCGCTTCGCCTGGGACTGGCTCTGACAAACCCTCGTGATGGACTTCTCGGCGTACGTTTGGGAGATCACACGGCCGCTCTGCTAATCGTGTGTTGGCCATGAGTACTGTCGTCAATTACACCGAGGGGGCGGCTGGCCGCGAGGGTCCGGCTGACTGCGTCCATCGGGATCCGAACATTCCAAATGATGATCGGCTCATGATCGCGGTCATATTTCAGAGGGCTGATCGACGGTGTATGGATCAGCTTTGGCGTTGTGCTCCAGGCCTTTGCCGGCCTGAGCGGCGCTGAGATGTCGCGCGAGGAGCGATCACTATGCTGATGTTCGAGGAAAGACCGCCGGCGATCGGCACGCTCAGCGGCTGGGCGAGCTCCGTGCTGCGGAAAGCCGGCGCCATCCTCGAGTGCGAGGAGCACGGCTGGACGCAGGACCGCGCCGACCCGCATGCGCGCCAGGAGGCGAAGCTGTCGCTGAACTGGTGGAGGTGCTGGACTCGATCGGAGATACCTGCCCGAGTGCCCGCCGCTATAATCAACAGCACGCGCTAGAGGTCGAGCAGGCGGGTGGATTTCTCCTTCAGCCTCGGCTTCGGCCATCCGCGGCGTCCTTAAGGATTGCTCACGAAGGTTGCTGTTTCGATGCGGAGCAGATCGAGCGAGGCAAACGGGATCAAGGCTAGCAAGCACCAGAAGAAATAGAAAGATGCGACCGCTTCATAGGGCGCTATCGAGCCGACCGTGTCGGATGACAGCTTGGCCGCAGCGCGCTTCATCCTGTAAGCAGTGAAGTCGATGATTGTTGCCGAGGTCTCTGTCATCTGATTCGTCCACTCACTCTTGAAAGCGTCACGCCTAGGTCCATGATCGCAGCAGAACTATTCTGCCGGCGTCCATCTTTGCGAGAGCACGGCCGCCGCAGCTACAGCTAGTCGGGTACCACGCATCAAGCTGTTCGCAAGAAGCGAAGCCATTTGTGGTCGGCCTCGCGCCGCGCGTTGAAGCGGTTGACGCATTTCCTAGAACAAAGCGCCGTTTTCCAGCAGTAGCAGCGGATAAGCCCTAATCTTCCACCGCATACCGCGCAGAACCTCGCTGACCCGTGGTCGGAAGCATGATAGTCATTGCGCATTCTCGCCTTCCTGTCGGCGTTACCTGGAATCTCCCCATGCATCTCCCATTTCCGCGACACGGCGCACGCACTTCAACTGCGGGTCGCCAATTGCGATGCTTGCGGCATGTACGGACCACCGGCGCCAGAGTGTGACTCTGGTGTGCGCCTCCCTGGCAAGCGGCGCGCGCTATTCCAAGCGCCTTCGTCGGGATTGCCTACAGTAAGCGACAATTGATCTTGATTGATGCAATCAGCAGCGCAGTGACGATCAAATCATGCGTCTTTTTGTCGATCTTCGATGGACTTCAACTGACTAGGCGACGGCGAGCGTATAGCAGCCCTCACCTGCCGTCGTGCAACCCTCACTGTCATTGCGCTCCAGGGGCCCCGATCCCGTACCTTCCTCAGAACGACGCGTGGGGACGTCAAAACGATCTCGCGTGATCACCCGGCAGGAACGTCTCAGCCGGCCCTACCTCGTCAGGATCTGCTTCGGGTTGCGCTGGCGGACGCGTGTGGAAGCGCTATTAGCGCTATATCTGCCCATCTTCGGGCGCGTGCGGTGTTCGGTACGTCAGTGGTACTATCTCAGGCTCCCGAGCTCGGCGTCCGCGTTAGCAGCCATTTCGCGCAGCGCGCGCCGGTACTCGACCGGCATCACCTTGCGGAATTTGGGCAGCCAATCCTTCCAATTGGCAAGGATGTCGGCGGCGCGCTTGGAGTCGGTCGCCTTGGCGTGGCGCGTGATCAGGACGTGCAGCCGCTCGACGTCGGAATCGAGCAGGTTGTTGAACACGTCGACCCCGCCATGCGCCTCGAGGTCACCGGCGTGATGATAGGTACCGGCGTTGATCAGCTCTTCGGACAGCACCGGCTCGAGATCGACCATCAGGAGGTTGCACAATCTGTCGAAATCGCCGGTCTCGTCCAGCACATAGGCGATGCCGCCGGACATACCGGCTGCGAAGTTGCGCCCGGTCTTGCCGAGCACGACCACGATGCCGCCGGTCATGTATTCGCAGCAATGATCGCCCGCGCCCTCGACCACGGCGACCGCGCCGGAGTTGCGCACGGCAAACCGTTCGCCGGCGACGCCGCGGAAGTAGCACTCGCCCTGGATCGCGCCGTACATCACGGTGTTGCCGACGATGATGCTCTCTTCCGGCACGATGCCGCTGTTCTTCGGCGGCTTGACGATGATCTTGCCCCCGGAGAGGCCCTTGCCGACATAGTCGTTGGCTTCGCCCTCGAGCTCGAAGGTGACGCCTTGCGCCAGCCACGCGCCGAACGCCTGGCCCGCGGTGCCCTTGAGGCTGACATGGATGGTGTCATGCGGCAGCCCAGCATGGCCGTAGATCTTGGCGACCGCACCCGACAGCATCGCGCCGGCGGAACGGTTGGTGCTGTTGATCGCGGCCTCGATTCTGACCGGCGCGCCGCGGTCGAGCGCGGGCTGCGCCTTCTCGATCAGCGAGCGGTCGAGCACCGCTTCCAGATGATGGTTCTGGCGCTCCGAATGGTAGATCTTCTGGCCCTTCTCTTCCTTCTGGCGGACGAAGAGCTTGGAGAAGTCGAGGCCCTTGGCCTTCCAGTGCGCCACCAGCTTGGTTTGGTCGAGCAGCTGGGTCTGGCCGATCATCTCGTTGAAGGTGCGGAAGCCGAGGTTCGCCATGATCTCGCGGACTTCTTCCGCGACGAAGAAGAAATAGTTGATGACGTGCTCGGGCTGGCCGGTGAAGCGTTTGCGCAGAACCGAATCCTGCGTCGCGACCCCGACCGGGCAGGTGTTGAGGTGGCACTTGCGCGTCATGATGCAGCCGGCCGCGATCAGCGGCGCAGTGGCGAAGCCGAACTCGTCTGCGCCCAGTAGCGCCCCGATCACGACGTCACGCCCGGTGCGGAAGCCGCCGTCGACCTGGACCACGATGCGGCTGCGCAGCCGCTCGCGCACCAGCGTCTGGTGGGTTTCGGCCAGCCCAATCTCCCAAGGGCTGCCGGCATGCTTGATCGAAGTCAGCGGCGAAGCGCCGGTGCCGCCCTCGAAGCCCGCAATGGTGACATGGTCCGCATGCGCCTTGGCAACGCCCGCCGCCACCATGCCGACGCCGATCTCGGAGACGAGCTTGACCGAAACCGCGCCGTCCGGGTTGACGTTCTTGAGGTCGTAGATGAGCTGCGCCAGATCCTCGATCGAGTAGATGTCGTGGTGCGGCGGCGGCGAGATCAGGCCGACGCCCGGCGTCGAGTGCCGGACTTTTGCGATGGTGGCGTCGACCTTGTGGCCGGGCAGCTGGCCGCCTTCGCCGGGTTTGGCGCCCTGCGCCACCTTGATCTGCATCATGTCGGAGTTGACGAGATACTCCGTGGTGACGCCGAAGCGGCCCGAGGCGACCTGCTTGATCGCCGAACGCATGCTGTCGCCATTCGGCAGCGGCTTGAAGCGATCGACTTCCTCGCCGCCTTCGCCGGTGTTCGACTTGCTGCCGATCCGGTTCATGGCGATCGCAAACGTGGTGTGCGCCTCGCGCGAGATCGAGCCGAAGCTCATCGCGCCCGTGGCGAACCGCTTGACGAGGTCCTTGGCCGGCTCGACCTGGTCGAGGGCTACAGGCTTGCGCTTCTCTTCCTCGGCGCTCTTGACCCGGAACAGGCCGCGCAGCGTCAACAGGCGTTCCGACTGCTCGTTGAGGATCTTGGCGAAGTCGTGATAGTCTTTCAGCGAATTGCCTCGCGCGGCGTTCTGAAGCAGCCTCACCGACTTGGCGGTCCAGGCATGGTCCTCGCCGCGGCTGCGATAGGCGTATTCGCCGCCGACATCGAGCGCGGTCCTGTAGACCCGCGCCTCGCCGAACGCGTCGGCATGACGGCGCACGGCCTCTTCCGCGATCTCGGCAAGGCCCACGCCCTCGACGCGGGTATGCGTGCCGGCGAAGAATTTTCCGACGAAGTCGGCCTTGAGGCCGACGGCGTCAAAGATCTGTGCGCCGCAATAGGATTGGTAGGTCGAGATGCCCATCTTGGACATCACCTTGAGCAGGCCCTTGCCGATCGACTTGATGTAGCGCTTGACGATCTCGTAATCGTCGAGCGAGCCGGGCAGGCGGTCCTTCATCGCGATGATGGTCTCGAACGCGAGATAGGGATTGATCGCTTCGGCGCCGTAGCCGGCGAGGCAGGCGAAATGATGCACTTCGCGCGGCTCGCCGGATTCGACGACGAGGCCGACCGAGGTGCGCAAGCCGGTGCGGATCAAATGGTGATGCACGGCGGCGCAGGCGAGCAGCGACGGGATCGGGACGCGGTCGGTATCGACCATGCGGTCGGACAAGATGATGATGTTGACGCCTTCGCGCACGGCGCTTTCGGCGCGCGCGCAGAGCTCATCCAGCACCTGGTCCATGCCGGCCGCGCCGAGACCGGCGTGGAAGGTGGTGTCGAGCGCGCGCGACTTGAAGTGGGTTTCGGCCACGTCGGAGATGGAGCTGATCTTTTCGAGATCCGCGTCGGTCAGGATCGGCTGACGCACTTCAAGACGCTTGGTGGTGGCCATCCCCTGGAGGTCGAACAGGTTCGGCCGCGGTCCGATGATCGAGACCAGGCTCATCACGAGCTCCTCGCGGATCGGGTCGATCGGCGGATTGGTGACCTGGGCGAAGTTCTGCTTGAAGTAGGTGAACAGCGGCTTGGCCTTGGCCGACAGCGCCGAGATCGGCGTGTCGTTGCCCATCGAGCCGACCGCTTCCTCGCCAATCGAGGCCATCGGCGTCATCAGGATGGTGATGTCTTCCTGGCTGTAGCCGAACGCCTGCTGGCGATCGAGCAGCGACAGGTTGGAGCGAACGCCGGTGGTCGCAACCTTCGGCAGCTCCTCCAGCACGATCTGGGTCCGCTCCAGCCACTCCTCGTAGGGATGACTCCGGGCGAGCTCGGCCTTGATCTCGTCGTCGGGAATCAGGCGGCCCTGTTCGAGGTCGACCAGCAGCATCTTGCCGGGCTGGAGCCGCCACTTGGTGATGATCTGGTCCTCGGGGATGGTCAGCACGCCCATCTCGGACGCCATCACGATGCGGTCGTCCTTGGTGACGAGATAGCGCGCCGGCCGCAGGCCGTTGCGGTCGAGCGTGGCGCCGATCTGACGGCCGTCGGTGAAAGCGATCGCGGCGGGGCCGTCCCACGGCTCCATCAGCGCGGCATGATATTCGTAGAAGGCGCGGCGCGTCTCATCCATCAAGGGATTGCCGGCCCACGCCTCCGGAATCATCATCATGACGGCGTGCGGCAGCGAGTAGCCGCCCTGCACCAGAAATTCGAGCGCGTTGTCGAAGCAGGCGGTGTCCGACTGTCCTTCGTACGAGATCGGCCAAAGCCTGTTGATGTCCTTGCCGTAGAGGTCCGAGCTCACGGAGGCCTGGCGCGCCGCCATCCAGTTGACGTTGCCGCGCAGCGTGTTGATCTCGCCGTTATGCGCGATCATGCGGTAGGGATGCGCTAGCGACCAGGTCGGCAAGGTGTTGGTCGAGAAGCGCTGATGCACCAGCGCCAGCGCGCTCTCGAAATCCTTCTCGTGCAGATCGGGATAGTACTTGCCGAGCTGGTCGGCGAGGAACATGCCCTTGTAGATCACGGTGCGACAGGACATCGAGCAGGGGTAGTAACCGGCACGTCCGCGGTCGCGGCGCTGGTAGATCGCCTGCGAGATCGACTTGCGCAGGATGTAGAGCCGGCGCTCGAACTCGTCCTCGGTCCTGGCGGTGCCGTTGCGGCCGATGAACACCTGCATGCAGGCGGGTTCGGTCGGCTTCACGGTGACGCCCAGTGAGGAATTGTCGGTCGGCACGTCGCGCCAGCCGAGCAGGGTCAGGCCTTCTTCCTTGATCTGGTCGGCGATGATGCTCTTGATGACGTTGCGCCAGGCGGTGTCGCGCGGCATGAACAGCGCGCCGATGGCGTATTCGCCGGGGTCGGGCAGCGCGAAGCCGAGCTCTTTGGCCTTGCGGGCGAAGAAGGCGTGCGGGATCTGCACCAGGATGCCGGCGCCGTCGCCGGCGAGCGGGTCGGCACCGACTGCGCCGCGATGCTCGAGGTTGCAGAGGATGCTCAGCGCGTCCGAGACGATCTCGTGAGACTTCTTGCCCTTGATGTTGGCGATGAAGCCGACGCCGCAGGAATCCTTTTCCAGGCTCGGATCGTAAAGGCCTTCAGCCGGCGGACGCGAACTGTGTTCCTGAATCGGATCGGTCGTTTTCGAGGCGACCGTCGCCGACAGCTCTTCTGCCACGATGTTTGCGCGCTCGAATTGCGACCCGTTCATGTCCTCGTCCTCTCCATGCGGCAAGCTGCCTCACCGCTATCTTCGGCGCACCTTGGGCGTTCCGCGGCACCCGCTTCTGGGTCACCGCTCGTCCGCTAGCGAGCCGCATTTTCTTAAATTCAGGCCAAGAATTCAGGCCAAGGCGCTCTTCGTCCCCGAGAACGGCTTTGCCTCCTCATCCTCGTACTTGGCCAAGGCCTCAAGCAACAGCCGCAGGTAGTGCGCCTTCTGTTCAGCCCCCATGGGCCGCGGGCCGTCCAGCGACTTCACCGCCGACTCAATTAACTCGACCGCACGATCGTTGTCGCCGCTTTCGAAATAATACTGAGCGACCGCCACATAAGACAGAAACTTGGGGCCGGCCCGGCCTTCTGGAGAGTTCAGCGCGAGGATGTGTTCGGCCAAGTCCTTGCCAATCGCAAAGCGATCAGAATGCGGGACATCAGAGTTCTTCTCCGCTGGATTAGAGAGTTGGCGGATCGCTTGCACCTTCCACAACTCGAATTGTTTTTCGATCGCATCGCGAGCCAATTGACGCATAACGGGTAATCCCGTCTGCATGTCATGGACTTTGTGCAGGGCTAGATCCTCATGAACTAGGTGAACGTCGATGTCGTCCGGCATCACTGCGACGCCCTCTTTAGCGGCCGAAAGCGCCGTCGACGAATCCTGCGCCTTCAGCGCCGGTCCAAGTTTGCCCCAGAATGCTTGCATCCGGGCTTTCTCGCGCATTTTAGATTCTGCTTCAGCGATTCGCTCCGCATCCGCTGCTTTGGCTTCATCGCTGGTGCGCCAGGTGCCATTTACGATTTTTGGAAACACGTCATACAGTTGCATAGGGTGACCGATAAAGGCGACGTGACCGTCACGGTCGATGACGAATGAGGTGGGGATAGTGGTAGAAAAACTGGGCGCCATCCAAGACTTCTTCATTTTTCCCGCGTAATCGAACGCTATCCGAAAGTTCAGCTTGGAGCCTTTCTTGGTCAACCACGCGTCCAAGTTTGTTCGCGCCTCCTCGGCCGTTGAGCCTCGCTCGGAAGCTGCAACTGCAATGACCTCAACTGCGCTATCGTTGTAATTCTCTTGCAGCTGCGCGAGATGGGGCATCTCCGCCACACATCCGCCGCACCAAGTTGCCCAAAACTCGACTATATACAGCGTACCCAGCTTAAAGTTGGTGAGGGGCTCGCCACGTACCCAGCTTTCCACCCTGATCGGAGGAGCTGGCGACTCCATACGAAGAATCATGTTGTTCTCCAAAGCTGCCCAAACCTTGTCGCGATTGTTTGCGCAAGCTCGTTTGTCTCTAAGAAACGCGGCACGAGTTCAATGAACGAGAGAGCACGTCTGCATGCACTCCGCCTGACACCGTGCTCAATCTCAGCAGCAATGGCCGTGCCAACGCCAGCAACGAACATCACGCACCTGATTCGGTCTAAGATTGCCTCGGCGGCTCAACACGACGTGCGTTTGTAGCTGGCGGTCTCGTTCGATGTCAGACATCGGACGCGGATCGTGCGCTTCGGGCCGCGGGGTTTGTGGCCCGCCCATCACGACGATCGCTCCTGGCGTTTTGATGATCGCTGCCGCAACCGCCGGCGCGCGGCACCGGCAAATAGCTGTTAGTATGAGCCTCGCTCGCTTTGCCCGTCTGATTGCGCTCCTCCTACTCGGTGTTCCTGCTTCCTAAAGAAAGCGCGGCCGCGGCTGCTGGAAGATAATCCTGTCGCCGAATTGAGCGCCTGCGGAACGTACAAAAGGCAATTCGAACTTTAAATCGCGAGCTTTTGTGAGGATACATTCTAAAGGGCAGACAAGAAGCAGACAAGACGCAGTCCAGTCACGGTCCTGGAAGATCACGCGCAGTACCGGGCTGAGATACAGCACGCAAGTGAGGTGATAGAGTTGGTGAAGAGAAACGGTCGTTATCAAAGTCCCGGCGAGACACTAACTCCACCATGCGTTGGTTCAAGCGCGCAGGATCTCGAATCGGTCGTGCGGGAGTTCTGGACGTCGGTCAGATCGCCCTCGCTCTGGTCGATATCGTACGAATGTCATTTGGCAATTGCGTCAGCTGGCTGACGCCTCCCCGTCCTACCAGCCAATCTTGCTCTTCAGAAATTCAAAGCCGAGCACCTCGAAGCCGGCGCGCTCCTTGTTGTCCTTGCCGTAGCCGTGGCCGCCCGCCGCCGGCTCGTAGAACCAGGCTTCGTAACCCATCGCCTGCAGCTTTGCCGCCATCTTGCGCGCGTGGCCGGGATGGACGCGGTCGTCGCGCCGCGTGGTGGCGATCATGATCGGCGGATAGGGCTGGCCGGGTTTTGCGTTGTGATAGGCGGAGTAGGTCTTCAGCCAGTCCCATTCCTCCGGCTTGTCGGGATCGCCGTATTCCGCGATCCAGCTCGCGCCGGCGAGCAGCTTGGTGTAGCGGCGCATGTCGATCAGCGGGATGGTGCAGAACAGCGCGCCAAAACGCTCCGGGTAGCGCACCAGCATGTTGGTGATCAGGATGCCTCCATTTGATCCGCCTTCGGCTGCAATGCGCTTTGCTTTCGTGACGCCACGGCGCACGAGGTCGGCGGCAACGGCTGCAAAATCGTCGTGCGACAGTTTTTTGCCGGCGAGCCGGCCGGCATCGTGCCAGCGCGTGCCGAACTCGCCGCCGCCGCGCAAATTCGCCTGCACCGAGGTACCGCCGCGTTCCAGCCATAGCTTGCCGAGCGATGGATCGTAGTAAGGCTTGACCGAATGGCCGAAGCCGCCATAGGCGCTCATATAGACCGGCGCATCGCCGGTCTCGCCGGCGGGGCCGGTCTGGACATAGGGAATGCGCTCGCCGTCGATCGAGATCGCCTCGTGCTGCGTCACGACAAGGCCATCGGCGGTGAACGTCTTCGGCGCCTGCTTCAACACGGTCGGGCTTTCGACGCCGCGCTCGATCAATAGCAGCGAGGGCGGCGTCAGGGGACCCTGCACATTGGCAAGCAAATCGCCATTGCTCTCGGACGGATGGCAATCGAGCGGCCAGACGTCGACGACGCCGATGTCGGGGAGGCCGCCGAGTGTCTCGCGGCGCCACCCCGTAGCGGATGGCGTGCAAATCTCGAATCGCGGCTTAAGCTCGTCGAGGATCGAGAGCACGAGCTTCCCAGCGGTCCAGAAGAAGCCTTGTAACGCGGTCCGCGGTCCCGGCTCGAACAGCAGCGTGAAGTCGCGGCTGCCGGCCATGAACGCCGGGAGCGAAATGCCGAGCACGGCGTCAGCGGCATAGGTTCGTCCTTCGCTCGACCAGGCCTCGCGCAGCTTGATCGCGAACCAGTCGCTATGCGCCTGCAGCCAGATGCCGGTCGGCAGGTCGAGCTTTTTCGTGGTGCCGGCTTCATCGCGCAGCCAGATGCCGTAGTGGAAGAAGTCGATCTGGTCGGTGATCCAGGTGCGCGGCCTAGCTCCGGTGTCGTCGGCGCTGCCATAGACCATCATACGATCGGCCGTGGTCTCGAAGATCACTTGCGCCTGATCGACAGGCTGGCCGCGCCGCCACAACCGAACGGTCCTCGCATATCCGGAGCTCGTGACCATGCCCTCGCCATAAGCGCTGGACAGCAGCAGCGTATCCGGATCGAGCCAATCGACGCCACCCTTGGCTTCCGGCAGTGCGAAGCCGTCCGCGACGAAGCTCCTCGTGTCGACGTCGAATTCCCGCAGGGTGACGGCGTCGCTGCCGCCGCGCGACAGGCTCAAGATGACTCGCGAACTTCCCGGCCGCGAGCTGATAGAACTCAGCAGCCAGTCTTCACGTTCGCTCGCCGCAAGCCGGTCGATATCCAGCACGGTCTCCCACGCCGGCCGCGGTTTCCGAAACTCCGCGAGCGAGGTTTGCCGCCACAGGCCGCGCGGGTTCGTGGCATCCTTCCAGAGATTGTGCAGATGCTCGCCGCGCCGGCTGACATAGGGGATCTTGTCGGGCCGATCGTAGATCGCGGCGAGCGTATCGCGGTCGCGTTCGAACGCCGCTCCGCCAAACACCCGTACCGTTCTGCTATTCTGCCGCTCGACGAAGTTCAACGCCCGTCCGCCTTCGATCTTTTCCAACCATAGATAGGGATCATCATCTGGAGTCGAGGCCGTTGGCCTTTCAATCCGCGACTTCAACGGCACACCTTTTTTGACCATGATTCACTCCAAGCTTAGCATTGACGCGCACTTTCGACAGGGTTCAAGGCTTCGCGCCGTACATGTCGTCGGCTCGATGCCGGATCTCCCGAGCTACCTTTGTCTCTGGCAAACCACCCCTGTTCATAGCGAGAGAAAAGTCGGTTCAAGCAGCTGGCGCGTGGGTCTGACAGTTTGTCGGGCAGACCCGGGCGCAGGCGCTGCAGCCGATGCAGGCCCCCTCGTCCTTCATCACCATGATCTTCTTTTCGACCTCATCGTCGTCCTCATCGAGATCGATCATCTCGCCGTCCTCGCTCAGACCCTTCAGCGTCATGACCTCGCGGCCGCAGACCTTGTAGCAGCGGCCGCAGCCGATGCACTTGTTTGGATCGATCCAAACCAGGTAATCCGGCCTCCAATCGCGGCCGTCGCGGGTCCTGAATGACATGGCTTGAGGTCCGTTATGCTTTGTGTAGCGCCTGGAGATCCTGGCGCTTGCTTTCGAGCTCGCTGAAGGCGTCGTGGGCCTTCTGCGCCACGCTCAGGATCGCGGTCCAGTTGACAGGCAACTCCTCGGAGAGGTCGTGGAGGTCCATCTTGGCCTGGGTCGCTTTGGCCGACAGCTTCTTTATTTCCGCTTTCAGGCTTTCAACATCGCTCATACTTGCCTCAATAATTCGCCACTTCCGGGAACTCGCGGATCATCTCAACACCACTGTTGACGATTTTGTCGCCTTGGTCCGCAAGATGACAGAGATCGTTGAAACCAAAGCGATGCACGTCCCGTAGCTGCTTGCTCACGACAACGAGCCGGCCCCCGATCAGCACGATCCGGCCGAACCCTTCATGATGCATCTTCAGTATTGGCGAGATCATCACACCCGTCGCCTTCTCGATCGAAAGCGCAATGGCGTCAAAGAACAACTGCAGCCGCCATGTCGTGGCGGGGTCGGGATTGCCGACGATCGGCAGCGCACGGCGCTTGCGCTTGTCGAGAATGTAGGGTTCTAGCAGGTCGAGGTCCTTCTTGCCCTCCCAGGCGCCGTGGGTGTCCTGGGCGCGCCAGATCTTGATGAGCTCTTTGAGAAATGGCCGCTCCGCCGCGGCGGCGGCTGGAGTGATTTCACACCGATCGGGCATCCTCTTTCCTTCAGGCTTCGAAATCCACCGTACGTTCCGGGCTTTTGGTGAGCAGCTTCCGCAGCCAGGGCGGCGGCGACCCCTTCAGCACGGTTTCGAGTTTGACGCAAAGGTCGTCGATGGGCTCTGGTTGCAGCACCTTCATCGGATGGATGTTGCTCGCGACGACTCGCGCAGCACCCGAGCCGCCGATCGCCGCAACATAGAGGATTGCGCAGTCCCTGATCGCCTCGATCTTCGGCGCCAGCTTATCCTCATTGCCGTCTTCCGTGAGGTCACCGCCGAACTGAACTGCCTCAATAAACCGATGCCCGTCCGGGCCGACCTCGTAGATCGCGATGTTCTTGGCCCAGCCAAAGTGCGCATCGACGTGCTTCAAGTCCTGAGTGGCGAATGCAACTTTCATCCGTGTTTTCTCTCTCCCTGCTCAATGCAACTGGGGCGGATGGACCTGCAGGTCACCGCAGGTGATGGCCAGGTGTCGGGCGTCGGCCCATGGTTGGTTTCGCGGTCGGTGATGATCAGATTGGCGATATCAAAGATCAGATCGCGCGTGCCGCGATAGCCAACGGTCGTGAGGTGCGCAGCGCCAAGGCGATCGAACATCGGAAAGCCCACCCGGAGGAACGGAACATTGAGTCGCGAAGCGGCCTGCCGACCATGTGAATGCGACATCAAGAGGTCGCAGTCACGTGACCTTGCAAGCTCTTCAAGATCCTCCAGATCGCCGATCAGGATGTCCTCGGTCCTGACCCGCTGGAGCACCGGTGAGTTCGTCGTCGTCACCGCAGCCGTTACCTGCGCCCCCATCTCGTGGAGGAAGCTGGAGAGATCGAATAACAAGTCCGGCTCGGCGCCGATCGCGAGCTTGCGGCCGCCGATATGGAAATGGGCATCCAGCATGGCGTCTGCCAGCTGTCCACGCTGCCGGCGATATTTCGAAGGCACCGACCGGCCGCTGATCTCGCTCAGAAACGCGATGAATTCGTCATTTGGAATAAGGCCGCAGAGCCGCTCGAACAGACGGAACGGCGTGCCTGTCCGCGCCCGCATGATCTCGGCCGCACGGCGCATTTGCGCGCCGATCGCGATCGTCCAGGCCGCCTGCCCCATGGTCGCGATCTCGTCCAATCCAATGCCGCCGATCGTGGTCGGCGTGAATTCGTCGGGGATGTGGCCATCAAGCGAACCGGCAACGTCCGGCAGGAAGGAGGGCTTGAGCCCAAAATCCTCAAAGATCGTGCGAAGCTCGTCGAGATCGCCGGGCGTGAGGTGGCAGCCAGGTAGCACGTTGACGCGGGAGCCATCGCGCGGTCTCGCTGCGTCGACGGGAGCCACGAGCACCTCGATCATCCGCGCCACTGTCTTGCCCCAGCCATCCTGAAAGGCATCCTTGAAATCCGGCGTCGAGACGTAGACAAGGGGAAGCTTTTCGAGCTGCGGATGCTTCTGCCGGATCAACCGGATGAAGGCCTCGACGTCATCGCCGTTGGTCTCGGTGACGCCAGTCGAATTGATACCAATGATCTCGGGCTCGACGCGATTGTAGATGTTGAGGATCGCCTGTTCGAGATTCTCGTGACCGCCGAGCACGGTGGCAACCTCGCTCATGGCGGTCGTCTGCATCGGCACGGCTTCGTTGAAATGGCGCACGAACAGCGTCAGCCCGAAGGAGGCGCAACCTTGCGGGCCGTGCAAAAGCGGCATCGCGCCGCGCAGGCCCATGAAGGCAAATGAGCCGCCGATCGGCTGGCTCATCTTGAGCGGATTGACCGAACAGGCTTTCTTCGAGGCAGTGACGATCGCCATGTCGTTCTCCTACTCCGCCGCCTGCAGCGCCGGGGGCTGGAGATCGGAATGAATGTCCTTACAAGCAAGACACCTTGCGGTGGAATTGGTGCACGACTTGGCGGGTTCGACGAGGTTCGGGCCATGCGCCGCAATCGCGCTCTCACCATCGCCGACCTCACTTTTGTTGGAGAAACTTATCGTCTTGACGCCGTTCGTGTTCGCGCCCCGAACTGGATCAACCGCTTGCGCATGCATCTGCGCAACCGCCTTTGCCTGACGCTTCCAATCGAACTCATCCCAGGGCGCGGCTTGGCGGAGCTGATGCCATATCGGATTGTAGAGCGCTTTCTCGATCTCCTCCATGAGCTTGACGATCCCGACATAGCCCATATAGGCGTGGCAGCGCTCCTGGTTGATATCGAGCCATGGCGTCGCCGCCTTTAGTGCGACGAATTGCGACTTGCCGCCCGAGAGCATGATGTCGGCTTTTGCGCCCTTGAGCATCTTGTAGATCTCGTGAGGTGACATGTCCTCGATCATATGGGCGTGCTGGCCTATTAATTCCTTGATACGTTCCTTGTCCTTCTCGGTCGATTTCTTCACGGACGTGCCGACGATTTCGAGCCCGGCCTCCTGCAAAGCGGCCACCATCGACCAGGATTTCACGCCACCGGTGATGAGAACGACCCTCTTGCCGGCAAACCGCGGCTTGAAACGTTCGATCGCAGTCCAGGCTTTGGTCTCTTCGCGTGCGATCAGGGCTTGCGTTCGTTCCATCAGCTCAGCCGGCGCGCCACGTTCGATCAGCATGCGCGCAATCTGGCGCAGTGAATCGCTGGAATCCTCAATACCGTAGAACGAGCCTTCAAAAAACGGGATGCCGTAGCGCTGCTTCATCTTGCTTGCGACGTTGATCATTGCCTTTGAGCAGACCATCATCGCGGCTTTGGCTCGGTGCGAACAAGCGACCTCGCGATACTTGCCGTCCCCCGAGATGCACGACAGGATCCGAATTCCGAGTTCATCGAGCAGCGGCTTGACCTGCCAGAGCTCACCGGACAGGTTGTATTCGCCGATGATGTTGATGTCATACGGAGTGGTGTAATCGGGCTCTCCAGTACCGATGACGTGCTCCAGCAGTGCTTCGCCTGCGAGCTTGTTACCAAGGTTCTTCGACCCCACAAATCCCGGTGCATTGATGGGAATGACCGGTTTGCCGAATTTGGCAGAGGCCGCCTTGCAGACCATATCGATGTCGTCACCGATCATTGCGGGCACGCATGTCTGGTAGACGAAGATGGCCTGCGGGTTGTATTTCTCTGTGATCTCCTTGACTGCCCTGTACAGCCGCTTCTCGCCGCCGAACACGACGTCGGTCTCGCTCATGTCAGTGGTGAAGCTTCTGCGCCACAGATCGGAGCCGGAGGAGGCGGAACCGCGATTGTCCCAGGAATTGCCCTCACAGGCGATTGGACCATGCACAAGATGGGCGACATCGGTGAAGGGCTGCAGTGCGATTTTGGCGCCATCGAAGGCACACCCGCCGGCGGCGCCGCCCGGCTTCAGCTGCTTGGTGCATCCATTCTTGCGCTCGACGTTCGACTTGCTCGCGTTCCTGGCGCAGCCCGGTTCGTTAAAGACGTCCTGTATGGTCGTGGGAAGCGAAGTCATGGTGTCTCTTTCGGGGATGTCAAGACACCGCACAGACCAAGAGGATGGCCGGCGGATAACCTGTGATCCCCGCCACAGCGCCGCTGTTCCTGCGGACGATGAGGCGGGGCGCTCGCCTTAGCGTATGATGTCGAAGCTGTAGTCTGTCTTGCCAACCGAGCTGGTTTTTCTATCGATCTCATCAAAGATCTTGTCGAGAATCTTGACCAGCACATTCATGCCACCCTGATAGCCCCACACTGGATAACGATGGTGATGATGGCGATCGAAGATGGGAAACCCGATGCGGATTAGTGGCGTTCCAGTGTCACGCTCGAGATACTTGCCGTAGGTGTTACCGATCAGGAAGTCGACCGGTTCTGTGAACAGGAGCGAACGCATGTGCCAGAGATCCTTGCCTGGGAAGGCGCGGCAGTTTTTACCGAACGGCGAGCTCGCGAACAGCGCCTGCATCTTCTGCTCCCAGGCCTTACTCCCGTTCGTCGACAGCACGTGGGTCGGCTCAGCGCCGAGCTCCAGCAAGAATGCGGCCAGGCCATAGCAGAGGTCCGGATCGCCGTAGATCGCGAACTTCTTGCCGTGAACATGCGCGCTGGAGTCAGCCATTGCGTCTACCAGACGCCCGCGCTCCCGCTCCAGGGCATTTGGAATTGCCCTGTTGGTGATACGCGACAGCGTCATCAGGAACTCGTCCGTGGCGCTGACGCCCAGCGGGTGATTGAAGGCGACGACCTCCTGGTCGTGCCCCTTGATGAAGGCCAACGTCTTCTCCGTACAATATTGCTGCATGGAAATGGTTGCTTTCGCGTGGACTGCGTTCGCGGCATCCTTCAGTGTGGTGCCGCCATCATACATGCGGAACTCGCCGTCGGTGGGGGTGTCGAACACGTCACTGTTATCCGCGAGGATCGTATAGCCGATCCTCATCAGCTTGAAGATGCGCTTTATCTCACGGATGTTGCCGACAGTGTAGCCGTCGAAGCCACCGATGAAGTTGATCGTGTTGTTCGCTCTGCGCTGGAGTTTTGGCGCCGTGCCGGCTTTGCCATCCCAGAAATGCTCGAGGATGCCCTTGAGCGTGTTGTCGTAGCCCGTAACGTGGCTACCGACGAATGCAGGAGTGTGAGCGAATGGTACGTCGTAGTCCGCGGGGACTGAACCTTTTTCCTTTGATGTTTTGATGAAGGCGTTGAGGTCGTCGCCGATGACTTCCGCCATGCAGGTCGTCGCGACCGCGATCATCTTCGGCTTGTACATGTTGTAGCTGTTGGCAAGCCCGTCGGTGAGATTGTTGAGGCCCCCGAACACAGCCGCGTCTTCCGTCATGGACGAGGAGACGCATGAGGTCGGCTCCTTGAAGTGCCGTGACAGATGGCTGCGATAATACGCGACGCAGCCCTGTGAGCCATGGACGAACGGCAGTGTGCTCTCGAACCCGAGCGCGGCGAACACCGCACCTAGCGGCTGGCAAGCCTTCGCCGGATTAACGGTTAGCGCCTCGCGGGCGAAGTTCTTCTCGCGGTATTCGGGCGTCTTGGACCATTCTTTGATACGGTCGACTTCGGCGGGATCGTGCGGATTCTCAAATAGCGCCTTCTTATTGGCCAGCATCTGCTGGTATTCGTCTCCCCGGAAAAGCTCAGAGTGGTCGAGTATGTGTTCGGCGTTCTGTGTCATCATGGCACTCTTTGGGTTCTTGTGTTCGTTCTCCTGCCCTTGCCCTCCGCTGCGGAAGAAAGGGCCCGGGCGTCGGCGTTCCTATTCCGCCGCCATGAGGCTCGGCCGCGGAGCGTCCTTCCAAGGTGCCGTGGTCTTCCCCCAGATCGGGGAATTGATCGCCATGTCCATGTCGCGGGCGAAGATCGCGAAGCCGTCGTAGCCGTGGTAGGGACCCGAGTAGTCCCAGGAATGCATTTGACGGAACGGCACGCCCATTTTCTGGAAGACGTATTTTTCCTTGATACCGGAACCTACGAGGTCTGGCCGGATCTTTTCGACGAAGCGCTCGAATTCGTAGCCGGTGACATCGTCGTAGATCAGCGTGCCATCTTTGACGTAGTGCTGAGCGGTGCGTTGGTAGTCATCGTTATGCCCGAACTCATAGCCTGTGCCGACAACATCCATGCCGAGGTCCTCGTAGGCGCCGATGACGTGGCGAGGACGTAAGCCGCCGACGAACAGCATTACGGTCTTGCCTTCGAGCCGCGGCCGGTATTTCGCGGTCACCGCGTCGACAAGCGGCTGATATTTCGCGATGACGCGCTCGGCGCCTTCTTTGATCTTATCATCGAAGAAGCTTGCAATTTTGCGCAGCGACTCCGCGATTTTTGAAGGCCCGAAGAAGTTGTACTCGCACCAGGGAATCCCGAACTTTTCCTCCATGTGCCGTGAGATGTAGTTCATCGAGCGATAGCAATGCAATATGTTGAGCTTCGCCTTCGGCGTCGCCTCCAATTCAGCCAGAGATCCATCCCCGGACCACTGGGCGATGACGCGCAGACCCATTTCTTCGAGCAGGATCCGTGAGGACCAGGCATCGCCGCCGATGTTGTAGTCGCCGATAA
This sequence comes from Bradyrhizobium sp. CSA207, assembly GCF_029051685.1. Taxonomy (GTDB): domain Bacteria; phylum Pseudomonadota; class Alphaproteobacteria; order Rhizobiales; family Xanthobacteraceae; genus Bradyrhizobium. Next base: position 27,949 of record NZ_JAACFT010000051.1, on the reverse strand, counting down.
TCGCAACATCATATGGCGTCGGCTCAAATCTAGAGCTGGCCTCTGGGGCGCTCTTGTCGAAGATCCAATCTCGAACTGCGTCGTTCGCGATGTGATGGCCGAGCGATTGTGACACGCCACGAAAACCCTCGCACCGCACAGGCACGATGGTTTTTCCGCCATATTCCTTTGACTTTTCTCTGGAGACCGCCTCGATATCGTCGCCGATCAAACCGATCGGACATTCGGACTGAATGGTGATGCCCCTGTTGAGAGGAAATAGCTCCTGGAGCTCATCGATGAGTTTGGTGACCTTTTTATCGCCGCCGAACACGATATCCTTTTCCTGGAAATCGGAGGTGAACTGCAGTGTCACGAAGGTGTCGATGCCGGTCGTGCCGACGTAATAGTTGCGCCGCGAGCCCCATGAGTACTGACCACAGCCGACCGGACCGTGGCTAATGTGGATCATGTCCTTGATCGGCCCCCAGACCACGCCCTTGGACCCTGCGTAGGCGCAGCCACGGATGGTCATCACGCCCGGAATGGACTTGATATTCGACTTGACGCCACAATCCGACTTCCCCGCCTCGTGAACACTGAGATGTTTGGCGCGCCTTTTGGCGGTCTTCTCTGGGTAGACCTTCAACACCTCATCGATTAGCTGCTTGTTGCGCGCCTTGATCTCAGCGACGCTCTGGGTAGTTGCTCGGCTCATACAAATTTCCTTTCGATTGTCGTCTCAAATCAAGAAGCGACGCTTTTCCGGTAGACCGACGGATTTCCGATCCGGCGTTCAGGTGTAAAGCGTGGAATCTCCGTGACCGGTCCTACCGATCGCAACTTCGCAGCCTTCTGGACCATGCGGCAGCGGTCGTTCACGATCTTGTAGTTCATCTCGGCTGAGCGCTTGCGAGCGCGGTGTGTGTGACGCTGTTGATTTGTCGACGGGATCGCTGACCAAGACGCGTCTCGGTGAAGTCATGCCTGCTCTCCAGCGGTTGGTCATATCGGCTTCTTTACTCACTGCCTGCCATCAGGGGCGTGGCCCTCTGCATGTTGATGCAAAGGGCTAACAGCCGCCTCTTGCGCAGGGGTCTGCAACGAGTGTGCCAGCGCTGGTTGAATACAAAAACCCACGTCTGTAGAGATAGATAGCTGGCAGGATGCGGATTGTTAGAAACCTGACCCTGTCTGGCACCGACAGGCATACCCGCTAACGCCCTGTCTGAAACAAAACAATCAGTTGCGCTCTCCGCGAAATCGACGCCGCCAAAGATCGGTTATTCGCTGCATCGAAGGTCGAGTCAGGGACGAAGAAAGATATCGCCAAGGAGACATCGCTCACCTCGAACATCACCGAGCACCTGCATTTCGGGATCGGACTCATCGCCGCCATCATCGCGCTTTCCGCTTTGATGAGCATGTCCGTCGGATTTGGTCGGAATGATCCCGCTGGCCGCGGCGTACCTTCTGCCAACCATCATCGCCTTCTAGGTTCGGCATCACTACGCCTGGGTGTTGGCCATCCTGAACGTCGTCTTTGGCTTCACCGTGCTCGGCTGGCTTGGGTTCTTCGTGTGGGCGCTGATTGGTCCTAGGAAATCCGCATTGGACGCCATGTCACAGCGTTCGGCACTCGGCCTGGCGAAGACTCCAGCCGGGGATCCCGCTTTAACGATGTCCGATTACGATCTGCGCTCCGGATGGAAGATGCCCGTCTTGCAAGCCGAGATCTTCTTCGAGAGAGAGGGAGCCCCGGTGGAATCAGCCGAATCCATCAAGCTGCCGCGCGCGCCTTCCTCGCTTCTGTAGCGACGAGTTGGCTGCGCTCAGCCGCCAGTCGGTTCACGACCTGGCGTTCGACCTGCTCACGATCCCTTTGGAGCTTCTCGCGCTCCTGCTGGGGCGCTTCGGTCTCTCGGGCGACCTCCGCGTCCTTGCTCGCCCACTTGTTCCTGGAAACGCGGGTGGGTCTCTGCGAGAAGAGGGTCGGCGAGGGATTCAGTCAGCCGAATGTTATCATTGCAGTTCGGGCACTACAGGGTGGGTTCATGAGCGGTTTTGGCCGCCGTCGCGTTAGATGTCATGAACCCTCCCCTTTCGGCAGCTCCTAGGCCGGAATAAACGTGATCCGGCCCGCTCTGCCACTCTTCCGACGTGGCTTTACCGTTATTTCGACGTCCTGATCGAACGCCGTCAGCATACGCAGCAACTTTTCCACCGAAACCAGCCTGAACTGCCCCCGAAGCAGCTTGGAAAGATTGGGCTGCTTCACGCCCACCAGCTTCGCGGCTTCGGTCTGCGTGATCTCCCGCTCCGCCATCAACCGCTTCAGTTGTACGACGAGGGCAGCCTTGAGTTGGTGCTCGTGGGCATTCGGCAGGCCGAGATCAGTAAAAATGTTGCCGGAGCCCCGGCTGTGGGCGGGCAGCTTCTTCTTCGTGCTCATCATCGGGCTGGCTTTTTTCCTTGTGGATAGCTTCGGTGCCGCGCAGGCTCTGCCGAAGAGATGCCCCCTTCTGCGAGGCCAGTTCGTCCCTGATGCTGATCGGTGCCCTAAAGAGCTGCTGATCGCCTCGGGTGAAGGTTAATTTGAACGCTCTACCGCGCTCGAGTGCCTTCGGAGTTTTAGGTTAACTTGTTGCGGGTGCTCGTCTTGGAGGACGGCACACAGGCCGGGAGCACGTATTGTGTGAGGCGAAGAGTATGGACAGTAATTGGTGCGTCCGAGCGCCAGCGGAAATCAGAGTAAGACACGAGTCACTTCCATAGAAGAGATTCTGGCCAATCTGTGAACTCCAATTCGAAGCTACGTAGGCCAGTGAGTTTGGTCGTGAATTTAAGGGTCTTGCCTGAAAGGGCGGCCAATGAGCCAGATGCGAACTTGAATACTGCCGTGCCGGAAGTTGCGACCGCAACGCCTTGCTCGCCTTCCATGCTAGAGAATCCGGTCGCCTCGGAGAGTTGCCCAATTGCAACTCCCTCCAGCGCGCGGTGAAATTCCAGGGAGGCCAAGTATGTTCCTTTGTCAGCAGCCCACTCGCTGACCGACACTGCTGTGATCCCCGCGTCGCTCAAGAGACCATCCGCGATCCGACAGCCATATTGAACCGTAAGAATGGCCCGCTCATTCCGAACTCCGACCGGCTCTCGATCGGCGGCAGTGATGGTGCATGCGTACCGCCTTGTGCCCGCAACTGCGCCCGTGCTTGGCCCGAGTAACTCGAAAGCGGAACATAATACAAAAGCGAGAACGGGTTTTGTCATTCGGCTACACCTGGTCTGGAAATATCGTTCGCCTGCTCTGTACAATCTGACGCTACGGCCGATTCAAGCTTCTTCGATCGTTCTGTCGGATGACAGGCCACCGCCGGAGGGATACAGATCGCCCCGTTTCTGCGACACCGCGGTCACCGTGAGTAGCCTGGATGGGCGCCTCGAACGGTTTCATTGTCGGCCTCACGGTGCGCAGCCGGGCCAGCACGTCGGTGAACCACGGCTGTGGACCGACGCCTTTCAGCTCGGCGGCGGCCATGAGGGGCGCGACGGCCCGCGGCGCCGGAGCGCTACGTTCCTGACGCAGGCGCAGGCGTTCTGTAGCGGACGCCATTTTCCGCGGAATGACCCCGCGGCGCAGGTCCGGAATTTTGCTTCACAGTGTCAATGTAAAAGGAAACGTGGTCGCTAGGAGCCGTTCAAAGGCAGACTGCCGCTCAAGCAGACGCTCTTCGAGGATCTTACGCTCGAGATCACTTAGCTCGCTTTGAAGCCTTCTGCGATAGCGCCAAATGTCATTCCGCACGTATCTGATCTCATTCAAGCGATCGTCAATCGAAGCCATCACGGATACCGTATCCAACTTGAACCAGCCATGGACAACTGGTCAACACGTCCTTCCTCGGTAAGACGCCGATGAGATCTCACGACCTGGCCATCTGCGGACATGATGTCACGATCTTGCTCCCAGCAAGTCCTCTTGTATCGCAGTCTTTCAACGCAAGAGCACGAAGTGACGGTTGCTTCTGCAGAAGTTCAGCGTTTTTTGCCATGAGCGCGCAGGATTTCAAAAGCCGGCTTAGCCCGTGGATGGACCGAATGGCTATCTTGTTCCAACCAACACCCGGCCGGATCACGTGTCAGGCCGGCCACTTAAGCGCGTGCCGAATGGGAGTATCGACTAATCGGACGGTCGCACCGTCAAGCTCTGGTAACCGCGCCTTTCAGATTTGAGGTCAGCAATTGCCATGCCAGCGAACCTCAGGTGAGATTGAAGACAAGCCATGTTCAGGCTCGAGGGCTCGTCTGTTACAAACGAGCGGGATTTCGCGGCGGCGGCGCGCCAGAGCAGCCCGGATAGGGCTCAACGAAATCTTGAGCGATGCGAACCGCCGGGCGCCTCGGCTCAGTGTCTCGCCACACCTGCGTAGATCTTATTACCGCCGTTCCCGCGTGCGGCCCGCAAGCTGGCAATCGGATCTCATCACAAAAGTCTCTGTGCGATGATGTCTAGCCGGGACTGGCGCTTGTCGCATCTGTGACACCGCATGTAGTCATCAAAGCAAGACATCCGACGTTGTTTGTTCGCCCGGACTCGTTCTGCAACTAAATCAGCAGATTGCATGTCAGATGCAACTGGCATCGCGGTTGCTATTGTCCAGCCACACCGTGAGCGCGACCAGCGGTGTAAGACGGAACATCAACTTCGCGGGAGCGTATTGGCCACCCAATCGCTTAATGGAGCACCGATGCGGCCACCGGACAGCTTACCCTTTTGCGGCACACCTGTTGTAGTCAGATCGATCATCACGCCGAAGGTTGAGGCGCGAGTCTGATCTACCAACACGAACGTCGTGATCTCGCTCAAAGCGAACTCGCCAATCAAATAAGGGCCGAAAGCTTCGTGGGCGAACGCCGGCAGTGAGCACCTCGAAATCGCACATTTGATGCAGTCTCGCTTGCAGACGATCCGGTGCATGCTGCGCCGACCGGTTGAAGCAACGGAGGGTGGCATCGTTTTCGACTGTTCCTTGATTAACAATCAGAACTGATGAGGCGGGTGAATGAACAAATCGATCCGGGAGCTTCGGCTTGTGGCTGAAGCATCTGTTTTGGCGATTGGGCTGCTGATGTCGTCAGGAGCTAACGCGGACGATGATCTGATGAGAACCGCCAAGCAGATCTTCCATCCGATCCCCTCAGTCATTCCTGCGGTAAAGGACAATCCAGTCACGCATGAAAAGGTCGAGCTTGGCAAGTTGCTGTTCTTCGATCCGCGGCTATCGGCAAGCGAGATCATTAGCTGCAATACGTGCCGCAATCTCGGCAGCGGCGGAGTCGATGCCGGTCCGACCTCCGTCGGTCACGGCTGGAAGGTCGGCCTACGTCGGGCCCCAACCGTCTACAACGCAGTGTTCAATGCGGCGCAATTCTGGGACGGACGCGCCGCGGACCTCAAGGCGCAAGCCACCGGCCCTGTGCAGGCGAGTGCCGAAATGAATGCGACTCCGGATCATGTGCTCGACACCTTGAACTCAATGGCCACCTATGTCGCCCTGTTCAAAAACGCTTTCCCCAACGAAGCCAGACCAGTCACCTTCGAAAACTTTGCGAAGGCAATCGAGGCTTTTGAAGCGACTCTCATTACACCTGCGGCCCCATTCGATCAGTATTTGGAGGGCAATACACATGCTCTCAATGATCAGCAGAAGTCAGGGTTGGCGCTGTTTATAGAGAAGGGATGCTCCGCTTGCCACAATGGAATCAACATCGGTGGACAGGCCTACTTCCCATTCGGCATGATGAAAAAGCCTGACGCAAGCCTGCTTCCGGCCGCCGATAAGGGCCGGTTCGCGGTCACCAAGGCAGTCGGTGACGAATATGTCTTCCGCGCGGCGCCCTTGCGGAACGTCGCGTTGCGAGCCCCTTACTTTCATTCGGGCCAAGTTTGGAGCCTGAAGCAAGCTGTTGCCCTGATGAGTGAAATCCAGCTCGGCGCCAAGCTTAGCGATGAGGAAGAGAACGATATCGTAGCGTTTCTGAATTCGCTGACCGGGCGGGTATCTAAGATCGAGTATCCGATACTACCCACGCGTACGAACACGACGCCAAAGCCTTCTATAGACAGATAGGATTAACAGCACCGGCCTCATGCTTTGCTGTAGCAGATGCGATGCACGTACCCGGCGTCCCGCAATGACGTCAAAATGAATGATCCCGTGCTGTCACTCATAACCAGGCACATAAAAAAGCGCCCGGCCTACTCGGGAGGCCGGGCGAAAGTCACGCAGGAGCGACGCTGCTTTACGCATCGCACCAGCTTTCGTCGGTAGGGAGGACTACCGGCGATCGCTTTACGGCGAGGGCATTCGCCGTCAAACAACGAGAAGCGGATATCGCCTCAGCGAAATCTGGAGCCGCTTGCCTTCCGCTCCTGTGGGACACTTCAGGACTTGCCGACCACTCGCCCGCGTCCGGCTGGCAAGGCAGTGCCTTGATCGAACTGGGATCCTTCGCGCAAGCGGCTTGGGCGCCGCGCCCTGAAACTCAAGCGGCCGCTTGCCGTCGCGCAGCAGCATTTGGCATCCCCAAAACACCAGCAACGCTCGATTATCTTCCCGAAGATCGTGCCAAGGCGCCAATTTCGTATGACATTCCGTAAGGGCGGTAAAATAGATTGTTGTGATGGGACGCATCCACGCGATGGATAAATGAAAAAGTAGGGCTAACGCTAGCGTCGAGCGTTAATGACTTCGATCGGCATCGCCGGCAGGCTATCGGCCGTCGGATCGAGAATCGAGCTTGTCGCCGGCTGTATGCGACCGCCTCGGCCAATGCCAGCCGGCATTCCCCGTCTCTGGGAACTTTGGGAAGCTCGCAAGGACATCGCAGGCCCCCAAAGCGTGTGCATCTCATTCACAAAAGCGTGGCGAAACGCTCCGCATCATCATGGCTCAGCCCGCAACTCGCGTGCGGCGGCCACCATATTGACGAGCGTGGGACGCACCTCCTCCCACTTTCGAGTTTTCAGTCCGCAGTCGGGATTGATCCAGAGTTGCCGATCAGACACTCGCTGCCGCGCCAACACAATCAGCTGCTTGATTTCCGCCGCTGCGGGAATGCGCGGTGAATGAATGTCATAGACGCCGGGCCCGATCTCATTAGGATATTTGTAGCTCTTGAAGGCGTCGAGCAATTCCATTCTAGAACGCGAGGTCTCGATTGAAATGACGTCGGCATCCATTGCTGCGATCGCATCGATGATTTCGTTGAACTCGGAATAACACATATGGGTATGGACCTGGGTTCCGTCGGCCACAGCGGAGGAGCAAACGCGGAAGCTGTCTACTGCCCAATCGAGATAGTTCTTCCACTGCGATTTGCGTAGCGGCAATCCCTCCCGCAACGCAGCCTCGTCGATCTGGATCATGGTCGCTCCAGCCGCCTCAAGGTCGATGACCTCATCTCGGATCGCGAGAGCGATCTGTCGGCATGTCTCGCTCCGCGAGACGTCGTCACGGACAAACGACCAGTTCAGGATCGTCACCGGTCCGGTCAGCATAGCCTTGATGGGCTTTTTGGTCAGAGACTGCGCATAGCGCCACGATTCAACGGTCATAGGCTTCGGCCGGGAGACATCTCCGAACAGGATGGGCGGACGAACGTACCGCGAGCCATAAGACTGAACCCAACCGTGCTTGGTGAAAGCGAAACCCAACAGCTGCTCGCTGAAGTATTGAACCATGTCATTGCGCTCGAACTCACCGTGTACGAGCACGTCCAGGCCGATATCTTCCTGCCACTGGACGGTACGGGCTGTCTCCGCTTTCAGAAGCTGCTCGTACTGCGTGTCATTCAGCGCTCCCCGCGCATGAGCCGCACGCGCATTCCGGACGTCGGCCGTTTGCGGAAATGATCCGATGGTTGTCGTTGGAAAATCGGCAATGCGAACGCGACGCGCTGGACGTCGGCACGCTGGGTGAACGCGCTGCGACGGCGACGCATGCTATCGTCGATCGCGGCCATTCGTCCGGCGACATTCGCATTGTGGATCTTGGGCGATGTTTCGCGGGTGACGGCTGCGTCCTCCGAGAGCGCGAGTTCATCGGCCACCTCGGCAGCATGGCCGGCCAGCGCTTTGCCCAATATCGAAAGTTCCTCGATCTTCTGAACTGAGAACGCCAGCCACGTCTTCAGATTGGGATCGAGATCGGTCTCTAGCTCAATGTCGATCGGAACATGAAGCAGCGAGCAGGAGGGAGCAATCTGAACACGGTCCTTGCCCAGTTTCTTGACCATAGGATCAAGTTGGTCGAGCAGCGCCGGGAGATTGGAGCGCCACGCGTTGCGACCATCAACGACGCCTAGCGAGACTACGAGATCTCTATGGGCTGTGGCGACAATCGCATCCGACTCGTCGGGTGCCCGAACCAGGTCGACATGAAGCCCGGCAACGGGCAAGGCCAAGGTTGTTTCAAGATTGTCGCCAACGGCCCCGAAATATGTGGCCAGCATGATTTTAAGGGCCGGCACAGCCTTAGCGAAATGAGCATAGGTTCGGCGGACAGCCGCCCGAGATGCTTCGTCGACGTCCATCACTAGGCATGGCTCGTCGAGCTGAACCCATTCAGCACCGCGCGAGGCTAGTTCGCGGAGAACATCGACATAGACTGGGAGGAGACGATCAAGCAGCGACAGCGGATTGAATGCGGGATTTACGCTTTTGCGGAGCTTCAGGAAAGTGACTGGGCCAACTAGGACGGGGCGCGTCTGGTAGCCGAGGCTTCTCGCCTCCTCCTACTCCTCGATCGGCTTCCGAGAGGAATACTTAAAAATCTGTTCCTGGTGAAATTCCGGCACCATGTAGTGGTAGTTGGTATCGAACCACTTCGTCATCTCCTGTGCCGCTACGCCAGGCCCATGCTGAGCGTGACCACCGTCCTGAGCGCCACGCGCCATGGTGAAGTAGGTCTTGAGCGACACAGGACCTTCGGTCCAGCCGCAGACGTCGGGAATGGCGCCGACCATTACGCTGGTATCGAGCACATGGTCGTAGAGCGAGAAGTCATTCGAAGGAATAACGGTCGCACCGCGGGATTTCTGCCGTGCCCAATTAGCGGCACGAAGTCCACTCCCGGCCTCGAGGAGCTCGGCTTCGCTGGACTTTCCCGCCCAGTAGCTCTCGAGCGCGAATTTGAGTTCGCGTCGTGGGCCGATGCGTGACGTCCCCAGTGTGGCAACGGGAAGCGAAAGAATAGACATAGCTTAGACCCCATGATTGGGGCAAAGGCCATGGCGGACGCATGCAGCGAATGTCGCGTGAGCGATAGCTGCTTGGCGCACACCGGGACACCCCGCCGTGGACGATATCTTGTCGAGGCAGGTCTCCTGGCTCGCGGGTCGTCGCTGCCGTCCGGCCTTCCCGAAGCTGCATGGCTTCAGTGACTTCGTTGGACAGCGGCTCGCCGATTACAGTTGCGGGGGCAGCGCCGGCATTGCACCGGCTTCCCTCTTAGCTCCGGATCAAACGAAATCCGGAGACCACGACGGCTGGCATTATGCGCACGAGGATCGATGCGTCAACCTACTGATTGTCACTGCGATATTGCCCAAGTGATTGCGAGCTGGACCAGGTTGGCTACGACGGTCCTTGCTCCCGGTCTGGTGAACACGCGTGGATCTGTGGAGGCTCCGCCTGTGAATGCGTTCGCGTTCAATACCCTGTTCGGGTAACCGGATGAGCTCCGCGACCGGAACGAACCCGGGCCGCTTCGATATCTGTGTGATCGCGACGGGCTTAGGAATTGCCAATGCCGGATTACTCTAGGATCGCACGGATGATCAGGTCGGACTGCTTGGTGTTCGGCTGGCCCCGCGACGAGCCATGAGCTCGATCGCCTCCGTGACGTTGGTCAAGATGATCTCCTCGGTGCGGCAGGTATTCACGTGCTGAGCGACTTTGGCGCGCGCCTTCGATGCGTCCGTCGCCGCTTGGCAAGTGGAGCCTGGACGCTGGCCGGGCGATATGCAGGAACAGTTCCTGACCTCAGGATGCATGCTGAGTTGCGAAACTGGAGTAAGCGGCGAGAGCGCGGGCGGCGGGATCGCGCTATGACCCTACGCTCCATGCACTCGTGCAGGTGACCACGGGCAAGCGGAGGCCGAGCTTCTCGTACGTCTTCAGGATCTCCGGAACGATCTCGTCGCGCGAGGAGACCGTCTCTTCGGCTTCGGCGTGACGTAGTTTTAGATATTCTGCATGTCCACCTCGCCTCGGCTCGTCAGCCAGCGACGACAAGCCTCAACGCGGCCATTGGAGCATCGAAGCGGCCTTGTCCTTATTCGAGATAAATTTGACGGTGTCCTCCGACAGAGCCCTTCGAGAGCTTCTCGGAGTCGACATAGACTACTTCGTTCGCGACATAGATGAAGCCTTATGGACGCGGGCTGCTTATGCTGTCTTAGACGGGACACAGGTGTCAGGCACCGGACAGACGACCGCGCATTGCGGCGTGTCGGAATGGCCCTCGCACTCCGTACACTTTTTGGCATCGATAACGTAAATGTCGCGCTTGAGGCTGATCGCCGCGTTGGGACACTCGAACTCACATGCACCACAAACGGTGCATTGCGAAGCGACGATCTTGTAAGCCATGCCTTCCGACTCCTTAGGCGAGCGATGCCATTGGCGATCCCCTTCAAATGCCGTGCCAAACACAGACGCGCTCAATGGCGGGCAATTTGCGCAATTGTGCTGTCCCGGGTCTGAGACCATGTTGCACCTGCGACACAACAGGCCGCTTCAATTTCAAGCTATGAGAGCCCTCGGGCCCTACTCCGAGAGCCAGTCGCGACTCGAGCGCTGCGAGCTTCCGTCGGTTTGTCCGGCACGGCAGCGCGGGGCCAAGCGACGCTCGACGATTCCGAAACCGGCGCCGCGACTAAAAGCCGCGAGCCGACGCACGTCTACGCCGGATCTCGGCAAACCTCCGGCACACGCCCTGACTGGAGGTTTTGTGCAAGCCTCGCTCATGGCTGCAACGTTACCTCCGCGGATTGACTCGCTGGAGGCTTGCCAAAACGGATTTGTGCTACAATAAGCTTCGGCGTCGCTTCGGAGGGAAATGAAGTCGCGCCGGGACGAGCGACACTGGCTTTGCAAACTGACCGAGAATTGCAGTCAGCCTCATGCCTGGTGCCGAGTAAGCATGGCGGTGTGGGCGAGCGCTGCTACGTTTTGCTTGACTGTGCTCAGCCACTCCTCATGCAACTATTTTGGAAGAAGTGGAGCAGTGCTGAAAGATGACTGTGCAAATTGCTTCAGCGGCATTGCCTTTCCGAACAGGTGGCCCTGCGCAAGGTCGAAGCCGAGTTCGGTCACAGCGATCAGGTCGGCATGGCTCTCCACACCTTCGGCGACGGTGCGCACACTGTATTCATTGGCTAGATCGACGATATGGCGGCACACCGTTCGCTTCAGGGGCCCATTTCCGCAACCGGCGACGTACTGCCGGTCCACTTTCAATTTCATGAACGGGAATTTCTCCACCCCCATCAGCTGCGGCCAATTGTCGCCGACATTTTCGATTGCAAGGCCAATGTTGTGAAAGCGAACCTCACGCGCGACCTCGATCAGGAGATCTAGGTTCTGGATGGCTTCCTCGCTCTCGATTTCGATCGTCAAGCCGCCGAAAGCGGGGTGCGACGGCATGCGTTGACAAAGATCGCGTACCGCCTGCGGGTCAATCAGGAATGCTGCCGGGAGATTGATGGAGAGATCGATCGAAGTTTGCTGCTCCAGAAGATACTGCCAATCTTTGATCGCGCGGTCGATCACGAACTGCGACAACTCCCTAAAATGTGGATCGTGAGGCTCCGAGATGAAATAGGCCGGTGGAACAACGCCCCAGGTCGGGTGCCGCATTCGCACAAGCGCCTCGGCACCCCGGCGGCTGAGGGTACACGCGTCAAACGTCGGCTCATACCAGAGCTCAAGCCAGCCGGCGTGTAAGGCTTCTCCGACATGGACCGCGGGTCGGGGCGCCGGCTCTCTGGGCAAGAGCATGGCGACCCGATCGCGCAGCGTCTCGGCTGCAAACGGCGTTCTCAGCGGCGGCAGCATAGCAAGTCCATATTCCCCACCAACCTGCTGCACTGCCGTCACGACGATCGACTCGCGGGCGCCGAACACCAGCACTCTGCCTGCAAATTCTTCGCGTACGAGTATCTCGAGCAATCGTCCAGGCTCGATGCGATCCGAGCCAATGCCGAGCAGGATCAGATCAGGGAACTCAGTGCAAAGTACGTGCGGCAGCTCGTCAGCAGTCCTGCATTCGCAGATAACAAACCCCATATCCTCCAGCACATCCCGTAGAAAGGCGCGCAGATGCCGCTTGCCGACGGCCACGCACGCTCGCGGCCGCACCTTACGCTGTCCGAAGATTACAGGTTTCCCTCCGACCAGTTCGGCCTGCCCATGCTCCATCGCAACCACTCCCGCTCCGTGACGGTCCCTTAAACGAGGAGCGGAGGTCCAAACAAGCCGTGCTTCCCAATATCTTTCGATTCTTCGAGGTAAGCTTAAGATAGTGCATTAGCGTGCAAATTCTTTCGCGATGTTGTTCAGACGATTTTGTCGGGCGCACGCTTATGATACCTGTCGCGCTTCGCGCAACTTTGTACGAGTAACGCACGCGAGTGTGGGAACTCTCACGTTCGGACGCGCCGAGCTGATGCGCCCTACGGCGCGGCGATCATCATGGTGCAAGATCTACTACTGAATGAAGTAGCTCGTGAGTGACGATCGGCAATCACTCTTACGAATGTTTGATCTGGCATGGCCGGCCTGCCCACGCGCGAATGTGCCGTCTGGTGGATTTGTTTCCAATCGAAGGAAGTCCATCATGAGTTCGCAGCTGGTCAAGCCGCAGTCGATTCTGAGAACGGCAACAGCTTGCAATTACCTCACCTCTGTTGCTTATAGCGAGTGCGGACGTCCTATTCCCTACCGAGCTTGATAGTTGCTCTCAGTTGCGTTTTCTGTATCCTCCTGAGTCTGGATTTCTTCACGAGGGACTAACGTGACGGGTGTTCGGGTTCGCGCTGAAGCGCAAGGCCTGCCCCACGGGGGCATGGCTTTGCGCAAAGGCCTGCCAGGAGATGAGAACGCGATCGCAGAAGCGGTCGAAAAGCTACTTTCTGAATTAGGTGGCCCCGGACCAGAGTTCAGCCTTGAAGGCACGAAGCAGGCAGCGTTGCGCCTGATTCGGGATCCCGAAGACGGCTTCATTTTTGTCATCGAGGAACAAGCCACGGGGCAGATTGTAGGGGTCGCTACCGTCTCGGCCGTTCAGGCCGTGAGAGCAGCCGGAGCGTACGGTGTGCTTCAGGAGCTATGGATTTCTCGCGATTTCCGAAGCTCTCACCACGGTCGGCATCTGCTCGATGCGGTACATTCGGAGGCGAAGCGCCGAGGCTGGCAGATGATTGAGGTTACGTTGCCTCCGGATGGCTATCCGGCCTTAGAACGGGTACGCCGTTTCTACGAGGAGAGGGGATATCGGGTTGCAGGATTGCGCGCGCGCAAGAGGCTGTGACAGTACTGCGATCTCTGCTCCACAGAGTTAAAGCGCTCCTGGGCTAGCGTGCTATCAGTAAAATCTTTCAAAGCAGCAGATCCTGCGGCTTGTTGGTTCTCAAAACGAACGCTCCAACGCGTGCGTCGCGGCCGAGCATGATCGAGAACCTCGACGCTGATGCGGTGTTTACTCCCACTGCGAGCGGTTACCTCTTCGACCTTCTTGGCGGCAACGTTCAAAATATCAGCCATCAAATCGTTCTTCATTGTGCGAAGCGATACGATGGTCTTCTCAAGGCTCGTGGACCGCGAGCCGAGACCTGCCCGGCTAAAAGCCTGCATCTTAATTCGGCGGACCGTCGTGAAAGAATTCGGTAGGACCTTGTCACTCCTGCTGGCGAACGTTCAAGGAAGGTGAGCGAGATCAGCCATCAACACTGATCCGGTAGAGGATTCCGTAATGAGCAATGTGCCGTTTGCCGCCTACAATACGAGGTTCGTGCAGGTCACCCCAGCGCAGGACTTGATGCGGGCGATCGTTTCGCCGTTCGGCGCCATGACGAAGACCTGGCCAAGGGAGGCATCCGCGACAAAGAGCCGCCCTTTTTGATCCATCGTCAGTCCGTCAGGACCGCTCGTCCCGAAGAACAAGCTGAAGCGTCCCACCTTCGCAACCCCGCCGTCACGCATCAGCGGCACGCGCCAGACGCTGTTGTCGCGCGTCATTGCAACGAACAACACGGTCTCGTCCGGACTGAGCACCAGGCCGTTCGGACTCGGCCCGTTGGAAATCAAGCAACCTCGGCCGGTCGGATCGTGCAATCCAGTTTGCCCCTGATCGGTGAAATAGATGTCGCCGTTGGTCGCGATATGCAGGTCGTTGCAGCCTCTGAAGGACTCGGAATTGCGGTGCCCCAGAAAGGGCCTGATAGTACCCGCTGCGGATCGAGTTCCATGAGGCCGTTCATGTAGTCGGCGACCAATATCCGGCCATCCGGCGCGATCTTCAGTCCATTAGGCCGCCGCTATATTCGATGATCAGAGACCAGGCGCGATCCGGTGAAATCCGTAAAATGCGGCCGAAGGGGATGTCGACGACATAGAGATTCCCGGACTTGTCAAACGATGGTCCCTCGATGAAACAATCTACTGGATGTCCCCCGCGGTTCGCGTCTGCCCATTCCGAGGAAACACCCGGGCGACGAAACTCCGGCGGCATCGACGAGAACATGCGGGTCTCAATCAGCTTGGGCGGCTTTTCGAGATACATCATGATGCGCCTTCCAGCCCGCGGCGCGGCTGGCCCTCGTAGTTGTAGCCGAACTGCTTGGGCATCGGGCCCTTGTTGCGATCCTTGCGCCCAGCTTGCTCCCAGGCGTGCGCTAGGATTCCGACCGCGCGCGACAAGCAGAAGACCCCCCGCGCGAGCGGAGAGGCGAAGCCCAGCTCGCCGTAGATGACCGCGGTCGCGCCATCAATGTTCATCGGAATGAGTTTGCTCTTGCGCTGTTGCATCACGCGCTCGATCGCGCGAGCGGCCTTGGCATAATCGCCGCCGACACGGCCCTCGTCGGCTGCGGCATCCACCAGCGCCAACAGCGGCGCCGCGCGCGGATCGACTGGATGAAACCGGTGGCCGAAGCCCGGCAGATATTTGCTGCGTGTTGCGGTGAAATGGTCGATTGCGGCGCCAGCGGCCTGCTCGATCTCTCGCCCTTCGCGCCGTCGCAGCACATCTTCGTAGAGTTCGATAGCCTGCTCCCCTGCTCCGCCATGCACGTCATCGAGCGTATTGATCGCCGAGGCCATGGCACCGTTCAGGGGCAGGCCGCAGCTCACCGCCATCTGGGCAATTGCGATGGAGGGCGCGTGCGGACCATGGTCAACGGACGCAACCAGCGCAGCTTGCAGCAACCGCTCCTGCGCTGGCGTCGGCAGATCGCCGCGCAACATCAGCCAGATCATGGCGGGAAAGGAAATCCGGCCTATCAACTCTTCGATTGGATAGCCTCGATAGGCGATGCGACCGGGCGCGATATCGCAGATGGAGGTTCGCCACCAACGGGCCGCTTGCTGTCGCAATTCTTCTTCGTTCATTTCCGGTTCGTCCATTCAACCTGCCGATCGGCAACCGCCGCAAGCCATCGGATATCATGATATCGGTCCGTCCGCGGCTACGCGCACGGGCAGGAAATCAGCCTCTCGTTGCTTTGGCGTCCCGACAGCCCGGCTTGAGACCAGTTGCTCAACCTCCGCATACGAATAGCCGAGCCGCTGCAGCCATCGCTCGGTGTCTGCACCGAGCGTCGCAGGTGGTGAAGGCACCGAAAACTCCTCATCCAGCCGGAACCCCGGCCGCGTGATTCGTAACGGCTGCGCACCGTCTTGTTCTGGGGCCAAAGTCTCGACGAATCCGCGCTCGAGGAGCTGTGGCTGCTGCAAAAGTTGCGAGACCGTCAGCACGCAGCCTGCGGGGACTCCAGCCAGATTCATTTGGGCCTCCCATTCTTCAGCGGGCTTGCAACTCAACGCCTTGTTCAACTCCGCGTTCAGCGCTGCGCGATTGACCTTGCGCATCTCGCGCCCAGCAAAGCGTGGATCCGTCTTCAGGTTCGGTCGGCCAATCAGGTCGCATAGGGCTTGGTACTGCTTCTGCTCGTTGGCGGAAATGTTCAGTGGGCCTGTTGCGGTGCGGAACGTGCCGGAGGGAGCCGCGGTGAAGTTCTCGTTGCCGATGGGCTGCGGCTCGACACCAGCGTTGAGGTGGTTGGAGACCACCCATCCCATCGCTGCAACGGTGGCTTCGAGCAGGGACACGTCGATGAACCGACCGCGGCCGCTATGCCGCTGTTCGACCAGAGCCGCGGCAATGGCAAAGGCAGCAGTCAGTCCCGCAATCGTGTCTGAGATCGGAAAGCCCGTGCGCAGGGGAGCCGAGGCCGTATCGCCGGTGACGCTCATGGCACCAGACAGACCCTGGACGATCTGGTCATAGGCTGGACGGGCGGACCACGGTCCGCTCTGCCCAAAGCCGGAGATCGCGCAGTAGACGAGACGCGGGTTCTGCCTGCTGAGCACATCAAAGCCCAGGCTAAGCCGTTCCATTACCTTCGGCCGGAAGTTTTCGAGCACCACATCGGCTTCCTTGACGAGTCGCAGGAATACCTCGCGGCCCGATTCCGACTTCAAGTCCAGCGCCACGGATTGCTTGCCGGCGTTCACCGCGACGAAGGAGAGTCCCTGCAGGCGTTCTGCTCTTTGCGGATCGGCGCCGAGGCGCCGCGCGAGATCGCCGCCGTTTGGGTTTTCGACTTTGATGACCTCCGCGCCAAGACGCGCGAGATGATAACCGCAGAACGGACCGGCCAGTACGTTCGACAGGTCCAGGACGCGGATGCCGGTTAGCGGCAGAGACATCTGAAAAAGCCTTCCTTTAGGTGATCCGAAGGTGAGGGCTTGGTCTGCGGGCAGCTATTTCAGTTGTTGCGCGGCGCGTTCCGCGAAGCGATTGGTGAAGGTTTTGCTCAGGTCGATCTTTGCGGCAGCGATTCTTCGATCAAAGTCGCTCAGGACAGCTAGCGGGACCTTGGCCGCCTCGATGTCCATCTGCCCGGTTGGCGAGAACAGCGCTTTCGACGCGTTCATGATTTCGATGTTCACCTCGCGATTGTCAGTCTTGTAACCAGGAGGAATCGTATCGACGAGCTGCTCCGTCGGCGTTGCGTTGATCCAGCGGTGAGTTTTGAGCAAGGCGTTGACCAGGCGCTGGACCGTTTCGGGATTTCTGTCGATGAAGGACTGCTGGAGGTAGAGACACGCGGTCGGATAGGATCCGCCGAAGGCCTGCTTTGAGCCTTCGATCGTGCGCGCATCGAACAACGCTGTCGCGCTCTTCGTGCGCGCGAGAAGCGTCGCGATAGGATCGAAATAGACCAGGGCATCGACGTTCTTGGCCTCAAGCGCCACCATGCCCGGTGCGCCGCTGCCGACCGCAATGATGTTCACATCGCGTGGACCCAATCCTGATTTCTTGATGTAGTAACGCGCCATAGTATCCGTCGATGACCCCGGCGCCGTGATCCCGAGCCTGAGACCCTTCAGGTCGGCGCCGGTTTTGACCTTGTCGGCGAGGTCGCTGCGGACACCGAGCAGGACGCCGGGAATGTCATTGAGCAGGAACACGCAGGAAATTTGCTTGCCCTGCGCCTGCATCTGAATGGTGTGATCGTAAAAGCCGATGGCCCCGTCGACGGAGCCGCCGATCAGGGCCTGCAGAGCCTTTGAGCCACCAGCCTGGAAGTTCTCGACGGTAACGTCAAGGCGTTCTTCCCTAAAGGAGCCAAGCTTCAAGCCAAGTTCGAGAGGCATATAGTTCAGGATCTGTGACCCCACGGTGATCTTCAATTTTGTTTTCTCGGGCTCGGTGGCGTGCGCCGAAATGACCGAGAAAGCGGCCAGCGCCACGACCGGCATCAGTCTTATGGAAACGTGCATGCGAACCTCCATGATTGATGGGCGAGCGTACGATCAGCTTTCCTGGGCAAGCGCCGGCCGCCAGACGAGGAGCCGCTTTTCCGCGCGGTCGACGATGGCGTCGAGGGCAACGACGAAGGCGGAGAGGACGATGATTCCTGCGAACACTCCGGTCGCATCGAGGACACCTTCGGCCTGCGCAATTAAGTGCCCCAATCCTGCGGACGAGCCGAGATATTCGGCGACTACGGATCCCATAACGGCCATGCCGACGGACACCCGCAGGCTCGACAGAATCCAGGTCGTGGCTGATGGCAGGTAGACGTGCCGTAGCAGGGAGGACTTCGATGCACGCAGGAGGCGGGCATTCGCCAGCACGACCGGATTGACCTCGCGGACGCCCTGGAACGTGTTGAAGAATGCGACGAACAGAACCAGCGTCACGCCGAGCGCAACCTTGGAGGTGGGGCCCAATCCGAACCAGATGACGAAAATAGGTCCAAGCAAGATGCGCGGGATCGCATTGAACATCTTGATGAAGGGCTGAACGACTTCGGCAGCGAAGGGGCTTAGGCCCAGCCAAATACCAAGTGCTGTGCCGATCCCGATACCAACCAGGAACGACAGGACCGTCTCCAGCAATGTTATGCCAACATCGGTCCAAAAGTCCGCCGTCGACATCCACTCCCCGATCCTTACGACAAGTGTCGACGGTGCCGGAAAGAAGAAGGGATCGATCAGTCCGGCCCGCACGCCCAATTCCCAGATCAGGATCACGCCAAGGACGATGACGAACTGCGTGAGAGCGACCTTACCCCGCGTGGCATAGCTTTTCTCCACTTCGGCGCCGAGCAGCGACCAAATTTCACGATAGAGCGCGACGAATTCGTCGGTGGTCTGCAGCGCCGAAACGTCGCGTGGACGAGGCAGCGTAATCCTGACGTCGGCAACCACAACGACGCGGTCCGCCATCGTGATCGCCTCATCGAGATCATGGGCGATGAAGACGAGCGAGCGCCGGTCCGCCTGCCAGAGGTCGAGCAGGATGCGGTGCATGAGGCGGCGTGTGTGAACGTCCAGCGCGGAGAACGGCTCATCCATGAGAACGATCTTGGGCTCCATGATTAGGGTCTGTGCCATCGCAACGCGCTTGCGCTGGCCGCCGGACAATTGATTCGGATAGCGCTCCTCGAATCCCTTCAATCCGACCTTGGCGAGCCAGGGCTTTGCCTGCTCGCGCGCTTTCGCGATCGAGCTGCCCTGAAACACGAGCCTGAGGCCGACATTGTCCTGGGCCGTCTTCCAGGGCAGCAAGCCTTCCTGTTGCAGCATGTAGCCGGACTGATCGTTCAGGCCCGTAAGCGACTTGCCGAAGATGCGAACATCTCCCGCGGCGGGCTTCAGCAGTCCGGTGACTGTGTTGAGAATGGTCGATTTCCCGCAGCCGGTCGGCCCCACCACTGCAACGAATTCAGTCTCGCCCACCTGGAGGTTCATGCTTTTCACGGCCGTGAAGTCGCCGAAGCGAACCATCACGTCGCGCAAGTCCACGGCAACTCCCGGCCGGTCCATTGTTTCACTCCATAGAACTTGTTCTATGTTTCGAAACTGCGGTAGCACCGCGTCTAGTGAGCAGTCAATCGTATTCTGGTGGGCAGAATGGCGCTTCTACTAGCTGGCTGGACTCCGGAGCGGATTCCGATTTATAGCTTCTGCACAACAGAACCGGAGAATTTGATGGTAAGAACAGGGGTTGATGCGGTGGCGCGGGCACTGGCAATCCTTAAGGCGTTCGACCCCGAGCGCGCCGCGATGACTCTGACGGAGATTGCGGATGCGACTGACCTCTACAAGAGCACAGTCCTTCGCCTTGCCGCATCTCTGGAGGCGGATGGATTCCTGGTGCGGGGTACTGACCGACTTTTTCGACCCGGACCGGAGCTATGGCGCCTTGGGGCGCTCTATCAGCGCGGGCTCGACCTTGCTGATCTGATCAGACCCTCGCTCCATCGTCTGGTCGAGGCAACTGGAGAGACCGCATCCTTCTACATCGCGGAGGGCGACGAGCGCATTTGTCTTTATCGCGTCAATTCTCCGCGTTCGGTCCGGCATCACCTCGAAGAGGGTCAGCGATTGCCGATTGACCGCGGCGCTGCCGGCCGTGTTCTTACCGCCTACCGCGATTCTGCATCAGCCGATGGAAAGAAGATCAGAGATCGTGGCTTCTACGTCTCGATCGGCGAGCGGGATCCTGAGGTCGCGGCCGCAGCTGTGCCCGTGATCGACATACATGGCCAATTGCGCGGCGCCCTCTCGGTCTCCGCCATTCGGACTCGCTTTGATGCAGATGCTCGGAAGGCTGCGATTGAAGTTCTGAAGTCCGAGGCTAAAGCGCTGATTGGTCTGCTGCCTGCAAGCGAGCGCTGAGCTACAATGGCAGCGTTCTGTTTATGACGCACAGCTCAGCGGGTACCGCAAGGACCTCTCCTGAGCGTAGCGTGCTTTTCTCACATTGTTGAGGCGCATCGGAGCGCGCATGGGCGAGGCGTTCTTTTGCAACCGGATTTTTTGGTGGTTCAAGGAATGCCCTGAAGACGACAGAGTGTAGTGCCAGATCAGCTTGGAGTGGTGGAGCGCCCCTGAAGCTGTTCCTGGAGGCGCCCAAGTGATCCGCCGCAGATCATTCTCGATTTCGATGCCCCCCATGCACGGGGCATCAGGAGAGAGGCGTCTTCAAAGGCTATTACGCTGCTCGATATATGTGCTGGTGTGCGTGTTCTGGAGCCGGCATATGCTGACAGCCAAGCCGCGGCGCGCCGACATCGATGCAAGCGCGGCCAGCACGTTGCGCGGATTGCGCGGCAAATCCGTGCCCACTGGCAGCGCATCTTGCCGCGAGCTTCCCAGGAGGCTTGCGCCCAATGCTCTGGGCTTCGATGACATACGTTCTCAGGTCAACCCGCTATCCCGATCGCTCTTGAAGGACGGCGCCGGAGCGCTCGTCTGAGCTCACCGAACTGGTAGAACATGACGAACAGAGCGATCATTCCGGCGCCCAGCTCAGCGATTGCTTGACTGGCTAACAGTCCGTTAATACCCGCGACCACCGGGAATAACAGTACGGCCGGTATGAAGCGATACCCCTGCCTCGCCAGGGACACAATTTCACTGAGGCGTGCTCTCCCAAAAGACTGAAGCATTGCCGTCACGAAACTCTGAATCCCAAACAGTCCAAAGAAGAGATGGAACACGATGCAGGTCGAGACGGCAATTTCCGTGACCTTCTCGTTATCGCTAAATAGGCTCACCAAAGGCCTTGCAAAAATGACAACGGCCGCAGAATACACCACGGAGAATGCGACCGTCACGAAGAGCATGAACTTCGCTGCCTTCAGAATACGGGCATAGTCGCGTGCGCCCCAACCGGCCCCCAGGATAGCTTGAGCGCCTATACAGAACCCGGTGATAGTGCCCCGACCATCAAGATTCGCACAGCTATTCCAACCGCGGCGATGGAAACATCGCCGAACGGCGCAGCAGCTCCGTACAAGAGCATAACGGCAAGCGCAGATAAAATACTATTGTCGCCGGCGCGCCCACCAACGCGAGCTGTCTGATGCGATCTTCTCGCAGCGATAGGTGAGATATCCTGACGAGAACTGTCCCTCCAAGCTTCGTAAAATACGTGATATAGATTCCAATAGCAGCGATCTGCGATACCAGCGTTGCTGTGGGCTGCGCCTCGCACACCAAGGTCAAGCAAGAATATGAAGACGGGATCAAGCACAGCGTTCAGTAAGAACGCGGTCATCATCGCCCAGATGCTGAATCGTGGACGGCCTTCGGCTCTGACAATAAACCCGCTGACGATATTTAGAAGCATGAGAGTGTACCCAAACAAAAGCGTTCCCGCGTAGTCGAGCGCCACGGGCATGATGGTTGGAGTTGCTCCGAGCGTTGCGAATATCCCTGGCAGATTTGGAAGCAGAGCGACGGTAGCTATGCCGATCGGAGCCGTGAGCGCGAGTGCTGTACTTGCGCCTCGACTCGCCTCTAAGTACTCACGAGCGCCCAGATGACGAGATATGAACGACGCTGTTCCAACCCCGATCCCCTGTCCGGCTGCAGCGAGCAGGACCACGATCGGCAAGGTCATGCTGACAGCTGCGATCGCCTGCGTGCCAAGTGCGCCAAGTGCGGCAACAAAGATCGCGTTGACGAGCTGCTGCAGCGCATGAATCGATAACCCAACTACAGATGGAATGGCGAGCCGCAGGATAACGCCGAGAGATTCGGGTCCGATAAATCGACGTGCTGTTTTTCTTGGGCATCACGTTGCGCTCGCTGTCGATGGCGAATTCCGTGTCCGGCTCATTCATGGATGAACGTGTCGCGAGCTGTTCCAAATTCGCTGAATCGCGTACTCAGTGCAACCCTCTCCGGATCCGATCTTGCACGGCCGCGGGTAAGTTCGTCTGCGCCGGTCGATCGCCGTGATCGCGTCGACCGGTTGACGTTTTTCACAAGCTGATTTTTGCCATGTCGATTTTCCGTAGGCATACGCCTCCCGTCTATCGTAACCGTCTGGGGCCCTTAACAGAATAGCGAGGACCCCGATTGAGGTGTGCGTGGCGTGGCCACCTAGGTTCTGCCGGTCATATTGTGCCGCTCTGCCCCTTGTTGGCTTCTCGTCGTTTGCGTTCACTTCTGCTTCCTTCGGCGGGGAACAGGGCGGGACCCCAGGGCCTTAAGTTGGCTTTGGCATCTACGGGATCTTGTAGTGGACGCTCCAGCGTCTGCATGAGATTCATCAAGCGCTTGCACGGGATGGTCGCCGACCCGCACGCCGGCCGGGACCGGGCCCCGACGAGGTCGACCAGACGCGGCAGGCCGTCGCGTACTGCCTGGCTCATTCGAAATGGAGACTCAGGTGCAAACCCACAAACATCGGGCATCAGATGAAGATACTCGCTATCTGCTTGTGCGTTGCCGCCAGCCTCCTCGATCTCCGTGCGCATTTTGCGCCACGTGTCGTCTGGTCACTGACCGCTCGGGGCCTCTGCAGTTGTCGATCCCGATTATCGGCGCGCCGACTGGCGTGCTTCTGGACTTCTTCAGCCCGGTGCTCATACCGCTGTGGCAGATGCGCGGCGGTCACGCCATCATGCGCCATCTCGAGATCGAGCTAATCGATCTGAAGACGGTGGCGGCGATGTCCGACCGGGACATGCTGCTTCTTCCGGGTGTCGGTCACAAGAACCTAGCGCAGATCAGGACGTGGCTCGCGATGGCCATCGAAGAGGAGAAGAGGGGAAGAGGGGATGATAATAGACCGCGAGCGCCTGCTCAAGATTCTGAGGCTCACGGAGTCCAACCACGACGGCGAGGCCATCGCCGCCATGCGCATGGCCAACAAGCTGATACGCTCCGCAGGCAAGACGTGGGAGGATGTCGTGTCCGGCTTCGCGGCTCGGGCGCCCATGTCCTACGGCTCCCCCGCCTCGTCCGACTACCGAACTCCGCCTAGCAAGCGGAGGCCGAAGACCGAGCCCTAGAAGATATACGACGGCAACATCGGAACCTATCTCAAGGCACGGACCGAGCGCAGACCGACCTGAGCACCGTTACGTTCCTCGCGTCGCTGTCCGACTACTACGAGGCGAACGGCTACCTGACCGAGCCGCAGCCGCAGTACGAGGCTGTGATGCGAATGCACGACACGAAGCCCGGGAAATCAACCTGGAGGTTCTAGTGAGTCCGAGGAAGTCCAGGACCAAGCCCGGACCGAAGTTCCTCTCGTACCAGCGCGAAAGGCGTGGCAAGAGACCTGACGCGTGCTGCGGTCGCCGCCGTAACCCATTCTACCACGAACAGGTCTGGCGATGCGCGCGAAACCTTGGGCTGTGCATAACTTTTGTGATCGACCCAGATATCGCTGGAGGACGCGCGGGCCATGTACTCCATGATCACGGCCAAGGGCAACATCAGGCACGAATGCGCGAAGCTCCCGGCGTTCGGTAACGACCCGGGCACCATGCTGACGATGCGCGACATGCTGACTGAGGCCGGGGGATTTCAGCAGCGAGTAGCGAACGCGCTCGGATGCACGGTCCTCCTCGCGGCTGGTCACCATCACCTCGATCCGCAATGGTCTCGCCTCCGGTCTCGGCGCGCGCGCACTTGACGTCGACTATGCCGTCACTCATGTTCTTGCCCTCCATCAGCACGTGTGGCGGCCGTTCGGATCGAGCGACGGCTCGCCGTCCGACATCGATCTCGACGGGATCATCACCGGCGACATCCGGCAGACCGTCGAGACGCTCGACCGCTACGTCGGCTGGCATCGTCGGCGACGGCTCGTTGATGCGGTCGGCCGTCGGCCGCTGGGTCAAGTCTATCATCCACCGGCCCCGGGGCAGCACCGTGTTCTGCAACGCGGGATACGACCTCGGGTGGTTCAACTGCGACTGGGACGCCAGCCGTCCTGACCACCGACAGAGTACCCGTCACATCCATCTGGCCGAGTGGGCGAACTATCCGCCGGGCTTTATTTAAGTTCGAGGCAGCGCACCGACTTCCAAAACTCCCCCAGACACATCGCTGTCATCGGATGCACGGTCATTCCTATCGGATCGAGGTCGTGCTGAACGGGCCGGTCGACCCGCACACCGCGTTCGTAGTGGATTTTTTCGAGCCGGCCCCGCTCTTCGCCGAAACTCGTCAAATTGAATGCGCGCGACTCTTCAGCGAGTAGGCAAAGACTTCGGAGCGTGGCCGGGATCTAGAACCAAGCTCATCTCCCTGATTTTGGCATCGATCTTCTCGAGGACGGCGGTCGGGACGACATCCCGCTCCGGGAGATTCCACCAATGATCGTTCGTCGACGACACGACTTCCTCGACGGCCGAGATGACCGCCGGTTCGGGCAGCCGCGCCCGATTGGCAAACTTTCGCCAGCGGTTTGCAGTAAGCGCCTTGAACGATTTCTCTCCTCCCAAGGACAAGGCCATATCGTCCTTTGGAAAATATGCGGTGGTCGATAGGACGTCGTACACGGGGGCGATCGCCGGAGTGCAACCGTCGCCCGGATATATCGTGGACCAATTCTTCAAGTGCATGTCGCCGTTGCCGACAAGCGCGGCAAGGGCCACTCGGCGAACGAATTCTAGTGCGGCGCCTGTCGACACCGCCACGTTCAGCGCGGAGGCGATGTCGTGGTACGAAGCGTCATCATATTTTTTGGACGGCTGCCGGCCGAAGATTTGAGCGAAGTCTTCGATGTGAATTCGGGTGCCTGCGGGTCCTCGGTCGAAACGTTTCACCAGCAGGACCTTGCCGGTCGACAGAGTGTTGAACTCTTCGGGTATTCCCTCGAAATCGGATTTTTCTACAAGCTCGCGTTCCGGTACATCCATTCCGAGCGCGGCGGACAACGCTAAGATGACGAACTCGTTTTCCGACAATCCTACCAGATTGGTCGAAGGATATTTTGCGATGTACTGACCTTGCTCGTCGCCGATTGGCAAAGTCAGCCCGCTCCCCTTGCCCGTGTTCTTCATCACGGAAAGCTTCATCTGAACTCCCGCCAAGGAAAACCGAGCTTTGATCTCGCGTGGATTTTCTCGAGCCGCTATCGTAGTGCTGCCGTCGCTCGGTACGACGCGCACCGCGCCTGGCAAGTCCGTGCCGAGCGCCGCCAATAGATCGAAGTCGTTTCCCTGCCTCACGAATCCCGCATGGTGTTTTTCCATCGCCTCGCGGAGCTTGTCCTCGGGCAACATGTTTGCGAAGAACGCCGGCAGCATGTGCGCTGCAGGCTTCGGGTCCTTGCGAAGGCCTCCATCGGCGGAGCGCAACGAGAGGCTCAAGATCGGAGGCCCTTCCATGGCTCGATAGGCTGGGTCGAGACTGAAGGCGTTAAAATCGCCTGGCGTACGTACGACCGTTCCGACCTTGAGGTCTTGAAGGAACACGTCCAGCGACTGGATGGTATTAGGGGCGCGGAATTGGGTACTCATCATCCGCGTCGGTTGTGAATGCCGGTCGGTCTTCGTCGTCGGAAGGGCGAAGCAGAGCGTTGACGCCAGGGACCATTGCTTGTGGGATCAGCATCAACTCCATGCCGAGCGCTCGCGCGACGTTGATAAGCGTGTTTGCCCGCGCAGCAGCATCGCCTTGCTCGATATCCCGGTAACGTGGCCTGGAAATGCCTGCGCGTTCGGCCACCTGCTGTTGAGTCAGGCCCGCTTGTTTCCTCGCGTCCCGGAGAAGCCGTCCTAGGTGATGGGTCGCTTCTGAGTTCCGTTCCATGATCTGTTTTCGTATCTTTCTTCCAGCAAGGGAACGCAAAGGTATCTTTTCAGGTCAAAGCTGTCAACTAATTGATCCGTTTGCATACCATTCAACCATCAAATGATCCGCAAACGCATCTTTCTATCGGAAAAGGTCAAGCCCGACGGCTCGACCGCGGGAGAGGCGCGTCTTGGCTATCGGAGGCGAAATGCCCGCCAAGGAACACGTGCACAAGTCCTGCTTTGGCAATTCGGAACCCCTGCTCCGTGCTACCCGCCGAGAATACACGGGCGGCCGAAAGAGATTCGCTCGGCAGGAGTGGTTCGATGCCGATGAATAAAGAGAGACTGCCGCCGGTCCGGACGCCGCGCTGCTGGGCCATCGCGGTACTACAGGAAGCCGGTGCCATCCGCGAGTGCGAAAAACACGTCTGGATGTTGGATCGGGCCAATCCACATGCGTGCGAGCGAGCCTTCGACATTGCTCGGGCTGCCCCCGGACTTTCCGCGAAGGAAGCCAGAACGCTACCACACGGATGCGTATAACTTCGAACCGATCGAGACCGCCCGTGCTCGGGAGAAGGCCGACCAAGACGACTATTGGTTCGCGAACAGATACACGTTCGAATGCGAGGACTTCGATCGTGTCCCCTGGCATGGTGTAGCTGACGGCGGGTCACCGCGCTCACCGGCAGGAGCCGGGCAGGTCAGCTGGCGATAGCCGGAAGGCTGACGGTCGGATCATCGCTCAACGGGGCGATGGTTTCCAGCGTCATGTAGCGGGCGCGCTGGACCGCCCACTCATCGTTCTGTTCGAGCAGGATCGCTCCGATGAGGCGAGTGATGGCGTTTTCGTTGGGGAAGATGCCGACCACCTCGGTGCGCCGCTTGATCTCGCCGTTGAGGCGCTCGATCGGGTTGGTAACCGGTATAAGATTCTCGGTGCTGATGTTCGGCTGCGGTTTTCAAGATCGTGGCGTATGGTGCGACCATCCGGGACAGAGGCACCGGGAGCACGAAGGTGTGGGCAGGCCGATGCGTACGATGAGCTACGAGCTCGAGTTAGTAGCTGGCCGCCTCTACGACTAGCCCGGTTGCGCCGTGAGCGCGGATCCGTAGTTGTCGTGTCGCCCACCGTTCCCGTCATATGACAGGAGGTGTAAATGCGACGCATAATCGGAATGGATATCCACCGAACTTTCGGCGAGGTGGTTTTCTGGGAAGATGGCAGACTTCGACCGGCCGGTCGCGTCGATATGACCCGCACGGCACTGGAAGGCTTTGGCAAAAGCCTTCAACCGATAGACGAGGTGGTGATCGAAGCGACCGGCAACTGCATGGCGGTGTCACGGGTGCTGTCGCCGTTCGTGAAGCGGGTGGTCATCGCCAACCCATTGCAGGTGAAGGCAATCGCGCATGCCCATGTGAAGACCGACAAGGTCGACGCGGGCACGCTGGCCAGCTTGTACGCGGCCGGCTATCTGCCGGAAATCTGGACGCCGGACGCGGCCACAGAACGGCTGCGCAGGCTGATCGCCCGGCGTTACCAGGTCGTGCGGCATCGGACCCGGATCAAGAACGAAGTGCACGCAATCCTTCACGCGCACCTGATCCCAAAATGTCCGCACGC
>NZ_JAACFT010000050.1 GCF_029051685.1 Bradyrhizobium sp. CSA207 | reverse complement strand
AAGGTCGAGCTTCAAAAACTGGCGGACGAGCTCAAGTTGCCGATCACGGTTTGCCACCTGCCGCCCGGCACCAGCAAGTGGAACAAGATCGAGCATCGTCTCTTCTCCTTCATCACCATCAACTGGCTGGGAAAGCCACTGCGTAGCTATCGCACGATCGTCCAGCTGATCGCCGCGACGACAACAGATGCCGGCCTCAAGGTGCGCGCCGAGCTGGACGAAAAGAAATATCCCAAAGGCGTCAAGGTTTCCGATCTCCAGATGGCTGCCATCAACCTCACCCGCCACTCGTTCCATGGCGACTGGAACTATACGATTTCACCTCATCGAAAACATCATCGTTCCAAAACGAATTGACTGAGTTATTTATGGACGGGCCCTAAGGTTGATAAGCCTAACAGAGGGATAGGTTCACGCGCTGATGGCGTCGCAAAACCCCTTTCGATGTCACTCGAATAATTGGCTCCCCGGCGCACAGACTGATGGAGACGGCCACGAGCGCGACAACCCAAGAAAAACGTCTTGGGGATTTGTGCAAGACGGGTGCAGCTCCGAGGCGTTCGCTTCATCAATCACATCCATCATCCCCAGCTTGCCATCCCTATTGGCTTTTCTCGTTGACCTGATAGCCGGAAAGGCTCAAGAGCTCCGGTGAGGCGCGGGCGACGACAGCATCGTTTTAGGCAACTTTGTCGGTCGCTCAGTCTCACTTCAATGCGTCGAGAGCCAGCGCAGCGAGGCTGCTGGTCAGCCGTTCAGGAGCTTTGGAGCCAGGACTTGGGGCCACCCTGCGCTCGCTATGCGACGCTATGCTCGAGAACAATGGGTTGATATTGAGCCATTGCTGGCAGGAGAGAGTCGAACCATGTTACTTCTCAACTGGCATCCCGATTACCGAGCTATCCTGGATGTCGCCGATGCGGACACCTTGAGTGTCGAGGCCGCTCGCGAAGTCGAGCGCTTTCTCAGGTATCGCGAAGGTCATAAGGAAACGCCGCTTCTTTCATTAGCAGGCCTCGCTCGTGAGATCGGCGTGGGCTCGATTCATCTCAAGGATGAGGGTCATCGACTCGGTCTTGGCAGCTTCAAGGCTTTGGGCGGCTCCTATGCCGTAATCCGGCTGGTGCTGCAGGAAGCAACGCGGCGACTCGGCCGAGACGTTGATGTGTCAGAGCTGCGAACTTCTGAAGTGAAAGCCGTAGCGCGGAAAATGACGATATCTTGCGCCACAGACGGCAATCATGGCAGATCAGTGGCGCAAGGTGCTCAGCTCGTTGGGGCAAAGTGCGCCATCTTCGTTCATTCAGGTGTCAGCGACGAGCGCATCACGGCGATCGCTCGCTTTGGTGCCCAGATGGTCCGAGTCAATGGCAACTACGACGACTCCGTCGACGAGGCGTCGCGAGTTGCCGCGGAAAACGGCTGGATCACGGTGTCTGATACATCCTGGCCGGGCTACGAGCGCATCCCCGGCTTGGTGATGCAGGGATATACCGCCCTGGTAAGCGAAGCACTGCGCCAGTTGCCCCGAGCCCCGACCCATGTGTTCGTCCAAGCAGGGGTCGGCGGTATTGCTGCAGCCGTCGCGGGGCATCTTTCAGTTCTGCTCGGCAAGAACCGCCCGTTTTTCACGGTTGTAGACCCCGCGCGCGCAGCGTGTCTCTTTGAAAGCGCTCGGGCTGGGCGCGCTGTGAAAGTCGATCATGGGCAGTCGACCGTGATGGCGATGCTCGAATGCTACGAACCCTCGCTCGTCGCCTGGCGCATTCTTTCGCGCACAGCGGATGCCTTTATGACTGTCGACGACGAGGACGCGATCAGCGTCATGAGGCGGCTTGCGAATCCCAGAGATGACGACCCTGCTGTCGTTTCAGGCGAAAGTGGTGGTGTTGGTCTCGCCGGCTTACTGCAGGTAGCCTCCGACCAGACCCTGCGGGACAAGGTCGGTCTTGGACGAGATGCTCGGGTCTTCCTGATCAACACCGAGGGCGCGACCGATGCTCGCCGCTACGAGGAACTCGTCGGTATGTCCCCAGCGCAGGTGTCGCTGACGAGCACTTCGCCGGACTAAACAGCTGGGGAAGCGTGAGGCGGTCCGGTTGGGCAGCTCGGTCAGAACATCGTGGGACGAGGGCCTCGTATCCCGACCCCGTAGTGCCGCCATCGCGGTGCTGATGGCTTGCCGACAAAGGCACCTGGTCCGTGACGCTAATGAACTCGTCCCCGCCCGCGAGCAGGGCGGCTGGGGAGCGCAACCCTGAGCCAGAATGAGACGGTGTCCGGGAGGATCAGCCCGATGCTGATGCTGTCCACCGTAAGCGTAGCGCGGCGGCCGTTCAGATTGTTTGTGCGCGGTCTTGGGAGCACCGTTAGAAGAGTCATCTTCTGCAAGGGTGCTCACAATGGACGACCATCCGGACGACATAAGACGACCGTTGCCGCGTATCGAAGTGTATACTGGTGCAGGTCGAAAGCGCTGGCCGGACGATTTGAAGGCACAAATTGCCGCGGAAAGCTTCGAGCCGGGCGCGATTGTCACAGATGTCGCCCGCCGCCATGGCTGCCGGCCCCAGCAGGTGCATGACTGGCGGCGGCGAGCGCGTTTGGGCCAGTTGGTGCTGCCGGCTTCGGCGGATACCTTATCGTTTGTGCCTTTGGTGTCGGAATCGTCGCACCCGCGGCTGCGGAGCCCTCCGTATCGGCGGAAGCAGCTGTTGTTACGGTCGAGTTCCAGGGTGCACGGGTTGAGGTACGCGGGACGCCTGGCCTTGCGGTGCTAAGTGACGTGTTCATTGGCTCTGCGACGGACACGTTCATTGCTGATGCCACCCGCGGGCCTCACGATTTACGTTGCGACCCAACCTGTGGACTTCAGAAAGGGTGCGGATGGCTTGGCGCTCTTGGCGAAGGAGACGCTGGGCCACGATCCGATGAAGGGTGTGGCAGTGGTCTTCCGTGCAAAGCGCGCCGATCGGGTGAAGATCGTCGTCTGGGATGGCAGTGGCCTTGTGCTGTATTGGAAGCGGCTTGAGGGCAGCGCCTTCAAGTGGCCGCCGGTTGTTGACGGCGTCATGCGAATGAATGCCGCGCAGTTGTCCGCGCTTCTGGCCGGCATGGATTGGACACGCATGCATGCGCCTCGAATCCCGCAGCCGAAAGCTCTCGCGTAAGGATATAAAATCTTCGCTGCATCGAGGCGCGAAGCATGGCAGACTCGGGCCAATGAGTGATTTGCCTGATGAGCTGCCGAGCGATCCAGCCGAGCTGCGTGTCTTTGCCGCGGCTCTGCTGGATCGCTGCGCCAGGCTCGAGCGGTTGCTCAAGCTTGCGAAAGATGCGCAGTTCGGTCGATCGTCGGAAAAGCTGGACGCTGATCAGCTTCAGCTTGTTCTGAAGGACATCGAAGAGGCCATCGCGGCTCTCGAAGCAGCCGAAGATCGCGCCAATCCCAGAACCTGCGAGAAGAGAACTGCCGAACACAGGGCCAACCGTGGCAAGCTGCCGGAGCATTTGCCGCGCATCGTCGAAACCCTGATGCCGGCTGAAACCTGCTGCCCGTCCTGCAAAGGCG
Source organism: Bradyrhizobium sp. CSA207 (assembly GCF_029051685.1). Classification (GTDB taxonomy): domain Bacteria; phylum Pseudomonadota; class Alphaproteobacteria; order Rhizobiales; family Xanthobacteraceae; genus Bradyrhizobium. Next base: position 44,326 of record NZ_JAACFT010000050.1, on the reverse strand, counting down.
ATCTCGTTGAGATTGGCAGCGATGAGAGCCAAAGGCTCGACGTCGTTCCGGTGCAGTACCGGGTGATCGTAACCCGCCGGCCCAAGCTGGCCTGCCGCGCCTGTCATGGCGTGGTCCTCCAGCACGCCGCGCCCGAGCGATTGATCAAGGGTGGACTGCCCACCGAGCGGCTCGTCGCGCATGTAATCGACGCCAAGTATCATTGGCATTTGCCGCTCTATCGTCAGGCGCAGATGCTGGCGACGCACGGTATCGCCATCGACCGTTCCACGCTCGCCTTCTGGGTCGGCTATGCCGCCCAGGAATTGAAGCCCTTGTGGCATCGTCTGCGCGAGCTGCTGCTCGTGTCCCCGAAGCTCTGTGTCGATGAGACCCCGGCGCCGGTGTTGGATCCGGGGCGCGGCAGGACCAAAACCGGCTACTTCTGGGCACTCTCGCGCGATGACAGGCCTTGGGCCGGACCTGACCCACCTGGCGTGGTTTACGCCTATGCACCGGGCCGCGGCGCCGTTCATGGCTTGCGGCTGCTTGAGGGCTATCGTGGCATCATCCACTGCGATGGCTATGAGGCTTACCAGACCATAACCCGAGAGACGCGTGCGGACGCGCTGTCGGGCACGCTCGCCTTCTGCTGGTCGCATCTACGGCGCCAGTTTGTGAAGATCGAACGCGAGGCTTCGCCGGCGCCGGCTCCGGTTGCCCGCGAGGCCCTCGAGCGCATCGCCCAACTCTACGCGGTCGAGAAAGCACTCCGCGGCCGATCTGATGCCGAGCGTCGCGCGGGCCGACAAGCGCATGCCCGGCCTCTGGCTGCAGCCTTGAAGCAGTGGTTTGAGGCAAAGCTTGATCACCTTGCACAGAAGAGCGACACGGCGAAGGCTTTGCGTTATGCGCTGCGTCATTGGGACGGCCTGACGCTCTACCTTGATGACGGGCGCATCGAGATGGACACGAATGCGGTCGAGCGTGCGATGCGGCCGATCAAGCTCAACGCCAAGAACTCCCTGTTTGCCGGCTGTGACGAGGGGGCCGAGAGTTGGGGAGTACTAGCTTCGTTAATCGAGACCTGTAAGCTTAATGGCGTCAGTGCAGAGCGCTGGCTCTCCGACGTCCTCTCTAAGCTCGTCAATGGCTGGCCTGCGGCGCGACTGGACGAACTGCTTCCGTGGTCGTCGACCTACACGATGCATGCACACGACCCAAGGTTGGCAGCATGAGCCTCAACACGACCGCTGTCCGGATCAGAGTGACCCTCAAGGACGTGAAACCAGAAGTGATGCGTCGCCTTGTCGTACCTGTCACCCTGCGCCTTGATCGGCTGCATTTGACGCTTCAGGCGGCATTTGGCTGGACAAATAGCCACCTCTTCGAGTTCCATGCTGGCGAAGAGCGTTGGGGCATCCCTGATCCCGACGGTGATTTTGGCCCCCAGCCTATCGATGCCCGCAAGACGCGGCTCTCCAATATCGTTCAGGAGACCGGCGCCAAGACGATCCGTTATCTCTATGACTTCGGCGACAGCTGGGATCATGTGATCAAGCTTGAAAAATGGTTCGACAACACGACGACAGAGGGACTTCCCCTCCTGCTCGAGACCGCCGCGTGTCGGGACTTAACGGCGCTGCTGCAGTTGCGAACTTAGGTCTTGGAGCGCCCCCGCCCGGCTTCGCGCCGGACGACTGGTGGACGGGGGGATGGTTCGCCCGGAATGCCTCCGCGTGCGCCAGGGTAGCCACTCTCTGGACCGTCGAGCTGGAGGGGTGTTACGCGAGCCGCACATCAAGCTCTCCGGTAACAACGATGCGACAATCGGCGGCGTGATGAATATCGCAACGGCCCGCCAAGGTCCTCGACGGGATAACGACGCTGTGGCCCTGTCCGCAATCTTCGAAAGAACCACAAGCCCGTAACGCAACGCCGGTGAACTTACCCGGACGACTGGTCTCCACAAGCCGTGGTCCGAACCGCCGGTTCTGCACGACCAGTGTTGAATGTCGCTCGCAACCGAGACTAACCTGGAATCTGCACCGGCAGTACGGAATAACCGTGCACAAAATTAGATTCAACTCGCTCCGGTTCGCCGACCACCTTTACCTCCAGCGATCGGTTCAGCATCTCCTCCCACAGGATTTTCAGCTGCAGCTCTGCAAGATGCCTACCCACGCAACGATGAATCCCAAATCCAAAAGAGAGATGTTGTCGTACATTTCCTCGATCAATGATGAAGCTGTTGGGGTTCGCAATGACCTCCTCGTCTCGGTTGCCAGAGATATACCACATCACAACTTTATCGCCTTGCCTGATTTGCTTGTGGCCTATCGTGAAATCGTCCACAGCGGTCCGTCGCATGTGCGCGATAGGCGTTTGGTATCGTATAATCTCGGATACCGCCCTGGGCACTAGCGAAGCATCATCGCGGAGTTTTCGCAGTTCGGACGGATTTTGACTGATGAACAAGACGCCACCGGTAATTGAGTTGCGCGTAGTATCGTTACCTCCAACAATCAGCAAAAGGAGGTTACCCAGGAACTCGCGTGGCTCCATGTTTCGGGTCGCCGGTGAATGCGCCATCATCGAGATCAGGTCAGCCCGCGGCTCGGAATTCACCCGTTCGCTCCAAAGCCGTGTGAAATAGTCCAGGCACTCGGACAGCACCACCTTTCGCTTTTCCCAGCTGTCGATCTGGTGGCCCATTTGTGGGGTCAAGGCGGCTACGTCCGACCAGTAGGTCAGCAGCCGTCGATCCTGAAATGGAAAATCGAACAGCGTGGCCAGCATTTGAGTCGTCAACTCGATCGAGACTCTGTCGACCCAGTTGAAGGTATCATTGCGCGGCAAACCGTCCAAGATCTTCTGAACCCGCGAGCGGATCAAGCCTTCAAGCTTCGCCAGGTTCTCCGATGCCGTTATCGGACTGACAGTCTTACGCTGTTGAGCATGGACAGGAGGACTCATCTTAATAAAACTGGGTGTCCAGTACTTCTCCGGCGGGTCGACAATTGTGACGCTTCGCTCTGACGAGAATACTGTGTGATTTGAGTCCACGGCTATGATGTCGCGATACTTTGTTATCGACCAATATGGACCGTATGGGCTGTCTTCGCAATAATGGACGGGATCTTCCCTTCGCAGCCGCTCGAAACAAGGCCAAACGGTATCATCCTGAAAGCGCTTAGGCTCGCTTACATCAAGGCGGGTCAGCAGGATATCAGCCTTCTCGCAAGCGTTCTCTGCCGATAAGGCTGTCATGATTGTCTCGCGGACATTGGGTGCAATTTTGGTTGCTCGGCAGGGTGCGCTGTTTAGAGTTCGCATGCAAGCTCAGTCGAAAAACAACGAGCTTGGGTCGTACAGTAAGAATGTGTGACGCATGTCCATGGCTCGGGCTCGCGAGAGCTCGCACAATCGTCAGAACTCCGAAATCATCTTACGGGCGAAGTGAGGGGGAATTTGGCTCGGCCCCTGTCCATCTAGAATAACGGAAACACGAGCGAAGCTCCCCTATCAGGATTGGGAGGCGCGCGAACTCGCTTTTGTGGTAACAGACGCAAGTACTCGCGATGGCACCCAGCCGCTTATCCTCATTTTCTCGGGCAGGTACGCCCCGTTGCCACTCGACTACTTACATTGCGGGAGCAGATGGAACCCTTATCACAGTAGGGACTAAGAAGAGATCGTGGTCCACCATGGACTCGTTTTTCCTTCTGCCTGCGATGCGGGCTTTCGTACAATAAATTAACAGGAGGAGGAGAAACAGGAGCACGAGACCGCACCGGCGGTGGTGCGCGAGCTGGACGAAGGGTAAACTAACCTGAGGTGCTGGCATTAGAGTAGCTTCCATGCGCTGGAATAGAAGCGAATTGGCAGAGTTGGAAAAGCTCTGGGCCGCGGGACAAAGTGCCGCGCAGATCGCGCGTCATCTCGAGTGCAGTCGCAACGCAGTTTGCGGCAGGCTAACGCGGTTGGGCCTCACTCGAGGTCACAAGCCACCAACAGCAAAACCCAAGATTAGACCCGCCCCGAAGCGAGGGCCGACGTTGATGGCGGCAGGTCGCCATTGCGTCCGAAAGACTCGAGTAGAACGTTCGCGGCGGGAAGGCTCAATCGTAGGTCAAGTCTTCCAATCTCAAGAAGCTGGATGCACTGAACTAGAAGAAGAAAGCGTTCTGCTTGTTGAGCCTCGTTTTCGGCTATGCGTTTTCGGGCAAGCGCCCCGCGTGCTGATTTGCGTCGGTGCTTGGAAGATTCGGCACACGCCGTGCCCGACGAACTACACGAGCTCAGGTGAGGCCGCTTGACCGTCAGGCAGCTCCAATATCTGCTACCGACGTGTGGAGAGCTGACTTGGACTGAGCACGCGGGAAATCATCGAGGTTCGTCCGTGCCCGGGGGTGAGACCAGTGGCGCCCCTCCGACGGAGATCGGTCCTTGTGGCTTAGGCGGAGGCGCGAGTTTCCTCGCCAGCTTCGGATCGGCTTGAGCTGACGGCGGGGAGGGAACGGAAGGACGTGAAGCGGTGAGCACGAGATTTGGCAACGAGTCGATTCGTGAGGTCAGTGCTGCAATTTGATCGGAAATTCGTTTTAAGTCAGCCTGCTGTGCTGTGATGCTGCGGTTGAGCTCCGCTATTCCATCGCTCGCCTTCTGTTCTCCCGATAGAATCTCCGATAGAACCGCCCTGTCGTCGGGCGACATGCTTAGCGTTGGAGCGGCTTCACGAACTGCCGAGCTCTCGAGATATCGTCTGACGTCGGTCAAAAAGTAGACTGCTGCAGTGCACAGACACACGAAGACGCCCACCACCCACCCTAGGTTCCTTGACGATCTGCGCAAAATCGGCGGCAAGTCTAAAGCGGCCCGCTGTTCAATTGCATCCATCACTTCTCGCTCGCCGACCCGGCTCATTAGCTTTTCCACTCCACTCGAGAACACTGCAACAGCCGTGGTGCCGCCCGACGATCGACAATACGCCATCCGCCACTCTTAAAGATCGTTTGGTCTTACCTCCTATGCGGCTGAGCGAGCCACGCGACGCGAGAGTCGTTGCACGCGGGCGCTCCTACATCATAGTGCGCGCACAAAGCAATAGTTGTCGTGTTGATCGGAGGCGGAGCATTTTGGCGCAATCTACGACGAACATCCCTATAACCATTTATTCGCCCCGTGCCGAATCGAGTCGGCCGCAACGATAAGCAACGTTTCGCTCCTAGCGACACTTCCGCCGAGCAATGGGCGCATGAAGGGGTTTCTCGCTCCGCGGGACCCATGAACGAGGCCCTGCGACAATGCTCGCATTGGTGAAGTTCGACTACGTGCTTGGACGGCCCTGAACCGGCGCAGGATCCCTGGGTCGATGGAGAATAGCCACGCAGAAGTCAACTACCAACCTTGTGAGTTGATGAAGAGTACGGGGTAATGAATCTTGGTCAATGAATCTTGGTCAATGAACCTCGCACGAGTCAGGTCGTGAGGCAGTTCGAGCTCTAGCAGCCAACGGCCCTGGTGGATGTCTCTTGGCGAACATTGGAGATTACCGAAGCGGAGTTGAATATGGGGCCTCGTCGTGGCCGTGTTGATTCGAGTATCGCGCCTGCAGCAGTTGTTCTCTGTCTTCGCGAGGAACGCCTTGCCATCCAACAGCGTCTTTCGTCAGCAGATCCGCCGTCACGCAAGCTCCCAATTGCCTAGCGGCACTCCTGATTACTGTCGGCAAACAAAGGAATGCAAAAGAATTCGCTTGCGACCACAAATTTCGTAAACATGGGATAACAATCGTTGCAGACTTCGATTCTAGACAAGTATTGCGATGCTCGCCTTCCTTGGTACACCATCTATCCAACTGTAGCCGAGTTCTCCACAGAGGTCGGCGCCGAAGCCTCTGAGAAAGGCTGCAGCGCCTGCCGGTTAATGACTCGGTGTCGCTCTATTTCCACATTCCGTTCTGTCGATCGATTTGCTGGTATTGCGGCTTCGCTCGAAGCATCACTCGCCGGGATTCACCCATCCTAGAGTTTTTGACGGTTCTTCGTAAGGAGATCGATTTGGTCGCGGCGCAGGTGCCGCAACCGCTGCCTGTGAGCGACGTGCACTTCGGCGGTGGAACGCCGACCCTCATCGAGGCAGCGGAGTTCCGGCGCCTGATGGAATTTCTGCGCCGCCGCTTTGCGCTTTCGAAAACGGCCGCCATCGCCGTTGAGATCGACCCGCGCACGTTCACGCTCGCCACATCCGAAGGGTTAGCAGCTGCCGGCGTGAACCGCGCAAGTCTCGGCGTCCAGAGCTTCGATCCAATTGTTCAAAAGTCGATCAACCGCGTCCAGAGTGAGGCACAAACAGAGCGCGCCGTCGAAACGTTGCGGCAGCATGGAATAATCCGCATCAACTTCGACCTCATCTACGGTCTGCCAAATCAGACGGTGCAGTCCTGCGTTCAGACCGCGACTACGGCAGTGGCCATGCGACCAGACCGGCTTGCGGTATTCGGCTACGCGCACGTTCCTTCCTTCAAGAAGAATCAGCGCCTGATCGACGAGGCAGCGCTGCCAGACAGCCCTGCCCGTGCAGAACAGGCCGCCGCGATGGCCAATGCACTGATTGCAGCTGGGTACCGCCAAATCGGACTCGACCATTTCGCCTTGCCGGATGATGAGCTCGCGCTGGCGCAGAAAGCCGGTCGCCTGCGGCGGAACTCACTGGGTTACTCGGCCGACACCTGCAATAAAGTGATCGGCTTCGGCCCGTCGGCCATCGGTCGGCTTGGGGACGGTTACGTCCAGAACGCAGTTACAGCCGGTTCCTACAGCGGCCAAATCAAAGCCGGCCGTCTGGCGACGTCAAAGGGCTACAGTCTCAGCCTCGAAGACCGCGTCCGGGCCGCAATCATCGAGCGGCTAATGTGCGATTTCGAGGTCGACGTGCCGGCAATTTGCATTACTCATGGATTTGACCCGGTCTCTTTCCTCGGTTTAGGCGAACGCTTGGCAATGCTCGCCGAGGATGGAATCGTGCAAATGGAAAAGGGATTCATCCGCGTGAGGCCGGAGCATCGTTTTCTAACTCGCGCTGTGGCAGCCGCATTCGATGCTTATCTTGGCACGCCGCTCTGTTAAGACCAGCCAAGGAGCGATAATCGGATGAAATGCATTACCTTTCGCTGTGCGCGCCAGGGAGTCCGGCGAACGAGTTTCGCTCGCCTGGTACAATCACAAACAGCTCCAAACTGGTACAAGACGCCGTGGGCAGCTGTGCGACGAGAGCCGCCCCGGCCCTAGCCGCGAAAACAGCTGGACGCATTGCTGCCGGGAAGTTGACGCCCCCGACTGCAACGCGGCATAGCCACGCCAAGGTTCATCACATCACCACCATTGCCCGTGTGACCGCGGACCTCGACCAGGAGGACGACTGGCTGCGGGACATCACCAACGAAATGGAGATCGAGGACGGCTCATCTCGGCCTACGGCGTGGGGAAGATGGCATCTCGGCGTTCAGCGACTTCGCTATCGAAAACCTGATCGAGCTCGTCCGGATGTACAAAGATCTCGGCTCAAGCGTTAGCAGCCGGAATACTCCATCAGCGCGCCGTTACGCTGGATGCGTACTCTCAGTAAACCGCAGCGATTCGTCGTGATGACATGATGGCCCCTATCGATGTGCATGATCGCCGCTCGACCGGATCGCTACGGGCTGAGGCGTGCAATCCAGAGCAGCCACTCGTCCACGCCAGTAGACCACGGAGCACAAAACGACCAGCGCCGGCGCGACACGGCCCGCGAAAAGATCGTTCCCCCTAAGAGCTTCGCGCAACCTCGATCGATTGCACCCGTCGACGTTGCCATACCGGTCCTCCGTGAACGCCGGGACGGCCTCGCGCCGACCGGCACAATACCTGCGATTCGCGCAGCGACAGCCGACCTCCCGCCCGGTCAACTACCAAACCTAGCAATTGATGGAGATGACGGACACATGCCAGTCAGTGCCGGTGAAACTCGCTCGGGCCACATCAGGGAAGAAGTCGCGACGCGATATAGATCTCGTAGATCCAATGGAGCTGATAGATGTTCTGTCTCGTTGTCCGCAGGTATCAAAACGTCCCCAATCGCGCTCTCCATCTTCCGATGAGAGCCAATCAAGGCCTTGTGGCGGCGTCAGCGAGCTTACGTGCCTCAAAAGATGTTAGCCCCTTCTGCCCGCCTGTGCTTCATCCCATCGACCAAGCTGCGAGCGGCGTTTCTTGGATCCGGCGTGTTGTTCTGCGAGCTCCGCTATTGGCGCTGCTCTCTGTTCAAGAACATTGCCTTTCCTTTTGCCAGTGGATTTGTCCCAAGGTCACCTGGGCTTCGTGCGTCGGCCGCCAATCTCTTGCTAGCGAACGCTCATACCAAGATGCCTGCATTCGATTAGCGATCGAGCGGCTGGGTTGTGTCGCGCCAGGTATCCACCAAGTTGGCCAAGCTGCGCCAGTAGTGGTGATAGCGCGGAAGGCTGAGCGGGTCTTTTTCGCATAAAGACGCCCGCCTGGTGTCAAGCGCCGCCCAGACCGCCTTGAGGGCCAAGGATTCGACATCCGCTCTAGGCGGTCAGGTGGAAGTGCACTTTATACGAATCGACGGACGCGGAAATCACCATGCATCGTTGCGTTATAGCGCCGGTATCCATGTGGGCATACCCGGCCGGCGTAGTCGCTCTCATTTCTGGACCAATTGCGAAGCCGAGAGGGCGCATTCTCCTGTCGGTGATAGCTAGTCTCGCGGGCAGTTCGGCGGCAGCAACTGGCGAGATCTCTGGCCCAAGAAGCCACGGCCCCGATGAGCTCGTCAAGGCAAGAAGCCGGACAATTTCGGATCCGGCTATGACATTCCGAAGCGGGCCCAAGGGAGCAGCGCGCCTTTCTGGGAGCTCCCTGTCAAAAACAGCTACGTCAAAGCGCGACAGTACCCTGCAGACTGCGAAGAGCAGAATTCAAAAGCAGATTAATCCATTCGCAAAATTCGAGAACCTCCGCGAAAAAGGTGCCGCGTTCACTGCTCCTGGTCCTGCGGACACGATAGATCAGGATACAGCTTCTGTCAGATCCGAGCTTTCAGATCTCGGGATTGGATTTGCTGGCTGGACCCTAAATACGTTTGTCAACAATGAAGTCGGCAATGCCGCCAGAAGCACCATCGCCAATCAGCAATATGTCGGTCAGAATCCAACATTTAGTACGGTCAACTCTATGATCGTGACCTATGACCTCACTCGGTTTGGAATTCCCGACGGTCAGATCGTGGTGGGAGCCGAGCATCAATACTGGACATGGAAGAGCGCCGGGCCAGACCGACTGGGACTCAATGCAGTTTCTTACTATCAAACGTTCTTCGACAGGAAGATCGAACTCAAACTGGGCTACCTCAGGAACCAACATGAGTTTGCGGGCGCCGGAGAAAAGTTTTTTGGACCCTCGTCGAAGATGCTGTTCCAAGCGGGCATGAGCAACAATTGGGCGCCAACGCCGGCCCTTAATCTGAAGTACAATTTTGACGATCGCTTATATAACAAGCTCTCAATCCAGCGCTCGCTCAGTCCAGCCGGTCAATATACGCATGTAAGCGAAAATCCCACTGGGTTGAACTGGAGCACGCGCGACGCAGGCATTCTTTTGCTTGATGAAATTTGCTATAAGAACAAGCCTACTCCCGGGGTACCCGAGACTTGGCTGCGGGCTGGCGCGGGGTTTAATAACAGCAGCTACACGGACCTACAGCATCCGACGCAACCGACAGCCAAGGCGAACAGCGTCTACTATGTAGCTGCGGACAGGCAATTCTGGCAGTCTGCCATCCACGGCTCGGCATCTCGCGGAATCTATGGCGGATTCTCTGCAATGTACGCTCCGCCTGACCTAAATAGGGCTAGCCAGTACTACGAGCTTCGCCTTTACGCGAAAGGCCTGTTTGACAGCCGGCCCACCGACCAGATGAGTCTTGTTGTCAACAACACCATCTGGAGCCATTTCGCGGTGGATGCTGCACTGGCGAAAGAGCCGCTGGCGCACCGCGACAGCACAGCCATTTCGGGACTATATACGGCGCATCTGGCGCCCGGAATATATACAACCGTAGGACTGACGTACATCAATCACCCGACAAGCATTACCTACACGCCGCAAACGGGACACGCCCTGAATATATTGGTATCTACGTCGGTATTCTTCTAAGGCCTCAAGACTGCGCGTGAATTCACCGCCATGTAGCCGATATCACCATCGCCATTTCAAGGGCTTGGAGCCACTTATCACGGCGATTTTGGTATCGGCTGTGCTCCTGGCGAGAAGCCCGGGTACCGCGTAAATTGAGCCGTGATGTCCAAGGTAGCATGTGTTGGGAACGGTAGGTTAGAGCCTTTGCTGCTTCGTCTACGAGCGATCGGCCGACGTCATATTGCGCAAGACCTATACCCTCGGCCGGAATGATCTCCGATGCTCATTTAGTCAAATCGAGTGCTGATCTTGCGCCAGCGACATTGCTTTCGATGCCTGCTCGTGCTGCTCGTCAGACTCGCGTCCAAGCTCGTACTCTGCCATGACAACGCTCAAACCGTGCCCTCGGAGCTTAGTTCACGTCGCGAAGAGGCGTGGTAAGCGAGAACCAAGACACAGATGCCGAAACTAGCCAACTACGGCAACCGCGCTATTTCTGTCCCACGCTTGTGGCGCTGGCCTAAAGGCGATGCGCAAGGTCGGCGGAAACATACTCCCCTTCCGCGGCAAATCAACCCGCCGCGGCCGGATGACCTGCGCCACTCGGTGCTGAATCATTTTCCGATGGGTCGAGATGAGCTTTCAGCATCTCACTTCAGCAACGAGGTCGCCTTCCGAGTCCGCGGCGCGTTAGCCCCTCCCATCCAGTTGCGCGTGGCGTTCTGCTCGGTGAACTTCTCTTCGCAAACAGTCTATTCGCGCGAACATGCGATAAAGAGCAGTGCATCACCGGTGAATTTGCCGAGCCCGGCTAGGCAACCCTCGTGGAGGGGTGCTTCGTCGTCTTGAGGCGCGTTACACTGCATCGGCCGTCGACGCTGACGGGCGCGTCACCATCGATTGTGGCACGATGAACGACGCGATGCTGGTCACCGTAATCGTTGACCGCATAATGCTGCGTTGCGCGGTTATCCCAAATCGCGACATCGCCTTCTTTCCAGCTCCAGCGCACGGTGTTTTCGGGCGCCGTGATATGGGACTGGAATAAATCGAACAGCCTCTGACCGTCGCGCTTTGGGATATCAATAAACCTTTGCACCACATCGCCGAGCAGGAGCGCGCGCTCGCCGGTCTCGGGATGTACACGGACCACCGGATGCTCGGTCTCATAGATTGTTTTGGTAAAGACCTCATCAAAATGCTTCCGGTCGATTTCGCGAACACGGCAGGTCCCGGCGTAGTCGAAGGCGTTGCTGTGAACAGTCCACAGTTCGTCGGCAAGCCGTTGGAGCGGCCGCGGCAGATCCAGATAGGCGGCCACAGCGTTCGACCAAATCGTATCGCCACCGGACGATGGGATCACAACGGCTCGCAGCACCGCAAGTTTGGGATAGGCCGCGAGAAACGTTCCATCGGCGTGCCATACATCAGCCCGACTACCTCCGCGCGCGGAATCAAGCTCGATGATCGAGGTCGTTCCATTGATGGTACCGAGCGTCGGATGCGGCACCAGCCTTCCCAAACAAGCAGCAAAGCGCTCCTGCTCCGCGTCATCAAGATGACCCTGATCGCGGAAGAAGATCACCTTGTGTTCGAGCAGCAAGCTGTTGATCGCAGCGACGGTTTGGCTCGGTAAATCACCCGAGAGCTTGACATTTCTGATTTCAACACCGATGCGCGCGGCGCGCTTGACGACGTCAGTCGGTGGAATGACACTCTCGGTCGAAGCCGTTTCTTTCATTGCGAACTTTTCCAAGCGTTGCGGATTCTTCAAGCGGACGAGGGCGCATTGTCACTCGGTTTCGAAGGCGAACCTCGCGCTACGGGTACTCTCGAGCAAGCACCATGCCAGTCGGAAAACGGAGCTGTGAAGGTCCGTCAGGTAGCTGATCGGATGATAATTCGAACAGTTGCCAGGAACTCGATGCCGCCTCCCCTCCTCTTTCCAACCCGAACCCGCCAAAAACCGGACGCAAACTTTGAGACGAGCGCCTGGGTCGGCGGGGAAAGGCATAGGGCGCATAATCGACAGGAATTGTACTGCTCGGCACCCGAAGAGAAAGGCCATACAGTCCTCGTGCAACGTCGGGCAGCCAGCCGTGCGTGCCGTTCTCGTCCAGTACGCGCCTTCCGCTCAACTGTTTGCGGCAATCGGCCAAGTCTCGAGCCGCGTCTGCGAACGGGCCATCACCGGCTCTCAAGGTGTCCGGGACCTGCCCCGGCCGTGATCATGGCCGGAACATCATCCGCTCGAAATGGAGGAGGAATAGATGATCTTGGAAGAGCTCCAAACGACTGAATTACGGTTTCATCTAGGCGAAAGCCATTGATCCGCGGCACTGGGGTCGCGATGTTCTCGATGCACCGACGTGCGAGCACGGTAAGGCAGATGTTCCGCACGGTCCCGCTGGATTTGCCTAAGATGCCAAAGATATGTCCACTACCAGTCTTTACGGGTGTTTCAATATTGTCAAAGTAATTACCCTCGATCAGTGCTTGCACAGATGATCCGGCATCCACCGCATGGAAGAATCCGCCGCTCCGTTGCGCATTCGTGTTGTGGAAGTAATTGTTAACGAGATGAATAATGGCCTGCGCCCCGTCGATGTGCGGTGCCCGCCCCGAGATCTCATGGAAATAGTTATTTGCGATGGTGATCGTCTGCGGGACACCAAGAAACAGGAGATTCCAATAGTGCTGCCCGTTACAATAGGAGGAAAAGGTATCGCTGCCATCGAAGTCGTTCCAGGAAATCATAATATTCGTCGTAGGCCCAAAGCCGCCGGCAATCATCTGCCGCCCGATGTTATGAAATCGGTTGTGGTCGATCCAAACCAGGTCGGCTCGTGCGATTGCAATAGCATCGCCGGCAAATATCACGCCTTCATTGATATCACTGATGGTCAGGTTGCGAATAACGACGTTGCTGACCCCATTCAGACGCAGTCCCTTTCCTTTGATTGTAGCGCTCGGGCCAACGCCGATCACTGTCTTGTTTGAGCCAATTTCCAGCGGGCGCTTGCCGGCCGTATCGAAGCCGACCAACGTCTTCTCCTTGCCATCGCAATGCGCGTCGTTGCCGTCCATAAGGAGAAGGGATTCACGGTTGTAAGGTGCCGAACAAGCACGGCCGTATTGGCAACCCTGTCCCTCGCCCCGCCCTTCCGTACCGGTAAAGTCTATGGTTCCGATTACCTGGATCTCGCGCGGATTATTGTCATTGCAGTACCCGAAGCTGTACGAACGACACAACTCATATTTCAGAGCTTTGGTTGATCTGACCTGAACTACCTCGCCTCCAAGACCGCCCGTCGCTCCAACGCCAAAGCCTTTGAGGGCTTGGGATCGCACATTGTTCGATCCGAGCACGGAAGAGACGCCGAGGACGACAGCAAGTCCGCCGAGCACGCGCAACGAACGCGTGATGTACTTCATCGTGTCCTTCATAGGCGTATGCTCTCTCTGTTACCCGGAAAATCCGCCCGAGGACCGGGACTCTCGAACCCAAATGCTGAACTGGAATAGGCCATCAGCATGCGGCGTTAATGCCATCAGATCGTCCTCAATAAGGCAGGATCGGAATATCGGAGCCATGCTACACCACAGCCGAAGTGTGCGGCCGCAGGCTTCGTACCAGCTGCGATGGATCTGGGTAGCCATTGAACAAGCGACCGTTTGATCGAGATAAGCTTGGCAATTCCAGAATACTGAAGGCTACAACACGTTGGCCTGCGCGAATGGGCCGTCACTCGTGAAGTTTCGCTGAACCGGCGGGAGGCGCTTCGGCGCTTCGGCATTTTCGACCAGCACCAGAACGCGTTGTGCATGATCATTCGCATCGCGCGGGAGACAGATAGGCGGGGGATCTCGAGCTCCTGGATTGCACGTCGGATGTCAGGCCCCTTCATCTGGGCTATAGATGGGCGAGACTGACCCCATACACCGCGTGCCGGACACACACGGGGATGTCTCCTTATCGATTTCAAGACCGGCAATCATCACGCCGACGGAATGGCTACGACCTCCTTGTTTTTGATATGTCCGTCCAGTCCGGGGGCGGATCTAGCACAGCCAGTCACCACCAACCTGCGAGTCGTGGCGCGGCGAGGTGATGCGGCAGGGCTCAGCCGCAATTCTGGTCGTCCCACGCATAGCCCTGAGCTGAAGCTGCTCATGTGCTGCAGTGATCGCCACCAAAAGCCGAATTCGTCTGCAAACGCCGCGTCGAAGGCAACCGCTGGCCAGCTTGCAAAGCCGCTCTCCGATCTGCACCTCTGACGCACATAGGTTGGCTGTTCCCCAGGGGCTTGCGCGCGCGGAGGACTGACACTACCCGCCAAAACTGGCTGTTTCTGTGATCCAGCATGAGGCGTACTCCAGTTCAAATCATGTGTCGCCCGGCTTTCCGTCGGGCGACCGGGGAGCCTCGCCGATGTACACGCCGCCCTCCTTCCAAGTTGTTGATATCGCCGACCTTCATCGGACGATGCGCGATGCGCGCTCGGCGACACTGGTCACCGCCACTCACGAGGGGCTCGTTGGAACCATGCTGCCCGTAGTACTCGACGAGAGCGAAGGCTCCATGGGCACGATTTACGCGCACGTGGCGCGTGCGAATCCGCAGTGGAAGCTGGCACCGACTGGCGAGGCGATGGCCATTTTCGCTGGGCCGCAGGCCTATATCAGCCCCTCCTGGTACGTGACGAAGCACGAGAGAGGCGAGGCCGTACCGACGTGGAACTATGTCGCTGTGCAGCCTACGGGCCGGTCGAATTCTTCGATGATGCCGATCGGCTGCTGGAGGTGGTCACGCGAGTGACCGATGCGCATGAGCGCTCGGGCAAAGACCGCTGGGCCGTCTCGGACGCCCCTGCCGATTTCATTAAAGCGGAGCTTAAGGGGATTGTTGGTCTGCGATTGCAAATTACACGGCTCGATGGCACGCGGAAGATGAGCCAGAACCGCAACGCGGCGGATCGCGCCGGCGTCATTGAGGGCTTGTCGAAGAGCGACCGTGACGAATCCCGTCGTGTGGCTCACCTCATTCCGAAAGGATGACCAACCCACGTATTGTAAACGACCCGTATCACGTGGATTTCCTCCATTCCTCAATGGCGATTGCCGTCATTCTCGCGAACACTGCGTCTGCAGCTTTCGTCTGATTCCGTTGACGCCCTGCAAGTCTCAACAGAGTTGCAGGAAGCCCTCAAAACGCCGTGAACCTGACGGGTGCGGTCAGATTGGAGATCTTCTGACAATTCCCCGACAATCTGCGGTCGCTCCAACGCTCCCCGACGGGCAGCAAGAAGCGAATGTCTCAAATTCCCAAGGTCACGCCGCTCGCTTCTGTCACGATGATCGGGGCTCCCCAAGAGCACCCCTGCTCGACATCGAAATCGAACCTAAGACAAAGAGACCTGTTCCGCCCGATTCACGCCCTCGGGCGCAACGGGCATGCTGAACTGAAAGATAGCCCCGCGAGGATCATTCGGACCCGCCCACATCCGCCCCCCGTGCGCCTCAATAATAGAATGGCAAATGGCAAGCCCCATGCCCATGCCTTCGGATTTGGTGGTGTAAAAAGCCTCGAACACCCGGTCTGCGCTGTTTGGATCGAGTCCTGGACCCGTATCCCGAAAACTCACCAATACGTTATTCGAGCCATCTGTCCGCGCGCTGATCAGTAGTTCGCGGTCGCCTTCCTTGATCTCGCTCATGGCCTCAATGGCGTTCGTGATCAAGTTGAGAATCACCTGCCGGACCTGAACGCGATCTGCTCGAACAAGCGGCAAAGCCTCAGGCCGCCGGGTTTGCACCCAAACATCATTTTTTGAAAGCTCCGCGCGAACTAGGGCCAACACCTCTAAGATCAATTCGTCAATTGCAAGAAGCTCCGTTTGTATCGGAGCCTTATTCATAAGAGCGCGGATCCGACGGATCACGTTACCAGCGCGCATACTGTCACGGACAATCAATCCGAAGGTCTGCCGAACTTCTTCCAGATTTGGCGGTTGAGCACCGAGCCAATTTAGCCCTGCCCCCGCATTGCTGCTGATCGCCGCAATCGGCTGGTTGACCTCATGCGCGATCGAGGCGGCCAGCTGTCCCATTGTCGTGATCCGATTGGCGTGTGCAAGGCCCATCAGAGTCTCGCGATACCGTCGTTCGCTTTCACGGGCTTCCGCTTCCACTCTCTTTCGCTCTGTCAGGTCGAGGACGAAGCCAACACCTTGGTCCTGTCGCTCATCGAATACGGCGAGGCCAATTAGCACCGGCACGCGGCTGCCATCCTTCCGAACATACTCTTTCTCGAACTGCTGAACAGCTCCGGTCCTTTTTGCTTCTGTCCGAGCATCCATCGTGCGCTCGTGCCATTCTGGCGGTGTCAGGTCCAGACCGTTCACTCGCCCTGCGAGAAGATCCTCTTGGTCGTATCCAACCATTGTGAGGAAGGCTTGATTTGCCTCGATGATCTCGCCCCCTTCGCGGATGATAAAGATTCCGATGATGTTAGCGTCGAGCAAGCGCCGGATTTTCGCCTCCCGTTGCTGCACTTCGCTGTACAACCGGCCGTTTTCCAGCGCTGTTGCAGCTTGAGAGGCAAGCATTTTCAGCACGGAGTTGCGGGCAGCCGAGAATATGCGCGGGGCGAGATTATTCTCCAGATAAAGTACGCCGATCAGCTTGCCCTGCGTGATCAGTGGCAGGCAAAGAATAGAACGCGCTTTGCGCTCGCGGATATACGGATCTTCCGCAAATGAAGACTGGGCGGCAGCATCTTCGAGAATGACGTTTTCGCGGACACGCAGGACGAAATGCAGCACGGACTCGGGAAGAGCCATCGGAGTCACGGGCTGTTCATCCACCTTTACAAGCAGCGTATCCGCTACCGTTGTGGCTTCCGCCTCGATCCGTAGCTCGCCTCCATCCAGCAGAATCAACAAACCTCGTTCGGCGCCGGCCTGCTCAATGGCAGTCCGCATAAGCGTGTCGATTAGCTTTCGAAGCACAATCTCGCCGGAAATCGCCTGCGACACTTTGGTCACCGTCGCCAGATCAAGATGCTCAACCGGAGCTCCGATCCTCATGCCATTCACGGCAAGAGTGGTCTCCTCATGGCTGAGATGGGGATTCAGCTCGTCGAGTTGACGCACCTTCCCATCTGCTCCCCAACGAAGGTAGCCGCGCCGCGCGTCCTGCAGGTAAACCCGGGAGATCCTGTCAAAACCGCGCGCAGCATAAAAGCGCGCTGCAAGTTCACAAGCGATCCCCTCGTGGTGGGGGAAACTGTTACGTCCTGCGGTCTGGATTGAGTGTTCGTAGAGTCGCATTGCGTCTGCATCGCGGCATTCCAGCCTCGCAATTTCAGCCCCGACCAAGGCAGCCCGATTCTCAAAGTTTTCGGGGCAATTCGTCGCCCATATCTGCAGTTGTCTGTAATGTGCATCAATGATATCTCGATGTTGCTGTTGTTCGCTTTCGCCCAGCCTGTCGCAATAAGATGAGTGAGACAGCGCACCATAGAAGTGAAACTCCGCGATCAAGGGCTCTGTTGGTATGGTCCATAGTTTGGGCTCGGCCTTCGAGCGAGCACCAACAGCCGCAGCATAATCGCCGGATAGGAATTGCGCCTGAAGTTTGCGGATCCAGTAGACGGTTTCGCTAGGTGACGCCGGATTTCCTGCCAACGATCGTTCAACGTCTAGCTCGTCAAATTGTTGGTCATCGAAGCAACCGAATGAGCGCGTGAGGCCGCGCATGGTTTTAATGATTGCAAGCTGAGCATGCATGGCATCAGCAGCAAACTGCACCTTTCTCTTCCGGATCGTAGCAGCGCTCTTCTCTAACTCGTTCTGTACCTCTTTGAGGTGATCTCCGGCCATAATCATATTTGAGGTTAGATGAACCAAACTGTACGCCTCATAGATGACATCGCCGCTACTGACCGCAGCTTCGAGCGCTCGCCGGATCAAAACTCGGCCATCTCTAAGGGGCTTCGTCCACGGGATCACGTTGCCTCCGACGGCCAAATAGACGGGAGCCCGAAAACGGGAAAACTCACCGCGATCAACCAGGTCGCAAGCAAGACGACCAAATTTATCAGCCGCTTGGTAGTCACCGAAGCGTCCGGCCGAGATTCGGCCTAGCCATGCGTAATGGGCGCAGGAAGCATCAGTGTTGCCGTATTCGAGGCTGATGCTGACGGCTCTGCAGATGACCAAAGCGGATAAATTGGCGTCCGTGAAACCTGCCGGCGGAAGAATCCGCGTCAAGACGGCAATCGTGGCAAGCGAGGCCTGGTCTGTCATTCCAGGCAAACCAGCAAGATCCTCGATTGCGTCGGGCAGCTGTGACCACATCCGCTGATATTCGGCCAGTGCTTCCTGGTCAGTCGGATGCTGCGACCACTCGATCCCGACGTCGCGCAGATATTCGAGGCCTATGAGTACCGCCCGCCCGTGCTGACCGAGGGTCAAGTAAAGATCGACCCGCAAACATGCGACCGTTGCTCGTTGGGGCGCGTTCAAAGCGCGCTTCGACAGCGCGGACAGGAGGCTCGCCGCAATGTCCAGCCGGCCTACCAAGAATTCGCATTCGGCGCGGCTTGTCTCCAGTGCGAACGCGAGTTCGTGGCGCTTTTGCCAAGAGTGCTCCGCGAGCAGCGCAGCACCGAGGGTGAAATATGTGAGTGCCGAGGCGTAGGCCGCCGACGCCCTGGCACGCTGCCCTGCAACCAAGTTCAGCTGCGCAAGCTGCTCTCGCTCCTGACCGGAATCGATTAGTGCGACACCTCGATTGAGCTGACTGACAATATCGAAGATGGCCTCTTCGCGTTTGTCCGCAGGGACATGTGCCGCAAGCATCTGACCGATCCGCAAATGGGCAGGAGCGCGCGAGGATTCCGGCATCAGCAAGTAGGCCGCCTCTTGAACGCGATCGTGGACGAAGCGGTAGGCTGTTCCATGACGCACGATCAGTTCCTGCCGGATCGCCGGCCACAGGGTCGCGTGCACCTGCTCCTCTGAAGTCTCGAGCACGATCGCAAGCTCCACCGTCCCGGCGATGTTGCCGAAACAGGCCAGCTGTTGCAGCGCGTTCTGCGTTTCCTCGGGCAGGCGGATGAGCTTGCCGAGCATCAGGTCCACAACGTTCTCCGTGTAGGCTTTTTCGTGAATGCGCTCGAGATCCCAACGCCAGCGCGCCGACTCGTGATCGAACGTCAACAGCTGCTCTTCGGCCAGTTCAGACAAGAATTGAATGGCAAAGAACGGATTGCCCATCGTCTTCTGATGCACCAATTTTGCAAGCGGGGCAGCGCGTTTTGGTCCGCAGCGAAGGGTATCCGCGACCAACTGCGCGACATCGTCTGCAGTGAGCGGCGACAGCGTGATCTCCTCTAGATTTACGTCGGCTCTACTGATGGACTCGAGCTTGCGTTTGAGTGGATGGCCTGCATCAACTTCGTTGCTGCGGTAAGCTCCAATCAGCAGCAGGTGCAGATCCGGCTGGGTCAGCAGATCCTCGATCAGGTCGAGTGTTGCGGCGTCATACCACTGCAAATCGTCGAGGAAGAGCACCAATGGATGGGTTCGCCGGGCGAACACGCCAATAAAGCGGCGAAGCACGAGCTGGAAACGAACTTGCGCTTGCCGGGCTGGAAGCTCAGCAGGCGCGGGCTGCTCGCCAATGATCAGGCTCAGATCGGGGATCAATTCGACCATCAGCCGTCCATTCGCGCCGAGCGCCTCCCGAAGCGCTTGCCGCCAAGTCGCGAGTTCGCCCTCACTTTTGCTGAGAAGAGGACGCACAAGACTCTGAAAGGTCTGCACTAATGTCGCATAGGGAACATCGCGCTTCAGTTGGTCGAATTTGCCTGATGCCAACAGTCCGCGCGAGGGCACGAGTACTTTGTGTAGCTCCTGGACAAGCGAGGACTTACCGATGCCGGAGTAGCCGGCAACCAGCACCAACCTCGGCGCGCCGCTCTTCACCGCTCGATCGAAAGAGCCAAGCAAGGTCTCGATCTCGCGGGCTCTGCCATAGAGCTTCTCGGGGACGAGCAACCGATCAGGTGTGTCGTCTGCGCCAAGCTCAAATGGGTCGATGCGACCGTGGTTGGCCCATGCTGCGAGACAGTGTTGCAGATCGTGCTCAAGGCCAGCGGCAGTCTGGTAGCGTTCCTCGGCGGTTTTCGCGAGGAGTTTCATCACAATCTGAGAGATTGGCTCCGGGAGGTTTTGCGATTTCTCGACAGGCGGGATTGCTTTTCTTGCAATATGACAATGGATCCACTCCAAGGGATCTGAGCCCGTGAACGGCAGCGCGCCGGTCAGCATCTGATAGAATGTCACGCCAAGTGAATACAGATCACTGCGACAGTCGACTGAGCGATTCATACGTCCGGTCTGTTCGGGCGCCATGTAGGGCAGCGAGCCGGCGATGAACTCGGCAGGCTCAGGCGGCACGCGCTCGCGGGAAAGACGGGAAGCCAGACCAAACCCAGTGAGTCGCACCTGTTCGTCAGGACAATTGACCAGAATGTGAGCGGGTTTCAGGTCCTTGTGGACCAAGCCGTGCCGGTGAAGCTTGCCCACGGCCCTCGTGATACCAACAGCGAGGCGCAGGAAGCGCTTGGGCTCCATACGGACCCCGAGTAAATTTAGCAGTGGCTCGCCGCATGGATCGTCCAGGACCAGCATAGTCCGACCAGCTTCCCGGATGAGTTCCAACGGCCGCACCGCCCATGCCCCGTCGAGCTCCTCCCTCAGCTCACACTCATGGGCGAGGCGGTCGAGCGTCGCTGGGTGTTCCGCGATGGGCCGCACGACAAGCACGACAGCCCTGCTGCCGTGGATTTGCTGGCGCCACGCACGGCAGAACGCGCGATCACCGTCCTCCCACAGGGGCTGGATGTCAGTGTCGACATTTGAGCCGAACAGAGTTCGGCTGAGGGGATCCCGCGGCATTTGCCCGCCCAGTCAATAAGGATTGAGCCAAAATCTGACACATATGGGGCGAGCTTGTGAAGGGACTTCGCAAACCGGCGCGAGTACCGATCAAGGCCGCCAAAGACTGGACCGCGGCAACCAAGATGCGACTTACACATCCAATACGTCACAGCCCGATCGCGTCAATCGAGCCCAATCCCGCGCGCAGGCCGGGCCTGCACAGCATCGGTGGCAGGCGCTCCCGACTAGCGCAGTCTGTGGCCGAAGGATTCTTTTTGATAGAGCGGCTCGTGGCCGTTACCCGATCACCAGCGGTCCACTGCCCGACGTTCAGCAGGGCCCCAGATCGCTGCTACTGCTCAAGCAGGCAATGACGTGTGAAAGCTGATCGGTTTGCCCATGATCGGCGCAACGCGCCAGGCCATTGGATGCCGGCTTCTGACGGCTGCATCGGCCTCAGCGTCCGGGGCGCGATCAATGCCATCCCCATGAGCTATCGCGAGATCTCCTGGCGCGAACTGAAGTCCCGAGCGCCACAACTTGCTTCGCACAACGTCGATCGAGTATGTCTTTCGAGCAAGCGACCATACCGTCGACGCACACAGTCTTCAGCGCCGAACTAACATGGCATTGGGCCGAGAAACGTGTCTTCACAAGTTTTGAGCGGTCCCGGCGCGCGCTGTCGCGGCCTTAGCATGTGTTCGGTCCGTCCCGGCGTCACCTGTGAAATCTTGATCATGCTGTCCCGTGAAGCAAGTAGCGCGACGACACTGAGGTCGCCGTACCGAGCTAAGGAAGCACAGAGCCTGTGCATCCAACACGATATCGAAGGAGCTCGCCGTACACAATTTTGCACTTGAGGAAGGCGGCTCCTTCGACAACGCCCCTCAGATACTAGCCACGAGCCTGATTTATAACTCGCAGGAGAAACTTAGCTCGAATGAGACGAATCCAATGATGCGGCGGCGCGTTTAGACATTGACCGATCAACAAACCACAAGGCCTGATCGAGTGATTTGAGCCAAAGAACTGAGGCAGCTGCTTGGTAAGCTTCAGCCCCTCGAAATCGGTTATCCTAAAGCTCAGAGCGCTCGGTCTATTGCAGCAAATCGAACAGCTGGACCTTTTCGCCGCCTCGATGGCTCCCCGGCGGACATAAGCGCGACCGATATTGCTTTTCGAGCTGAAACCGCACCGGCGCAGTTTCAGTTCAGCCTGTTCCCCTCGAGGCCTGCACCAAGCTGTCGATCTCCGGGCGGTCCCTAGATCTGAGGTCGATGCCGGCCGAGGAATACCCGACGGCAGGGCACGGTGCCTCTTTACGCTGACCGGCGGAAATGTCGCTTCCCTGGTTGATTATGGTGCGAACCGCTCTGAATGCGATCAGACGATCAGTGAGCTCGGCGATCGCCTCGCTGATATCTGGCATGTCGAACTACCCTTTCTTGCAGAAGCCGGTCCCGAGAATTCGCCCACGCTTAACAGTACTGCCGCCAAAGAAATTTGCTCCACAATCGGCCATTAAGGTGCGCTTCTAAGGCCCGAGGAGAAGCAAGATGCTCGGTCGAATCTGAACATAAACGCCGCAAGGACGCTCAGGCTAGAAATCCCACCGACACGCGCGTTGATGTTTTCGAGATCGACGTTCACTCCTGGCTCCGTTGTTGGAAGGCGCCACGCGGTCATCGACTCTGAACCGCAGCATCAAGGGCAGATCTGAGAGCCACCGTGAGCGAAACCGCGCCCATAACTATTCTCTTCATTCCTGCTCCCATTGATGGGGCAACTGACCCGCGACAAAGGCACTTCTGATGCTCACAAAGCGCCGGTACAGGCCCTCACTGATCGGAATGCCGCTCGCTGCGGTTCGCAGGAGGGCGATTGCCGGACATGCGAAGCCGATAGAGCCGAGAGAGTCCTCGCTGCTTAAATCGCTGTTTAAGCAAGACGTAAGCTACCCCAAGACCGGTGAAGAAAATTGCAACTAAAATGAAGAACAGCGGAACGCCTTCTTCTCGCCACGCGTACTGTGACACCATTAATCCAACCTTTGCCAACGAGAACTTTGCCGGATCGGACTTTGCCAATTCGATAGATCTACACCGGCATCGTACAACGTGACGCTACGAACGATTCAAGCCTTTCCTGACCGGTACGAAGTAGCAGGACGTCACGACCTACTCTGCCTTGCTGCGCGCGCTTAAGTTTTGCCACGCTGGTTGCTTCATTAGAGGCAGCATCACCACGGATGTACTGGCGATGTGGGGCGAACCCGACGCACTGTCTTCTCAACGGAGTGCGTCGGGCCGCCCTTAATGGCCCTGCCTGGGCCTTGGGCCCTTAGCGGATCCATAAGCTACTGGCAGGTCTGACAACAGCTTCAGGTTGACCGCTCGGGGCGCGTTTTGTCGTTCCTATGTAGATCAAAGAGCGGAGCTTCAACTCCAGGCTGCCCGGCACGGACCCGTGATGTCCGCCAACTCTGGTAGGAGAATGATTCTTTGGCTGGATCAGCGGTTGTTTGGCTGATGCAGGAGAGCAAATGCAGCTGCCTTTGCCGAACTGGTCCGCAGCCGGACACCGAATGGAGTGTATCCCGCCTCTCCATTCAGATTACGCCGCCTGATCTTGGGATGCGAGCCTGGTGAAGGAAGCAACGAGACGAACGAACGTGAGCGTCCCTGCAGCAGCTCGAGTTCGAGCATCTTTCCTACAAACGTGACGGAACGGACTTGAATCGCACCTTGCGTCAGGTTGTACGAAGTCGATGCAAGGGTGCTTTTCCCAAGCTCGCAAAGACGCAACTCACAGGCGCTCTGACGACGGAAAAGAAGAGTTCATGTGCTGATGCCGCTGCTACTTGTTCTGATTTCTATTTTCCTTATTACGGGTGCGATAGTCTACGCCGCTTGCCGATCGCAACGCCGGCGTGATCGGCGCATGCACAGGCACAATCGCGCCAATTCGCTCAGCTCGCGCCCCCGCGTTCAACTACCAAGGCGGCGGGCATTCTGATCCTTCAGCCGCAAAATGAGTCGTCCGCTGCAGCCCCACTCGCGAAGGCCAGGCGACACGCGCCGCCATCCTAAAGCGAGCGCCTCAAGTCCTGGATTCGGTGTTCTCGACCGGCTGTTGATCGGGATCGATGCCGGGGCCGATCCAACGCGACGGCGGACGGACGCGAAAGGCAGTTCTCGACCACTCAGGCGGTTTTTGCTAGACTTTCCTGTAATGGGTCATGCTGGCGCGAATGGCTGACCAATCACATACCTGGAAAATCTCAAAGATTCGCACTGCGCGAAAGGCTGCGATCAATCAAAGGTCATTGTGACGCGTCAATTCTACTGTAAATCGTAAATGTGAGGCTCTTATCGTGACCAAACGCTCTGAACCGCGGAAGGAAGCCGCAAATGTCGTAGGGCCGGAGGTGAGGCCGAGCGTCCTCGTCGTCGACGATGACCTCTCAATGCGCGAATCGCTGGTCAACCTATTTCGTTCGATCGGTCTACATGTCGTTGCTTACGGATCGGCCCAGGAACTGCTCCAGAGCGAGCTTCCTGATGTTCCTAGCTGCCTTGTGCTTGACATCAGGCTGCCAGGATCGAGCGGGCTAGAGCTCCAGAGTGAGTTAGCCAAACTGAAGATTCACATTCCCATCATTTTCATCACCGCTCATGGCGATATTCCGATGACCGTCAAAGCCATGAAGAGTGGAGCAATCGATTTTCTCAGCAAGCCGTTTCGCGATCAGGAACTGCTCGATGGCGTAGTCGCAGCTATCGAACAGGATCGGAAGAGACGAGGTGTAGATAAGGTGGTCAGGAGGCTGCAGTCCTTGTTTGAGGCCCTAAGTCCGCGAGAGCAGGATGTCTTGAAACTGGTCGCCGCCGGCCTATTGAACAAACAGGTAGCCGCGGAACTCGGGCTCGCTGAGATTACAGTTAAAATCTATCGCGGGCACGTGATGAAGAAGATGGGCGCTCGATCGCTAGCCGATTTGATCAGGATGAGTGAGAGGCTGGGAATTGGGACCGACCGTTTCAGGGTACAAACCTAAGTATGATTTTACAATTTCGTCGTACACGCGCACCCTTCGGCTGGCTGTCATGCTTCGGCCACCGCCTTCATCCAACTAGAACGGGTCGTCTTGTCCAGGTATTCAACTGTTTCCGTTGTCGACGACGATCCTTCGATTCGTGCCGCACTGGACAACCTTTTGAAATCGCAGGGCCACGTCGTTCATACGTTTGCATCGGCTGAGGACTTCTTGCGGTCGTCTCAATTGAACGATACGTCCTGTGTCATTGCAGACGTGCAGATGCCCACGATGAGCGGCTTTGAACTTTTGGAACAGATGCGGGCCCAGGGTCACGCCGCGCCATTCATCTTGATTACTGCCTTCGCGGATGATCGCACGCGAGCCCGCGCGTTGAGTGCCGGCGTAACTGGCTTTTTCGCCAAACCCTTTGCCGGTCTGGAGTTGATCGCCTGCCTCGATGAAGCACTGCGCGAGCATCGTGGCGGAACGGACGCGTGAAAGATGGGGAAGCAGTCTCGACCACACCGCGTCCGCGCGGCGCTTACGATATCGATCAATGTGCCGCTGCCAGTGCTTACCTCGTGGTGCGGCGCGCCTTTCCACCTTGCCGCATTCCTGTCGCTGTTGTTGTGCTTTCGGCAGCTCATCGAAGCACTCGCAGCGTGGGGGCTCCTGACAAAAACGCCTCTGGTATGATCGCGTAGTCAGACGAGGCGAGGCCCTCCTCGCCCTAACGAAGGTGCGCACCTACGACGATGAGCCTAGGTCGAAAGTACCGCGGCAGCGGCTTGCCAGGCAGGACCTCGCCAAAAAGGGTTCACCCGACGCTTCTGCGAGTGCTCCAGAGAAAGTCCGGCGCCGGAGTCTGTGGAGGATGACGCGCCGATCACAGCGAAATCACGTAGCCTTTCAAGACGATCGCTGCATTCACAAAAGGCTGCAGGCCATGTTGGACTTCCGAACGATCCACAGTTTGCACCGCGAGATTCGTGCGTCCGATCTCGGCATCCTTCGGGCCGAAGCACCCGAAACTTACGCATCCGTTGCAGCGGCGACACTAATGCCGCTGGTCGGATGCGATCTCAAGCCATGCCTTTGCTACCGACGGGAGCGCATCGGACCCTTTTGGGTCACGATGAAAGTTATTCCATTCTTTCTCCTTTACAGAATTTGTCCTAACGCAAGCTAACCGCGCAGCATGTGCAAATTCTTCGCGCGGCCAATCAAGCCTGTCCGCGAAAGACGACTTTAGCCAGTGGCGTTCGCTGGATGTGGACGACACTACTAGACATAGTAGCTTTGTTCCGCACGGTTCTCAGGTAAATCGCTGGAGCTGTTTTTCAGACGCGCTACGCGCAATCCAAAGGACGTCGAGAGGCGCGGAGCCGCGCGTTCACCGCTTGCCTCTCTTGTACGATGTTGGCCGCGCGCACGTTCGTCGGGTAGATTTTCTTGTCGAGGAGACGACAACATGGTTGGAGTACACGGGCCGCGCAGCATGAAGACAGTCGAAACGCTAGAGTCCAATGTGCGCTCGTATTCACGTTCCTTTCCTGCTGTCTTCAGTAGGGCGCGCGGCTCGATTATGTTCGCGGAGGGTGACCGAAAGGTCATTGACTTTTTGTCCGGTGCTGGAGCGCTAAACTATGGCCACAACAATCAGGAGATCAAAGCGGCAATCAGCGAGTATCTGGAGTCAGACGGCGTCGTCCACGGCTTGGACATGGCCACTCCAGCAAAGGTCGAATTCATGGAGACCTTTAGCTCTGTCATCCTTCGTGAACGGAATCTTTCCTACCGCTTTCAATTTACGGGGCCTACTGGAGCTAACGCTGTTGAAGCAGCTCTAAAGCTCTCGCGTAAGGTCACAGGGCGTCACAACGTCATTTCTTTCACGAATGGATATCACGGCCAAAGCCTGGGAGCCATAGCTGCGAGCGGTAACCGCTTTTACCGCAAGGCCAGCAGCATTCCCTTATCCGGCACAACTTTCATGCCGTATGATGGGTATCTTGGCTCCGCTGACAGTCCGGCGGATTACCTGCGAAAGGTATTAATGGACGAGAGCAGTGGTATTGACCTTCCCGCCGCCATTCTGGTCGAAACCGTGCAAGGAGAGGGAGGCATTAACGTCGCCGGTAAGGAATGGTTGCAGTCAATTCAGGCTTTGGCAAAAGAGGTCGGAGCTATTTTCATAGTTGACGATATTCAGATGGGCTGTGGTCGTACAGGCGAGTTCTTCAGTTTCGAGTTCGCTGCCTTGTCGCCAGACATTGTTGTGATGTCGAAATCGCTGAGTGGGTACGGCTTGCCGTTGTCGATGCTCTTGATCAAAGAAGCGATCGACGCATGGGAACCAGGCGAGCACACGGGAACGTTTCGAGGAAACAACCTTGCACTCGTTTCTGGCAAAGCGGCTTTGACTCTGTATTGGCGTAACCAGACGTTCTCGCAACAGGTCCAACGCTTGGGCGCATTTATGCGGCGTCGTCTCGATGCTATCGCGCATCAGCACGGAAACAAGTTTGCTGTTCGTGGACGGGGCATGGTATGCGGCTTCGATTGCAAGACGACCGAGATCGCAGAGGCGACGTCACATAAAGCGTTTGAGAAGGGATTGATAATCGAGCGATGCGGACCGACGGATCAGGTTGTGAAGTTCTTGCCCGCACTTACGATCGACCAAGAAACGTTGGGACAAGGCCTAGATATATTCGAGGAGTCATTGACCGAAACGTTGAATTCAGCGCGAGGAAGCTAATTTGTAGGCACACAAGAGAAACTGTGGCTAGCGACAGCATCGCCGCACAAGTCACTGGCGCGAGTCCTCGCTTGCCGCCGAAACGTTCAGGAGTTTTGAAGCCATGATCATGGAGCTGACGCCTGAACGCCAATGCTGTCTGTGATCCGCCGAGTCGGCCGATGCGCGAAGAACGCCTGCTGTCCTCCTTGGTCCACAACACTGAGTGCGAGCAGCACCTTTGACCATAGAACCTCGCAATCGCGAGCGACTCTGGTCGAGCTGATTCGCTATCAGTCATCCTGCGAGTACGATCCAACTAAGGCCTTCGCGGATGCACACCAAGCCACGAGCTTCGCTAAGAGATGGGGCGACGAAAGTCGTCAAGGCACGCGCGGTTGACGGCGTTCGTTACACGAAACCGAACAAGCGTCTCAAGCAGAAAGGTCGGTCCTCGGCTTTTGCTCCAGAACTGCAGAGCACCGCTATCGGCGTGCGCGGGTAGCACGCTGCCGTAACCCCAATGTTGGCGCGCTCGAGTTTCAGCTATCAGAAGCCCCTATTGGCGTGAGCACCTCGGCGTCAAGCGAAGCTGACAAACGAAATCTCAACTATGCTGGGCCAACCGAGGAAGCCCGACGCATCTGCCGGGTCTGAGATGCGTCGGGCCGAGTGGGAGACTGAGCGTGACAGTCTTCCTCCCACAAACGCGTCTGCAAGTAGTATGCCGTGCCCGTGCTGCTACAACCGTGTCTCAAATTAGATATCTTCTTTGCCACAAAGTTGTTCCCCGAGGCATTCAGAGACGCTCGGCCCACAGCTAGTTCCTGGAAGGCCTAGCTCCCTTTCAAAAAACCCCCGCCATCACCTTTCGTTTGGATCAAAAATGAGGCAGAAGAAGCGGACAATGGGCCGCCGGCTCGTCAACAACAGATATCTAGATGTTTGATACATTGATACCCGTGACTGGAACGATCGTCACCAGTTCACGCACGACAGAGGCAAACGATCGAGATCTAAGTTTAGATTTCGCGAAAGGTGCACTCATTGTTTTGGTGATTGTTGGGCACCTGATGATCGTGTCCCCGGGCGTGGTGTAACTGGCGGTGGGTCACCGCGTTCACCGGCAAGAGCCGGGCAGATCAGCTGGCGATAGCCGGAAGGCTGACGGTTGGATCATCGCTCAACGGCGCGATGGTTTCCAGCGTCATGTAGCGGGCGCGCTGGACCGCCCACTCATCGTTCTGTTCGAGCAGGATCGCTCCGATGAGGCGGACGATGGCGTCCTCGTTGGGGAAGATGCCGACCACTTCGGTGCGCCGCTTGATCTCGCCGTTGAGGCGTTCAATCGGATTGGTGGAGTGCAGCTTGGTCCGATGCTGCGGCGGGAAGGTCATGTAGGCAAGCACGTCGGTCTCGGCCTCGTCGAGGAAGCCGGCAAGCTTCGGCAGCTTGGGGCGGAGCTGGTCGGCGACCTTCCGCCACTGCGTTCGCGCGGCCTCGGCATCGTCCTGGGCAAACGCGGTGGCGATGAAGGCGGAGACGACGCGCCGGCCGCTCTTGCCGGCATGCGCCAGCGCATTGCGCATGAAGTGAACGCGGCAACGCTGCCAGCTGGCGTTGAGCACCTTGGCCACGGTGGCCTTGATGCCTTCGTGGGCGTCGGACACCACGAGTTTGACACCGCGCAGGCCGCGGCGGGCGAGCTTGCGCAGGAAGGCCGTCCAGAACGTCTCGGCTTCGGAAGGACCAATATCCATGCCGAGAACTTCACGCCGGCCATCACTGTTGACGCCGACCGCGACAATCACCGCGACCGACACGATGCGGCCGTTCTGGCGCACCTTCACATAGGTGGCGTCGATCCACAGATACGGCCAGTCGCCCTCGATCGGACGGGCAAGGAACGCCTTCACCTTGTCGTCGATCTCGGCGCACAACCGCGAGACCTGGCTCTTGGAGATGCCGCTCATGCCCATCGCCTGCACCAGATCGTCCACCGAGCGGGTCGAGACGCCCTGCACGTAAGCCTCCTGCACCACGGCGGTGAGCGCCTTCTCGGCCATGCGGCGCGGCTCCAAAAAGCCCGGGAAGTAGGAGCCCTTGCGCAGCTTGGGGATGCGAAGTTCGACCGTGCCGGCGCGGGTCTCCCAGGTCCGGTCGCGGTAGCCGTTGCGCTGGGCCAGACGCTCGGGGGTCTTCTCGCCGTAAGCTGCTCCAGTCTGGCTTTCGACTTCCAGCTCCATCAGCCGCTGGGCGGCAAAGCCGATCATCTCGCGCAGCAG
Source organism: Bradyrhizobium sp. CSA207 (assembly GCF_029051685.1). Taxonomy (GTDB): domain Bacteria; phylum Pseudomonadota; class Alphaproteobacteria; order Rhizobiales; family Xanthobacteraceae; genus Bradyrhizobium. The sequence goes on along the minus strand of NZ_JAACFT010000050.1, from coordinate 14,135 downwards.
ATCCGCATCGGGGGTCTTCTCCACAAGCGTGCGCAGGTTCATCATATCGTCGGTCATCGGTGGTTCCTCGGTTGCGTTGGCGTGTCGCAACCCGATCCTACCGGAGAACCGCCGGTGACCACCGCAAAGCCGCCCGCCCGCTACGGCGCTATCTGTGGGCGCGCGTGCGGGCGGCTTTGCTCTACCGAGCTACACCATCACTGGGGACACGACCCACCTGATCCAGTATATCATCTACCGAGACGACGGGTTTTGGTATTCGCCGTACTACAAATCGATCTATATGTTTCACATGCCACTCTTTATGGCGATAAGCGGATATCTTTCTTCTCGATCGCTGCTGCAAAAGTCGTTCACTCGAGCAACCAGCGACCGCGCGAAGCAGCTCTTGCTGCCGATGCTGTTTTGGTGGGCGATAATGGAGACAGCTAAGTTAGCGGCATTGTGGCGCGCGACCACCCTAACGAGCGGACTTTTGGAATTTTTAGACGATCTCGCTGGCACATACTGGTTCATCTGGGCCACGTTTGTTTCCTACCTTCTCATCAAGATTTCTACCGGGCTCAACTGCCGATCGTGGGTCATAACTGGCTCAGCCATACTGGTCGCACTCGCGCCTCTGACATTCTCCATATCACCCCTGATCAGATTCACTTACCCGTTCTTCTGCTTCGGCTTCTTGCTTGCTCAATCGAGAGAACGATGGACGAGTACATTGCAACATCACAAGCCGCTCCTGATTTTATTTCTCTCGATAGTGACTTGCGTATGCTTTCTAGCTTGGGGCAAGAACACCTATGTCTACAATAATCTTGCGCTAATTCACGATTTTCGGTCGACTAAAGACGTGCTTCTCATGTTTGTTGGCTCTGCAGCTGCGTCAGCAATCGCTGTCGAACTCCTGCTGCAATGCTGGAGCTTTGGCCATTCAAATCGAATGGCCCGCTTTATCGCTGTGGAGTTGGGCCAGACCACACTACTGCTCTACCTGGTCCAGGGTACCGTGTTCCGTCTCATGGATTTCATACAGTTCGGAGTACTCTGGGATCTCACGACCCGGTTGATCATCGCGGGTATGCTCGGGGCCGCGATCATTGCGATCGCCCTAACGATCCGTTCGATTGTTCGCGGCGTTCCATATCTGTCTCAGCTCGTCCTTGGAATGCCACCACGCTCAGGTCTCCCGCAAGCCAAACCTGCAATGAACTAGCTGTATGCATTTGATCGTTTGAGTACGGCAGGGTGCCGATAGCATCGACTTGTGACGGCGCTGGAATAGCGTTCGAACCCAGATCCGGCGGCGATTGCGTGCCGCCGGTCGAGCCGGTGATCGGCATAAGAGCAACCCCATCGAAGCGTGTATTGCTCAGGGTTTGTATGGCACCGGCGAACTCAGCCCATTGCCATCCATCCAAATACGATCGAGTGTCGTGAGATTAGCTTCGCTGTACCAGTCGTCTAGCCGCCGGTTTTCGACCTAGATCTGGCGATCGAACCTAATCCAATCACACTCGGCGAGATGGTTCTTCGAGTGCCGCACTGAACCCGAGACGTCCCAGTCGTTCGAATCTCCGTCTCGGCCCGCAGCTGCCCGAAGCAAAAGGCCCTCGGCAACCAACCGTTCTTGTTCGATGAGATGGCGGTCCGATTGCTCATCGCGAGCCTGTCGGCTTCTCACCGTCTCAAAACGGTGATGATCTCGATCGGAAGATTTAGATTCACGACCATGCGGCGCACGACCGCGCGTTGTTGAACCCTTTTGTCCGGTGCATGCGACAATGGGCGGCACGATCTCAAACAGCTTGCACACGTACTTCGCAACGCCGCGAAAATGCAAGCGTGCAGAGGCTTGGGCGAGTTCGTCGGTTCGACGAGGTCTCAAATTAAGCCGGACAAGTCTCCTGGGATCTGGCGCAGAGACGATACCGACCCACTTCGCGGCACGGCTTCGCATCGTTTGGGAAGTCACGGGCCTATCTGCCAAGATCGTCATTTGGTCTCAACTGGGGCGGGTCGAGGAAGGCGCTCACGACGGGTGCGTCGAGCTCGCTTTCGGCCAGGGCTAGATGACGCTCGTCCGCGCATCCTATCGTCGCGCCACGCCTCGCTATCTCGCTATCCGACTTGCGCTCCTCTGCAAGAGCGCCGCGCAGTTCCCCGATCGTACTTGCTAGTTTTCATGTTGAACCTTGCACTAGCTTGACTTGGAAGGAGTCCAGTTTACGAGCGACTCGCGCAAGCCGTCCGGAATCCGATATGACTCCTGCGGCGCAGGGAATGCTCCGCTACGGACATCAGCTGCCCAGCGCGAGAGGCCCTCCTGCAGCAGCTGACGGCCCTCTACGTAGACACGGACGAATTTGGGATAATGGCTTCCTGCGAGCCCCAACACGTCGTGGAACACTAGAACTTGGCCTGAGCAACTTGGACCCGCTCCGATCCCGATCGTTGGTATGGTGAGAGATTCAGTCGCTCGGGCAGCGAGCTCAGCCGGGATGCCTTCGAGGACAAGAGCAAAGCATCCGGCCTGCTGTAGCTGGTGCGCATCGTCAAGCAGACGTAGGGCATCGTCCGCGTTCCGACCTTGTACCTTGAAGCCACCCATCGCGTTGACGCTTTGTGGCGTGAGACCAAGATGGCCCATCACGGGAATTTCGCAATTCACCAAGGCTCGGATCATCTCGACACGCTTACCCCCTCCCTCAAGCTTGACGGCGTCGGCGCCACGCTGCAGGAAGCCTCCAGCGTTGCGTATCGTGTCGTCGGGACTGAGATGAAAGCTGAGAAACGGCATGTCAGCTACGAGCATGGCGCGAGGCCTTGTTCGCGCGACCGCCTCCAGGTGGTGATTCATCATCGCCATGCTGACCGGTAAAGTGTCATCAAACCCAAGGCATACGTTGCCGACGCTATCGCCAACAAGAATGACGTCGACGACAGGATCGGCGATACGTGCCGTTACCGCATCATAAGCCGTGGTCATGACAATGGCGCGCCTTTCCTCCTTGCATCGTTGCAGAACTGGAATCGTGACGCGTTCAACTGACAGCTGCGAAATGTGGCTCATGTTCGATCTGACCCGGCCCCGCATGTCTCTGGAAATGGCCTTTCCCTTGGAAGAGCAAAAGGTATCTGTCAATAGCAAGGCCGAAAAGGCGGGTCACTGAGAAGTTGGAAAGCACAAAGTTTCCAATGATTGCGCGGTCAGCAAACAAAATCTTTCAAGATGTTCCTCTGCGCGGTGGTTCTGGGACTCACCATCCAAACATTCTGCGAGTCAAAACGGCGGCCTGGAGACGATGCACGCGAGCGGCGACAGTGGATGTGCTTATGAGGCTCCGATCTACGTGTCAAAGCCCACTTAAGGCGGCATGTCCATTTCGTATCGCTGCTGATGGGCTTATGGCGCTCAAAGCCGCGGTTTCGGCGGACTGCAGGCACATTCCGAAGCGAGCGGGATCCAGGCGAGGGAAATAGGAAAGATGCACCAGCGCTCGCACGGCTGCGGCAAACTCCAGAATGCGGATGACGTGTCCACCATCTTCGCGTCCGTAGCCTCTTGATAAGACCTGCCGTCCAGGCAATCTCCTCTAGTCGAAATGACGGAGGAACTTCAGCAACAGGCCGCCACCAATGGACGCATAGCTTCATCACCTTGTGCCGAATTCGCGCAGGCATCCACACCGATGAACGGGTACCCAATCGCGATGACGCGATCGGATTGAAACCGAACGCACCGTGACACTGTGGACCGGCGGCGAAGCCCGCGGCCGCCCGGCCGGCGGCACCCACATTGCAGGATGCGAGGCAACAATCGTCCATTTCGTAGGCAGTCTATGGGAAGGCTCTCTCAAAGTCGTTCGGGAAGCGGACGACAGCTCAGAATCCTAGATCTTGCGCTCCCGCGCGCATCTTCAGGCCAGCGCATCGGCAGCGTCACAGATGCCTGCATATATTTCGCCCAGGTCTCCTGCTGTTACGCAATACGGCGGCATCACGTAAATCGTATTACCGAGTGGGCGCAGCAAGAGATTGCGGCCTTTAAAGAAGGCGTGAAGCTTCGGTCCGACGCCTGCGAGATAGCCGGTATCTCTCGTCTTCAGATCGAGTGCTGTGATTGTGCCGCAACGGCGAACGTTTGCAAAGCGCGGATTGGCGCGGAGTGCTTCAATTGCCTGCTCTTGCATGGTTGCGACCGCGGCGATGCGCCGGTGACATTCCTGGTCTTTCCACAGATCCAGGTTAGCCTTGGCGGCGGCACAGGCGACCGGATTTGCCGTATACGAACTCGAGTGAAAGAATGTGCGCGTACGGTCTTCTGAATAATGAGCATCGAAAATCTCTGCCCGGCAGAGTGTCACGGCGAGTGGCAGCGCCCCTCCCGTGAGACCCTTCGAATAGCACGCTATATCTGGCACGACATTGGCCTGCTCACAGGCGAAGATTGTTCCGGTGCGGCCCCAGCCCGTCATGACCTCATCGGCAATGAACAGGACGTCGGATGCCTCGCAGATTCGCTTCATCTCTCTTAGCACCCAAGCTGGGTACATCAGCATTCCGCCTGCCCCTAACACCAGAGGCTCGACAATAAAGGCCGCGGGATTTTCGTTCCGACATGCTGACTCAAGCGCATCAAGCGTTGCCTGCTCACGACCGCTCGCAGGGAACGGGATTGAGGTCACGTCGAACAGGAGGGGTCTGTACGCCGCATTGAAGACACCGCGGGCACCAACTGACATCGCGCCGAACGTGTCGCCGTGATAGGAGTGCTGCATGACAACGATGCGTGTTCGCTGTTCGCCTATATTGTGCCAATAGCCGAGTGCCATCTTCAAGGCGACCTCTACGCTGGCTGAGCCACTATCCGAGTAAAACACATGGTCGACGCCTCGGGGTGCGAGTTTCAAAAGGAGCTGAGCGACCTCCTCAGCCGGATCATGCGTGTAGCCGGCGAAAATGATTTGGTTCAGCTTGCCGGCCTGTTCCTGAATCGCGCTCACGATCTGCGGATGGCAATGGCCGTGAGTGACGACCCACCAGGATGAGATTGCATCTATGATTCGATGATCATCCGCAGTGTAGAGATAAGCACCGTCGCCACGCACAACCTTGGTCATCTCGTTGTCAAGAGCATGCTGCGTGAATGGATGCCAAATTGGCCACCTCTTGTTTGGCATCATGGCTCGAAATCGCCGGGGATAAACGAGCCTTTGAAGACAGCCTGTAGGCTGTCTGGCGTCAGCGGAGAAATCCAGGGCAGCCGTCCTAACCAACGTACCCGCGTGATGTCACAAATTGCGCTCTCAGTTTCAGAATTTCTTTCCCCGATGAATGCGATCCCAAGAATGTCGATCTGGCGCTTTCGCAAGGCCTCTATCGATAGCAGGGAGTGATTGATGGTCCCGAGTAGCGTGCGTGCGCAAAGCACGACGGGAAACCGCCACCGCTCGAAGACGTCGATGTAGAGTGCGCTAGAACTCAGTGGCACCATCAGTCCGCCGGCGCCTTCGATGACGAGCGGTCGTTCCCCGGTATCCGGCACAACCAGCGAATCGGGATCGATGCGAATTGCGTCTATTTCGGCGGAATGATGCGGGGAAGCGGGCGTTCTAAGGCGGTAACGCTCCGGAACGATCCGATCGGCCGAGAGACCGCCCAGTCGAGCGACCAGCTGGCTATCGGTCTCATCTTCAAGACCGGCCTGAATTGGTTTCCAATAATTCGCGCCGAGAAGCTGAGCAAGGCCTGCCGAAAAGACAGTTTTGCCGATCCCTGTATCTGTGCCGGTCACCACGATCCGCTGACTCATCGAAACCCGCCCCTCGTCTCCTCAGCGAGCGCATCGAGCATCGCACGCACCTCATCCTCTCCGACATTGAGCGTCAGTGAAATTCGTAAACGGGCCGTGCCGGCCGGCACCGTTGGCGGTCTGATTCCTCGGATGTCAAATCCGCGAGCCTGTAGCGCCGAGGCTAGGCTCATGGCGCGGGCATTCTCGCCAACGATATAGGGCAGGATCTGCGAGTTCGAAGGACTTCTCTCGCCTCGCGCAACCATCTCCCGAAGCGTGAACGCGACAAGCTTCGCCAGCCGCTGTTGGCGCTCCGGCTCCTCCTGCAGGATCAACAGAGCCTCCCGTACGGCCACCGCCATTAACGGCGAAGGGGCAGTCGCGAAAATAAACGGGCGACAGCGATTGACTATGAAGTCGCGCAGCACGCCAGAGGCGGTGACAAGCGCGCCGGCAGCTCCCAGCGCCTTGCCGCAGGTATGAACAACGAGGAGATTTTCGCGTCCTTCATAGGGCGCAGTGAGCCCTCGTCCCTGCTCGCCGTAAACGCCGGTGGCATGAGCCTCGTCCACAACCAAGAACGCATCGTGCCGGTCCGCGATCGCGAGCAAATCTTCAAGCGGCGCGAAATCGCCATCCATGCTGTAGAGGCTCTCGACTACGATCCAGACCTGCCCCGCTCCGCCCGCGGTCCGCCAGTCGCGAATTGCGCCTTCGATAGCCTGGGGGTCGTTATGGGCGCTAATTCGAAACGCGGCTCGGCCAGCTCGCGCGCCTTCGTGAATACTGGCGTGAACCAGGGAATCAAGGACGACCAGGTCGTGCCGTTGCGGCAACGTTGTCAGCACCGCAAAATTTGCGACATAACCACCGCCGAAGAAAAGCGCGGTCTGCGCCCCGAAGAACCGCGCCGCCTCTGCTTCGAGGCATTCGTGCTCCTCGCAGTTGCCGCGCAGAAGCCGTGATCCGCCGGCTCCGATCGGAGTACCGGCTTCGAGCGCTGTCACGATGGCCTTTTTCATGCGCGGCGCGCTCGCCAGGGCCAGATAATCGTTTGATGAAAAGTCGGCCCCGGTGCGCGGCCTGAGACTGCGCAGGCGGTCGTCTTCTTTAAGCGCAGCCAAGCCTGCCATATAGCTGGCGAATTTAGCGGCAACGATGGAACTCATTCTTCACTCGCTGAGCAACGGTGGATGCGCAAAACGCCAACGGGCGGTGAAGAGCGGGGTCTTCCCGCGTTGGCTGCTTGGATTCAAACCGGCAGGATGCGATTTTCTCGATCAACCAGCACAATGTGCGGCCTGAAGATTCTTGCATCCTCCTCGTCAAATGACGCGTATGCGACGATACTTATCTTATCTCCGGGCATCGCCAATCGCGCCGCCGCACCGTTCACGTCTACGGTGCCGGATCCCTGTGGCGCTTCTGTCACAAACGTTGCAAAGCGTGCCCCCGTCTCGAGATTGTAGAGTTCGACGCGTTCGTTGATCAGGATACCGGCCGCGTCCAGGAGCGCGCGATCAATCGAGATCGAGCCTTCATAGTGCAGGTCGGATTCAGTTACCGAGGCGCAATGAATCGTTCCCCTCATCAAGACAATCTGCATTTCTCACCTACGCTGATCGCTTGCGCGCAGCACCTCTATTGTTCTGATAACCTAAGCGAGTCCAAACGTAATGCCGAGCCGGGCGAGCAAACTTGCGTCACGGTCAAGTTGTGGGTTTTTGGTAGTCAGCAACACATCGCCGACAAAGATGGAATTCGCACCCGCAAAGAAGCATAGCGCTTGGAGTTCATCAGTCATGTACTGGCGCCCTGCGGCCAACCGTACGACGCTCTTGGGCATCATGATCCGCGCGGTCGCCACCAGGCGCACCAGGGCAATCGGATCGGGACGGTCCGCCGTGACCTTCACCGGCACGCCATTCACCTCGTTCCAGAGGTTGATCGGTATGCTTTCCGGATGGTTGGGAAGATTGGCGAGCAGTACCAGCATGCCGAGACGGTCCTCGACGTGCTCACCCATACCAATAATGCCGCCGCAGCAGACTTTGATGCCCACCTCGCGCACGCGTGTAAGAGTTTCGATGCGATCCTGCAAGGTCCGGGTAGTGATGATGCTGCGGTAGAACTCCGGCGAAGTGTCCACGTTGTGATTGTAGAAGTCGAGGCCGGCGTCGGCGAGCCGTGCGGCTTGCTTTGGCGTGAGCATGCCGAGCGTTACGCACGTCTCCATGCCAACACGTTTAATGGCGGCAATCATGTCGCAGACCTGATCGAGGTCGCGGTCCTTTGGACTGCGCCAGGCCGCGGCCATGCAGAAGCGAGTCGCCCCGGCGGCCTTGGCGCGCTGCGCGGCGGCGACCACATCAGCGCGATCCATCAAGCGAGTTGCCTTCAGGCCAGTGTCGTAATGCACGCTCTGTGCACAGTAGGCGCAATCTTCAGGACAACCGCCGGTCTTGATGCTGAGCAGGCTTGCGGTTTCGACGTGATTTGGGTCGAAATTGCCGCGATGAACGGTGTGGGCCTGAAATAGGAGGTCAGCAAATGGCAGCGCGTAAACCCCTTCCGCCTCGGCACGTTCCCAGTCGCGGCGGACCGGCGCGCCGTTGTGGCCGCTATTGCCTTCGCCTTCCACAGTACCCCCAAGGCTTTCGCTCGATCATACAGACGATACCGTCGTGCGTAGCTCCGCAAAGCAACACTCTTGCCTGGTATCAAACGAGAATTATCGCCGAGTTGCGCCGGGATGGCGCTCATATCAGGCTAGTTAACCGCCTCTCATGCAGGATTTCCTCGCAGCATCGCGGCACAGGTAACAACATTCCTCGACGCGCCTCACTCAGGCAACTACCCAATGCGTACGGTGGTTGCGCCCCACAGGATCCTTTCCTGATACCGATGTGGTTTGGCCGCGCCACACGTATAACGGACCGACGAATCTGCTCTAATTCGTCACCCGGCCGATTCCGCGCTGGTGTGGTTATGCGCCTCACATTCCGCACAATCACTGGTGGTCCGGACGAGCCGCCTCTGCGAGCGTTGCCTCCCGTCGCCTTCAAAAGCGCAGCCGGTTGGGCTCTGGGGCGCAGAGTGGTGGCCCGCACGCTCTTGGCGGGCCTGTGCATCATTAGGTCACCTAAGCTCCATCGACGGTGTGCTCATCGCCCATGGCTGTGGTGCGGAAATCCGTCTGGACTCTCGAAGATGATCTGCGGGAACAGCAGAGTACTTTGCCGCCGCTCGACTTAACACCGACGCGGCGAGATCAGTTATGACACCGCACTCATCTGCGCAAACAGAATTGCCGCTTCAGACGGCCCGAGCCCGAGGATGCCCACGAAGGCTGCCGGAGGCAACGGAATGACCTGACGTGTCGGCCTCCAGAGATGCAGGCAATAGCGACTATTGTTCACATACTGCGAACGAGGAGGATGCAGCTGCATCACGCATTCCTCCTGATCCCAAAACAGATCTTTGACGAGGCACATTTCGTCCCAGTTTGGAGAACGCCGTGGCGTCGACACAGAGACATGCTCCCATCCCGGACGGACGAAGCCGATGATCTTGAGCTGACAGCCACAAGGCCCCTGCACGTAGAAGAGACCGGACCAGATCCCGGTGCGGTGGCGAATCGGCCATCGCGTACGCGCCCCGCCTCGAGTCTTTCTACAATTTGCTTCCTCACGCGGTTCTCCTTGTTTCGACCGATAGAGTTGACTCCCGCACCACTCGTGTCGTCCGACTCATACATCGAGCGGCTGCGACCCCGGCATAGGCAGTCCCAAATACTCCTGATCATCTGCACGGAACCTATCTCGATGAATAACCATCGGTTCAGTCCGGAATCGCCCGCCGAAGAGTTCTGTTGTGGTTGGTCTTTCGACTATGCTTTTCAGTTGGATTTTCTCGTCATGAGTGACTTCGTTGCGAACTTGCCTGATGCAGACGATCCGCGCAGACATCTACGATGGTTTGGCTACGCAACCCATGCCGGCAGGAGCTTCTGCTCGCCTCGGCCTTAACAAGTCCGCAACGTTATGGCGTTGAGCTAACCCGTGTTTGGTGCAAGATGCCAGAATTCGACTGAAACGCCTCGCAGCCAAAATGGCGGCGGAAGCCAATTCGCGTGGCATGATCCGGCGAACCGGCTACTTTGTCACCGCAAGATACGTCCCCGGCTTCGGCTGATGATGCAAAGCGACGCCAATGCTTCGCCAGTTCGTCGAGCGAGAGGCTTGTAATTTCGCTCTTGCGACCATCTGACGGTGGGCTTTCATCTCATTCTTTCTCATGTCCAGCGGTTAGCCGGCTTGCCGCCTGAGACCCCGTCAATGCGTCATCTATGTGGCCGACCCCCCTGACTCACAATTGATTCACGGCCAGAGGCTCGGACGCGCGGACCGCACTCATTCAGCAGCCTCGCTCATTGGCGTTACCGTATGAGGGCGTTTCGCAGTTCAGCCCTAGAGCCGTCCAACGGAGAGGCTTCCGCGCTGCGATCACAACGCCTTGACCTTCGATGCAACCGTTCGCTCCGGCGGCGATCAGAACTGCCCGTCAACCTCATTTCTTTGCCGCTCCTCCGCGAGGCGAGCCAGCTTATCATACTCCTCAGCGACCTTGAGGAGCCTGCATCTGGATGTGTCGTCCTCGAGCGACTCCGCTGTTACTCGCGTCGCTTCCGCACGGCCTCGCCAATGTTTGGCGTCGGAGAATGGCTTCTTCTGCTTCATGCAAAAGACGATGCAATTTTTAGATCAAGAAAATGCGACACATGACCTACGTAAGATCCCGTAGGCTGGCCTTCGCAAAAGCACCTCATTTGCCGTCATCTGCCGCCCGCTCTGTCAATGTCTGAGATGCGACAAGCCACTCGCAATAAGCCCAAGCGCGTCGAGTAAGCTTCACTGCCGTCTTCTCGGTTGAGAACGCCCGCTTGGAAACACCACGCCAACGCAAAATGATAGTGGAGGTTGGGTTCACTGGTGGATCTCGTCAGATCCCGCGCCAAATGCGCGACTCTCGACATAAGGGCTTGAATCGGACGTAGCGTCAGATTGTAAGGTCTCCGTGCAGCTGGCGACCGTGCCTGGCCGTACAACAGCTTTCGAGCTCAGATTGCAGAACGCCCGCGGTGCCCCCAAACGCCTCAGTGAGGCAGCCTCGGCGAATCATTGCAAGATCTCGCGATGAAACCGGGAGTGCAGGAGTACCGGATGCTAAGATCGGAACAGCATCGCCGCGTGGCGATTGCCCGATTTGAGATATTGCTCGCGGCGGAGGTCGCCGTCCGGAGATCAGCGCGTTGCTCCTCAGAGTGGAAAGGAAGTGGGAGGCCATACCCCAACTTAGGTGGTCGTGATCCACCTACCACGAACCTGCAAATGGGTTGCTCCCGCCGAAACGGGGCAGCTGTAGGCATGCACGTTGGCATAGTGTTCGATACCCATCCTCCTATCCATGCCCGCTTCATTCGCGGCCCAATGATCGGCCCATCGAGCAGGTCGCATGTCCAAGGCGGTCATCCTATGGCCGTCTTGGCGACCCTGAGCGAGCAGGGCATCATTTCGATTGCACGCAAGGTGGTCTTGGAAGCTTTTGACGATTTAACAATTCCGGCCTGGAACCGGTTGACAGGAAGGAATGACAGATCGCGGATGTACGAACTGAAAAAATAGCCTCGTGAGCCGAAAGAAGAATATGTATGCGTCCCCGACGCTCAACAATCAGCGCTACGCGATAGCTGTTGTTCATGCTGCTGCGACGCCTGCCGCTTTACCGAGACTGCTCGTTTCACCGAGCAGGAGTTCGCATATGGGAAATGCGTTGACCAGAGTGGCCCGAAGTGGCGATCTGTCGTCGAGCCGCTGCGGCTATCGGCAATTGGAGTGCGCTGCGTGACGGATGACGAACATGATGTCATCCGTCGTCTTGCAAAAAGAACACGGCACCGCTCTTGTTGCCAAGATCGCGTCTGCTCCAAAGGACGACAACTCGATGCGGGATCACGTGAGCAAGTGCAGCAACCAACGGCAGCACACTTTATGAGCGAGGCGGTCGTGATAGGCGGAGAGATCGGCTCGCAACTTCGTTCAGCGGAACGGATTTTCGATGGTACTTTCAGCCATTAAGGCGACTGATCCGGAAACGCTTTTCGTACAGCGGGCGGGCTATCGGAGCGCCCGTGCTCGCGAGATCTTCGGCGGGACGGCGGCAGAGGAAGGCCATGGATTGTGTGCGATCTCGATACTCTGGAGGACGTCATTGTCGGGACGCGTAGTGAGAGCGCGGTCCGTGGGACGGCCGGCTCTATGTCGAACGGACATTGAACCGCCGCGGGATATCGAGGTGCAGATGCTCGCCGTGCTCCGTTCAGCGCCGGTTCCAGAAGGGCACCGAGGCGGCGCCATCGAAGGCATTGTCGGCACAGATGCGGCAACTGGTCGCTCACGCCGGAGCGCCCCTTCGAGTGCCTGGATTGCTTCCGTGCCCGCCTCGATCGCGTTTTTCGGGACGCGCAACACGACCTCCGGAGTATCGATGGCTTCTGCGGCTTTGGTATCAAGCAGTCGTTCAATTGGCGACCATGTAGCGCGCGAGCTGAGACCACAAGGAAATCTCGATCTATGCTGTGTCCGAAATGTTACACAGAAAACTGGTGTGAGATCGCAATGCACGATCCCTGGACTGGCCGACCAGTGATTACCTGCAATACTTGCGGTGAGTATGCCGAGTACGATTGCCTCCAGCGCAAAACGGCGCGCGCGATTATCGCTGCTACGTTAGCCTGTAACGTAAGAATAGAGGACCAGCGCGATCCGCGGGCGATTGCTGATAGGGTTTTGGATGCGCTGGAGAATGCGGGCCTAACAATCGCTCGCGCCTCAAAATGAATGGGAGGAACCGCCGATCGGCATCGCTACGAGACCCTGCCCTCCCATCAGAGAGCATGGCTAACTGCGCCGCTCGTTCCAACAGCCGTCTGGTTGCCTTCAAAACCGCCGTCTTTCTCGCGGCCCATCTGGAGTTGCACGCTCCCATAGCAACTCTTTGATACCAGCCACGATTGTAGCAACCACGCCAATCTGGATCCAAGCCACGATACTCAACGGGACCAGGGCCGAGCACCGCTTGGGCGCGGCCTTTCCAACGTGTGACAGCCAGGCAGATCTTCCCACAACTATCGAATCCGCAATGATCGTTGACCTGACGTGGCACCTGACGGCGACTTTAGAGGTCGATAGTTCAAAGTTGTCTAGAACGGCGAAGTCGCTGTTGGTGTCCTGCGGCTGAACTCGATAGATCTTGAGGGTGCCTGGGCCGCAGCCGCCGCAGCGAGCCACGACGGCGAGCGCGACTGGAAAGGAGAGAGCCCTATAGCCCCACGGCTCTGACAGCCTGTAGTGGTGCTATTGCAGGCTACGAGTCGTCCGCTTCGTGGCGGAGGGTGGATCCGCGCCGCCGATGCAAGGTTCGTGGGGCGCTCTACTCCGCAGTGATGGCAGCTGAGCGGGAAGCGATCGAAAAAGTTTGGGCGTCAGTGGCATTCCTTGTCTGACTCGTCAGCTTCTCGAAAGCCGCCTCCTTACAAAATAGGGCCGATGCACCTATGCTCGCGGGGAACGCAATGAATATCGATACACCGAACACTGCAGAAGACACCGTTCAAGCTTACGGTCTCCTGCGGCAGCATCAACGGGCGCCGGAACAGCCGGACGACCTGAGCGGACAAACCAGGTCACCAGCACCCCCGTCCGCGGACCAAGCGAACTTTGAGCAGCAGCTAAGTGACCTTCGGCCAATCCACCAAACGTCTGATTCAGCTACCGCTTTGACAGATTCCGAAGTTGGATCGCCCTCGATCATGACGAAAGGCAATCTGGGAGCGTGTGCTATCCAGGAAAGCGAACGGTGCCCGGCCCCATCGTTCATCCGAGGGCGCGCCGAACTTGCCACATCACTGGCCGGAGCGAACGTTGAGGCGCTCAGGAACGAGATCAGGCTGGCTGAGCAGCGAACAGCACAGTGGCCAAGAACAACCGGATCTTCCGCGGGCAGTATCGATGGCGACCGCATTCTCGAGGACGTGTTGGCATCATCGTATCTGCCGCTACGCCGTTTTCAGAACGAGGACATCGATTGCGAGCCGCTCCTAGAGAAGGAGGTGAGTGAAGTGGACCCCGGAAATAGGACCAAAAGTTAAGGTGTGAGGCGTCCTGCTCTGTCTCAACCGATGGAGCACGGATATGACGAAGTCACGCAAGAAGTTCGATGCCGCGTTCAAAGCCAAGATTGCCCTGGAGGCCCTGCGCGAGGTAGCGACGGTGCCGGAGCTGGC
>NZ_JAACFT010000004.1 GCF_029051685.1 Bradyrhizobium sp. CSA207 | reverse complement strand
ACCCACCCCTGCCCCCTCATCTTCCGATAGCAGGCAAAAAACATCAGATATGCGCTGATGAAGCCGAGCGTCTGCTTCGATTCATAGATTCCTTGCCACTGACCATTGTGCATCCAGCTCTGGTCTACCCCGATCTCGGGCACGAAGACCGCACAAAAAGCCGATGCGGCGACCAGGATGAAGAGACCGAGCGCCGTCGACCTCACGATCTCGTCGATGTCGACGCGCGTGATGAGGCAGAACGCACCGAAGGTCGTCACCACAAGCGCCGCGCTCTTCATGATCGCAGCGGCGCCGACGCTGCTCCAGGCCACGGAAATGGCGGCCAGAGCATAGAATGCCACCAGCACGATCAGGTCGGGATTGAACTGCAGCCGCAGCCGTGGACGCACGAAGGCACTGGCGTAGATCAGGACGCCCCACATCAATAGAGCGATCGCCTGTTGCAGATTGGTGAACTCCGCAGGCAGCAGCGCGGCGTTGAAGGTGCCCATCGATGCGACCACATTGACGGTGATCGAACTGCCGATGACGATCCTGGCAAGCTTTTCCACGCCGGCGCCGCGCGTTTTCCAGATCGCGCTTTCGGGTACCCCGGAATTCACCTCGGTCTGCAGGCTGGCCATGACCTGACCTTCCTTAAGCACGGTTAATAAATTGCTATCGCGGATCGCGCGCGGCGGTGCTTACCGGCGTGCCATTGCGCAGTTGAGCGGCCGATATCGCCTCCCGCCGGAAGCTGCGCGGCGCTGTGCCGTTGTTCGGTGAGGCGGGCCTTGCTCTATCTGGGACAGCTGGAACGATGGTGTTCCACCATGATGCACCCGGCGCACCGTCGCAGCAGTCGCGGCCGGAAACATCCTGGAAGCCGCACATTAACACTCGCGGTCTTTTCGCGTGCTAGGCTGCCGCCGGTATCGTAACGTGTTTCCCTCGGGAAGCCGCCCTCGTAACTTTCATGATCGAATCCATCATCCAATTCATGCGACGCGACGTGACGCGCGGTGTTGCCGGGACCATCCTCCTGAAGGTCGCCAGCGGTGCGCTTGCGTTCGCATTGTTCTCGCTGGCGGCACGAACAATGTCGCCGGATGGGTTCGGCATCTTTGCGACCTGGATTTCGGTCGCCCAGATCGCGGCCGTCGTGGGACTGGTCGGCCAGGAATCGCTTCTGGTGCGTTTCCTGAACGAGTACCAGGTGGGCGATCGGCACGACCTCACGAAAGGTGTGCTCCTATCGAGCCTGAAGATCTCCTTCGTTGCGATGGTGGTTGCAGTCGCCGCGATCGCACTGGCGGCGAACATCAGAGGCGATTGGTGGCTGCTGATACTGGCGGTGTCGGCCTATACTGCGGTGAACGCCGGGCTGATGCTCGGCAGCCAGATCGCGCGCTCGCTGGTCAGCATTCTCATGGGAGAAGGAAACAGGGAGCTCTTCTGGCGGGTCGGCGTCGTCCTGTTTCTGCTTGCAGTGCTGTTCGGTCATCGACAACTCGAACCTGCCGAATTGATCGCCGTGATGACGATTGCCATGTCAGTGGGTGTGGTCGCGCAGATCATTGCGATTGCGCGAGCCCTGCCGAACCTGCGCGGCACGCCGGCTCGCTCGGAGCCTTCGCGCTGGAGATCGAGTGCCCTGCATTTCTGGGTCGCATCCATCCTCGAGGTTGCCAACCAGTACTTCGACGTCATCCTTGTGTACTGGATGCTGGACCCGACGACCGCGGGAATCTATTTCGCCGCTTCGCGCCTCGCCAACATCTTCGCCATGCTGTCGGCCGCCCTGTATAGTTTCGGGGCGCGCCGGCTTCCCTCGCTATACTTCAGCAAGAACCACCAGGAATTCAAGCGGACGCTGCAGCTCATGGCGGAGGTGACCGCGCTTTGCGTGGTCAGCGGGCTCGTAATCATCTGGATTGGCGGCCCCTACCTCCTCAACCTGTTCGGGCCCCATTTCGCCGCGCAGCATTCGGTCCTGATCGTGCTCGCAATCGGCACTGCCATTCAGGCCGCTGGCGGTCCGTCCGCAGCCATCCTCCAGCTCACTGGCCATGAGCGGAAATATGTCCCGGTTGTTGCCGCGAATGTGGCGGTGCGGCTGGTGGGATTTCTTGTCCTCATTCCCTGGCTCGGGGTGCTGGGCGCAGCGATCTCAGCGACCGTGTCGCTGGCGTTCGCGACCATCGTCCTGAATTTGCTGTGCCGCCGGCTAGCCGGAGTCGATCCTTCGATTCTGGTGCTTTCGCGCTTCCCGTTCTTCAAGCGCAACGCGTATTCCGTCCGTGTCGCCGACACGACCGACTAAGGACGCGGCCTCGATTCCAGGGCAACGGCGCCTCGGCATCACGTTGCCGAACGAGGGTCAACCAGCCAAGCCCAAGGCCTCGCCCTCAGGATAAGAGTCCGCCGCATTGGGCGATGCGCGATTGACCACGAGTCCGGTCGGCACACCGCCAAATCTCGATATCGCAGCCGTCGCTCTGCGCATGGCTGGTGAATCGACAGCACCTTCACGAACCACCAGCAGAATTAGATCGGCGTAAGCCGCCAGAGCCGCCGCCTCGGGTTGGAAAGCAAGGGACGTCGCATGGACGACGATCAGATCGAACTCCGAACGAATATCGTCCGCAGACAACGACTCTGGCCTCCGGCCCGCGCCGAGAAGCATGTCCACGCTGCGAAAACCGGCCATGGTGGCGCCGGCAACGTGCCCGTTGGCCCCTGCGGTGCCGGCACCGCCGAGATCGGGCTGCACCTGGATCAGGACGCTCAGTTTTCCCGTGCTCAAAGCCCACCGGTTCAGCGAACGCGCGACGGTGTTGCCGCCGGCCTTCTTCCCTACTGACATGACAAGAACGACCTTGCCCTGAGGTCCTGGCAACATTTCCAGCCTCTCGACGAGCGGACGCAGATGAGGACTGAGATCAAGTTCGGTCGCCGCGGATAGCCCGCCCTGCCAGACGTTTCTGGCGAGCTCTCCAGGCGCCAGATCGGGGATACGGGCCCACACGGGAGGGCGCGGCCATAGCTCGGGCTGGCGCGCAGCCGGCTCCGGTCCGCGGGTTTCCCGAACGGACTCGCTGGATCTCCGCCCCGTAGCCGCCACGGCCGCCGTCGATGCCAGAAGCGAACCAATCGCCAGAGCGGCAAGCAGCAAAGGCAGCGGCGGAAGGGTGGAGCGAAGCGGCGGAATGGCAGCCGAAGCAACCTTGGTCTGAGAGCTCTGCAGAAGGCGCTGCTCATTCGTGGTCTTGGACCGTGAAAGAAATTGTTCGTAGATGTTTCGGTTGGCCTCGGCATCGCGCTGCAGCTCCTGTAGCCGGACGAGAGCCTGACCATCGACCAGGAGCTGCGATTCAGCCGCTTTCATCTGATTCTCCAGCGCCCTCTGCTGGTCGCGTTGCGCCTCGTATTCCGACTTTGCAGTTTCGATACCTTTCGTCCGTTCTACCTCGATCTGTCTGTTGAGATCATTCAACTGGCTGTGCGACATGACGAGATCGGGATGGCGATCGCCCAACACCGCGCGCTTTTGCGCAATTTGGTCGTTAAGCGCCGATCGCTGCGCCCGCAGGGCACTCAGGAGATCCTGCTTAGCGGGTCCTTCGACATTCGCCTTCACATCGCGCTGCGCCTGCTCGTAACGGGCTTTCGCCTCTTCGGTGCGGGCGCGCGCGGCAGCAACTTGCTGCGACAGCTCGGTCACGCGCAATTGCTGAGTTGTGGCGTCCTTGCCAGCATTGACGATCCGGTGCTCGACCTTGAATGCGGCAACGGCATCCTCGGAGGCTCGCAAGCGGTCATTCAATGTCTTCAGCCGGCCGCCGAGCCAATCGGCGGCTTCGTCCGTCGCCTCGGTGCGGATACGCCCCTGGCCGGCGACGAAAGCCTCGGCAATGGCATTGGCATAATAGGCAGCCCGCTCCGGCCGGTTCGAGGTGAACCGGATGGCGATGACATAGGTCAGCCCACGACGGGAAATGTCGAGGCGGTTGCGGAATCGCTCGAGCAGGCGCGCGGGGTCAGTGTGCCCCCCGGAAATGTCCGCGTCATCCCGAACCTTGAGCTGCTCGATCAGCGGCTCGAGAAAGCCGTCGGACTTGGCGACTTCAACCAGGCTTTGCAGCGCGGCGCTATCCTGACCTATACCCGGCAGAACGTCCTGCTCCGTAGTGACGCGTTGCTCGCGGGGATCGACAACGACCAGCGCGGTCGCCGCAAATCGCACTGGAATCACCAATACAACGACGACGCCGAGGGCGAAGATCGCCAAAGCCAGCGTCAGGATGCGGCGCGCGTTGTTCCGAAGAAAGGAGAACGCGCCCGCGGCTGTGAGCGCACCGCCATAGCGCGCGGCGGGTCCACCAGCTTCACCGTTCGACGCACCGCGAGTCTGCCACGACGCGGAGACACCGGTCGATCCGGAACTTGTCGGGTCTGCTGGGCGACCGAACGTCATGGATTTTACTCGGATTCAACTGGCGAACACTGTTCAGCGGCCTGCTCCACCGTAAATATCTATGGTTAATCCGCGGTTACTCCCCTTCTGCATGGCCATGGCCGATTGGTTAACGGCACCGCTGCATTCCCGCCGGAATCGACGAATTTCCGTTGTGAAAGTGACCTGTTCGCCCAGGCTACGCATTAACTCCGTTGTGCGCTTGTCGATGTCCGCTTGAGCTTGGCGTGATAGCCATGGCTACTAGAAGGTCAACAATCCATTCCCTCATCGGGTAGGAATCCGTGCTCCGTTATCAGCCAAACGCCGAATTGGGCGAGGCAACGATGCGATCGTCGACCGCACCGTCCGTCGCACGACCAGATAGCAGCAGGCCGAAGCCGCGCGTTCTTCTCGTGCAGACCCAGGCCGAGAACGCTGGAGCCCAGGAGATATCCAGACTGCTTGGTGTCGGCCTGACTGCACGCGGCTATCAGGTCTCAAACCTTTTCTTCTTCCGCAAATCGGACTCCTTCGACGAGCCGCCGAATACGTTCTATTGCGCGTCCAGCCGCCCCGGAGATCCGCTCGCCCTGCTGCGAATGCTCTGGAGACTCGGCCACAATATCAGGGCCGTCAGGCCCGACGCTGTACTGACCTTCCAGCATTTCGGCAATGTCATCGGCGGAGGGATCTCGCGTCTCGTCAGCCGCGCGCCTGTTGTCGCCAATCAGGTTTCGTCAGCACTATCGATGAGCTGGCCGGTCCGCGCAGCCGACATCGCGATGGGCAGCCTCGGCTTCTTCGACCACATAACGCTCAACTCGCTGGACATGCAGCGCGAGTACTCACGCTACCCGTCGGCCTACCGGTCACGCATGACGCATGTCGCGCACGGCTTCGACGACAAATCGATCGCGCTGCCGAAGGAAACTGCGCGACGACAATTCGATTTGCCGCAGGACAGCATACTGCTCGGCTGCGCCGCGAGGCTTCACCCGCACAAGCGGCTTGACCTGGCGATACGTCTCTTGCCCGATGAACCATCCTGGCACCTTGCACTGGCCGGCCAGGGAACCGACGAGGCACGGCTGAGGCAGCTCGCGGAAGAGCTAAAAGTATCCGACAGATTGCATTTGGTCGGCGAGATTCCGCCGCGCCGGATGGCGGACTTTCTGGCCTGCCTGGATGTGTTTGTGTTTCCCACCCAGGCCGAGACCTTCGGCCTGGCCGCGGTTGAAGCTGCAAGCGCCGGGGTTCCTTCCGTCGTCACCGATCTTCCCGTCCTGCGCGAGGTTCTGTCTTTCGAAGGAAGACCCACAGCCCTCTTCGTCGATGCCTCCGATCATGCGAAGCTGTCGGCGGCCGTATCCACGATTCTGGCGGACCAAAACCTGAGCGACGAACTGCGACAGAACGCCAAAAGCCTGAAGCTACGCTATTCGGTAGATGCCATGGTGGAGGAATACGTCCAAATCCTCGACCAGATCATTTGATCGCGGGCGCCGGAGTAGATTATCTCGAGATGATCATCGAGTTTCGCTGCGAACGTGAGCATGCGCGGCGGTGGATGTGCCGCGATGCGTTGTCGATCGACGGCCGGGATGTTCCGGTTCAAATCGCGTGGACCGCAACGGCGCAGGCAAGGCCCGTCGGTCTCGATGCGCTGTTCGAACTCGAGCGCCTGGTTTTGCATCGGGGCAAGCGCAGCGGCGCCGACAAACTGAAAATCGTTCCGGACGACACGCGGCCGCCCACCGGCCCGGCTGATGTGATTGTCGATTTCACCTGCGCCCCAAGCGATCCAAACTCTTCCGCCCGGCTGCATCTCCGCCCGTTGTTCAACGGAGCCGCCGGCGAGAACGCTGCGTTGGCGGCCATTCTCGCCGGCGACCTGCCGGTCATCGAAATCATCAACGAGCGTGATGGCTCGGTTCTCGACCGCGGCCATCCTTCCGGAGAAATCGCGGTCGGCTTGAGCGGCGGTCTCGATACGGTCATGGCACGAACCCTGAGCATGGTAACGGCGATCCTGTCAGGAAGGCCGCGGATTTTGCCGGAACTGGCACGCTCCGCCGGGCAAAGCATCCGCCGGCACCCCGCCGGCTACGTTGTCCGCGGATTGGCAGCATCGATCGCCAAGGAGATCTATCGCCTCTGCTGCTATGCTCCGCATTGGCAAGTCGGATGGCGCTTCAATCAGGGCGCAGGCGTCTGGAATACCGGAGATCTGTCCGGGCCAGGCTGGAACATCCTTGCAGATCCAGGGCATCGCTTTTACGCCGATCCCTTTCCGGTCAGGTGGCGGGGCAGGACATTCGTCTTCTTCGAGGATCTCGATCACCGGGTCGGAAAAGGGATCATCTCGGCGATCGAGTTCGATGAAACGGGCCCCATCGGAGAGGTCGTACCCGTACTGGAGGAGCCTTGGCACCTGTCCTATCCGTTCCTGATCGAGGACAACGGCGAGTTATGGATGATCCCGGAGAGCTCCACAAATCGGGACGTGGCCCTCTACAAATGCGTACGGTTTCCGGACAAGTGGGAGCGACACGCGACGCTCCTTTCAGGCATTGAGCTGTCCGACGTCACGATCACGCGGCACAACGGAATGAACTATCTGTTTGCCGCCTGGCGCGACGGAACCGCCGGGTATTCGGATTCGCTGGCAATTTTCTATGCAAAGAGCCTGTTAGGCCCCTGGCTGCCGCATGCCAGCAATCCTGTCCTGATCGACCGCGCAAGCGCGCGACCCGCAGGAAATTTCGTCACCATCAATGAAAGATTGTGGCGGCCCGTCCAGGATTGTGCTGACGGCTACGGCGCTGCGCTCGGGCTGGCCGAGATCATCGAACTGTCGCCGACGACATTCAAACAGATTGTTCGCCACGCTCTTGGACCGGGACCCGCGTGGCCCGGCAGGAAGTTGCACACCCTGAACCGCTGCGGCCAACTCGAGGTGATAGACGGATCGCGTGTTCAACTGAAGATTCGAGCCTTCGCAAGCGAGTTTCCATCGGCCGTTTCGTTCCCGCGAACCAGTCCGTCTACCGTCCGCTGAAGCTCGAACCATCGGACACGCATCCGGCTGATCGCATCGCTCGGCATCGGTCCTGAAGTCGACCGCCTCGTTGCCTCTTGACGCTTCCGGGACTCGTGGGTCGGCGCCCCGCAATGTACTCCGCACGGCCATCTGTTGCACCGCGAAGGAAATCGCGCCGCAACATTCAAAATGAGACTGCCCGTCAAACCAGACGAGGCGCCCACGCGTGCGCCGCATCCTTCTTCGGTTAGCCTTCCCTCAAGAAGCCGGGCGCCTTTGCGACCCACGGGCGGCGCGCCCGTTCGGATCGGTGACCCAGGGTCACAGGGAGGAGTGCAATGTCAAAGTGCAGTGTGGGACTGATCGCGCTTACCAGTCTGTTTCTTTCAGGCGCGGCAATCGCGCAGGAAAAAATCCGGGTGGGTGTCACCGCGACCCTCGAAGGCACCTATACGGTGCTCGGCGAGGACGGCATGCGCGGTCATCAGACCGCGCTCAACGTGCTCGGCAAGAAGGTCGGCGACAAGGAGCTTGAATTCATCGTTGCCTCCACCGACGCGACACCGGACTCCGCGGTGCGCGCCGTACGGAAGCTGATCGAGCAGGACAAGGTGCAGATCCTGTTGTCGCCGCTCTCCGGCGACGAGGGCATCGCGGTAAAGAACTTTGCCAAAACCCACCCCGAGCTGACCTTCATCAATGCGGCCTCCGGCGCCCAGGAAGCCACCTATGTCGATCCCGCCCCCAACTTCTTCCGCTACAACATGGACGGCGCGCAGTGGCAGGTGGGACTCGGCAAATATGCCTATGAGACCAAGGGCTATCGCAAGATCGCAACCGTCGGCGAGGACTACTCCTTCATCTACACCCAGGTGTTCGGCCTGGTGCTCGAATTCTGCGGCGCCGGCGGACAGGTCACCAACCGGCAATGGGTGCCGCTCGGCACCAAGGATTTTGCTTCCGTCATCGCGGCCCTGCCCGACGATGTCGATGCGATCTATCTGGGGCTCGGTGGTGCCGACGCCGTCAACTTCCTCAACCAGTACCAACAGGCCGGCGGCAAGGCGCATCTGATGGGCGGTTCCATCATGATCGACCAGACCATCCTGTCATCCAAAGGCAACGCCAAGAACGCCTTGATCGGCACCATCGCGGCGAGCGGCCAGGCCGATACCTGGGAGGATCCGAGCTGGCAGAAGTTCGTCAAGGCCTATCAGGACGCCTTCCCGCCCAATAAGCGCTTCCCGAGCCCGTCGCTGCTCGCGACCAATTATTATGACTCGACCATGGCGCTGATCCTGGCATTGCGCGAGGTTAACGGCGACCTATCCAACAACCAGGCCAAGTTCAAAGCTGCCCTGGCGAAGATCGAGATCGACGCTCCCAACGGCAAGATCAAGCTCGATGCCAACCGCCAGGCGATCGGAACCAACTTCGTCACCGAAGTGGTCGATGACGGCAAGGGCGCCCTGTTCAGCAAGGTCGTGAAGGTGATCCCGAACGTGAACCAGACGCTCGGCTACGATCCGGCGGTATTCGCCAAGATCGGACTGCCCAGCCGCAACGTCCCGGAATGTAAGAAATACTGACGCATCCCTCCATCTTTCGCAACCGGGGAGCGACTTGCTGACGCGGGCGTTCTGTGCGCTTGCAATCTCTTCCCGGTTGTTGAACGCTGACTGAAAAGCAAAGAACACTCGGGAGGGGAAGGCATGAGCCGGGCGCTCGCCGTCTTTCACGGCCGGTTCGGTCGGGCGACAGTCTATCAGTTGAACCGCCCTTTCAACGTGCATGCACACCGCGAAGGTCATCTGATCTTCCATGTCGGTGGCCTGTCGGCATGCATCGATGTCTCCAACGGGCACTATGATCTGACCGAAAGCTCCGTCGTCGCCGTCAATCCCTGGGAGCCGCACAACTTCCTGCCGTCCGACCTCGACGGCGGCGCGATCTTCTTCGTGCTCTACGTCAATGCTGAGTGGTTCGCACCCGATGCACCCGGGGCCGACCGGCTGCGCTTCGGCCGCACTGAGTTCAAGCGCACGGTCGCACTCGACAAGCATATCCGGCGAACCGCGGCACTCGTGTGCGGCGCACCGTCGCTTTCCAGCCTCGACGGGGAGCTGCGGCGGCTGATCGACATCTGCTACGATGAAAGTTGGCAACAGGCCGGAATCGCACGCGAGGCGCGCGCGAGTGGTGCCGTCACCGACTTCCGCGTGCGCAAATGCATCAAGCTGATGTCGGAAAGTCCGGGCGCCGAGATGGAGCTCGACACGATCGCGCGGGAATCCGGCCTCTCGCGGCCACATTTCTATCGGCTGTTCCGCACCCAGACCGGCGTCACGCCGCATCTCTATCTCAACACGCTGATCATGGAACAGGCGCTCGAAGCTCTCGTCGCCAGCGAAGCGCCGATCGCCGATATCGGTTTCGATCTCGGCTTCTCCTCCCAGAGCGGATTCACCCGCTTCTTCACGGCCAATGTCGGGATGGCGCCCACCGATTACCGCCGTGCCGCCAAGGTTTTACGTGCCTGACAGCGCGAAAAGATACTGACGGTCAAATACACCAACCTCGCTCTCGCTAGAATGTGTGGAAGGCGATACCAAAAGAGCATCGTCAAGTCCTGGGAGGACTCACGTCCATGGCGAGGCATGCAGCCTGCACGGGCTTGTCCGAGCTGTATTCGAAGCACGACGTCGAGCAAGGTCGCTGCCGCCTCACCTCTCCCTGCTCCCGCTTGCAGAGCGAGGCCAGCACGGAGCGGCTATCGTGACGCGCTTCGTCGAACGCCATCCAGCCTGGGCGCTCATCGTGATCATCGCGGTCGCGCTTGCGCTTTGGCTCATCTTCGCGGTATGGCCGCCCGGCCTTGAAGACGCGATCGGCCGCAAGCGGGTGTTCCTCAATGCCGTGTTCAACGGCATCACGCTCGGCGGGCTCTACTTCCTGGTTGCCAGCGGGTTCACGCTGATCTTCGGATTGATGCGCAACGTCAACCTCGCGCACGGATCGCTCTATCTGTTCGGCGGCTATATCGGCTACGCCATCAGCGCCTCGACCGGATCGTGGATCCTCAGCTTCATTATCGCCTTCATCCTGACCGCGCTGGTCGGTGTCCTGCTTCAGGTCATCGTGTTCCGCCGCATGGAGGGCCAGGACCTGCGCCAGACCATGGTCACGATCGGGCTGTCGATCGTGTTTGCCGATCTGATGCTGTGGGCTTGCGGCGGCGACTTCTATCAGATCCAGACCCCGAACTGGCTGATCGGCCCGATCGAGCTGCCGCTGATCACCGCTATCAAATCCTCCGGCGAACCAGTCTATCTGCGCTATCCCCTGGTGCGGCTCGTGATCTTCGCCGCCTCCGCGGTGATCGGTATCGCGATGTGGCTAGCGCTCAACCGAACGCGCATGGGCATGATCATCCGCGCCGGCGTCGATGACCGCGACATCCTCGCTGCGACCGGTGTACGCATCCAGGTCGTGTTCGTCCTCGTCTTTGCACTCGGCGCCGGGCTGGCCGGCATCGCCGGCGTGGTCGGCGGAACCTTCCAGTCGCTGTCACCCGGCGAGGACATCCGCTTCCTGCTCGCGTCCCTCGTGGTCGTGATCGTCGGCGGCATGGGCTCGATCCCGGGCGCGGCACTCGGCGCGCTGATCATCGGCCTCGCCGAGCAACTCGGCTCTGTCTATATCCCGACCTACGCAATCGTCGTGACGTTCCTGATCATGGTGGTGGTGCTGGCGCTACGGCCGCAGGGCCTGCTTGCGAGGCGCTGAGATGTCCGTCACCCACGATGCCCGCGTTCAGGTCCGCCCCGCTACAGCGCAGCGCCCGGCTCTGCGCGGATGGCCGGAGATCAACAATCCAGCGGCCTGGATCGTGGCGGTCATCCTCCTGATCATGCCGCTGATCGCCAACGGTTTCTTCCTGATCGAGATCTTTGCGACGACCTTGATCCTCGGTACCATGGCGCTGAGCCTGATGCTGCTGGCCGGCTATGCCGGCATGGTCAGCCTGATGCAGCTCACTATCGCGGGCTTTGCGGCCTACATGGTCGCAGTATTCGGCGTCAGCGGCAATGCCAATATCAGCCTGGGCTGGCCGTGGTGGCTGGCCGTGCCGATGGCGCTCGCGCTTGCGACGATCTTCGGCACGTTCGGCGGCGCGCTCGCGGTGCGCACTGAGGGCATCTATACCATCATGATCACGCTCGCGATCGGCGCGGCATTTTATTACTTCACCAACCAGAATTGGGCGATCTTCAACGGTCACACCGGGATCAACACCGTCGCTACGCCGCATTTCTGGGGTGTCGACTGGCGCGCCGATATTCCGTTCTATTATATCGTGCTCGCCGTCGCCGCGCTCTGCTACTTCGCCGTCGAATACGTCTCCCGCGCGCCATTCGGTCTGGCGCTCCAGGGCGTCCGTGACAATCCGCGCCGCATGGCGGCGCTCGGCTTCAACGTCAACGCGCACCGCGTCGCGGCCTATGCGGTCGCCTCCTTCATCGCGGCGCTCGCCGGCGTGCTCCAAGTCTGGAACTACCGCCAGATTTCGCCGGGCTCGGTCAGCGTTGGCGCCTGCATCGATGTTCTCATCATTGCCGTCGTCGGCGGCATCACGCGGCCTATTGGCCCTTACATCGGCGCACTGATCTTCGTCCTGCTGCGGACCTTCGCACTCGACTTCCTGGTCAAGATAGGACTCGACGGCAACCGCTTCCGGCTGCTGATCGGTCTCGGCTTCCTTGCCATCGTGTTCTGGTCGTCGGACGGCGTTATCGGCCTGTGGCAACGCTGGCGCCAGAGCCAGCGACCTGCTGCGAACCGCGCAGGCGGAGGAGGACGCGGCCATGGATAGCGTCGCGCAACGCCTCTCGGCGGTCGGCGCCGGAGCCGCGCTGGAATTGCGCGGCGTGACGCGGCTGTTCGGCGCGCTGGCGGCGCTGACCGACGTCACCATCACCGTTCGGCCGGGCGAGCGGCGTGCGGTGCTCGGCTCCAACGGTGCAGGCAAGACCACGCTGTTCAATTGCATCACCGGCGACTTTCCGCCCTCCTCCGGCACCATCCGTTTCTTCGGCGAAGACGTCACCCACTTCCCACCCTATGAACGCATCCGCCGCGGCCTCAGGCGGACCTATCAGATCTCCGCTCTGTTTCCCGGCCTCACCGTGCAGGACAATGTTTATCTCGCCTGCCGCGGCGTCTCGCGTGGGCGTTTTTCGTTCCTGCGTCCCGGGCAGAACGACGCGCTGATGCATGCGGCCGACAATCTCGTGCAGGCCGTCCATCTCGCGGGCGTGAAGGACCAGCCCGTCGCCGAGCTCGCCCATGGCCAGCAGCGCCAGCTCGAGATCGCGCTGGCGCTCGCCGGCGCGCCGCGCTTCGTGCTGTTCGACGAGCCGGCCGCTGGCCTCTCGCCGACCGAACGGCAGGAGCTGGTCGAGATCCTGACCTCGCTCCCGGCGCATATCGGATACATCATCATCGAGCACGACATGGACGTGGCGCTGCGCGTGGTCGAGAGCGTCACGATGATGCACAACGGCCGCATCTTCAAGGAAGGGCTGCCGCAGGAGATCGAGTCCGATCCCGAGGTGCAGGAGCTTTATCTCGGAGGCGGCCATGAATGAGGTCCGCCGTGCCGCAGCCGCGCTCGATATCCGGGGCCTCGACGTCTATTACGGCCATTCGCATGCGCTGCAAGGCGTCGACCTTTCGCTCGATACCGGTGTGTTCTCCGTCGTCGGCCGCAACGGCATGGGCAAGACCACGCTGTGCAAGGCGATCATGGGCCTGGTGCCGGTGAGCGGCGGTTCCATCCGTGTTCGCGGCGAGGACATCACCCGGCGGCCGCCGGCCCATATCGCCCGCCTCGGCGTCGGCTACGTGCCGCAAGGACGCCGGCTCTGGCGCTCGCTCAGCGTCGACGAACATTTGCGGCTTGCCGGCGGCATGCGGCCAGGCGCCTGGACTGTCGAGCGCATCTACGAGACGTTTCCGCGGCTCGCCGAGCGGAAAGACCATGGCGGCGGCCAGCTCTCCGGCGGCGAGCAGCAGATGCTCGCCATCTCGCGCGCGCTCCTGACCAACCCGCATCTTCTGATCATGGATGAACCGACCGAGGGGCTTGCACCCGTCATCGTCGCCCAGGTCGAAGAGATGTTGCTGCGACTCGGTGAGGACGGCGACATGGCCGTGCTCGTGATCGAGCAGAACATCGGCGTAGCGACGACGGTCTCGCGCAATGTCGCGATCATGGTCAACGGACGCATCAACCGCATCATCGACTCGATGCGGCTTGCCGCCGACCGCGAGCTGCAGCAACGCCTGCTGGGCGTCGGGCTGCACGCCGAGCTTACGCCTGATCTCGACGTACCCGCGGCGGGGACCGACGTGAAGGCCACGCCGAAGCCTGCGCGGCCGAGCGGCCCAATTCGGATCTACATCTCCAACCCGACACCGCCGACACGCTGGTCGCAACCCGCCCCGATCGCCCGGATCGAGGCGGCGGCCCGCACGCTCTCGACGCAGGTCGCTCGCCTCGACGACAGCGCGCGGCGCAAGCGCGAGCCGGCGACGTCACAGCCGTCCGGGCCACCGGTCGTGCTGGTCGTCGGCACACTCGACACCAAGGGGGCCGAGCTCCGCTTCATACGCGACATCATTGCCGGCAGCGGTCTGCGCACGCGCCTCGTCGACGTCTCCACCAGCGGCAAGCAGGCCAGCTGCGACGTCTCCGCGCAGGAAATCGCCCTCAATCACGGGCGCGGCGGCTCAGCCGTGTTCGGTGCCGATCGCGGCGCCGCCGTGACGGCGATGGCGGACGCGTTTGCCAACTGGCTGCGGCGCCAGGGCAATGTCGCCGCGATAATCTCGGCGGGCGGCTCGGGCGCGGCGTCGCTGGTCGCGCCGGGCATGCGTATCCTGCCCGTCGGCGTGCCCAAGCTGATCGTCTCCTCTGTCGCCTCCGGCGACGTCGGACCCTATGTCGGCCCTGCCGACATCGCCATGATGTATTCGGTCACGGACGTGCAAGGACTCAACTCGATCTCGCGCGCGGTGCTGTCGAACGGCGCCAACGCAATCGCTGGCATGGCGAAGGCGCGCCTCGACCAGCGCGAAGCCAGGGACCGGACTGCGGCCACCGGCCTGCCGTCGATCGGCATCACCATGTTCGGCGTTACGACGCCGGCCGTGCAGAAGATCGCGGCGGACCTGCGTGAGGAGTTCGAATGCCTTGTCTTCCACGCCACCGGCGTCGGCGGGCGTTCGATGGAAAAACTCGTCGACTCCGGCCAGATCGCAGGCGTCGTCGACCTGACCACGACCGAAATTTGCGACCTCCTGATGGGCGGCGCGTTTCCGGCAACTGAAGACCGGTTCGGCGCCATCATCCGCACCCGCGTGCCCTATGTCGGATCTGTCGGTGCGCTCGACATGGTCAATTTCGGCCCACCCGAGACCATCCCCGAGCGCTACCGCGGACGCAAATTCCACGTCCACAATCCGCAGGTCACGTTGATGCGGACCACGGCGGAGGAGAACGAGCGCATGGGCCGCTGGATCGGCGAGCGCCTCAACCAGATGGACGGGCCGGTCCGTTTCTTCCTGCCTGAGGGCGGCGTCTCCGCACTCGATGCACCGCGCCAGCCGTTCTGGGACCCGGAGGCCGACGCCGCCTTGTTCCGCGCGCTGGACCGCACGGTGCGACAGACCGGCAGCCGCCAGCTCATCCGCGTCAAACAGAACATCAACGATCCCGAGTTCGCCTCCACCATTGTCGGCGCCTTCCGAACCCTGTTCGGCCGCGCCGGGGCGCGCCGGAGACTAGCGAGGTGACCGATGGCCCGGTTTGAGCGCGCAGCACTCCTGAGACGGTTCCGCGACATGGCAAAGCGCGGCGAGCCGATCGTCGGCGGCGGCGCCGGTACAGGTCTATCCGCCAAATGCGAGGAGGCCGGCGGCGTCGACCTCATCGTTATCTACAATTCCGGCCGCTACCGCATGGCCGGGCGCGGCTCGCTCGCAGGCCTGATGCCCTATGGCGACGCCAACGCCATCGTGCTCGAGATGGCCGGCGAGGTCCTGCCCGTCGTCGCCAAGACGCCGGTGCTCGCGGGCGTCAACGGCACCGATCCATTCCGCGACATGGACGTCTTTCTCGACCAGCTCAAGGCGCTCGGCTTTGCCGGCGTGCAGAACTTCCCGACCGTCGGCCTGATCGATGGCGTCTTCCGGGCCAATCTCGAGGAGACCGGCATGTCCTATGCGCTCGAGATCGACATGATCGCCAAGGCGCGCGAGAAGGATCTGCTGACGACGCCCTACGTCTTCAGCGAGAAGGAAGCCGCCGCGATGGCGATCGCCGGTGCTGACATCATCGTCTGCCATCTGGGGCTCACGACCGGCGGCACGATCGGTGCGCAGACGGCGCCCAGACTGAACGACTGCCCGGCCCACATCGACACCTGGGCCGCTGCCGCGCTCAGCGTCAATCCGGACATTCTGGTGCTCGCCCATGGCGGCCCGATCGCCGACCCCGACGATGCTGACTTCATCATGAAAAGCACCCGTCATTGCCACGGCTTTTATGGCGCCTCCTCGATGGAGCGCCTACCGGTCGAACGGGCGCTGACGGAGCAGGTGCGCAAATTCAAGGCGATCGGCGCGCGATAACGCCGGAAGGTTGAAGGAGGGAAACATGTCCGGGATTTTGGTCGGTGAATTGATCCTCTGGCTGATCGTCGCGATCGTCGTGATCGTGGTCGCGGTGTACATCGTGAACTGGCTCTATCACCGCTCGTCCAAGGAGACTTCGTTCGTCCGGACCGGCTTCCTCGGTGAACGCGTCGTGATCAATGGCGGCGCCTTCGTCCTGCCGTTCATCCACGACTACACGCCTGTCAACATGAACGTGCTGCCGATGGGCGTCGTGCGCTCCAAACAGGACGCGGTGATCACCCGCGACCGCATGCGCGTCGATATCGAGGCCGATTTCTATGTCCGCGTCCAGGCGACCCGCGAAGCGGTGTCCATCGCCGCCGCCACGCTCGGCCGCCGCACCATGGAACCGGAGCAGCTTCACGCGCTTCTTGCCGGCAAATTCATCTCCGCGATCCGTTCGGTTGCCTCGGAGATGACCCTGGAGCAGATGCACGAGCAGCGCGGCGAGTATGTCGCGCGCCTCAAGGCGAACGCTGCGGAGGCCCTGGCCCAGAACGGACTCGAGCTGGAATCGGTCGCGATCACCGATCTCGACCAGACCGATCTCGAATTCTTCAACCCCTCGAACCGCTTCGACGCCGAAGGCCTGACCCGGCTGATGGAGGACATCGAGGCAAAGCGCAAGCTGCGCAACGACATCGAGCAGGATTCGATGATCAAGATCCGCTCCCGCAATTTGGAGGCCGAGCGGCAAGCCCTCGAGATCGAACGCGAAAGCGAGACCGCGCGCCTCGAGCAGGAGCGCGACATCGAGATGCGGCGCGCCTTGCAACGCACCGAAGTCGCCCGCGAGCGGGCGCTGCGCGAGACCGAGGCCGAGCAGGCGCAAATTTCCGCCCGCGAGACCATCGAGAAGGCGCGCATCGCCAACGACCAGGCGATCGCGGAAGCCCGCATCGCCTCAGAGCGTGAGACCCGCCAGCGGGAGATCGAGCGCACCCGCATCATCGAAGAGAAGGAACTGCTGGCACGCGAGGAGATCGAGACGTCCCGGATCGCAAACCAGCGCTCGATCGACACCAGCCGCATCGCCTCGGAGCGCGAGGTGCGCCAGCGCGAGATCGAGCGGATGCGCACCGTCGAGGAAGCCGAGATCGCCGCCCGCGAAGCGATCGAGAAGGCCCGTATCCAGCAGGATCGCGCCGTCACAGACGCCCGTATCGCCAACGAGGAAGAGACACGGCGGCGCGAAATCGAGCGAACACGCGCCGTCGAGGAAGCCGAGATAGCCGCCCGCGAGGCCACCGAAAAGGCCCGCATCGCGCAAACGATGATCGTCAATGTCGAGCGCATCTCCTCCGACGAGCGCACGCGTGCGCTGGAGATCCAGCAGGTCCGCACCATCCAGGAAGCCGAGATCGAGGCGCAACGTGCCGTAGAGGCCGCCCGCATCGCCCGCGAGCGGACCCTCGCCGCCGAGCGTATCGCCGCCGAGCAGAACACGCGGCAGCTGGAAATCGAACGCAACCAGATGCTGGAGGTCGCCGGCATCGCCGCGCGGGAGACCACCGAGGCCTCGCGTATCGCCCAGGAAGAGCGCGTCCGCTCGCTCGAAATCGCGCGCAACCGCGCTGTCGAGGAAGCCGATATCGCGTCGCGCGAAGCGATCGAGGCCGCCCGCATCGCCCAGGAGAAGGCGGTCGCGGCCGAGCGCATACAGGCTGAGCGCGACACGCGGTCGCTCGAAATCGAGCGGACGGGTGCTTTGGAGGCGGCCGAGCTGAAGCGGCGCGACGCCATCGAGCGCCAGCGTATCGGAGTGGACCTCGCGCTCGAGGCCGAGCGGATCAACTCCTCCAAGAAGCGCGAAGTCCTCAATATCGAGCAGAAGAAGGCGATCGAGATCGCGGACGAGGACCGCGTCATTGCGCTCTCCACCAAGCGCTCCGAGCGGATCGACGCCGACCGCCAGGTCAAGCAGGCCGAGATCGTTGCCCGCAAGGAAGTTGAAACCACCGACGTCTCGCGTGAGCAGGCGCTGGAGGCGGCGCGGATCGAACGCCGCCGCTCGATCGAGCAGCTCGAGGTCGCTCGCGTCCAGTCGCTTCAGGAAGCCGAGATTGCCGCACGCGAGGAGGTCGAGCGTGCCCGCATCTCCTCCGACCGCGGACTCGACGAAGCCCGCATCGGCCGCGAGCGCGAGCTGCGCAAGCTCGAGGTCAATCGCGAGAAGGAGGTCGAGACCGTCCTGATGGAGAAGGCGATCGCGATCCATACCAAATCGCTGGAGGAATCCGCGGCCAAAGCCTCGGCCGAGGAAGCGCGGATACGCGCCACGGAAGCCACCGAGCGCGTCATCACCGCGCGCGAGAACGAAATCGCCAAGCGCCGCAAGAGCGTCGAGATCCTCATCGCCGAGAAGCAGGCCGAGGAGACGCGGATTACGGCGGAGGCCGAGCGCGTGCGCGCGGCCGTGGAGGCGGAGGCGCAGCGGCTGCTCAATGAAGCCGAGAATGTGCTGACCGATCAGGCGCGCTACTCGCTGTTCCGCAGGAAGCTCTTGGACCGCATCGAGGGCATCGTGCGCGAGAGCGTCAAGCCGATGGAGAAGATCGAGGGCATCCGTATCCTCCAGGTCGACGGCCTCAACGGCAACGGCCATGGCGGCAATGGCGGCCGCAGCGCCACCGACGAGGTGATCGATTCGGCGCTGCGCTACCGCGTGCAGGCGCCGCTGATCGACTCCCTCCTGGCGGATATCGGCGTCGAAGGCGGCAGTCTCGCCAAAATGCCGGGCCTGATCCGCGAGGCCCGTGACATGCAGGGCATCAAGGAATCCGCGCGCAAGAGCGGCGGTGGCGGCGGCGAAAAGCCGGCCGCCTCGCCCACGCCACCCGCAGAGGGCGGCGAACCGCCGGCCGAGCGCGGTCCGCGGAAGAAGAGCTGAGGTCCAGACCATGCCCCGCGTCTACGTCTCTACCGTCGTCAATGCGCGCAACGACCGCGTCTGGGCGCGGGTGCGCGACTTCAACGGCCTGCCGAACTGGCATCCCGCGATCGCCGAGAGCCGAATCGAGGGCGGCGAGCCCTCCGACAAGATCGGCTGTGTGCGGGATTTTCGCCTGCGCAACGGCGATCGCATTCGCGAAAAGCTCCTCGGCCTCTCCGATTACGACATGTTCTGCACCTACTCGATCCTGGAATCCCCGATGGGCGTGGAGAACTACGTCGCAACGCTGCGGCTCACGCCGGTCACCGATGGCGACCAGACCTTTATGGAATGGACCGCCGAGTTCGACTGCGCGCCGGAGCGCGAGACGGAGCTGGTGAGCAATATCGGCGGCGGCGTGTTCCAGGGCGGCTTTGATGCCCTCAAGCGCGTGTTCGGAGGCTGACAACTGTGCCGCATATCGTCAAGAGCACCATCCTGGATGCGCCGACCGATGCGGCATGGTCGGTGCTGCGCGATTTCAACGGGCATGATCGCTGGCATCCGGCCGTTGCGACCTCCTCGATCGAGCGCGCGCAACCTTCCGACAAGATCGGCTGTGTCAGACGATTCAAACTGAAGGATGGCGCCGAACTTCGCGAACAATTGCTGGCGCTGTCCGACCTCGAGCAGAGCTTCAGCTATTGCCTGCTCGATACCCCGATCCCGATGTTCAACTACGTCGCCCATGTCCGCTTGCTACCAGTCACCGACGGCGATCGTACCTTCTGGCACTGGGAGTCGCGTTTCACCACCAAGCCCCAGGATCGGGACCGCATCATCCACATGGTCGCGGAAGATATCTACCAGGCCGGATTCGAGGCGATCCGCCGGCATCTGAAGGAGGCTGCATAGTCATGGCCGTGACCGTCAAAACTTTTGCCAGCGCCGGCGAAGCGGCCGGTGCGCTATCCTCGGACCGAAGCGCGCGCTATCTCGGCGGCGGCACGCTGGTGATGCGCGCGCTGAACGAAGGCGACGTTTCGATCTCGACCGTGGTCCGCGCCAGCGACCGGGCGCTGACCCGGATCGACCCATCGGGCCCGCGCATCACGTTGGGCGCCGGCGTGACCTTCGCACGCGTCCTCGCCGAACGTGACCTTGCCTTCCTGCACGCCCCGGCGCGCTCGATCGGAGGCCCCGCAGTGCGCAACATGGGCACGGTGGGCGGTAATCTCTTTGCTCCAAACCCCTACGGCGATTTCACCGTCGCGCTGCTGGCGCTCGATGCAACCGTCGCGGTGCAAGGCAGCTTTGGTGCACGCGATATTCCGATCGAGGAGTTCCTGCAATCGCGCGAGCGGCGGGCCGGGACACTGGTGCTGTCAGTGTCCTGCACGCGGCCGGCGAGCAATGAGGCGTTCCGTTATCGCAAGATTGCCCGCATCAAGCCGAAGGGCGGCTCCGTCATTACGATCGCCGCGCATCTGCCGATCTCGGGCGGCCGCATCGCCGGCGCGCGCATCGCACTTGGCTCGATGGCGCCGACGCAAATCCGAGCCCGCGCCGCCGAGCGCGCGCTGGAAGGGCGTTCGCTGGATGCCGCAACGATCAGTGCCGCAGCTTCGGCGGCGGCCGAAGGCACGTCGCCGTCCGACAACGCGCTTGGCAGCGCCTGGTATCGCCGCGAGATCGTCGGCGTGCATCTGCGCCGTCTGCTGTCCGGCCAGGAATAGACAGTGAATAGACAGGGAATAGACCGTCATGTCCAAGATACCCCTGCAGTTTCGTCACAATGGCCGCGATGTCGCGATCTTCGTCGACGGCGGCACCAATCTCCTGGTCGCGCTGCGCGAGCTGATCGGCGACATGACGCCCAAATTTGGCTGCGGCCAGGGCGGCTGCGGCACCTGCAGCGTGCTGATCGATGGTGAGCTTCACCTCTCCTGCCTGACACTGGCCGAAACTGTCGCTGGCCGCTCGATCGAAACGCTCGACGGCATGAAGCAGGGCCCGAACCTGCATCCGCTGCAGCGCGCCTTCGCCGACAACTTTGCCGCCCAATGCGGCTATTGCACCCCGGGCATGCTGATGGCCGCGAAGGCGTTGCTCGACCGCAACCCCTCCCCGAGCCGCGAGGAGGTCGTCGAGGCGATCTCCGGCAACATCTGCCGCTGCACCGGCTACGAGCCAATCGTCAACGCCATCCTCGCCGCCGCGGGCGGCCGAGCCAGCGCCTAAGGATGTAAACCATGCTGGAACTGCGCAAGGACATTTTCGCCGACGAGCGCGACGATAACTTAAAGGAGATCGGCAAGGGCACGCAGCGTCAGGATATGCTCGGCCACGTCACGGGCACGTCGAGCTATTTCAACGACCACAAGCTCCAGGGCATGCTGCACCTGAAGGTGGTCCGCTCGACGCAGGCGCATGCCAGGATTCGCCGCATCGATATCACGGAGGCCGAGCGTTCGTCCGGCGTGCGCCGGATCATCCGCGGCGCCGACGTGCCGCGCAACCTCAACACGCTTCTGAGCCTGATCAATTTCGGCAAGGACGACGAACCGTCGCTGGCGGTCGACAAGGTCCGCTACAAGGGCGAACCGATCGTCGCCATCGTCGCCGACAGCGAGCGCGAAGCCTTTGAGGCCATAGCCAAGGTCAAGGTCGATTACGAGCCGCTGCCAGCCGTGTTCGACGTCGAGGATGCGCTGAAGCCCGGCGCGCCCGTGGTCAACGAGACCTATCCCAAGAACACCTTCACCTATCACGAGACTTATGATCACCAGAAGCTTCGCTTCGGCGATGCCGACGCCGCACTTGCAACGGCCGATCACGTGCTGGAGCAGCGCTACCAGATGTCGCCGATCGAGCATGCGCCGACGGAGACCAACGGCGCGATCGCAGCTCCCGACACCAATGGTCGCTACGTGGTCTACACCTCGACGCAGGCGCTGTTCTTCTCGGTCGACACCTGCGCCAAGATCCTCGACGTTCCCTCCAACACCTTCCACTTCATTGGCGGCACGGTCGGCGGCGGTTTTGGCGGCAAGGTGGATACGCTGACGGAGCCGCTCGCCATTCTCGGCGCGATGCTGACCGGGCGGCCCGTGCGCTACGTGTTCGGCCGCGAGGAGGAAATGCAATACGGTCCGCCCCGCGGCGCCGAACGCATCTACATAAAGGACGGCGTGATGCGCGACGGCCGCGTAATCGCGCGGAAGATCCGCGCCTATTTCGACAGCGGTGCGTATACGCGGCTCTCGAGCTACGCCGCCGTGAAATGCGCCGCGCACCTGCCGGGCCCCTACACCATCCCGAACGTCTATGGCGACGTCTACTGCGTCTTCACGAACCGCACGCCGGCAACGGCGATGCGGGGCTTCGGCGTCACCGCGATGGATTTTGCGATCGAGTGCCAGATGGACAAGCTCGCGAACCTCGTTGGCATGGACCCGATGGAATTTCGCATCCTCAATGCCTATCGCGACGGCGACATGAAGGCGCACCGTCGCGAGGCCAAGAACACCGCGCTGATCGAGTGCGTCCAGGTCGCCGCCGAAAAGGCAAAATGGCCGATCCGCGACGAGTTCAAGCGCGCCTCATCGCGCAAGGACGGCGGCGGCAGCCGCGCAATCATCCCGCCGACGCCGGCCGATAGCCGTGCGCGACCGACCGCGCCCGTGCAGCAGCGCACGACCTACGATCGCGCGCCAGCTGCCACCTCCCGCGAACCGCCGCGAGAGCCACCGGCGCCGCCACCACCTCCACCGCGGCCGTCGGCGCCCTCCCATGGCGCGACCCGCTTCTCCTCCGTCTTCGGCACCAGGAGGCGCTAGATGACCCGGCATCGCGGACGCGGCATGGCGTCGATCAACTATCCCATCGGCATGAATCTCGGCGGCGACCCGAGCCAGGCGCTGGTCCACTCCAACCCGAGCGGCAAGTTCACGGTGGCACTGTCATCGATCGATCTCGGCCAGGGCATGAAGTCGGTGACCCGGCAGATCTGCGCGGAGACGCTGGGCGTGCCCGTGGAGGACGTCTACGTCGACACCGCAGATTCTGACACCGGCCCGCACTGCATGGGCTCGTTCGCCTCCCGCGGCACCCATCGCGTCGGCAATGCCGTGATGGCGGCGGCGCGCGAGGCGCGCGGCGTGATGATGGAGGCAGCCGCCGAGGAACTCGAGGTCAACGCCTCCGATCTCGAGACCGACGGGCGAGGCAACATCCACGTCAAGGGCGCGCCGCATCGCTCGATTTCGACCAAGGACGTCGCGATCGCTGCACAGTTCAAGCAGGGCAAGACTATCTCCGGGCGCGGCATCTTCCTTGTGCCGCTGTCGAACGTCGATCCTGAAACCGGCGAGATGTCGCCTGCGACCTGCTACGCCCATGCCTGCCTCGTTGCCGAGGTCGACGTCGATGACGAGACCGGCGAGGTGGCGATGGTCCGCATGGATTCCGCCTATGAGCTCGGCCGCGCGCTCAATCCGCGTCTGGTCGAGCAGCAACTGGTCGGCGGCGCCTGGATGGGCATCAGCCACGCGCTGTACGAGACGCCGGAGCCGTACTATCCCGACCCCGTTCACGGTCCCCGCGACTTCGTCGAATATCTGATGCCGGGCCCCGGCGACATCTGCCCGCACGACATCGCCGTATTGGAACGCCCCGCGCCCGATGGTCCCTTCGGCGCCAAAGGACCGGGCGAGATGTGCGCCAATCCGGTGCTGCCGGCCGTTGCCAACGCCATCTTCAACGCTGCCGGCGTGCGGATCGACGATTTGCCGATCACGCCCGAAAAGGTGCTGCGCGCGATCAAGGCCCAGGGCGGCGCCCGGCCGCAGCCGCGCCGCTGAGGGATTTGCGATGGCGGTCCGCAGCAACATCGTCGGCATCGATAGCCCGGAAGCGCTGGAGAAGGCGCTGCGGGCGGCCTATTACCTCGCTGACGAGGGGCTGGCGACCGCAGCCTATCTTGGGCTGGCGCTCGGCAAGCCGCTGCTGCTCGAAGGTGCGCCCGGCGTCGGCAAGACCGAGGCCGCCAAGGCCATTGCCGCCGTGCTCGGTCGCCGGTTGATCCGCCTGCAATGCTATGAGGGCATCGACGCATCCGCCGCACTCTACGAATGGAACTATCCGCGTCAGATGCTTGCGATCCGCCAGGCCGGCGACGAGAGCATCGACATCTATGGCGAGACGTTTCTGATCGAGCGCCCGATGCTGGCCGCGCTGCGCGCGCCCGATTCCACTGTCCTGCTGATCGATGAGATCGACCGTTCCGATCAGGAATTCGAGGCCTTCCTGCTCGAGTTCCTCTCCGATTTCCAGATCTCCATCCCCGAGCGCGGCACGGTACGCGCCGTCGAGCGACCGGTCGTGGTGCTCACCTCGAACCGAACGCGCGACCTGCACGAAGCCTTGCGCCGGCGCTGCGTGTACCACTGGATCGACTATCCCACAGAAGAGCGCGAGGCGCGCATCGTGATGCTGCGGGCCTCGAGCGTCGCGGAGGCGACCGCGCGAGCCGTCGTCGCGGCCGTCGGGAAATTGCGGCGCGAGCCGCTCAGCAAGGCGCCGGGCATCGCCGAAGCCGTTGACTGGGCCGAGGCGGCGACCCTGCTGCACAAGGGTGGCGCGCGCTGGCCGGACGCGTTCAAGCGCTCGATCGGCGTGGCGCTCAAGGACGAGGAGGATCTGCATTTCATGTCGCCGCGGCTCGACGCAATGCTCGCGGAGGCGACCGCATGAGCACCGAATCAGAGCTCCCGCGCGCAGCCAGCATCTTCGTCTCCTTCGTCGCGCTGCTGCGCGCCAACGGCTTTGCGGTCGCGCCGGAGCAGACCACCACCTATCTTGCCGCGATCGAGCTGCTCGGCCCGCGCGACCTCAACGACATCCGGCAGTCGGCGCTGGCGACCCTCGCCCCGCCACCCGAGCGTCGCACCACCTTCGACCGGCTGTTCGATCTCCATTTCCGCGGCAGCGAGGCGATCGAGCATGCCGATGACGGTGAGGACGACGAGACCGTCCGTCTCCAGGAGGAAGGCCGCGGCGACGAGGAACCCCTGCTCTCCGACGAGGCCAACGAGTCAGGCCTGGCCGCGAGTCGAACCGAGGCACTGGTCGGGCGCAATTTCGCTCAGGTCTCCATGACCGATGCGCTTCGCCGACTCGCGCGCGACGCCCCCAGCCGCCTGCCGAAACGGCGCGGCCACCGGCGCATGCGCGCCCGTCGCGGACCGTTTGCCGATCTTCGCCGTACCTTGCGCGACTCAGTCCGCAGCGACGGAGAGATCCTTCGGCTCGGGCATCTGAAGCGCAGGCAACGCCCGCGAAAAATCCTGCTGCTGATCGATGTCTCGGGCTCGATGAAGAGCCGCACCGAGGAGAACATGAAGCTTGCACATGCGCTGGTGCAGGCCGCGCCAGGCGTCGAGATCTTCACCTTCGGCACGCGGCTCACCCGCGTCACTCGCCCGCTGCGACTGAAGCGGCGGGAGCAGGCGCTGAATGCAGCCGCGCACCTCGTCAGCGACTGGGACGGCGGCACCCGCATCGGCGACGCACTGCAAGCCTTCCTCGCAGTGCCGCGGTTCGG
This sequence comes from Bradyrhizobium sp. CSA207, assembly GCF_029051685.1. Taxonomy (GTDB): domain Bacteria; phylum Pseudomonadota; class Alphaproteobacteria; order Rhizobiales; family Xanthobacteraceae; genus Bradyrhizobium. The sequence goes on along the minus strand of NZ_JAACFT010000004.1, from coordinate 277,058 downwards.
CGCATATGCGCGTGGGGCGGCCGTGGTCGTCGTCTCGGACGGCCTCGAGCGCGGCGATTGCGATGCCTTGCGCGACGCCGTGGCAAAACTGTCGCGGCGCGCCTGGCGCGTCAGCTGGCTGACGCCGCTCGCGACGGGTCCGGGCTTCCGCCCGCAGACCGAGGCGCTGGTCGCCATCGAGCGGTTCGTCGATGACCTCGTGGATGGCGGAACAAGCGCGTCGATTGTCGCGCACGTCCTGTCACTCGGACGAAGGAGAGTTGCGTGACCGATATCGTCGATGGCCATCATCATATCTGGCGGCAAACCGATCTGCCCTGGCTGAGCGGCCCGATGCAGCCCCGTATCTTCGGACCCTACGAGCCGATCCGGCGCGACTATCCGATCCAGGAATATCTGGGCGACCTGAAAGATATCGGCGTCACACGATCGGTCTACGTCCAGACCAACTGGGCCAATGACCGTTTCGAGGACGAAGCCGCCTGGGTGCAGCGGACGTCCGACGAGCACGGCTGGCCTCATGCGATCGTCGCCTACGCCAATTTCGCGGTCGACGACGTCCGTTCGCAGCTTGATCGCCTAAAGCGCTACCCGCTGGTGCGCGGGCTGCGCATGCAGCTGCACTGGCATGAGAATCCGCTTTACCGCTTTGCCGCCCGGCCTGACCTCTGCATCGATCCCATGGTTCGCCGCAACGTGGCGCGCCTTGCCGACTATGGCTGGAGTTTCGATTTGCAGGTGTTCACGCCGCAGATGCCGAATGCCGCGCAGTTGGCCGAGGCGTGTCCCGCAGTCACTTTCATCCTCCAGCATGCCGGCATGCTGGAGGATCTCTCGCCAGCCGGCCGCACCGCATGGCGCGCCGGGATGGCCCGGCTTGCTGCATGCCCGAACGTGGTCTCCAAACTTTCCGGGCTCGGCACTTTCATCCATCGCAACGATGCGGCACATATCGCCGCCGTTCTGACCGACACCGTCGCGATCTTCGGTGCCGAGCGCTGCCTGTTCGGCTCCAATTTCCCGATCGAGAAATTATGGAGCAGCTATGGCGACCTCGTCGATGCGTTTCGTGCGGCTGCCGCGCCGCTGACGGCCCAGCAGCAGGACGCAATCTTCAGGACGACGGCGACACGCGTCTATCGGCTTTGACAGACAACAACAGAACAGGGAGCGAAAGGAATGGCGCTGGAGATCAAGATCCTGGACTACGGCGATATCGAGCTGGAATCGAGCTTTCTGGTCCTCGGCCGTGACTGCGGCCGAACCCGCCGCGTCCTCACCCTCGGCTTTCTGATCCTTGGCGGCAAATATCCGGTCGTGGTCGATACCGGCTATCGGTCCAACCAGATCATGGAGACGCTGGGCATGCGCGGGCTTCAGTACCATGAGCACATGATCGAGAACCAGCTCGCCCGTCACGGCGTGCGCATGGGCGACGTCCGCTTCGTCTGCCACACCCACCTGCACATCGACCATGCCGGCAAAGACGATCTGTTCCCCATGAACACGACCGTCGTCCTCAACCGCAAGGAGCTCGAATATTCCGTCTCCGGCCTAATGCACCCGCAATATCCGGCACCGGACATCAAGCATCTGATCGACCGTCTGCACACCAAGAGCGCGCTGCGTTTCCTCGACCTCGAGATCACCGGCCCGATCGAGCTGATGCCTGGCGTGTACTGCGATGCCGCCAACGCGCATACCGAAGGCTCGATGAACATCATCGTCGAGACCGCGGACGGCATAGCTACCATTTGCGGCGACGTCATCTACGACATCAACGACCAGATCGTCACGCCCTTCAATGAGATTCACGATTGGGAGCCGCGCACCACCGGCAACCACGGTACCACCAAACGAGCGGAGAAGGCCGCGATCAAGAAGCTGCTCAGCAATTCCCGCTATTTACTGCCGGTGCACGACCGCCCGGCCAAGATCGAAGGCGGTAACGTCATCGGACGACTGCACGACCAGGTCCCCGGACCGATCGTGCAGTCACTGCCCGAGCGCAACTGGTTCCCGGCCTGAGGTCAGCCAAGGATCGACCGATGACGCACGTCACCTTGCGAAGCGAATTCGAGACACTGATTGATCCCTACGCGCCGGTCGCGCAGGTCGGCACCGGTTTCGACTTCACGGAAGGTCCGATCTGGCATCCGGTCGACCATTATCTCCTGTTCTCGGACATGCCGGGCGACGTACGCCGGCGCTGGGATGCGCGGCGCGGCGTCGTCGAGGTCAAACGTCCGTCGAACAAATGCAACGGCATGACCTACGACGCTGAGCTCAACCTGATCGTCTGCGAGCACGGGACCTCGTCGCTGGTCCGCGAGCGGCCGGACGGGCGGCGCGAGGTGCTTGCCTCACATTTCCAGGGCCAAGAGCTCAATAGTCCCAACGACGTCTGCGTGCACTCCTCCGGCGCGATCTATTTCTCGGATCCCTGGTATGGCCGCATGCCGGTCTATGGCGTCGAGCGGCCGCGCCAGCTCGGCTTCCAGGGGGTCTATCGCGTCATGCCCGGCGGCGAGCCGAAGCTCGTCGTCGACCGCAACCTGTTCGATCAGCCGAACGGACTATGCTTCTCGCCGGACGAGAAACTGCTCTATGTCAACGACACCGTGCAGGCGCTGATTCGCGTGTTCGACGTCGATAGTGACGGCTCACTGTCGAATGCGCGGGTGTTCGCCAGTGGCATCCGCTCCGAGCTGGAGCCCGGTGTGCCCGACGGTATGAAATGCGACCAGCATGGCAATATATGGGTCACCGCGCCTGGCGGCGTCTGGGTCTATTCGCCACGCGGCGAGCTGCTCGGCAAGCTGCGCGTGCCGGAGCTGGTCGCCAATCTTTCTTGGGGCGGTCCCGATTTTCGCACGCTGTACCTGACATCGACGCATTCGGTGTATGCGATTCCGACCAAGGTCGGCCCGCGCCACGAGCCTTATATGAGTGGCCGGCGCAGTGCTGGCGGCGCGACTGCAAGCTCTTCGCCCGCAGCGCCCATCCTCGCCGATGGCGAGATGCGGCTCGATCCGCAGCGTTGCGCCATGATCATTCAGGATCTCCAGAACGACGTGATCATGGATGGCGGCGCCTTCGCCGAATCGGGCGCACCGGCTCACGCAAAGCAGCAGCATGTCGTCGAGAATGTCCGCCGCCTCGCCGAGGCGGCGCGCGCCCGGGGCGTCGCCATCATCCATGTCTGGTTCGTCGTCGAGCCGGGCGCCCCCGGGGTCACGCTGAACGCGCCGTTGTTCGAGGGGCTGGTCGACAGCAAGGCGATGGTTCGCGGAAGTTGGGGCGCGGCACCGATATCCGGACTCGAGCCACGACCTGGCGATTTCGTCGTCGAGAAGATGCGGATGAGCGCCTGGGAAGGCACCCGGCTCGAGACGATCCTGAAGGCGACGGGGCGCGACATGATCATCAACACGGGCGCATGGACCAACATGTCGGTCGAGCACACGGCACGGACCGGCGCCGACAAGGGTTATTTCATGATCGTCCCGGAAGATTGCTGCTCGACCATGAACGCCGACTGGCACAACGCTTCGATCAATTTCGCCATGCAGAACGTCGCGGTCGTCACAAGGGCAGATGTCGTCATCAGAGCGCTGGGATAAGGAGTGGCAAAGCTCCTGCACCTGTCCTGCTCGCCCCGCGCCGACTCCGAGTCGAGTGCGGGCGCGCGCGTCTTCCTTGACGGCTTTCGCCAGGCCCGGCCGGACTGGGATGTCGATGTCATGGACATCTGGCGGGAACGCATGCCGGACTTCTCCGGTCCGATCGTCGAGGCCAAGTACGCGCGCATGAACGCGCAAGCCTTCAACGACGCGCAACGCGACAGCTTTGCCGAAGCCGAGCGAATGGCGCTGCGCTTCTCACTTGCCGACCGGGTGCTGATCTCAACGCCGATGTGGAACTTCAGCATTCCCTACAAGCTCAAGCAGTGGTTCGACATCATCGTCCAGCCCGGGCTCACCTTTACGTTCGATCCTTCGCAGGGTTATCTGCCGCTGCTGAAGGACCGGCCGACGCTGGTGATCCTCGCCAGCGGCAGCGATTTCGCCACTGGAATGAACCGCGGCCGCATCGACATGGCGACGCCTTACTTGCGAGAAATCCTGCGCTTCGTCGGCATCAGGAATGTCCGCTTCGTGCCGATTGGGCCAACCACCGGACCGCAGCAGCCGATCGTGGCTGCGCGCGAGAGGTCCGAGCAACGCCTCGCTGCTATGGCGACGAGCTTCTGATGCACCCGCAACGCCTGACCCTTGCATCGGCTTTCGCAAATTATTTCGTTGCGTCTATCCAGATCCCGGGCTGCGAATGCTCGCGGATGTACGTCACCAGGAAATCGGAAAAGACCCTGATCTTGGCGGGCAGTCCCGCGCGATTTTGATAGGCGACGTTCATGGTGAGCAGAGGCAGCTCCCAATCCATCAGGATCGGCACGAGGTGGCCCGCCGCGATGTCGCTCTGAACGATGTAGAGCGGCTGGATGAGAATACCGAGGCCTGCGAGCGCGGCTCCACGGATGACCTGACCGTCATTGCTATCGAGTGTCGGCGTGAGGCGGATCGTCTGCGTTCCATTGCCCTTGCGCAGGCGCAGGGAATACGGGTCGTTCGCAAGGTTGTAGACCAGCATGTTGTGACGCGCGAGATCGGCGGGCTGCTCTGGCAGGTCGTGGCTCGCAAGATATGACGGCGCGGCCGCCAGCACGCGGCGCATCTGGCCGATGCGGCGAACGATGATGTTTGAATCCGGTTCCTGCTCGCGCGTTCGGATCGCCACGTCGATACCTGCCTCGATGAAATCGGGGTAACGGTTGGCGGTGGTGATCTGCATGTTGAGCTTCGGATAACGCGCGCGGAAGGCTGGCAGCATCGGTGCCAGATAGATCACTGCAAAGGAAAGCGAACTCGTGACACGTAGCGTGCCCTGAGGCGACAAGGCGCGATCGCTGACGATGTCCTCGGCTTCCGCCAACTCGCTCAGAACCGGGCCGCACCGCTCGAGCAGTTCCTGCCCTGCCTCCGTCAACCACAAACGACGCGTGTTGCGCTCGATCAGCCGGACGGCGAGACGTTCCTCGAGTGCACTGAGGTGGCGGCTGGCGGCCGCATTCGACATGCGCAGCGCCTCGGCGGCTTTAGAAAGGCTGCCGAGCTCGGCGGTCTTGGAGAACACCTCCAGTTGCAGCAAACGATCCATTGTTCCACTTATAGAAAAAGAGACTTACAATTATTGGCCTTTATTTCCATATCCCGCAAGGCAAAATGGTCTGAAGACAAGCAAGATGCAGGCGAGGAAACAGGGAAATGTCGGGCCCGATCAGGCACATCGTGATGTGGCGGCTGCGCGGGGAGACCCCCGAGGAGCGCTCCGCCGCCCGGGTGAAGGTCAAGACCCTGTTTGAGGGCCTCAAGGGCCGGATCGACGGCCTCACCCACATCGAAGTCGGTCTCGACGTCAGTGAGGTCGACTACGCCTGCGACGTGGTGCTGTTCTCCGAATTTGCCGATCAGGCCGCGCTTACCGCCTATGCCACCCACCCGGAACATCTGCGTGTGCGCGAGGCGTTGGGCGACTTGCGAACCGGGCGCTTCCAGGTCGATTATCCCATCAAAGAGACCGGCGCATGATCGGTTCGTTTACCTTTGAAAACCTGCCTTGCCGCGTCGTGTTCGGCAGCGGAACACTTGCGACCGCCAAGGCCGAGATCGAGCGGCTCGGCGGCAAGCGCGTGCTGGTGCTGACGACGCCGCAGCAGGAGGCGCAAGGCAAGAGGCTCGGTGAGGCCCTCGGCCCGCTCTATGCCGGGCTTTTCCCGGGCGCCACCATGCATACGCCGGTCGACGTCACGGCGCGTGCGCTCACGGCGATGAAGGCTTGCGATGCCGATTGCGTCGTGTCGCTCGGCGGCGGATCGACCACCGGCCTTGGCAAGGCCCTGGCCTTGCGCACCGGCGTCAACCAGCTCTGCATTCCCACCACCTATGCCGGCTCCGAGATGACGCCGATCGTCGGCCAGACCGAGAACGGCCTGAAGACCACGGTACGCGACGTGGCGGTGCTACCGGAGACCGTGATCTACGATGTCGATCTCACTTTGACGCTGCCGACGAGCCTGGCTGCGACCTCCGGCATCAATGCGATCGCGCATGCGGTGGAAGCGCTCTACGCGCGCGACGCCAATCCCGTCACCTCGCTGATGGCCGAGGAAGGCATTCGCGCATTGGGACGCGCCCTGCCCGCTATCGCCGCGAAAGGCGACGACCGCGAGGCCCGCACCGAGGCGCTCTATGGCGCCTGGCTGTGCGGGGTGTGCCTCGGCACCGTTGGCATGGCGCTGCACCACAAGCTCTGCCACACGCTCGGCGGCACATTCGATCTGCCGCACGCCGAGACCCACACCATCGTGCTGCCGCATGCGCTGGCCTACAACGCACCCGCGGTGCCGGACGCGATGACGCGCATCTCGCGCGCGATCGGTACCGCCGATGCCTCGCAGGGGCTCTACGAGCTCGCGAAGCGGCTGGGCGCAAAGCTCGCCCTGCGCGACATCGGGATGCCCGAGAACGGCATCGACAAGGCGGCCGACCTCGCCGTCACCAACGCCTACTGGAATCCGCGCCCGCTCGAACGCAACGCCATCCGTGATCTGATCGCGCGTGCCTGGGCCGGCGAGCCGCCGGGCGCAACCAAAGCGGCGGCGTGAAGCGATGCGGCGCACGCTGATCAAATCCGCCATCGTCATCAGCATGGATGACAGGATTGGCGACCTCCGGACCGGCGATGTGCTGATCGAAGGCAATCGCATCGTTGAGGTGCGCCCATCCATCGACCTCGGCAGCGGCGCGGCCGAAACCGACATCGTAGAGGGAACGGGACGGATCGTCATACCCGGCCTGATCAACGCGCATATGCACACCTGGCAGACCGCGCTGCGCGGCTATGCCGCGAACTGGACGCTGCTCGAATATTTCCGCCGTATGCATGCCGGCCTTGCAACCGTGTTCCGGCCTGAGGACACCTACATCGCGACGCTGGTCGGCGCGCTGAACCAGATCAACTGCGGCACCACCACCCTCGTCGACTGGTGCCATAACAATCCGACACCTGATCATACCGACGCCGCCGTGTGCGGCCTGATCGAAAGCGGCATTCGCGCCGCGTTCTTCCACGGCTCACCAAAGCCTGAGCCTAAGCCGGGCGAGCCCCACTTCTCGGAAGTGCCGCATCCGCGCCACGAAATCGAGCGGCTGCTGGCCGGCCCCCTCGCCGACCGCGACGGCCTCGTCACGCTCGGGCTTGCTATTCTCGGTCCGCATTATTCGACCCTCGACGTCGCCATGCATGATTTTCGCATGGCGCAGGAGCTGAAGCTGATCGCATCGATGCATCAGGGCGGTGGGCCGGCAAAGACGCCGGGCGGCTGGGAGAAGCTGATCGAGGCCGGCCTCGTCGGCGTCGGCGTCAACATCGTTCACGGCAACGGCCTGCCTGACGATCTCCTCGATCGTCTTGTCGAACTCGGCGTGTCCTTCTCGGTGACGCCGGAAAACGAGATGATCCAGGGCCACGGCTTTCCGATCACGGGGCGGCTCCTGAAGCGACGCGCGCGCCCGACTATCGGCATCGATCTGGAATCGGTGTTGGCCGGCGATCTCTTCTCCGCCGCGCGGGTTGCGCTCTCGATGCAGCGGGCGCTGGACAATGCGGACGCGCGCAAGGCCAGCGGCGCCATTCCGGCGACGACAACGATTCCCGCGCGCGAGGCGTTGCGCTGGATCACGACCGAAGGCGCGCGGATGCTCGGCCGCGACCACCAGATCGGCTCGCTGACGCCGGGCAAACTCGCCGACCTCGTCATCATCAATGCCAACGATCTCAACCTCGTCCCGGTGCACGATCCCGTTTCCACCGTCGTGATGCAGACGAGCCTCGCCAATATCGAAGCCGTCATGATCGGTGGCGTCTGGAAGAAACAGAACGGCCGGCTGCTGACCGAGGACCTGGAGCAGAAGAAAGAGTTGCTGGCGCAATCCGGCCAGCGGCTGGTGCAGGACATCGAACGACAGGGACGCGCCGCGTAAAGGCGCAAACGGACAACGACAATGACAGACGCTTCGAAGAATATCGCCTTCATCGGGATCGGCAAAATGGGCCTGCCGATGTCGTTGCTCGTCGCCAAGGCCGGTTACGCCGTGACCGCGTTCGATCAGAGCGCGGCGCGGCTCAACGAGGCGCGCGCGCAAGGCATCGCCATCGCCCCCACGCCGACCGAAGCGGTTGCCGGACGCGCCGCGATCGTCACGTCCCTGCCCGATGATACAGCCTTGCGCGCGGTGATGCTCAGCCCCACCTGTCTCATCGGCGCGATGGCCCCTGGAGCCGTGCTGATCGAGACCAGCACCGTGAGCCCCGAGGCCTCTGCCGAAGTCGACGCCGCGGCGCAGGCGCGCGGCATTTCCTATCTACGCGCCCCTGTCTCCGGCAATGCCAGCATCGTTCACACGGGCTCACTGAGTTGCTTCGTCTCGGGTCCCAAGGACGCGTTCGAAAGCGTAAAGCCGTTGTTCGCCGCCTTCACCCGCGCCCAGACCTATCTCGGCGCTGGCGAGGAAGCCCGCTACGCCAAGCTCTCCGTCAACCTGATGATCGCCGTGTCCGCCGCCATGATGGCCGAGAGCCTTGCGCTGGCGCGCAAGGGCGGTATCGCCTGGCGGGACATTCTGAAGGTGCTCGACGACAGTGCGGTGGCCTCGCCCATGGTGAAGTACAAGACCGCGCCGCTCAGGACGCGCGATTTCGACTCCACCTTCTCCTGCAAGCAGATGGCCAAGGACCTCGATCTCATCCTCGGTGCCGGCCATTCCCTCGGCGTGCCCCTGCAGCTTGCTGCGCAGGTCCGCGAGACCTACGGCTCGCTGGTCGCGCAAGGCGATGGCGACACCGACTTCATCGCGACGGTCAAGCATCTCGAACGGCTATCCGGCCTCGGTGAGCCGAAACTCTGATCAGCGGAGGCGCATATGCGAAACTTCAACGAGAATACGATCACGGACGCGGTGCTCGAGCGGATCGCGGGCGCGACCGATCCCCGGATCAAGCAGGTCAGCGAAGCGTTGGTTCGCCACCTTCATGCTTTCATCCGCGAAGTGCGCCCGAGCCAGAAGGAATGGGAATACGGCATCGACTTCCTGACCCGCACCGGTCACATGTGCGACGACAAGCGCCAGGAGTTCATCCTGCTGTCCGACACGCTCGGCGCCTCCATGCTGGTCGACGCGATCAACCATCCGGTGCCGGAAGGGGCAACTGAGACCACGGTGCTGGGGCCGTTCTTCGTTCAGGCCTCACCCGAGAAGAACAGTGGCGACGACATCTCGGGCCCGATGGAGGGCGACCCGATGCTGGTGACCGGCTCGGTCTCGACCGTTGACGGACGGCCTCTTGCCGGCGCAGTCGTAGACGTCTGGCATTCCGACGATGACGGCTACTATGACGTGCAGCAACTCGACAAGATCGGCGACCTTGCGATGCGCGCGCGCTTCCACACCGACCCGAACGGCCGCTTCCATTTCTGGTCGATCAAGCCTGCGGCCTATCCCATTCCGCACGACGGCCCGGTCGGCGAGATGCTGGAGGTGCAGGGCCGCCATCCCTGGCGGCCTGCTCACGTGCACTTCATGATTTCCGCACCGGGCTTCGAGCAACTGGTGACGCATGTGTTCGTCGCCGGCGACCAGTATCTCGACAGCGACGTGGTGTTCGGCGTCAAGGACAGCCTGATCCGCGAATTTGTGCGCTGCCCGCCCGGCCGTGCGCCGGATGGTCGCATGGTGGACGCGACCTATTTCCACCTCAACTATGATTTCGGTCTGAAGCAGGTTGCGAGCAACGCGCAAGCGGCCTAAGCCGGACACAAACCAAACGGCCGGCAAGAGCCCGCAACAAGAGTCCGCAAGAGGATACAGACGGGGAGATGATGGGACCGCGAGTCAGCATTGCCGCATTGGCCGATCGCCTGTCGAGCATGATCGGCCCACGTGCCAGCGTTGCGCACGGCGTGCTGGATCAGCACGGCCAGAGCGAATCCCACTACCGCAACCTGCCGCCCGATATTGTCGTCTTCCCGGAGACTACGATGGAGGTGGCGGAGATCGTCAAGCTGTGCGCCGGCGCGAACATGCCCATCGTGCCGTTCGGCGCTGGCACCTCGCTTGAGGGCAATGCGGCATCCGTTGCGGGCGGCGTCTGCTTCGACTTCGCGCGCATGAACAAGGTTCTGACGGTGCACGAGAGCGACATGGATGTCGTCGTTCAGCCCGGTATCACCCGAAAGCAGCTCAATGCGGAGCTGCGCGGCACCGGCCTTTTCTTTCCAATCGATCCCGGCGCCGATGCCTCGATCGGCGGCATGACATCGACCAGGGCCTCCGGCACCATGGCGGTGCGCTACGGCACCATGAAGGACAATGTCATGGCGCTTGAGGTCGTGCTGGCCGACGGCCGTGTGATCCGCACATCACAGCGCGCGCGGAAGTCGGCCGCCGGCTACGATCTGACTCGACTGTTCGTCGGGGCGGAAGGCACCCTCGGAATCATCACCGAGATCACGCTGAAACTGCATCCCGTACCGCAAGCAATATCGGCCGCCGTTTGCAGCTTCGACAGCCTGCACGGCGCCGTCGACACCGCGATCTCCGTGATCCAGTCCGCGATTCCTGTGGCGCGCATAGAGCTGCTCGACGACGTCATGATGCGCGGCATCAATGCCTACGCAAAGCTGGGCTATCGCGAAACCCCGACCCTGTTCTTCGAATTCCATGGCTCCGAGACCTCCGTTGCCGAGCAGGCCGAAGCCGCGGAGGCAATTGCCGCCGAGCATAACGGTCATGGCTTTACATGGGCAAAGGCGCCTGAGGATCGCAGCCGGCTCTGGCACGCGCGCGATAACACTCTCTATGCCGGCCTTGGCCTGCGGCCCGGCGCGCGCGCCGTGATCACGGATGTCTGCGTGCCGATCTCACGGCTTGCGGAGTGCCTGACCGAGACGCGGCGGGACGCGGACGAGCATGGCTTTATCGCCCCGATCGTCGGCCATGTCGGCGACGGCAATTTCCACATGCTGATCCTGGTCGATCCCGCCAAGCCGCAGGAGATGGAAGGCGCCAAGGCACTTCAAGCGCGCATGGTCGCCCGCGCCATTGCCATGGACGGCACCTGCACCGGCGAGCACGGCATCGGGCTCGGCAAGATCGACTATCTCGCCGACGAGCTCGGGGAGGCCGTGGACGTCATGCGGTCGATCAAGAGCGCGCTCGACCCGAACGGCCTGATGAATCCCGGAAAGATCTTTGCAAGCGGAGCGCATGCATGAGCACCGCGGCAGTCGCCATCGAACCCTCCCCTGCCCCGCTGCTCGAATTGCGCGGCATCAGCAAGGAGTTTCCCGGCGTCAAGGCGCTGGACGACGTGTCCTTTGCCGTGTTTCCCGGCGAGGTCCACATGCTGTTAGGGGAGAACGGCGCCGGCAAGTCGAGCCTGATGAAGGTGCTGTTCGGCGCTTACCGCGCCGATGCCGGCGAATTCTACTACAAGGGTGAGAAGGTCGCGATCACCTCGACCGCGGATGCGCAGAAACTCGGCATTGCCGTGATCTTCCAGGAATTCTCGCTCGTCCCCCATCTCGACATCGCGCAGAACATCTTCCTCGGCCGCGAGCCGATGGGCCGAATTCCCGGCACGATCGACCGCCGCAAGATCCTGGCCGACGCCAGGCGCGTGCTCGACATGATCGGCTTCGACATCGATCCTTCCACCACCGTCGACAAGCTCGGCGTCGCCCAGCAGCAGATGGTGGAGATCGCAAAAGCGATCAGCCAGAACGCGCGCATCCTGGTGATGGACGAGCCGACGGCCGCGCTGTCCGACCGCGAGACCGAGCTGCTGTTCGCGCTGATCGCGCGGCTGAAGGCCGACGGCACTTCCATCGTCTATATCTCGCACCGCATGGCGGAAGTATTCGCGCTCGGCGACCGCATCACCGTGCTGCGCGACGGCCGCCGCATCGACGGCGTCCGTCCCGCCGACGTCACCCCGGACCAGCTCGTCCGCATGATGGTCGGGCGCAATGTCGACATGACCTATCCGCGCAATTTTGCCGACAAGCCCGGAGAGGTGCTGCTCGAGGTCAAGGGACTGGCGACGTCCACCGGCATTTCGGATATCAACATCGAGGTGCGCCGGGGCGAGATCGTCGGCTTGTGCGGGCTGGTCGGCTCGGGACGCAGCGAGGTCGCGCGCGCCATTTTCGGCGCCGATCCCATAACCTCCGGCGAGATCGTTTTCGACGGCAAGCCCATCATCGGGGAGCCCGATGTCGCGGCGCGCCGGGGTATCGCGCTGATCCCGGAGAGCCGCAAGAGCGAGGGACTCGCGCTGCTGCGCTCGGTCGGCGACAATCTCGTGGTCTCGGCACTGCGAAAGCTGTTCCCGCGCGGCCTGTTCGACCAGCGCCGCGCGCAGCGCACGTCTGACGGCCTGATCCGGCAGCTTAGGATCGCCACTCCGAGCGCGCGGCAGACCGTCGGCCTGCTCTCCGGAGGCAACCAGCAGAAGGTCGTGATCGGCAAATGGCTGGCTGCTGGTTCAAAACTCTTCATTTTCGACGAGCCTACACGTGGCATCGACATCGGCGCCAAGTCCGAGATCTTTGCCCTGATCGACCGTTTGGTCGCCGAAGGCGCCGCCGCGTTGATGATCTCGTCCGAGCAGGTCGAGATCTGCCATGTCTGCGACCGCGCCTACGTGATGCGCGAGGGCCGCATTGCCGGACATCTGACGCGCAGCGATCTGACCGAGGAGAACATCGTGCGACTGGGGATGCATCATGCGTGAGGCCGCGGTCGTTTCACAGCCCAATCCGCTGCAACGCATTCCCGGCGTTGCCATCGTGCTGGTGCTGCTGATCGCGCTGTTCGGCGCGATCGCACCCGGATTTCTCTCGGTTGCCAACCTCTCCAACGTGCTGGTGCAGTCGACCATCCTGACCATGCTGGCACTGCCGATGACGCTGATCATCATGACCGAGGGGCTCGACCTGTCGATGGGTGCGGTGCTGACGTTGACCTCGCTGTGCGTCGCCATCGTATCGCTTGCGACCCAGTCGATGCTGCTGGGCCTCGGCGCCGGCCTGCTGGTCGGTGCGGCCTTCGGCACCGTCAACGGCTGGCTGGTGGCAATCCTCGGCATCCCACCATTCGTCGCGACGCTGGGCACGCTCGGCATGGCGCAGGGCCTGTCCCTGATCGTCAGCGACGGCCAGAGCGTGGTCGGCATTCCTCACAGCGTGCGCGACATCTACTCGGCAACGCTCCTGGGCGTGCCTGTCCCGATCGTGATGGCGCTGGTGACCTACGCGGGATTTCACACGCTGCTCTATCACACCCGGTTCGGCACCTACATCTTCGCGCTCGGCGGCAACCGCGAGGCACTGCGCTATGCCGGCCTTTCGCCGAACCGGCTCCTGATCGCGGTCTATGCGATCGGCGGGGCCATGGCCGGCATCGCCGGCCTGCTGATGACCGCGCGAATGAATTCCGGCCATCCGACCGCGGGCCTTGGCCTCGAGTTCGACGCGATCGCGGCGGTCGCAGTCGGCGGCACCTCATTCGAGCGCGGCAATGGCTGGCTGCTCGGCACCCTGCTCGGCGTCATTTCGGTCGGCGTGTTGCGCAATGGACTCAATCTGATCTCGCTGCCCTCCTCGGTGCAGGTCGCAAGCGTCGGCGTCCTCGTTATCATCGCACTGTTCCTGGATGGGCTTCGGAGCCGCGCATGACCGACATTACCAAAGACGCCATCGCGCCGCCCCGCTCCTTCCTGTCGCAGGACGCGATCCAGGTGTTCTATCGCCTGCTCGCCGCGCTCCTGATCTGCGCGGTGCTGGCGGTGCTGAGCGATTCCTTCCTCAGCCTCGGCAACATCCTCAACGTGCTGCGGCAGGCGAGCCTGACTTTCTTCATCGCCTCAGGGTTGACCCTCGTGGTCTTGACCGCGGGCCTCGATCTCTCCGTCGGCGCCAATGTCGCGCTGTCGGCCTGTATCGCCGGGACCGTGATCCACAAGACCGGCTCGCCGGCACTCGGCATCCTCACCGGGCTTGCCTGCGGCGGCATCGTCGGGCTGCTCAACGGCGTGATGGTCACCGCGCTGCGCATCCCCTCCTTCATCGCCACCTATGGCATGCTCTGGGTGCTGAACGGCCTGACCTACTGGTACATGGCGGGCGAGACCCTTCACGGCTTTCCGGCCGGATTCCGCCAGATCGGCAGCGGTTATCTGTTCGGCCTCCCCATTCCGGTCTATCTGCTGCTGGTGTTCCTCGGCATCGGAACGCTGTTTGCCCAGCGGACGATCTGGGGCCAGGAGATCTATGCGATCGGCGCCAACCCGGTCGCGGCACGGCTGTCCGGCATTCCGGTCGCGCGCCGCCTGCTGCTGGTCTACGCCGTCTCCGGCACGATGGCGGGACTCGCGTCGATCATCTTCCTGTCGCGGCTCAATTCGGCGGAGGCCGACATCGGTGAAAGCCTGACGCTGCCGGCAATCGCGGCCGTGCTGATCGGCGGCACCTCGCTGTTCGGCGGTGTCGGCACCGTGTTCGGCACCTTCATCGGCGCGTTGATCCTGACGCTGGTGCTGAACGGCATGAACCTTTTGGCAGTCAGTGCAAACTGGCAACCGCTCGTGACCGGCATCATCGTCATTCTCGCGGTCTGGCTCGATATGAAGACCCGGCGCCGCGCGCAATGAGTTTCTTGAAAGATCAACAAGCAGAACGAGGGATGGAGGCAACATGAGACTGAGTTACCTGGCGCTGCCGCTGCTGATGGCCGCTGCGTTCACCACACAAGCGCGCGCAGACGGCGAGACCATCGCCGTCTTTACCAAGAACCAGACCAACCCGTTCTTCCAGACGGTGCGAGTCGGCGCCGATAACATGGCAAAGACGCTCAACGCCAAGACGCTGCAATACATCCCGACCAAGCCGGATTCGATCCCCGAGCAGCTCAGCCAGATCGAGGACGTCGTGGTGAAGAAGCCGAGCGCCATCGTCTTTACGCCGGTCGATTACAAGGCGATGGTGCCGGGCGTCGAGAAGATCAACGAGGCGAAGATCCCCGTGGTCAACATCACCGACCGCTCCGCCGGCGGCAAGTTCATCTCCTTCGTCGGTGCCGACGATTACAGCCTAGGGCTGGAGACCGCTCGGTTCATGCTCAAGACATTGGGCGGCAAGGGCAACATCGTCATCATCGAGGGCGTCAAGGGCTCGCTGACCAATGTCGACCGCGTCCGCGGCTTCAACGACGCGCTGAAGGAGAACAGCGGCGCAAAGCTCCTGGCCTCGCAGCCCGGCAACTACCAGCGGCTCCAGGCGCTCCAGGTGATGGAGAATTTGATGCAGTCGAATGCGCAGATCGATGGGGTGCTCGCCGCCAACGACGCCATGGCGGTCGGCGCGATCGAGGCGCTCGACGGTGCCAACCGCGAGGCGCAGGTGATCGGCATCAACGGCACCAAGGAGGCGATCGATGCGATCAAGTCGGGCAAGCTGCTCGCAAGCGGCGATTACAACGGATTTGCGCAAGGGTGCCTCGGCACCATGATGGCGATCCGCAGCTTGCGCAACCAGCCGGTCATCAACGAGATCGTGCTGAAGCCGACTGTGATCACCAAGGACAATTACCAGCCGTTCGACGTTCCGCTGGAGCAGCGGACTTGC
Source organism: Bradyrhizobium sp. CSA207 (assembly GCF_029051685.1). GTDB lineage: Bacteria > Pseudomonadota > Alphaproteobacteria > Rhizobiales > Xanthobacteraceae > Bradyrhizobium. The sequence goes on along the minus strand of NZ_JAACFT010000004.1, from coordinate 261,256 downwards.
CCGACCTTCGAGGACGCCGGCAAGCTCGGCAGCAAATAGGCACGCCACGCAAGACAAACCCGGACGGCCGCCCTTGCGGCCGTCCCCGAGAAACGGAGACACCATGCTGTTTGCCATTCACGCGCTCGACCGCGCCGGCGCGCTCTCGACGCGGCTTGCCAATTACGACGCCCACAAAGCCTTCCTGAGCGACACCTCGCGCTTTGGCGTCAAGATCGTGATGTCCGGCCCACTCGTCTCAGATGACGGCGCCACAATGATCGGCAGCCTGTTCCTGATCGAGTCCCCTGGCCGCGCGGAGGTCGAAGCCTTCAACCGTGCAGATCCCTTTGCCGCAGCCGGGATCTGGGAAAAGGTCACGATCACGGGCTTTCTGCGCCGCCAGGGTTGAAGGCGGCGCAGCACGCACATGCGCCGACCGAACGCGGTTGATGTTCGATTCAGACGATATCCGTGACACTGCCCGCCGGTTGCTGGATTAAAAGACGCGAAAACAACCCCATGCACAGTAGGGATACCCTTGTTTCTAAAGCCAAATCCACACCGCTTCTCAAGCCAAATCCACGTCGCGCGTGGCTTTGACTCATCGGGCAAAACAGGAGCACAATGCCATCATCAGCCCGACTGTCCCGCCCCCGCGTCAACCCAGATCTGCTCTCCCGTGACCCGGACCGGATAGAGCCGCAGCGGCGGACTTGACCGGCCTGAAGAGATGCATCCGTCGCGCAAGTCGAACGATGTTGCGTGACGGGGACAAAACAGCCGGCCCGCCACCACCTATACAGGACCGAGATCCGCCTGTTCGTGCGAGCACGCGCGTTCGCCGGCGGCACCATGCCTCCCGTCTTGTTCGCATCGTCCCGCCCCTAACAGCCGCCCGAGTCGGACCGCGACCTGCAAGCCATTGATCTCTTTGGCGCAATCGACGGCTTTGCGGCATGCGGTCGCACCACGCGCGCTTGCAAGTTCTAACAACCCTTAAGCATCTCTAACGAGCTTCGGGACAGGATCAGCCATATCGTTTGACCATCGAGGTGCTGCATTCGGCAGTCCGGCATTCGGCTCGGCCGCAGCGGCACTCAGGAAATGGAACGAACGATGCTCACGCATATGCAAACGGCCGGCGCCTGGTTCAGCCATGACACCTGCCAGCCCGAAACGGACTTCCCCCAACCGACGCGTGGCTTTCCTCACGAGCGAAAGTGGCGCCAGCCGGAGCAAAGCGGGATGGCCGCCGAAGACATCACGATCTCGCGCTGGACCTGCGCGCAGCCTGTCGCAAGGCGCGAAGAGGCGACGACGCCACCAGACCGGTATTTCATATCGATCGCGTTGAAGACGACCCGCCTCAAGCTGACCAGGGGCAATCAGAGCATTTTCGACGGCATCATGCCGGCGGGCTCGCTTTATGTCGCCGGGCCATCGGAGCAACTCAGCGCGCAGTTCGATGCTCCCTGCGATTTCCTGCACTTCCACATCTGCATCAGTTGCTTTCCATCCGTCCAGTCCGGAATGGACGCTGCGCCCCGCGAAGACCTCAACGACCTCGTGCTGTTGCGCGACCCGTTCGCCGCGCAGCTCGCAAAGGCGCTGACCGAACACGGCAACTCGACCGACCAGGAATTCGCGCGCTGCGTCGGCCAGACGCTGGCGCTGCATGTTGCCCGGCATGAACTGCCACGCGCGAAGGTCAATGCCTTGCCGAAATGGCGGCTACGACGGGTCGAGGAATATGTCAGGACGCACTACGGCGATTGTATCAGCCTGTCCGATCTTGCCCGGGTCGCGGGGCTGTCGCGCATGCACTTTGCAGCACAGTTTCGTGCGGCGACGGGATACCGGCCGCGCGAGTACCTCCTGCACCAGCGCGTCGAGCATGCGAAATCATTGTTGTCGACTTCCAGGATGCCTCTGGCCGAAGTCGCGCTGGCCGTCGGCTTCTGCACGCAGGCGCATTTTTCGACCGTCTTCAAGCGCATCACGGGCGATACGCCCGCACGCTGGCGATGTGCCAGGCGGAACGAACCGTCTTCGATCGCGGCGTTCGGCGGTAATCCGGCTCCGATGCGCGCCTATTTGTCTCGTACCGCCGCAAGGGGCCGGCGTGAATCATGCGAAATGAGAAACTTCCTCGGTTCGTGAAATATTTTGTCCGCCGGATCGGCGATGCTGCAAGTGTGAGTGACTAAGACCCCCACCAGTCACGGCTCGAGCCTCTCCTCCCAGGCCTGCGAGCCTCAGGGCCGTCCTTCCCCAAAGCACGGCCCCTTTTTTTGCCGCCGCACGGCCGGCATCGCTGGTCTTCAATCCCGCTTCAGCCCGATCGACTTGATGATGGGAGCCAGTCGCTTCAGTTCGTCCTCCACCAATCGCTGAAATTTGTCCGGGCTGGAATCGGCATCCGGCTCCATGCCTTGCGAACGGTAGGTTTCCTGCAGCGCAGGATCGGCCATCGCGGTACGGGTCGTTGCGGATAGGCGGTTCACGATCTCATCCGGGGTTGCCTTCGGCGCAAACAAGCCGAACCATCCGGCATAGCTGAGGTCCGGCATGCCAGCCTCGGTGACGGTTGGAATTTCCGGCGCGCCGCTCAAGCGGTTGCGGCTCGTCACGGCGAGCATGCGCAGCTTGCCGGCGCGGTGCAATTGCACGAGGTTGCTCGATACGACGGCGATCATCGCCGGGATCTCGCCGCTGACGAGGTCATTGGTCGCGGCCGCCATGCCGCGGTAGGGAATGTGGACGATATCGGCTTCGGTGCCCGATTGTCGCCTGAACATCTCGCCGACGAGATGATTGCCGGTGCCGACGCCTGGCGTGCCATAGGAAATCTTGCCGGGATTGTTCTTCACGTAAGCGGCCAGCTCTTGCATATCCCCGACCGGGAGCGAGGGATTCACGACGAAGGCGAGCGTGCTGGTGATCAGGCGATAGACGGCCCGGAAATCGCGGATCGGATCGTAGGCCGTGCGCGCCGAGGACAACGGAATCATCACTTGCGTGCTGCCGTTGCCGAGCAGCAGCGAATAGCCGTCAGGCGCACTCTGGGCCACTACGGCGGAGCCGACTGCCCCGCCGGCGCCGCCCAGGTTCTCGACATAGATCGGCCCAAGCAGCGAGGCCATCCTGTCGGCCCAAGCCCGGCCGATCTGATCACCGGCGGCACCCGCCGCATACGGGATCACCAGCCGGATCGGGCGAGAAGGATAGTCATTGGCAGTTGCACCGCCAGGCCATGCGGTCAGCGCGGCAACAGACGCGGCCATTTCGAGGACTTCCCGCCGTGAAAGGTTCATTGCGCGCACAAGTCAGGGATCTGCACCGTGGTTTTACAGCAGCGGAGCACGAGGAGATACCGCTCAAGGGCCGAGCTGCCATCTCCATATTGCTTCAAAGGCTCAGCGCTTCACCACGAGGAGAATAAAGGCCCCAAGGATTGAAATTCCATCATGCGTACACGCCGTACGGCGCGCATGCCACCACGCCGGCGACCACGCAGTTCAAGGACGCCGCGCAGTTCTAAGCCTGCGGCAGTGCGTCGAGATGGCATGCCACCCACTGGTCATTCCCACTGGAACGAAGTTGCGGCTCCTCTGTCCGACAGCGATCGAAGACGTATGGACAACGGGTGTGGAAACGGCATCCGCTCGGCGGGTTGATCGGGCTTGGCACGTCACCGCCAAGGATAATGGGATTGCGCTGGGCACCAGGCTCGGGCACCGGCACCGCGGAGAGCAGCGCCTTGGTATAGGGATGTCGCGGCGCCGCAAAGATCTCCCGGCGCGGCGCCACCTCGACGATCTTGCCGAGATACATCACCGCGACGCGATGGGTCATGTGCTCGACAATCGCAAGATCATGGCTGATGAACAGCAGCGCAAGACCGAACTTGTTCTGGAGATCCTGCAACAAATTGACAATCTGCGCCTTGACCGAAACGTCGAGCGCCGAGACCGCCTCGTCGCAGACGATCAGCTCGGGCTCGGCGGCAAGCGCCCGTGCGATGCCGATGCGCTGACGCTGGCCGCCCGAGAACTCGTGCGGCCTGCGGCTCAGCGCCTCGCGCGGCAGGCGCACAATGTCCATCAGGTCCGTGACACGCACCTCGAGATCGGCTGCGGACTTCGCGAGGCCGAAATTGCGGATCGGCTCGGCCAGGATGTCGCGCACGCGCATCCGGGGATTGAGGCTCGAGAACGGATCCTGGAACACCACCTGAACGCGGCGGCGCATCTGCCGCATCGTGCTCGGCGCGGCGTCGTCGATACGCTGGCCATCGAGGATCACCTGGCCCGAGGTGATGTCGAACAGCCGCAGGATGGCACGGCCGACCGTTGACTTGCCGCAGCCGGACTCCCCGACCAGCGACAGCGTCTCGCCGCGCGCGATCTCAAAGGATACGCCGTCCACCGCGTAGACCCATTCGGACCTGCGGCCGAACAGGCCGGTCTTGACCGGAAAATGCTTCTTGAGGTCGTTGACCTGGAGCAGCGGGGGACTCATGCCGCGGCGGCTCCCTTGATGGCGTAGTGGCAGGCGGCAACGTGGCGAGGCCCCTTCTCCTCGAGCCCCGGCGCATATTGGCGGCACAGATCGGTCGCGAGCGAACAACGCCCGGCAAAGACGCAGCCGGTGATCGGCTTCCTGAGATCGGGCACCTGCCCGGGAATCTCGGCCAGCCGCCGCGCGGTGCCGGTCAGCGAGGAACCGAGCCGCGGCACCGCGCCGAGCAAACCCTGCGTATAGGGATGGCGCGGCGAACGGAACAATTCTGCGACCGGCGCCTCCTCGACCTTGCGGCCGGCATACATCACCATGACACGTTCGGCGATCTCGGCGACAACGCCGAGATCGTGCGTGATCAGGATGATCGCCGCGCCGACCCGGCGCTTGAGGTCCAACATCAGCTTGAGGATCTGCGCCTGGATGGTCACGTCGAGCGCGGTGGTCGGCTCGTCCGCAATCAGCAGTTTTGGATTGCAGGCAAGCGCAATCGCGATCATCACGCGCTGGCGCATGCCGCCGGAAAGCTGATGCGGATATTCGCGCACGCGCCGCTTCGGCTCGGGGATGCCGACCAGAATCAGTATTTCGATGGCGCGTGCCTCTGCGGCCTGCTTGTCCAGGCCTTGATGGATCATCAGTGTCTCGCGGATCTGACGGCCGACGGTCAGGACCGGATTGAGGCTCGTCATCGGCTCCTGAAAGATCATCGAAATGTCGTTGCCGCGGATCGCGCGCATCTCGCGTTCGGACAGTTGCAGCAAGTCCCTGCCCAAGAAACGGACGGCGCCTGCGATCTTGCCAGGCGGCTCGGGGATCAGCCGCATCAGCGACATCGATGTCACCGACTTGCCGCAGCCGGACTCGCCGACGATCGCCAGCGTCTCGCCCTCGTTGACATGGAAGGACACGCCGTCGACCGCGCGGTTGATGCCCCCCGGCGTGCGAAAGTGGGTTTGCAGATTGTCGACTTCGAGCAGTGCCATCGCGATCAGTCCCTCGGCACTAGAGGCTCTTGGCCATGCGCGGATCGAGCGCATCGCGAAGACCATCGCCGAGCAAATTCACGGCGAGCACGGTGACCGACAGGAAGGCTGCCGGGAAGAACACGATGTAGGGCTTGACCTGCCACAGCGCGCGGCCTTCGGCCATGATGTTGCCCCAGGACGGGATGGTCGGCGGCGTGCCGGCACCGATGAAGGACAGGATCGCCTCCGTGATCATGGCGCTGGCGCAGATATAGGTCGCCTGCACCAGCATGGGCGCAACCGTGTTAGGCAGGATATGGCGCAGGATGATCATCGGCGTACGCGTGCCGCAGGCCACCGCCGCGTCCACATAGGGCTGCTCGCGCAGCGACAGCACCACGCTGCGCACGAGGCGCGAGACGCGCGGGATCTCGGCGATGGTGATCGCCAGGATGACATTGCCTACGCTGCCGCGCGTCAACGCCATCAGCGCGATCGCCAGCAGGATCGGCGGGATCGACATCAATCCGTCCATGAACCGCATCAGGATTCCGTCGGCCCAGCGGATGAAGCCGGAGACGATACCGATGGCAAGACCCGCCGCGGACGCGAATATCGCGACCGACAGGCCGACCGTGAGCGAGACCCGCGCGCCGAAGAGCACGCGGGAATAGATGTCGCGGCCGAGCACGTCGGAGCCGAACCAGAAATCCGCCGACGGCGCGCGGGTGCGCTTGGCGGGCGCGAGCGCGGTCGGATCGACTGTTCCGAGATAGGGCGCGAAGACTGCGATCAGGACGAGCGTCAGCAGCAGCGCGCCGCCGATCGCAACCGTCGGATGGCCCCGCAGCAACCCTACCAGGCCACGACGGATGACGACCGGCCGAAAGATCTCGGGCAGTTGCGGCGCGACGACGAAGCCGGCCGGAAGCGATTGCGGGTTGACGGTCGTATCGGTCAATAGCGGATCCTCGGGTCAACGAGCGTATAGATGACGTCGATCATCAGATTGACGAGAACGTAGACGAAGCTGAACAGCAGCACGATGCCCTGAATCACAGGATAATCGCGGCGCAGGATCGCATCGATCGTGAGCCGGCCAAGACCGGGAATCGCGAACACGCTTTCGGTCACCACCGCGCCGCCGATCAGGAGCGCGATGCCGATCCCGATCACCGTGACGATCGGCACCGCCGCGTTCTTCAGCGCGTGGACGAACAGGATGCCGCCCTGCCCGAGGCCCTTGGCGCGTGCGGTGCGGATATAGTCCTGTTGAAGCACTTCGAGCATGGTGGCGCGGGTGATCCGCGCGATCAGCGCGATGTAGACGCAACCGAGCGCGATCGCCGGCAGGATCAGGTTCTCGAGCCACGGCCAGAAGCCTTGCGCGAGCGGCGTATAGCCCTGCACCGGAAGCCATTCCAGTTCGAGCGCGAAGATGTAGGCGAGCATGTAACCGACCACGAAGACGGGCAGCGAGAAGCCGAACACGGCAAAGCCCATGATGACACGGTCGATCAGGCTGCCGGCCTTCCACGCCGCCACGACGCCGAGCGGCACCGCGACCACGATCGTGAGCAGAAGCGTGACCATCATCAGCGACAGCGTCGGTCCAAGACGCTGCCCGATCATCGTCGAGACCGGCAGGTTGGTGAAGATCGAGGTGCCGAGATCGCCGTGCAGGATGCGCCAGACCCAGCTTCCGAACTGGATCAGGAAGGGCCGGTCGAGGCCGAGGCTCTGGCGAATGCGCTCCACATCCTCCGGGCTCGCCTGATCGCCCGCGATCACCACGGCCGGATCACCCGGCGCGATGTAGAGCAGGCTGAACACGAACAACGCGACGATTGCCATCACTGGCAAGGTCGAGACGATGCGCCGGAGGATGTAAGAGAGCATCTGGCTTCAGCGCGCGATCATGCCGACTTCGTCACGTTCCAGAACAAGGGGACCGGTCCCTTGGCAACGCCGGAGACGTTCTTGCGCCACGCGGTGTAGCCCAGGAAGAAGCCGGTCGGGGCGTAGACGACATCATCCATCGCCGCCTTGTTAAGACGACCGATGGCGGCCTTCTCCTCGTCGAGGTTCTTGGCCTCGAACCAGGACGTGACTTCCTTCTCCGTGCCGGAGCTGGTGGGCCAGCCGAACCAGGCCTTGTCACCATTGGCACGAATGGCGGTGTACGGTGCCGGATTGACGCAATCCGCACCCGCATGCCAGGTGTGGAACATGTTCCAGCCGCCCTGTCCGGGCGGTGTCTTCTGCGCGCGGCGGGAGCCGACCGTGCCCCAGTCCGTCGCCACGAAGTCGACGTTCATGCCGAGCCTCTTGAGAAGGTCCGCGGTCACGTCGCCCATCGCCTTGGTGATCGGCTGATCCTGCGCGACAAGGCACGTCACCGGCTGGCCGGAATAGCCGCTCTCGGCGAGCAGCTTCTTGGCCGCGTCGAGATCGCGCTTGCCCTTCAGGATCTCGCCACCCACTTCGGTGTAAAGCGGCGTGTCCGGCGTAAAATAGCCCGGCAGCGGCTTCCAGAGTGAATTGTCGTCGCCGACGATCGCGCGCATGTAGTCTTCCTGGCTGAGCGCCATCAGCACCGCGCGCCGCGCCTTGACGTCGTTAAAGGGCGGATACAGGAAATTCATGCGGAACGAGCCGATATTGCCGAGGGGATCGCCGATATCGACGCTGATATTCTTGTTCTTCTTCAGGACCGGAACGAGATCTGCGATCGGGTTCTCCCACCAGTCGATCTCGCCGTTCTGCAACGCGGCTGCCGCGGTCGCCGGATCCGGCATGATCACCCATTCGACGCGATCGATCATCATCTGCTTGCCGCCGGCGAGCCACGACGGCTTCTCCTGCCGCGGCACATAGTCCGCGAATTTCTCGAACACGGCTTTTGCGCCGGGGACCCATTCGCTCTTGACGAACTTCAGTGGGCCGGAGCCGATATAATCCGAGATCTGCTTGAACGGGTCGGTCTGCGCGATGCGCTCCGGCATGATGAAGGCGCATGGCGAGTTGTTCTTGCCCAGCGCGAACAGCATTTTCGGAAAGGGCTGCTTCAGCACCCATTTGAAGGTACGGTCGTCGACGGCGGTGAGCTCCTGCTGGAGCGCCTTAAGCATCAGGCCCATCGGGTCGCGCGCCGACCAGCGCGTCAGGCTCGCGACGACATCTTTGCTCAGCACCGGCTCGCCGTCGTGGAATTTGAGTCCCGGCCGCAGCTTGAACGTCCAGGTCGTGCCGTCGTCCGTCACTTCCTCGGATTCGACCATCTGCCGCTGCGGCTGGAACGAGGAATCGATGCCGTAGAGCGTGTCCCAGACCATCGCGGCGGCGTTGCGCACGACGTATTGCGTACCCCAGATCGGATCGAAATTGGCGAGGTTGGCCTGCGGCACGAAACGCAAGGTGCGGGCCGCCGCACCTTGCGAAAGCGCAGGAGCCGAGAGGCCACCCGTCAGCGCCAGCCCGCCCGCGCCAGCCAGTCCCTTCAATATGGTCCTGCGATCCATGAAGTCCTCCCAATAATGTCGTGATGCCGGCCGTTCGTTGGCCAAGGGCAGGTGAAACCGAGCCCATTAGCGTGCAAATGGTGTGCCACTAACCGGACCTTCGCCAGCAGGAACTGGTCTGATTTCTGCGGCACTCCGATATCAAAGAGCCGCCGCCAGCGCCGGCCCGGCCTCGAAATGAGGAATCGCCTCGACCAGCTTGCGCGTATAGTCCGTCTTCGGATTGTCGAACAGCGCCCGGCTTTCCCCCTGCTCCACGATGCCGCCGTTGCGGAGCACGATGGTGCGGTCGCACAGCATACGCACCACGTTGAGATCGTGGCTGACGAACAATAGCGCGATGTCGTTCTCGCGCCGCAGGCGGTCGAGCAGTTGCAGCACCACCGCCTGCACCGAGACGTCGAGCGCGGCGGTCGGCTCGTCCAGCACGAGAAGCCGCGGCCGGCAGGCGATAGCGCGGGCGATCCCGACACGGGCCTTCTGGCCGCCGGAGAGCTGGTGCGGAAAGCGCGGCAGGAGATCCAGCGGCAATCCCACGCGCTCCGCGCACTCATTCACCCGCTGGCGCAATTCGTCGCCCCCACGCAGACCATCAAGCCGCATCAAGGGATGGGCGATGCAGTCAAAGGCGGTGAAGCGCGGGTTGAGGCTCTCGTTCGGGTCCTGGAAGACCATTTGAATGTCTTTGCGGAAGGGCGAGCGGTGAAAGTCGCGCGCCGCGACGTGGCCGATCGACTGTCCGTCGAAGACAATGTCGCCTTCGCTCGGATCGATCAGACGGCAAATCATGCGCGACGTCGTGCTCTTGCCAGAGCCGGATTCGCCGACGAGCCCGACGCTTTCGCCGCCGGCCATCGTCATGGAGAAATCCGCAACCGCGGCCGCCCCCTGATCAAAGCGCTTTGCAAGCTTCCGCACCTCAAGGAGCGGCGGTGTGCCTGCCGCGAGCTCCTGCCTGGGCTTGCTGATGATCGCGGCGTAACCCTCCCTCTCCTCCTCCGTCACGAGATCCTCGATCCGCGAGACCGCGGTCGGTGAAGCCGCGACCAGGCGCCTGGTGTAGGCGTGCCGCGGGCCACCAAACAGGGCTTTCGGGCTTGCCTCCTCGACGATACGGCCGCGCTCCATGACGGCGATGCGGCGGCAATAGCGCGCTGCAAGACCGAGGTCGTGCGTGATCAAAATCGTCGCCATGCCGCGTGCGGCGGCAATATCCGCCAACAGATCCATCACCACCTTCTGCGTGGTAACGTCGAGCCCGGTGGTCGGCTCGTCGGCAATCAACAGCGCGGGATTGCAGGAAATCGCGATCGCAATCATGACGCGCTGGCACATGCCGCCGGAGAGCTCATGCGGATAGGCATTCATCCGCGTCTCGGGATCGCGGATTTGCACCGCGCGCAGCAGCTCGAGCGCCTCGGCGCGCGCGGCGTCCTTCGATATCCGCTTGTGTGTCAGGATCGCGTCCGCGATCTGCAATCCAATCGCCCGGATCGGATTGAGCGCCGCCCGCGGGTTCTGGAAGATCATCGACATCGCGGCGCCTTGCAGCTGGCGAAGGTCGTCACCCCGAAGTTTTGTGACGTCCTGCCCGCGAAACAGGATCTTTCCGGCAGTGACGCGCCCGGCCGCATCCAGCAGCCGCGTCGTTGCAAAGCCGGTGACCGATTTGCCCGAACCACTCTCGCCGACGAGACCGAGCATCTCGCCGGCCCCGACCGTGAGGGTGACCCCGCGCACGGCCTCGACCATTCCGCGCCGCGTCGAGAACGAGACGTGGAGGTCGTCGATCCTGAGCAGGGTCGCGCTCATGTCCGCATACGCGGGTCGAGAATGTCCCGCATCCCGTCCCCAAGCAGGTTGAAGCACAGCACCGCCATCATCAGTGCCAGGCCCGGAAACGCCACCAGCCACCATCGCCCGGTCGAGATGAAGCGCGCGCCTTCCGCGACCATGATGCCCCATTCCGGCGTCGGCGGCTTGACGCCAAGACCGATGAAGGAGAGGCCGGCCGCGTTCAGGATCGCCCAGCCGAGATTGAGCGAAATCTGCACCGCCATCGCCGGCAGGATGTTCGGAAGCAGGAAGCGCAGCACCACCGAGAAATGGCTTTCGCCGCAGGCGCGCGCGGCCTCGACCCAGCCGACGTTGCGCCGGACGTTGACCTCCGCCCGAGCGAACCGGATGTAGAACGGCAGATTGATGATCGCGGTCGCAATCACGATGTTCTCGATCCGGTTTCCCAGCGCGGCGACCATCGCCATCGCCAGCACGAACAGCGGAAAAGCCATCATCACGTCGACGAAGCGGCCGACCGCGCGGTCGAGCTTGCCGCCCGCATAGCCGCAGAACGAGCCGATGACGGCGCCGAGCACGAAGGAAATGCCGACCGCGGAGACCGCAATCGCAAGGTCTAGCCGCGCCGCGATGACGAGGCGGCTGAACACGTCGCGTCCAAGTTGATCCGTACCGCCGATATGGGCTGCACTCGGCGGCAGCAGCGCCTGCGACACATTCGAGACCACGGGATCATAGGGCACGATCCACGGCCCGAAAATCGCGACCAGGATGAACAGGAGAACGCCGGCTGCGGCGATGCCGGTGAGCGGGTTTCCGCGCAGGATCCAGATCGAGTGCCGAAGGGTTGCGCCGGTCATTCGATCGACACCCTGGGATCGGCGATGCCATAGCAGATATCGACGATCAGATTGACCAGCACGAATACGCTCGCCATCAGCAGCACGAAGCCCTGCACCGGCGCATAATCCGAGGACAGCAGCGCGTCGAGCGCGTAGGAGGCGACGCCCGGCCAGGAGAAAACTTTCTCCACCAGGACATTGGCGCCTAACATGGTCGAGAACACGATGCCCGCGATGGTGATGACGGGCAGGATGGCGTTGCGCAGCGCATAGGTGACGACCACCTTGCGCCAGGACAACCCGACCGAGCGCGCGGTGCGCACGAAATCGCTGCCGAGCGAGACCAGCATCGAGGCCCGCGTGATCCGCGCCAATGGCGCGATGACGAACAGCGCCATGCTCACCGCCGGCAGGATCAATTGCTTGCAGGCCGCCCACCAGCCGTCGATGTCCCCGGCGAGCAGGAAGTCGATCGAGAGGAATCCGGTGCGCTGCGGCGGCAGCGAGGTGAAGACATCGATCCGCCCGGTCGGATCGGGCGCAAACCCGAGCAGGTAGTAGAAGACGTAAATCAGCAACAGGCCCGAGACGAAGGTCGGGACGCAGACGCCGAGCGCGCAGAACATCCGCACACCGTGATCGACGAGCGAGCCCGGCCGCAGCGCCGCGAGCACGCCGAGCGGCACGGCCGCAACGAGGGCAATCAACAGCGCGGTGAAGGTAAGCTCGAGCGAAGCCGGCAGCCGCTCCCGCAGATCCTTGAGCACCGGCTGCCCGGTCATCATGGAGCGGCCGAGATTGCCGTGGCCGATATCGGAGAGATAGAACACAAGCTGCTCCGGCACCGACTTGTTGAGGCCCATCTGCTTGCGGATCTGTTCGATCTCCTCCTTGCCGGCATTGGGTCCCGAGGCAAAGAACACCGCGGGGTCCCCGGGCAGGACGCGCATCAGGAGAAAAGTGAAGACCAGCACGCCGAACAATGCCGGCAGCGACGACAGAAGCCGCCTGCCCGCCCGCACCATCGTTGCGCCAAGGCCGGTCATCAACTCTAAGAGCTCCTTGCGCTTGCGGATGTCACTTGCGGCTGACATCGCGGTAGTCGACCTGGCGGTGAAATTCGTAGGTGTAGCCCTCGATCGAGGAGGCCATCACTGCATCCTGGTTGGGCTGCCACAGCGGGATCTGCGGCATCTCGCTGAAGTGGATCGCATTGAGCTTGCGGCCGTCCTCCTCGTACTTGGCCTTGTCCGGCTCGAAGCGGGCTTCCTGCGCGATCGCAGCCAATTCAGGATTGTTGATCGAGCTGTAGTTCCAGCGCTGATTGCCGGTGTAGAAGTTGCGGTAGAAATAATCCGTCGAAGGCAGCCAGGCGACGATGCCTTCGGTGAACAAGGGCAGCTTCTTCTCGTTGATCTGCGTCGACATCTGCGCATCCGGCAGCTTCTGGATGTCGACCTTGATCCCGATCTTGGCAAGCGACTCCTTCACGAGGGCCGCCATCGGCTCCGCAGTCGAGGCCTGACCGACGTTGAAGCTGAAGGTGGTCGAGAAGCCCTCGGGAAGGCCCGCGGCCTTGAGATATTCCCGCGCCTTGTCGAGATCGATCTTCACCGGCGCCTGGAATGGATAGATGCCGGTCAGCGGCTTGCCGTCCGGCCAGGTCGCCCCGAACAGCGGCGAGCCGCGGCCGAACAATGCGGCCTTGAACATGTCGTCATAGGGCAGCGCGAAGGCGATGGCGCGGCGGACGTTGACGTTGTCGAAGGGCGGGATCTGGTTGTTCATCGACACGAACGTGATCGCATTGTATTGCGGCGTGGAGACCACCTTGAGCTTGCCCTTGGCTTCGAGCGACTGCACGTCGCTGGCCTGGAGATCGAGCACCAGATCGGCATCGCCGCGCTCAACCAGGTTGGCGCGGGTCGCGGGCTCCGGCACAGACTGCACGATCACGCGCTTGAAGAAGGCCGGCTTGTCGGGCGAGCCGCGATTCCAGTCCTCGCTGCGCTTGAGGATGACCTGCTCGCCCGGCTTGAAGGTCTCGACCACATAAGCGCCGCTGCCGGCGGCATGCTCCTTCAGCCAGGCGGTGGCCCAGGGATCATCCGTCGTCGCATGCTCCTTCGCCACCTTGGAGTTGATGATCATCGGATAGACGGTGGCAAGATTGGGCAGCGCCAGCTTGTCGGGCTTCGGCAACGTCACCTCGATGGTGACGGGATCGATCACCTTGAATTGGTCGGCGGAGGTCAACGATCCCGTCAGGAGCTGCGCCTTGCCGAGGATCGGCGCGGTGACGCAGCGGTCGAGCGACCATTTCACGTCCTCGGCCGTCACCGGCGAGCCGTCCTGGAATTTGGCATCCTTGCGCAGGCGGAAGGTGAGCTTCAGGCCATCGGGACTGACGTCGTAGGATTCCGCGAGCTCGCCCGTGATCTTGTCGAGATCGAACACCCATTTGCCGTTGAGTTGCTTGCGGCCAAATGCCACCAGCCGGTCATAGGTGCTCATGCTCAGCGCAAAGGACTCGCGGGTCGAGCCGGGAATGTTGGGATCGAGCGTGTTGACGGATGCGCCGGTCACATAGCGCAGCGTCTCCGCCCTGGTTTGCGCCTGCGCAGGCGCGTTGGCGACGAGCAGCAATGCGGCGGTGGCGACGACACAAGACGCCAGCCTGAATGATGCGAAACGCATTCGATTTCCCCAAGATTTCGACAAAAACGCCAGCAAGGCATGATGAGAAAGAAGCAAGTTATGCGCCAATCCTGAGGGGGCGCTTCGTCGCAGCGGAGCACGGGCAATCATCGGGATTCCTCCAAATTTTCTGCCGAACGCGTGACCACGGCCTGCGGCACGTCATAGGCGCTCAGCGAAGCCCAGTGATGCCCGACATCGGCGCGGAACAGGCCGCGCGTCAGGCCGTGGACCAGCTTGGGGACGGCAGTCGTCATTGCGTTGATCGACGATCCCGAGGGACCGAAGCTCATGGTTGAGGCGATCGCGAAGAGATGGATGTCCGATATCCACGGCGTCTCGCCCGGCACGCGCTCGGTGAAGGCATAATCGTCGGCGAGATAGGGAAAGCGGCCGAGCCGCGCGTTGCGCTCGCCCTCCGGCGGCTGGTAACGGTCGGCCCAGGTCGCGATGTTGCCGGCAAATCTGGACAGTTCACTGCGCCCGACAAAGTTCATGTCGATGCCGGTGCCGCAGATGACGAAATCGGCCGTGACGAGGCCCCGCGGCGTTTGCAATTCGATGCCGTGATCGGTCCGGCGCGCAGCCTCGACCGGCGCGCCTTCGTGCAGCGTGAAATTGCCATGGCGCGCGCAACGGTCATAGGTCGGCTGCGGAAATCCCTCCCGCATTTCGAGGATGGTGCGCATGAAGCGCCAGCGCCAGGCATCATCGAGATCGCTGAGATGGCGCAGGAAGCCGCGAAAGGTCAGCCAGCGATAGGGCTGGATCACCTGGATCCGCGGCCGGCGGCAGAGCAGGTGCACTTCGGCGGCGCCCGCCTCGAGCGCAGTTGCCGCATTGTCGAACGCGGATGCGCCGGCGCCAATCACGACGACGCGCTTGCCGCGAAGCCCTTTGAAGTCGATATCGTCGGCGACGGTTGCGACCGAAGTTGATGGCAGGTCTCGAAGCGGCTCCGGAATGATCCAGCTTCCCATCCCTTCCTGTCCCGTCGCCAGCACGATCTTGCGCGCATAGAGCGTCTCGACGCCATCGGCACGCTTCACCTGTGCGGCGAGCAGGCCATCGGCGGCCGGCGCAATCTCGAGAAGCTCGCAGCCGTTGCGCACCGGCACTCCGATCGTGCGCCGCAGCCAGAGCAGATAGTCCGCCCAATGGCCGCGCGGGATCAGGTCGAGCGTCTGCCAGCTTTCCCGGCCAAAGCGGGCTTCATGCCAGGACTGGTAGGTCAGGCTCGGGATATCGAGATCGGGGCCGGTATAGTCCTTCGGGCTGCGCAGCGTCGGCATGCGCGCATAGGTGAGCCACGGGCCCTCCATGCCCTCCTCGGCCTTGTCGAGCAGCAGGATGTTGCCGACGCGGGAGCGCATCAACCCGAAGCCGATCGCGATGCCGGATTGGCCGGCGCCGACGACGAGAACATCCAGCGCCGGCTTGCCGTCCGGCCCCGGTTTTGGAGGGAGCCACGCGGCGCCGGGATGCGCGATCATGGCAAGATCGGCGTGAACATCGGCTTCGAGTTGTGTCAGCGCGTCACTCATGCGGCGAGCCACCCGCCGTCGACCACCATCACGGTACCTGTTGTGAACGAAGACGCATCGCTCGCCAGATGCAGCGCGGCCTGCGCGATCTCCTCCGCCTGGCCGAACCGCTTCATGGCGTGGCGGTTGCGAGAGGCTTCACGCACCTCTTCCGCATTGGCATGACGCGCAAAGCTGCGGCGAAGCATCGGCGTGTCGATCGCACCCGGGGCAATCGCGTTGACGCGAATGCCGTCCGCGGCGAAATCCACAGCCATCGTCCGCGTCAGGCTGACGATCGCGCCCTTGGCTGCGATATAGGCGCTGTTGCCCTTGCCGCCGGCGACGGCGAGCTGAGACGCCAGCGTGATGATCGACCCGCTGTTCTGCTGCTGCATCTGCGGCACGGCCGCCCGCGCCCACAGCCAGGTGCCGCCGACATTGGTGCGAAAGACTGCGTCCCAGTCTGCCGGATCCGTGGTCAGCACCGTGCCGCCGCAGGAGAAGCCTGCCGCAGTCATCAGGATATCGAGCCGGCCGTGTCGCGCCACCATGTCGCTTGCGACGGTCTCGGCAAAGCCTGCCTCACCGACATCACCGACGTGCGTGGTTGCTTCACGCACGAGGCTTAGCGTCTCCTGGAGGCCCGCAGCATCGCGATCGACCAGAGCGAGACGCGCGCCTTCCTCTGCGAACAGCTTTGCGCTGGCGCGGCCGATGCCCGAGCCCGCCCCGGTGATGATGGCCGTGCGCCCCTGCAGCCGCATGTCAGATCCCTTCCCGGTGCTGCATCCACCAAGCGCTCATCGCCGCCGCAGACTCCGTACAGCCGAAGCGCGCGCGCCAGCCGAACTCCTCTGCCATCCGCGCGACCGACAGCGGCGCGCGATCCGGCCCATGCAGCTTGATGATGGTCTTTTCGTCCGGCGCCGCCAGCCGGCATTGCAGGCCCGGATGCAACGCCGCAAAGGCCTCGCCCCATTGCAGCGCCGGCCATGCCGCACCGCCGGAGATGTTGTAGAGCCGACGGCGGGGACGCTCGGCTTCGATCAGCACCGCGACTGCCTCGGCGGCATCGACGGCGTAGATCCAATCCTTGATGCCTGGATCCGGCATGATCGCCGGCTCGCCGCGACCGAACGCGGCCAGAATCTGGAACTGCAGGCTCGGCGTATCGCGCACCGTGCCGATCCGCTCCCACGGACCGAACACGGCGCTCAACCGCACGCTGAGGAAATCGCCGCTGAGTAGTTCGGCATGCCGCGCCACCGATCGCTCTGAAGTGAACTTGCTGATGGCATAGAACGACACCGGATCGCAGGGTGTATCCTCGTCCAGCACCTGATGACGCTGGCCCGCGGCGCCATAGGCCGATGCCGACGAGAGATTGACGACACGGCGAACGCCATGGCGGATCGCCGCTTGCAGGATCGGTATCTGGGCCATCACGTTGATCTCGAGAACGCGCGAGGCCGACGCCCTCTCGAGATCATCGCCGGCAGTGATCGCCGCGCCCAGCACGATCGCATCACAGCCCTCGGCAATGAGGGCGTCGATAGTTTTCGCGTCGTTGATCTCCCCCTGGACGGCTCGGAGCCGTCCTCCGTCATCAGCCAGCGAGCGACGCGCCGCCGGCGGGAGCGGTGCAAGATCATACAGCGTCACGTCATGGCCGCGCGCGAGCAGCACCTCCGCGAGATTGAGGCCGACAAAGCCGGTGCCGCCGAAGATGACGATCTTCATCTGGTGGGGCCGCCCGTCACAGCAGCTTCGCTCCAAAGTTCCGTTCCGGATCCATGTCGGCGACGAGGCGGCCGGTCGGCTTGGCTGCCTCGCCGCCGGTACGGGCGAGGAACTTGCCGCTGCCCGCATCCGCGAGGCATTTGTTGCCATCGACGATGACGCGGCCGCGCGAGAGCACGGTTACCGGCCAGCCCTTCAACTTGCGGCCTGCGAACGGTGTGTAGCCGGTGAGGTCGTGCATCATTTCGTCGGCGATCGTGACCTCACGATTCGGATCCCAGATCGCGATGTCGGCATCCGCACCAACCGCGACTGAACCCTTACGTGGATGCAAATTGTAGATTTTTGCCGGCGCCGTCGCGGTCAGCTCGACGAATTTTTCCAAGCCCAGCCGCCCCTTCGACACCATCGCGTCGAACAGCAACGGCAGCCGCACTTCAAGGCCCGGCAGGCCGTTTGCGACCTGCTTGAAGTTGGGATTGGGCCCGGCGCGCAGCTTGCCGGTCTCGTCGAAACGATACGGTGCGTGATCCGACGAGACGGTCTGGAGATCGCCGAGCGACAGTGCCTGCCAAAGCGCCTCCTGATCCGAATGCGTCCGCGGCGGCGGGCTGCACATCCACTTCGCACCGTCGGCGCCGGGCTTGTCGAGATCGCCGGCGGTGAGGAACAGATATTGCGGACAGGTCTCGGCAAACACCTTGAGCCCCTGCCCGCGCGCATCCCGGATCACCCTGGCGCCTTCGGCCGTCGAGACGTGGAAGATCATGATCGGCTGGTCGATCAGCGCCGCCATGCCGATCAGCCGGGTGAAGGCTTCCGCCTCCGACACCCGGGCGTGGCTGACGGCGTGGTATTTCGGCAGCGTGTAGCCGCGCGCGAGCAGGCGCTTCACCATCCAGGCGATGATGCCATGGTTCTCGGCGTGGGCACACAGCATCGCGCCCGATTGACGCGCAGCAAGCAGGATGTCGAGCAGCGGCTCGTCGTCGACCTTGAGCCGGTCGTAGGTCATGAATATCTTGATCGACGCGTGACCCTGCTTCACCAGTGCCGGAATGTGCTCCTCGACCGTCTCCCTGGTCGCGTCCGCAATGATCATGTGAAAGGCGTAGTCGATCACGGCGCCCTTCTTCGCCAGCGCGTGATAATCCTCCACCACCTGCGGCAGCTTCATGCCGACATGCTGGGCGGCAAACGGAATCACCGTGGTGGTGCCGCCGAATGCCGCCGACACGGTCGCGCTCTCGAAGGTGTCGGCATTCATGATGCCGGCCGCGGACAATTGCTCGATATGGGCGTGGCTGTCGACACCGCCGGGCAACACCAGCTTGCCGCGGGCGTCGATCTCGCGCTTTGCAGCCGGAAGCCCTCGGCCGACAGCTGCGATGGTCTCGCCGGAGATGGCGACATCGGCCTCGAACACGTCGGTCGTGGTGGCGACGCGTCCGCCGCGGATGATCAGGTCGTAGGTGGGTTCAGTCATGTGGCACTCCGTGATAGGCTCAAGACAAATGATCGCCCATTCGCAGGAAGACCATCATGTCCCGGCCGCGCATTCTCGTCATCAATCCGAACTCCAACCCCACGGTTACGCAGGGGCTGGAGGACGCGCTGAGGCCGCTCGATTTTGACGGCGGACCCGAGGTGGTCTGCCAAACGCTGGCCGAGGGTCCGTTCGGCATCGAGAGCCAGGCCGACGTCGACAGCGTCGCGATGCCGCTGCGCCGCTTGGTCGAAAGCGACAACCGTTCCGCCGCCTTCATTATCGCCTGTTACAGCGATCCCGGGCTTCAGGTCTGCCGTGAAGGCACCGACCGCCCCGTGTTCGGCATCGCCGAGTGCGGCGTGCTGACGGCGCTGGCCCGCGCCGAAACCTTTGGCGTGATCGCCATCGCGCAGCGTTCGATCCCGCGGCACATGCGTTATCTCAGACAGATGGGCCTGACCGAACGGCTTGCCGGCGAGCGGCCGCTCAACATGAGCGTCGCCGAAACCGCTTCGGGCGAAGGAACGCTGGCCAAGATGATCGACATCGGCCGTGCACTGCGCGACGAGGACGGCGCCCGCGCCATCGTGATGGGTTGCGCCGGCATGGCGCGCCACCGCCGTCCGCTCGAAGATGCGCTCGGCATTGCCGTGATCGACCCGACGCAGGCGGCCGTCACGATGGCGCTCGGTACGGTGCAGTTCTCGCGCCACTAGGCGTCCTTCAATTCTGTGGCGTCCCGGCGCGCGAGCCATTGCGAATGGCTCTCGCGCACGAGGGCGAAAATATCCCGCTGCGTCGTGTAGAGATTGCCGAACATGCGGCCGATCGGCCGGTAGGCTTCGAGATCGACATACATGTTCGCCTCGTCGACGAGGCCGTCACGGGCGTGAACCCGCAGCACCTCCCCAACCAGCAGCTCGCGATCGGGCGAAAAGTTGAGCACGATTTGGCGCCGGCATTCGAGCGCGAACGGCGCCGCGGCGAGTCGCGGCACCTTCACGTCGACCGAGGCAAGCGTCGCGAGACCGGTCGCCGCGACCTCGCTGTCACCGGACGGGAAATCGACCGCGCAGTCGTTCATCGCCGCCGACAGCGCCTCGTCCACCATGTGAACTACGAACTCGCCATCGCGATGGATGTTGCGGGTCGTGTCCTTCGGGCTGTGATCCGGCTTGTGCTGAAGGCCGAGCACGATCAACGCCGGACTCTCGGAGAAGACATTGAAGAAGCTGAAGGGAGCTGCGTTGACCGCTCCGTTCTCGTCCAGCGTCGTCACCAGCGCGATCGGCCGCGGCACCACCACGCCGCACAGCAGCTTGTAGCGGTCGCGCGGATCGAGTTCGCGCAGCGAAATGCCGGATGTGTCCTTGTCTGCCATCGGCCTCACACTTCCGGCGGCGGCACGGCGCCGGTTTGGCTGGCGATCAGCCCATAATGCTCGATACGGCGATGCTCGGCGAAATTGAAAATCGTGGTCTTGCCGAATGTGGTCGCGTCGAGATCACAGGG
Organism: Bradyrhizobium sp. CSA207; assembly: GCF_029051685.1. GTDB lineage: Bacteria > Pseudomonadota > Alphaproteobacteria > Rhizobiales > Xanthobacteraceae > Bradyrhizobium. Next base: position 240,661 of record NZ_JAACFT010000004.1, on the reverse strand, counting down.
GTGAACCAGCAGCTCGTCGTCTTCCGTCTTGGCCTCGGCGACGATCTCGCCGTCCGGATCGACGATCAGGCTGCCGCCAAACAGCGCGTGTCCGTCCTCGACGCCGGCCTTGGCCACGGCGACGACCCAGGTCGCATTCTGATAGGCGCCGGCCTGCACGGAGAGGCGGTTGTGAAACAGTCGCTTCTCGATGCCCTCATCACTCTTCTCCGCGTTGACGGACGGTGTGTTGTAGCCGATCAGCACCATCTCGACGCCCTGCAAGCCCATGACGCGATAGGTCTCGGGCCAGCGCCGGTCGTTGCAGACGGCCATGCCGATGATGCCGCCCAGCGCGCGCCAAACGTTGAAGCCGAGATCACCCGGTTCGAAATAGCGCTTCTCCAGATGCTGATGCGAACGCTTGGCGTCGAACTCCACATGACCCGGCAGGTGGATCTTGCGATATTTTCCGACGATCTTGCCGGACTTGTCGGTGAGGATCGAGGTGTTGAAGTGGTGACCGTCGGGCGTCAGCTCCGCATAGCCGAAATTCATCGCCATCTGGTGCTGCGCCGCACGCTCGAACAGCGGCTTGGTCGCCGCGTTCGGCATCTCGCGCTCGAACCAGACGTCGAACTCGGCCCGGTCCTCCACGTACCAGCGCGGAAAGAACGTGGTGAGCGCGAGTTCCGGATAGACGATCAGATCGGCCCCCTTGGCCTTGGCTTCGTCCATCAGCGCGATCATGCGCCTGACCACGGCCTCGCGGCTGTCGGCTTTCTGGATCGGGCCCATCTGGGCGGCGGCAACATTGACAATACGCATCAGTGGTTTCCTGGTGATCCCTTAAACGAAGCCATAGCTTCAACGATTTGTCGGCGCGGGCAGCATAACGCAGTCCCGTCAGGTGTTTCCAGCCGGGCTTTCATGCCGTCCGGCCCCATTCGGCGTCCTGCAACAGCCGCCAATTGATCTTGTTGCTGGCAGTCCGCGGCAAAGACTCGACGAAGACCACGGCGCGCGGCGCCTTGTAGCTCGCCATCGCGCCACGCGCCCAATCTATGACATCGTCCGGCGACGTCGTCGCCCGCGCGGCCTCATCCAGCACCACCAGCGCCTTGACGGTCTCGCCGCGGTAGCCATCCGGCGCCGAGATGATACAGCACTCCCGGATGGCGCGGTGATGGTACATCGCCGCCTCGACCTCGGCGGGCCACACCTTGAAGCCGCTGACATTGATCATGCGCTTCAATCGGTCGACCGCGAAGAAATATCCGTCGGCGTCGCGATAGCCGAGATCGCCGGTGCGCAGGAACCGCTTGCCGTCAATCTCGATGAACGCCTCGGCATCAGCCCGCGGCCTGTTCCAGTAGCCCTGCAACACCTGCGGACCATGCACGACGATCTCGCCGACGACGTTGTCGTCGAGCTCGATCCGGCTCTCCGGATCGATAATCCTTGCGTCGGTCTCATGCACGGCAATGCCGAGGCATTGCCGCTTCGGCGCGGCCATCGGGTTGAGGTGCGTCGGCGACATCGTCTCGGTCATGCCGTAGCCCTCGACAAAGTCGAGGCCGAACCGTCCCTTCAGACGCTCAGCAACCGCGGTCGGCATCGCGGCGCCGCCACCGGTCAGCACCTTGAGCCTGGCAAAACACCGGTCTCGGAATCGGGCGCTCGCGAGCACGTCGACAATCATGGTCGGCGCCGCGTTCCAGAACGTCACGCCGTAGGTTTCGAACAGATCCGGCAGCAAATCCTTGTCCCAGCGCGCCATCAGCAGCAGCGTGGCGCCGGCGACAACAGCCGCATTCATCGAACCCTGCATGCCCGCAACGTGAAACAGCGGCATGAAGCCCGTCATCACGTCGTCACCGCCGAGGCCGTACCAGCGGGCCTGCAACACCGCGGTAAACAGCGCATTGCGATGGCTATGCATGCAGGCCTTTGGTTTGCCTGTTGTCCCCGACGTGTAGGGCAGGATCATCAGATCGTCGGCCGCAGCGCTCATCGCAGCAGGCCGCAAGCCCTGCGCGATCGCGGATGACCAGGAATGCCAGCCCGGCAACGACGGCAGCTCCGACGGCGCTTCGGTCACGCAGGTCGGCAACGTATAGGGCGTGGCGGCGGGCACCTCGCCGCGATATTGCGCGACGATTGCATGCCCGATGGCTTCGCCCACCAGCGGCGCAAACATCTCGATCAGCTCGCTGCCGATGATCGCGACCTTGGCGCCGCTATCAGCGGCGAGATACGCGATCTCGGCCGTCTTGTTCATGGGGTTGACTGGCACGATCACAGCATCCGCCCGCATCACCGCATAATAGGCGATGACATATTGCGGCGAATTCTGGAGCGCGATCATGACCCTGTCGCCGCGCCTCACGCCGCAAGCGCTTTGCAGAAAGCCGGCCAAGGCGTCGATGCGGTCACGCAGCTCGGCATAGCTGAGGCTCGCTCCGTAAAATATTGTTGCCGGATGCGTCGGCCGATCATGTGCCGCGCGCGCCAGCGCGTCGTAGAGCGTTCCCTCGGGCATCGCGAGATGCCAGGGTTCATCCGCCGGCCACGGCGGTGACCGATAGGCTGGGGCGTGGTCGGCGCTCACCCGTGCTCCTCGTCGGCAATGTCCAGGCCGTGGTCGAGCGCATCCAGAAGCCGTTCGGTCTCATGCTCGGAGATCACGAGCGGCGGCGCAAGGAACAGCGAGGTCTGTTCGCCGCTGGTCCCGATCACCGCGCCAGCCTCCAGCGCCCGCGTCGCCACGCGCGAGGCGATCGGCACCTCGCTCGTGTCGGCGTGCCAGGAGCGCCAATCCGGACCATGCAGTTCGACCGTCCAGTGCAGCCCCTGCCCCGCCACGCGCTGCACGCTCGGATGTTTTTGCGCGATGTCGAGCAGGCGGCAGATGAACAGCTTTTCGAGGCTGCGCACGTGCTCCAGAATCTCTTCTTCGGTGACGACCTTCAGGTAAGCGCTGACGGCGGCCATGCTGATGGGATGGCCGCGTAGCGTGCCGTAATTCTGCCAGCTCGTGCCGTTGAGCCGCTCGACGATCGCCTTCGACACCACGACCGCGGCGACCGCAGCCGCGCCGCCGCCGAGCGATTTTCCGAGGGTCACGATGTCGGGACGGCTCGCAGCCCCCTGGAATGCGAACCAGCGGCCCGCGCGGCCTGCGCCGGTGACGACTTCGTCTGCGATCCAGTACGAGCCGGCCTTGCGCGCGCAGCGCGCCACCTCGTCCTGATAGGCGCCGTCGTAATAGATGCCGCCTTGGGTGTAGTCGATGATCGTCGCCGCCGTGTCCGAGAGCAGGCGCGTGGCGTCCGCGAGATATTCGCCCGGAGGCGCATTGTTGGCCGGCGCGCCATAGATCGCGCCGGCCGGCGCCGGCAATACCCGCACCGGCGCCATCGGTGATGGCCGCTGCGATCCGCCGGAGTGAACCGCAAGCCCACCGTGCCATTGCGGCTGCACCGTCATGCTGCGCGACAGGCCGGTGAGGCCGTGATAGGCGCGCTCGCGCGTCGCAAGCGCAGACCGCTGCGTCAACGCCTGGCAGAGCGACAGCGCCATATCGTTGGCCTCGCTGCCGCTGATACAGAAGCGGACCGCGCCGACCCAATCCTCTTCGCCCTTGAACGCGATGGCCATCAAATCGTCGGCGGCCTGCTCGCGGCCGACCCAGGTCCAGCCTTCGTTCACGACCGGCGTATCCGCCGCGCGGCGGATCGCCTCCACCATCGCAGGATGACGATGTCCGAGTCCGCCGCCGGTGTTGCTGCCGTCGATCAGCCGGCGGCCGTCCGCAAGATGGAAGTAGACGCCCTCGCCGCCGACCACGGTCATTGGCGCGGCTTCGCCCGCATTCAATCCGGTTCGCAGCAGATTGCTCATCGCAGTCCCTTCATTCCGCCGCCTCGGCGCCGTAGCCGCCGCCGCCGCAGGTCTCGACGGTGACGAGATCGCCCTGTTGCAGCACCAGGTTCGACTTGCCGTCGATTGCGATGTTCTTACCCTGCCGGATCAGCGAGATGCGGCAGGGCTTGCCGGGCTGCCCGCCCTGCATGCCGTACGGCGGAATCACCATGCGCTCGATGCAGGTGGTCAGGTGCATCGAGGGTGCCAGGATGCGGTAGGCGCGAACTACGCCGTCGCCGCCGCGATATCTGCCCGCGCCACCCGAATCCCGGCGGATAGCCTGTTGCTCGACGCGGATCGCGTAGCTCGCCTCGATCACCTCAACCGGCGTGTTCGAGGTGTTGGACAGATGCACCCGCGTCGCCGCTATACCCGGACGATTATGGCGCGCGCCTTCGCCGCCGCCGTGGACTTCGTAGAGCATCCGCCATGAACCGTTCTGCCGCGGTTCGGCAAAGAACAGCACGCCCGCTGTGGTTGCCCCGCCCGCCGACAAGCGCCGGGGAACCGTGTCCTGCATGGCACGGAAAATCGCATCGACGATGCGCATGGACGTCTCGTGATTGCCGGCGGCAACGGAAGCCATCCAGCCCGGCTCCAGGATCGAGCCCGGGCGCGTGATGATGGTCAAAGGCCGCAGCGCGCCCATGTTCTGCTGCATGTCGCGCCCGCTCATGATGCGCGCGGCGTAGGCAACGGCGGAACGTGCCATGAACGGCGTCGTGTTGCAGAAATTGGAAACGCGGTCGCAGCTTCCGGACAGGTCGAAGGTCGCCTCATCGCCGGCGATGGTGATCTTGACGTGAATGCGCGCCGGCGCATTGTCCACGCCGCCGTCGTCGAGATAATCCTCGCCTTCATAGACGCCGTCCGGTAGCGCGCGAAGCGCCTCGCGCATCTCGATCTCCGACAGATCGTGCAGGCGCGCCTGCGTCGCCGTGAAGACCGGCTTGCCGTGCATGCGGCAGAGCTCGATGATGCGCCGTTCGCCGGCCTTGGTCGCCGCAATCTGGGCGAGCAGATCGCCCTCGCAGGCCTCGGGATCCCTGACATTGGCCTTGAGGAGCTGAATGATGGGCGCGCTGACGCCGGCGGCGGTCGCGATCAGCACCGGCGGAATGCGCATCGCCTCCTGGAACGTGTCGATGGCTTTGGCAAAATAGCTGCCGGGCCAGGTGCCGCCGATATCCGGCCAGTGCGCAAGGCTGACCGCGAACGCCACGATCTCGCCGTCGACGAAGACGGGACGCACGACCTTGACGTCGTTGAGGTGATTGCCGCCGAGCGCGCCGAGATTGTAGATCAGCACGTCGCCGTCGTTCAGGCTGTCGGCCGGCACCACCTTCAGCAATTCGGGGATTGTATAGGCCATCGCGCCAAGATGGATCGGGATATCGCGGCCCTGCCCGACCAGGCCGCCGCGAGCGTCCGTGATCGCCGACGACAGATCGCCGGCCTCGCGCAGCAGCGGCGAGCGCGCCGAGCGCGTCATCACCAAGCTCATCTCCTCGGCCGCGGCGGAGAACCCGTGCCTGATGACTTCGACGACGAAGGGGTCGAGCTTCATGGCGTCCCCCGGGTCAGGAACAGGTTGCCGGCGGCGTCCGGCCTTGCCTGCCAGCCGGGCGGCACCACGACGGTCGACCAGGCGTCTTCGATGATGGCGGGACCACTGACCACATCGGACACCGCGGCGCGATCGACGATCGCGGTCGCAATCTCATGGCAGCCGTCGAACGAGCAGATGCGGCGACCGGTGGACACGGCCCGGAGCGCAGTCGCCGGCCGGCTCACAACGGTCGTCGACGGGCGGCGCGCCTGCACCCGCACCGATTCGATGACGCAGCTCTCGCTCGTCGCATAGCCGAAGAGCTCGTGATGCCGCGCCAGAAAATCCGTCTTCAGCCGCGTCACGTCGAGCGGCAGCGCGAGCGGCACCGGAATGGCATCGTTCTGCGCGGCGTAGCGCATCAGGGCGACCAGTTCGACCTCGATCTCGGCTTGCGCGACGCCATTGGCGATCAGTGGCGCCGAGGCATCGCCGATCAGCGTCGCGATCCGCTCCGAAACGCGGCCGAGATCGATGCTGTCGAGCGCCGCCCGCAAGGTCTGCTGCTGGAGGAAGCTGAAATCGGCGGTGAGACAGCCCAGCGCGGAAAACGCGCTCGACGCGCTCGGCACCACGATTGATTCGATGCCGTAGAGATCGGCAAGGCCCGCGGCATGCATCGGACCGCCGCCACCAAAGGCGAGCAGCGTGCAATCGCGCCCGTCGATGCCGCGCTCGACCGTGACGCGGCGGAGCGCACGGGCCATCGTCGCGTTCGCGACCTTGATGATGCCGAGCGCCGTTTCGGTCATGCTCAGCCCCAAGGCTTGCGCGATCGGTTCGATGACGCGCGCGGCGGCCTCGACATTGATGCCGATGCGATCGCCAAGCCGGGTTTCCGGATTGAGATAGCCCAGCACGGCGTTGGCGTCGGTGATGGTAGGCTCGATGCCGCCTCGGCCATAGCAGGCCGGCCCCGGCTCCGAGCCGGCGCTCTCCGGCCCGACCGTCAGGCCGCCGGGCCCGTTGCGCACGATCGATCCGCCGCCCGCCCCGATCGAGTGAACCGCGAGCATCGGCTGACGCAGCGGCTTGTCGCCGAGCATCCGGCCATCCGTCATCTCGGCCTGGCCGTCGACGATCAGGCAGACGTCCGTCGTGGTGCCGCCCATGTCGAAGGTCAGCACCCGCGAGGCGCCGAGCTGGCGCGCGATGCTGACGGAGGCCGATACGCCGGCGGCCGGCCCCGACATCGCCATCACCAGTGGCCGCCTCTTCACCGCCGAGATCGGGACCATCGCGCCGGCCGAATGAAATACCTGCAAGCCGGGGCCAATCGGCAGCCGCTGCTCCAATTCGCTGAGGTATTCGACCGCGATCGGCATCGCCGCCGCGTTGAACACGGTCGCCGAGGTCCGTTCGTATTCGCGCGCCTCGGGATTGACCTCGTGCGACAGCGAGACGTGGGCGACGACGTCCTTGAGGCGCTCGCCGAGAATCTTTTCGTGCAGCGGGTTGGCATAGGCATGAAGCAGGGCCACTGCGACGCTCTGGACACCGGTCTGCTTCAGCCACCGGACCAGCCGCTCGATCTCCGCTTCATCCAACGCCTTCAGCACCCACCCTTCATGATCGAGACGCTCGGCGAGCCCGAAGCAGAGTTCAGGCGGCACCAGCGGCGGCGATTTCGGCGGAATGTCGAGGCGATAGAGATCGCGCCGGCGGTAGCGCGCGATCTCGAGCACATCGGCAAATCCGTCGGTCGCGACCAGCGCCACCTTCGGCAGCCGATTCTCGACGATGGCGTTGGTCACGCGCGTGGTGCCGTGCACGAAGCGCTTGACCTCGCTTTTGCGCAGGCCCACGGCCTCGATGGCCTCGAGCATCGCTTGAACGGGCGCCTGCGGCCGCGACGGCACCTTCGCGATCCGCGTCTCCGCGGACTCGCGCCGGATCGCGATGATGTCGGTAAAGGTGCCACCGATATCGGTGCCGACTTCCCAATGACTGGCGGAATCGCTCATGTGCAGGGATCAGCTACGGATGACGTCCGGACCGGACGCCGGGTGCTTCCCATCCATCGCGACGTCCAATGCCGAACTGAGACTGCCCATCATGCATCCCCTGTCATGCCACCGCCTGCGAGCGTGCGACAGAGCTATGGGCTCCGGATAGTGCCAGAGTTGTCGCGAACCATTGGACCAGCGCCCGAGGGACGCCGCGCGCTGCGCCACCGGCTGCACGTTTTGGTGCAGCGGTGCCTGCACAGAGTGCAGACGAACACGGACTGCTCCACGTGAGAAAAGTGCAGTGCACCACGGATTCTCCCGCGCAGAACGCGGCGCTCGCTGCATTGCGATCCAATCCCCACAAACCTTCTGTCTAATTTGGAGGCGATCGAACGACGCCGCGGCGTCTTCGGGCGCCCACGAGCTATGCATGGCGGTCGGTTCAGCCTCTCTTTATTGTACGAACAGTAAGAGTGCTATTTACCGTATCGGCGGGAAGCCGATGCCGATGCAACCTGCGATTCTCGAAAGCAGCGAAGACCGGCATCGAGCGATGGGACGGTCACACCAGGCTCGACTTGCTGCGGCTCAACACCTCGCCCCGCCCTTGTGATGGTCCAGTCAACCACGCCCGGCGGGCGCATTTGCGCTCGAAACTCGGGCAACCACAGAGGACCGCAGGCGCCGCCAGCCGATGACGGCACCGGTGACGGAAAACATTAGCCCAAGCATACAAAAGCCGACGATCAGGGCGTCACGCAGGCGCGGGCGCGCCAGCAGCACCGGAAAGTCGAGCGTGTGCAGCGCGCCGTAGAACCAGCGATAGGCCCGCCGCGAGGAATCCAGCCTTTGCAGCACGCGACCGTCGGCCCCGTCGATATCGAACCAGAGGTCGCCGCAGCGAGAGCGATAAACGGGCGCACCCGGGATGATAGACTGTGCGGGATAGTCGTCGTCACCGGCAAGAACCGACGGCAGGTCGCATCCAACGGCAAAACGCATCGTCAAACCCTGAACTTCGCGCGCATTCAAAAATCCCGTCCGTCCGCTACGAGCAGCTTCGCCTGCCCCAATCAGAGCTTGCTCGCCGAGACCAATCCGCTCGCGTCGATAGAGGTTGCCGTTGAAGGCAAACCATTCGACTTCGCGGGCGGCTGACGATATCGGCTTCCGATCGAGCGATGCGGCTGTCGTCCAGTCGGGCGAAGCATTCGTCATGCCAGCTTCAATCGCGCTCAACTGCCCGCGCGAGAACAGCCGGCCGTGATCCATGGAAAGCCAGCCGCTGAAAATCCAGGTCAGCACGAAGACCATCGCTGCGAGGCCGATGAGGTGATGCAGGGCATGCCAGCCGCGGTATGGCGAGGAGATTCGCCGCTTGCGAATCCTGATCCGGGCGATTCCGAGCGCTGCGCCTAGCACCGCCGCGATCAGGGCCAGCAGCGACAATGTCCAGACCACGCGATCCCATAGCGCCCAGTTGCTTCGCAGAACCGTGGGATAGATCCAGTGCAGGACGCTACCGACCATATTCCAGCTGCGCTCGCGTCGTGTCGTATCAAGGACGATTTCGCCGGTGCGCGAGGAGACATAGACCTCGGTCCCGGCGGCGTCACCAAGGGCCACACGAAACTGCGGTCGGTGGCGATCAAAGCCATTGGGAACGATCCATTGATCATAGTCCGCCTGAGCGAGGATGGTTGCGCCCATGGCATCGAGCCCGCGATTGCGGGCATGATCCTGTGCTATGGCGAGCGCAAGTTCGGCAGACGTCGCCGATGCGACGGCTCCGTCCGAGGCGCGGACCGCGCGCACGAGTGACGCTCCCGAGACGACGTACACCGGTCCATCGCTGCGCTGGATCAGTCGAACGCGCGTGGACTCGGCGATCCCGCTTGCAACCACCGCGTCAGTAGCAGAGATCGTGACCTGCGCGCGATCCACCGTCCCCAGACCGGCAAACCGCTCCGCTTCCGTCAGCGACGGAAACGGAACGAAGTGCATCACGATTCCCGTCGCGAACCACATCGCGAACAGCAGACAGAACGCGATCCCGAGCCAGCGGTGCAGCAGGACGATCACGCCCATCATGTGTTCAACGCCCTACCATTTGAACGCAGCCGAGATCTCGTAGGTGCGCGGCGCGCCCAGCAATACCTGGTCGGGATAGAACGGATCGCCCCAGATCGCGTAGCGCTTGTCGGCAATGTTCCGTACCCGGAAGGTCAGGCGCGCCTGGTCGACCGCAGAGAATACCGTCCTTGGGATATCGACGAAGGCGTAGACATCGGCCACGGTATAGGCCTTCAGCGTCACCGTGTTAGCGTCGGTGTTGTAGCGGTCGCCGACATGGCGGCCGACGATCCCGAGTTCGACCGGCCACGGCGTGAAGAACCGGTAGGACGCACCGGCATTCGCAACGATCCGCGGCACGTTCGGCGGCGTGTTTCCAGAGAACGAGCCGCCAACGAAATTGTAGTCGGCATAGCGCGCATCGACATAGGCGATATTGCCCCACAGACGCAGCGGCTCGATCGGACGCACTGATGCGGCGAGCTCGACGCCCTTCGACTCCTGCCGGCCTGCGATGTTGAGCTGCATGCCGCCTGCCGCCGCATAGACGTTCTTGCGAACGATGTCGTAGGCCGAGAACGACCACTCCGCCCGGTTGTCCCAGAGCAGGTGCTTGACGCCAGTCTCGTAGGTGCGCGCCGTCGTCAGATCGAGCGGCTGAGTAGGCCCGAGCAGAAAGATGTTGTTCGCCGAGATATCGGCGCCGGTGGCGTACTGGCTGAAGAAGGTCAGGCCGGGAACGGCCTCCCACGTATAGCCGATACGGCCCGTGACCGGCGCCCAGTCCTTCGAGAACGGGAAGTTCGCCTTTTCCAGCCCGTTCTTGTCGGTCGAATTGCGGTCGAGTCCGATATGCTCGACACGCAGGCCACCGACCAGCGCGAAGCTGCGCGTCAGCTTCAGCCGGTCCTCGAACGACAGCGCTTCGTTGTCGATGCGCGCGGTCTGCTGCTGCGTCGTGAGCAGGCCGTAATAGCCGCGAACGGGATCGACCAGCGAGACATCATCGTTCGGGAAATTTGCGGCGCCCGGCCTTACGAAGTCGAGGTAACTCGACGAAAGGGTCGTGACCAGGCGGTTGTCGAAGCCGGCGATATTGGTGTCCCAGATCAGGTCGGTGATGTTGCCGACGAGGCGCTGGCTGTGCGCGACATAGAAGCGCTCGCGGTACACCCGGTTTGTTGTGGAATCGAACGCCTCGATCTCGTTGTTGAACCAGGTGCGCTCCGCGCCGTAGCCATAGGCCTGGCTTTTCAGCGTCAGGTCAGGCGCCAGTTTCAGCTCGAAGCCGCCGCGCAGCCACACCTCCTGCGCCACGTTTCGGTTGTCGAGGACATTGTAGTTGGTGTTGAACGTGCGGTCGTCGACCGTCACGGATCCAAGATCAGTCCTGTTGAAGTAGTTGCCCGAGACAATGCCGGTCGTGGCGTGTGAGCCGCTGAAGGCGATCGGAACCAGCGGCACGCCCCAATAGGCCTTCGAGCGATCCTCGCGGTACTCGATCGCGCCCCAGATCTTAAGACTGTCGGAGATGCGGTAGTTGAGCTGCCCCGAGACATCGAGCGTCTTGGTATTGGTGTCGTCAGCAAAGCCATTGAGCGAGGATCGGCTGATGTCGAAGCGGTAGTCGAGGCCCTGGACGTTGGTGCTGCCGCCGGAGCCGTAATGCGCGCGGAAGGAGTTCAGGGAGTCCCAGGAAAAGTCCGCCTCGTTGCGGATCGGTCCGGTGTGCGGCTGTTTGGTGACGAAATTGATCGCGCCGCCGGCGGCGCCCTCGCCCGAGATCAGCGAGGCCGGGCCTTTCAAAAATTCCACCGCCTCCAGATTGGCCGTGTCGGCGATCCGCGAGGTCATGTTCTGCGGGCCGATCTTGATGCCGTTGTAGAGTGTGTTGATCTGGCTGTTGGTGAAGCCGCGCATCGAGAAGGCCGAAGGCTCGGCCGGATTGTCGCCGGAGGTGACGCCGACTGCGCCCTGCGCCACGTCGGAGACGGTGCGATAACCCTGCTCGCGCATGGTCTCGGCCGAGATCACCTCGACGGTTGCCGGGATTTCACGCACGGTCAGGCCGAGGCGCGAGGCGCTTTCGGCGACCGCATTGGTGTTGAGCGGCGTCTGCGCAGTTGCAGCCGGCACGATCGGCTTTGGCGCAGCCGGTGTTGCAGCCGGCCTGCTCGCCGCCGCGCGACGTGGCCCCTGCCCCGCGCGTCGGGCGGGCTTGACCGGCCTGCGGGACTGTTCAGGCGCGGTCACCTCGACGGGCGGCAGCGGCTCGCGGACCTGCTGCGCTAACGCAGCGGGCATATTAGCGGCAACAAACGACGTAAGGGCAGCGGAGGCGAACAGAAATTGACGCGGTCGCACACTCGGGACGGATGACATGGTCGAGACCTCGGTATGACGTCAGTGGCACGTCACAGCGAACGAGGTCTCACCTTGGCTTGTCAGCCTTCGATGAAGCCGAATGTCTGTACTCCCCGACCGACATCTTCGCGTGTGACCACGGCTGACGGCAGGTCTCCTGGCTTGCGGGTCATCACCTTGCGTCGCCTTCCCGGGACCGAGATACCCAGTGGCTCGTGACGCAAGATTCGCCGCTTACAGTTGCGGGGGCAGCCGCGGCATTGGGGACAACGTCCCCGCACCGCATTCCCTTTTCATCCCCGGATGGGGAAACCGTCACGGCCATCTAGGATTACGATCCAGACAGAGTCAATGTGCCTGTTGCGGCGTTGTTGCCACAGCGACCAACTTTCCTTGGAGATTTTCACATGGAAGGCGAGACCTTCCTCTGGCTGATACGTCATGCGGCCGTCGACGGCGTCGCGGGGACCATCCATGCCGCCGACGCCGCGGCCGATCTCGGCGATCGCGCGCAATTGGAGGCCTTGCGGCGATATCTGCCGCAGGACGCGGCCAGTTACGCGAGCCCGGCGCGACGCACGATCGAGACGGCGCGCGCGCTCGGGCTTGAACCGGAGTTGATGGGCGAATTGAGCGAACAGGATTTCGGCGACTGGACGGGGCAGCGGCACGACGATCTCGCCGCAATGGGTAGCGACGCCTATGCGCAATTCTGGAGCGATCCGGCGCGCGCTCGGCCGCCCGGCGGTGAGAGCTTCGAGGATCAGGTCGCGCGCGTTCGGCTGGGTCTGTCACGGGTCGGAGCAGGATCCGCAACGCTGGTCGTGCATTCCGGCACCATCCGGGCCGCGCTGTGCATCGCGCTCGATCTGACGCCCGAAGCGGCCTTGCGCTTCGTTATCGATCCGCTGTCGCTGACACGGATCGATCGGCTCTCGACGGGCTGGCGTGTCGTCTCGGTCAATCAGCGCATGGCATGAACTGGATCAGGCCGGACGATCTGGCACATTGGCCTGCGCGAACGTCGCCATGCCGTTGTGAAGGCTGCAGGCGAGCCGCACCAGCGGCAGCGCGATCGCGGCGCCAGACCCCTCCCCGAGCCTGAGATCAAGACTGATCAGCGGCTGGACGTTCAAGGCACGAAGCACCAGCCGATGGCCCTGCTCCGCCGATTGGTGCGATGGCAGCAGGAACGGCTGGCACGACGGGTTGAGGCGCACCGCCGCCAGGGCCGCGACCGATACGATGAAACCGTCGATCAGGATCGGGATGCGGGCTTGCGCGGCCGCGATGATCGCGCCGCAGATCGCTGCGATTTCGAGGCCGCCGACGGCACACAGGATCTTTTCGGCCGATGCACCGGCAACCCCATGACGCACGATCGCGGCATCGATCACGCGGGCTTTGTGCGCTCGGCCGGCGGCATCGACGCCGGTGCCGCTGCCGGCGATCTCCTCGGCGCTCACGCCGAGCAGGCCTGCGGCAATCGCCGCTGATGCCGTGGTGTTGCCGATGCCCATCTCGCCGAAAATCAGAAGATCGGGCTGGCTCGCTTCTGCGCGCGCGACCGCGCGCTGTCCGGCTTCGAAGGCAAATGCCAGCTCCGCCGGCTCGAGCGCGGCTTCCACGCTGAAGTCGCGGCTGCCGTTGCGCGGCTTGTCGGTGACAGCGCCCGCCATCCCCTCCTGCGCCAGCGTGCCGGCGTCGATCACTTCCAGGCTGGAACCCAATTCACGCGCCAGCACCGAAATCGCGGCTCCGCTCGAGGCGAAGTTCGCCATCATCGCAATCGTTACCTCTTGCGGATAGGCCGAGACGCCCTGCGCGACGATGCCGTGATCGCCGGCGAAGATGATGATCGGTACCCGCGCAGCGCGAGGCTGCTCGGTCGCTTGCAGGCCCGCGAGCTCGATCGCGAGCAGCTCGAGCCGGCCGAGCGCGCCGGTGGGTTTTGTAAGTTGCGCCTGACGCCCGATCGCCGCCGCGCGATGGACCGCGGAGATGCCGGGGCATTTTTGATAGACCCATTCGGGGAGCATGCTGCCTCGCTTGGTTTACGGCCTGCGCTTGAGAATGTAACTGTCCATGATCCAGCCATGTTGCTCGCGCGCTTGCTGCCGTGCAGCCACGATGTGTGGGCCGATCTCCGCAAGCGCGCCGGACATGACGATTTGATCGGGCATGCCGAGATACGCGCCCCACCAGATGTGCAGGCCTTGCGGATCGAGCGACTGGAACGCCGTGCCGCCATCGAGCATCACCACCACGGTATCGACGCCTTGCGGCCAGCCGCCGTCGCGCAAACGACGACCGGTCGTGACCAGAAAGGGTTCGCCGATATCGTTGAGCGGCAGCGCATGCGCCGCGCATAGCGCCTGGATCGATGTGATGCCGGGGACGACTTCGATCGTCGGCAAGGGATCAAGCCGCCGCGCAATGCGCAGCGAGGAATCGTAAAGCGACGGATCGCCCCAGATCAGCAGCGCGACGCGGCCCTCACCTTCGAGATGGCCTGCGATCGTCTGCGACCAGGTCGCGGCCACGGCGTCGTGCCAGTCGTCCACGCCCTTGCGATAGTCCGCTTCGGCCGCATCGCGCACGGGAAGATCGAATTCGGCAATGCGCGTCGTGTCGCTGGTGAGCACGTCGGCGCAGATCGTCCGCCGCAAATCGGCGAGATCCGATTTCGCAGCCCCCTTGCGCGGGATCAGGACGAGATCGGCCGCATTGATCGCACGAACCGCGGCGCGCGTGAGCTGCTCGGGATCGCCGCAACCGATGCCTATCAGGGAGAACGTGAGCATCTTACCTGCGAAGGGCGGCCGCATTGGCCGCCCTTTCGCTTGTCTCTAGGCCGCGTTGTGCAAACGTGGCGTGACGAGGCCGGGCGCGGTAACGCCACGCAGCGACTTCGCCAGTGCCAGCACGGCGAGATCGGCGAGCGGCTCGATCACGATCACCAGCGCGTAGGACGCCGCGAAGGTCGCGATGTTGGCGAGGTTGGTCGCGCCGAAGCCGGAGCCATAGAGCGCCCAGAACGCGACCCAGGCGATGACGCCGGACTGATACGTGGTCGAAAGCGCCAGCGCCTGGCGATACCTGAGATCGACATAGGCAGTGTTGCGCGCAATGATCCGTGTGGCGATTGCCTGGATCGCGAACAGCGGCACCAGCAGCGTGGTGACGTTCATGCCATATTGCGGCAGGTCGACCGGCTCGAAGAACATGCCCTGGAACAGCAGCCCGAGCGCGAGGCCGAAGGCCGCCGGCGCTGCGCCAAACAGCAGGAACAAGGTCGAGCCGAGGATAAAGTGCACCTCGGACACCCCGACCGGAAAGTGCGGCAGGATCTCGAAGAAGGTGAAGACGAGGCCTGTGGTGGCGACCGTCCGCGCCGCGAACGAGCCGATGCCCTGCTCGCGCATGGTCTCGGCCGCAAGCTTCAGCGCAACGCCGCCTGTGGCGATGCCAGTTGCGTAACTCAACACGAGCTTGGCGCCCGTTACTATCCCGGGTTCGATATGCATGGCTCAGATCCTTCCTGCCGTCACACCCGACGGCCTTGGCCTCAAAACGTGCACGGCCGGTCTCCTGGCTCGCGGTTCACTGGGTTCTCCGGCCTTCCCGAGCCTTGCGGCCCAGTGGCTGATTGGAGTCCCTCACCGCTTACAGTCGCGGGGGCGGCTGGGGTTTTGGGCGCCGCCATTTGGTCCGCCCATCCCCATTCCCGATTATGCTCCGGCGCTTTGCGCCGCGTCGAGCACCATGCGTCTCCTGTGTGCCCCTTTCGCAAGCCGGGCGTCAAGGGGCGAGCGCGGGCAGCGGCCATCATGACGGATATTCTCCCGCCAGCGCACCAAACAGGATGACGGCCGCCGTGGAGGCAGCGCCACCCCGCGCAAGCTGTTCGGCCAGCTCGGCAATGGTGGTGCGGACCAGCCGTTCGTCGGAACGGCCAAGAGATTCGGCCAGCAGCGCCGGTGTGCCTGGGGCGAGGCCATGTTCGATCAATTTTGCGGCAAGCGCCGGAAAGGTCCGCCGGCCCATATAGACGACGGTGGTTGCTTCCCGATCAGCCAGCGCCGCCCAATTCAGGTTCTGCGGCAACTCGCCGGTGACATCCGCTCCGGTCACGAACTGCACCCGACGCGAGGTGTGGCGCCGGGTCAGGGGAATGCCAGCTTGTGCGGCCGCAACGCAGGCCGAGGTGACGCCGGGAATGATCTCGTAGCCGATGCCGGCGTCGCGCAGCGTCTCGAGCTCCTCCTCGAGCCGGCCGAAAATGCCGGCATCGCCCGACTTCAGGCGCACGACGCGTGAGCCCGTCGCGGCATAGTCGACCAAGAGACGGTTGACGTGGTGCTGCTTGGTCGAGGGCCGTCCCGCCCGCTTCCCCACCGCGACAAGATTGGCACCGGGCCGGGCCAGATCGAGAATCGCGCCGGATGCGAGATCGTCATACAGCACGACGTCGGCCTCGCGCAGCCGCGCAGCACCTTTGAGCGTGAGAAGCCCAGGGTCGCCGGGACCGGCGGAGATAAAGGAGACGAACCCGCTCACCGGTCCTCCGCGATCAGATGAAAGAACGTGCCGGTGGCATGGCCGCGCCGCGAGCCGGTCTCGGCGATGACCGCACCGGTTGCGTCATGCACGACTGCGAGTGGCGTATCCGGCTGCGCGACGATGGTCGAATAGTGGAACTCATGGCCGCGCAGGCGTGCGCCGGCCTGGTGTCCCGGCATCGGCGCGGCCAGCTCGGCCAGACGATAGCCCAGATGCATGCGGCGTTTGGCAAAGCTCGTCTCCAGGCCGAGCAGACCCGTCATCTCATGGCGGACGCCGTCGGCGTCGGTGAGGCCTGCGCCTAGCACCATATAGCCTCCGCACTCCCCATGCACCGGTCGCGTCTCGGCGAAGGCGCGTAAGCCATCGCGAAAGCGGGTATTGGCTGCAAGCGTTCCGGCGTGAAGCTCGGGATAACCGCCGGGCAACCAGCAGACATCGGCGCGCGCGTCGGGCGTTTCGTCGGCGAGCGGCGAGAACGTCGATATCTCGGCGCCGGCGGCGCGCCACCCCTCCAGCATATGCGGATAGACGAACGAGAACGCGGCATCGCGGGCCAGAGCAATTCGCTGACCTGGCGGCGTCACGTTGAGGCCGTTTCCCGCCGGTTGCGGCGACCACGCGGCGGCCGATCGCAGCACGGCATCGATATCGACATGGGTGCTGACGAAACGCGCGGCCTCATCGATCAGGCTGCCGATCTCGGCCTGCTCCTCGGCCTGCACCAGGCCGAGATGCCGCTTCGGCAGGCTGATCTCGGCATGGCGCGGCAGCGCGCCGAACACGGCGATGCCCGCATCGGCAAGCGCACGCCGCACGAGGTCTTCGTGGCGCGGGCTGGCGACGCGGTTGAGCACGACGCCGGCAAGGCGCACGCCCGCGCGATAGTCGCGCAAGCCGGCAGCGATGGCCGCCGCCGTCTGCGCCTGTCCGGAGGGATCGATCACCAGCAGCACAGGCCAGCCCAGCATCTCCGCAATATCGGCGGTCGCGCCCGTGCCAGAAACGCCGCACGCAGCGACGCCGTCGAACAGGCCCATCGAGCCCTCCGCGAGCACGACATCGGCGTCTGCACCGCGACCGACGAGATGCGCGATGGTCGCGCGGTCCATAGCCCAACTGTCGATGTTAACGGAGGCGAGACCTGTGGCGGCGGCATGGAATGCGGGATCGATGTAGTCAGGCCCGCTCTTGAAGCACTGCACCTGCAATCCGCGATCGCGCCAGGCGCGCGCGAGCGCCAGCGTCAGCGTCGTCTTGCCGACGCCGGAGGCCGGCGCGGAGATGACGAGACCCGCGGGCATCAGGACGCCTCCGGAAAGCGCGGCTCGGCGCCGACCGGCCGATAGCGGCGGTCATAGTCGGCGGCATAAAGGCGGCTCTCGGAAAAATCCACCGAGCCCAGCGTTTTGCCGACCAGGATGAGCGCGGTGCGTTCGAGCTCGGCGCCGACAGCGGCATCGAGCGTTGCAAGCGTTGCCCGGACGATGCGCTGGTCCGGCCAGCTCGCGCGCCAGACGATGGCGACCGGGCAGTCGGCGCCGTAATGCGGGGTGAGCTCGGCAATAACCTTGTCGAGCAGGTGGATCGACAGGTGGATGGCGAGCACCGCACCCGTGGCCGCAAAGGCGGCGAGCTTCTCGCCTTCGGGCATCGCGCTGGCGCGGCCCGGCGTGCGCGTCAGCACCACGGTCTGCCCAAGACCCGGCAATGTCAGTTCGGCTTCGAGCGCCGCTGCCGCAGCCGAGAAGGCCGGCACGCCCGGCGTCACGGTGTAGGGAATGCCGAGCGCGCGCAGACGGCGCAGCTGTTCGCCCATCGCCGACCAGATCGAGAGATCGCCGGAATGCAGCCGCGCGACGTCTTTGCCGCCGGCATGCGCAGCGGCGATCTCCGCGACGATCTCATCGAGCGAGAGCGGCGCCGTATTGACGATCCGCGCACCGGCCGGGCAATGCGCCAGCACGCCCGCGGGCACGAGCGAACCGGCATAGAGACAGACCGGACAGGCCGCGATCAGGTCGCGGCCGCGCAACGTCAGCAGATCCGGGGCGCCCGGCCCCGCGCCGATGAAATGCACCGTCATTCGCCGTCTCCTTCCGCGATCGCCGCGGTCGCGGTTCGATCGCGCGAGACCACGCGCGTCGCGATCAGTCGCGCGCGAGGTCCGGCTGCCGCAAGCGCCGCAGCCTCGGCGACGGAACCCGCGCCGAACTTTTCGATGATACGTCTTGACTGTGTGGACGTGTCGATATCCGCCAATACATCGGCTGGAACGGCCTTGATCGGCACACCGCATTCGCGCGCAAGCTGCTTCAGTGCCTCGGTGCCTGCCTTCTCGCTGACCGTCGCCACCGCCGCGAGCCCGGCAAGACCCCCGGCCGCAACGAGCGCCTCGCGCAGCGAGGCGAGCGTAACGTCCTGCTTGAACCCGAAGCCGGCGACCTTCATCTGACCGCGCTCCATTGCACCACTGGACGCGCCGTCTCCCAGGAACGGTAACGACCGAGCGGGCCGGCATGCGCAATCTCGACCCGCATCAGCTCGCCGCCATGGCGCTGATGCAGCTCGCCGAGCAGTGCTTCCGTCTCCAGCGTCACGGCATGCGCGACGAGCCGCGCGCCCGTCGCGAGCCGCAACCACAGGGCATCGAACAACGTAGCGTCCAGGCCGCCACCGACGAAGACGGCATCCGGCGCCTCCAGCGCAGCCAGAGCTTGCGGCGCTGTCCCCGCGATCACGGTGATCCGATGCGTCAGTCCAAACGACGCTGCGTTGCTGCGGATGTTCGCCGCACGATCCTGGCGCGCCTCGATGGCGATCGCGGTTCCGCCGCACAGCGCCCATTCGACCGAGATCGAGCCCGAGCCGGCGCCGATGTCCCACAGCCTCTCCCCGGCGCGCGGCGCCAGCGCCGAGAGCGCCAGCGCGCGCACCGGCCGCTTGGTGATCTGGCCGTCATGGACGAAACGATCATCCGCAAGGCCCGAGCTGCGGGGAATGCCCTGCGTCCCCCTCGCCTGCACTGCCACCGCAACCAGGTCTCCGGCAATATCCCCAGCAAAGAGATCGGCGCGATGCTGGTCGATGCTTTCGCGTGGGCCGCCAAGCGCAGCGAGAGTCCATAAGATTGAAGCGCCCCATCCGCGCTCCGTCAGCCATTTCGCGAGATCCCCGGCCGCCGTCGCGTCGCGCACCAGGCAAATGATGCGTGCACCTCGCGCCAAATGCGGCACAAGCCGCTCGAATGGCGCAGCATGAAGGCCAAGGCACGTCACGGACTCAAGGCGCCATCCCAAGCGCGCCGCAGCGAGCGAGAAGGTCGACGGCGCCGAATGCACAACCCATTCGCTCGTCTCGAGCCTTTCGGCGAGGCTTGCGCCTGCGCCGTGCCAGAACGGATCGCCGGAGGCGAGCACTGCCGTTGGCCGGCCGCGGCAACTCAGCACGACATCCGCGTCGAACGGCACCGGCCATGGACGGCCGCGCCGACCAACGTCTGCGAGCGCAAGATGACGCTCGCCGCCGAAGATGGTTTCTGCCTCGGCAAGCGCCTTTCGGCTTGCTTCGGACAGACCCGCAAGGCCATCTTCGCCGATACCGATGATGGTCAGCCAGGGATCAGCCATGACGCGCGCCCTCATTCTGGGCGGAACAGCCGATGCGAGCCTGCTCGCAGCGGAGATCGCACGCGCGGGTATCGAGGCCGTCTACTCCTATGGCGGCCGCACCCGCACGCCGGCCGACCAGCCGCTGCCGACCCGCATCGGCGGCTTCGGCGGCGTCAGCGGGCTTGCCGATTACATTCGCCGTGAAGGCATCACGCATATGATCGATGCGACGCATCCCTTTGCCGCCGAGATGAGCCGCAACGCGGTCGAGGCGTGCGCGGAAACCGGCACGCCGCTGATCGCGCTCGAGCGCGCGCCCTGGAACAAGATGCCAGAGGACCATTGGATCGAAGTCGCTGACCTCAACGCCGCGGTCGCCGCGCTTCCGGCAAGCCCGGCGCAGGTCTTCCTCGCCATCGGCCGCCAGCACATCGCGCCGTTCGCGGCAAAGCCGCAGCACGTCTACACGCTCCGTTTCGTCGATCCGCCCGAAGCGCCCCTGCCCTTCGCCGCGGATGTGATCGTGTCGCGCGGACCGTTTACGCTCGACGCCGAGTTGGAGACGATGCGCGCGCGTGACATCTCGTGGATCGTCGCCCGCAATTCCGGCGGCGACGGCGCGCGCGCCAAAATCGACGCCGCCCGCGAACTGGGCCTGCCCGTGGTCATGATCTCGCGGCCAGAGCTGCCCGAACGACGACGGGTGGAGAGCGCGGCTGAAGTGATGCACTGGCTTGGTCATCGGACCTGCCTCGGCGCGTAGATCCAGCGGCCAACGCGGCGCGTCTGCGAATTGCCGACGATCACAAGCGTGCGCATGTCGGCCATCTCGGGCCGGGCCTCGTTGAGCGTGACGGTCTCGATCCGCTCGTCCGGCACGCTGACCGCACGTGCGAAGATCACGAGGCGCTCGCCGTAACCCGCGTCCTTCAACAGCGCCAGCGCACGACCAAAACCCTCGGGCCGGCCCACCGAGCGCGGATTGTACATTGCGATGGCAAAATCGGCTTCCGCGGCGAGCCGCAACCGTTTCTCGATCACCGCCCACGGCTTGAGATTGTCGGAGAGATTGATCGCACAGAAATCATGGCCGAGCGGCGCACCGGCGCGCGCGGCCGCGGCCAGCATCGCGGTGATGCCGGGCAGCACGCGGATCGGAAGCTCCCGCCATTGCGGTGCCTGTTCGAGCGCCTCGAACACCGCAGACGCCATCGCGAACACGCCGGGATCGCCGGAGGACACGACGACGACCTGGCCGCCTTCGGCAGCAAGCCGCAACGCCTCGCTAGCGCGCTGCAGTTCCTCGCGGTTGTCGGAGGGATGCAGGGTGAGCCCAGGTCGCGGCGGCACACGTGCGACATAGGGCGCATAACCCAGAATGTCGGTAGCGGCTGCAAGCGCGACGGAGACCTCGGGCGTCACCAACGCGTCGCTGCCCGGCCCAAGGCCCGCGATGGTCAGCGTGCCCATCATTCGGCGGCGTCCAGATGGCGACCCTTGCCGTGCACGAGCACGATCGCGAAATAGGGACAATCGGCGGCGTCGATCTCGGCGAGCCGGGCGACACGCTCGCTCGGCATGGTGCCGCGCTCGACTAGCCAGGCATCGCCCAGCCTCCCGGCAGCAGCAAGCGCACGGCGCACTTTCGCGAGATTGCGGCCGGTCTTCATGATGATCAGCGCTTCGGAATCCCGCATCCGCCGTTCGAGTTCGGCCTCGGCCAGCGTGCCCATCAGCAC
This sequence comes from Bradyrhizobium sp. CSA207, assembly GCF_029051685.1. Lineage (GTDB taxonomy): Bacteria > Pseudomonadota > Alphaproteobacteria > Rhizobiales > Xanthobacteraceae > Bradyrhizobium. The sequence continues at coordinate 218,847 of NZ_JAACFT010000004.1, read as the reverse complement.
CGTCGTGACATCGTCGCCGAGCGCAATCGGCTGACCGACGGCGTTCCAGCAGCCAACCATGCCGGGAATGCCCGCAATCACCTCGATCTCGACGCGGCCTTGCAGGCGCGTGTGCAAATGCATGAAGGAGCCGTAGAAATAAGGATCGCCCTCGCAGAGCACGACGACATCGACCGCGCGCGCGAGCCGTGCCAGGCGCTCCGCCCATTCGTCGTAGAAGCCGGCAAGCAGGCGGACATATTCGGGACTGTCGAAGGCGATCTCCGTGGTGACCGGATACTCCATCGGATATTCGGTCACGTCGCTCGCGAGCATGCCCTCGACGATACGGCGCGCCTGGCCCGGACGGCTTTTCTTGCGAAAATAGGCCACGTGTTTTGCGGCGCGCACCGTCCGGTCCGCACGCACGCTCATCAGATCGGGATCACCGGGGCCAAGACCGCAGCAGATGATGCGTCCCATCGCTATTCGCTCCGGCTCGCCAGCGCGTTGACGGCGGCAACGGTGATCGCGGAGCCGCCGAGGCGGCCCTCGACGGTCAGCGCCGGTACCGACGGATCGGCCATCAGCGCCGCCTTGGATTCGGCAGCGCCGACGAAGCCGACGGGGCAACCGATGATCGCCGCCGGTCGCGGGCAACCGCGGTCTTCCAGCATGTTGAGGAGATGAAACAGCGCGGTGGGCGCGTTGCCGATGGCAACGATCGCGCCGTCCAGATGCGGCCGCCACAACTCCAGCGCCGCCGCCGAGCGCGTGTTGCACATAGATTGCGCGAGCGCAGGAACAGCCGGCTCGCCGAGCGTGCAGATGACGGCGTTACCGGCCGGCAATCTTGCGCGCGTGATTCCTTCCGAGACCATGCGCGCGTCGCACAGGATCGGTGCGCCTCTCTGCAACGCCGCGCGGGCAGATGTGGCCATGCCGGGCGTGAAGCGGATATGCGTCTCCAGGCCGACCATGCCGGCAGCATGGATCATCCGCACCACCACCTGTTCCTCATCCGGCGTGAAGCGCGAAAGATCCGCCTCGGCCCGGATGGTCGCGAAGGACTGCCGGTAGATTGCCGCGCCATCGGTCTCGTAGACGTGCGGCATCAGTGCCCTCCCACCAGGATGGAGGGATCGCTGACGATGTCGGCGCCGTTCAGGCCACGCAGGACCGGCTGATCGCGCGTCGAGCCGTCGCGGACGAGATCGAAGCCGGCGCTGGTCGCAACCAGCGTCACCGCCGAGGCACCGGAACGGGCGCAGCCCTTGGCGCAACCGGACACGTGAAGCCGCGTATCCGCGCCGATACGCGGCGCGAGCGCTGCCGCCAGCGCGCGTGCGTCGGCATGCGCCTCGCGGCAGCGCGGGGCGCCGCTACAGGCGATGACGCGCAGCGCGGGATCGTAGGGCTCCGTGATGAGGCCTGCCGCGCTCGGCATCTCCCGTTTGCCCTCGCTCAGAACCATCCGCCATGGCGTCATGCGCAGCGCATGTCCGCATCCGGCGAATTGACGGAGCGTCGAGTGCAGCATCTGCCCGAACGCGACGCCGACCATTGCGCCTTGCGGATAGTGCCCGGGCCGCAACGCAGCCATCACGGGGGCAGGCTCGGTCTCACCGCGCAAGGTCACGGGCAATGCCACGCCGGCCGCGGTGTGGGCGGCCATGCGCCCCCGCCCGCCCTTGGCACCACCGGAGACCATGAACCAGTTTGCGAGCGCGAGGGCCGCGCTCACTGCCGCTCCGCGTGCGACGGAGCGACCGAGCCTTGCGCCATCGGCCCGCACCAGCAGCCGGCCGCCACGATCGCGTTCGATGCGCACGTCGGCGGAATCGCCGGCCAGCACGCGCGACTTCCCATCATCGATGGCGAAGCCGAATTTGCTGGGAAGCGCGAGCGCGCTGTCGGCGAGCGCTTCTTCAAGCTCCGCGGCAAGCGACTGCGTCTCGTCACTGGGGCTCCAGAACGGCGTCACCAGGATGTTGCGCCGAGCTTCGGTGTCGGCGTCGTGGTCGAGCAACCCCAGCGACGCGAGTCCCTCGAGCACTAGCCGATGCCCCTGTTCGTCGACGCCCCTGATCTGGAGGTTCGCGCGACTCGTCACGTCAACGAGGCCGTTGCCGAAGCGTTCAGCAAGCTCAGCAAGTCCGGCAACCTGTGCTGCTTCAAGACGCCCACCGAAAGGACGCACCCGGACCACGAGCCCATCGCCCGATTGCATCGGCCGCAGCGCACCGGGACACCAGCCCTTGACCGAAAACGCGCTCATGACGCCTCCCGCAACGCAGCCGCGATCGAATTACGGCGCGTTCGCCAGAGTAAAGCCTCGTGCAAGCGCGTGAAGCAGGTCTCCATCGCGGCCAGAGCCGCCGGATTTTCCTGCGCCATGAAGCCGCGGACGCCGTCGTCGCCGAGCGTGGCATCGTAGTAGAGATCGAACAGATGCGGCGGCACGGCTCCGGCCAGATGCGCGAACGCCGCCATATGCTCGAGCGTTGCCGTAATCTCGGCAGCGCCGCGAAAACCGTGGCGCATCATGCCGGCGATCCAGGCCGGATTGGCCGCGCGCGCACGAACCACGCGCGAAATTTCTTCCGTTAACGTCCGCGCATGCGGCTCGTCGGGACGAGTCGCATCGAGATGATAGAGCGACGGCGTAGCCGCGCCGAGCCTCGCGGCCGCGGCCGCAACACCTGCTTCGTGAGCAGCATAGTCGGCCGCGAGCAGTAGATCCGTTTCCGGCAAGTCCTGAACGTGGACGAAAGCGTCGGCAGATGCGAGCCGCGATTCGATGCCGGCGCGATCCGGCTTGATCGCGCCGTCAGCGGAGAACGCCCAGGACGATGCCGACAGCCAGGCTTCGCCCGCCGCTTCGCGGCTATCAGACGTGAAAACGTCCGGGATCGACGACAGACCGATCCCGTACTGGCCCGGGCGCGGCGCGAACACGCGGGATGCACGATGGCGATAGGGATTTTCGTCGCCCTCGTCCTCGCGCGCCGAGAGCGCCTCGGCGGCGGCTTCAAACAATTGCGCCAGTTCTGCAAAGACATCGCGGAACAGGCCAGAGACGCGGAGCGTGACGTCGATGCGGGGGCGGCCGAGCTCGGCCGGCGCGATGATGTCGTAGCCGGTCACGCGGCCAGAGGCGTGGTCCCAGCGCGGCGCGAAGCCGGCCAGATGCAGCGCCATCGCAAACTCTTCGCCAGCCGTGCGCATCGTTGCCGAGCCCCAGAGGTCGACTACGAGGCCTTTCGGCCAGTCTCCGTGATCCTGCAGGTGGCGGCGCAACAGCTCTTCCGCGAGCTTGATGCCTTGCGCATGCGCCGACGGCGTCGGCACCGCGCGCGGATCGACCGCAAAGAGATTGCGCCCGGTCGGCAGCACGTCCTGGCGCCCACGATAGGGCGAGCCCGACGGCCCCGGCGCAACCCGTCTGCCCGCGAGCGCGGTGCGCAGCGCATTCCGCTCCGCCTCGCCGCAGGTGCCGCGGCCGAACACGTGCAAGCCGTCGCCGAATTGACTTTCCTTGAGATCGCAGACGAAACGATCGATCCGCGGGATGGCTTCCGCCGGTGCAGCCGACGCATCAAGGCCGAGATCGTCCTCCAATCCGGCGACACGGGCCTCGTCGCGGATTGCAGCAATCAGTCGTTGGCGGCGCGCGGGATCCAGACCATCGGCGGTCGAATATTCGTCAAGGAGTTGTTCGAGCCGGCGCAGGCCCTCCGGCACGGCGGACGCGGCAAGCGGCGGCGGCAGATGGCCGATGGTGACTGCGCCAGTGCGCCGCTTGGTCTGTGCGGCCTCGCCGGGATCGTTGACGATGAAGGGGTAGATGACAGGCAGGTCGCCGATCAGGGCTTCCGGCCAGCAGCTCAACGACAGCGCCACAGATTTTCCGGGCAGCCATTCCAGCGTGCCGTGCGCGCCCATGTGCGCGACGGCGTCGATGCCCTGCGCTCGAAGCCAGAGATAGAAGCCCACATAAGCATGGCGCGGCGTGCGCGCGAGATCGTGATAGTCGGCACCGCGGGTAGTTGCGTCACCGCGCTCGGGCTGGACTGCGATGATCGACTTGCCGCACGTGATCGCGGCAAAGTGGAACGCGCCACCGCGGCAGCTTGGATCGTCCTCCGGTGCGCCCCAGGCACGCGCGAGATCATCCTGCAAGTCCTGTGGAAGACGCGAGAGCGCCGCGCGATAATCGGCGACGCTCCAGGTCAATTGCCGGTTCAGCAGGGTCCCGCCGAGCGCTTGTGTCGGCACAACGTCGTAACCGGCGCCAGCCAGGTCCGACAGCAATGCCTCGACCGAGGCGAGCGCATCCAGCCCAACCGCATGCGCGATCTGGTGCGGGCGTCCTGGATAGTTCGAGAGCACGATCGCCAGCCGTTTTTCACTTGTCCGCTTCTCCGCAAGCCGCTGCCAGGCAGCGACGCGCGCAGCAACGGCCTTCACGCGCTCTTCATCTGCGCGATGCGCAAGGTGCGCGAATTGCAGATCAGGATCGCGCATCGCGGCCGACTTGAAGCTCACCACGCCCGCGAACAGACGGCCATCGACCTCGGGCAGCACCACATGCATCGCAAGATCGCCGGGCGACAGGCCTCGCAGCGAGGTGGCCCAGTCCTCGCGCCGCGCCGTCGAGAGTGCGACCTGAAACACCGGGCATGGAACGGCATCGAACGGCGTCGTGCCGTCATTCCCCATTGCCGAGAAGGCCGTCGCATTGACGATCGCGGCGGCGGGATTTTGCGCAAGATGAGTTCGCAACCAATCCGCAACGCCCGCAGCCTTCAGCGAGGTGACGAACACGCCGTAGGCGTCCAAACCCTTGTCGCGCAGCGCCGCGATCAAGGCATCGATCGGGCCTGTATCCGCGGCCGCGAGATACGAGCGATAGAAGGTCACCAACGCGTACGGCTTGCCCTCGCTGGCCGTCGGCGCCACAATGACACCGCGCGCTGGATCGTAAAAGCCCATCTCGGGAACAGTCATTTCGCCGACGACCGGCCCGGCATAGAGGCCGGACGCCAGCGCAAGCTGCGCGATCGCGGCTTGAGCTGCGACAGGGCCGCCGGTGTCGCAGAGCATCTTCAGCCGGCGCAGCGTCGAGACCGGCAGGGTCGAGTACGCGTTCAGGCGCGCGTCGTCGCGGCCGTCGGCCGGCAGTACGGCGAGCACGATGTTGCGGTCCTTCGCCAGTTGATGCAGGGCCGCGAGCCCATAGGACCAGTAGGACTCGCCGCCGATCAGGCGCACCAGAATGCCGCGCGCCTGCGACAGCGTGCGCTCGATATAGGTGTCGACCGAGAGCGGATGCCGCAGTTCCGCAAGGTTCGCAAGCCGCAGCGATGGCAGGCTGTCACGGCCGCGCCGCCAGCCGGCCGCGAATGCAGCGAGATCGGAATCCGAAAACGAGAGCGCCACGAGATCGGCCGGGTCCTGGCCGATGTCTCTTGGCGTCGCAGTCTCCTCGAGACCGCGGCTCTCGCGGAAGACGACGTGCATCAGCTACCGAGTCCTGAGATACCAAGTCTTGAGATACCAAGTCCTGAGATACCGAGTCCTGCCCTGATTGCGGCCTCATCGATATCGCCCTGCTCGCCGATCACGACGAGTTTCGACTGCCGCACGCCCGCACCCCAAGGCTTGTCGAACTGGTGCCGCACCCGCTCGCCGACCGCCTGGAGCAGCAGGCGCATCGGCTTGCCTGCCACCGCGATATAGCCCTTGGCGCGCAGCACGTTCTGCTCACGCGCCAGACGCTGGACCGACGCGACCAGCGCGTCGACATCGCTGACCTCCGGAAGGTCGATGACCACCGAGGCAAAATCGTCGTGCTCGTGCTCCCCTTCGCCGTCATGATGCGAGGGACGCGCGGCGAGATCGTTCTCCGCCGCGGCCCCAAGACCGAGGATGACGCGCGCGTCAATCGCGCCGTCGGTGACCGCCAGCATCGGCACGCGGCGCGACATCTCGGCGGTGATGGCAGCCCTGGCCGCTTCGAGTCCCGCCGCGCCGGCCAGGTCGGCCTTGGTCAGCAGCACGATATCGGCGCAGGCGATCTGATCCTCGAACACTTCCGACAGCGGCGTCTCGTGATCGAGATTCTCGTCCGCCGCGCGCTGCGCTTCGACCGCATCCGGGTTCGGCGCGAAACGCCCCGCGGCGACAGCCTCGGCATCGGCGAGCGCGATCACGCCGTCGACCGTGATGCGCGAGCGGATCTGTGGCCAGTCGAAAGCCTTGAGCAGCGGCTTGGGCAGCGCCAGACCCGACGTCTCGATCAAAATGTGGTCGGGCCGCACGGACCGTGCCAGCAACTGCTCCATGGTCGGAATGAAATCATCGGCAACGGTGCAGCAGATGCAGCCATTGGCAAGCTCGATGATGTTCTCTTCCGGGCAGCTGGCATCGGCGCAGGATTTCAAAATTTCACCATCGACGCCGACACTGCCGAACTCGTTGACGAGCACCGCGAGCTTCTTGCCGTTGGCATTGGCGAGCAGATGCTGGATCAGCGTCGTCTTGCCGGAGCCGAGAAAACCCGTGACGACGGTGACCGGGACTTTTGCAAGCGAATTCATTCGGCGGGCTCCGGCAGGGCGGCGATGGGAGGAATGCGGGCAAGCGATTGCTTGCGGAAGATTTCAGGCCGGCTGCGCCAGGGCACGATGCCGTCGGGCGCGCCAGCATAGGCCGCGGCGCCCGCGATCACGTCGCATGCATGGGCCTCCGACAGCCGGCCGTAGACATAGGACCAGCGGCCCGGCGCGCTGAGTGCGACCGAGCAACCCTGGCTACAGGCCGACAGGCATTCGACGGGAACAACGCTGACGCCATCGGGCACGCCGGCGTCGAGGATCGCGCCATGCAGGCGCTTGCCCGGCGAGGTCTCGCCCTCGCCAAGCGTCTGGCCGGCACGGCAGGTGATACAGACGTGAAGTGTGACGGTCATCGCCTCTTCCAGGATAAACAGCGGGAGGCGATGAGGCGCGCGAACCATTCTTGCGAAGGCCCGCTTCCCCGTCGCGGAACACCCCGTCCGCCGGTCCAAAACTTCCGCGCTGGCAGGTCTCCCGGCTTGCGGAGCAGGGCTTTCGCCCTTCGATCCCCGCCTTCCCGATCCCGCGAGGGGTCAGTGGCTTTGGGCATCTCTCCGGTCACGGTCGCGGGGGCGGCTGCATTTTGGACCCAAATCTTGCCGATTCGGACCCTATCGCATTCCCTCTTCGCCTGTCATAGGACAGGAACCAACACGGGCCCACCATTTGCCCACGGCCGCCACTTGTCAAGCCGAAGGACCCTGTCCGATGACACCTGAACCGGATACCCAAACCGTCGAGGAAACCGACGCCCGCCACGCCGCGAAAATGGTGAAAAAGAAGGTCGCCCGCGACAAGATCATGGCGACCAAGAGCGGCGAAAAAGGCCTCATCATCGTCCACACCGGCGCCGGCAAGGGCAAGTCGTCCTCCGCCTTCGGCATGATCGTGCGCTGCGTCGCCCACGGCTTTCCTTGTGCGGTCGTGCAATTCATCAAGGGCGCATGGGATACCGGCGAGCGGCGCCTGCTCACCGGCCATTTCGGCGATCTCTGCCAATTCCATGCGATGGGCGAAGGCTTCACCTGGGAGACGCAGGACCGCGCGCGCGACATCGCCGCTGCGCGCGCCGGCTGGGACAAGGCCAAGGAGCTTATTCTCGATTCCAGCTTGCGCATGGTCGTGCTCGACGAGATCAACATCGCCCTGCGCTACGACTATCTCGACATCGGCGAAGTGGTCGACTTCCTGCGAACCAGCAAACCGCCGATGACGCATGTCGTGCTCACCGGACGCAATGCCAAGGATGAGTTGATCGAGATCGCCGACCTCGTCACCGAGATGACGCTGGTCAAGCATCCATTTCGCTCCGGCATCAAGGCGCAAGCCGGCGTCGAGTTCTGAGACCTCGCAATGGCGCGCGCATTGATGATCCAGGGGGCCGGCTCGGACGTGGGCAAATCGCTCATCGTCGCCGGCCTCGCGCGCGCCTTTACCCGCCGCGGCATGCGCGTGCTCCCCTTCAAGCCGCAGAACATGTCGAACAACGCAGCGGTCACCGTCGACGGCGGCGAGATCGGCCGCGCCCAGGCGCTGCAGGCGCTCGCCGCGGGCGCCGAGCCGCACACCGACATGAATCCGGTGTTGCTCAAGCCCGAGACCGATGTCGGAGCGCAGGTGATCGTGCAGGGAAAACGCATCGCAACCGCTCGGGCGCGTGAATATGCGGCGATGAAACCACAGCTGATGGGCGCGGTGCTGGAGAGCTTTGAGCGGCTGAAGGCACGCGCCGATCTCGTGCTGGTCGAAGGCGCCGGCAGCCCGGCCGAGGTGAACTTACGCAAGGCCGACATCGCCAATATGGGATTTGCGCGTAAGGCCGATGTGCCCGTCGTGCTGGTCGGCGACATCGATCGCGGCGGCGTCATCGCCCAACTCGTCGGCATCAAGGCGGTGATCGATCCGGATGATGCGGCGATGATCCAGGGCTTCGTCATCAACAAGTTCCGCGGTGATCCCACTCTGTTCGACGATGGCTACCGGCTGATCGAGCAGAAAACCGCCTGGCCCGGCTTTGGCGTGCTGCCCTGGTTCGCGCGCGCCGGCGAGCTGCCGGCCGAGGATGCGCTCGGATTACGCGATGCGCGTAAGCCGGGTCAATGCAAGATTGCTTGCCTCGCGTTGTCGCGGATCGCCAATTTCGACGATCTCGATCCACTCAAGCTCGAGCCTGGAGTCGATCTCGTGATGGTGCGCCCAGGCGAAGCGATCCCCGGGGATGTGCGTCTCGTCATCATTCCCGGCTCCAAATCGACGCGCGGCGATCTCGCTTTCCTGCGCGCGCAAGGCTGGGACATCGATCTCGTGGCGCATCACCGCAGAGGCGGCCATGTGCTCGGCCTCTGCGGCGGCTATCAGATGCTCGGACGCAGCGTCGCCGACCCTGATGGAATCGAAGGACCTGCCGGCGAAACGCCGGGTCTTGGACTTCTGGATGTAACGACAGAGATGAGCGCGCAAAAGACGCTGACGCGTGTCTCGGCCGTGCATGCGGTCACGGATCTACCGATCCAGGCCTACGAAATCCATATCGGCCACACCGACGGGCCGGATCGCGCCCGCCCCTTCGCGAGGCTCGACGGCGCGCCGGAAGGCGCGATCTCGAGCGATGGGCGCGTGCAGGGCAGCTACCTGCATGGCCTCTTCACTTCGGACGATTTCCGCAGGGCATATCTCGCAAAACTCGACATTTCCGTCGGCGACGAACCGTATCACGCCAGGGTCGAAAGCGCGCTCGATGCGCTCGCCGATCACATCGAAACCCATCTCGATGTCGGAGGCTTGCTCGCGTTAGCGCGCTAAGCGTTCAGCGCGAAAGAAACTCGGCGAGGCGTGCCCATTCGGCTTCGCTGCCCGGCAGCCCCAGGCGCAGCCATGTCGGCCTCTGCGCGAAGACGCGCGACCATATCCGGCCACGCGCAAGTTTTTCCTGTGCGACAAGCGCGTCGGCTGTCTCGTAGAGACGAAACAGCGGCGTTCCGCCGAGGAGCCGCCAGCCCAGCGATTGCACCATGGCGTCGAGCCGAACACTGTCGCGAGCGAGGCGCGCTGACGTTGCCTTGGCCCAGGCCTCGTCGCGCAAGGCGCGGCGACCAACCGCGATCGCAGCCCCCGATACCGGCCAGGGGCCGGACATCGCCGCGAGTCTCGCAATGTCGGCCGCATTGCCGAGTGCAAACCCGAGCCGCAGGCCGGCGAGCCCATAGAATTTTCCAAAGGAGCGCAGGATCAACAGCCCTGCCCGCTCCGCTTCCGAAGCCAGCGACAAATGCGGAACGGCGTCGGCAAAGCTCTCGTCAATCACGAGGCGGCCGACGCGCGGCAGCAATGCGAGCAGATCCTTCGGTGGATGGCACCGGCCGTCGGGGTTGTTGGGATTGACGACAATGGCGAGGTCCGCGCCCGCCAGTGCGTCGAGCTCGCTGACCTGTTCGACCTCCCAGCCCGCGACTGACAGGACCGGCGCATACTCGTTGTAAGTCGGACCAAGAATGCGTGCCCGGCCGTGCGGCGCAAGTTGCGGCAATAATTGTATCGCGGCCTGCGCGCCGCCCATCGCGACGATCGGCGCGCTCGTGCCATAGGCGTGCCGCGCCGCCTGATGCAACGACTCGATCTCGGATCGCGACGGCAACGCATTCCAATGGCGCGCGTCGATCTCGCCCATCGGATAAGGCAGCCGGTTGATCCCGGTCGAAAGGTCGATCCAGTCCTCCGTGCGGCCGCCAAACCGCCGCTGCGCCTGATCGAGGTTCCCGCCGTGCTCACGCATGCCCTGTTCTTTCATGCGAGCGCCAGGATCGCAAGAACGCCGGCGAGCAGGAGCATGGCGCGGCGGTAGACTGCCAGGGCATGAGTGATGTCGGCGGCGCGCGGATCGCGCGCGCCTTCGTTGAGCCAGGGCTCGTTGGCAATGCTGTCGTGATAGACACGGGGACCGCTCAGTCGCACGCCCAGCGCACCGGCCATCGCCGCTTCCGGCCAGCCGGCGTTGGGCGAGCGATGACGGCGCGCATCGCGTGTCATGCACGACAGCGCCCCCGCTCGCCGCGGCGCCAGCAGCACGAAGAGAAATCCGGTCAGCCGCGCCGGAACGAAGTTGGCGACATCGTCGATGCGCGCCGCCGCCCAGCCGAAGGCCTCGTGCCGTTCGGTGCGATGGCCGATCATGGAATCCAGCGTGTTGATCGCCTTGTAGCCGACAATTCCGGGCAGGCCGAACAGCGCGCCCCAGAATACCGGCGCCACGATGCCGTCGGAGGCGTTTTCCGCCAGGCTCTCGATCGCCGCGCGCGCGATGCCGGCTTCATCGAGCGCCGCCGGATCGCGGCCGACGATACGCGAGACCGCATCGCGCGCGGCGGCGACGTCGCCGGCCTGCAAGGGTTTCGCGACGGCGGCGACATGGTCATGCAGCGAGCGCAACGCGACCAGCGGCCAGGCAAGCACGCCGACCAGCGCGATCTGGATCCAGCCAAACGACAGCGCGGATTGAAGCATCCAACCAACCGCAGCCGCCAGCGCGATCACGACGAGCGCGCCAGCGACGCCCGCCGCGCGGCGCAGCGCCGGCGGATCGGGCGCACGATTCCAGGCGGCGTCGACGGCGGCGATCAGCCGGCCGAGCCAGGTCACGGGATGACCGATCTGCGTGAACAGCGGCGACGGCCAGCCCACCAGGGCGTCCACCGCCATCGCCACCACCATCGCACCCGCAAAACCCACGTACGTCCCCCCGTCTCGCTCCATTCCTGTTGCGCAAAGCCCCGGCCCAGCGCAAGCCCCTCGGCGGCGGATTTCGGCTTTGTCTTTGCGCGCATTTGGTGATTAGTGCTGGCCGACAGGAGACTTTCATGGCCGTCATCTTGATCACCGGCGGAGCGCGATCGGGCAAGAGCAAGCGTGCCGAAGCGCGCACCCGCGCCTTTCCCGGACGACCCGTCTATGTCGCGACGGCCGAGGCGCTCGATGCGGAAATGGAAGAGCGCATCGCAACGCATCGTGCGCGGCGCGGAACCGATTGGATCGAGCGCGAAGTGCCGCTCGATCTCGCGCAGGCGCTGGTCGCGACCGATGGCGACGGCGCAAGGCTTGTCGACTGCCTGACACTGTGGCTTTCCAACCTGCTCCACGCGGAGCGCGACTGGGAGCGCGAAGTCACAGAGCTTGCCGGCGCCCTACCCCGCTTCAAGAGCCCCGTCGTTCTCGTCACCAACGAGGTCGGCCTCGGCATCGTGCCCGACAACGCGCTGGCGCGCAGCTTCCGCGACGCTTCCGGGATCATGAACCAGATCATCGCTGATGTCGCCGACGAGGTCGAGTTCGTCGTCGCGGGTCTGCCGATGAGACTGAAATGATGCCCCACGCCGAATTTCTGAAAGACGTCATCGCCGATCTCAGGATCGCGGTGTCGTTCGTCACGATCCTGCCAGTCGGATCGTCGAAGCCTGCCGGCGACGGTGCTGTCGCGCGTGCGACCTGGGCGCTGCCGGTCGCTGGGCTGCTGGTTGGCCTTTTCGGCGCGTTTATCTTTGCGGTCGCGAGCAAGTTGGGATTGACGCCGGGTCCATCCGCCCTGCTCACACTGGCCACGACCGCGCTCATCACTGGCGCGCTGCACGAGGATGGACTTGCCGACACCGCGGATGGGCTTGGCGGCGGCCGGACGCGCGCGCGCAAGCTCGAGATCATGCGCGACAGCCGGATCGGCAGTTATGGCGTTTGTGCGCTGATCCTGTCGTTCGGCCTGCGCTGGAGCGCGCTCGCGGCCATTGCAGACCCGTGGCTGGTCGCACTTGCGCTGTGCGCTGCGCACGCTGCGGCCCGCGCAGGCCTGCCGGCGTTCATGTCGCTGGTGCCCCCGGCGCGGCCCGACGGGCTGTCCGCGAGCGCCGGATCGCCCCCGGGGCGCAGCGTGGCCGTCGCCTTCGCTCTCGGAACCCTTTGCCTTGCCCTTGCACTCGGGCCGGGAAAGGCGCTGGTTGCCATGATCCTGCTGTCGCTCGCCGGACTGATCCTGGCGCGGCTTGTCGTGCGGCAGATTGGCGGACAGACCGGCGACACCCTTGGCGCGTTCGAACAGTTAGGTGAGATCCTGATCCTGCTGGTAGCAGCGGCCTTTCAGATGGGACGATGACCTCATGGTCGAGTTCGACGATATCTTTCGCCGGCAATTGCGCGACCTGTTCGTGTGGCGACGCGACGTCCGCCGCTTCCGGACCGATCCGCTGCCGGACGGCGCGATCGCGCGGCTGATCGAAACGGCTTGCCTCTCGCCATCGGTCGGCCTGAGCCAGCCCTGGCGCTTCGTCACCGTCGACGAGTCGGCACGGCGCCGCGATGTGATCGACGACTTCAAGGCCCGCAACGCCGACGCCCTGAATACCTACGCCGGTGAGCGCGCAGCGCGCTATGCCGCGCTGAAGCTCTCGGGCCTCGAACAGGCTCCGGGACACCTCGCCGTGTTCGCCGACAAGACCAGCGATATCGGCCACGGCCTCGGCCGCGCAACGATGCCCGAGACGATCGAATATTCTGTGGTCGCCGCGATCATCGCCATGTGGCTCGCCGCCCGCGCCGAGGGCATCGGGCTCGGCTGGGTGTCGATCCTCAGTCCGGATCGCATCCATTCCATTCTCGATGTGCCGGCATCCTGGAAATTCGTCGCCTATCTCTGCATCGGCTATCCCGAGGCCGAATGCGACCAGCCCGAGCTCGAGCGGGCAAACTGGGAACACCGGCGGGGAGCAGACGAATTCACGCTGCGGCGCTAGCGCGACGCGCTACGACTTGCGCTTGGATGTCGAGTGCACCGCGCCCCCCGGTGAAGATGTAGTTGCGAATGAACATTCATAAGTGCATTTTTTCATCAATTGTGAATCCCGGGCTTTCCGCGCTAAGCATCGACCTTGGGCCAAGCCAACGTGCAACGAAATCCATGACTGGGCCGCCTTTCGCCTTCGCGATCGATCGCCGCGGCTTCATTCGCCTTGCGGGCACGACTGCCGCGGGGTGGCTTGCGCTCGGCGCAACGTCGGATCGCATCCGGATCGTTGCCTCGCTGACCGCTTTGCCGCTCAGCGACGAACTGACCCGAAGAGGCATGTCCGACAATTTGACGTCGCGTTTCGGTGGACTGATCGGAGGCTTGAGGCAGCGAGGCTGGGTCGAAGGCGTCAATATCCGCTTCGACCTCCGTTCCAGCTTCGGCGGACCGGACAAGCTGAAGGCTGCCGTTCAGGAGCTTATCGATCTCAAGCCCGACGTCATCATGACGGGCTCAACGATCGAAACCGCTGCGGTCTGCGCTGCCACCAAAACCATTCCAATCGTTTTCGCGACTGCAAACGATCCTGTCGGCAACGGCTTCGTCGAAAGCCTCGCGCATCCCGGCGGGAACGTCACCGGCTTCACCAACAGCAGCGCCGAAATGGGTGGGAAATGGCTTCAGCTGATCCAGGAAGCTGCACCGGATCTTGCCCGCGTCGGCGTCTTGTTCAATCCGGCGACCGCCCCCCGCGCCGGGCGCTTCTTCCTCGACTCCATTGAGCAAGAGGCGACGGCGTCCGGCGTGTCCGTGGTTCCCGCTACCGTCGATGCGGCAGTAGACATCGACGCGGCGATTAGCCGCTTTTCCGAATCGCCCAAGGCGGCGATGATCGCGCTGGTCGACAGCTTTCTGGTGGTCAATCGGCAGGCGGTCGTCACGGCGGCCGCGAAATATCGCGTCCCCATGATCTATCCGTTCCACTATTTCATGGATGTGGGCGGGCTGATGAGCTACGGGCCGACGCTGGAGGTCCGCTCGGCCGACTATGTCGATCTCATCCTGCGCGGCACCATGGCCGGCGACCTGCCGGTGCAATCGCCACGGAAATACGAGCTCCTGATCAACCGCCCGGTCGCCGGCGCGCTCGGATTGAAGCTTCCGTTCACGCTGCTCGCGCGCGCCGACGAGATCCGCGAGTGAACGAAGACATCGACCAGGGACATTTGCGGCCGCCTCCCGGCCGGCTGTTCCGCAAATATCTCTCCTCGATCGTCGCCCTCGCCTGTGCCGCGCTTGCCATCAATACCGCATTCGACGTCTGGTTCTCTTACCGTGAGCAGAAGCAGCTTCTCGCGGCAACCCAGCGCGAGCAGGCAGCAAGCGCGGCCATTCAGATCGGCCAGTTCATCGGCCAGATCGAAAACCAGATCAGATGGCTCGCACGCCTGCCCGCGGAGCTGTCGACCAATGAAGACGAGCGCCTGAACGCCATCCGCCTGCTGCGCCTCTCACCTGCGATCGCGGAAATTGCCGAACTCGACTCGCGGGGCCTTGAGCAGATACGCGTGTCGCGCCGAGTCGCCGACAGGATCGGCAGCAAGACTGATCTCTCCGCTTCGCCGGCCTTCCGCGGCGCGAATGAAAGCCGGACCTATTACGGTCCAGTCTATTTCCTGGGCGACACTGAACCGTTCATGACGCTCGCCGCGCGCAATTTGGGCCGCGATCCCAATGTGATCGTCGCCGAGGTCAATCTGCGTTTCATCTGGGACCTCGTCGCTGGGATCAGGGTGGGCAATACCGGCAAGGCCTATGTGGTCGATCGCATGGGGCTGTTGATTGCGCATCCGGATTTGTGGCCGGCGCTGCGCCGCACCGATCTGTCCGGGCATCCGGATGTCCGCGCCGCGCTCGATAGCCTGGCGCCGCCTGCGGGCGGGCTGGTGAAGGAGGATTTGTCGGGCCAGCGCGTGCTGTCGACCCATGCAGCGGTCCCCTCGCTCGGATGGGTGGTGTTCGTCGAGCTTCCGCTTAGCGAGGCCTACGCCCCGATCTACGCGTCGATCGGACGGTCGACGTTTCTGCTGATCGTCCTACTGGCCTTCGCGGTCCTGGTTTCCCTCCTGCTCAGCCGGCGCATGACCGTGCCGATCCAGATGCTGACGCAAGGCGCGCGACGAATCGAGAGCGGAGATCTCGACCTGCGTCTCGCGATCAGGACCGGCGACGAGCTGGAAGCGCTCGGCAACCAATTCAACCGGATGGCTGCGCATCTTCGCGACTCCTATGCGACCCTCGAGCGCAAGGTCGCCGAGCGGACCGCCGAACTCGAAAAGACCCGCGATCAGGCGCTTGCCGAGCATGACGCCGCCGAACGAGCGCGCAGCGCGGCCGTGGTGGCCAACGAGACCAAATCTCGCTTCCTCGCCGTGATCAGCCACGAACTGCGCACCCCCCTGAACGGCGTCATGGGTGTGCTGCAACTGCTCGACGACGGCAGCCTCGCCGAGGTCCAACGCCGCCACCTCGCCACTGCGGCGGCATCAGGGGAAACGCTGATCGCGCTGGTCGACGCTATCCTCGAATATGCGCGCCTCGAGGCCAGCGCCGAAATGCTGGAGACGCGCGACTTCCGCCTCGACCAGCTCATCGAGGCCGCAGCCGATCTGATGCGTCCGCAAGCTTTCGGCAAAGGCCTGACCTTCCACCTCGCCTGCGATGCGACGGTCGCCACGGCCGTGCACGGCGATCCGGTGCGGCTCAATCGCATCCTGCTCAACCTGATCGGCAACGCGATCAAATTTACGCCGAGCGGCGGTATCGGCTTGAACGCGACTGCGGCGCGGCATGACGACCATATCCTGCTTTCCATCACGATTCGCGACACCGGCATCGGCATCGCGCCCGACATGCACGAGCGGATCTTCGAAGACTTCGTGCAGGCGGACGACAGCATCGCGCGGCGGTTTGGCGGCACCGGCCTGGGCCTGGCGATCGCGCGCCGCCTGACGCGCCTGATGCGCGGCGAACTGACGGTGGAGAGCGAGCCGGGCACAGGCAGTTCGTTCGCTCTCGTGGTACCGCTCGGTCTTGCAGCAAGCAAAGTAGCTCAAGGCGCGGTCGAGCCGCCATCGCGACAGCTTCGCGTGCTGCTGGTCGATGACGACCCCATCAATTGCGAGGTCGGCGAAGCGATCCTGAAGCGCCTCGGCCACCGCCCTATGATCGCCAGAAACGGCGCCTCGGCGGTCGAGCTCGCCCGCAATCAATCGTTCGACATCATCCTGATGGATCTGCACATGCCCGACATGGACGGCGTGGAAGCAGCGTCGCGAATCGGCGAGCTCGGCCTGCAGCGGATGCCGCGTATCGTCGCGGTGACCGCCGATGTTTCGCGCAGCGCGCGCGAGCGCCTCGCTGCTGCCGGGATTCCCAAGCTCGTCAGCAAGCCGATTCTGATCAACGCCCTGCGCGAGGCAATCGAGGACGATCCCGAGGCCGAATCGACCGCGACGCAACTCGCGGCAGGTGCATTGATCGACCGGCACTTTCTCGAAGATCAGAAGGAGCTGCTGGGCGCCGCGCAGATCACGAAGCTTCACCACTTGCTGGAG
Organism: Bradyrhizobium sp. CSA207; assembly: GCF_029051685.1. GTDB lineage: Bacteria > Pseudomonadota > Alphaproteobacteria > Rhizobiales > Xanthobacteraceae > Bradyrhizobium. The sequence goes on along the minus strand of NZ_JAACFT010000004.1, from coordinate 201,865 downwards.
GAGACGAGCAAGACGCTGGTTGAGGACATAGCGAAGGCCGCGGCGGTCGGCGATCGCACGCAGCTCGCGCGAGCCGCACACCAGCTCGGCAGCGCTGCAAGTGCGCTCGGCCTTGTCCGCCTGTTCGAGCACTGCCGGGAGGTGGAGCTGACGGCGGCCTCGATGTCAACCGCCGAGAGCGAGAGCGCCGCCCGCGAACTCGCTGTGCTTCAGCAGGCATCGATGAGCGCTCTGGACGATCTGCTCCTGCCTGCCGAGCTGCGTTCGGTCAGGTAGCTGCGGGGCGCCCGCGCGCGCCTGTGTCGTCACCGGCACTGAACCGTTCAACGAGAAAATCGATGAAGAGCCGCACCTTCACCGAAAGATGCCGCGTCGGTGGATAGACCGCATAGAGCGCCAGCGGCGGCGCGGAATAATCCTCCAGCACCGTGCGCAGCTCGCCTTTCCTCAAGGCGTCAGCGGCGATGAATTCGGGAAGCAGCGCGAGGCCCCTGCCCTTGATCGCGACGTCGCGCAGCACCTCGGCATTGTTCACGCAGAGCGACCAGGCCGGCTGGATCCAGTGATCGCCGTCGGCGCCGGTGAGCTTCCACTGATTGCCGGTGAGCAGGAAGCCGTAGGTCAGCGAGGCGTGCTCGCGCAGATCCTGAGGATGCTTCGGCGCACCATGACGCGCCAGATAATCCGGCGAAGCGCAGATCATGCGCGCCACCGGCATGATCTTGCGCGCGATCAGGCTGGAGGATTCCAGCTCCGCAATCCGCAGCGTCACGTCAAATCCGTCCTGGACGGGATCGAGCAGATCGTCGCTGAGCACGAGCTGGAGCTGAAGCTCCGGATATCGCGCCATGAAATCGGCGAGCACCGGTCCGAGCCGCAGGGTGCCGAACGACATCGGCGCGTTGACGCGCAACAATCCGCGCGGCGCCGACTGGAGCTGCGTCACCGCCTGATCGGCGGCCTCGATCTCCGAAAGGATCACGACTGCGCGCTCGAAATATTGCTGGCCGTTCTCGGTCGGGCTCGCATGCCGGGTGGTCCGGTTCAAGAGCTGCACGCCGAGGCTCTCCTCGAGGTCGGCGATGTATTTGCTGATGGCGGAGCGCGAGAGCCGCAACTGGCGGCCCGCCTCGGCAAAGCTGCCGCTTTCGACCACCTTCACGAAGGCGCGCAGGCTGGCGACCTTATCCAAGGGTCCAGCCCGGCGATTGGTTCCAAATCATAGACATAGCCGTCATATTTGCATGGATTGTCTCCAATCCAAAGCGGAACGATATTTCCGGCCAGAGCAAGACCGCTCCACGAGCCTTGGAGAACAACAAATGTCTGGACTGCACCACGTCACCGCGATTGCCGGCGACCCCATCAGGAATTTCGCCTTCTACACCCGCGACCTCGGCCTGCGCTTCGTCAAGAAGACGGTCAATTTCGATGATCCCGGCACCTACCATTTCTATTATGGCGACGAGACCGGCCGGCCTGGCACCATCCTGACTTTCTTCCCTTGGGCCGGTGCGCCGGCCGGGCGCCGCGGCGTCGGCGAGACCCATCAGACCGCTTTCCGCGTGCCGCAGCGTTCGCTCGGCTACTGGACCCAGCGCTTCATTGAGAAGGGCATCGCTTACGAGGCCCTCGAAAAGCGCTTTGGCGAATCCGTGCTGCCGTTCACCGACCCTGATGGCATGGCGCTCGCGCTGGTCGGCGTCCCCGGTGCCGAGAACGAGCCCGGCTGGAGCAATGGCGAGGTGCCGGCCGAGCATGCAATCCGCGGGTTCCATGGCGTGACACTGCTGCTCGACAGCGCGGCGAAGACGGCTGGCGTCCTCACCGACGTGTTCGGCTTCGAGGAAACCGCGCGCGAAGGTTCGGTGATCCGCTTCAAGGCGCCCGGTGACGCCGAGGGCAGCGTCGTCGACATCTACGAGGCCAAGGGCTTTTTGCGTGGCCATCAGGGCGGCGGTTCGGTGCACCATATCGCTTTCCGTGCGGCTGACGATGCCGAGCAGGGCAAGATGGCGCAGAGACTCGTGAGCAATCACGGCCTGCACCCGACTGAGCAAAGGGACCGCAACTACTTCCGCTCGATCTACTTCCGCGAGCCCGGCGGCGTGCTGTTCGAGATCGCAACCGATATTCCCGGCTTCGCCGTCGACGAACCGGTCGCGACACTGGGCCGCGACCTGAAGCTGCCGGGCTTCCTCGAACAGCATCGCAAGCAGATCGAGGACGTCCTGCCGAGCCTGGAAGAGAGCGTGTCATGACCGAGAGTGCATTCATCCATCGCTTCGAGCCCGCGAACAGCGCGGGCTCCACCCCGCTCCTGCTGCTGCACGGCACCGGCGGCGACGAGAACGATCTGCTCGGGCTCGGCAAGATGATCTCGTCCGGCTCCGCCCTGCTCTCGCCGCGCGGCCGCGTGCTCGAGCACGGCATGCCGCGCTTCTTCCGCCGTCTCACTGAGGGCGTGTTCGACGAGGACGATGTGCGTCGCCGCGCGCTCGAACTTGGCGACTTCGTTGCAGACGTCCGGCAACGTTACGGCATCACGGCGCCAGTTGCGGTCGGCTTTTCCAACGGCGCCAACATCGCGGCCGCGCTGCTATTGCTGAAGCCGGACGTATTGGCAGGCGCCATCCTGCTGCGCGCGATGGTGCCCCTGTCGGTTCCGCCCAAGGCCGCACTCGACGGTAAACCGGTTCTGCTGCTGTCCGGACAGGCCGACCCGATTGTGCCGGCGAGCAATTCGGCACGGTTGGCGGCCCTGCTTGCGGACGCGGGAGCGCGGGTAGACTACAAGGTGCTTCCGGCGGGCCATCAATTGTCGCAAGCCGACGTGACGCTGGCCCGCGACTGGATCGGCAACGCCGCCGCCGAAGCCGCCTGACCTGGAAGGGGCGCACCGCTTGACCGCGGCGCGCCCCTTCGCGTGTCCGCGACCTATCTGCCCCTGCGCAATCCGGCGCCAATTTTTGCGCGAAATTTCCGCTTGCTCGTTTCCGCGTCAGGCCTAGAATTTGGGACATGGTTCCGAATTTTGGAACCGCCTGGACCGACCATCATGAGCGCCCTCACCAACGCCATCGAGATCCTGCACTGCTTTTCCAGCGCGCGGCCGGATCTGTCGTTCGCGGATGTGATGGCGCTGACGGGCAAGCCGAAGAGCTCGACCTCGCGGCTGCTGCGCGCGCTTCGCGACTGCGGCCTGCTCGAGCAGGACCCTCACACCCGCCGCTACCGGCCGGGCCTCCTCACCTTCGAACTCGGGCGGCTGCACCGTGCCCATGACGATCTGATCAGCATGGCCGAGCGCGAGCTGCGCGAGGTCTGCGCGCGCACCGGGCATACCGGTTACATCGCCGTGCTCGACGGCTGCGAGCAGGTCGTGCTCAGGATCGTGCCGGGCTCGAATCCGCTTCGCGTGGTCAATCCGCCGGGGCAGCGCACGCCAGCGCTCGCCACTTCGAACGGCCGCGCCATGCTCGCGCGGCTTTCGGACGCGGACATCCGCGCCCGGGTGCCGGCGACCTACCCGAAACTGCCGCGCAACTCGCCGCAGAACTTCAAGCAGTTGATGACGCGCCTGGACGAGATTCGCCGCACCGGCATATCCGAGGCGGCCGACGAATCCATCGAGGGCGTGGGCTCGCAGGGCTTTGCGCTGAAGAGCGGCGAGACCGGCGAGATGATCGGGATCGCGGTGTCCTATTCGGTGCAGGCGACCACCGCCGCCGAGCGCGCCAATGTCCGCCGCGAGCTGGCGGCAATGGCCGCAAAGCTCAGGCGACTGACCGGCGATCAACTCGACCAGGTTGTCACACGCGTTCAGGCGGGGACGCGATGAGCGAGGCCGCCACCCGACGCCCCAACGGGCTTGCGCTCTTCATTCTGCCGGGCGCGCTGCTGTTTGCGCTGTTCTTCTTCCTGCCGATCGGACTGATGGCGCTGATGAGCGTGCTCACCGGCAATCCGGTGGTCGCGCCGAAGGTCGCCTTCACCACGCGGCATTACGCCCGCATGTTCGACGATCCCTATTATCTCGAAGTGATCTGGACCACGATCCGGATCGGGCTCGTGACCACGCTGGTCGCGCTCGTGATCGGTTATCCCTTGGCCCACTGGATGGCGCGCATCAAGAGCCGCACCGGGCACGCGCTGTTGCTGATGGCCGTGCTGGCGCCGATGCTGACCGGCATCGTGGTGCGCACCTTCGCCTGGATGACACTTCTGTCCGACAAGGGCGTGATCAATCAGACGCTGATCTCGCTCGGCATCGTCAGCCAACCCTTGAAGCTGATGTACACCGAGACCGGCATCGTTGTCGGGCTGGTCCACATCTACGTCCCCTTCATGGTGCTGACGCTGACCGGCGTGATCGGCCGCATCGACGAGCGGCTGGAGCAGGCTGCGGAAAATCTCGGCGCAAGCCCCTTGCGCGCCTTCATCGAAGTGACGCTGCCGCTCAGCCTGCCCGGCATCCTGGCCGGCTCGCTGCTGGTGTTCGCGCTCGCGATCAGCGCCTACGTCACGCCGATCCTGCTCGGCGGCTTCCAGATCATGACGCTGCCGATCCTGATCTATCAGCAGATTTCTGCGAACTTCAACGTCGGCTTCGCAGCCGCGCTCGGCATCGTGCTGCTCCTGATCTCGTTGATGCTCGTCATCGCCTATAACCACGCGCTCGGCCTCGTCTCCGGCCAGCGCGAGCTGCAATGAGGCGATGATGGGAAACTCCGCGTCGCACAGCCCGCTCCTCTCCTCCGACCGCAATGCGGCGCCACGTCAGATGGTATCCGCATCGATGCGCACGGCTTCAGGCCCCACGCATTACGGCCGCGCCCTTTATCTCGCCATCAACGTCGCGATCCTCATCTTCCTGCTGGCGCCGATCGCGATCGTCGTCGTATTTGCGCTCAACCCGACCCCCTTCATCCAGTTTCCGCCGGTCGGCGTATCCTTGCGCTGGTTCGAGAAGTTCTTCGCCTCGCGCGACTTCATGCACGCGCTCGGCTTCAGCCTGCAGATCGCGCTCCTCACCACGGTATCCGCAACCGTGCTCGGCGCATCGGCGGCGCTGGCGCTCGCCCGCGGCAATCTGCCCGGCACGCGACTGATCGTGGCGACCATGCTCTCGCCTTTGATGCTGCCGGCGATCCTTACGGGACTCGCGCTGTTCCAGACCTATGTGCTGCTCGACGTGGGCCGTCCGACGTGGGGCCTGGTCGCCGGCCACACGCTGGTGACGCTGCCCTATGTCGTCCGCACGACGCTCGCGGTGCTGCACAATTTCGACCTGCGCCTGGAAGAAGCCGCGCGCAATCTCGGCGCAAGCCCGCTCCGCACCTTTTTCGAAGTGACACTGCCGCTGATCAAGCCCGGCGTGCTTGCCGGTGCGATCTTCGCTTTCATCGTCTCCTTCGACCAGTTCCCGGTGTCGCTGTTCCTGGTCAGCCCGGGCAACGAGACGCTGCCGGTGACGCTGTTCAACTATCTCAAGTTTGATCTCGACGGCACCATCGGCGCCGCCTCGGTGGTCTCGATCGTCCTCGCTTTCGTCGTCGTCGTCGGGCTCGACCGCACCGTCGGCCTGCGTTCCTACGTCAAATTGTAACCGCTCATTGTCCCCCAAAGGAATCGAGACATGATGAAAGCTCTGGGATCGTCACGGCTCAGCCGCCGCCGCTTTCTGACCGCAAGCGCCTCGCTCGGCATCAGCACGATCGCCGCGCCCCATGTCGCGCGCGCCGACGATCCCACGCTGCGCATCACCGGTTGGGGCGGCAAATGGGGCGAGGTCATGAAGGCCGAGATCGGCCCCGCCTTCGAGAGCGAGTTCAAGTGCAAGCTCCAGACCGACTCCGCTTTCCCCTACCTGCCGAAGCTCCAGGCGAGCTCGCGCTCGGCGCCGATCTACGACGTGCTGCACACCAATTCCAACGAGCAGTGGGCCGCAGCCGAAATGGGCCTGGTCGAGCCGAAAATCGACGCCAAGCTCGTGCCGAACCTCACTGACGTCTACCCCTACGCCATCAGCGACAAGATCGTCGGCGTCTCGATCTTCACCAGCGCGATCGGGCTCGGCCTGCGCACCGACAAGGGCTATGGCAGCGTCAGCTCCTGGAAGGAGTTGTGGGACCCGAAATACAACGGCGTCCGCGGCGGCTACGTCATTCCCGTCAACAGCCTCGGCCAGGCCTTCCTGATGATGTGCGGCACGCTGTTCGGCAAGGGCCAGACCGATCTCGATGCGGCCTATGCCGCGCTGGAAAAGCTGAAGCCGATCAAGATCGTCGATTTCACCGGCGCGATGGAGAAGATGCTGCTGTCCGGCGAAGTCGGGCTCTGTGTCATCCACGATTCCGGCATCTACCGCTATGACGGGCAGAACCAGCCGATCGATTTCGTCGCGCCGAGCGAGGGCGTTCTCTCGCTCGAGCAGGTCCTGACGATCACGCCCGGCAGCAAGATGAAGGAGCTCGCCAACGCTTATGTCAATTACATGCTGCGCCCCGAGATTCAGAAGCGCCTCGCGGAAACCGTGTGGTACTCGCCGGCCAACAGCAAGGTAAAGCTCGACGCCAAATACGACGCCAAGCTGCTCACCACGCCCGAAAAGGTCTCGAAGCTGATTCAGGTCGACTGGAAGTGGTACAACGAGCGCAAGGACGAGATCGACCAGCGCGTCAACCGGATCTTCCGCGCATGAGCGCGTCGATCGAGATCGCCGGCGTCAGCAAGGTCTATGACGGCGGCGTGCGCGCTGTGGACGCGGTCGCCATGGACATCCGCCAGGGCGAGTTCTTCTCCCTGCTCGGTCCGTCCGGCTGCGGCAAGACCACGACGCTGCGCATGATCGCCGGCTTCGAGACGCCGAGCGCTGGCGCCATCCGCGTCGACGGCGCCGACATCACCCATGTGCCGGCGCACAAGCGCGACATGGGCATGGTGTTCCAGAACTACGCGCTGTTCCCGCATCGCACCGTCGCTGAGAACGTCGCCTTCGGCCTGCGCATGCGCGGGCTCGAAAAGGCGATCATCGCGGCCAAGGTGAAGGCGGCGCTTGCCATGGTCGAGCTGTCCGGCCTGGAGGATCGCCGTCCCGCCCAGCTCTCCGGCGGCCAGCAGCAGCGCGTGGCGCTCGCCCGCGCCATCGTGATCGCCCCGCGCGTCCTGCTCTGCGACGAGCCGCTCGGCGCGCTGGACAAGAAGCTGCGCCAGCAGATGCAGTTCGAGCTCAAGCAGCTCCAGAAAAAGCTCGGCCTGACCCTGGTCTTCGTCACCCACGACCAGGAAGAGGCGCTGGCGATGTCCGACCGCATCGCCGTGATGAACGGCGGCCGCGTCGAGCAGGTCGGCACGCCCACCGAGATCTACAACCAGCCGACAACGCGCTTCGTCGCTGACTTCATCGGCGACACCAACATTTTCCGCGGCGAGCGCACCGCGACAGCCGCCGCCGGCCCGGCTCTCGACGTCGGCAAGGGCCTGATCCTGATGCTGCCGCTTGGGGCTGACACGCAAGGCTCCGGCGTTCTCTCCGTGGCGCTGCGTCCCGAGAAGATCCTGCTCTCGCCGCGCAGCGAGGGCGCGGACGGTACGGCCGGTGCTTGTGCGCATGGTGTCATCGAGAACACCAATTTTCTTGGTGGCGCGGTGCTCTACCGCATCACGCTCGAGGGCGGCCATCGCGTCCTCGTGCAGCAGCCGAATGCGGGCGCGGGCCGCCTGTTCGTTCCCGGCAACGGTGTCACGCTCGACTGGACGCCGGCCGATCTCGTCGTCTTGAAGGACTAGACAGACATGAACATGCCGTTGCAGCACCAGCGTATCGGGGTGGTCGTGATCGGCCAGTCTCCCCGTCCCACGATCGTCGCCGAGATTGCCGCCGTATTGTCGCCGGGCATCCAGATCGAGCTGCGCGGCGCGCTCGATGGCATGAGCCGCGCCGAGATCGACGCCATTCCGCCGATGGACGGCTATGACACGCTGTTCACGCTGCTGCCGAACGGCGACGGCGTCACCATCAGCAAGAAGGAAGTCGAACGGCGGGCGAGCCAGCAGATCACCCGATTCAAGCACGAGGGCGTCGGCGTGACGCTGATGGCCTGCACCGGCAAATTCCCCAATCTCGCGGCCGATGGGCTCGTCATCCTGCCGTCGGCCATCCTGCATAACCTGGTCGAAGCCGTATTGCCCAAGGGCCGGCTCGGCGTGTTCTCGCCGCTTCCCGAGCAGACCGCGCTGATCGACAAGAAATGGCAGCGCGAGGGTGTCGAGGTCGTCGGCGTCACGCTCCGCCCCGGCTCAGCTGAGGCCGCGGTCGACGTGGCCGCGCACACCATGGCGGACCTCGAGCCCGACCTCGTGGTGATGGACTGCATCAGCTACACCAGCGCCAACAAGGCGCGCGTGCGAAACGCCTATCCCGGCCCGGTGATCCTCGGCATTGCCGCCGCGGCCCGCATCGTCGAGGAGCTGGTGTCGTGAGTAAGGTGGAATTGAAAACGATCAGCCTCGACGAGATCGAATCGCTCGCGGTCGGCGCCTGGATCCTCGGCACCGGCGGCGGCGGCAGCCCGTATCTCGGCCTGCTCAATCTGCGCCGGCTCTATGCCGAAGGACACCGCGTGCAACTGATGTCGCCGCTTGACCTGAACGACGACGACTGGGTCGCTGTGGTCTCCAACATGGGCGCGCCGCTGGTTGGGCAGGAACGCCTCGCCGACAGCCGCAACATCGCGCGTGCCGTGCGGATGCAGGAGGAGATCAACGGCATCAAGTTCCGCGCCGTGATGTCGGTGGAAATCGGCGGCGGCAACGGCGTGCAGGCGCTGATGGCGGCCGCCCATCTCGGCATTCCCGTGGTCGACGCCGACTGCATGGGCCGCGCCTTCCCCGAGGCGCAGATGACGTCGGTCGCGATCGGGGGCCTGCGCCCTTACCCGTGCACGCTCTACGATCCGCGCGGCATCGAAGCCGTCGTCACCAAGGTGCCGAGCTGGAAGTGGATGGAGCGGGCGAGCCGCAAGATCTGCGTCGAGATGGGCTCGATCGCCTCCACCAGCAAGGCCCCGCGCACCGGGCGCGAGGTCAAGGACTGGGGCATCCACTTCACCACCACCAAGGCGATCCGGATCGGCCGCGCCGTGCAGGAGGCCAACCGCCGTCACGAGGACCCGATCGCCGCGCTGCTCGCGGCCGAGGGCGGCAAGAAGCTGTTCACCGGCAAGATCGTCGACGTGGCCCGGCGCACCACGGAAGGATTCTTGCGCGGCTCGGCCACGATCGAAGGCAGCGATGGCGACCGCGGCAGCCGGCTCAAACTCTCGTTCCAGAACGAATGGATCGTTGCCTGGCGCGATGAGGAAGCCATTGCAACGTCGCCCGACCTGATCTGCGTGCTCGACAGCGTCAACGGCCACGGCGTCGGCACCGAGACCATCCGCTACGGCCAGCGCGTCACCGTCGTGGCGCTGCCGGCGCCGGCCGTACTGACGAGTCCGCGGGGCCTCGAGTTCGTCGGCCCCCGCGCCTTCGGCTACGACCTCGACTACCGTTCCCTGTTCGCGCCCGCTGTGGCTGGAGCTTAAGATCCCATGAAGCGTATTGGCATCGATGTCGGCGGCACCAACACGGATGCCGTGCTGATCGTCGACGAGAAGGTCGTCCATTCCGTCAAGCGGCCGACCACCGCCGACGTGACCTCGGGCATCCTGGACGCACTGAAAGCGCTGCGTGCCAATCCGGCCGCCGCGGTGAAGGTCGACGCGGTCGTCATCGGCACCACGCATTTCATCAACGCGGTGGTGCAGCGGCGCCACGTCCAGAAGATCGCCGCGATCCGCATCGGCATGCCCGCGAGCGCCTCGCTGCCGCCGTTCTGCGACTGGCCCACGGACCTCGCCACGCTGGTCAACGGCGAGATCTTTATGCTGGAGGGCGGCCACGATTACGACGGCCGCCCGTTCATGCCGCTGGACGTCGCTGCCCTCAAGGACGCCGCGCGAAAGATCAAGGATAAGGGCCTGGGCTCGGTCGCGGTGTGCTCGAGCTTCTCGCCGCTCGATCCGTCCTGCGAGACCACGGCGCGCGAGATTCTCGGCGAGATCTGCCCTGATGTCGCGGTGACGCTGTCGCACGATCTCGGCCGTATCGGCCTGCTCGAACGCGAGAATGCCGCGCTCCTCAACGCCTCCCTGCACGACCTCGCCATCACCACGGTCGCGGCCTTCCGCAAGGCGATCGCCGACAGCGGCATTGATGCGCCGCTGTTCCTGACCCAGAACGACGGCACCGTCATGCAGGCCGAGATCGCCACCGCTTTCCCGGTGATGAGCTTTGCGTCCGGCGCCACCAATTCCATGCGCGGCGCCGCTCACCTCTCCGGCCTCGACGATGCCATGGTCGTCGACGTCGGCGGCACCACCTCCGACATCGGCCAGCTCAGGCACGGCTTTCCGCGCGAGGCCAATGCCGTGGTCGAAGTCGGCGGCGTCCGCACGCTGTTCCGGATGCCTGATCTTTTGTCGATCGGGCTCGGCGGCGGCAGCCATGTCGAGGAGGATCCGGTCCGCGTCGGCCCGCTCAGCGTCGGCTACCGGCTGACGTCGGATGCGCTGGTGTTCGGCGGCTCGCGCCTCACCGCCACCGACATTGCGGTGGCCGCGGGTCTCATCGAGATCGGCGACCGCTCCCGCGTCACCAAGCTGCCCAAACGCCTGATCGAGGCGGCGCTGCGTGACGCCTGGCGCAAGCTCGAGGAGGACATCGACCGCATGAAGACCGAAGCCGGCGACGTGCCGCTGCTCGCGGTCGGCGGCGGCGCCTTCCTGGTGCCCGATCGCTTGCCGGGCATTTCTGAAATTGTGCGCGTGCCGCATGGCGACTGCGCCAATGCGGTGGGCGCGGCGATCGCGCAGGTCAGCGGCGAAGCCGACCAGGTGTTCCGCGATCTCAGCCGCGAGGACGCCATCGCGGCGGCGCGCGACATCGCGGCGGACCGTGCCGTCCAGGCCGGCGCCGCGCGCGACAGCTTGAAGACCGTCGATGTCGAGGACATGCCGATCGCTTATCTGCCCGGCAATGCACTGCGCGTGCGCGTCCGCGTTGCGGGGGCGATCGCCGATCCGGATCTGCCGGCGGCGGCATGACGGACTCATCCCCGGCGTCATGGCCGGGCTCGTCCCGGCCATCCACGTGTTAGCAACGCGGCACGAAGAACGTGGATGCCCGGGACACGCCCGGGCATGACGACCTGCTAAACCAAAAGCGCGAAAACAACCCCATGCACAGTAGCCGGTGCTTGCCAGATCAATGACTTACGCGGGCAGCGACCGAGCGCTTTGACTCGTCGGGCAAAACACTGGTATGATGCCATTATTCCGAAATAGCGGCTATTCCTTCTCCCCTTGTGGGAGACCGGTGATCGTGGGAGACCGGTGATCGATTTTTTTGCGAGGGTTCAATGGCTTAGACCGTTCGTGTCCCTTTAGTGTCAACGGCATTCCTCAGCTTACCTGTTTATAACAGCGCTCGACCGGGTCCACACGGATTGATCCAGTATTTCCGAACACGCCATAGTTGCGCGCTATGGCGACTCAAATCCCAGAGCCTTACTACGTCGCTTATATTGACGAGGCGGGCGATGCAGGACTGAAGAAAGTGCGCCCGATTGACCCTGTGGGCGCGACGGAATGGCTGTGCCTTGGCGCGGTGCTAATGAAAGTTAAGTATGAGCCCGAAGTGAACAACTGGGTTCGAGCGATCTTGTCAAAGGCTGGGAGCAACCGCGCCGACCTTCACTACAGGCACTTGTCCGCCTCTCAGAAACGGATTGCTTTGGGCGAGGTCGCTCAGCTCCCCTTGCGTGGCTTTGTTCTTGCGTCGAACAAGAAGAACATGCGCGGTCACCGAAACGAGCGAGCCGAGCGTGCTGGAGCCCAGCAATGGTTCTACAACTACTGTCTGCGCCTACTTTTGGAACGCGTAACTGACTTCTGCTACCGGCATGCAGCCAAGGAGCGCGCAAAGGATCGTTTCGTGAAGATCCTATACAGCGAACGCAGTATTCATTCTTACGCCCAAACAGCGGCCTACCATGAGCTTCTGAAGATGCAGGCAAGAGCCGGGGCTCTCGTCCTTACGAAGCGACGGATTATGTGGGAAGTATTGGATTGGCGGCTTGCCCAACCAGTATCGCACTCAGCAAGTCCGGGCGCGCAGCTTGCGGATGTTGTAACGAGCGCTTTCTATCAAGCCGTGGATACGCTTCCGCCAACGAAGTGGAATAACCAATTTGCAAGACTGCTGGAGCCGATCATGGCGACGGAGAGCGGGTCGTCTATGGGGTACGGCGTGGCTCTTCAGCCAACGCCTACGTGGAAAGCGAAGCTGGACAACAAGCAAAGGCAGATCTTCGAGTTCTACGGCTACAGGTTCTGGCCATGACGCGTGAAGCACTTCCGTTAGCAGGAATAGTACGCACTACCTTTTCGAATTCGTATCGCGCTAACCATGGGCGTAGACCGATGCCGAAGCAGGTTGGCGATGGTCTTTGCGCATTCAGGCACGCCCCTAATCATTTGAGGAGCAAGGACAGACGCGCTCGGAGCCTTGGCTGCCCTTCTAGCGACGGACCCTTCTCAAACTTTGATCTATGCGCGCAAGCGTAATCCGCTGTGACACTGGAGTCTGATCCGGCCCGCCCACTATTGTCCCCGTTGGAACGCTGTCCCTGTTCTTTACCACATCAGGTACCCCAGCTTTCTTAGCCACCAATCTCCACTTTCTGCGGAATTCGGTCGTGGACCAAGGTAAGCCGGTAACATCGTTTATGATGATTGGGCCGGACGTTGGGAGGGCCGCAATGTCGAGGCCAATTGCCTTGAGTTCCGCCAGCACCATCGGAGCCTTCTTCAGATCGACTTCGATCGGGCGGCCGCTTGATCCTGTCGCGTGTCGCAAGATCAAATTTTTATCGATGTCGGACCAACGTAGGCCACGAAGCCACTTCCGACCATTGATTTCGAAATCGGAGCTTCCCGGCTCGTCGATAGGAACCCACTCACCGATTACATCCTTTTGGCTAAGCCTCAATTCGAATTGAAACGCTTGGACGAGAGCTATCGAATACCAACCAAAGTGTTCGCGAGCAGTGCGACGGATTGCTTGGACGTTCTCGGCAGTTAGTTGCACGAGGCGCGGTCCCTGAGTGCCAAACCGGCTCTCGCGAAGGATTTCCGCAAGACGCTTGCACTCTGTATCTTCGAGCAGCGTAAAGCCAAATTTAAATAGAGCCCGAAGCCGCGCGATCATGTCATACGCAGCGGCAGTCCTACCGCCAGAACCCGAAACTTTGTACCAGTAAACCAGCGTTGGCGCCTTAATACCTCGGAGCTGATGGCGACCGTATTTTTCGCTTATGCGATCGAACGTGCGGCTCTGCTTGATGCGCACCTGATAGCGAAGTTTTTGGAAAGGCGAGTCCAAATCACTTCGGTAGAAATCTATTAGTTGCTTGAGCGTTAGTGCCATTGTGCGATCACAGCCCCTCGGCGTGCAAGTACATTAGTAGAATGATGCTGATAATCACAACCGCCGCAGCTATGCCGACCACTCCGTCGGCCCGGATAACTGCTCCCAGAAAGTGTATTTCAAGTCTTTGAAATCGATCCACGACATTGGCTCCGTGCTACTTGGCTCAGACGATCCGAACCGATGTCGCCATTGGCTCAGCGTCGGCCCCTTGTGCCAACATTATTCGGCGCTCAAGAAAATTCCTAAGCGATTGTAAAGCCTTAAGCAGGATGCGAGGTCATCAGCGCTCTTGAAGAAAAACCGCTGATGTAGGCGACCGAAAACTACTATGCCAATAAATATCTGAGAGCGCTGTCGAAACCCCGCGCGCTAGCGCGACAACATGACGGGAAGGGACTTCGGCAGAACATGACTGCGGAAAGTGGATGATCGTTCAAGTGGTTGGCGTCATCAGCGGTTTTTTCTCTTCCTTGGTCCGCGGTCGTCCAGACTGGTATCGGGGTTGCGGCTTGCGCATTAGGAATGCGCATTCTCTCTTTGCAGGTTATGGAATGCTGGGCCTTCTGCCGTGGCCGGGCGCTGGCGGCCTCGGCCATAGCCTGCCCCACGAAGTCGGGGACGTCTGGAGGGAGAGCACTGGCGGACGATCTGCGAGCCCGGCTTCAAACGCTCCGTGCTGACACCGCCGAATGCGTTCAAATTGTGAGACTTGCCGCTAGAGGTCTGCGATGCTGTCAACCTTTCGTAACTGAAGGAATTAGGGCGTTCGGCGAGAGAAGCAATGGGTCGGTTTCTTAGCGGCATGATTATCGTCAGCGCGGCGCTAATTCTTGTCGTGTATTTCCACGTCCTCGCTCTCTAGGAGTTTGCTCACGTCGGGCTGTTCAAACCCGTTGGCTTCGGCTGCACTCGCAGGGCAACCGGCGCCGCACTGGCAGCCGCCGTCTTCTCGCCACGCAAGCTGCCGCGCGCCGAAGTCAAACGGCAGCTCGTGCCGAGAGGGTCCTTCTCCGCGGAAACAAACCCCTCACCCGTGCGAGTTCGTGTCGATGAGCGTCGTTGCCCGCTCCCACAAGGGGAGAGGGCACAGCAACGGGCCGCGCGCTCCGAACGATGCGGGTGCCCTCGCGCTCCCCTACTCCCAATACCAGGCCGAAAAATCGTTCTCGTACTGCGGGACTTCCTTCCAGACGCCCTTCAGCTTCTTGTTGGTGATGGTGATCAGCTGCGGCTGGTACAGGTAGGCGGAGACGGCGTCGGTTGCCAGCATGCGCTGGGCGTCGCCGAGAAGTTTCACACGGGCCGCCTCATCCGGTGTCGACACGATCTGCTTGTAGAGCGCGTTGAAGGCCTCGTTGTTGTAGCCGAGGTAGTAGTCCGGCTCGGTGATCTTGACGAGGTCGAACGGCTCGACATGGCTGACGATGGTGAGGTCGAAATTGTGCGGACCATTGCCGGCGAACACCTGCGACAGCCACTGCGCCCATTCGACGTTCTCGACCTTGGCGATGATGCCGACCTTGGCGAGCTGGGCCGCGAGGATCTCGCCGCCCTGCCGCGCATAAGACGGCGGCGGCAGCTTCAGCGACAGCTCGAGCGGCGTGGTGACGCCGGCCTCGGCCAGCAGCTTCTTGGCCTTCGCGGGATCGTAGGGGTTGATGCCGGTGGTATCGACATAGCCGAGCGCGGTCGGCACGTAGAAGCTGCCGATCGGCGTGCCGAAACCATCGACGGCGCCGTCGATCATCGCCTTGCGGTCGATCGCGGCGAGAATGGCGCGGCGGACGCGGACGTCGTCGAGCGGCTTTTTGCGATGGTTGATGGCGACGATGGTCTTGGCCCTGGAGCCGCCGACCATAACGTTGAAGCGCGGATCGGCCTTGAACTGCGCGATGCTGCGCTGGGCCGCAACGCGCGGAAACGCATCGACGTCACCCGAGAGCAGCGCCGCCGTCTGCGCCGACGGATCGGAGATGAAGCGGATCGTCACCTTGGAGAGCTTGATCGCGGCGGCGTTGCGATAGTCGGCCCATTTGCTCAGGGTCATCGAAGATCCCTTGGCCCAGGCGCCGAGCTGATAGGGCCCGGTCCCGACCGGCTGCGTGATATTCGTCGGCGCGCTCTTCGGCTCGACGATCGAAGCACTCGCCTGCCCCATCAGGAACGGAAAGTTCGGCTCGGCGTTTTTCAGGGTGATCACGACCGTATCGGCATCGGGCGCGGCAACGGACACGAAGCTCTGGAACAGGCTCTTGTCCTTGTTGGTGCTGGTGGCGACAGCGTTGCGCTCGAACGAGAACTTCACCGCCGCGGAATCGAACGGCTCACCATTGTGGAATTTGACGCCCTTGCGCAGCTTGAACGTATAGGTCTTCAGGTCGGGCGAAGCGGTCCAGCTCTCCGCCAGCAGGGGCGAAGTGGTGCCGTCCTCGTTGATCTTGGTCAGCGTCTCATAGATGTTGTAGAGCGTGACCTCGGCGATCGCCGCGGCGGCCGCGTTGGTAGGATCGAGCCCCGGAGGCTCCAGCGCCATGGCCATGACGACGCTGTCCTTCTTGCCTTGCGCCAGCACCGGCAGCGGTGCCGCAGCGAGCATGGCGGCGAACGCGACGACGGATAGTTTCCTGAACATGCGTAACTCCCCGGCCTTCTGTCTTCCCAATCTACGCCAATTCCACAGCGGATACTAACCTTCCATGGCGACGTGCGGCAACGCCATCACCGCCTCCGCCTTGTGGCAGGCGGCCAGATGCGCCTCGCCCAGCTCGCGTAGCTCAGGCTGGACCTCGCGGCAATGCTGGTCGGCAAGCGGGCAGCGCGCGGCATAGGGACATCCGGTCGCGGCCGCCGATTGCGAGGCGATCACTTGCGCCCCGCGTCGGCGCCGGCCGCCGCCGGCGCGCGCACGCGGCACGGCGTCCAGCAGCGCCCGCGTATAGGGATGGGCGCAACGCTCGAACAGGTCTTCGGGGCGTCCCTGCTCGACGATCCGGCCCAGATACATCACCGCAACCTCGTCGCAGAGATAGTCGACGACGGCGAGATCGTGGCTGATCAGGACGTAGCTCAGGCCGAACTGCTCCTGAAGGTCCTGCATCAGGTTAAGCACCTGCGCCTGCACGGAGACGTCGAGGGCGGAGACCGGCTCGTCAGCGACGATCAGCTTCGGCTGGGTGATGAGGGCGCGCGCGATCGCGATGCGCTGACGCTGGCCGCCGGAGAACTCGTGCGGATATTTGTCCATATCGGCATCGCGCAAGCCGACCTGCCGCAGCACGGCGGAGACCCGCGCGCGAAACGTGGTGCGATCGGCCTCCTCCAGCACGGTCAGCGGTTCGGCAACGATGCGCGCAATGGTCTGACGCGGATCGAGCGAGCCATAGGGATCCTGGAACACCATCTGGAAGTCGCGGCGGGCGCGGCGCAGCTCGTCAGTGGAGATATGGTTGAGGTCGCGCCCGAGCAGCGCGACCTGCCCCGATGTCGGCCGCTCCAGCGCCATCACCAGCCGCGCGAATGTCGACTTGCCCGAGCCGGATTCACCGACGACACCGAGGCTCTTGCCCACGTCGACCCGCACGCTCACGCCGTTGAGCGCACGCACCTGCCCCGGCGGACGGAACAGGCTTTCGCGTGGCAGCGTGTAGCGCTGCTCGAGATCCTTCACGTCGAGTAGAGGCGCGGCGGTCATGCGGTCAACGCTCCGACCCTTTCAGCCATCGAGACATCCGTCCTGATGCAGCGCACGCCATGGCCTGGTCCGACGTCCACCATCGGCGGAAGCGCGGCGCGACATCGATCGATCACGAGCGGACATCGATCCGAAAAGGTGCAGCCGGATGGCAGGTCGGCGAGCTCCGGCACCGTGCCCGAGATCGTCTTCAGCCGCGTCCCCTTGCGCGCGCCGAGCTTCGGGCGGGCGCGGAACAGACCCTGTGTGTAGGGATGCCCCATGCGGCGGAACACCTCGTCGGTCGGCCCGCTCTCGACCACGGTGCCGCCATACATCACCATCATGCGCTGCACGTTCTCGGCGATGACGCCGAGATCGTGCGAGATCAGGATCATCGACATGCCGCGCTCCTCGACGAGGTCGGCGATGAGGTCAAGGATCTGGCCCTGAATGGTGACGTCGAGCGCAGTGGTCGGCTCGTCCGCAATCAGCAGGTCGGGGCCGCAGGCGAGCGCCATCGCGATCGTGACGCGCTGGCGCTGGCCACCGGAAAACTGATGCGGATAGGCATCGATACGCCTTGCAGGATCCGGCAGTCCGACGCGGTCGAGCAAGGCGATGGCTTCTTTGCGCGCCTGGGCAGCCGAATATTTCTTGTGACGCCGCAGCGGCTCGGCGACCTGGTGCCCGATCGTGTGCATCGGGTTGAGCGCGGTCATCGGCTCCTGGAAGATCATGCCGATGCGGTTGCCGCGCAAGCCGCAATAATCTGGATCCGAAAGCCCGACCAGTTCGCTGCCGTCGAGCCGGATGCTGCCGGTCACGACGGCACTGTCGGGCAACAGCCCCATCAGGGACAGCGCGGTGACCGACTTGCCGCAGCCGGATTCGCCGACCAGCCCCAGCGTCTCGCCGCGCTTCAGCGCGAAGCTGACGCCGCGCACGGCCTGCGCAGGGCCGCGGCTGGTGTTGAGGCGGACGCCGAGATTGTCGACTGCGATCAGCGGTATAGTTGCGGGATCAGCCATCCTCACCGCTCCCGCGCCAGTCTCGGATCGAGCAGATCGCGCAGTCCATCGCCGAGGAGATTGAGGCCGAGCACGGCGACCGCGATCGCCGCACCCGGATAGACCGCCAGCATCGGCGACTGGAACAGCAGCGTCTGCGCGTCGTTCAGCATGCGGCCCCAGGACGGTTGCGGCGGCTGCGTGCCGAGGCCGAGATAGGACAAGGCGGCTTCCGCGAGAATTGCGAGCGCGAACTGGATGGTGACCTGCACGATCAGGATCGACAGGATGTTGGGCAGCACATGCTCGATGGTGATGCGGAAAGCCCCCTTGCCCGCGGCACGCGCCGCCAGCACGAACTCACGCGCCCAGATCGCGTTGGCCGAGCCGCGCGTCAGCCGGGTCAGCGTCGGAATCTGGAAAATGCCGATCGCGACGATCGAGGTCACCATGCCCGGGCCCACGACCGCAGCAAGCATGATGGCGGAGAGCACGGCCGGAAAAGCGAAGGTGAAGTCGGAGAAGCGCATGATGATCTCTTCGGTCCAGCCGCGCCGGGCAGACGCGATCAAGCCGAGGCAGACGCCGAAGGTAAGACCTATGCTCACCGCGATGATGCCGACCATGATGGTGGAGCGGGCGCCCGCCAGCAGCAGCGAGACGATGTCGCGGCCGAAGGAATCGGTGCCGAGCCAGTGCGCCGCCGACGGCGGCCTGAGTTTTGAGGCGATGTCGATCTCGTAGGGCGACCACGGCGTCCATACCAGCGACAGCAGCGCCGAGGCGAGCACCACGAGGCTGAGCGCGCCGCCCAGCATAAAGCTGCGATGGCGCAGCGCCCTCCGCCAAAAGCCCGTGGCGGGACGCGTCGGCGCGGGTGCCGTGGGCAATCCGACTGCGGCGGCGAGCGGATCACTCACAGGTCGTGCACCTTGATGCGGGGATCGACGAAGGCATAGAGCACGTCGACCACGAAATTGACGATGACGACCATGGTGGCGAGCAGCATCACGCAATTGCGCACCACGATGAGGTCGCGATTGGCGATCGACTGGAAGATCAGGCGGCCGAGGCCCGGCAGATAGAACACGTTCTCGATCACGATGGTGCCGGCGAGCAGATTGGCGAATTGCAGGCCCATCACCGTCATCACCGGGATCATGGCGTTGCGCAGCACGTGGCGCCACAGCACCTCGCGTTTGCCGAGCCCCTTCGCACGCGCGGTGCGGACAAAATCCTCACGCAGCACTTCCAGCACCGCCGAGCGCGTGACGCGCGCGAGGATCGCGGCCTGCACCACCGCGAGCGAGACTGCCGGCAGCAGCAGCGATTTGATGCCGAGCCAGATGCCGTCCTCCCAGCCGGCAAATCCGCCGGCGGACAACCATTGCAGCCGCACCGAGAACAGCAGCACCAGGAGAATTGCAAACCAGAAGTTCGGCAGCGCGATACCGACCTGCGTCAGCGACATCACGCCGACATCGCCGAGCTTGTTGTGGTTGGCCGCGGTGTAGATGCCGGCCGAAAGCGCCAGGGTCACCGTGATCAGCATGGACATGATCGCGAGCGGGACCGTCAGCACCAGCCGCTCCGCGATCAGGCTGGCGACCGGCGTGCCGTAGACATAGCTGTTGCCGAGGTCGCCGAGGACAAGACCCTTGATCCAGTGCAGATAGCGAACGGCCAGCGGCTGATCGAGGCCGAGCTTGACGGTGAGCGCGCGCACCGCATCCGGCGACGCATCGGCACCCATCAGCATCTGCGCGGCGTTACCGGGAAGCGCGTCCAGCACCAGGAAAATGATCAGGGAAGCGCCGACCAGCGTCGCCACCAAGGTCACCAGACGTCGGAGGACAAATACGCTCATGCGCGCTCGGTTTCAGGGCTCACCCGCGCCACGATCAACATGTCCGGGCGCGGGACGCAAGTGCCTAGGAAACGAGAGAGTGCTCGGCCTTCATGGTTCGAGACGCCCGCCTTGGCGGGCTCCTCACCATGAGGGTTTGCCATTTCGCCGCAAAACAAGACCTCATCCTGAGGAGCCCGCCCAAAGCGGGCGTCTCGAAGGATAGCCACAAGAAAGATGTCTTTCCCGTGCCCCATCTCAGCCGGGCCAACGGGACAGAAGATCGTGCGAGGCCTCGAACAGCGCGCTCACGCGCAGCAATTCGGCATCGTCACGGAAGCGGCCGACGAGCTGAAGCCCGATCGGCAACCCGTCGCGGCCGAAGCCGCAGGGCAGGCTGACGGCGGGGTGCCCGGTCATGTTGAAGGGCATGGTCCAGGGGAACCAGTGCGGCCGGACGCTGTCAAAGCGCTTGCCGTCGATCTCGATGGTGCCGAACAGGTCCTGCTCGATCGGCAGCGCGGTGCGGGTGAGGGTCGGCATCGCCAGCAGATTGCCGCGCGCAAGCAGGGATTGCACCCGGCGGAACAGCGCGGTGCGCGCGAACATCGCCTCCTGATATCCGACCCCGCTGACTTCGGTGGCAAGCGCAAGCTGCTTGAGGAAGGCTTCGCTGAGTTCGCCGCTGTGCTCGGCCGCCAATTTTGCAAAGCGGGTCCGCCAGAGCGTGTGGTTGATGGCGCGCCAGATCGGTTCGATGTCGAAACCGTCTCCAGAGAACTCCTCGAGCTCGGCGCCAAGGCCCGCGAGCCGATCGAGGCTCGCCTTGAAGGCCGTCGCGACGTCCGCGGACACCGGGCGGCCGGGCGGCGAGAGGCAGAACAGGATTTTCTGCCCGCGCAGATCGCCGCGCGGCATCGCGGTGCCGATGAAGTCCGGCACGGCAACGCCGATCGACCAGGGGTCGCAGGCGTCCTCCCCGGCCATGGCCTGCATCATCAATGCGGTATCGGCAACTGTGCGGGTGGTCGGCGTGACATAGGTCTGGTTGCCGAAAGCATCCAGCGCCTGGCTGTGCGCGATGACGCCATTGCTCTGCTTCAGCCCGACCACGCCGTTGCAGGCCGCCGGAATCCGCGTCGAGCCGCCGCCGTCGGTCGCAATCGCCAGCGGCGCGATGCCGCTGGCCACCGCCACCGCCGCGCCGCCGCTGGAGCCGCCGGACGAACGCTCCGCGCTCCACGCATTGCGGGTGCGGCCGAACAGCGGCGAGTCGGTCAGGCATTTGCTGCCGAATTCCGGCGTGGTGGTCTTGCCGATCAGGATCGCGCCTTGCGCGCGCAGCCTTGCGACCGCGACCGCATCCTCGGCCGGCACGTTGTCCTTGTAGGGAACGGCGCCGAAGGTGGTCCTGACGCCCCTGGTGTTGACGATGTCCTTGACGGTGACGGGAATGCCATGCAGCAGGCCGAGCGGCTCGCCGGCCATCACCTTGCGCTCGGCCTCGCGCGCCTGCGCCAACGCCTCGTCGCCGCAGAGCGTGATGAAGCAGTTCAGCTTGGGCTGCAGCGCCTCGGCGCGGGCGAGCACCGCGCGGGTGAGCTCGACGGGGGAAATCCGTTTTTCGGTGATGAGGCCGCGCAGTTCGGTTGCGGACAGCAGGCAGGGATCGCCGTTCATCGTCAAATCACGCTCCGAAGCCGGCCGCCGTTGGCCGATAGCATTGACAGCGAGAATGACAGTTTTGTTAACTCGCCGTCCAATACGATTTTGATCGCCAACCCATACGTTTTCGGTATGCCAATGGATCTTCGCCGGCTCCGTTACTTCGTCGCCGTGGCCGAGGCGCGCAGCGTCGGCAAGGCCGCCGAGCGGCTGCGGATGGCGCAGCCGCCGCTCTCGGTCCAGATCCGCAAGCTGGAGGCCGAGATCGGCGCGCCATTGTTTCGCCGCGGCACGCGCGGCATGGACCTGACCGAGGCGGGCCAGGCGCTGCTGGCGCGCGCCAGCGAGGCGCTTGCACTCGCCGCCGACGGCGCCGAAGCCGCCCGTGCAGTGGCCTCCGGCCGGCGCGGCCGGCTGTCGGTCGGCTACATGTTCGTGCTGGCGAACGCGGTGCTGCCGCGGCTGATCCCCGAATTGCGCCGGTCCGTTCCCGGCGTCGATCTCGACTTCGCAGAACTCAGCGCATCGACGCGCGAGGCGCGGCTGCTCGACCGCAGCGTCACGGTCGCGCTGTGCATGCCCGCGATCCACCATCCCGAGATCCAGGTGGCGCGGATCGGGGCGCAGCCGTTGATGCTGGTGATGCCGATCCGCTCGCCGCTGGCCCGCCTGAACACGGTGCCGATGGCCCGGCTACAGGGCCGCCCGCTGATCGCGTTGCCGCCGCCGGACCAGGATCCCGCCTCCTCCGCGGTCGCCGCCCTGCTGCGGCGGCACCAGATCGTGATGCCGATTGCCAGCCGGGTCGAGACGGTACATTCGGCGATGAGCCTGGTTCTTGCCGGCGAAGGTCTTGCCATCGTGCCGGCCTGCGCCAAGCTCGGCGCGCCGCGCGGCATCGTGTTCAGGCCGCTGCGCGATGCCGCCGATTCCATCGACATCGCGGTGTGCTGGCGGCGGGATTCCCAGAGCCCGCTGATCCGCACCTTCCTCAAATGCGCCGAGAAAATCGTGGCGCGGCTGTGATGGCGGCTACCAGTTCCATGTGATCTCATGGCTCCAGGGCGGATCGGCGCCCGGGCGGGTGCAGGTCAGGCCGGCGCAATTGGCGGCAAAGAACAGCGCGCGGCGGAGTTCGGCAGTGCTGATATGCTTCAGCTGCTCGCGGACGAGGCGCCTCTGCTTGTGCAGGGCGAACAGCAACGCCGCCTGAAAACTGTCGCCGGCACCGATGGTGTCGGCGATCTCGACCTGCGGCGCTGCGACTTCGATCTGCCCTGCTTCCGCATGCCAGGCGATGGCGCCGTTGTTGCCGCGGGTGATGACGACGAGGCTTGTCCCTTGTTCCAGCAGCGTGCTCGCCCGCTGCTGCCAGTGCTCTTCGCCGTAGAGGTAGGCGAAATCGACGTCAGACATCTTGATGAGATCGGCGTGCCTAGCGAATTCGGCCATGCGCTCAAGGTAGGCCGGCTTGTCCCTGACCAGATTGGGCCGGCAGTTCGGATCGAAGGAGATCGTCGAGGATGCCTGCGCATCGGCGATCAGGGCTTTGGTCTCGGCGGCGCCGCGGTCGTTGACCAGCGTGGTCGAGCCAACATGGAGGGCTTCGACGGTATCGAACGCAATGGTCCCGCGCCGATAGGTCCAGCTCCGCGTCGCAGTCTCGGCGTCGTAGAAAGCATAGTGCGACTCGCCCGCGACGATGCGCACGAAAGCGAGCGTGGTCTGGTGATCGCTGCGGGTGGCAAGACCAAGCTCGACGTTGGAGGAAGCGGCATGGTCGGCGATCATGCGCCCGAACATGTCGGTCGAGATGCCGCCGACGAAACCGGTGGGCGCGCCGAGCCGCGCCATGCCGATCGCAACATTGAGGCAGGAGCCGCCGACGGCCGGCATCGCCGCCTCGCGGCCGTCGCCGCTTCGCGTCGGCACGAAATCGATCAGCGCATCGCCGCAGGAAATCAGCATCCGGTTCAACCTCCGGCCATTCCGCGCATCGCCGCGCGGCTGCCGCGATCGACCTCGCGCAGCAGCTTGTAGACATCGCGCTTGCGGGCGTGAAACGCGGCCATGTCGGGCGCGGTCGGTTCGCTCTTTCGTCCCAGCGCCGACATCTTTGCCATGGTCTCGCCGATCGAGGCATAGGCACCGCCGGCGACCGCGCCAAGCATCGCGGCGCCCAGGAGCACCGGCTCTTTCGTCTGCGGCAGCGCGACGGTGAGACCGGTGGTATCAGCCATGATCTGCCGCACCAGCGGACTGCGGCTCGCGCCGCCGCCCATGATCATGATGCCGGAACGAACGCCATGTGCGGCAAAAGCTTCGATCACCTCGGCAAGACCATAAGCGAGCCCGCAGAGGCCGGCAACGAACAGCCGCTCCATCGCGCCGATATCGGTGTCGAGATCGAGGCCCGCGATCACCGCGCGGGTATCAGGATCGGCGTAGGGCGAGCGATTGCCGATGAATTCGGGGAGGACATGGACGTCGCGGGCCAGCAGCGCGGCACGGCTGGCATCTCCTGCGCGCGCGATGATGCGGCGCTCCAGGAATTCGATGATGTCGAGCCCCTCGCTGCGCGCCGCCGCGCTCGCCTCGCCAAAGCCGGGATGCGACTTGAGCAGATGGTCGATCGCCGCGCCCGCGGCGGACTGCCCGCCCTCGTTGAGCCAGAAGTCTGGCACCATGCCGGAGTAATAAGGCCCCCAAACGCCCGGCACGAAGCATGGCTCCCTGGTCGTGGCCATGATGCAGGCCGACGTTCCCATGATGTAGGCGAGGCGGTCGCAGACATCAGTCGCCTCGCCCGATCCGTCGCGGCCGCCGATCGCGCCGATGCCGCCGGCATGCGCATCGATCAGCGCCGCGCCCACCGGTGTGCCAGGTGACAGGCCGAGGTCAGCTGCCGCCGCGCGGGTGAGACCCGCGCCGAGCCGCGTGCCGGGCGCGACGATCTCGGTACCAATGCGGGCATAATTTTCGCTGACGAAATCCGATAGGCCAATGCGCTGGAAGAACGGCGCGCTCCAGCCGCCGCTGTCATGCGCGAGATAGTTCCATTTGCACGTGACGGTGCAGGTCGAGCGCTGCAGCGAGTCGGTGGCGCGCCAGGTCAGGAAGTCCGCCAGATCGAAGAAGTGACCGGCGGCGTCAAAGCTGGCGCTCGCATGCCGCTTCAGCCACAACAGCTTCGGCATCTCCATCTCGGGCGAGATCGAGCCGCCGACATAGCGCAGCACGGCGTCCTCGGTTTCGTTGATCAGCCGCGCCTCGGCCGTGGCGCGATGATCCATCCAGACGATGACATTGCGCTGCTTGTCGCCGGAAGAACTGACGGTGACCGGCTCGCCCTGGCGGTCGACCAGCACCAGCGAGCAGGTGGCGTCAAATCCGACGCCGCCGACGCTGTCAGGCGCGATGCCAGCTTCCGCCAGCGCGGCCCGCACCGATTTAGCGCAGGCGTCCCAGATGTCGGCGGACGATTGCTCGACGATATCGCCGGCCTCGTGCCAGATCCTGATCGGATGCCGGGCGGTGGCCAGAAGGGTACCGGCCTCGTCGAACACCCCTGCCCGCGTGCTCGTGGTCCCCACGTCGACGCCGATATACGCTCGCGGCATTGTCACTCCCGGTCGCTCTCGTCAGCTTTGACGCAAGCCTACCAGCAAGTATAGCCGCCATCCACCAGCACGATGCTGCCGGTCATCAGGCTCGCGGCTTCCGAAGCGAGGAACAGCACGACGGAGGCGATCTCGTCGACCTGCCCCATCCGCGCCATCGGGGTTCCACCGATCCAGGCGTCGTACATTTTTGCGTTGCTCTTCACGAAGGCGTTGAGCGGCGTCTCGATATAGGTCGGCGCCACCGCGTTGACCCGGATCCCGCGAGCGCCCCATTCGGCGGCGAGCGATTTGGTGAGATGGTGCACGGCGGCCTTGGAGGCGTTGTAGAAGCACTGTTCCTGCGGCTTGTTGACGATGAAGCCGGACATCGAGCCGATATTGACGATGGCGCCACTCTTCGCCTTGAGCATATGCTTGCCGAACTCGCGGCAGCACCAGAAGGTGCCGTTGAGATTGACGTCGATCACGTTGAGCCAATGCTCGTCGGTGACGGTCTCCGCCGGCGTCTCGCTGCGGGCAATGCCGGCATTGTTGACGAGAATGTCGACCTTGCCGTGGCGCGCGACGAGATCATTGGCGACCTCCGCCACGCGCCTGGTGTCGGTGACGTCCATCACCGCGGTCTCGACGTCATAACCCTTTGCCTTTAAACTGGCCTTTGCGCTGTCTGCGACCTTGCTGTCGCGATCGCCGATGACGACCTTGGCGCCGGCTTCGGCCAGCGCCTCGGCGCAGGCGAGACCAATGCCCTGCCCGCCGCCGGTGATGAACGCCATCTTGCCGTCCAGCTTGAATTTTTCCAGGTACATGTTGCTCTTCCGTTTCTTGCCGTTCTTGCCGTTTCTTGTCAGCCCCGAACGGCGTTGCCGCTCTGGTCGAAGCGGTGGATGCGCGCGGGCTCCGGCACCAGCGAGACGCGGTCACCGGCATGCAGACTGAGTTCGCCGATGTAGCGTGCCGTCAGCATGCCCAGTGGTCCGGCATCGACGTACAGAAAGGTGTCGCTGCCGAGATGCTCGGCGACCGCGATCGTCCCCTGCCAGCCGCCGGCGCCATCGCGCTCGATCTTGAGGTGCTCCGGACGCACGCCGATGGTCGTGGCGCCCTGCTGCTTGGCCAGCTCGCCGGTCACGAAGTTCATTTTTGGCGAGCCGATGAAGCCGGCGACGAAAAGGTTGGCCGGCCTCTCATAGAGCTCCAGCGGCGAGCCGTACTGCTCGATCTTGCCGCCGTTGAGCACCACGATCTTGTCGGCCATGGTCATGGCCTCGACCTGGTCGTGGGTGACGTAGATCGCGGTGGTGCCGAGTTGCTTCTGCAGCCGCGTCACCTCGATCCGCATCTGCACGCGCAACGCGGCGTCCAAGTTGGACAGCGGCTCGTCGAACAGGAACGCCTTCGGCTCGCGGACGATGGCGCGGCCAATCGCGACGCGCTGGCGCTGGCCGCCGGACAGCTCGCGCGGCTTGCGGTCGAGATAGGGCGTCAGGTTCAGCGTCGCCGCGGCGGCCTCGACCTTGCGGTTGATCTCGTCCTTGGCAAGCCCCGCCATCTTCAGGCCGAAGCCGATATTGCCGCGCACGCTCATATGCGGATAGAGCGCGTAGGACTGAAACACCATCGAGAGCCCGCGCTTGGCGGGCGGCGTGTCGACGACGTTCTTGCCGTCGATCAGGATCTTGCCGCCGCTGACGTCCTCGAGCCCGGCGATCAGCCGCAGCAGCGTGGTCTTGCCGCAGCCTGACGGCCCGACGAACACCACGAAGGAGCCGTCCGCGACGTCGAGATCGGCGCCCTTGATGATGTGCACGGGGCCGAACGATTTTTGCACGCCCTGAAGTGTGATCTGACCCATGATCCGGCAGCCCTTTTACTTCACCGCGCCGAAGGTGAGCCCGCGCACGAGCTGCTTCTGGCTGAACCAACCGAGGACGAGAATGGGCGCGATCGCCAGCGTCGAGGCCGCCGACAGTTTTGCCCAGAACAGTCCTTCCGGACTCGAATAGGAGGCGATGAACACGGTGAGCGGCGCGGCGCTCGAGGTCGATAAATTGAGCGTCCAGAACGCCTCGTTCCAGGCGAGGATGAGATTGAGCAGCATGGTGGAGGCGAGGCCCGGGATCGCCATCGGCGTCAGCACGTAGACGAGCTCGCGGCCGATGGTGGCGCCATCCATCCGCGCGGCCTCGAGGATGTCGCGCGGGATCTCCTTGAAATAGGTGAAGAGCATCCAGATCACGATCGGCAGGTTGCCGAGACAGAGGATGAAGACGAGACCCATGCGGGAATCGAGCAGGCCGAAGCTCTTGTAGATCAGGTAGATCGGCACCAGCACGCCGACCGGCGGCATCATCTTGGTCGAGAGCATCCAGAGCAGGATGTCCTTGGTGCGCTTGGTCGGCGAGAACGCCATCGACCAAGCCGCGGGAATGGCTATCAAAAGCGCAATCAGCGTCGAGCCGCCGGCGATGATGATCGAATTTATCGCATGATGCAGATAGTCGCTGCGCTCCTGCACGGTGGCGTAGTTTTCAGTGGTCCAGTGGAAGAACACGAAGGACGGCGGGATGGCGAAGGCTTCCAGCTCGGTCTTGAAGCTCGCCAGCACCATCCAGAGGATCGGGAAGAAGATCAGGAAGCCGAAGAACCACGCTCCGATGGTCGATACCACCACCCGCTGCGTCGTCGCCATCCGTGCCATGGTCTCACGCCTCCAGATTGCGGCCGACGATGCGGACGAGGAAGAAGGCGACGATGTTGGCGATCACCACCGCGACCAGGCCGCCTGCAGAGGCGCTGCCGACGTCGAACTGAATCAACGCCTGCGAATAGATCAGGAAGGCGATGTTGGTGGTTTGCAGGCCAGGGCCGCCGCCGGTGGTGACGAAGATTTCCGCAAACACCGTCAGCAGGAAGATGGTCTCGATCAGGATCACCACGGTAATGGGACGCGCCAGGTGCGGCAGCGTGATGTAGATGAAGGCCGAGAGCGCGCTGGCGCCGTCCATCTCGGCCGCCTCCTTCTGTTCCTCGTCGAGCGATTGCAGCGCGGTCAGCAGAATCAGCGTCGCGAACGGCAGCCACTGCCAGGCGACGATCAGGATCACCGAGAGCAGCGGCACGTCGTTGAACCAGTCGATCGGCGTCAGGTGGAACAGCGACGCGATCCAGGCGAACAGGCCGGAGACCGGATGCATCAACAAATTCTTCCAGACCAGCGCGCTCACCGTCGGCATCACGAAGAACGGCGCGATCACCATCAGCCGGACGATGTTGCGCCCGATCACGGGCTGATCGAGCAGCAGCGCCAGCGGAGTGCCGAGCAGGATCGTCAGCGCCAGCACCGAGCCGACCAGCACCAGCGTGTTCTGCAGCGAATCGAGGAAGGCAGGGTCGGTGAGGAAGTAACGAAAGTTCTCAAGGCCAACGAACGCCTCGGAGCCGGGATCGAGCAGGCTGTAATGCAGCGTCGAGAAATAGAGCGTCAGCGCCAGCGGGACGATCATCCAGATGAAGAGCAAGCCGACGGCCGGCGTCAGGAGCGACCGCGCAAGGATCTGCGTCTGCCGGGTTGCCATCGTCAGCTTCTCCGCTGGGGGAAGAAGGCGGCCATCCACCAAGCGACGTGGATGGCCGCTAGTTTGAGCTCAGGAGGGAGAGCTCGGGTTCACTTGATGTAGCCGGCGCGCTTCATCTCGCGCTCGGTGACCGATTGCGCCGCGGTCAGCGCTGCATCGACCGTCATCGATCCCGCAAGCGCGGCCGAGAATTGCTGGCCGACCTGCGTGCCGATGCCCTGGAATTCCGGGATCGCAGCGTATTGCACGCCCACATAAGGCACCGGCTTCACGGTCGGCTTGTTCGGATCGGCAGCGTCGATCGAGGCCAGCGTCAGCTTCGCAAACGGCGCGACCTTCAGATAATCAGGGTTCTGATAAAGCGAGGTCCGCGTGCCCGGCGGCACGTTGGCCCAGCCCTCCTTCGCCGCTACGAGCTTGGTGTAGTCCTTGCTGGTCGCCCAGGCGATGAACTTCTCGGCGGCTTCGGCCTTCTTCGAGCCGGCGGGGATCGCGAGACTCCAGGCCCACAGCCAGTTGGCGTTCTTGCCGAGCCCGGTGTTGGGCGCGAGCGCGAAGCCGACCTTGTCGGCGACCTTGGAGTCCTTTGGATTGCTGACGAAGGACGCCGCCACGGTGGCATCGATCCACATCGCGCACTTGCCGGCGTTGAACAGCGCCAAATTCTCGTTGAAGCCGTTCGAGCTCGCGCCGGGAGGTCCGGCCTCCTTCATGAGATTCACGTAGGTCGTAAGCGTCGCCTTCCATTCCGGCGTGTTGAACTGCGGCTGCCACTTCTCGTCGAACCAGCGCGCGCCGTAGGAATTGGCCATGGCCGAGAGGAACGCCATGTTCTCGCCCCAGCCGGCCTTGCCGCGCAGGCAGATGCCGTAGACGCCGGCGCTCTTGTCGGTGAGCTTCTTGGCGGCGTCGATCACGACATCCCAGGTCGGCTTCTCCGGCATCTTCAGCCCGGCCTTCTCGAACAGATCGGTGCGGTACATCACCATCGAGCTCTCGCCGTAGAACGGTGCGGCATAGAGCTTGCCGTCGACGGAGACCGCATCCTTGATCTTCGGCAGCAGGTCGGCGACATCGTAGTCCGCGCCGAGATTGGCCAGCGGCACCAGCCAGCCCTTCTTGGCCCAGATCGGCACCTCGTAAGTGCCGATGGTGAGCACGTCGAACTGCCCGCCCTTGGTGGCGATGTCGGTGGTGACGCGCTGACGCAGCACGTTTTCTTCCAGCGTCACCCATTTGACTGTGATGTCCGGATTCTTCGCGGTGAATTCGCTGGTCAGACCCTGCATCCGGATCATGTCGCCGTTGTTCACGGTGGCAATGGTCAGGGTGGTTTCGGCCACCGCGGAGACGGATAGCAGCAGGACGGACGCGCCGCAGACGGCGCCCATGACGTGTTTCACGATGACCTCCCTTAGGCTCGCGCTTTTGAGCATATGCCCACGCGTTGGGCGTATGTTCAACTGAGGGCGTGCCGTTGTCAAGCCGGCGCGCGGGCGCATGGGCAACTTATGAGTGCTGCGGTGCGGGAGACCCTCCTCGTCATGCCCCGCGAAGGCGGGGCATCCAGTACTCCGTGCCATCGGCTGGTTTGCCCCAAGCGGAGCCGCAGCGTACTGGATCATCCGCCTTCGCGGATGATGACAGCGGTGTAAGTGGCGAGATCGTCCGCCCTACCGCTCCAGAATCGCCGTTGCTGTCGCCTCGTCCGTGATCAGGCCGTTGATCAGGCGCCCATTCAGCGCCGCCGCGATCGCCGGCACCTTGGCGGCGCCGACCGCGGCGCCGATCGTCGTGGTCTTCGCCGGCACCTCCGGCGGAATGCTGGTCAGGCGCTTGTTGGTGCCGGCCTTGAGCAGGCGGCCCTTGGCGTCATAAGCCCAACCAGTGATCTCGCCGATCGCTCCCTGCCGCATCATCTCGAACAATTCGTCGCGGGTGACGAAGCCGTCGACATGGACCTGCGCCTTCTGGTCCATCTGGCCGATGCCGACGAGGCGTAAGTCAGCCTTGGCGGCAACTGCCTTCACCTTCGCGATCGGCTCGATCCTGACCATCTTGTTGCGCTCGTCCTCGGACGACATCAGAAACGGCAGCGGCATCGGATAGTGCCGCGCACCGGTGCGGTCGGCGAGCCGGCCAACGGTGTCGTAGAAGCTCGCCGAGCCGTCGGCGGAAATGTTGCCGACCAGCGAAACAATCTGATGATTGGGGCGGTCGATCGGCGTGACGCGTTCGACCGCGGCGCGCACCGCGCGTCCCGTCCCGAGCGCGACGATGACGGGCGTCTCCGAACGTAGCGTCGCATCCAGCAGATTGGCGCAGCGCTCGGCGATGCCTGCGTTGGCCTGAGGCGCCGCCGGATCGGCCGGCACCACTTCGCAATGGACGAGGTCATAGCGCTCCTTGAGGCGCGCTGCCAGTTCCATGCAGGCGGCGATGGGATGTTCGAGGCGAAACGTGATCAGCCGCTCGGCAAGGCACAGCGACACCAGCCGCTGGGCCGAGGCCCGCGATACCTGGAGCATTTTTGCGATCTCGTCCTGGGTGTGGCCGGCAATGAAATAGAGCCAGCCAGCGCGCGCGGCGTCGTCGAGCCTGGATTTTTCGTTCTCGGCGGCCATGGCTGACGTCACGCCTCCCAGAAATCGGTCATGCGCGCAAAGACCCGATCGGCCCCGGCGCCGGACAATATAGCGTGGCCGTCGCGTCCGCGATAATGGCTGCCGCCGACAAATCCCCAGACCGTCATGCCGGCCGCCTTGGCCGCCTTCACGCCGCTGACGCTGTCTTCGATCACGACAGTGCGAGACGGATCGGCCTGCATCTGTTCGGCGGCGTGGAGAAAGAGGTCGGGCGCCGGCTTGCCGTGCCTGACCATCTGCGCGCTGTAGAGCCGGTCGCCAAAATGCGGCGCGAGCCCGGTCACATCAAGCGAGAGCGAGATGCGGTCGAGGTCGCTCGACGACGCCACGCAAAACGGCCCCTTCAGATCCGACAGCACGGCAGCCACGCCGGGGATCGGCTCGAGCGAAGCGGCAAACGTCTCCAGCACGCGCGACTTCAATCGCGGCAGGAAGATCTCCGGCACATCCTGCCCGAGATCACGATAGTGTTGCTCGATCGCCTTCGTGCTGCGTCCGAGAAACAGCTCGAGCGCCTGCTCCGGACTGAGCGCGATCCCGAACCCGGCCAGCACGTCCGACAGGCATTGGCAGCTCAACACCTCGCTGTCGACGAGCACGCCGTCGCAATCGAAGATGATGAGGTCGGATGTGGCCCGGCTATCGTTCATCCGGTCATTCGATCATATACCCATCTGCTGGGCAATAGCTCACCCGACAGCGGCGCGCCGCGGCTTTTACTCCGGTCAGTGCGCCACCTGCCGGTAGATCGCCGGCAAGACCGCGGGCAGTCGGCGAATATTGCCGACGATGGCGTAGCCGCTCCGCCCGAACAGGGTTGGGAAATAGGACTGCGCCGTCGCGTCGACGGTCACGCCGAACACGGCGATGCCGAGCCGGCGCGCCTCCTGCACCGCCTTGCGGGTATCCTCGACCGCAAAACGTCCTTCGTAGTGATCGACATCGTTCGGCTTGCCGTCGGTGAGAACGAGCAGCAGCTTCTTGCGGTGCGGCTGCCTGGCGAGCCCGGCTGCGGCGTGGCGTACCGCCGCGCCAATGCGGGTGTAGTAGCCCGGCTTGAGCGCGCCGATACGACGCTCGACCGCCGCGCTCATCGGCTCACCGAACGCCTTCACCGTCTCGAGCCGCACCCAGGACCGCCGGCGCGAGGTGAAGGTCTGGATGCTGTGGTGATCACCGCAGGCGGAGAGCCCGTGGGCGAGCACCAGCAGCGCCTCCTTCTCGACATCGAGCACGCGGTAGCCGTCGACCCAGGCGTCGGTGGAGAGCGAGACATCCACCAGCAAGGTGACGGCGAGATCATGCCCCTGCGGCCGCATCGCCACATGGACGCGATCCATCGAACCGCTGCCGGCCCGCAGATCGCAGCGCGCCCGCACCAGCGCATCGAGATCGAGGTCGTGCCCGTCGGCCTGCGCGCGCATCAATTCGCGGCGCGGCCGCAAAACTTCGAACCGGCGCCGCACCTGCCGGACATGGCGGCGCGTGGATTCATCCGGCGTCCAGCTCTCGCCGGTCTCGGACGCCGCGGCTGCAAGCACACGGCAATGATCCGGCAGATAGGACTGACTGCGATAGTCCCATTCGGGATACAGCAGGCCAGCATCGAGCCGTGACGCATCGACGGCCTCGGGCGGCAGGTCGAGATCGAATTTGAGCCTGGTCGCGGGCTTGCCGCTGCGGCGCCCGAGCGTGATCTCGTCGAGATCATCCGCTGCCTTCTGCGCGTCCTCGTCCTCGTTGTCGTCGGCAGGACGATCGACATTGACCATCTCGGCCATCGCCATGATCTTCTCGAAGCGGTTGAGCACGAACGGATCCCGCCGATTGGCGCCGTCGTCGCACTCGCGGACCGCGAAGCGCTTGCGGTCGTCCGCTGATGCCTGTTCCGCACCCGGCGCGGTCTCGTCGTCGCCCGCATGTACAGGCGAGAGCTCGCGCGCCCAGCAATCGCCCCACAACGGGCACGGCAGGATCGAACGATAACCCGGCGGCGCCTTGGCCGGCAGCGGGCCTGTCCCCATCATCGCCGCCCACAGCCTGCCTGGAGGCGCCCTTCCGGCGCCGAGCAAGGCGAGGACGATCTGCTCGACCTCCTGTTCGACGTGCGGCAGCGGCCGGCGCGGACGCGCTGTCGCGGTGGCCGCGGCAAGCTGCGCGTAGTCGTCGGCAAGCCCGGGGCATTGCGTGAGCACGAAGACTGCGATCTCGCTTGCTCGTCGCAGCATCAGGAGGTCGCGCCGCAGCGGATCAGCCTCCTCGCTCGTTTCGACGGGCGCAACGGCAAACCACGCAGCGAGCCATCGGTACAGCGACGCATTCAGCGCGCGATCGTCGAAGATCGCGATGCGGTCCGGCAGGAAGATGGTCGCGGCATCGCGCCCCGGCTGGTCGAGACGCTCGTCGCCGAGCCCGATGCGCTGCCGCCAGCCGAGCCGGTGCTCCGATCTGCGCAGGCCGGCGCTCGCGATCTGGACACCGCTCTCGCCGCCGAGGGCACGGAACATCACCGCGATCCGGCCGCGCACCTCCGCCAGTGACACCGCCTGTTCGGCATGGACCGGATAGCTCGCGGTGCCGCCGACCAGGCGGTGCCAGGCGCGGCCGACAGTTTCTTCAAGCTCGAGGAAATCGAGCATTGCGCCCCCTCACGAGATGACGGCGCGCGCGACGTCGAGCAGCGCAGCCTTGACATCGGCATCGTCGGTCAAAGGCTCGATCATGCCGGCCAGCACGGCATCGGCGATCGAGACTCCCGCCGCAATCAAGGTCGCGCAATAGACCACGAGGCGGGTCGAGACGCCCTCCTCCAGGTCGTGGCCTTTCAATGCTCGCAGAAGACCGGCCAGCGCAACCAGCGGCCGCACGCGTTCGGCTGCAAGTCCGCTTTCGGCGGCGACCACCGCGACCTCCTGCTGCGGCGGAAGGAAGCCGAACTCGATGGCGACGAAACGCTGCCGCGTCGACGGCTTCAGCGCTTTGAGCAGCGTCTGGTAACCGGGATTGTAGGAGACCACGAGCATGAAGCTGTCTGGCGCCGCGAGCTCTTCACCGGTGCGCTCAAGCGGCAGGATGCGGCGATCGTCGGTGAGCGGATGCAGCACCACGGTGACGTCCTTGCGCGCCTCCACGACCTCGTCGAGATAGCAGATGCCGCCTTCGCGCACCGCCCGCGTCAGCGGACCGTCGGTCCACACCGTGTCGCCACCCCTGAGCAGATAGCGTCCCGTGAGATCGGCCGCGGTGAGGTCGTCATGGCAGGCCACGGTGTGGAGCGGCAAGCCCAGCCGTGCCGCCATATGCGCGACGAAGCGGGTCTTGCCGCAGCCGGTCGGCCCCTTGAGCAGGACCGGCAGACGATGGCGCCAGGCGTGCTCGAACAGCGCGCATTCGTTGCCGTTCGCGACATAGGCGAGATGCTCGGGTGCAGGCGCCGTCACGGCGTGAAGTGCTGCTTTCATCATCTCTCTCCGAAATCGTCCAGGAAAAAGCGGCCGCGCGCCCCCGCGGCCGCCTTTCACGCCTATTCGGCGGGTTGCAACGCGACGGAAATGGCCGGCTGCTTCTCGCGTCCGGGGACCAGCACCGCCCAGACGAACATCAGCGCGGAGATGGCGACGAATACGCCGGAGCCGAGCCGGACCCAGTAGAACACCGCGACCTGGTCCTGCACGTCCATATAGCTCTGGCCGAGCACACGTTGCAGATGGACCTGGATCACGCCGGCAAAGGTCAGCGCGAAGGTCATCACCATCATGGCGGTGCACATGATCCAGAAGCTCGCCATGCTGAGCCACTGATTATAGGGCGCGCGGCCCCTGATCTGCGGGATCGCATAGGCCATCACCGACAGGTTCAGCATCACATAGGCGCCGAAGAAGGCGAGATGGCCGTGCGCGGCCGTCACCTGCGTGCCATGGGTGTAGTAGTTGACCGAGGACAGCGTGTGCAGGAAGCCCCAGACGCCGGCGCCGAGGAACGCCATCACGGAGCAGCCCACCGACCACAGCAGCGCGGCGCGGTTGGGATGCTTGCGGCCGGCCTTCCACGTCATCTGCACCGTGAAGATCACCATGGTGAAGAACGGCGCGACTTCGAGCGTGGAGAACAGCGAGCCGATCCACTGCCAGTAGCCGGGTGCGCCGATCCAGTAGAAGTGATGGCCGGTGCCGAGAATGCCGGAAAACAAGGCAAGGCCGATGATGACGTAGAGCCACTTCTCCACCACCTCGCGATCGATGCCGTTGAGCTTGATCATCAGGTAGGCGAGCACGGAGGCCATGATCAGCTCCCAGACGCCCTCGACCCAGAGATGCACGACGTACCACCAGTACATCTTGTCGACCGCAAGATTGGCCGGATTGTAGAAGGCGAACAGGAAGAAGATCGCAACGCCCCACAGGCCGAACAGCAGGATGTTGGTGACGGTGGTCTTGCGGCCCTTGAGCGCCGTCATCGTCACGTTGAACAGGAACATCAGGCAGACGACGACGATGCCGACCTTGATGATGAAGGGCTGCTCGAGAAATTCGCGGCCCTCGTGATAATGGAAGAGATAGCCGACCACGGCCACACCCGCCGCGCCAAAGAACATCCAGAACTGGATCTTTGCGAGCAGCGGGCTGTACAGCTCGGTCTCGGTTTCCTCCGGAAGCAGGAAGTAGGTCGCGCCCATGAAGCCGATCAGCGACCACACGATCAGCGCGTTGGTGTGGATCATCCTGACGATGTTGAACGGCAGAATGACCGACAGCGTGTTGGGCAGGACGTAGATGGTCCCGGCGAGCAGGCCGAATATGACCTGGGCCAGGAACAGCGTCAGCGCGCCGTAAAAATACAGCATCGCGACTTTCTGGGTTTGATATTTCATCTCAGGTTCTCTCTGTCTTGAAAGGATCCGTGGACGGCAGCGCGCTCAGCCGGCCTTGTTCGGTGGCCAATCCTGGCGCTTGATCGTGCTGACCCATTGCAGGAAGTCGGCGAGGTCGTTGAGTTCCTGGTCGCTGAGGTTGAATTGCGGCATCTGCCGACGACCCGGCGCGCCGGACGGCTGCGACTGCATCCAGGCCTTCAACGTCTCGCGGGCGCCGGCCGGATCCTCGTTGCCACCCCAGCGATCCCAGACGTTGCCGACTTCAGGAGCGAAATAGGCGCCCTCGCCCAGCAAGGTGTGGCAATTGATGCAGGAGTTCTTTTCCCAGACATGCTTGCCGCGGGCCACCGACGCCGTCAGCGTGCTCGCATCGGTCGAGGTCGTGGCCATGTAGTAATGGCTGTGCGCCGTCAGTCCTATGAAGATGGCGAAGAAAAAGGCCGAGCCGCCGTAGAAGACGTTTCGAGCGGCCGACTTGGTCAGGCGTTCAGCCATTGCCAATCCTTTCCGGTAAGAGTCGTGTTGAGAAAAGCGATGATGCGATTTATTGCCGCTTCGCCCGGCCCGTTCTTTGTCAGGGCGCAATGAGCGCGTCAGATCACGGCGACGGCGGCGGAGGCGAGCCAGGCAAACAGCAGCACGATGAAGATCCACGCGCTGACGAGACCGCGCCAGAGCGCCGGCGCCGTCCGCAAGTCAAGGAAATCAAGCACGATCCGGCGGCCCTTGACGGCGGCGAAGGCCAGCAGCAGGGCGTTGCCGAACAGCGGTCGCGGCAGCAGCGGTGGAATCAGGAGGGTCGCGAGCGCGAGGCCGATCAGCGCGATCCACGTGATGTCGAGTCGATTCGGCATCGTCACCGCACCAGATACAGAATCGGGAACATGACGATCCAGACCAGATCGACCATGTGCCAGAACGCGGTTCCTGTCTCGACGCCGGCCGGCTCGGCGCGGCGGCAGACCACCACAAGAATCACGATGCCGAGGCCGACATGGAGGAGATGGAAGCCGGTCAGGAGGAAGTAGAGGGTGAAGAACGTGCTGGTTTCCAGGCCAATCCCGCGATCGATCTCTGCGGCGTATTCGACGAGCTTGAGCGCGATGAACAGGCCGCCAAGTGCCATGGCACTGAGCAGCCAGCGGCGCGACGCGCGCTTGCTAGCGGTTCGCACGGCAGCCGTGCCGCGGGCCGCCGCCCAGCCGCTGGTCACCAGAACGATGGTGTTGAGCCCGGCAAGGCCGGAATCGAGCGAGGCCTGCCCGGAGGCGAACATCGCCGGATGAATCGCGCGGGTGACGACGAAGGCGCCAAGGAACAGGCCGAAGACGGCCAATTCGCTGAAGATCAGCACCCAGATCATGGGATCGCCAGGCAGATCCTCCAGGATACCCCAGTCTGTGCCGTGTTGTTCGCAATCGGTCGCCGACATCTGTTTCCCGGATCAGGATGTCGTTCAGGAATAGCTTTCCAGGCCGAGGCGGAGTTTGTCGCCGGACAAATACGGAGGAATCGATCGATGGCTTTTCGTTTGCGCCGTCGCAATGTGGGCCAGGGTGGCCGGCGGTAGACGTTGACGGACCCAAGTTTCATAGACCTGCGGACAAGATCATGAGCGACGCGCAAATCGGCCTGCTGACGGCGACCCCCATCATCATCCTGTTCGCTGCGGCACTCAGGAGAATGGGTGTTCTCTCCACGGTGGCGACCGCATCCGCGGTCAGCCTTTCCGTGGCAATCGCTTTTGTGCTGTTCGTGACCCAGTAGACCGGCGGCGCGACGCAAACTTAACGCAATCTTAAACTTGTGCCGCTGAATCTGCTCTCTCAGCAACGAGGGTTTGAGAAGTTCATGCTCAAGGACGGCACATACAGGGCGTGGTTCAAGACGCCGACCGGTCAAGGCACCGGCATCGCCCATGTCGCGGACGGGATGATCTGGGGCTGTGACGGGGTCATGACGTACAGCGGCTCCGTCGACGTCAGCGGCGAACGGTTTACCGCGACCCTCCTGACCAAAAGGCATACCGAACAGCTGCCCACGGTTTTCGGAACCGACGACGAACTCAAGCTTACGCTGGAAGGGACCTGCTCCGGCAAGATCGCTCGATACACAGCCACGGCCGAACAGTTCCCCGGCGTGCTGCTCGAGGGCACGCTCATTTACAGTGAAGACCGGCCGCCCGCGCCGGCGGCGCAACAACCGGCGCCGCAATTCGACCCCGCCAAGCTCCCGAAATTGCCAAAGCGCTCCCGCTGACGAGACGATCAACAGCGCCCCGGCACGAGCGATCCATAGCAATTCGAGATCAAGCTGCCGGGCGAAGTGGCCGCGCCCTACCTGCGCTGGTTATACACGTCGATGCAGACCGCGCCGAGCAACACCAGGCCCTTGATCACCTGCTGGTAGTCGATACCGATGCCGAGGATAGACATGCCGTTGTTCATCACGCCCATGATCATGGCGCCGACCACGGCGCCTCCGACGCGCCCGACGCCGCCATAGGCCGAGGCGCCGCCGATGAAGCAGGCGGCGATGACGTCGAGCTCGAAGCCGAGACCGGCCTTCGGGGTCGCGGTGTTGAGGCGCGCGGCGAAGACGAGGCCGGCGAGAGCTGCGAGCGCGCCCATGTTGACGAAGGTGAAGAAGGTCAACCGCTCGGTCTTGATGCCGGACAGGCTTGCCGCCTTGGCGTTGCCGCCGACAGCGTAGATCTGCCGTCCGATCACGGTGCGGCGGGTGACGAAGCCGTAGAGCGCGATCAATGCGCTCATGATCACCAGGACGTTGGGCAGGCCGCGATAGGTCGCGATCAGATAGGTCGCGTACAGCACCGCGCAGGCCAGCACGATGCTCTTTCCGAGGAAGAACGCGTAGGGCTCGACCTCGATGCCATGCAACTGCTCGCGCGCACGGCCCCGGGCGCTGGCATAGACCAGCCCCAGCGCCAGCACGGCGCCGATCAGCATCGAGGTCGGATGCAGCGTGCCGGCCTCCGGCAACAGCTCAGGAATGAAGCCCGATGACAATTTCTGGAAGGTCGGCGGAAATGGTCCGAGCGACTGGCCCTGCAACACCGCGAGCGCGAGCCCCTTGAACACCAGCATGCCAGCCAGCGTCACGATGAAGGACGGGATCTTGAAATAGGCCACCCAGTAGCCTTGTGCCGCGCCGATTGCCGCGCCGAGCACGAGGCAGGCGATGAAGGCGAGCGTGTAGTCGACCTTGTACGTCACCATCAGCACGGCGGCCACCGCGCCGACGAAGCCCGCGACCGAACCGACGGAGAGGTCGATATGGCCGGTGACGATCACGAGCAACATGCCGAGCGCCATGATCACGATATAGCTGTTCTGGAGCACCAGATTCGTCAGGTTGAGCGGCTGCAGCAGCGTGCCGCCGGTCATGACCTGGAAGAACAGCATGATCGCGATCAGCGACATCAGCATGCCGTAGTTGCGCAGATTGTTCTTGATGAAGCTGCCGTGCCGGCGCTCCTCGGGCAGCGAAACCGTCTTGTCGGTCATGCCTGCGATCCTCCCATCTCCGCGGCAACAGGCGTGCCGCTCCCAAAGTTTCTATCGTTGCGCATGATGGCGCGCATGATCTTTTCCTGCGTCGCATCAAGGCCCGCGAACTCCCCGACGAAGGCACCGTCGTTCATGACGCAGATGCGGTCGCAGATACCGAGCAGCTCGGGCATCTCCGAGGAGATCACCACGACGCCGCGGCCGGCCTCCGCGAGCTCGTTGATGATACAGTAAATCTCGTATTTCGCACCCACGTCGATGCCGCGTGTCGGCTCGTCGAGGATCAGGACCTTGGGGTCGGTCATCAGCCATTTCGACAGCACCACCTTCTGCTGGTTGCCGCCGGAGAGCTGGCCGGTCTCCTGGTAGACGTCGGAGCAGCGGATGCGCATGCGACCGCGATAGTCGCTGGCGACCTTGAGCTCGGCGATGTCGTCGATCACCCGGCGCGGGGCGACCTGGTCGAGGCTGGCCAGCGTGATGTTCTTGCGGACGTCGTCGGCGAGGATCAGCCCGAGCTGCTTGCGGTCTTCGGTGACGTAGGCGAGACCGGCATCGATCGCGGCGGCCACATTCGGCAGCACGAGCTCGTGGCCTTCGAGCCGGATCGAGCCGCTGACATTGGTGCCCCAGGAGCGGCCGAACAGGCTCATGGCGAATTCGGTGCGGCCGGCGCCCATCAGTCCCGCAATGCCCACCACCTCGCCGCGCTTCACGCCGAAATTGACGTTCTTGATCACCTGCCGCTCGGGATGGATCGGATGATAGACCGACCAGTTCTCCACGCTGAGGACGGGCTCGCCGATCTTCGCGCGGCGCTCCGGAAAGCGGTGGGCGAGATCGCGATTGACCATGCTGCGGATGATGCGGTCCTCCTCGACCGGCTCACTGCGGCAATCGATGCCGTCGACGGTGCGGCCGTCGCGCAGCACGGTGATGTGGTCGGCGACGCGGGCGACCTCGTTGAGCTTGTGCGAGATCAGGATCGAGCCGATGCCCTGCTCGCGGAACGTCATCAGGCGTTCGAGCAGCGCTGCGCTGTCGGCTTCGTTCAGGCTCGCGGTCGGCTCGTCCAGGATCAGCATTCGCACCCGCTTGGACAGCGCTTTCGCGATCTCGACCAGCTGCTGCTTGCCGACGCCGAGATCGGTGATCAGCGTATCCGGCGATTCCTTCAGGCCGACCTGCGCCAGCAGCTCGCGCGTGCGCCGGTACACTTCATCCCGGTCGATCACGCCGAGCTTCGAGGGCGGATGCGACAGGAAGATGTTTTCGGCGATCGACATCAGCGGAATCAGCGCGAGCTCCTGGTGGATGATGATGATGCCGAGCGCCTCGGAATCGTTGATGTCGCGGAAGCGGCGCTCCTCGCCCTCAAAGACGATGGTGCCCTCGTAGCTGCCCGCCGGATAGACCCCGCTCAACACCTTCATCAGCGTGGACTTGCCCGCGCCGTTCTCGCCGACGAGCGCATGGATCTGCCCGGCCTGAACCGAGAAGTTGACGTCGCGCAGCGCCTGCACGCCCGAAAAGCTCTTGCTGACGTTGCGCATCTCCAGCATTGCGGTCATCGCTTCATGTCCCTAGACGTTTCCACAGCGTCATGGCCGGGCTTGTCCCGGCCATCCACGTGCAGCCGCTTGCGAGGTAGGACGTGGATGCCCGGGACAAGCCCGGGCATGACGAGTTGGTTGACATACGCTTCATCCCACCAGAGAGATCCTCTCCCCGCAAGAGCGGGGAGAGGGAGACGAGAGATTCTTACTGGAACTGCGCCTTCTTGTAGTAGCCGCCGTCGACCAGGATCTTCTCCCAATTGTCCTTGTAGACCACGACCGGCTTGAGCAGATAGGACGGCACGGTCTTGGCGCCGTTCTCATAGGTCTTGGTGTCGTTGACGGTGACCTGCTTGCCGGCGAGCGCGGCATCGACCATGTCGGCCGTGACCTTGGCGAGGTCGCGGGTGTCCTTGAAGATGGTCGAATACTGATCGCCGCGCAGCATCGCCTTGATCGAGGGCACCTCGGCGTCCTGGCCGCTGATGATCGGCATCGGCTGGTTGGCGCTGCCGTAGCCGACGCCCTTCAGCGAGGAGATGATACCGATCGAGAGGCCGTCATACGGCGACAGCACGGCGTTGACCTTCTTGTTGCCGTAGTAGGCGCTGAGCAGATTGTCCATACGGGCCTGCGCGGTGGCGCCGTCCCAGCGCAGCGTCGCAACCTTGTCCATGCCCATTTGGCCGGAGACAACGACGAGCTTGCCGCTGTCGATATACGGCTTCAGCACACTCATCGCGCCGTTGTAGAAGAAGTAGGCGTTGTTGTCGTCGGGCGAGCCGCCGAACAGCTCGATGTTGAAGGGCCCCTTGCCTTCCTTCAGGCCGAGGCCCTGCTCGATCGACTGTGCCTGGAGCACGCCGACCTGAAAGTTGTCGAAGGTGGCGTAATAGTCGACATTCGGCGTGCCGCGGATCAGGCGATCATAGGCGATCACGGTGATACCCTTGGCCTTGGCCTGCTTCAGCACGTCGGAGAGCGTGGTGCCGTCGATCGCGGCGATCACCAGCGCTTTGGCGCCCTTGGTCACCATGTTCTCGACCTGCGAGAGCTGGTTCGGGATGTCGTCCTCGGCATATTGCAGGTCAGTGTTGTAGCCGCGCTCCTTCAGCACCTTGACCATGTTGTTGCCGTCATCGATCCAGCGCGCCGAGGATTTGGTCGGCATGGCGATGCCGACGGTCGCCTTGTCCTGGGCGGACGCGGTGACGCCTACGGCCATCGTCGCAGCGCCGGCCAGTGCCAGCGCGAGGAATGTCGTCTTCAGTTTTCGCATATTTCACTCCCTTATGTGTCTATGTGTCAGACTGCTTTTCGTTTCGTCGAGAACGCGGTGTGTACTGGCTCTGGTCTCCTATGCAAGCTTGACGTCGGGCTCCGCGCGACCGCGCGCGGAGACATCGAGCAGAAAGGTGCAGCCTGCCTGCGGATCGGCGGCGCGCGCCGCATCGTCCATGTTCTCCCAGGCGGAGGTCACCAGAAGGCGCGACAGATCGGGCCCAATGAAGGCGGGACAGCTCGCCTGGCGCGCCGGCACGCGCAGCGAACGCAGGCGCTCGCCTTGCGGGCTGTAAACATCGATGCGGCCCGCGCCCCAGCAGGCGTTCCAGATTTTTCCGTCGGCATCGACCACCGAGCCGTCGAGGCCGCCGATCCCGGTGTGGCGCAACAGCACCTCCGGCTCGCCGCGCGGCAGACCGGTCGCGGGATTGAGCGGGACGGCATAGAGCACCGCGCGCGCGGTATCGGCGAAGTAGCCGGTGGCGCCATCCGGCGAGAAGCAGATCGAATTGGGAATGCTGATACGAGGGAACAGGATCGAGATGTTGCCGCGATGGAGCGCATAGATCGCGCCCGCGCCCGGCTCGGCGTTGCGTCCCATGGTGCCGATCCAGAACGTGCCCGATTGATGCACGCGGCAATCGTTGG
This sequence comes from Bradyrhizobium sp. CSA207, assembly GCF_029051685.1. GTDB lineage: Bacteria > Pseudomonadota > Alphaproteobacteria > Rhizobiales > Xanthobacteraceae > Bradyrhizobium. The sequence goes on along the minus strand of NZ_JAACFT010000004.1, from coordinate 158,404 downwards.
AGCGGGTGGCGGGATTGTCGGCCTCAAGCGGACAGAACAGCGTCATCGCGCCATCGACGAGCTGACGGATGTAGAGACCGTCCTCGGCCACGATCAGCTGGCGCGCGGCATCGATGCGCCCGAGCGCACTCGCCATCCGGCCGAGCGCGTGGACGCGGATGCGGCCGCTGGAAAGGTGCGCCTCGAACAGCCGCCCCTCAAGAATGTCGAACCACCAGGCCGTATCGGTAGCGACGTCATAGGTCGGCCCTTCGCCGAGATGGCAGTGCTCGGCGGAGAGGACGGAGGTCGGCACCTCTTCTTCCGTCATGGCGCCCTCGCTGCAAACCGATACACCGTGTGGTGGCGATAGACCTCGCCGGGCGCGAGGCGCGGACTCGGAAAGTCCGGCCGGTTCGGCGCATCCGGCCAGATGTGCGGCTCCAGGCACATGGCGTCCGACTGCCGGATGAGCTTGCCGCCCTTTCCCGAAATCGTCCCGTCGAGATAGTTGCCGGAATAGACCTGAAGGCCGGGTTGATCGGTCAACAGCTCCATGATCCTCCCCGAGCGCGGCGCCTCCAGCCGCGCTGCGAGAGCAAGCTTGCCGTCGCGCGCCAGGCAGTAGGTGTGGTCGTAGCCCCTGCCGTTACGCAATTGCTGATCGCTCTGCCGGATGCGTTCGCCCACCGCCGTTGCGTTGCGGAAGTCGAAGGGCGTTCCGGCCACTGCACGCGGCGGCTCCGGCAGCGGGATGGCGGTCGGATCAATGGCAAGAAAATGCTCGGCGGCCACCGTCAGCCTGTGATCAAGGATGGATGTGCCTGACGTGGCGCCCTCGAGGTTGAAGAAGCTGTGATTGGTCAGGTTGACGATGGTCGGGCGATCGGTTCGCGCCTCCATGCTCAGCGACAGCTCGGCCGGGCCGGTGACACGGTAGGTCAGGCGCACATCGAGCCGGCCTGGATAGTTCTCTTCGCGATGCGGGCTCGTATAGGTGAGCGTGACTGCAGGCTCCTTGCCGTCGTCAATCCCGGCAATCTCCCAGAGTTTTCGGTCGAACCCGTCGAGACCGCCATGCAATGCATTGGGGCTGTTGTTGACGGGAAGCTGCACCGTCTCGCCGTCGAGCAAAAATTGCCCTTTGGCAATACGATTGGCATAGCGGCCGACGGTGGCGCCGAAGAATTTTCGCTCGGCGAGATAGCCGACAAACGCATCGTGTCCGAGCACGACATCGTCGTAGCCGCCTTTTGCGTCCGGCACGACCAGGGCCTGAAGAACGGCGCCGTAGGTGATGACGCGGGCCTCGAATCCGCCCTCCCCGCGCAGCACGATGCGCTCCACCACGCGGCCGTCGGGCAGCGTTCCGAAGATGTCTTTTTCTATTTTTGAGCCAGCCATGTCTAATCCATAAACGGTTCGACGATGGTGCGCTTGCCGAGCAGGAAAGCATCGGCGACGAGGCGAAGCGGCGTCAGGTCGACATCGCTTGCGCCGGTCGCGGTGAGTCCGACGAAGCGGCCATAGAGCTCGCGATATTCCTGATCCGGCGCCTCGGCAAGTACCTTGTCGTCGACGGCCATGCGCCGCCCGCCACCCGACAATGTCATCCGGCCATGGTCGGTTTCCGCGACGATATCCCAGCTCTGCGGGCCGGTCTGGCGGAAATCGAACTCGGCCGTGACCGGCAGTCCGCCGATGTCGGCCAGTGTCAGGTTTGCGGCGATCGGCGCTTGGCAGTTGGCGGGAAAGGCAAGCTCGGCCGCCGTGACGAACACGGGTCGCGGCAGGATGCGGGTCATGATCGAGAGCGCGTTGATACCGGGATCGAACACGCCGAGCCCGCCCGGCTCCCAGATCCAGCCCTGTCCGGGATGCCAGACCCGGACATCCTCTTTCCAGCTGATGTGCACGGACTTGATCCGGCACGCGGCGAGCCATTCGCGTGCAGGCTCGACCGCGGGCGCGTAACGCGAATGCCAGGTCGCAAACAGCGTGCGCCTTGCCGCGGCCGCCATCGCGATGAGCGGATCGAGCTCGGCAACGCCTGTGCCCGGCGGCTTCTCCAGCATCACGTGCTTGCCGGCGGCGAGCGCGGCAACGGCCTGGGCGCGCCGCACCTGCGGCGGCGTGCACAACGAGACCGCATCGATCGGCGGGCCTTCTTCCAGCAATTCTTCGATTGTGGCAAAATGCGGCAGCCCCGGCAGCGAGGCGTTGCGGCTCGCCACGGCGGCCAGCGTCGCGCCCGGTGTCGCGGCGATCGCACCGACGTGTTGGTCGCGCGCGATCTTGCCGAAGCCGACGATGGCGATGCGAAGTTCGGTCACGCTCACTCTCCAGTATCCGCGGATGGCGCCTCGGTCGGTGCGGTCTCGATCACCGTGCCTTCGTGGCGGCGCATGCCGTTGTGAATGACATAGATCATCGCCTCGGACGCCATGGCGACGTCACCCGCCGCGATCGCATCGACGATCTTCTGGTGCCAGAGCAGCACGGTGTCGCGGTCCTCCGGTTCGACCGGGGCGCTGAGCAGGAACGAGGCGCGCAAGGCGGCCTCGATGACATGACCGATCGAGCGCATGAACAGATTTCCGGACGCGCGCGCAACCGCAACATGGAGCGCGAGGTCGGCGTCGGCAAAGCGAACGGAATCGGAGGCCTCGAGCCGCATGCGATCCATGCAGCGGCGCAGCTCGGCAATATCCTCTTCCGATCGCCGCCCCGCCGCCAGCACTGCCGCGCGCGGCTCGACCGCGAGACGTATCTCGGCAAGGTCGTTGAGGAAGCGCTTGTCGATGCCGGCGTCCAGATGCCAGGCCAGCACATCGGCGTCGAACATGTTCCAGGCGCCGCGCTCGCGCACGACGGTGCCAACCCGCGCCTTGGTGGTGAGCAGCCCCTTGGCTACCAGCGTCTTCACGCTCTCGCGCAACACCGGCCGCGACACGCCGAACATCGCGATCAGCTCGGCATCGCCCGGCAGCCGTGTCCCTTCGGCGTAACGGCCGGCGATGATGTCGACGCCGATCGAGCGGGCCACTTCCGCATGATTGGAGTGAGCCCGTTGCGTCGGGATGACGACGATGCGCGAGGTCATGACGCTGCTCCTGCACTCTTCGCCACGGGCCGGCGCGCGAGCGCGACCAGCGCCTGCTGCAAGGCGATGAAGGCAAACAGCAGCACGCCGGTTGCGATCTTGGTCCACCAACTCGACAACGTGCCGTCGAAATTGATGTAGGTCTGGATCAAGCCCTGGATCAGCACACCGAGGAACGTGCCGATCACCGAGCCCTGCCCGCCTGTCAGCAGGGTGCCGCCGATCACGACCGCGGCGATGGTGTCGAGCTCGACGCCGACGGCGGAAAGCGAGTAGCCGGCGCTGGTGTAGAACGAGAAAACGATGCCGGCGATGCCTGCAAGCAGGCTCGATAGCATGTAGATTCGCACTGTCATCCGTCCGACCGCAACGCCCATCAGGTTCGCGGCCACACGGTTGCCGCCAAGCGCGTAGACGTTGGCGCCGAACCGCGTGAACGTCAGCAGCAGCGCACCGCCGATCACGATCGCGAGCATGATGATCGCAATCGCCGTCAATCGCCCGCCGCCCGGCAATCGCAACGCGAAATCCGACACCGTCGAATAGATCGGCGCGCTGATCGGCACCGATTCCGTCGAGAGCAGGAAGCTGGCGCCGCGAGCCAGGAACATGCCGGCCAGGGTCACAATGAAAGGCGGCAGGTCGAAGACATGGATGACGGCGCCCATCGCCGCGCCGAAACCCGCCGAGAGCACAAGGATGGCGACGAAGGCGACCAGCGGCGGCACACCCCAGCGCTCGATCGCGAGCGCGACGAACACTGTGGTAAAGCCGATCACCGAGCCGACCGAGAGATCGATGCCGCCCGAGATGATCACGAAGGTCATTCCGGTCGCGACAATGCCGAGGAAGGCATTGTCGGTGAGGAGATTGCCGACCACGCGGGTGGAGGCGATGTTGGGGAACTGCATCGCGCAGAGCGCGAAGCCCAGGACGAGCACGATGGCCGTGATGACGACGGGCGGCAGGCCTTTCATGCCTTCGCCCTCCGCAACGGGGGCATAATCCCGGAGAATCCCGATAGCTTCGGCGATTGCAGCAGCAGCACGGTTAGCACCACCACCGCCTTGACCAGCAGGTTGAACTCCGGCGGATAGCCGGACAGCAGAATGCCGGTGTTCATGGTCTGGATGATCAGCGCGCCGAGCACGGCGAGCACGAGGCTGAAGCGGCCGCCGAACAGCGAGGTACCGCCGATCACCACCGCAAGGATGGCGTCGAGCTCGAGCCAAAGGCCGGCATTGTTGGCATCCGCGCCCATGATGTCGGCCGCCGCGATCACGCCGGCGAGCGCGGCGCAGACGCCGCACCAGACATAGACGGCCAAAATCATCGCGCGCGTGCCGACGCCGGCAAGCTCGCTCGCCCGCGCATTGCCGCCGGTCGCCTCGATCAGGAGCCCGAGCGCCGAGCCGCGCACCACCGCGCCGGTGAGGATCAGCATCCCCAGCGCAATCGCGACCGGCACCGGCACGCCGAGGATGGAGCCATTGCCAAGCCAGACCAGGTCGGGCGAGCTGAAGGTCACGATACGCCCTTCGGTTATGAGCTGGGCAATGCCGCGCCCCGCCACCATCAGGATCAGCGTCGCGACGATCGGCTGCATGCCGAGCACACTGACGAGAAAGCCGTTCCACAATCCGCAGACGAGCCCAGCGCCGAGCGCCGCCGCCAGCACGACCGGCAGCCCATGACTGTCGGCAAGGCTCGCCGCGATTGCACCCGAGATTGCCATCACCGCGCCGACCGAAAGATCGATGCCGCGCGTGGCGATCACCAGCACCATACCGAGCGAGAGCAGAGCCACCGGCGTGCCGCGATTGAGCACATCGATCAGGCTGCCGAACAGGCGGCCGTCCTGGAGGCGCAGATCGAAGAATTGGGGCGACACCACCCGGTCGACCGCCAGGATAACGATCAGCGCAAGAATCTGGGCAAGACCGCGGCGCGGCAGCAGCGCTGTCATGCCCGCCCCTCATGCGCAACAACAGCGCTATCGGCGGCGATGGCCGCGAGAATGTTGCTGATGTCGATCGCCTCGCCCGTGAGCTCGTCGACATGCGCGCGATCGCGCAGCACCACCACGCGATCCGAATAGGTCACGATCTCATCTAACTCGGAGGAGATCACGAGCAGGGCAAGCCCATCGTCGCAGAGCTCGCGGATCAGGCGGATGATCTCGGCATGCGCACCGACGTCGATGCCGCGGGTCGGCTCGTCCAGCACGAGAAGACGCGGCGAGGTCGCGAGCCAGCGTGCCAGCAGCACCTTCTGCTGGTTGCCGCCGGACAACAGCCCGACGGGGCGCTCCGGATCGGGCGGGCGGATATCGAGCATCTTGACGTAACGGCCTGCGATCTCGTCCTGCTCGCGCCGCGATAGTGGCCTGTGCAGGCCGCGCTTGGCCTGGAGCGCGAGCACGATGTTCTCGCGCACGGTGAGCTCGGCGACGATGCCGTCGGTCTTGCGCTCCTCCGGACAATAGCCAAAGCCGTGGCGCACGCCGTCGCGCGGCGACAGGAGCCGTATGGGATCGCCCTCGACTTTCGCCTGCCCGCGATCGGCGCGCTCCGCACCGAACACCAGCCGCGCCGTCTCGGTCCGGCCCGAGCCGAGCAGGCCGGCGAGACCCACGACCTCACCGTGGCGCAGTTCGAGATTGAACGGCGCGACATAGCCGGCCTTGCCATAGCCTTCGAAGCTCGCACAAACTTCGCGCGCCTGATGCTCAGCCGTAGCCGCGCGCGCGCTGGTGGTTTCGGCTAGCTCGCGGCCGAGCATCATCCGGATCAGCTCGAGCCGCGGCAGCGAGGCGGTCTCGCGCTCGCCGACCAGCCGCCCGTTGCGCAGCACCGTGATGCGATCGGATATCTCGTAGACCTGGTCGAGAAAATGGCTGACGAAAACGATGCCGATGCCGCGGCCGGCGAGCTGACGCATGATATCGAAGAGGATCTCGACTTCGTGGCGGTCGAGGCTTGCGGTCGGCTCGTCGAGGATCAGCACGCGCGCCGATAAATCGACGGCGCGCGCGATTGCGGTGACATGCTGCACTGCGACCGAATAGCTGCCGAGCGGCGCTGAGACATCGATATCGAGGCCGAACCCGCCGAGCAGCATTTTCGCGCGGCGGCGCATCTCGCCTTCGCGCACGATGCCGAAGCGCATCGGCTGGCGGTCAAGGAACAGGTTTTGCGCCACCGAGAGGTTCGGCAGCAGATTGACCTCCTGGTAGACGGTGGCGATGCCGGCCTGAAGCGCCGCCTTGGCCGAGCGCGGCGCGACCTCTTCGCCGCTGATGCGGATGACGCCTGCGTCGCGCGGGAACACGCCGGTGATCGCCTTGATCAACGTGGATTTGCCCGCGCCGTTCTCGCCGAGCAGCGCATGGATCTCGCCGGCACGCAGCGTGAAGTCGACTTCCTGCAACGCACGCACCGCACCAAAGCTCTTGCTGATCCCGCGCACCTCCAGCAGCGGCGGAGCAGGATCCGGGCTTTTCTCCATTGCGTCGTTACTCCCACCGGCGCCCGCGGACCACGCGGACGCCCAACATACTCGTTTGTGCAGCGGCTACGAAGGGGAGCGCCGCCGGACAACCGCCGACGGCGCAAGTCCCCGCCTCAATAGCCGAGACCCTTCTTGCTGTCGTAGATCTTCTGCGGATCGTCGGCGGCGGTGTAGAGCTTCGATTCCGTCTGGATCCATTTCGGTGGCACCGTGCCCTTGTCCTTGAAGGCCGCGATGGCATCGAGCGCCGGGCCCGCCATGTTCGGCGTCAGTTCCACGGTGGCATTGGCTTCGCCGGCGGCCATGGCCTTGAAGATATCCGGGACCGCGTCGATCGAGACGGTGAGGATCTCCTTGCCCGGCTTAAGTCCGGCTTCCTTCATCGCCTGGATCGCACCGACCATCATGTCGTCATTGTGGGCATAGACCGCGCAGATCGACTTGCCGCCGCCTTCGGCCTTGATGAAGCTCTCCATCACCTCCTTGCCCTTGGCGCGGGTGAAGTCGCCAGTCTGGCTGCGCACCACCTTCAGGTTCGAATGCTTGGCGATGGCGGTATCAAAACCCTTCTTGCGGTTGGCGGCGACGCTCGCGCCGACCGTGCCCTGCAATTCGACGATGCTGCAGGCCTTAGCCCCGACGGTCTTGGCCAGCCAGTCGCCGGCAACCTCGCCTTCGTGCACGCTGTCGGAGGTCACGGCGGTAAGATAGAGCTCCTTGCCGGAGGGATCGATGTCGCGGTCGAGCAGCACGACCGGGATCTTGGCCTCCTTGGCTTCCTTCAGCACCGAATCCCAGCCGGTCGACACCACGGGCGCGAGAAAGATCGCGTCGACGTTCTGCGCGATGAAGGAGCGGATCGCCTTGATCTGGTTCTCCTGCTTCTGCTGGGCGTCGGCGATCTTGAGATTGACCTGGCGCTTGGCGGCCTCCTGCTTGGAGACGGAGGTCTCGGCCGCGCGCCAGCCGGATTCCGATCCGATCTGCGAGAAGCCGATGGTGAGCTGGCCGGCGCTGGCCGGCATCGCGATCAGCAAGGCGGCCGTGGCGCTGGCCGCAAAAAGGGCTTTGAGGTTCATCAGGCGTGTCTCCCAAGTGTTATTCCGGGCGCCTATGGTAACATGGCACCCAACGGCCGCCCTTGAGGGCGGCGGAAGGCACTATTTCATGGAAGATCGGTTCCGACTAGTCATATTATCTGACTATTGGCCGGAAGCGCATGGGACTGCGGGGAACGGTCCTATAACACGCCCAGAGCGATTTTGTTCCGGGGGTGCAACGGGAAGATGAAGGAAATGATGCGGCTTGGCCAGCGCCACACCATCATGGCCGGGCTTGTCCCGGCCATCCACGCCTCACCGCGCGGGACCAAGAACGTGGATGCCCGGGACAAGCCCGGGCATGACGACTTCCCGCAATTCGCGCGTGCACGCTCTGCCACCCGCGGAAGGGGGTGAAGACACGCCTAGATCAACTTCCGCTGCGCGAGGTTCTTCATCAGTGCGCCGATGCCGAAGGTCCAGGGCTCGCACTCGTCGCTGCTACGCATGCGGTTGACGAGCTTGCCGAGCTGGGGCGCTGCAATCGTGACGATGTCGTCGCGCTTGTGGGTGAACCCCTGCCCAGGCGCATCGCGATCCTTGACGGGCGCGAACATGGTCCCGAGAAACAGCACGAAGCCATCGGGATATTGATGCACGGGCCCGATGGTCTGCGCGACCAAATCGGTGGGATCGCGGCTGATCTTGCTGATCGAGGAATGGCCGTCGAGGACAAAACCGTCCGCCCCCTTCACGTTCAGGCTGATGTCCAGCTTGCGGGCGTCGTCGAGCGAGAAGGTGTCGTCGAACAGGCGCAGCAGCGGGCCGATCGCGCAGGAGGCGTTGTTGTCCTTGGCCTTCGACAACAAGAGCGCGGAGCGACCCTCGAAGTCGCGCAGATTGACGTCATTGCCGAGCGCGCCACCGACGATCTTGCCGCGGCTCGAGACGAACAGCACCAGCTCCGGCTCCGGGTTGTTCCAGGTCGACTTCGGATGCAGTCCCGCATCCATGCCGGTGCCGACCGAAGACAGGGTCGGCGCCTTGGTGAAGACCTCGGCATCAGGACCGATGCCGACCTCGAGATACTGGCTCCAGGCGTTCTGGTCGATCAGCACCTGCTTCAGCCGCATCGCCTGGTCCGAGCCCGGCTTGAGCTTGGACAGATCGTCGCCGATCAGCCGCGTCACTTCTTTACGGATCGCTTCGGCCGAGGCCGGATTGCCCTTGGCCCGCTCTTCGATGACGCGCTCCAGCATCGAGATGGCGAAAGTGACGCCGGCCGCCTTCAGCGTCTGGAGATCGACGGGCGCGAGCAGCCACGGCTTCATGGGGTCGCGCTGGTCGGGCGGCGTGTTGGCCACGATGGCTTCGAGATCGCCGATGCGCTCGCCCCTGGTCGCAGCAAGCGCCTTGGCCGGATTATCCTCTTCACAGAGTGCGCTGACGGTCGGAAATTTTGCGGTGACGTCGAACACGCCGTCGGCCCGCACGGCGACCACAGACGGACCGTTCGCCTGCGGCAGCCAGACGCGGCCGACCAGCGTTCCCCGCGTTCCGTCCTCGGGGAGAAGATCCTTCACAGTCAATGTCGCCATGGCGCCGTCCTCGCAATTTCTCGGATCAGCCGCGTACGCAGCGGCCGATCACATTGGCGAAGACCAATAAACGTCTGGCTCTGGAAGTCCAGAGCGGCAGCTTGTCTCGCGGCTACGTCCCTGCCCGTGCCTTTTGGGCCGCGATCTGCTGGAGCGCCCAGCGTGCGTTCTTGCGGACATCCGGATCGGGATCGTCAGCGATCACGGCCAGGAACGCCTCGCCGTCGGGATGGGCGATCTCGCCGAGCGCGGCGGCCGCCTCTTTCCGCAAATTGGCCTGGTCGTGGTTGACGCAATTGCCGATCGGCCGCACTGCGCGCTCGATCTTCATGCGCCCGAGGCTGCGGATCACCTTCAGCCGCACCTGCCAGAACTCATCGGCAAGACAGCCGACGAGCTGGTCGGCCGCGAGCGAACCGTTGATGTTGAGGCCCAGAGTCTCCGCCGCCATCTCGCGGACCATCCAGTCGGTGTCCTTCAACGCGCGCGTGATTGTTTCCGCCGCAGGCTTCATCTGCGAGAACGCCAGCGCGCTGACGGCGGCGCGGCGCACATGGGCGTCGGGATCGTTGATCAGCGCGGTCAGCGCCGGAATCGATTCTTCCAGCTTGAGGAAGCCGATCACGCCGATCGCCTGCACGCGCACGGCGGCATCGGAATCCTGCAGCGCTTCCAACGCCGGCTTCAGCGTATCCTTGCAGCGCAGCTCTTTCAGCGCACGTAGCGCGCCCATGCGAACGAACGCGTGGGCGTGCTTGACCAGCGGCAGGATGATGTCGGCGCAGGAGGGATCCTTGAACTCGGCCATGCTGTCGGCCGCGGCGGACGCCACGATCCTCTCGGGGTCGACCAGCAGCTTGACCAGCGCACTCGCCGCCTCCGGCCCGTCGAACTCGCCAAGTGCCATCGCGACCTGCTGGCGCACGCCGGCATCGGGATCGACCACCATCTTGGCGAGATGGCCGACAGCTGCCGGATCGCCGGAATGGCCGAGCGCGATGATGGCGACACGGCGCTCCCCCGGATCGGCAGCCTGGAGCCGCTCGTCGGCATCTTCGAGGTCGTCGTAGGATTCGAACGGGCTCGACATGATTACCTCAACAGATAAGGAATGTTGACGGTGACGGCGCCGGTCGGGCAGTCCGCCTCGCAGGGCATGCAGTACCAGCATTCGTCATAGGCCATGTAGGCCTTGCCGGTCATGTCGCTGATGCGCAGCACGTCCAGCGGACAGACGTCGACACACACGGTACAGCCCTTGTCGGCGATGCATTTGGCGTCGTCGACGACCACCGGAACCGATGTCTGATAGGAAGCGAGAGGCATCGTATTTCTCCTGTTGCTTGCGCTTGGCGATGGATCAGGCGGTGGCGCGGATGCGCTGCTTGTCGTAGAGGTCCTTCTCGTCATCCGCGATCGGCACGACATAGGGCTCAACCGCACGCTTTTCGCTGGTCATCTTGCCGTCCTGCTTGGATAGCAGGGTGTGGCAGAACCAGTTCTCGTTGTCCTTCTCGGGAAAATCGGTGCGCCAGTGATAGAGGCCCCAGCGGCTTTCCTCGCGATACAGCGAGGCATGCACGGCCATGTCGGCGCAATCCATGATCGACTGCACTTCGAGCGCACGAAGCAGCTCGTGCGCGTTGCGCGCGATCATGTGCTCCTGCATGTCCTCGCGCGCCTCGGCAAGGCGGCGCATGCCGAGCTCGTATTTGCGCGTCACCTTCGGCGGCTGGAGATAGTCGTTCACCAGACGCCGCGTCTTGTATTCGATCTGGTTCGGCGGAATACCGTCCTCGCGCCTGGTCGGCGCCAGCACGCGGTCGCGCTCCGTGGCAATGTCGGCGGCGTCGAACTCGGCGAAATCGTGATTTTCGGCGAACTCCATCGCGTCAACGCCGGCAACCGAGCCGTTGGTGAAGGCACCCAGCATGTAATTGTGCGGCACGCTCGCCATGTCGCCGGCCGCATAGAGGCCGGGCACGGTGGTGCGCGCGTTGTCGTCGACGAACACGCCGGAGGCGCTGTGGCCGGAGCAGAAGCCGATCTCGGAGATGTGCATCTCGATCGATTCGCTGCGGTAGTCGACCCCGCGCCCCTGCTGGAACAGGCCGCGCGTCGGCCGCTCCACCTTGTGCAGCGTGGATTCGATCTCGGAAATGGTGTCGGGGTGGAGATGCTTGAGCTGGAGGAACACCGGACCCTTGCCGGACAAGAGCTCGTTGTAGAACTCCAGCATCATCTGGCCCGACCAATAGTCGCATTCGATGAAGCGCGATCCCTCGTTGTTGGCGGTAAAGGCGCCGAAGGGGCCGGCGACATAGGCGCAGGCCGGGCCGTTATAGTCCTTGATCAGCGGATTGATCTGGTAGCATTCGAGGTTCGCGAGCGCGGCGCCGGCGTGATAGGCCATGGCATAGCCATCGCCAGAATTGGCCGCGTTCTCGTAGGTGCCGAACATGTAGCCTGAGGTCGGCAAACCCAGTCGGCCCGCAGCGCCCATGCACAGGATCACCGCCTTGGCCTTGATCACCAAGATCTCGGCGGTGCGGGTGTTGACGCTGATCGCGCCGGCGATGCGGCCGTCGGCGGATTTGAGCAGGCGCGTCGCCATGTAACGGTTGGAGATCAGGATGCGCGCGCGGCGCAGCTGGCGGTACAGCGCCTTCTTCACGGTCTCGCCATTCGGCATCGGCAGGACGTAGGTGCCGATGTGGTGCACCTTCTTGACGGCATAGTCGCCGTTCTCGTTCTTCAGGAATCGAATGCCGAAACTGTCGAGCTCTTCGATGATGCCAAAGCAGTTCTGCGCATATTTATAGACCGCCTTCTGGTCGACGATGCCGTCATTGGCGATGGTGATTTCCTTGGTGTACTGCTCCGGCGTCGCATAGCCGGGGATAACGGCGTTGTTCAAGCCATCCATGCCCATCGAGATCGCGCCGGAGCGCTTGACGTTGGCCTTTTCGAGCAGGACGACATTGGCCTTCGGGTTCTTCAGCTTCGCCTTGAGTGCCGCCATCGGGCCGGCCGTGCCGCCGCCGATCACCAGCACGTCGCAGGAAACTTCCGAAAGTCCGTCGACGATCTGATCTAGTGCCATCGCTTGCTCCTGGTTCGCCGGCAGGTCCGGCGCCTTTGCATCAGATTTGTTCAGGGGGCTTTCCGGCGATAGCAATTAGTTGTCGCCGCAGAGCGATTTGTGCGTCACCGCTCGACGAAAGCCTTCTCGATGACGAAATGGCCGGGCTGGCTGTGGTTCCCCTCCGCAAAGCCGCGCGCGGAGAACATGGCGTGCAGCTCCTCCAGCATTGCGGGGCTGCCGCACAGCATGATGCGATCCGTCGCGATATCGAGGCCGGACTGCGCGATATCGTCGAACATCTGGTTGGAGGTGATCAGGTCGGTGATGCGGCCGCGATTCCTGAACGGCTCTCGGGTGACGGTGGGATAATAGACCAGCTTGTCGCGGATCAGCGGTCCGAAGAATTCGTGATTGCGCAGGCCGTCGACGAGGTGCTCGCCATAGGCGAGCTCGGAGATCTGGCGGCAGCCATGGGCGAGCACGATGGTCTCGTAGTTCTCGTACACGTCGGGGTCCTTGATCAGGCTGGCGAACGGCGCGAGCCCGGTGCCGGTCGACAGCAACAAGAGACGCTTGCCGGGAATGAGATTGCCTGTGATCAGCGTGCCCGTCGCCTTGCGGCCGACCAGGATGATGTCGCCTTCCCTGATCTTCTGGAGGCGCGAGGTCAGCGGGCCGTCCTCAACCTTGATCGAGAAGAACTCGAGCTCTTCCTCATGATTGGCGCTCGCCATGCTGTAGGCCCGCATCAAGGGTTTGCCCTCGACCTCCAGCCCGATCATGGCGAACTGGCCGTTCTGGAAGCGGAAGCCGGGATCGCGCGTCGCGGTGAAGCTGAACAGCGAGTCGGTCCAGTGCCTGACCGACAGAACCGTTTCCTTCTGAAAAGCGCTCATCCGTCGTCTCTCCTTACCTGCGATGGGCGCAAGGATTTCGGAGACGGAGGACTCGGGCAACGCCGAACTGAAACTGCCGGTCGATTAGTTTCACATTTTGCGGGCGATGACCGAAGAGGAGGCAGCCGCGCTCCGCCTTTGCACGTGCGCTCTGGCAATTAGTTGCTATTCGCGCTCGCCTGCGGCGGCGTAGAGAAGAGTCAGAGGTTCGTCATGACCATGACCGCATTGGTGGCACCGACCGTGGCCGACTACGAGGCGAGCGCCGATCTTGCCACGCTCCGCGTCCGCACCACGCAGGACGATCAACTCAGCCTGCCTGCCGAGCAGCTCCGCCTCTCATGCAAATGCGCCCACTGCACCCGCGCCCGCTTCGACGGCCGCTTCCCTGAAGCGTTTCCGGGCATCGCCATCACCGACATCGGCGATCTCGGCTACGGGCTGAACATCTCGTTTTCGGACGGGCACAGTCGGGGGATTTACCCCAAGGCGTATTTGCTGAGTTTGGCGGGGGGTTAGGCCGACGCAGACTTTGCATTGGCGCGAGCACGGGCGCCACAAACTCGCTGTCATTCCCGCGAAGGCGGGAATCCAGTACGCCGCGGCCTCTCCGTAACTCATTGCTGTCTCTGGAATACTGGGTCGCCCGGTCAAGCCGTGCGACGACAGCGGAGTGAATCTGGCACGGACATTGCTCCGCTTTAGGACGAATTGAACGTTCCGGAGGCAGACGATGTTGCAGGCGGCCAATGTGGTTCGCGGGACGGTTCCCGCAACGGTCCGGCCTGCGGGAAGCTCCTCGCTGCTGCTCACCGAGAACCAGCAATGGATTGGCGGTCCGCCGCCGCTGATGGACAAGCTCAGCCAGCGCGAGCGGGAGCTGGTGCTGAAGCAGGGCCGCCGCAAAGTGCTCAACCGCGGCCAGACGCTGTTCAGCCAGGGCGGCAAGCATGACGGTATCTGGCTGATCGAGAGCGGCCGCATCCGCGTGTTCTATACCTCGCCGCTTGGGCGCGAGATCACGCTGGCCTATTGGCATGTCGGCAATTTCGTCGGCGGGCCCGAAGTGTTCGAAGGCACCGTGCATCAATGGTCCGGCGTTGCATCCAGCAATTGCAGCGTCGTGCACCTGCCCGGAAAAGAACTGCGCACGCTCGCCATGGAGATCCCGAACCTGGCAATCGGCCTGATCGAGGGTCTGACCTTCAAGGGCAAGTGCTATTCGGCGCTGGCGCAGATGCTGGGAACGCGTTCGATCACACAGCGGCTGGCGCATCTGCTGCTGCATCTGGTCGAGCTCTACGGTGTCGAGGATGCCGACGGCCGGGTGATCGCGGCAGCCTTCACCCATGCCGACATCGCCCACATGGTCGGCGCCACCAGGCAATGGGTCACGATCAGTTTGAAGCGGATGCAGGAGAAGGGAATCGTGCTGACCAAGCGCTCCCAGATCGTGGTCTGCCGGCCCGACGTGCTGGAAGAGATGCGCGGACAAGCCTCTGACTAAAGGCCGGCGACCGGGGTCGGTGCCCAGGCAAGCGGCTTTATAGTGCAGGACTGCCCAAGGAGTATGCAATCAGCTTTTCCCGGCAACTAATCGACTGCGGTGGTCATTCCGGATTTGCCCTGTCCACGCCCTCACCCAATCATGGCAACCACAGCACATCCAACCGAATGAGGATGAGAATGGTCCGCCATCTTCCCACGCTCTCGATCGCGATGTCGGTGACGTCGCTGGCGCTACTCCTCGCGCAGCCGGCTTCGGCGGAAACGGTGACGCTCGGCATCGGAACGCAGGATACCACGACCAACACGGTGACCGCCGGCGTCGTCATCCGGCAGCTGCATCTGCTCGAAAAATACCTGCCGAAGGACGGCAAATACGCCAACATCAAGTTCGAGCTGGAGTGGCAGAATTTCACCTCCGGTCCGCCCGTCACCAACGCGATGATGGCGAACAAGCTGCAGATCGGCATGATGGGCGACTACCCGCTGATCGTGAACGGCTTCACCTTCGACAGCAACCCCGAGAGCAAGAGCCGCCTGATCGGCATCGCGGCCTACAGCATGTCGGGCTCCGGCAACGGCATCGTCGTTCACAAGGAGTCGCCGTACTACGATCTCGCCGATCTCAAGGGCAAGCTCGTCAGCGTGCCCTTCGGCTCCGCCGCGCACGGCATGGTGCTGAAGGCGATGCAGGACCGCGGCTACGCGTCCGACTTCTTCCAGCTCGTCAGCCAGAGCCCGGAAGTCGGCTCGACCAATCTGCAGGAAAAGAAGATCGACGCGCATGCCGACTTCGTCCCCTTCGCCGAGTTGCTGCCGTTCCGTGGCTTTGCGCGAAAGATCTTCGACGGCGTCGAGACCAATCTGCCGACCTTCCACGGCATCGTCGTCCGCACCGACTTCGCCGAAAAATATCCGGAAGTCGTCGTCGCTTATCTGAAGGCGGTCGCCGCCGCCAATCAATGGCTGCGCGACGATCCCAAGCTCGCTGCGGAAAAGATCCAGGAATGGACGGGCATCAACAAGGAAGTCGTCTACATCTTCCTCGGCCCCAGCGGCAACATGACAACCGATCCCACGGTCAAGCCGGCGCTGATCGATGCGGCCACCGCCGACGTCAAGGTGTTGCAAAACCTCGGCCGCATGAAGGAGTTCGATCCCAAAAAATGGGTCGACGACAGCTACATCCGCAAGGCCTATGCCGAGATGAAGCTCGACTATGACGCGCAGCTCGGCAGCACCAAGAACTACGAAATCTCAGGCGAGGATGGCTTCTGCAAGAAGCCGATCTCCGATCCGCGCAAGGCCGGCGAAGTCTGGGTGGACGAGGCTGGCATCCTCGCTTTCTCGTCTGCCAGTTGCACGTTAGGGGCCTATGCCGACTTCAAGGCCAAGGGCAAGAAGATCAACGTCGCCTACGTCTTCGATACGACCCGCGGCATCAAGCTGTTCGCCGACCAGGCCTTCTTCGCGGTCGGGAATGG
This sequence comes from Bradyrhizobium sp. CSA207, assembly GCF_029051685.1. Lineage (GTDB taxonomy): Bacteria > Pseudomonadota > Alphaproteobacteria > Rhizobiales > Xanthobacteraceae > Bradyrhizobium. The sequence continues at coordinate 142,203 of NZ_JAACFT010000004.1, read as the reverse complement.
CGATGTCGCGCCCTTCCTGCTCAAGAAGGATGCCGAAGCCTATGCGGCCAAGATCAGCGGCAAGGTGCTCGGCTTCGACGAAGCGGTGAAGGCGGCAGTCAGCGGAGGCAAGACGTGAGCAGTCCCGCCCTCCTCAGACATTCCGAGGACAGCATGCCGGCAACAACCGCAATCGGCGAGGCGAGCCCCGCGCCCGCCGCGGCTCCTGCGGCGGCGCCTTCCTTCGGCACTGTCGCGCTGCGCTGGTATCGGCTCAATCGGGCGGGACTGCGCGCAATCGCGATCGGCATCCTCTCGCTGCTCGCCTTCCTGCTGGTCTGGCACCTGCTCACGACCTATCGCGTCGTGTTCTTCGTGCGCTTCACCAACGTGCCCTCGCCGCTCGCGGTCTATGCAAGCTTCACCAAGGCGATCCACGATCCGAAATTCCTGATGCACATCGTGCTGAGCTGCCGGCGCATCTTCATCGGCTTTTCGCTCGCCGCCATCGTCGGCGTGCCGCTCGGCCTGATCATGGGCCGCTTCAAGCTGGTGCATGAGATCGTCTTCCCGGTGGCGGAAGTGCTGCGGCCGATCCCGGCGATCGCCTGGGTGCCGATGGCGATCATGCTGTGGCCGACCAACGAGCAGAGCATCGTCTACATCACCTTTCTCGGCTCATTCTTCCCGATCCTGGTCAACACGCTGCACGGCATGTCGCTGGTCGATCCCGTGCTGGTGCGCGCGGCGCAATGTCTGGGCGCGCGCGAACGCTCGATCTTTCGCGAAGTGTACTTTCCGGCCTCGCTGCCGCACATCTTCACCGGCCTCACTGTCGGCATGGGCGTCGCCTGGGTGTCGCTGATCGCGGCCGAAATGATCTCGGGCCAGTACGGCATCGGGTATTTCACCTGGGAGGCCTATTCGCTGGTCCAATATGCCGACATCGCGCTCGGCATGATCGCGATCGGCGTGCTCGGCCTCGGATCGAGCATGCTCATCAGAGGCGCGGGGCAGTTGGTGATGCCGTGGAGGCTGAAATGAACGAGATCCTGACCAAAGCACCGCAGGGCCATATCGAGGTCAAGAATTTCTCGCTCAGCTATGACAGTATCGAGGGACCGGTTGAGGCGGTCACCGACACGCAGATTCATGTCAACCCGGGTGAGTTCGTCTCGATCGTCGGCCCCTCAGGGTGCGGAAAGTCGACGCTGCTCAATGCGGTCGCAGGTTTCCTCAAGCCGACCACCGGAGTGGTCACGGTCGACGGCGAAAGGGTCAACGGCCCCAGCGCCGAGCGCGGCATGGTGTTCCAGCAATATTCGCTGTTTCCCTGGAAGACGGTGCGGGAGAATGTCGAGTTCGGCCTGAAGATGCGCGGCATGGCGCGTTCGCAGCGCGAGCGCGCGGCCCGCACCCTGCTCGGGCTTGCCGGCTTGGACGCCTTCGAGAAGCACTATCCGGAAAAGCTCTCCGGCGGCATGAAGCAGCGCGTCGGCATCGTGCGCGCACTCGCGACGGGGCCGAAGGTGCTGCTGTTAGACGAGCCCTTCGGCGCGCTCGACGCACAGACCCGCGTCATCATGCAGCAGATCCTCACCAACATGTGGCAGCGGCTGAAGATCTCGGTGCTGTTCGTCACCCACGACATCGACGAGGCGATCTTCCTGTCCGACCGGGTCTACTGCATGACGGCGCGTCCCGGCTCGATCAAGGCCGAGATTCCGATTCCGCTGGAGCGCCCGCGGCAGCAATCGATGATGATGTCATCGGAGTTCCTGGCGCTGCGCCGCGGGTTGATGTCGCTGATCCGTGAGGAAAGCATCAAGGCGATGGGCGGCGAGATCACCGATCTCGGCATGCAGGGGCTGAACATCGAGCTGCACGGTCACTCGCTGGCGGATGTGATTTAGAACTGCTTCTTCGACGCTTGCGCGGTGCCTTCCCCTTCTCCCCTTGTGGGAGAAGGTGGCGCGAAGCGCCGGATGAGGGGTTTGCTTTCGCGCATTCACTGCAACAGATTCATTCGCGGAGAGAACCCCTCGCCCGGCTTCGCTTATTGCGAAGCCACCCTCTCCCACAAGGGGAGAGGGTGCACCGTCATTGCAGCGCGACTATTTTCACTTGAACCAATGCACCAGCGCGATGCTGATGCCGAGCAGCAGCATCAGCGACAGTGTCACGGCGGCTGTGACGCGGCCGCCGACATTGGCGAGCACGCGGACATCGACGCCGAGGCCGAGTGCCGCCATCGACACCACCGTGAGGAAGCTCGTGATCTTCGTCACCGGGCCCACCACGGTGCCGGGCACGATTTCCAGCGAGCGCAACGTCGCGAGTGCGAGGAAGCCGAGGATGAACCACGGGACTAAGCGGAAAAATCCGACATTGGTCTTCTTGGCGCCGGTCTGCCAACGCGAGGCGACCAGCGACAGGCCGACGACGACCGGCCCCAGCATCAACACGCGCATCAGCTTGACCAGCGTGCCGATCTGCGTCGAGACGAGGCCCGCCGGCACCGTTGCCGCCAGCACCTGCGGCACGGCGTAGACGGTGAGGCCGGCGAGGATGCCGTATTGCGTGGCGGACAGTTGCAGCAGCGGAATCAGCAGCGGCAGGCCCAGCACCATCATCACGCCGAGGATCGCAGTGAAAGAGATCGAGGATGCGATCTCGTCGTTGTTGGCGCCGATGATCGGCGCCACGGCCGCGATAGCCGAATTGCCGCAGATGGAGTTGCCGCAGGCGATCAGGATCGACAGTCGTGTCGACAGGCCGAGCATGCGGCTCAAGCCAAAGCTGACGCTGAGCGCGACCACGACCACAGCCGCGATCGATGCCAGCAGCGCAACGCCCGAGGCCGCAATTGCTGCAAAGCTGATGGAGGCCCCTAGCAGCATCACTGCGACTTCGAGCAGCTGCTTGGCGCTGAAGGCGATGCCGGCCCGCCAGCGCGGCGCGGGCTTCCAGAAGCTGCGCAGCGCCATGCCGAGCAGGATGGCCATCACCAGCGCCTCGACATAGGGGTGCTCGAACACACCCAGCTCCGCCCGCTCCAAAAGGGCCGAAACGCCGGCCACAACGATGCAGAGGAGAATGCCGGGAATCAGCGCAACAATGCGGCTTGCGGCGGTGGTCGGCTTGGCCTCGGCCGAACTGGATGCTTGATTCTGCGACACAAATCTCTCCCGGAGGAGAAGGATTTATACGCAGCGCCGTCCGATTGGGAAATATGTTTTCGACATATCAGGACCGAGGGGAAGTTCTATCCTCAGCCGGGATGGATCGCCTTAGAAGACGAGCTGACCTCAGAAGATCAGGCTTCTGGCGAGCGAGGCCACGCGGCTGAAGCCATCATAGACGCCCGGCTCAAAGAAGGCGGCACGTGCCAGCACGATCCCCGCCACCAGCGACCAGAACAGGCCGGTCCCGGCCCGCAGCAGGAGCTTTGACGCGCGCGACTGCGGCTGGGTGTCCGTCGCGGACACCAGGCGCTCGCCGAAGGGCTCAAATCCGGTGCGTTCCATAGCAGGGTCAATCCATCAATCTGTGCCGGAAATGTCGTCGTTTCGGCCCCAAACAGCAATGGAAGCGATTGGCGTTTTTGCCCCCCGGAGAGAAAACTCCTTCCGCCTGAGAGACCCCGGGCAATAGTTTTCTTCTTTTGGCCGATTTGGCGGCCCGAGGGTCCGGCTATAGCGCCAGATAGCGACGCTGCGTCGCCTCGTGAGGAGTTGGGGCGTTGAAAGCGCCGCGGGCTCGGTGCACCCTCTCCCCTCGTGGGCGGCTTCGCGATAGCGAAGCCGGGCGAGGGGTTGTCCCCGCGGACAACCCTCTCGCAGTTGAATTCACTGAAGCAACCCCTCATCCGGCGCCATAGCCGAAGCTTCGCTTCGGCGCTTTAAGAACGGCGGCCGAAGGCCGCCTATGCCACCTTCTCCCACAAGGGGAAAAGGAAGAAAAAGGAAACGCCGATGCCCAAACCGCGGGTGCGCATCTACACCGACTACAAGAGCCCCTATGCGTTCGTCGCCAACAAGCGCCTGTTTGCGCTGGAGGAGACGCACGGCGTCGAGCTGGAATGGCTGCCTTATACGCTGCGCGTTGCCGAATTCATGGGGACGGTGGAGGAGCGCACGCCGCATTTCTGGCGCAAGGTACGCTACGCCTATATGGACGCGCGGCGCTTCGCCAATGCGCAGGGGCTCGTGATGAAGGGACCGCGGCGGATCTACGACGCCTTCTATTCCAGCGTCGGTATGCTGTTCGCGCAACGCCACGGCTTCTTCCGCCCTTACCACGACACGATGTTTCGCCGCTTCTGGAGCCACGACATCGAGATCGACGATCTGGCTGATATCACCGGCGTCATCACCGCCTGCGGCGGATCGGCGAGCGAATTCGACTCCTACGTCCATGGTCCCGCGCGCGCCGAGCACGACCGCATCATCGACGAGGCCGAATCGCTCGGCGTGTTCGGCGTGCCGACCATGGTGTTCAACAGCGAGCTGTTCTGGGGCGGCGACCGCATCGACATGCTGATCGAACGCATCGAGAAGCCCGAGACCATCGAAGCCGCGCTCGGCAGCCGCCATCGCAAACCGGCATAGGCTCCAAATTATTTGAGCATGATCTTTTCGGAAAACCGCTGCACACTTTTCCGGATCATGCTCTACGCCGCCAGGCCTCCGACCGGCGCGAATTCCAGCCCGAGGCTTTCCGCCACCGCCCTGTTGGTGATGCGGCCGCGATGGGCGTTGAGCCCGTTGCGCAAATGAGGATTCTCCAGCACCGCCGCAAAGCCCTTGTTCGCCAGCATCAGGCCGAACGGCAGCGTCGCATTGTTCAGCGCCTGGCTCGACGTCACCGGCACCGCACCCGGCATGTTGGCGACGCAATAATGCACGACCCCGTCGACCTCATAGGTCGGATCGGTGTGCGTCGTCGGGTGCGAAGTCTCGAAGCAGCCGCCCTGGTCGATCGCGACGTCGACCAGCACGGCGCCACGCCGCATCGATTTAAGCATCGCGCGCGTAACGAGCTTCGGCGCGCTGGCGCCCGGCACCAGCACCGCGCCGATCACGACGTCGGCGGCGAACACTTCGTCTTCAACCGCTTCTATGGTGGAAAAGCGCGTCCGCACGCGCCCCGCGAAGAGATCATCGAGCTCACGCAGCCGCGGCAAGGAGCGGTCGATCACCGTGACTTCGGCACCAAGGCCCGCGGCCATGCGCGCGGCCTGCATACCCACCACGCCGCCGCCAAGCACGACCAAGCGCGCCGGCTGCACCCCGGGCACGCCGCCGAGCAGCAAGCCACGACCGCCGGCGGAACGCCTGAGCGCGGCGCCGGCTGCCTCGATGGCAAGGCGGCCGGCGACTTCGCTCATCGGCGCCAGCAGGGGGAGGCGACCGGCCGCGTCGGTGACGGTTTCATAGGCGATCGCGGTACAGCCGGACGCGAGCAAACCCTTGGCCTGTTCGGGATCCGGCGCGAGGTGCAGATAAGTGAACAGGATCTGGCTTTCGCGAAGCTGAAGCCATTCGCTTTTCTGTGGCTCCTTCACTTTCACGATCATGTCGGAACTGGCGAAGACGTCGCGGGCGCTGTCGGAGATGGTGGCCCCTGCCCGCCGATAGACATCATCGGACGCGCCGATGCCGTTGCCGGCGCCGGTCTCGACCATCACCTGGTGCCCGGCCGCGACATATTCGCGGACGGCGCCCGGGGTGAGCCCGACGCGATATTCCTGCACCTTGATTTCCCTGGGCACGCCGACACGCATCTTGAGCTCCTTCCAACGTCTCTGATTCTCCTCTTGATCGTAGCGACGGGGCCGGTTTGGTTTCGTGCAAATATCCGCTAGGTTCGGCATCCCCGCGCCGGTTTCGGGCGCGGCAGAGCCCTTTCACGCTGGAAACCAAACCTTGGCCCTCGACCGGAAAGATCTCGCCATCCTCGCGGAACTCACGACCAATGCTCGGGCCAGCCATACCGAGCTTGCCAGCAAGGTCGGGATGTCGAGCACCGCGCTGGCGCGGCGGCAGAAGGCGCTGGAGGACGACGGCTATATCCAGGCCTACCAAGCCGCGCTGGATCTGGCGCAGTTCGGCCTCACCACGACGGTGCTGGTGCGCATCGCGCTGGAGAGCCAGAGCGACGAGGCGCTGAAGGCGTTCGAGGCGGAGGTGGTGAAGTGCCCGTCCGTGGTGCGCTGCTTCCTGATGTCGGGCACCGACGACTACATCCTGATCGTGCTCGCGCGCGACATCCAGGATTTCGAGCGCATCCATCGCACCGAACTGTCGCGCCTGCCGCGCGTGGCGCGGGTGCAATCAAGCTTCGCGCTGCGCGAGGTCGTCAACCGCGCAGTGCCGACGGTAGTGTTCGGCGAGGCGAAGCGTTGACCCGCTTCCCCGCGAGCTAATCCGCCTCTGGAACCAAGCCGCGGGTCGTCCGTTGGGCGCTATTGGCCAGCGGAGGCGACGGGCCCTCGCGTTAGCGTGCCTGACACCTGGTTGGCCTCCGTCGCAGGGAACATAGGCCCCTCAGGGAAGAAGACATGGCCGATGTCACGCATGAGATCGCCGAACGCATTCCGATCAATCTTGTCGTCAATGGTGTCAGGCGCACGCTCGACCTCGTACCCTGGACCACGCTCCTCGATGCCCTGCGCGATCATCTCGCGCTGACCGGCACCAAGAAGGGCTGCGATCACGGTCAGTGCGGCGCCTGCACCGTGCTGGTGGACGGCCGCCGCGTCAATTCCTGCCTGACGCTTGCTATCATGAAGGACGGCGCCGAAATCACCACCGTCGAAGGCCTCGCCAGCGACGGCACGTTGCATCCGCTGCAACAAGCCTTCATCGACCACGACGCCTTCCAGTGCGGTTATTGCACATCGGGCCAGATTTGTTCGGCGGCCGGCCTTTTGGCTGAAGGCCGCGCCGCGGACGCCGACGAGATCCGGGAACTGATGAGCGGAAATCTCTGCCGCTGCGGCGCCTATCCGAACATCGTCGCCGCGATCCAGCAAGCAATGGGCCGGCCATGAACAATTTCCAGTACTCGCGCGCCGCTGACGTCGCTGACGCGATCCGCCTGCTGGCCGCCAATCCCGGCGCCAGGCTCATCGCCGGCGGCACCAACCTGATCGACCTGATGAAGGAGAATGTCGAGCGCCCCTCCCGGCTGATCGACATTTCCCGCCTGCCGCTGCGCAAGGTCGAGGAGACGGCCGACGGCGGCCTGCGCATAGGTGCCTTGGTACCGAACTCGGACCTCGCCTATCATCCACTGATCGAGCAGCGCTATCCCCTGCTCGCCAGCGCGATCCTGGCCGGCGCCTCGGCGCAATTGCGCAACATGGCCTCCGTCGGCGGCAATCTGATGCAGCGAACGCGCTGTGCCTATTTCTACGACACGGCGACGCCTTGCAACAAACGGAATCCCGGCACCGGCTGTTCGGCACTCGACGGCCTCAATCGCAACCATGCGATCCTCGGTACCAGCGCCTCCTGCATCGCCACCAACCCGTCCGACATGAGCGTGGCGCTGGCCGCGCTCGGCGCGCTCGTGCACATCGCCAGACCTTCCGGTGAGCGCACCATCGCGCTGACCGATTTCCATCGGCTTCCCGGCGACACGCCGCATGTCGATGTCAATCTCGGCGCCGGCGAGATCATCATTGCGATTGAACTGCCGCCGCTCGGCTTCGCCCAGAACTACAGCTACCTGAAGATCCGCGACCGGCTGTCATATGCTTTTGCTCTAGTGTCGGTTGCGGCCGCGCTCGAACTGGAGGGCAACGCGATCACTCAGGCTCGCATCGCGCTCGGCGGCGTGGCTCACAAGCCCTGGCGCAGCCTCGAAGCCGAGGCAGCATTGCGCGGCCAGGCGGCAACTGTGGATCATTTTTCGCACGCTGCGGATCTGCTGCTGGCGGGCGCGACCGCCCGTGCGCATAACGGCTTCAAGATCGAGCTCGCGCGCCGCGCCATCGTGCGGACGCTGACGCAGGCCGCGGACGCCACGCCGCAATCCCAGTCTCACAAGAAGATCGCGTGAGGGACCGATGAACGCCTATGTCGGAACACCAACGTCCCGCGTCGACGGCCGTGCTAAAGTCACCGGGACCGCCAAATATGCCGGCGAATTCCCGGCCGACGGGCTCGTCCATGGTTTCGTCGTCGAAGCCACCATTCCCTGCGGGCGCATTGCCCGCCTCGACACCAGCGCAGCGCTGAACGTGAATGGTGTGCTGGACGTGCTGACGCATGCCAACCGTCCGCCGCTCGCCGATAATGACGAGGCCTGGAAGGACGAGGTGGCGCCCGAGAAAGGCTCCCCGTTCCGTCCGCTGTATGACGACACGATCAAGTTCAACGGCCAGCCGATCGCGCTGGTCGTCGCGGAGGACTGGGAAACCGCGAAATTCGCGGCTACCCTCGTGCGGGTCGAATATGAGCCGAGCGGCTTTGCGACCGATCTCGAAGGCGAGCGCGGCAGCGCCGCCGAGACGGACGAACCACCCAAGCCGCGCGGCGACGCCGCAGCTGCCCTTGCCCGGGCTGCCGTGCGCCACGAGGCGGACTACGTCATTCCGACCGAGCATCACAACCCGATGGAGCTGTTCGCGACCACGGCGGTCTGGGACGGCGGCGGCAAGCTCACGGTGTACGACAAGACGCAAGGCGTCCAGAACGTCCACAAATTCCTCTGCGGCGTGTTCGACAAGAAGCCGAGTGATATCCGCGTAATCTCGCCCTATGTCGGCGGCGCGTTCGGCTCCGGACTGCGGCCGCAACACCAGGTGGTGCTGGCAACACTCGCCGCACTTGCGCTGAAGCGGTCCGTTCGCGTCGTGCTGACGCGGCAGCAGATGTACGGGCTCGGCTACCGGCCGATGACCATCGAGCGCGTCGGGCTCGGCGCAAAATCCGACGGTACCCTCGAGGCGGTCACGCACGAGGCCATCGCCGTCACCTCGCGCTACGAGGATTTTGCACGCAACGACACCGGGTGGGCCGAACAGCTCTACAGCAGCCCGAACAGCCGTTTCTCCCACAAGCTCGTCCACCTCGATGTTTCCACGCCCTGCGACATGCGCGCACCGGGCGCCGCTTCCGGCGTCTGCGCGCTCGAATGCGCCATGGACGAGCTCGCCGTTGCGCTCAAGATCGATCCGATCGACCTGCGGCTGAACTGCTATTCGGATCGCGACCAGAGCGAAAACCTGCCCTACACCAGCAAGCAGCTGCGCGAATGCTACGCCCGCGGCGCGGAGGCCTTCGGCTGGAGCCGGCGCAATCCCGCGCCGCGTTCGATGCACGACGGCAACGAGCTGGTCGGCTGGGGCATGGCGACAGGCGTGTGGGAAGCGCTCCAGATGCCGGTCGCGGTCCGCATCGTGCTGACGTCGAACGGCCATGCCGAGGTGTCTTGTGCCGCATCGGACATCGGCACCGGCACCTACACCATCGTGGCGCAGGTTGCTGCCGATGCGCTCGGCCTGCCGATCGAGAACATCAGCGTCAGGCTTGCCGACTCCACCCTGCCGCAGGCGCCGGTCGAAGGCGGCTCCTGGATGGCGGCCTCGAGCGCACATGCCGTGCTTGCAGCGGCTGAGGATGTCCGCAAGGAACTGTTGAGCCTGGCTGGGAAAATGCCTGGCTCGCCGCTCGCCGATGCCGAGTTGGCCGATACGGTTCTGATCGACGGCAGCATTGCCAGAGCCGCCGACAACAGCCGCGCGGTCTCGATCGCCGACGCGATGCGTCATGGCAATATCGAACGCATTGCGAAAGAAAAAGTCAACCAGTTCGACGAAGACAAGAAGCACGCGCGCAATACCCATTCGGCGGTGTTCGCCGAGGTGAAGATCGATGAGCAGCTCGGCGTCATTCGCGTCACGCGGATCGTGAGCGCCGTCGCCGCCGGGCGGATCCTCAACACCAAGACCGGCCGCAGCCAGATCATGGGCGGCGTGGTCTGGGGAATCGGCATGGCGCTGCACGAGGAAACGGTGATGGACCACCGCTTCGGCCGGATCATGAACGCGAACATCGCGGAGTACCACATCCCCGTGAACGCCGATGTTCACGACATCGACGTGATCTTCGTCGACGAGCCGGACGCGCACATCAACAAACTGGGCGTCAAGGGGTTGGGCGAGATCGGCATCGTCGGCGTCCCCGCGGCGATCGCAAACGCCGTCTACCACGCCACCGGCAAACGCATCCGCCGGTTCCCGATCACTTTGGACAAGCTGCTTGGCTGAGCGCCGGTCATTCGGGCCGCATCCGACCAGGCTCGATCCGCCGTCATCTGATTGTCATCGAATGTGCCGAGACCTGTTTCTCTTGCACATTCGGGATATGACATGGACTATTTCAAGCGCTTCAACTTCCTGTTCGCCGCACCTGTGTTCGACGCCGACGACCTCGAAGGCGTCCGCTTCAACCAGATCATCGAGGAGATCCAGCGCTCCGGTTTCGAGGTGGTCCGGGCCCGCAAGCTGGAGGATGCCGAGATGGCGGTGCAGACCGATGCCGCGATCGGCTGCATGGTGGTGGACTGGGGCAAGAAGGGCCTGGAGGGCAAGACCTCGTCGCTGATCAACCTGATGCGCCGCCGCGGACTCGACTTCCCGATCATCCTGCTGATCCGGCGCAAACGTTTCGAGGATTTGCCGGTCGAGGTGCTCGACTTCATCGACGGCTATGTCTTCCTGTCCGAGGAAACGCCGACCTTCATCGCCAAGAACCTGATCAGCCGGCTGAAGCAATATGCCGAGACGCTGAAGACGCCGTTCTTCGGCGCGCTGGTCGACTACGCCGAGGAAGGCAACCAGCTCTGGACCTGTCCGGGCCACAATGGCGGCGTATTCTACAATCGCAGCCCGATCGGGCGCGTCTTCGTCGAGCATCTTGGCGAGTCCGTGTTCCGCGACGACCTCGACAATTCTGTGCTCGACCTCGGCGACCTCCTCACCCATGAGGGCCCGGCGCTGCAGGCGCAGAAGGAAGCAGCAGGGATCTTCGGCGCGGAGAAGACCTATTTCGTGCTCAACGGCACCTCCACCTCCAACAAGGTCGCGCTCGGCGCGCTCGTCACTGACGGCGACCTCGTGCTGTTCGACCGCAACAACCACAAGGCCGCCCATCACGGCGCGCTGATGATCAACGGCGGCATCCCGATCTACGTGCCGACCATTCGCAACGCCTGGGGCCTGATCGGTCCGATGCGCTGGGACGCGCTCGACGAGAAGGCTCTCCGCGAGGCGATCCGCAACCACCCGCTGGTCGAGGATCGCGACGCCTGGCGCAAGGAGCGGCCGTTCCGCGTCGCCGTCGTCGAGCAGTGCACCTATGACGGCTCGATCCACAGCGCCGAAATGATTTTGAAGCGCATCGGCCATCTCTGCGACTATATCCTGTTCGACGAGGCCTGGGCCGGCTTCATGAAATTCCACCCGCTCTATGCAGGCCGCTTCGCCATGGGGCTGGCGAACCTTCCCCCCGAAGCGCCCGGCATCATCGCGACGCAATCGACACACAAGCAGCTCGCAAGCTTTTCGCAGGCCTCGCAGATCCACATCAAGGATCGTCACATCCGCGGCCAGAAACGGCGCGTCGAGCATCGCCGCTTCAACGAGAGCTTCATGCAGCACGCCTCGACATCGCCATTCTATCCGCTGTTCGCCTCGCTCGACGTCGGAGCGCAAATGATGAAGGGCCGCTCCGGCGAGGTTTTGTGGGACGATACGATCCGGCTCGGCATCGAGCTGCGCAAGAAGATCCGCGCCATGCGCCGCGAATTTGAGGAGAAGGAGCAGAATCTGGACCGGCGCTGGTTCTTCGAACCCTTCGTTCCCGATCGTGTCGCCATTCCCGACGTCAGCCGCCCGGGCGCTGCGCACAACGTTGCTTGGGAGACGCTCTCCACCGACGAGCTCGCCACCAATCCCGCCCTGTGGCAGCTCTCGCCCGACAGCACCTGGCACGGCTTCCCCGGCCTCAGCGAGGGCTTTGCCATGACCGATCCGAACAAGCTGACGCTGCTCACCCCCGGCTTCGACCGCAGCACCGGCGCCTACGCCGAGCACGGCGTTCCCGCACCGGTCGTCGCGCAATATCTGCGCGAGAACCGCATCGTTCCCGAAAAGAACGACCTCAACTCCCTGCTCTTCCTGCTCACGCCGGGCGTCGAGGCGAGCAAGGCCGGCACGCTGATCTCGGGCCTCGTCGCCTTCAAGAAGCTGCATGACGACAATGTGCTTATGGCGGACGCAATTCCGGAATTCTACCAGCGGCGGCAGGCGCGCTATGCCGGCATGCGGCTGCGCGATCTCTGCGGCGAGATGCACCGCTTCTTCCGCGCCGCCGACGTCAGCGCGCTCCAGTCGCGGCAGTTCATGCCCGAGCACATGCCGGAAATCGCGATGTCGCCGCGCGATGCCGCGCGCTTCCTGTTCCGCAACGACGTCGACTATTTGCCGATCGAGGCGATCGCGGGCCGCATCGCCACCACGCCTTTCGTGGTCTATCCGCCCGGCATCGCCACCATTGTGCCCGGCGAGCGGCTGACGGAACGGGCGAAGCCCATGGTCGATTATCTCAAGATGTTCGAGGCCTGCTTCAATATTTTTCCGGGCTTCGACGTCGAAATCCAGGGCGTCTACAAGGAGGTCGATGCCAACGGCCGCATCGGGCTTTATACGTATGTCGTTGCCGAGTAAGTGCCGATGAACGATACAGCCGCAATGCGCGCGGATGACGAGCCGGTCCTGGTCCGGCCCTCACGCGAGGCCGATATCGAGGCGATGCTGGCGATCTACCGCCATCACGTCCGCAATGGGGTGCCCCGTGACGTCGAGGGAACCGGCGCGCCGGAGCCGCACGATTTGCGCGACCGGCGCAAGAACCTGAAGCAGACCCGCCTGCCGCACCTGGTCGCGACCTTTCGCGGTGAGGTGGTGGGTTACGCCTATGCAGTGCTGTTCCGCAAGCGCCCCGCCTATCGCTACACGGCCAAGCACTCGATCTATGTGCACCACGACTATCTCGGCCACGGTGTCGGACGCCTGCTGCTGCAGGAGTTGATCGACAACTGTGCGGCGGCCGGCTTCCGCCAGATGATCGGATATATCGATGCCGACAACGCGCCCTCGCTGGCGCTGCACGAGAAGTTCGGCTTCGCGCGCGCCGGCCTGCTCTGCGGTGTCGCCTATCGCCACGGCCGCTGGTCCGACACCGTCATGATGCAGCGCTCGCTCGGCACCGGCGCAACCGCGCCGCCGCCGGCAACGGCTCCCGGCCGATAGGCTTCAGGACGGAAAATCGGCCGCTCTTATCTGGATGCGGTCGGCATGCAGGGACCAATGATGCAACGCCTGGTCCTTGCAGAACCTGGCCTTCGCCTGTTCCCTGGCCTCGTCCTCGTCGGCAGCGTCGATTTCGATCGCGCCCTGGCAGACTTCGCACTGCCGGCCATATTCGCCGAGCACGTCCTTCATGAACTTGACGACGTAAGTTGACATGGGACCTCCCTGCTGCCCCGGCGGTACTCTAATCCCATTTAGCCCGGATGCGGGAGGGAGATTTTGACGCGGATCAAAGCCAGGAGAACTATTCTGCATCGAAGTCATTCCGGGGCGCGCGTCGCGCGAGCTAGGATGCCCAATTGCGCATCTGAGAATCCATCGAGCAGCAGGGTTGGCGGATAAATGGATTCCGGGCTCGCGACTTCGTCGCGCCCCGGAACGACAATGTGGCTGCCCCTACCCGGGGGTCACCCCGAACGCCTGCCTGAACCGCCCGGCATAGACCGGCCAGACCTCGGGATTGATGATGCGCGGCGGGCGCTTGCCATCGAGCGTGTCCAACACCTGCTCGGCGGCGATCCGGCCCATGTTCCGGCGCGCCTCGATGGTCACGCCCGCGGTGTGCGGGCTCGCCAGCACGTTGTCGAGCTGGAGCAGCGGATGCTCCGGCGGCGGCGGCTCCTTGGACCAGACGTCGAGGCCGGCGCCGGCGATGCGCTTGTCGCGTAACGCCTGGAGCAGCGCATCCTCGTCATGGATGAAGCCGCGCGCCGTGGTGATAAAATAGGCATGCGGCTGCATCAGCGCAAATTCGCGCACGCCGATCATGCCGCGGCTGCCCTTGTCGAGCGGACATGAGATCGAGACGAAATCGGCGCGGCGCAGCAGCTCCTCGAGCTCGACCTTCTCCCCGCCCCGATTCGCCATGACCTCGGCCGTGAGATACGGGTCGTAGGCCAGCACCGTCATGCTGAGCAGGCCCTTGCACAGCGCGGCGATGCGGCGGCCGACATTGCCGAGCCCGACGATGCCGACAGTCTTGCCTTCGACTTCGTTGCCGACCAGCTCGTTGCGGTTGACATCGCGCTCCCGGCGCAGGCGGCGGTCGGACTGGATGATGCGCTTGGACAGTGTCAGCATCATCGCCAGCGCATGCTCGGCGACCGAGTGGGCATTGCCTCCGGACTGGTTGACGACCAGCACGCCCGCATCGGTGCAGGCCTCGACGTCGACGGGATCGAAACCTGCGCCATTGCTGGAGACGAGCAGCAGGTTCGGCGTGCGCTTCAGGAAGGCGGCATCGACATGGAAATGCGGCGCGAGCTCGTCGCGGGCGGCGCCGATCTGGTAGACATGGGCGGCTTCGATGATTGGCGCGTAGAAGTCTTCCGGGCTATCGTTCTCGATGCGATCGAGCCGGACGTCGGGCCGCGCCTTCAGGATGTCGATATAGATCGGATTGGCCAGATATTTGACATAGAAGACGCGCTTGTTGTTGACGGACATCAGGACCCTTCCGGCTCTCTCGAGGAGATCCGCAAGACCAGCGCGCCGCGCCACCCCTCCATGCGTCCCTCCAGCTTTTTCGTTGCCGCCACCCATGACATGGCGGCGCCGGCCACGGCAGGCGGTCTGGCGCGGATCACGGTGCCGGCGCGGACATGTTGACAATCCCGCCCGCTCCGTCAAGTTCGGCAGACTGCCGCGACGGCCAGGACGATGGCAAAGACCAAGAAGCATGCGCGGCTGAAGGGAGAACGCAATGGCGACTGCGGAACAGCAGACCTCGCCGCAGCCGGCGCAGGCATCCGGCGACAAAACCTGGCACGGCATCATCCTGCAAACCTTGAAGCGGAACGCGATCAGCCTGATCCCCTACGTGCCCGACCGCGTGCTGACGCCGCTGATCAAGAACCTGCACGCCGATCCCTTCTTCACGACCTTTGCCGCCGCCCGCGAGGAAGAGGCGGTCGGCATCGTTTCGGGCGCCTGGATGGGCGGCCGGCGCGGCGCGGTGCTGATGCAGACCTCCGGCTTTGCAACGCTCGCCAACGTGCTCGCCTCGCTCGCGGTGCCCTACCAGATTCCGCTGATCATGTTCGTCTCCGAGCGCGGCACGCTCGGCGAGTTCAATTACGGCCAGTCCCTGGTCTGCCGCACCATGCGCCCGGTGCTGGATTCGCTGGCGCTGGAGCACCACACCATCACCCGCCTCGACGAGCTCGAATTCATCGCCGACCGCTCGATCAAGCAGGCCGTCACCACGCAGGCGCCGGTGGCGCTGATCCTCAACCCGCTGCTCACAGGCGGCAAGGTTTTCGACAAGTGAGCCCGCCCAAATGAATACGGACTTGGACACGCGCAACACCAAAGTCATGAACCGGTTCGATATCACCTCGCGTCTGATCGCGAAGCTCAAGCACGAGGAGGCCGTGATCGGCGGCATCGGCAACACCAATTTCGACCTCTGGGCCGCCGGCCACCGCCCGCAGAATTTCTACATGCTCGGCAGCATGGGCCTCGCCTTCCCGATTGCGCTCGGCGTGGCGCTGGCCCAGCCCGAGCGCCGCGTGTTCGCGCTCGAAGGCGATGGCTCGCTGCTGATGCAGCTCGGCGCGCTCTCGACGATTGCGGCCCTGAAGCCGAAGAACCTCATCATGATCGTGATGGATAACGGCATCTACCAGATCACCGGCGCGCAGCCGACGCCTGCCGCCGGCGTCGCCGACGTCGTCGCCATCGCCGCCGGCTCGGGGCTCGCCAACAGCGCCTGGGCGGCGGACGAGGAGGATTTCGAGCGCTTGGTCGACGAGGCGATGTCCGCCTCCGAGCCGAGCCTGATCGCCGTCAGCATCGACGACAAGCCGGGGGTCGGCACCACCCGCCGCGATCCCGTGCAGATCAGGGAGCGCTTCATGCACGGCCTCGGGGTGCGCGAGCCGCTTTAACGTTTCGTCATTAACCACACGGCGATCTGATCCCTGCCGCGCGACAGGTAGATGCAAATCGTGCTATGCGCACCGGATGTCCATTTTGGTTCGCTCTTTTGCCTGGCTGCTCGCCGCCGCCGTGACCTTTGCAACCCTCGGGCCGTCCCGCCTACGGCCGCATTCCGACCTCGGCCAAGACGGCGAACATGCGCTCGCCTTCGTCCTTCTCGGACTGGCTTTCGGCCTTGCCTATCCGCGTCGCCGCCTTGCAACCGCGGCAGTCGCGGTGGTCATGATCGGCCTGCTCGAGTTGATGCAGTTTTGGGCGCCCGGACGCCATGCGCGGCTGGAGGATTTTCTGGTCGACGCGCTCACGGCGTGCTTCGGCTTTGCACTCACGGCCGCCGCCGATTGGGTCATGACGCGCTTTCGCGCAAGCCCGGCCGTCACAAGCGAAGGCCCCGCGGAGTGACGCTCCGCAGGGCCTGTTTCTCTTTCGCCGATGTGCACGTCGATCAGTCGATAATCCTGACGACGCGGCGCGTCCGCGGCTCGACGATCACACGCCGATCATTCACGACCGCGTAGCGGTACTCCGTGTAGTTCGGCACGGGGCGCAGCACCACGGTCGGAGGCAGCGGCTCGCCGACCACGACGCGCTCGTGAACCACCACTGAAT
Organism: Bradyrhizobium sp. CSA207; assembly: GCF_029051685.1. Classification (GTDB taxonomy): domain Bacteria; phylum Pseudomonadota; class Alphaproteobacteria; order Rhizobiales; family Xanthobacteraceae; genus Bradyrhizobium. The sequence continues at coordinate 125,291 of NZ_JAACFT010000004.1, read as the reverse complement.
CATCGCGCGGGATTCCGCCCAGAATCGCATTGGGGATTTCCAGGCCGGCGCCCACGGCCGCACCAACTGTGCCGCCGACCATCGCGCCGACCGGGCCGCCGATATCGCCGCCCGCGCGTGCGCCGCTCCTGGCGCCTTCTTCGGTTGTCGACTGGGCAAAGGCTGCGCTCGACGCCAGCAGCGAAGCGGCAGCCAACGAAATCGCAAGACGGGTTTTCATGTCCTCGGTCTCCAGTGAATGTTGTGCGCCTTCAACCGTTGCAACCCATCATTGTTCCGGTTCCCACCGTGAAAGCAGCCGCAATTTGCGTTACCCAGTAACGCTCGGCGCGGCGATTTCGTGGCCGGCCATCAGTTCCAGCGCGCGCAGCATCGCCGAGTGATCCCAGGCCTTGCCGCCATGCGCGGCGCAGGACGAGAACAGCTGCTGCGCCACCGCCGTGCTCGGCAGCGACAAGCCGAGCGCACGCGCGCCCTCAAGGGCGAGGTTGAGATCCTTCTGGTGCAGTTCGATACGAAAGCCCGGATCGAAATTGCGCTTCACCATACGCTCGCCGTGCACTTCCAGAATCCGCGACGAGGCAAAGCCGCCCATCAGGGCTTGCCGGACCAGCGCGGGGTCGGCGCCGGCTTTCGATGCGAACAGCAGCGCCTCGCTCACCGCACCGATCGTCAGCGCGACGATGATCTGGTTGGCGACCTTGGTCGTCTGCCCGTCGCCATTGGCGCCGACGCGGGTGACATTCTTGCCCATTTTATCGAACACGGGCTTCATCGTGTTGAAGGCGCGCTCCGGTCCGCCGACCATGATGGTGAGGCTGGCAGCCTTGGCACCGACCTCGCCGCCCGACACCGGGGCATCGAGATAGTCCGCGCCCAGCGCCTCGATCTTGCTGGCGAACCCTTTGGTCGCCAGCGGCGAGATCGAGCTCATGTCGACGACGATCTTGCCCTTGGAGATACCGGCGGCGACGCCGTCCTTGCCGAACAGCACGGCCTCTACATGCGGCGTATCCGGCACCATGATGATGACCGCATCCGCCTCCCCGGCGACCTGCTTGCTCGACTTGCGGGCGACGCCGCCCGCCGCAATCAGCTCGGGCGCGACCGGCGCGACATCATGGAGGAGAACGCGGTGGCCTGCGCTAAGGAGATGGCCGGCCATCGGCCGTCCCATGGTGCCAAGTCCGATGAAGCCGATGTCGATCATGGTTTGTCTCTCTCTCAATTGCATAAGCGAACTTTCAACCGCGTGCTCGGTGCACCTCTCCCGCTCGCGGGAGAGGTCGGCACGCAGTGCCGGGTGAGGGTTCTCTCCGCCCGGGGAATTTCAACGCATCTCAGCAAACCCCACCGCGGAGACACCCTCACCCCAACCCTCTCTCGCAAGCGGGAGAGGGAGCGCACCGTCACCGTGGCCACATCAGCGCGCTCTCAAGTCTCGAATGTTTGCGCCGCGTGCCAGGACAGGCCTTCCAGCGTCGTGGTGCGCGGCTTGTATTCGCAGCCGATCCAGCCGCGATAGCCGATGGCGTCGAGATGGCGGAACAGGAAGGGATAGTTGATCTCGCCGGTGCCGGGCTCATGTCTGCCCGGATTGTCGGCGAGCTGGATGTGGGCGATCTGGGGCAGATATTCCTGCATGGTGCGGGCAAGATCGCCCTCCATGATCTGCATGTGATAGATGTCGTACTGGATGAAGAGGTTGTTCGAGCGCACCTCGGAGACGAGCTGCACCGCCTGCTCGGTGCCGCTCAGGTAGAAGCCGGGAATGTCGAGCGTGTTGATCGGCTCGATCAGCAGCTTGATGTTCTCCCGCGCCAGGGTCGAAGCCGCAAAGCGCAAATTTCCGACCAGCGTCTCGTTGAGCTCGCGCGGGTCGGCATCCCCGGGCGCGATGCCGACGAGGCAGTTGAGCTGCTCGCAATCGAGCGCCTTGGCATAATCGATCGCGCGGAACACGCCGTCGCGAAATTCGGCGACACGATCCGGCAAGATCGCGATGCCGCGCTCGCCCGCCGCCCAATTGCCGGCGGGCAGATTGTGCAGCACCTGCGTCAGGCCGTGAGCTTCGAGCTGCTCGCGCAGCTGCGCCTTGTCGAAAGCATAGGGAAAGAGATACTCGACCCCGCTGAAGCCCGCGGCCTTGGCCGCGGCGAAGCGGTCGAGGAACGGCATCTCGTTGAAGAGCATGGTGAGATTGGCGGCAAATTTCGGCATGATGCTGTCCCCTATTCCGCAGGCTGAAGCACGCCGGGCCGCGTGGTTGCGACCTCGTCGAGCGGCAGATTCAGCACCTCCTCGAACTCGACGACGTTGTCGATCTCCGTTCCCATCGCGATGTTGGTGACGCGTTCGAGGATGAACTCGACCACCACGGGCACGCGGTGCTTCGCCATCAGCTCGCGCGCGGTCGCAAACGCCGCCTGTGAGTCCTTGGGGTCGGTGACGCGGATCGCCTTGCAGCCGAGTCCTTCGGCAACGGCGACGTGATCGACGCCATAGCCGCCAAGCTCCGGTGCGTTGATGTTCTCGAACGAGAGCTGGACGTGATAGTCCATGTCGAAGCCGCGCTGGGCCTGCCGGATCAGGCCGAGATAGGAATTGTTCACGACGACGTGGATATAGGGCAGATTGAACTGCGCCCCGACCGCGAGCTCCTCGATCAGGAACTGGAAATCGTAATCGCCGGAGAGCGCGACGATATCGCGATCCGGGCATGCCGCGCGCACGCCGAGCGCCGCCGGCAAGGTCCAGCCGAGCGGCCCCGCCTGTCCCGCATTGATCCAGTTGCGTGGCTTGTAGACGCCCAGAAATTGCGCGCCGGCGATCTGCGACAGGCCAATCACGGTGACGTAGCATGTGTCGCGGCCGAAGGCCTTGGTCATCTCCTCATAGACGCGCTGCGGCTTGATCGGCACATTGTCGAAATGGCTCTTGCGCAGCATCGAACGCTTGCGATCGCGGCAGGCCGCGGGCCACGCCTGGCGCTCGCGGAGCCTGCCTGACCGCCGCCACTCCCTGGCGACGGAGACGAAGAGCTCCAGCGCGGCTTTCGCGTCCGAGACGATGCCGAGATCGGGATTGAACACGCGCCCGATCTGGGTCGGCTCGATATCGACATGCACGAAGGTGCGGCCCTTGGTGTAGGTCTCGACCGAGCCGGTGTGGCGGTTGGCCCAGCGGTTGCCGATACCGAGCACGAAATCGGATTCGAGCATCGTGGCATTGCCGTAGCGGTGACTGGTCTGAAGACCGACCATGCCGGCCATCAGCACGTGATCGTCGGGAATGGCGCCCCACCCCATCAGGGTCGGCACCACCGGCACGTTGGCGATCTCGGCAAATTCGACCAGCAGATCCGAGGCATCGGCGTTGATAATGCCGCCGCCCGCCACGATCAGCGGCCGCTCGGCCGCGTTCAGCATCTCCAGCGCCTTCTCGACCTGCTTGCGGGTCGCAGTCGGCTTGTAGACCGCCAGCGGCTCATAGGTCTCGTCGTCGAACTCGATCTCGGCGAGTTGCACGTCGAGCGGCATGTCGATCAGCACCGGCCCCGGCCGGCCCGAACGCATCACGTGAAAAGCCTGGCTGAACACGCGCGGCACCAAGGCGGGCTCGCGCACCGTAACCGCCCATTTGGTCACCGGCTTTGCGATCGATTCGATGTCGACGGCCTGAAAATCCTCCTTGTAGAGCCGCGCCCGCGGCGCCTGCCCGGTGATGCAGAGGATCGGGATGGAATCGGCGATCGCCGAATAGAGCCCGGTGATCATGTCGGTGCCGGCCGGCCCCGACGTGCCGATGCAGACGCCGATATTGCCAGCCTTCGCCCGGGTATAGCCTTCCGCCATGTGTGAAGCGCCCTCGACATGGCGCGCCAGGATGTGGCGGATCGAGCCGCGCTTCTTCAGCGCGGAGTAAAGCGGATTGATCGCGGCCCCGGGAACACCGAAGGCAGTGGAGATGCCCTCCTTCTCCAGAATACGGACGGCTGCATCGACAGCTCGCATCTTCGCCATATCGGACCTCGCTTGGTTGCGTCAGCGAGCGAGATCATCAGACGCGCAAGATGCGATCTCAACGAGATCTATTTTATTTTCCACGATGCGGCAGCCGTGCGAAAATAGTGGATCTCTCAATCGGTTAGATCAAGAGGCGCGTGAAAGCGATCACTCGAACAGCGGCGCCAGCTGCATCTGCGGCACCAGCACCAGGCCCTTGTCGGTGATGCGAATTTCCGGAATGACCGATAGCGGAATCAGATTGAAACCCATGTAGGGGATGGTGCAGCCGGCCTCCGCCCATTCGGTCTTCAGCACCTTGACCTCCTCGGCAACCTCCGTGACCCGCTTGTCGGAGAGCAGGCCCGCGATCGGCAGCGGCACCAGGGCCCTCACCTTGCCGTCGGCAACGACGCAGACGGCGCCCTGATGCTCCTTGATGGCGGCGATAGCTGCATGCATGTCGGGTTCGTTGGTTCCGGCGACGATGATGTTGTGGCTGTCGTGCCCAACGCTTGAGGCCACCGCACCGCGCTTCAGGCCGAAGTCCTTGAGCAGGCCGCAAGCGACGTTGCCGGCCGATTTGCCGTGGCGCTCGACCACCGTGACGAAGCACAGGCCGTAACGCGCGAACAGGCTCGGCCAGTCTTTTGCGGGCTCGATTGCGATCTTCTCGTGGATCAGCGTGATGCCGGGCAGCGCCGTCTTGATCGCGTTGACCGTGCAGGGCTTGGTCGGCAGCTCAGGTATCAGCTTCAGCTTCTCCGGGAGCTTGACTGTCGCATACGCCGCCTTCGGATATTGATAGCGCTGCGACAGCGCCTGGTCGAGCAGCTTGGTGATCTTGCCGTGCTCGACCACCAGCTCGCCGCCATACCAGGTGCATTGCGGCTTCAGATCGTCGTTCATCAGTACCAGATCGGCGCGGCGACCGCCGCCGAGCCCGCCGATGTCGCTGTCCATGTTGAAGCGCGTCGCGCCATGCAGCGAGCCCATCGACCAGGCTTGCTCGGGCGACATTCCGGCCTTCACGGCCTCGCGCACCACCCAGTCCAGGCCGAACAGCAGGAGATCGTCAGCATCGCGATCGTCGGTGCACACTGCCGTGCGCTTGTGCGAGGCGCCGAGTTCGGTGACGGTGCGGATCGCCTGCGGCAGCGAGTGCCATGGCGTGGTCGGCGGACCGCCACGCAGAAAAACCCAGACACCGGCATCGAGCAGGTCGTCGGCGATGTCGCGATCGATCGCCTCATGGGTGTCGGTGACACCGGATGCCGCATAGGCGGCGACGAAATCACGGCCATAGACGTGACCGGAGACAGGACGTCCGCGCTTCAAGGCGGCGGCAAGGATCGCGTGGCTACGCTCGTCACCCATCGTCACCGGCACGAAATCCATTTTCTCGCCGAGCGCCACGGCTTCTGGCCAGCGGTCGAACAGGCCGGCGATCTTGTCCGGCGTGAGATCGCCTCCTGCCGTCTCAAGCTCGGCCGAGGTTGCCGGCACCGTGCTCGGAACGGTCAGGAAGATCGAGAGCGGCGCCTCGCGCGCATCCTCCAGCATTGCCTCGACGCCGGCCACGTCCATGACGTTGCCGATCTCGTGGCTGTCGCAGAAGATCGTGGTGGTGCCGTTGAGGAGTGCGGCCTCGGCATAGGCGCAGGCCGTCACCATCGAGGATTCGATGTGGATGTGCGGATCGACCAGTCCCGGCGCGATAATGCCGCCGGCCGCGTCGTAAACCGCAACGTCGCTCCACACCTTCTTGGCCGCGCCGGCCGGCTTCACCGCGGCGATCCGCCCGCCCGTGATCCAGACTTCGCGCCCGGGATGAAGGCGCTCCGAATAGGTCGAGAGCACCCGCGCGCCCGTGACGATGAGATCCGGCGCGAGCCGCGCGGAGGCGACATCGGCCAGACGCCGGGTCATCGAATGCAGCGGGGCGACGGTGAAGCGGGTAAGTCTGGTCATCAGAACCCTCGCGTGGCGTTACGGCCCAGCGATGGTTACGCCCTGCACCCAACCGGGCAAGCTCAAATATAACGGCACGTCCTGCTTACGCTTTAGGCGGCGATCCGCCTGCCGTCGCCGACCTTGCAGGTCTGCGCGAGTTCCGCCGTCTCGGCGGTGGTGCGGCAGTGGGCTTGACCCGTATCCGCATCGACCTGCCCTTCGACTCGTCAATCTCGAAGGAATTGGTCTTTCGCACGAGGTCGCTCAGCTTGCGGAAGCCGAAGGTCCTCGGATCGAAATCGGAAGCCAGATTGGCAAGCTGCCGCCCGACCTCCCCGAGCGTCACCCAGCCGTCTTCGCTCTCCATCTGGGTGATGACCTTCTTGATGATGGGGGCCGCGGCATCAGGGGGCTGGAGCGACGTCGACCTTAACGCGGCGTCCTGGGTGTTTGCGGGGGCGGCAAGCAGGTTCTCGGTGTAGACGAACCTTCGGCAGGCCTGCCGAAAACTTTCCGGCGTCTTGTGTTCGCCGAAGCCAAAGACATCGACGCCCTGTTCCCGGATGCGGGCGGCAAGACGGGTAAAGTCGCTATCGGAGGAAACCAGGCAAAAGCCGTCGAACCGGCCGCTGTGAAGCAGGTCCATGGCGTCGATCACCAGGGTGATGTCGGAGGCATTCTTCCCCGTCGTATAGGCGAACTGCTGCTGCGGGATGATCGCGTGCTTCGACAGGATGTCGGCCCACGCTCTGGATCGCGCATGGGAGAAGTCGCCGTAGATGCGGCGAACGCTGGCCTCGCCGATCTTGGCAATTTCCTCGAACAGTCCATCCGCGATCTTCGCGGAGGCGTTGTCGGCGTCAATCAGGACTGCAAGACGGGGCGAACGGAGCTCAGATGGCATGACATTCCCCACGAGATGGACGCGGCGTTGGAAGATAAGTAGGCGGGACGGCTAGTCCTCGTTCGCCTTGAAACGTCCCATCCCCTTCAGCACGAATGGGGCCAGCAGCGCAACCAGCGCGATGCCGAGCAGCGTCGCCGAAATCGGGCTCTGGAGCAGCGTCATGGGATCTCCGAGGCTGATCGCGAGCGCTCTGCGCAACTGGCTCTCGGCAATCGGGCCGAGGATCAGGCCGACCACGACGGGTGCGATCGGAAAATCGAATCGGCGCATCAGAAAGCCGAGCACGCCGAAGCCAGCGAGCATCGACAATTCGACCACCGATGGCTTTGCGGCGATGGTGCCCATGGTCGCGAACACGAGGATGCCGGCATAGAGCCATGGCTGCGGAATCGCGAGCAGCCGGACCCACAGTCCCACCAGCGGCAGATTGAGCACCAGCAGCATCGCATTGGCGATGAACAGGCTTGCGATCAGGCCCCACACGAGGTCAGGCCGCTCGGCGAACAGCAGCGGTCCCGGATTGAGGCCGTATTGCTGGAAGCCCGCCAGCATCATCGCGGCCGTCGCCGAGGTCGGCAATCCCAATGTGAGCAGCGGCACCAGCGTGCCGGCGGCGGAGGCGTTGTTGGCGGCCTCCGGTCCCGCGACGCCTTCGATCGCGCCCTTGCCGAATTCTTCCGGGTGCTCGGTCAGCCGTTTCTCGGTCGAATAGGACAGAAACGTCGGGATCTCCGCGCCGCCAGCGGGCAGCGCGCCGATCGGGAAGCCGAACATGGTGCCGCGCAGCCACGGCTTCCACGAGCGCTTCCAGTCTTCTTTGGTCATCCACAGCGAGCCGCGCACCGGCTCGAGCTTCTCCTCGGTGTGGTGGCGGCGCGATGCGACATAGAGCGCCTCGCCGACCGCGAACAGTCCGACCGCAAGCGTCGTCACCTCGACGCCATCGAGCAGTTCGGGGACGCCCAACGCAAGCCGCGCCTGACCGGTCAGCTTGTCGATGCCGACCAGGCCGAGGGTCAAACCAATGAACAGGCTGGTCAGGCCGCGGATCGGTGAATCGCCAAACGTCGCCGACACGGTGACGAAGGCGACGCACATCAGCGCGAAGTAGTCCTCAGGTCCGAAGCGCACGGCGAAATCGACCAGCCACGGCGCGAGAAAGGCGAGGCCGATGGTGGCGATGGTGCCGGCGACGAACGAGCCGATCGCCGATGTCGCAAGCGCCGGCCCGCCGCGGCCGGCCTTGGCCATCTTGTTGCCTTCGAGCGCGGTCGCCATGGACGCGCTCTCGCCGGGCGTATTGATGAGGATCGCGGTAGTCGATCCGCCATACATGCCGCCATAATAGATGCCCGCAAACATGATCAGCGAGCCGCCGGGGTCGAGCTTGTACGTCACCGGCAGCAGCAGCGCGACGGTCAATGCCGGGCCGATGCCGGGCAGCACGCCGACAGCGGTGCCGAGGAACACGCCGATCAGGGCATAGAGCAGATTCATCGGCTGGACGGCGACCGCCATGCCATGAGCCAGCGCGGCAAAGGTGTCCATCACAGCAGTCGCTCCAGCGGGCCGGCCGGAAGACTCAGCGTCAACAGCCGATCGAACGCGAGATAAATGAGGGTCGACATCACGACGGCGATGATGGAATCGACGAGGACGGCGCGGCGCCCGAACGCCGCCGACGTCGTGACGAACAGCGCCGACGTCGCCAGAATGAAGCCGCCGCCAAAGCCGATGATGGCGATCAGAAGCGCAAGGCCGACGAGGATCAAGACCACAGGCACGGGATCGGCGCTCTCACGCGCCGGCAGGTTGCCGCGCAGCGCGTCGATGAAATTGCCTATTGCAAGCAACGCAAGGCCGGTTGCGACCACGACCGGCATCGCCTCCGGCCCCATCCCGTACATGGCGCTGGATTGCAGGCCGCGCGCGTCCCAAACCAGCACTGCGGCGAGTGCAGCAAGCACTGCGGCGATGACGAGGCCGGCGCGATCGACGCGCCGCTGCGTCTGCACGGGATCGCCTGAGATCATGATTTGACCAGGCCAACCGACTTCAGCACGTCGGTGACGCGAACCGTTTCCTTCTTCAGGAAGTCGGCGAAGGCGTCGCCGCCCAGATAGGCGTCCTCCCAACCCTTCTGCTTGAGGATCTCCTTCCAGGCGTCTGCTTTCACCATCTTCTCGACGGCATCACTCAGTGTCTTGCGCTGTTCCGGCGTGATGCCGGGAGGGGCGACCACCGAGCGCCAGTTGGCGATCACGAGGTCGATGCCCTGCTCTTTGAAGGTCGGGATGTCGCTGCCTGCGATGCGCTTCTCCGAGGTCACGCCGATCGCGCGCAGCTTGCCGGACTTGATCTGCCCATCATATTCGCTCAGCCCCGAAATGCCCGCGGTGACTTTGCCGCCGAGAATGGCGGCGAGCGACTCGCCGCCACCGGAGAACGGGATGTAGTTGATCTTCTTGGCGTCAGCGCCGACGGCGCCGGCGAACAATGCCGCCATCACATGGTCGACGCCGCCGGCGGAGCCGCCGGCAAAGGTCACCTTGGCGATATCGGCCTTCACCGCCGTGGCCAAGTCCTGCGCCGTCTTGATCGGCGAGTTCGCGGGAACCACGATCACCTGGATTTCTTCGGTGAGACGTGCGATCGGCGTCACCTGCTCGAGCGTGACCGGCGATTTGTTCATGGCGAGCGCACCCACCATAACGAAGCCGTTGACCATCATCTGGTTGCCGTCGCCCTTGGCGCCGTTGACGAACTGGGCGATGCCGATGCTGCCGCCGGCACCGGGAACGTTGGTGACCTGCACGCTGCGCGCGACGCCCGCGGCGACCAGCGCCTGCTGCATCGAGCGCGCAGTCTGGTCCCAGCCGCCGCCGGGCGCCGCCGGCGCCATCAGCTTGAGCTCGAGCTGCTGGGCAACGGCCGGATTGGCTGCCGCGAGGGTCAGCGCAACGGCTGCGCCGACAAGGCGCGCGGGAAGTTGAAACATGGGGGCATTCTCCAGGGCTCGTGCGGACGTGTTGATCGTTTGCCGCATTGTGTCGTTTGGTCGCATATCAGCCAAAACGGCCGATGCTGTCCAGCGATAGCGCCCGGGTTTCCTGTCAGCCGGACTTCGGCATCACCCCGCCGAGCGCGACGGTCAGCTCACCGGCGACTTCGCGCACGATCTGGCCGATTTCCGGCAATCTGTCGTCGGTCAGGCGGCTGGTCATGCCCGAGACGGAAATCGCCGCGAGCGGCTCGGCGCAGTCGTTGTAGACGACTGCGGCAATACAACGCAGGCCCATGCAGGCCTGCTCATCGTCGATCGCAAAGCCCTGCTTGCGGATCGTCGCAAGCTCCTTGAACAGGTCGCTTGGCCGCACGATCGACTTCTCGGTCAGGCGCGGCATGCCGTGATGGCGGATGACGGCGCCGACGTCCTCGTCGGAATAGGTTGCGAGCACCGCCTTGCCGACACCGGATGTCACCATGGGGACGCGGCCGCCGACCTTGGTCAGCGAGCGCATGATTTCGCGGCTCTCCATGCGGGTCAGCACGATGATGAACTCGTCGTCGACGACAGCGAGATTGGCGGTCTCGCGGGTGAGATCGCGCAGCTTGCGCAGATAGGGAATCGCCTGAGCGGAGAAATTACGCCGCCGCGCGAAGCTTGCGCCGACCGTGAAGCTGCGCACGCCGACGTGCCATTTGGATTCGGCGCGGTCGAACTGCACGAAGCGGCGGCTTTCCAGCGTCGCCAGCAGGCGGTGCACGGTCGAGGCCGACAGGCCGGTGCGGACGGCGAGATCGCTGAGGCGATAACCCTCGTCGTCCTCGGCCAGCGTCTCCAGGATCGACAGCGCGCGGTCGACCGACTGCACGCCGCCGTCGCGCGCCTCATGATCGGCCTCGGCGGGCGATCTGGGCTCGAGCGATTTGCGCCGGATCACGTTCTTGCTCATCGCGACCTGCCCTTCGTCCGCGATCTCCGTCCACCTCTCCCCGTCGGGGAGAGGTCGATTTGCGCAGCAAATCGGGTGAGGGGTGCAGGTCGCTCGATAGAGCAGACCCCTCACCCGGCGCTTCGCGCCGACCTCTCCCTATGGGAGAGGTTTAGCACCGCCGATACGACAGCAATTCAATTCAAACTCGTCACGCGTTAGATCGGAATGCCGCTCCAGACTGCTCCGAAGCGGCATTTCCTTTTCGTCGGCTCAGAGCAGCCCTGCCCCGCGCGCCCATTTGTACTTGGCCCCTAACACCTCGACCGGAAGCTCGGTCGAATAGGCGTAGGCCGGGATGCCGTTCTGGTAGAGATATTCGGCGGCTTCCTCGACCTCGACGTCGCCGGCGAGCGAGGCGACGATCGGCTTCACGAAGCCCTTGGCCTCCATCTCCTTCTTCACCTCGACCATGTTGCGGGCGAACACCATCGGCGGCGTCACGATGGTGTGCCAGTAGCCGAGGATCAGCGAATGGATGCGCTCATCCGACAGGCCGAGCTTCACGGTGTTGACGTAGGTGATCGGCGGCTCGCCGCCGGTGATATCCACAGGATTTCCGGCAGCTCCGAACGGCGGGATGAACTTGCGGAAGGCCGCATCGAGATCCGGCGGCATCGACATCAGCGACAGGCCGTTGTCGACGACGGAGTCCGACAGCAGCACGCCGGATCCGCCGGCGCCGGTGATGATCAGCACGTTCTCGCCCTTCGGCGTCGGCAGCACCGGCACACCGCGGGCGAACTCGAGCAGTTGCCGCAGCGAGCGAGCGCGGATCACGCCGGACTGCGCCAGGACATCCTCGTAGATCTTGTCGTTGCCGGCGAGCGCGCCGGTGTGCGACGAGGCCGCCTTCGCACCGGCCGAGGTGCGGCCGGCCTTGAGCACGATCACCGGCTTCTTCTTGGACACGCGCTTTGCGGCTTCGGCAAAGGCGCGGCCGTCCTTGAGGTCCTCGCAGTGCTGCGCGATCAGATTGGTGTTGGGATCCTGCTCGAAGAAGGCGAGCAGATCGTCCTCGTCGATATCGGACTTGTTGCCGAGGCCGACGATCGCGGAGACGCCCATCTTGGCCGAGCGCGAGAAGCCGATGATGGCCATGCCGATGCCGCCCGACTGCGACGACAGCGCCGCGTGGCCCTTGACGTCGTAAGCGGTGCAGAAGGTCGCGCAGAGATTGGCCGGCGTATAGTAGAAGCCGTAGATGTTCGGCCCCATCAGGCGGATGTCGTACTTCTTGCCGACTTCGACGATCTCGGCCTGGAGCTCCGGCGCGCCAGCTTCGGCAAAGCCCGACGGGATCAGCACCGCGCCCGGGATCTTCTTCTCGCCGCATTCGACCAGCGCAGCTGCGACGAACTTCGCAGGAATCGCGAACACCGCCGTATCGATCACGCCCGGCACGTCCTTGACGCTCTTATAGGCCTTGTAGCCGAGGATCTCGGCGGCCTTCGGATGGATCGGATAGATATCGCCCTTGTAGCCGCCGTTGATGAGATTCTTCATCACGGAGTTGCCGATCTTGCCGTCCTCGGCAGATGCGCCGACCACGGCGACCGCCTTCGGCTGCATGATGCGGTTCATGGCCGCGACGATCTCTTCGGTCGGGCGCGGCTTCGGCCGGGGCTTGTAGGCGAAGTCGACGACGATGCGCACGTCGGCGGCGGTGGCGTTCTTCGCCGTCGCGAAAACAGGGTTGAGGTCGAGCTCGACGATTTCGGGGAAATCCGTGACGAGTTGGGAGACCTTGACGATGATGTCGGCCAGCGCGGTGCGGTTGACCGGCTCGCTGCCGCGCACGCCCTTCAAAATCTCATGCGCCTGGATGCCGTCGAGCATCGAGAGCGCGTCTTCCTTGGTCGCGGGCGCCAGGCGGAAGGTGACGTCCTTCAGGACTTCGACCAGCACGCCGCCGAGCCCGAAGGCGACCAACTTGCCGAACGAGCCGTCGGTGATCGAACCGACGATCACCTCGGTGCCGCCGGCCAGCATCTGCTGCACCTGGATGCCCTCAATCTTGGCATCGGCCTTGTACTTCTTGGCGTTGGAGAGAATGGTCTCGTAGGCCTTCTCGGCATCCTGCACCGTCTTGACGCCGACGATGACGCCGCCAGCCTCGGTCTTGTGGAGAATGTCCGGCGAGACGATCTTCATGACGACGGGGAAGCCCATCGAGGAGGCGACCTTGCCGGCCTCGCCTGCCGACTTCACCACGCCCTCCTTCGGCACCGGAATGCCGTAGGCATCGCAGACCAGCTTGCCCTCAGGCGCCGTCAGGCTGGTGCGGTTGTCCGCCTTGACCTGGTCAAGGACCTTGCGGACGACGTCTTTGGAATTGGACATGTGGCTTCTCCCTTGACCTTCAGTTCTTGCTTTGCAAAGCGAGCGTGTTGCGGCTGCCCTGTCATGCTTGCCGTTTGCCGTGCTTTGTTCCGCGCAGCGGAACGGAGTGGCATAAAGCCCACATTACCCCGCCGGCTTGGATCAAAAATGGCTGGCGATGGCATTTGGTATGCCAGAAGCCAACTTGTCAAGCCGCCGCTCCACCTAGAACGCTGCAAAAAATAGGCAGCTTGACACGCTGGCATGTGGTATGCCAAAAACTTTCCAGTTAATATTCCTGTAAAAGACGACTCCCCACTGGAGGAGAATCGTCGTGTCACTGCGGAAACCAACCAAGGCGTTGCCGAACATGGCCGAGGCAGACATCGCAATCGTTCGTATTGCCCCGGAGAGCAGCTTCAAGAACAAGGCGTATGACGCCTTGAAGGAAGCCATCCTCAAGATGGACATCTACTCGACGCCCGAGCCGGTGATGCTCGACGAGCGCGCGCTGTCCGAGCGCCTCGGCGTCAGCCGCACTCCGATCCGCGAGGCGATCGCGATGCTCGAGCAGGACGGTTTCGTCAAGACTGTTCCGCGCCGCGGCATCATGGTGGTGCGCAGGACCAAGAGCGAGATCGTCGACATGATCCGCGCCTGGGCGGCGCTGGAGAGCATGGCGGCACGCCTGATCACCACCACGGCACGCAAGAAGGACATCACGGCACTGCGCGACTTCTTCAAGGACTTCGGCAAGGACCGCCTGCCCGAGGATCATGTCGAGGAATATTCGCGCGCCAACATCGCCTTTCACCAGGCGCTGATCTCGCTGTCGGAATCGCCCGTGCTGGTCGATCTCACCAACGACCTGCTGCTGCACGTGCGCGGCTACCGGCAACTGACGATCGGGCGAAAGGATCGCACCGCGACCTCCCTGCCCGAACATCTCGGCATGATCGAAGCGCTCGAAGCGCGCGACACCGAGCTTGCCGAGAAGCGCGCCCGCGACCACACCCTTGGCCTTGCGGCTTATGTCGAAGCGCATGGCCAGGAACTGTTCGGCTAACAATTTTCACCAGAAGGGCGAACCCATTCGCCCCCAAAAGCCTAAACGGCACCTTGAGACCAGGGAGACAAGGCCCATGCTGAATACCGCGACCAAGTCCGAAGCACCGGGCACCGAGCAGGAATTGACGGATGGCTTCCATCTCGTCATCGACGCGCTCAAGCTGAACGGCATCAACACGATCTATAATGTGCCGGGCATCCCGATCACGGATTTGGGCCGCATGGCGCAGGCGGCCGGTATTCGCGTGATCTCGTTCCGCCACGAGCAGAACGCCGGTTACGCGGCGGGCATCGCCGGCTATCTCACCAAGAAACCCGGCGTCTGCCTTACCGTCTCCGCACCCGGCTTCCTCAACGGTCTCACCGCGCTCGCGCATGCCACCACCAATTGCTACCCGATGATCCTGGTCTCGGGCTCCTCGGAACGCGAAATCGTCGACCTCCAGCAGGGCGACTATGAGGAGATGGACCAGCTCGCGATCGCCAAGCCGCTCTGCAAGGCGGCCTATCGCGTGCTGCACGCCCAGGATATCGGCATTGGTCTTGCCCGCGCCATCCGTGCCGCTGTCTCCGGTCGTCCCGGCGGGGTCTATCTCGACCTGCCGGCAAAGCTGTTCGGCCAGGTGATGAACGCCGAGGCCGGCCAGAAGTCGCTGGTCAAGGTGATCGATGCGGCGCCTGCGCAGATCCCCTCGCCCGCTTCGGTGAAGCGCGCGCTCGACGTGCTCAAAAGCGCGAAGCGTCCGCTCATCATCCTCGGCAAGGGCGCGGCCTACGCGCAGGCCGATGAAGAGATCAAGACTTTCGTCGAAAAGAGCGGCGTGCCGTTCCTGCCGATGAGCATGGCCAAGGGCCTCCTTGCCGACACGCATCCGCAATGCGCCGGCGCGGCCCGCTCGACGGTGCTGAAAGAGTCCGACGTCGTTCTGCTGATCGGCGCGCGGCTGAACTGGCTGCTCTCTCACGGCAAGGGCAAGAGCTGGGGCGAATCGCCCAAGAAGTTCATCCAGGTCGACATCGAGCCGAGGGAAATGGACTCCAACGTCGAGATCGTCGCGCCTGTCGTCGGCGACATCGGCTCGGTCGTCGCGGCCTTCAACCAGGCGATGGGCTCGAGCTGGACCGCGCCGCCGGCCGAATGGACCAAGGCGATCGTCTCCAAGCGCGAAGAGAACGTCGCCAAGATGGCGCCGAAGCTCATGAACAACAAGTCGCCGATGGACTATCACGGCGCGCTCGGCGTGCTGAAGAACGTCATCAAAGAACATCCCGAGGCGATCCTCGTCAACGAGGGCGCCAACACGCTCGACCTCGCCCGCGGCGTCATCGACATGTACAAGCCGCGCAAGCGTCTCGACGTCGGCACCTGGGGCGTGATGGGCATCGGCATGGGCCAGGCGATCGCGGCGGCGCTGGAGACCGGGCACCCCGTGCTCGCGGTGGAAGGCGATAGCGCCTTCGGCTTCTCCGGCATGGAGATCGAGACCATCTGCCGCTACAACTTGCCGATCTGCATCGTCATCTTCAACAATGACGGCATCTATCGCGGCACCGACGTCAACAGCGCCAACGCCGATCCGGCGACCACCGTGTTCGTCAAGGGCGCCCGCTACGACAAGATGATGGAAGCCTTCGGCGGCGTCGGCGTGAATGCCACCTCGCCCGACGAGCTCAAGCGCGCCGTCAACGAGGCGATGGCCTCGGGCAAGCCGACGCTCATCAACGCGGTGATCGATCCGGCCGCCGGCTCTGAGAGCGGCCGCATCGGCAACCTCAATCCGCAGAGCGTCTTGCAGAAGAAAAAGTAACCGACCGCCGGGTCATTCCCCGCGCAGGCGGGGAATCCAGTAATCGCCGAACCATCCTTGAGGTGAGCACTGAGGCCCAACTGAACCTTCAGCGAATACTGGATGCCCGCCTTCGCGGGCATGACAGAAACAGAAGAGTAACAGGAGCAACATGATGACCAAAGCGCTCACGGGCGTTCGCATTCTCGACTTCACCCACGTCCAGTCCGGACCGACCTGCACGCAGTTGCTCGCCTGGTTCGGCGCCGACGTGATCAAGGTGGAGCGGCCCGGTGTCGGCGACATCACCCGCGGGCAGCTGCAGGACATCCCGAACGTGGACAGCCTGTATTTCACCATGCTCAACCACAACAAGCGCTCGATCACCCTCGACACCAAGAATCCCAAGGGCAAGGAAGTCCTCACCGAGCTGATCAAGAAATGCGACGTGCTGGTGGAGAATTTCGGCCCCGGCGTGCTCGACCGCATGGGCTTCCCCTGGGAGAAGATCCAAGCGATCAACCCGAAGATGATCGTCGCCTCGATCAAGGGCTTTGGCCCCGGGCCGTACGAGGACTGCAAGGTCTATGAGAACGTCGCGCAGTGCACCGGCGGCGCCGCCTCCACCACCGGGTTCCGTGACGGCCTGCCGCTCGTCACCGGCGCGCAGATCGGCGATAGCGGCACTGGCCTGCATCTTGCGCTCGGCATCGTCACCGCGCTCTATCACCGCACCCATTCGGGCAAGGGCCAGCGCGTCACCGCCGCGATGCAGGACGGTGTCCTGAATCTGGCGCGCGTCAAGTTGCGCGACCAGCAGCGTCTCGCCCACGGTCCGCTCAGGGAATACAGCCAGTTCGGCGAAGGCATTCCGTTCGGCGACGCCGTGCCGCGCGCCGGCAACGATTCCGGCGGCGGCCAGCCCGGCCGCATCCTGAAGTGCAAGGGCTGGGAGACCGATCCGAACGCCTACATCTACTTCATCACCCAGGCCCCGGTCTGGGAGAAGATCTGCGACGTGATCGGCGAGCCGACCTGGAAGACCGATCCGAACTACGCCAAGCCGGCGGCGCGCCTGCCGCGCCTGAACGAGATCTTCGGCCGCATCGAACAGTGGACTATGACGAAGACGAAGTTCGAGGCGATGGAGATCCTCAACAAGGACGACATCCCCTGCGGCCCGATCCTGTCGATGAAGGAGATCGCCGAAGACCAGTCGCTGCGCGCCACTGGCACCGTGGTCGAGGTCGATCATCCTACTCGCGGCAAGTACATCTCGGTCGGCAACCCGATCAAGCTGTCGGACTCCCCGAGCGACGTGGAGCGCTCGCCCCTGCTCGGCGAGCACACCGACGAAATCCTGCGCAGCGTGCTCGGCTTCAGCGACCACCAGGTCGCCGAGATCCACAAGTCCGGCGCGCTCGATCCGCCGCAGAAGCAGGCCGCGGAGTAAGCAGACCCATTGAATGAGAAGAGGGCCGCCCTTCGAGGCGGCCTTTTTTTTGCGTTAGAAATGCCGCGCGGCCGGAGGCTCTGACCAAAAACGGAAAAACAACCCCATGCACAGTAGCTAACTCCTTGGCCGCAAAAGATTTTCGTATTTAACGAAACGCCTTTGACGCGTCGGGCAAAACAGGGGTATTATGCCATTACTCGAAAAAGCGAATGTCCGCCCTTTTGGAGCCAGCCTCGACGCAGCCGCGCGCTGCTGCGAGCCGTAGGCGCTCCGCTCTATCCTTGCTCTCGCTGGGATTTCTTTTCGATCGGAAGCCGCGACGGCCGGAGGTCCAATTCCCCCGCCTTGAGCTTCACGATTCCGGAATTAAAGACTGGTGCCGAGGAACCGATACCGTAGTCCCCCGTTACCCTCTCGACCGGCGCGCTCTCGGAAATGCGAGTGCGCCGCCCTCACGGCGAGTGACCAAGCGCCTCGCAGAAGACCTGCCCAAAGCTGAAGAAGTGGCTGCCTTCTCGCCCCGAGGATGACAAGTCGATCCGCGTCAGCTTGCGAGCGAGAGGCGCGCGTCCAGCATTTGCCGGGACCACGCTCGTTGATCAAATGGAGGTCGAAATGTTGAGAGATCAATCCTCTGATCGAGCCAAGCGTGAAGCCAACAAGGTGTTCAAGCCTGCCAAAACGCAGAAGCCGATGAATGACTATGCGAAGGACCAGCGCTCCTTCCACGAGAACCGCGAGCGCCTGAAAGCGGAGCGATTGGCCCGCGAGGCCAAATCGGGAAGCCGCTCCGAATAGGAAGGGCTTGCATCCGGGCGATTGAGGATCGCGCCAAATCGGCCCTCGACCTAGTACCCCTTTTTCTTAGAGGGTGAGTCGTGATTCAAGATCGGTACCCGAAGCAAGAGAAGTCGACCTTTCGCGGAAAGATCGCACCGTAATTCTAGTCGCCATCCTCGAAGAACGTGCACGCAAGTTGCCGCGCTGGGTGACGTGGTGGGGGTGGCCGGGGATGACGACACGAGCAAGACGAGCCATGCCCCATTATGCCCCGCGAAAGTGTCCGGCGTCAATTTAGTGCGCTATCACCGTAATTGCATTCGGGAGCCGCACCAGCAGGCGCCATGGGCGATGCTCGGAATTATCGCTTTCCCGACAGCCTGTCACAGGAATTATCGTGTCTCATTCCAGGGGTGCAGTCCAGTCCAGCACCGTAATGCCTAGAATTCACGCCAGCATTTCGATTCGAGGAAGACTTCGGACCTTGAGCCTTTCGGCGTTGGCATCAGCCAAATCCCGCAACGCCTTCGGATTATCAATCAGCTGCCGTAACTTACTTTCCCATGCAACATTCCCACCAAAACGCGCGGTTACGTTTTCAGGCCACCCAGCGATGGTTTCTCGATACTCTGCGATCGCCGATCTGGCTTGATCATGCTCACCCAACCATATGGCAGCCATCACGACGTCCTCGAAAGGAAAAATAGGATATCTCGAGTCCGGGCGTCCAAGCGTCTGGTACATCTGAACGGCCGAGATCAAGTTACTTAGGCCCCATGGCCTATCGAGCGGCAGCAATGAGGCTGCCGTCAATCGCCTTGCCGCATCCTCGAAATGGGTTTCATGAAATTGAACCAAGATTCTTTCTTCGCTGCCAGATCTCGGCGATAGCAAGCGTTGCCCTAAGGTCAAGCTCACAACAGGAAAGTCACGGCAGAGACAGTGAAGGTGAGAGGTTGGAATATACGAAGTGCTACCAGAGCTTCTCTCCAAGCAAACCCCCTGAAAAAAAGGTCCTACGCGCCGCCCAAGCCACATTGGCTTATAAACGCCTAAGCTCTCAAAACAGGACCTCCAGTCTTCGGTAATCGAGCGTCTTAACTGTGCTGTCAACGTCATCATGGGCCAACTGGGATTGCACTATTCACGGGTGCATTGTTGAGAATGCGTTGCACGCGGGATACACTTAGACTCGGATTCAAGGTGAATTTATAGTCCCACGCAGTTCCCGTCGCTGCCTCGAATACGTCCAAGCGCACGCTTCCCGCTGTCCCGTAGTTGACTGCGCCACCATTGAGAAGCGAAACCTCGGTTTCCAAACCACGACTCCCGTACATGCTTTGATATCGATCAAGCAGGCGTGCAGCGTAATCGTGCTTCAATGTTCCTTGGAGCGGTCCGCTACCTGCGGCCGGCAGACCCTGCCTTGTGCCCCACGCCTCGGCTCTCGTCGCAATTTCTTGAACGAGTTGGCCATTACTTGGCGGTGCGGCACTCTTTGCGGCAAACGCACCTGGTGGGTATTACGGTGACAGTGCACTTAATTGAGCGGGTCCTGCGCTCGATGAGAATTAAGTGCCCTGCCCGTCAATTTAGTGCACTGTCACCGTAATTACGTAATTACCAAATCGGGAAGCCGCTCCGAATAGGAAGGGCTTGCATCCGGGCGATTGAGGATCGCGCCAAATCGGCCCTCGAGTACCCCCTTTTCTTAGAGGGTGAGTCGTGATTCAAGATCGGTACCCGAAGCAAGAGAAGTCGACCTTTCGCGGAAAGATCGCACCGTAATTCTAGTCGCCATCCTCGAAGAACGTGCACGCCCGGCCGTTGCCGCGCTGGGTGACGTGGTGGGGGTGGCCGGGGATGACGACACGAGCAAGACGAGCCATGCCCCATTACGCCCCGCGAAAGTGTCCGGCGTCAATTTAGTGCACTGTCACCGTAATACCGGGGCAAACAGTGCGATAGACGAGTGCCTGTCACAGGAATTACCTGTGTCTCACTTAGGGGGTGCATTCCATGGGCGTCACAGTAATACAGTAATAGCGAGAGCCGCTCAATTGGGGCGCATAAGGCTAAACTGTAACCGAAAGCCCGCGCTTTCTGTGGCGGCTCGCGCCTTCCCAAAGAAGAAGTCGGCCTTTTGGCTCAGCGGGAACTTCCCGACCAAGTTTATCACAATACCGCGCCCCTTGGCATCGGGCACCTTTTTAAACACCTCACCGCTTTCGATAAAGCGAAGATACGCGTTGAGCTTGTTCTGAAGAAGGACGAGATGGTCGCCTTCGTTTTCGTCCCACGGCAGATGATCGCTGATCGTGAGCCATAGCTCACCGGAAGCCTTGTCGATGGTCGCGACGTCAATCGTATCTGCCTGATCTACTGACATATTCAGGGCCCTCGAATAATTTGGACGGCTGTCGAATTACGGTGACAGTGCACTTAACTGCCCTTTCGCTGTGCGCCTTCTGACTCTGACGGCTTGGGCCCGCGCTTGCCCGGCTTCAGAACGCGCCCGGTTTGACGCTCGATGCGGGCGAGGAAGCGGTCGTCTCCGAGCGGACGGCCGATGCTCTCCGCGGCGCGCAATGCACTGAACAGATCCGCCTCCGGTTCGGTTGCCAGCAAACCGGCGAAGTCCGGAAAACGATCGCGGATCGGCGCCAGCGCGGTCAGGCCATCGTCCTTGCCGCGCAAATGCGCGCGCGTGCTCGACCACCGCCAATCCTGCGCCCGCCGCACCAGGCGCGCCCGCACCGGGTTGAGCGAGACGTAGCGCAGCGCCGCCGCAAGATGCCGTTCGTCCATGACGGCGGCACCGAACCGGCCCTGCCAGAAATGACCGGTGCGCTTGCGGCGCGCCTGGATGGCGCCGGCATAGCCGCGGTGCACGCGGGCCAGCGCCCGGCGCAGCCCGTCGGAATCGGACGGCACCAGGATGAGGTGAAGGTGGTTCGGCATCAGACACCACGCCCACACCTCGACGCCGGCGGCCTTGCAATTTTCAGCAAGCAGGTCGCGATACAGCGCGTAGTCGCTGTCCTCGAAGAACGTGCGCGCCCGGCCGTTGCCGCGCTGGGTGACATGGTGGGGATGGCCGGGGATGACGACACGAGCAAGACGAGCCATGCCGCATCATGCCCCGCGAAATGTCCGGCGTCAATTTAGTGCACTGTCACCGTATTTGCCCGCTGCACCAGGCGCGCCCGCACCGGGTTGAGCGAGACGTAGCGCAGCGCCGCCGCGAGATGTCGCTCGTCCATGACGGCGGCACCGAACCGGCCCTGCCAGAAATGACCGGTGCCCTTGCGGCGCGCCTGGATGGCGCCGGCATAGCCGCGGTGTACGCGGGCCAGCGCCCGGCGCAGCCCGTCGGAATCGGACGGCGCCAGGATGAGGTGAACGTGGTTCGGCATCAGACACCACGCCCACACCTCGACGCCGGCGGCCTTGCAATTCGCGGCAAGCAGGTCGCGATACAGCGCGTAGTCGCTGTCCTCGAAGAACGTGCGTGCCCGGCCGTTGCCGCGCTGGGTGACGTGGTTGGGGGTGGCCGGGGATGACGACACGAGCAAGACGAGCCATGCCGCATCATGCCCCGCGAAAGTGTCCGGCGTCAATTTAATGCACTGTCACCGTAATTACGTAATTACCGGGCGATTGATGATCGCGCCGAAAGCGCGGCGCCGAAATCGACGCCTGACCCCGACCTACAGCATCGAGAGCACGACGATGCCGTCTTCGAGCTCGCCCGAAGCCAGCCGTGTCCGCGCCACGCGCTCGAGCTCCGTCCGATATTTCTGAAGATAGCTGAAGGCCTGCTTCTGCGTCTGAAACGTGGTTGCAAGGCGGCACATCTGCCGGCCGGCGCCAAGCGCGAGAAAGAAGGTGATTGTGCCACCGCCGTCCGGCTTGACCCTAGGCACGACCCGCACTCTTTGGCATGTGATCGGCCCCTCGCCAGATTGTCGTCCGCGCTATCGAAGGCAACTATTGCGGCAGCTTCTTCTTGCGCTTCGTCGGGGTGGGTGCCGGCAACGATGCCTGAAGGGTTGCGTCGGCCGCTTCCTTGGCCTGGCGCAGCACTCGAAGCCGCGCCATGTTCTTGCGAATGTCGACGGCCTGCTTTTCGGCATCCGCCATGGCCCGCGCACCTTCTTCAGACGCCAAGCGCTGGCGATTGGAACGCGCGATGCCTTCGGGCGACGGTTCTGCCGATTTCCTGGCGCTCATCGTTCACCCTCCGTAACAAACAAAACCCGCTCAATCCGGGGAATGAGCGGGCAGCGTAGCCGTTTCAGTACATCCGTGAAACGGCACAGGGAACTCAAGCCAGCGAGAGATTCTCAGCGCTGACCTTGCCCCGCATCTTGTCGGTCTTGACTTCGAAGTTGACCTTCTGGCCCTCGGCGAGACCCGCAAGACCAGCCCGCTCGACCGCGCTGATGTGAACGAACACATCATTGCCGCCGTCGTTGGGCTGAATGAATCCAAAGCCCTTCTGGCCGTTAAACCACTTCACAGTACCTGTCGTCATTTTCTTCTCCAAAGCGCACATGCGCGCATTCCGCGTGACACTCACGCAGAACTCGATTCAATTCGTCGATGTCTATGGAAAAGGAGCCCGCGGGCGCATTCAACAAGGCACAGCGGCTGAACGAACGCCATCAAGGTATACCTCATCAGCGTCATTTGCAAGGCTTGCCCGGTTTTAATTGGGCCGAGACGTCGCCGGAACGCGCCCAGAAGGCCAGGAAGCAAGGCAAACGAGCCTTCGCAAAGCGTTTGCAAGCCGCAAAGCGCCGACAAGAGAACGCCCAGCTTCGACCGGGCGCTCAACGATCACCACTGGCGAGTTGCTCGCGAAAGAACTGCACGACGGTCGCATTGAACTCGTGGTGAAAAGCTGACGGGCAGCGTTGAGACGCCATGGCCTGCGGCGCCCCGGATCGGCCGGGCTCGCGGCATTTCGCAGCCGACCTTTGGATCTCGGCGGCGCTGCTGTAAAGAATTGCCCGGAAGCGATCGAGGTCAGCATGTCATTGTTGGGTCAAGCAGCCGTCGCAATGTGGTGGAACGTCCGCGCTGAGCAACGCGCGGAGTTCGGCGATTGGCATTCGCACGAGCATTTTCCGGAACGCATGAGCATTCCCGGCTTCCGGCGCGGCTCGCGGTGGACCAGCACCGATGGTGCTGATGGCTTCTTCGTGCTCTACGAGCTCGAGCAGTGCGACGTCCTCACGTCGAGTGGATATCTCGATCGGCTCAACGCGCCGACACCATGGTCGACCAAGATGATGCCGCATCACCTCGGCATGGTCCGCAGCCAGTGCCGAGTGGTGGCGAGCTTTGGCGGCGGCGTCGCGACAGCGCTTGCCACCATCCGGCTTTCGCCGGAGGCCGGACGGGAGACGGAGTTGCACACTCACCTCTCCGACACGCTGCGCGCGCTGGCACCGCAACCGGGACTGACAGGCGCCCACCTCCTCCTGACCGACACGCCGAGGACGAGTTCGCCCACGACCGAGCAGCAGATCCGCGGGCGGGACGGCGCCGCCGACTGGATCGTCCTTCTCTCCGGCTACGATGCCGAGGCGGTCGAGCGCGCGGTTGCCGGCCAGATTTCGCCGTCAGCGCTTCGCGTCGCGGGCGCGCGGGATGATCCGACGATCAACCACTATCGGCTTGCGTTCACGATGACGCCGCAGGATCTGCCGGCAGTTTAGCCGCCCCGTCGCGGAACGACCCTTTGGCCGCGCTCTCAACAAATTCCGGCAAGAAAATCGGCGATGTCGTGTCGGCCCGGCAATGTCTCGTTCGTCCTCGGGGCATGGATCGGCCACGGACATCGACGCCGCACCATCAATACATGAGGATGAAAGAACATGCCCAGCACTGTCCGCCTGCACCGCGTTTTGACGACCAGCCCGGAGAAAGTCTATCGCGCCTTCCTCGAGGCCGACGCGCTTGCGAAATGGCTTCCGCCCAATGGCTTTACTTGCACCGTGCATCATCTGGAGGCCAAGGTCGGCGGCACATTCAGAATGTCGTTCCGCAACTTCACCACGAGCAACAGCCACGCGTTCGGCGGCGAATATGTCGAGCTCGTCCCGGGCGAACGGCTGCGCTACACCGACAAATTCGAGGACCCCAATCTGCCGGGTGAAATCCAGGTGACCGTGACGCTGAAGAAAGTATCGGTCGGCACCGAGCTGGAGGTCACGCAGGCCGGCATACCGGACGTCATTCCGCCGGAAGCCTGCTATCTCGGCTGGCAGGAATCGCTGCGGAACCTGGCGCGGCTGGTCGAGCCCGAGATCAACCAATAGGCTCAGGACGGGGCGGCCGCGTACCGCGGGGCTACGCGCCCGCCCTCGACTCGAGCCCGCCGGCCGCGGTCCAGCGGTCCGGGTCCGGGCTGTGCCCGATCAAGGCGAGGCCGTAGGCGATCGACTCGAACTGGTCGCCGGACATCAATCGCTCGTTGCCGAACCGCTCGGCGAACAGCTTTCGGACGGCAGGCACGAACGAGGTCCCGCCGGTCAGGAACACCTTCTCCACCTCGCGCGCGGTGATGCCGGCTTCGCCCAGCACCTTGTCGACGGTGGCCCCTAACCGGGCGATATCGTCGGCAATCCAGGATTCGAAGCTCTTCCGTGTGATCGACGAACGAATGTCGACCCCGCCGCCTTTGAAATGGAAGTCCACCTCATCCCGGGCCGACAGCGCAACCTTGGCGTCGGACACTGCGCGGTACAGCGAAAAGCCGAGGTCGAAGTCGACGATGGTGATGAAGTCGTGAAGCAGGGCCGGCTTCAGTGCGGTGCGCGACAGCTCCCGCAGCTCGCGCAGGTCGCCGTTGCTCTTCATCAACGCGAGCTGATGCCAGCGCGCGAGATTGGTGTAGTGGCTGTTGGGAAGCGGCAGCACCTTGTCGAACGAGCGGAAGCTGGAGCCCTTACCGAGCCGCGGCGAGACCACGTGGTCGACAATGCGGTAATCGAACGTGTCGCCGGCGATGCCGATGCCGGCATGGCCGAGCGGCTCGGCGCGCAAGCTGCCGCCCGCGCGCGAGAAACGCATCACGGAGAAATCGCTGGTGCCGCCGCCGAAATCGGCAACCAGGACGGTGGCATCGCGTTCCAGCCGGCGGGCGAAGGAGAACGCGGCTCCCACAGGCTCGTAGACATAGCGCGCGTGGCCGGCGCCGAGGCCTTCGAACGCGGCGCGATAGCGCTGCATCGCCAGCGCCTCGTCCGGATTGCCGCCGGCAAAGCGCACAGGGCGACCGACCGTGATGTTCGACGCCTCGAAGCCGAACCTGTCGCCGCCATGGCGCGTCAGCGTGCGCAGGAACGCCGCGAGAAGATCCTCGAAGCTGTAGCGCTGCCGGAACACCTGGGTGGAATTGAAGCTGGCACTTCCAGCGAAGGTCTTGAACGACTGCAGGAAGCGGTTGACGTGGCGTCCTTCGAGAAACTGCTCGATCGCCCACGGGCCGCCTTCAGCCTGGGCTCCGGCTCCCGGGCGGTCCTCCCAAAAGCACAGCGCCGACACGTAGACGCTGTGCCGCTGTCCCCCATGATCGAAGCGGACGGCCTCGACCCGGCGATCGTCCGCCGCGAGCGCGACGACCGTATTGCTGGTCCCAAAATCGATGCCGATCGAGACGGCGGGCGAGGCGCTCGACATGAACCACTCTGACGGATGATTGGAAAAAGGGGGCAGACCACTAGCGGCTTTGTGTAGCCCTGCCAATACCCGGTCCATTGCAGCGCGGTAGGAATTGGCACCCAAAGTCGCGCCGGTCCGCTTCCCAGCGGGACAACGCACCTCCCGCCTTTACGTCATTCTGCGACGGGAGAGGGCATTTTAGCCGTCAGCACCTCGGTTCGGCGGCAACCTTAAGCCCGGACGGCGCCGTTAACGCATCATTATGCTGCAATGCGGCGAGTTAAATGCTGCTATGCAATAGCGGGCATGGACATTGGCATCTGGTATACATAGATTACCCCTCGAAATGAGACAGGAATACTGACCGTCTCAAGAAAGGGAATCCCGATGTCCAAGACCGCTTCCGTCGCTCTCGCCCCCTCCACCTCGCTGTTCGCGCGTTTCATGGCCGCCGTGGACCGCTTCCTGATGGCGAGCGCCGAGATCTCGAATCATAACGGCGACCAGCCCCGCTTCGGCCTGTAACCAGCGCTTCCTGAGCCGCAAGCGCGCCGAGCCGCCGCGGTCTCAGAATCGTCCACATACGACTTTTGATGAATGGCCCCGCACGACGGGGCCATTTCTATTTGCGTTGTCCCGAGTCACAGCCGCAACCGGAGAGGACCTGCGGCATTTGCGCACGGTGACCGGACCAGCGCTTGAACCTTGGCATAATGAATACAAGAATGCCGCTCCAGCGCTCGCAGAAAAATTAGAGGCGCCACGGGAGGCTTTATGACGGACATGGTGCAGGCAACGGTCCCTACCGCCGCGCGCGTCAGCGACACTTATCGCTGGACGCAACTGGCGGTCGGTGTGGCGGCGATGGTGATGATCGCCAACTATCAGTACGGCTGGACGTTCTTCGTCCCCGACATCCAGAAGAAGTTTGGCTGGGATCGCGCCTCGATCCAGTGGGCCTTTACCTTGTTCGTGCTGTTCGAGACCTGGCTCGTGCCGGTCGAAGGATGGTTCGTCGACAAGTATGGTCCACGCATCGTCGTTCTCGTCGGCGGCCTACTCTGCGGCATCGGCTGGGCCATCAACGCCCAGGCGACTTCGCTCAACGGCTACTATCTCGGCATGATCATCGCGGGCATCGGCGCAGGTGGCGTCTACGGCACCTGCGTCGGCAACGCGCTGAAATGGTTTCCTGACAAGCGCGGCCTGGCTGCCGGCATCACGGCCGCCGGCTTCGGCGCCGGCTCGGCACTGACGGTCGCGCCGATCCAGGCGATGATCAAGGACTCCGGCTTCCAGAACACCTTCCTCTATTTCGGTCTCGGGCAGGGCATCATCATTGTGATCCTCGCCTTCTTCTTGTTCGCGCCAAAGACCGGACAAGTCCCTGCAGTGACGCAGAACGCCAACGTGATCCAAAGCCGGCGCAACTATCAGCCGACGGAGGTGATCCGTCAGCCGATCTTCTGGCTGATGTATTTCATGTTCGTGATCGTCGGCGCCGGCGGATTGATGGTGACCGCCAACCTCAAGCCGATCGCCGTCGACTGGAAGGTCGACAGCATTCCGGTGACGCTGATCGGCATGACCATGACGGCGGTGACATTCGCGGCGACGATCGACCGCGTGCTCAACGGCCTGACGCGCCCGTTCTTCGGCTGGATCTCCGACATGATCGGCCGCGAGAACACGATGTTCATCGCCTTCGGCATGGAAGGCATCGGCATCTGGATGCTCTATCTCTGGGGCCACGACCCGATCTGGTTCGTGCTGCTGTCGGGATTCGTGTTCTTCGCCTGGGGCGAGATCTACTCGTTGTTCCCCTCGACCTGCACCGACACGTTCGGCCCGAAGTTCGCGACCACCAATGCGGGCCTGCTCTACACCGCAAAGGGCACCGCCGCGCTGCTCGTTCCGGTCGCAAACCTGATGCAGCAGGGCTCGGGTCATTGGGACAACGTGTTCATGATCGCGGCCGGCGCCAACATCCTGGCTTCACTGCTCGCGATCGCGGTGCTGAAACCCTGGCGCAAAATCGTGGTCGCCAAAGCGATTGCCTGACGCGCCTCACCAGCGCTATCTCGCGCAAGACGCCCGGCCTCGCGGCCGGGCGTTTTCGTTTGCGCGAAGCTCGCTCGATTCCTTTTAACCCGAACGGAACCGAGCATTTTCCCTGCATTGAACCCGGAGATAGGGCTTGCATTCTGGAATATGGTATACCAAGCTCCCCGCTGCGCCTGCGACGATAAGCCACAAGATTTGCGACACTAGGTCATCTTGCCGACGTGTTGCGACCAGACGGGCGCCATGGGAGGTTGTTGATGATTTCCAGCACGGACGGCGCCGTGACCGCTGCGCCCCTTCGAACCGGTTTCCGCTGGCTCCAACTCGGCATGGGCATCGTCTGCATGGCGATGATTGCCAACCTGCAATATGGCTGGACGCTGTTCGTCGATCCGATCGATGCGGTTCACCATTGGGGCCGCGCCGCGATCCAGCTCGCCTTCACCATCTTCGTCGTCACCGAGACCTGGCTCGTTCCGATCGAAGCCTGGTTCGTCGACAAATATGGCCCGCGCATCGTCATCATGTTCGGCGGCGTCATGATCGCGCTGTCCTGGATCCTCAACTCCTACGCTGACTCGCTCACCCTGCTCTATGCGGCAGCGATCGTCGGCGGCATGGGCGCAGGCGCCGTGTACGGCACCTGCGTCGGCAATGCGCTGAAATGGTTTCCCGATCGCCGCGGCCTCGCCGCCGGCGCGACTGCCGCAGGCTTTGGCGCAGGCGCCGCAATCACCGTGGTGCCGATCGCGACCATGATCGCATCGAGCGGCTACCAGGGCGCGTTCTTCACCTTCGGTATCGGCCAGGGCCTGATCGTCTTCGTGCTCGCCTTCTTCATCCAGCCGCCGCGGCTCGCGATCCCGCCCAAGAAGAAGCAGCTCAACCTGCCGCAGACCAAGATCGACTTCACCCCGCCGCAGGTGCTGCGGAGCCCTATTTTCTGGGTGATGTACCTCGTCTTCGTCATGGTCGCTTCCGGCGGCCTGATGACGGCGGCGCAGATCGCGCCGATCGCGCGCGATTTCAAGATCGCCGACACGCCGGTCACGCTGGCCGGCTTTCAGATGGCGGCGCTGACCTTTGCGATCTCGCTCGACCGCATCTTCGACGGCTTCGGCCGGCCGTTCTTCGGCTGGGTCTCCGACACGATCGGCCGCGAGCACACCATGTTCATCGCCTTCGGCACGGCCGCGCTGATGCTGCTGGCGCTATCGACCTACGGTCACGTTCCGATCGTTTTCGTGCTCGCGACCGCAATTTACTTCGGCGTGTTCGGCGAGATCTACTCGCTGTTCCCCGCGACCTGCGGCGACACCTTCGGCTCGAAATACGCGACCACCAACAACGGCATGCTCTACACTGCGAAGGGTACCGCTTCGCTCCTGGTCCCGCTGGCGAGCGTGATCTCGGCCGCCTACGGCTGGAAAGCCGTGTTCGTTGTGGCGGTCGCGCTGAACGCGACGGCAGCGCTGATGGCGCTGTTCGTCATCAAGCCGCTGCGCCGCTCTTTCATCCTCGGCAAGGAAGCCGAAAGCGCCAGCCCTGCGACCGGCAACGCCAAGACCGAGACGGCGTAGCGACCACAGGCCTTTGCACAGTTGAAAAAGGGGCGCAGCAATGCGCCCCTTTTGTTTTGGGACCCGCGATAAACGTCAGTATTCCTGCCGGAAGAATTTTTCGGATCAACCAAATCCAACGCTTGACGATTGGCATTATGTATACCACACTTCCTCGCATCATTCACCCAGGGAGGTTGCAATGCTGGTCGGAGACATTCTGCGCAAGAAGACGCCGCGCGTTGTCACGGTGCGAATGAACGAAACAGTGGGTATCGCCGCCAAGCTGATGCGCGCCAACAACATCAGCGCGCTGGTGGTCAAGGACGTGGTCCGCTCGGAAGGAAACACCGCCGTCGGCATGTTCACCGAGCGCGACGTGGTGCGCGCCGTCGCCGAGCACGGCGCGGGCGCCGTCAACGTCAAGGTCTCGCAGCTCGTCTCGGTACAGCAGCTCGTCTCCTGCACCTCGAGCGACACGATCGAGCACGTCCGGCACTTGATGAACCGGAATCACATCCGCCATCTGCCGGTGATCGACGATTACAGCCTCGTCTCCGTCATCAGCATGCGCGACATCGCCGCTGCCATGGACGAAGCGATCAACGGCACGCCGCAAGCAGCAGCCTGAAGGCGTCGTCGCCCTTCCTGAACTGCAGCCATGGAAAAAGGCGCGCCCCCTCTCCCGCTTGCGGGAGAGGGTTGGGGAGAGGGTGTCTCCGCCAGGGAGACTCCCCAAGAGGATAGAGCCCTCACCCGCCGCGCTCTTCGAGCGCGTCGACCTCTCCCGCAAGCGGGAGAGGTACAGAGAGCCTGTGGCGTGAACGATCGAATAAACGACCAATTTTGGTCCCGCGAGGATTTCATGAAGATCTGCATCTACGGCGCCGGCGCGATCGGCGGATATCTCGGAGTTCAGCTCGCACGCGCGGGCGCCGATGTCAGCCTGATCGCACGCGGTGCGCACCTTGCCGCGATGCGCGGGCGCGGCCTGACGCTGCTTGCGGGCGAGGAGACGCACACCGTCTATCCGCGCTGCACCGACGATGCCGCCGAGCTCGGCGTGCAGGACTACGTCATCATCACGCTGAAGGCGCATTCGATCACCGGCGTGATCGAGAAGATACAGCCGCTGCTCGGGCCCCACACCCGCATCGTAACCGCGGTCAACGGCATCCCCTATTGGTACTTCTACAAGCACGGCGGCCCATACGAGAACACCACGCTGGAGAGCATCGATCCCGGCGGGCGGCAGTGGCGCGAGCTTGGCGCCGAACGCGCCATCGGCTGCATCGTCTATCCCGCGACCGAGATCGAGGCACCCGGCGTGATCCGTCACGTCTACGGCAACAATTTCCCGCTCGGCGAGCCCTCTGGCGAGATCACGCCGGATGTGCAGCGCCTCGCCGATCTTTTCGTCGCCGCCGGCATGAAAGCGCCTGTGCTCGACCGTATCCGCGACGAGATCTGGCTAAAACTGTGGGGCAATGTCTGCTTCAACCCGATCAGCGCGCTGACCCATGCGACCCTCGACGTGATCTGCACCGATCCTGCGACGCGGGCGCTGTCGCGGGCGATCATGGTGGAGACGCAAGGCATCGCCGAGGCCTTTGGCGTCAAATTCCGCGTCGATGTCGAGCGCCGCATCGAAGGCGCCCGCAAGGTCGGCGCGCACAAGACCTCGATGCTTCAGGATCTCGAGCGAGGCCGCCCGATGGAGATCGATCCGCTCGTCACCGTCGTGCAGGAGATGGGCCGCATGACCGGGATCGCCACGCCCGCGCTGGACTCGGTGCTGGCGATGGTGACCCAGCGCGCCCGCATCGCCGGGCTCTATGACGGCGTCTCGGCGCCGGCCGATCCGCGCGCATTGGCGGTGGCATGATGGCTGGCGAAGTGACCAAATGGCTGCGCTTCCGCCACGGCGCAACCGGCTTCGGCACGCTGACGCCATCCGGCATCAGCGTGCATGAGGGCGAGATGTTTGGCCTGAACAAGGCGAGCGGCAAGACGCTGGCGCTGGCCGAGGTCGAGCTGCTGGCACCCTGCGCGCCCAGCAAGATCGTCGCGCTCTGGAACAATTTTCACGCGCTCGCCACAAAGCTCAACCAGCCCGAGCCGCCCGAGCCGCTCTATCTGCTGAAGGCTACCACCAGCATCGCAGCGCCCGGCGCCGTGATCCGCCGCCCCACCTCCTACGATGGCAAGACCACCTATGAGGGCGAGCTCGGCATCGTCATCGGCAGGACCTGCGCCCGCGTTTCTCCCGCCGAGGCCCGCGCCTTCATCTTCGGCTACACCTGCGTCAACGACATCACCGCCAACGACATCCTCACCCGCGATCCCACCTTCGCCCAATGGGCGCGCGCCAAGGGCATCGACGATTACGGCCCGTTCGGTCCGGTGATCGCGACCGGCCTCGATCCCGCCAAGCTCACTGTCCGCACCATTCTCAACGGCGTGGAGCGGCAGAACTATCCGATCGCGGATATGATTTTCAGCGCCGAGGAACTGGTCAGTAAGATCTCGCACGACATGACGCTGCTCCCCGGCGACCTCATCGCCGTCGGCACCTCGGTCGGTGTCGGCGTGATGAAGGAGCCGGTCAATATTGTGACGGTCGCGGTCGACGGCATCGGCGAGCTGACCAACGAATTTCGGATTGGCTGACACCCGCACCGGGTTTCGAACCGCGATCCATCTCGGTGCGACCAACTACGGATGCGCTTCGTCCTTGGTCTCCTCTCCGCTCTGCTCGGAATGCTCGCCGGCTGGTCCGCGCTTGCAGCGCTGGTGATCATGCTGGCCGGGCCGGACCGCGATGGCGGGATCGCCATGGGTGCATTCTTCGACGTCGGCCCGATAGGCGGCGTGGTCGGCCTCATCGCAGGCATCTGGCTGTTCACGCGCATTGGCTTCGCTCGAAACAGTGCGGCTCCGTCCGTTGCGGACACATCCAGCGCCGCAGTTCGCACCGAGACGCGGCTGTCTTTCCCCTTTGCCGTCACGGTTATGCTTATCACAGCAGGCCTGGCCTGGTGGGCGTGGTACGAATTGATCCGCTCGCCTTATCTCAGCCACGGCTTCATGACCCTCGAGCTTGAGTTCCGGCTACCCGCCGGAATGACCCTGCCGGATAACAAGGACGACGTGCGGATCGAGGTCGAGGAAGCGCGGGGATATGCGATGGCATCGCCGGCCGCGAACTGGCGCGCTCATGATGGTGACCGTCCGGCGATCATTGGCTCCGCGTCGTTGACGTACAAGACGCGCCACCGCCTCGTCAGGCTCACGCTCCCGGGCATTCCAACGCAAACCTGGCCGATTGATCTTTCCTCCGATCCGGATCCCACGCCCGGCTATTCGCCCTGGTACGTTGCCAGCGAAGCATCGCCCACAAAGATCGAGATGCATTTCCGCCTGAGCGCCGATCGCTGACGAGCGCGCGGCGCGGCGCCGAAACACCTGGACGCACATCACATCTGCCGCACGCCCGACAGATGCCGCCAACATGTCCCGCGTCTGCCGCACTGTAGACGCATTCCGACGCGCATCTGTGGGGCGTGTCTGGGGGCACGGCACTGCCGTGTTTGGACCAAACCTTCAGGGGTATGACTGTGAAGAAGATTGTATTTGTCGTGGGTGCTACGTTTGCTCTGGTGACGGCTGCGAACGCTGCGGATCTGCCGCGCCGGCAGCCCATCTATGCCCAGGAGCAGGCGCCGATCGGCAAGATGCCGATTGGCAAGAGCCCGGTTGGAAAGACCCCGATCGGCAAGGCGCCCGGCCCGGTCGTGTCGCGCTACTGACGCGCAACTTGGCTGCGTGAACGACCGACAGTCGAGGGGCACGACGTAATGACCAAACCTGATCGACCGGGATACTGCCTGCTCGCAGGGTTCGCCCTCGCGACCATGATCGCGTGCACAACGCCATCGGCATCGGCCCACGAAGCAAACAAGCGCATTGCCGAGGCAAATGCGCTTGTCTCGACCGACACCGCCGCATCGCGACCGGCGCCGCAATCGACGCGGCGGCCGGTCGCGCGCGTGGAGAAAGGTCCCTACTACGTCGACTTCCGCGCCCGCACGGCCGCGAGTTGGGGCCATGCCTTCGTCTGGTACGGTAAGACCAGCGAGCGCGCAGTCGAGGTTGCAGGCCTGACGCCGGCTGGCGATACCTGGGCCTACGTGCTCGGTCACCTCACCTGGGTGCCATCGGAGACCGGCGCGAGCTATGGCGATCTCGATCCGGACTATTTGACGGCCAGCTACCGCGTCTACCTGAACGAGGCCGACGCAAAGCGCGTGTTCGCCTACATTAGGAAACTGCAGGCGAGCTCGCCGGTCTGGAACGCCGAGACCACCAACTGCACGGGCTTCATCGGTGACATCGCGGAATTCATGGGATTGAAGGTCCCGTACCGCTGGCAGCGTCCGGAAAACTTCGTCAACAACCTCAAAGAAATGAATGGCGGCCGCCAGATGGTGCGGCTGTCGGCGGAGTAGCAAGCGCCCGTCATTGCGAGCGCAGCGAAGCAATCCAGACTGCATCCGCGGAGGGACGCTGGATTGCTTCGCTGTGCTCGCAATGGCGACGTGGAGACAGTCGTGTCTCCTGCATTCTCGCCATCGTCCTGGCAAAGGCCAGACGGCGGCAATTGCGGAATGCATTGCGCCTTTATTGTCCGTCCTACGGAATCACCCTTCGCGTCCTGCATGATCGCCCCGCCCTCGCTGCAGATCCGGCCCCACGGCGCAGGCGGCCGAATGATCGCTGTTGTGATTTGAACGCGGCGCCTGCCACGCCGAAAGTATGCTCCCTCGCCCCGCTTGCGGGGAGAGGGTTGGGGTGAGGGGAGTCTCCACGAGGACGATGAGAATTGGACTCGCCGAGACTCCCCCTCACCCGCCGCGCGTTCCGCGCGTCGGCCTCTCCCCGCAAGCGGGGAGAGGCGAAGACCGGCATCGCTCTTCATGTACAAACTCAATTGAGTCCGAGGTAACGCATGAAAGCCTACGTCTATGGTCCTGATAGGGCTAAGATTTCCGACGTCGCTCAACCAAAACCTAAAGGCACGCAGGTGCTGGTCCGCGTCCGTGCCTGCGGACTGAACCGCGCCGACACCGGCATGCGCAAGGGCCACGCTCATGGCGTGGCCGGCGGCGCCGGCACCGTCCTCGGCATGGAATGGGCCGGCGAAGTCGCCGAGCTCGGCCCGGATGCGAAGGGCGTGACAGTCGGCGACCGCATCATGGGTTCGGGCGGCGCGGCGTTCGCGGAATATACGCTGGCCGACCACGGCCGGCTGTTCCACGCGCCCTCGAACATGAATTTCGAGGAAGCGGCCACCCTCCCCGTCGCGCTTGCGACCATGCACAACGCCGTCGTCACCGTCGGCGGCGTGCAGCCGGGACAAGCCGTGCTGATCCAGGGCGCAAGCTCCGGCGTCGGCCTGATGGCGATGCAGATCGCCAAGCTGAAAGGTGCAAGGCTCGTGATCGGCTCCTCCACTGACGCCACTCGCCGCGGCCGGCTTGCCGCGTATGGCGCCGATCTCGCAATCGACTCCTCCGATCCAAATTGGGTCGACGAGGTGCTGAAGGCGACGAACGGCGAAGGCGTCGACCTGATCGTCGATCAGGTCTCGGGCAAGGTCGCCAACCAGAACCTCGCCGCCACCAGGGTCAAGGGCCGCATCGTCAATGTCGGCCGGCTCGGCGGCACCCATGCCGACTTCAACTTCGACCTGCACGCCGCGCGCCGCATCGACTATGTCGGCGTCACCTTCCGCACCCGGACCATCGAGGAGGTCCGCGAGATCTTCGACGAGGTCAAGAAGGACATCTGGGGTGCGGTAGAGTCGCGAAAACTGCAACTGCCGATCGACAAGGTGTTCGCGTTCGACGACATCGACGAGGCGTTCGGGCACATGGAAGCGAACAGGCATCTCGGCAAGATCGTCGTGACGCTGTGAAGGGACAACAGCGGGCAAGAGCGACAGCACTGCGCTCTCTCCCCGTCATGGCCGGGCTTGACCCGGCCATCCACGTCTTTACCCCTCGCGCAGAAGAACGTGGATGCCCGGGACAAGCCCGGGCATGACGGGGTTGGTGGATACGCTCCTGCAACTCACTTGCGACTACAGCTGTGGACTGCCGCTTGATGTTCACTGCAGGGCTGCTAAATCCCCGCCATGACCTCCCAGCACAGCAAGACGTCGGTTGCGGCGATCTCGATCTTCGCCAGCGGCGGCATGGCCGCGGCCAAGTTCGCGGTCGGCATCGCGATCGGTTCGCTCGCGCTGATTTCGGAGGCCTTGCACTCCTCGATCGACCTGATCGCGACCATCATCACGTGGGCGGTGGTGCGGGTGTCCGACAAGCCCGCGGACGACGAGCATCATTACGGCCACGGCAAGCTCGAAAGCGTTTCTGCGCTCGGCGTCACCGCCCTGCTCTACGTGCTCGCGGGCGGCATCCTGGTCGAAGCCTATAGCCGCATCCGCGAGGGATCCCCGCCACCGATCATCACGGCGGTGCCGTTCGTCGTGCTCGTGATCGACATCGCCGTGAACCTGTGGCGCGCGCGCGCCCTGCACCGCGCCGCGCGGGAGACCAGGAGCCAGGCGCTGGCGGCGGATGCGCTGCATTTTGCTTCCGATGTGCTCGGCTCGCTTGCCGTGATCGTCGGCCTCGTGCTGGCAGGCCTCGGCTTCTGGTGGGGCGACGCAGCGGCCGCCGCGGCGGTCGCTGTCATGATCGCACTGCTCGGCCTGCGCATGGCGGGCTCGACCGTGCAGACGCTGGTCGACCGCGCGCCGGAAGGTGCACAGGAAAAAGCCCGCGCCGCGATCCGCAGTGTGCCGGGCGTGATCGGCGTCGAACGGCTGCGGGTGCGCATGGTCGGCGCAACCACGTTCATCGACACCATTGCCAAGGTGCCTCGGACCTACCCGATCGACCGCGTCGAAGACATCAAGCGCGACGCGCAAGCGGCCGTCGACAAGGTCTTCGGCGATGCCGACCTCACCTTCACGGCGGCGCCTGTCGCGCGCGACAACGAGACCGTGCGCGACCGGATCATGGTGATCGCGCATAATTCGGGCCTCGCCATCCACCACGTCACGGTGCACGACCTCGGCGCCAAGCTGATCGTCGGCATCGATCTCGAGGTCGATGCCGAGATGCAACTCGACGCCGCCCATGAGATCGCCAACACACTGGAGCGCAACATCCAGGAGGAGTTCGGCGCCGATGTGGAGGTCGACGTTCATATCGAGCCGCTGGAACCGGAACACCCGTTCGGCGTCGATGCAGCACCGGAACGGGTCCAGACCATTGCGGCTGCGCTCACGGAATATGCCGCCCGCGGCGAGATCCACGACATTCATAATGTTCGGGTCCGCAACACCGATGCCGGCGAGATCGTCAACTTCCACTGCCGCGCCGCGCCGTCGATGAGCGTGACCAGGGTGCACGAGCATGTCGATGCGATCGAACGCGCACTGCGACGCGCGTTTCCCAGCGTGAAGCGCGTCATCAGTCATGCCGAACCGCCGCGGGCGTGACGCAGAGCGTGCGAGGAGTCACACGTTCTCGTTTCGGACTCGCGACGCGCGTCATATTGCGGACGAGGGCCGCGCAAATTCTGCGCGGGATAAGAATAAATTCGCATTAACGATTCGTTGACTCTCGACAGCCTGCGAAAACTGGATTCAAATCGCTGTGATTCGGAAGCGACGTGGGGCTGCTTTCCGGACCTAGTCGCAAGCAGGTTTTCAGGGGGCCGAAGGCATGGCGCGTGCAGACGCCGCGAACGCGTGTGTCCAATCCGATTCGATCAAAGGATTGGCGCAATCGATCGCGAAACCTGCCTATCATCGGCTCCTGATCGCAGAGCCGGCGCTGCGCCGCGCCGTGCCGACGCTGATCATTGCCTTCCTCATCACGATCTGCCTCGGCGCCTTCGTCCAGGTCGTCGATCAGACGCGCCAGAAGCGCCTGGTGATCCGGCATGACATCTCGGCGCTGGCCGACCTGCTCGCCGAACGCATCGACCGCCTCACCTCCGCACGGCAGGAGCGGCTGAAGAACATCGAGAGCCTGCCGACGCTGCTGCCCGACCTGATCCCGTCCTGGGGCACGGCTTTGGGCCGCCACGTCATCGTCACCTCGGCCGGCGTCGACCGCCGCATCCTCGCGCGCATCCCCGTCGACGGCGATCCTGCCGGCAACGACCGCCTGCTCGATTCGATCACGACGGCGCAATTGCTGGCGGCGCCGCCGCGCGACACCGACGTCGCCGACATGACACTGCCGAACGGCAACGCCGCGATGGCGACCTCGCGCCCGATCAAGTCGCTGCCAGGCCTCGTCAACGTGATCCAGGAGCGCAACGAGCCGATCTGGGGCTCGGACGCGGCGCTCTCGGTGACGCTGTCGGCGACCACCGGCTTCGTGGTCCTGATCCTCGGCTTCGCCTTCCACTGGCAGTCGACCCGCGCCCGCGAGGGCGACCTGATCAACGACGCCGTGCGCGGCCGGATCGACACCGCGCTCAACCGCGGCCGCTGCGGCCTGTGGGACTGGGATCTGTCGCGCGGCCGAATCTTCTGGTCGCAGTCGATGTTCTCGATGCTCGGCCTCGACGGCCGCAACGAGCTCCTCACCTTCGGCGAGGTCAACGCGCTGGTGAAGTCCGACGATATCGACCTGTTCGCGATAGCCGACCAGCTCATCTCCGAGAAGATCGACCACATCGACCAGACCTTCCGCATGCAGCATGTCGATGGCCACTGGATCTGGCTGCGCGTCCGCTGCGAAAAGACGCGCGGCGCAACCGACTCCAGCGTCCACCTGATCGGCATCGCGGTCGACATCACCGAGCAGAAGAGCCTCGCCGAGAGGACTGTGGAAGCCGACCTGCGGCTGCGCGACGCGATCGAGACCATTCCCGAGGCCTTCGTGCTGTGGGACGCCAGCGACCGCCTCGTGCTCTGCAATTCTCACTTCCAGCGCCTGCACAGGCTGCCCGACAGCGCCGTCATTCCCGGCACGTCCTACGAGACCGTGCTCGAAGTCGGCCGCATGCCGGAGGTCCGCACCCGTCACAACGAGACCGCAAGCCAGAGCCCGGGCGCGCGCACCTTCGAGGCGCAGCTCGACGACGGCAGCTGGCTGCACATCAGCGAGCGCCGCACCAAGGACGGCGGCTACGTCTCGGTCGGCACCGACATCACCCGCATCAAGGAGCACGAGCAGAAGCTCGTCGACAACGATCTGCGCCTGCGTGCCACCGTCATCGACCTGAAGCGCTCTCAGGCGGCGCTCGAACGCCAGGCAGGCGAGCTCGCCGATCTCGCCGAGAAGTATCAGCGCGAGAAAACCCGGGCCGAGGAAGCCAACCAGACCAAGTCGAAATTCCTCGCCAATATGAGCCACGAGCTGCGCACGCCGCTCAACGCGATCATCGGCTTCTCCGAGATCATGGGCTCAGGCATGTTCGGCGATCTCGGCTCGGAGAAGTACCAGGAATATTGCCACGACATCCTGACCAGCGGGCATTACCTGCTTGAGGTCATCAACGACATCCTCGACATGTCCAAGATCGAGGCCGGCCGCATGAAGCTCGACATGGAAGAGCTCGACCTGGCACGGACGCTCGCCGAGTCCCTGCGCGTCGTCTCCGGCCGCGCGCAAGACAAGCACCTGACGCTCGATGCGGACATCGCAAACTCCATCTCCGTCGTCGCGGACCGGCGCGCGACCAAGCAGATCATCGTCAACCTGCTCTCGAATGCGGTGAAGTTCACGCCGGACGGCGGCCGCATCGTGGTGCGTAGCCGGCAGCTCGACGACAGGATCGTGCTGATGATCGCCGATACCGGCATCGGCATTGCGCCGCATTCGCTGGCGCGGCTGGGGCGCCCGTTCGAGCAGGTCGAGAGCCAGCTCACGAAGACTTATCACGGCTCGGGACTGGGGCTTGCGATCGCCCGCTCGCTGGCACAGCTCCATGGCGGTTCGATGCGGTTGCGCTCCAAGCTCAAGGTCGGCACCGTCGTGCGCGTGACGCTGCCGCGCGACGCCAAGAAGGTGGCAATCGGGGTTTCCGCCGCGGCGTGAAGCCGTGCTAGAGCTGCAGCGTAGGCGCCACCTCGCGCGCGACATTGACCAGCGCGGCGATCAGCGGCGTCATCGGATCGCGCTGCGGGATCACCATGCCGATGCTGTAATTGACCTCGGGATCGATGATCGGAATCGAGCGCACGGTATCGGAAAGGCCGAGCGTCTCGGCCAGCTTCGCCGGCATCACGCTCGCCCAGCGCCCCGTCTTCACATGCGTGAACAGCACGAGCAGCGAGTTCGAGGTCAGCGTCGGTGTCGCCTCCGCGCCGACCGAGCGCAGCGCGCGATCGATGATGCGGCGGTTCTGCATGTCGGGCGTCAGGAGGCATAGCGGCACCTGCCCGACCTCCTTCCACGTCACGGTCTCGCGGTCGCCAAACATCGCGTCCGGCGCGGTCAGAAGACGATAGCTCTCGTTGTAGAGCGGGATGGTGCGGACCTTGCCGATCGGCTCGTTCTCGATATAGGTCAGCCCCGCGTCGACCTCGAGATTTTCGAGCAATCCCAGCACCTCGGACGAGGTGGTGGACTGGATGCGGAAGCGCACGTCGGGATGCCTGGCGCGGAACGGCGTCGTCAGCGCGGCGACCATACCGAGCACGGTCGGGATCGCGGCGATGCGGATCTCGCCGGAGAGCTTGTCCTTCAGCGAATTGATCTCCTGGCGCATGGCGCGGGCATCGCCCACGATCCGCCGCGCCCAATCCAGCGCCCGCTCGCCCTCGGGGGTAAAGCCCTGGAAGCGCGATCCGCGCTGGACCAGCATCACGCCGAGAATCTCCTCGAGCTGCTTCAGCCCGGTCGACATGGTCGGTTGCGTCACGCCGCACACCTCGGCGGCCCGGCCGAAATGCCGCTCCTTCGCCAGCGCCAGCAACAGTTCAAGCTTGTCGAGCAACCGTACGTCCCCTCGGATTCTGCCGTGGCATGCAAGCTAGCACGGCCTCCCCCTCTCAACACGCAAAAACCGCCGGACCGAACGGCGCCAATCGCATTTTCGTATCGACCGATTGCGCTGGGAAATCGATCTGAATTCGCAATCGCAGCATGAGACAGCTTTATTGATCTTCGAACGATTCCAAATACTCATAGGGGTCAGTCACTCCGGCCGAGAATGAAGAATGACAGCGGTTTACGAAGCTCATCACGAACTTTGGGACGAAACGCGCGGCGCCGAGATCATCGCCGAACATGCCAGCCAGGAAGGCGCGACGCTGGTCGTCCTGCACGCGCTCCAGGAGGCCTTCGGCTACGTGCCGGAGGCAGCCATTCCCATGGTGGCGCGGGCGCTCAATCTGTCGCGCGCCGAGGTCCACGGTGTGTTCACGTTCTACCATGATTTCCGCCACAAGCCGGCCGGCCGCCATGTGCTGAAACTCTGCCGCGCGGAAGCCTGCCAGGCTGCGGGCGGCGAAGCGCTGGCTGCACGCGCCGAGGCCAGGCTTGGCGTGTCGCTCGGCAACACGACGGCCGATGATCGCGTTACGCTGGAGCCGATCTACTGCCTCGGCCTCTGTGCGACTGCGCCGTCGGCGATGCTCGACGGGCGCCTCGTCGGCCGGCTCGACGAGAAACGTCTCGATGCGCTGGTGGCGGAGGCGCAACGATGAGCATGCGTCTGTTCGTCTCGCGCGATGCGGGTGCGGTTGCTGTCGGCGCCGACGAGGTTGCGCTGGCGCTGCAACAGGCTGCGGCCGTGCGTGGCGTTGCCGTCGAGATCGTCAGGACCGGCTCTCGCGGCTTGTACTGGCTGGAACCGCTGGTCGAGGTCGCGACGCCGCACGGCCGGATCGCGTTCGGCCCGGTCAGCGAGAACGATGTGCCTTCGCTGCTCGATGCGCTCGCCGGCAACACCCCGCATCTGCTGCGGTTAGGGGCCACCGACGAGATCCCCTGGCTGAAGCGCCAGACCCGCCTCACCTTCGCGCGCTGCGGCGTGACCGATCCGCGCTCGCTTGGGGATTACCGCGCTCATGGCGGCTACAAGGGCCTGGAGCGCGCCCTGTCGCTCGGCTCCGATGCGACACTTGCCGAGGTCACCGCGTCCGGATTGCGCGGCCGCGGTGGCGCGGGGTTCCCGACCGGCATCAAGTGGAAGACGGTCGCGCAAGCGAAGAGCGATCGCAAGTTCATCGTCTGCAACGCCGATGAAGGCGACAGCGGCACCTTTGCCGACCGCATGATCATGGAAGGCGATCCCTTCCTCGTCATCGAGGGCATGACGACCGCCGCGATCACCGTCGGCGCGACCAAGGGCTATATCTACATCCGCAGCGAATATCCGCATGCGGTCGAAGCGATGAACGCGGCGATCACTGCGGCAAAGCGCGGCGGCTATCTCGGTGACAAGATCGACGGCTCCATGCATAGCTTCGATCTCGAAGTGCGGGTCGGCGCCGGCGCCTACGTCTGCGGCGAAGAGACCTCGCTGCTGGAAAGCCTCGAGGGCCGCCGCGGCCTCGTGCGCGCAAAGCCGCCGCTGCCGGCGCATCGCGGCCTGTTCGGCAAGCCCACGGTGATCAACAACGTGCTGTCGTTCGCAGCAATCCCCTTCATTCTCGCCGAAGGTGCCAAGGCCTATGCCGATTTCGGCATGGGCCGCTCGCGCGGCACGATGCCGATCCAGCTTGCCGGCAACGTCCGCCATGGCGGGCTGTTCGAGACCGCGTTCGGCGTGACGCTGGGCGAGCTTGTCGACGACATCGGCGGCGGCACCGCCACTGGCCGTCCGGTCCGCGCGGTGCAGGTCGGCGGACCGCTCGGCGCCTATTTCCCCCGCGGCCTGTTCGACACACCGTTCGACTACGAGGCCTTCGCTGCGCGCGACGGCCTGATCGGCCATGGCGGCATCGTCGTGTTCGACGACAGCGTCGACATGCGCAGGCAGGCGCGCTTCGCAATGGAATTTTGCGCCGTCGAATCCTGCGGCAAATGCACGCCCTGCCGGATCGGCTCGACCCGCGGCGTCGAGACCATCGAGAAGATCATGCGCGGCGAGCGCGTGAGCGAAAACCTCGCGATCGTTGAAGACCTCTGCAACACCATGAAATTCGGATCGCTCTGCGCGCTCGGCGGCTTCACGCCCTACCCGGTGCTCAGCGCACTGAAGCACTTCCGGGAGGATTTCGTCCCGGCCCCGACCACGCTTCAGGCCGCGGAATAGGAGAACGACGATGTCTCTGATCGAAGAAATCGACTTCGGCACGCCGCGTTCGAAATCGGCAACGATGGTCACGCTGACCATCGACGGCAAAGAGGTCACGGTGCCCGAAGGCACCTCGATCATGCGTGCCGCGATGGATGCAGGCCATCAGATCCCCAAGCTCTGCGCGACTGACATGGTGGATGCGTTCGGCTCCTGCCGCCTCTGCCTCGTCGAGATCGAGGGCCGTGCCGGCACGCCAGCCTCCTGCACTACACCCGTGATGTCCGGCCTCGTCGTGCACACCCAGACGGAGCGGCTGAAGACGCTGCGCAAGGGCGTGATGGAGCTCTACATCTCGGACCATCCGCTCGACTGCCTCACCTGCGGCGCCAACGGCGATTGCGAATTGCAGGACATGGCCGGCGCCGTCGGCCTGCGCGACGTGCGCTACGGCTATGAAGGCGAGAACCATGTCTTCGCAAAATCCAATGGCGAAGCGAACGACGCCTGGATGCCGAAGGACGAGTCCAATCCCTATTTCACCTACGATCCCTCCAAGTGCATCGTCTGTTCGCGTTGCGTCCGCGCCTGCGAGGAGGTGCAAGGCACCTTTGCGCTCACCATCTCCGGGCGCGGCTTCGACAGCCGCGTCTCGCCTGGCATGAGCGAGAGCTTCCTCGGCTCCGAATGCGTCTCCTGCGGCGCCTGCGTGCAGGCCTGCCCGACTGCGACGCTGACGGAAAAATCCGTGATCGAGATCGGCCAGCCCGAGCACTCCGTGGTCACCACCTGCGCCTATTGCGGCGTCGGCTGCGCCTTCAAGGCCGAGATGCGCGGCGAGGAAGTCGTCCGTATGGTGCCCTACAAGGACGGCAAGGCCAATCGCGGCCATTCCTGCGTCAAGGGCCGTTTCGCCTGGGGCTACACCAACCACAAGGAACGAATCCTCCGGCCGATGATCCGCGAAAGGATCGAGGATCCCTGGCGCGAGGTGTCGTGGGATGAAGCGTTCTCGTTTGCCGCCACGAAGATGCGCGGCATCCAGAAAAAATACGGCCG
Source organism: Bradyrhizobium sp. CSA207 (assembly GCF_029051685.1). Classification (GTDB taxonomy): domain Bacteria; phylum Pseudomonadota; class Alphaproteobacteria; order Rhizobiales; family Xanthobacteraceae; genus Bradyrhizobium. Next base: position 81,388 of record NZ_JAACFT010000004.1, on the reverse strand, counting down.
CGACGCCATCGGCGGCATCACCTCGTCGCGCTGCACCAACGAAGAAACCTATCTGGTGCAGAAGCTGATCCGCGCCGGCTTCGGCAACAACAATGTCGACACCTGCGCACGCGTCTGCCATTCGCCGACCGGCTATGGCCTGTCGCAGACCTTCGGCACGTCGGCCGGCACGCAGGACTTCGACTCGGTGGAGAATACCGACGTCGCCATGATCATCGGCGCAAATCCGGCCTCGGCTCATCCGGTCTTCGCATCGCGCCTGAAGAAGCGGCTGCGTCAGGGCGCAAAGCTGATCGTGATCGATCCGCGCCGCACCGAGATGGTGGAATCGCCTCACGTCAAGGCGCTGCATCTGCCGCTGATGCCCGGCACCAACGTCGCCGTCGTGACGGCGCTGGCCCATGTCATCGTGACCGAGGGCCTCGTCAACGAAGCCTTCGTGCGCGAGCGCTGCGACTGGAGCGAGTTCGAGGAATGGGCCGCATTCGTCGCCCAGCCGAGGAACAGCCCGGAGGCGACCGCGATCCTGACCGGCGTCGATCCGAAGGACCTGCGCGAAGCCGCACGGATCTACGCCACCGGCGGCAACGGCGCGATCTATTACGGCCTCGGCGTCACCGAGCACAGCCAGGGTTCGACCACCGTGATCGCGATCGCCAACCTCGCGATGGCGACCGGCAATATCGGCCGCCCCGGCGTCGGCGTGAACCCGCTGCGCGGCCAGAACAACGTGCAGGGCTCCTGTGACATGGGCTCGTTCCCGCACGAACTGCCCGGCTACCGCCATATCTCAGGCGATGCCGTGCGCGACCAGTTCGAGGCGCTGTGGAACGTCAAGCTCAACCCCGAGCCGGGCCTGCGCATTCCCAACATGTTCGATGCCGCGATCGAAGGCACGTTCATGGGCATCTATGTCCAGGGCGAGGACATCCTGCAATCCGACCCGAACACCAAGCATGTGGTCGCGGCGCTGTCGGCGATGGAATGCGTCATCGTTCACGACCTCTTCCTGAACGAAACCGCGAACTACGCCCACGTCTTCCTGCCCGGCTCGAGCTTCCTCGAGAAGGACGGCACCTTCACCAATGCCGAGCGCCGCATCCAGCGCGTGCGCAAGGTGATGACGCCGAAGAACGGGCTCGCCGACTGGGAGGTCACGATCGGCCTTGCCAAGGCCATGGGCTTCGACATGCACTACAGTCACCCGTCCGAGATCATGGACGAGATCGCGGCGCTGACGCCGACCTTCGCCGGCGTCTCCTACGCCAGGCTGGACGAGCTCGGCTCGGTGCAGTGGCCCTGCAACGAGAAAGCGCCGGAGGGCACGCCGGTGATGCACATCGACGGCTTCGTCCGCGGCAAGGGCAAGTTTGTCGTCACTGAATATGTTGCCACCGACGAACGCACCGGCCCCCGCTTTCCGCTGCTGCTCACCACCGGCCGTATCCTCAGCCAGTACAATGTCGGCGCGCAGACGCGCCGCACCGAGAACGTGGTCTGGCATGCCGAGGACCGGCTGGAGATCCATCCCCACGACGCCGAGCAGCGCGGCGTGCGTGACGGCGACTGGGTGCGGCTGCAGAGCCGCGCCGGCGAGACCACGCTGCGCGCGGAGATTACCGACCGCGTCGCGCCGGGCGTGGTCTACACCACCTTCCACCACCCGGACACGCAGGCGAACGTGATTACGACCGACTTTTCGGACTGGGCGACCAACTGTCCCGAATACAAGGTCACGGCGGTGCAGATCTCGCCGTCCAACGGCCCGTCCGACTGGCAGAAGAGCTATGATGCGCAGGCGCGGCACTCCCGCCGCATCGCGCCGGCCGAAGCCGCGGAGTAGCGGCATGCACGTGCCGGTCCAGGCCATCGACCGCGAGATATGGCGCAACGGTGCTGCGTCCGAAGGGGCACGGCTGGTCCCCGAGGAGACGCCGCTGGCGCTGACCTATAATGGCGGCACCTATGCCGTCATGATGGGTACGCCGCAGAACCTGGAAGATTTTGCCGTCGGCTTCAGCCTGGACGAAGGTATCGTCAAATCCGTCGATGAGATCCGGTCGCTCGAGGTGGTCCGTCTCGACGAGGGGATCGAACTGCGCATGTGGCTGACATCAGAGAACGCCGGGCGGATCAGCGAGCGCCGGCGCCACATCGCAGGCCCGACCGGCTGCGGAATCTGCGGCATCGATTCGATTGCTGAAGCCGTGCGGCCGGCAGCCGTGGTGCCGCAGGGGCAGACCTTCACCCCGGAGCAGATCATGGCGGCGATGCAGGCCATCGCGCCGCTACAGTCGATCAATCTGCAAACCCGCGCCGTCCATGCCGCGGCGTTCTGGTCGCCGCCGCGCGGCATCGTGGCGCTGCGCGAGGACGTCGGCCGCCATAACGCACTCGACAAGCTCGCCGGTTCGCTGGCGCGCAGCCGGACGGATGCGAGCGGCGGCCTGGTGCTGTTGACGAGCCGCGTCTCGGTGGAAATGGTGCAGAAGACCGCCGCAATCGGTGCGCCGGTGATGGTCGCAGTCTCCGCGCCCACTGCGCTTGCGGTGCGCGCCGCGGAAGCAGCCGGCATCACGCTGATTGCGATTGCCCGGCAGGACGGGTTCGAAGTGTTTACGCATGGCAGCCGGGTCGTGGCCCGCCATGCCACGGAGGTTGCGGATGTCGCCTGATCGCCTGATCTACATGGCCAACCAGATTGGCACCTTCTTCCGCAGCCAGGGCCACGACAAGGCCGTGCCGGGGATCACCGAGCACATCAAGAAGTTCTGGGATCCAAGGATGAAGCGCGCGATCTTCGCCCATCTCGATGCCGGCGGTGCGGGCCTGGAGCCGAATGTCCGCGAAGCCCTTACCTCGCTGAAGCAGAGCCTTCCAGCAACGCCCTGAACACGCGCCGTACCTCGGCCTGCGTTTCCTTCACGCGCGCCTCGAGCGATGAGAAATCCGGCGCATCGCCGGCCCGCGCCATCATCCGCTGAAGGTCGGTGCCCGCCGTTTCCGGCCTGAAGCGATCGCTGACGCAAAGCCGCAGGATCTGCGTGAGGTCGTAATAGAGCCGCGTTGCTGCACGCAGGATTTCGGCCTCGGATTGCGGGAGCACACCCAGCCTGGCGGCATTCTCCAGCACCTGCATCGTGCCGACATCGAGGATTTCCGGCTTTGCGTGAGCATGGACGAGCTGGAGATATTGCGCGATGAAGTCGATGTCGATCATGCCGCCGGCGGCATATTTCAGATCCCAGCAATCCGTCTCGCCCTTCTCCTGCGCGATCGCATGCCGCATGTCGGCGACGTCGGTTGCGATGATCACCGGGTCGCGGCGACGGGTCAGGACATCGCGGATCACGGCCGCAATCCGTTCGCGAAACTCGGGCGAGGCCGACACCACGCGCGCGCGCGTCAGCGCCATGTGCTCCCAGGTCCAGGCCTCGTTGGCCTGGTAGTCCGCGAAGGAGACGAGGCTTGACGCCACCGGACCGGCGCGCCCGGAGGGACGCAGCCGCATGTCGATCTCATAGAGCACGCCGTAATTGGTTCGCGTGGTGAAGGCGCTGATCAGGCGCTGGGTGAAGCGGGCAAAATAATGCGCGCCCTGCAGCGATTTCGGCCCATCGGAGTCTGGTGCCTCGCTGTCGAAATCATAGAGCAGGATCAGGTCGAGATCGGAGGACGCGGTCATTTCGCGGCTGCCGAGCCGGCCCATGGCGATGATCGCGGTTTCCTGCCCCTGGATGCGGCCGTGCTGGGCGGCGAAACGGTCGGCGACGAGGTCATGCACGGTATGGACGATGCCTTCGGCGACGTCGGCGAACGCGGTGCTCGCCTGTTGCGCCGAGACGGTGCCGGAGAGAATGCGCGTGCCGATCAGGAACAGGCTCTCCTGTCCGAACAGGCGCAGGCGATCCAGAAACTCCTCGTAGGAACTCGCGTCCTGCACCGTGGCCGCGAGCCGCGCCGACAATTCCTGTCGGTCCGGCATCGCGCCGAAGAAGCGCGGATCGATCAGACCGTCCATGAGCTGCGGCTTACGCGCCAGCATCTCGCCGAGCCGCGGTGCCGCACCGAGCACCAGCGCCACCAGCGCGACGAGATCGCGGTTCTGGCCGAGCAGCGTGATCAGCCGCCCGCCGCGCTGCAGCGCCTGAAGAAAATGATCAAACGCGACCACCGCGCGGTCCGGCTCCTCGGCATGCGCGAGACCGTCGATCAGGGCCGGCACGAACTCGACGAAGGCGCTTCGCGTCGCCTCAACGCGGAACACGCGATAGTCGCCGTCGATCCAGTCGCGCATGGTCCGCGCGACGGCAGCGGGCTTCTTGAAGCCGAGCGACGCCAGATGCTGGAGCAGGCGCGGCTCCTCGGGACCGGCGCGGTAGTCGATCGCCGGCAATCTCGCCGTGCCGGTCGGATCGTCGCCCTCGAACAGTTTTTCGTAGTGCCCCTGGACGACTTCGAGCTGGCTCAGCAGATCGCGCGCAAAAGCCTCGCGATCCGGGTAGCCGAAGAACCAGGCAAAGCGCTCGACCGCCTTCTTGTCGTCGGGCAAGGCATGGGTCTGCTCGTCGGCGATCATCTGGAGGCGGTGCTCGACCCGGCGCAGAAACGCGTATGCCATGGCCAACTCGTCGCGCGCCGTGAAAGTGATCCAGTTGCTGGCGGCGAGCACGTCGAGCGCGGCGAGCGTCGGCCGCACCCGCAACTTCGGATGGCGGCCGCCGGCGATCAACTGCTGCGTCTGCGCAAAAAATTCGATCTCGCGGATGCCGCCGCGCCCGACCTTGACGTTATGGCCTTCGACCGCGATTTCACTCTGCCCGCGATAGGTCTGCATCTGCCGCTTCATATCGTGGACGTCGGCAAGCGCGGCGAAGTCGAGATGCTTGCGCCAGACGAAGGGAGCGATCTCGGCGAGCAGTGTGTCGCCAGCCTTAAGATCGCCGGCGCAAGCACGCGCCTTGATCATCGCGGCGCGCTCCCAGGTGCGCCCTTCCCGCTCATAGTAATTGAGCGCGGCGTGCCGGGAGATCGCCACCTGCGTCGAGGACGGATCGGGACGCAGGCGCAGATCGACGCGGAAGACGTAGCCGTCATAGGTGCGCTGCTGGAGAATGCGCGCCATGGCTTGCGTCAGGCGGACGAAGAACGGCTGCGGCTCGATATCGGGCGCCAGCGTCGTGTTGTCGGGATCGAAGAACACGATGAGGTCGATGTCGCTGGAATAATTCAGCTCGCCCGCACCCATCTTGCCCATCGCGAGCACGATCAGGCCGCAGCCCTCTTCCGGCGCCTCGGGATCGGGTGGCGAGAGCTTTCCACGAGCGGATTCCTGCCGCAGCAGGTATTGGAGCGCCGCCTGCACGCTGGACACGGCAACATCGGTCAGGGCCGCTGTCACGCGCATCACCGGCCAGACCCCGCCGATATCGCACAACGCGGTCAGAAGCGCCGCCTCCGCCTTCATGCGGCGAAGCAGCCGCATCACTTCGGCCTCATCGGGTGCAGCGAGCACCGCGCTTCTCGCCTCTGCAATCAACGCCTTGAGATGCGTATCCGGATCGCATTGCAGAAGCCGGATCAGGCGCGGCGGATCGGCGCGCATCAACTCGAACAGATAAGGCGAGAATTCCGCGATGCCGGCCAGAATATCCCGCGCCAGGGGATGGACCAGAAATGCTTCAAGACGGACGGACTGTGCCGGCTCGAGCCCGGCCAGCCAATTTCCAAAACGTCGTTCGTCAATTGCGGAAGCGGCAATATGGGGAGCCTCCGCGAAACGCGCGGCCAGGCCCTCGCCATGCTTGTCCGCGTTTCCCGGCGCGGAGTGGTTCATGCCACCTTCTGTGGCACATCCTGCATCGGAGGAGCAACCCTGTCGCCTGCGCGCGCCGGCAGTACCAGCGTGGCGACGAGACCGGGCTGCGCATCGCCCAGCCGCAATTCGCCGCCATGCAATGTCGCGACCGCCGAGGCGAGGCTGAGACCGAGCCCGGAGCCCGGCAGCGTGCGGCTGGCCTCCAACCGCACGAATCGCTCGACGACATGCTTGCGGTCGGCCTCGGGGATGCCGAGGCCACGATCGGTGACGCTGAGCAGCACCTGATCGCCCTCGCGCTTCGCCTCGATCGTGATCTGCCGGCTGTCCAGGCTCACTACGGTTCCCGCCGCCTGAGCCGCCGGCTTGCCGTATTTTATCGCATTCTCGACCAGATTGGCGAGCGCCTGGCTGATCAGCTCGCGGTTAGCGTGAACCGGCGTCGGTTCGCACCTGACATTCAAGGTCATGCCATCGTCTTCGGCAAGCGGCTCATAGAGCTCGTGGATGCCATTGGCGACCTCGGCGGCGTCGAAATCATCCATGTTGCCGCGCGCCTGCCCGGATTCCGCACGCGCGATCATCAGCAGTGCGTTGAAGGTGCGGATCAGGCCATCGGATTCCTCAATGGTCCGTTCCAGCGCGGCGCGATAATCGGCCTCGCCGCCCGATTTCGCCAGTGCCTCCTCGGCGCGGTTGCGAAGTCGCGTCAGCGGCGTCTTGAGGTCGTGGGCGATGTTGTCGGAGACCTCCTTCAGCCCCGCCATCAGCGCCTCGATACGCTCCAGCATGGCATTGAGGTTTTGGGCGAGGCGGTCGAGCTCGTCGCCGCTGCGCCCCACGGGCAGGCGCTCGCTGAGATCGCCCGTCATGATGCGATGCGCCGTGCCGGACATCGCGTCGATGCGCGTCAGCACCCTGCGCGCGACGAAGACGCCGCCGCCGAGACCGAGCACTACGACGATCAGGATCGACCATTGCGCGGCCTTCGCCACGATACCGAACAGCCGTCGCCGCTCGTCGAGATCGCGGCCGATCAAGAGCCGGAAACCGTTCGACATCTCGGTGACGCGCACCAGCGCGCGATGATCGCGCTCGTCCGCATCCTCGATTCGCCGATAGGCCGTCTCCGACCAGCCCGCCGTCGCCATGACGCCGGGCGCCAGCGCGCCGACATTGCCGGCGACCGCCTGCCCCGTCGGCGTGGTCACGAGATAGAGGTTCGCGCCCGGCCGCAGCGCCCGATATTCGATCGCGCGCGAAAGACCGAGCAGGCCGCGGCGGCCGTAGATCTCGTTGATCTCCGAGGTCTCGGCATTCACCGTCTGCGTAATCTCTTCGGTGATCAGCCGCCGCGTATTCCAGGCGAAATAGCCCAGCAGCGAGGCCGCGAAAATCGCAAACAGAAACAGGTAGACCAGCGTCAGCCGGAACGCCGTGGTGCGGACGAGTTTACCGAATGCCGTCACGGATCATGTACCCGGCGCCGCGGATCGTGTGCAGCAGCGGCCGCTCGAAACCCTTGTCGATCTTGGAGCGCAGCCGCGAAATGTGCACGTCGATCACGTTGGTCTGCGGATCGAAATGATAGTCCCAGACGTTCTCCAGGAGCATGGTACGGGTCACCACCTGGCCGGCATGCTTCATGAGGTATTCGAGCAGGCGGAATTCGCGCGGCTGAAGCGTCAGCTCATCCTTGCCGCGGGCGACGCGATGGGAGAGCCGGTCGAGCTCGAGATCGCCGACCCGGTAGAGCGTGTCCTCGGCTGGGCCGCCGCGGCGGCGTGACAGCACCTCGACGCGGGCCAGCAGCTCGGCGAAGGAATATGGTTTTGGCAGATAGTCGTCGCCGCCGGCACGCAGGCCCTTGATACGGTCGTCGACCTGCCCGAGCGCGGAGAGAATCAGCACCGGCGTCGATTCGCCCTTGTCGCGAAGCGCGCCGATCAGCGACAGGCCGTCGCGTTTGGGCAGCATGCGGTCCACCACCAGCACGTCGTAATCGCCGCTCTCGGCCATAGCGAGGCCTTCCTCGCCGTCGCCGGCGTGGTCGGCAATGTGGCCGACCTCGCGAAACGCCTTCACGAGGTAGTCGGCGGATTCGCGGTCGTCTTCGATGATGAGGAGGCGCATTGTGCGGTCGGCGGCGGTCAAGGAGGTCAACCTTCTCTAAACATGGCGCGAGCGGCAATCGCATGCAAGCCGAGCGGGAGAATCTCGGGTCGAGAAAAAGGCGGGCGGTGAAGCTGGGGGGACTTCACCGCCCTAGGCCTTCCGACGGAGGGGGGCGTATTCCACCGGAAGGTAGACAGGGGAAGCAAACTTTGTGTTGCTCCCCCGAAGGGCGCCGTCGGCGGGGGCGACTGATGCCGGCGACACCCTTCATTTCGCAAGCCTCCTGAGGCCTAACCCTTGAGGCCTAACCCTTGAGGCCTAACCCTTGGCGAGGGGCACCGCGACGAAGCGCGACTGGCCGCCGCTCTTCACGCGCATCAGGACGCTGTTCTTGTTGTCCGTCCGCGCCGTGTTGATCGCGTCGCGGACGTCGCCAGCGGTGCTCACGCTCTTGCCGCCGACCTCGAGAATCACGTCGCCTTCCTTGAAGCCGCGTTCGGCCGCGGCGCTCTTGGGATCGACTTCGGTGACCACGACGCCATCCTTGCCAGCGCCGGCCACCGAATTTGCGGGCGCGACCGTCATGCCGAGCCTGGGCACGTCGGTGCCGCGGTTCACACCCTTGTTGGTGTCAGTGTCGGTGTCGGCCTTGGCCTCGACCGTGTTCGGCAACTGACCGAGGGTGAGGTTCACGACCTTGTCCTGACCCTTGTGCAGCACGTTGAGCTTCACGGTCGCGCCGGGCGCCAAGCTGCCGATGGTGCGGGCGAGTTCACGGGCGTCCTTGACGGGTTCGCCGTTGACCGACGTGATCACATCGCCGGACTCGATGCCGGCCTTGGCAGCCGGACCATTCGCCTGCGGTTCAGCAACCAAGGCGCCTTCGGCCTTCTTCATGCCGAGGCTCTCTGCGATATCGGACGTCACCGGCTGAATCTGCACACCGATCCAGCCGCGGCTGACCGAGCCCTTGTCCTTGAGCTGCGCCACCACGCTCTTGACGGTGCTGGCCGGAATCGAGAACGCGATGCCGACGCTGCCGCCGGAGGGCGAGTAGATCGCGGTGTTGACACCCATCACCTCACCCTCGGTGTTGAAGGCCGGACCGCCGGAATTGCCCTTGTTCACGGGCGCGTCGATCTGGATGAAATCGTCATACGGACCGTTGCCGATATCGCGGCCACTGGCCGATACGATGCCCGCCGTCACGGTGCCGCCGAGGCCAAAGGGATTGCCGACCGCGAGCACCCAATCGCCGATCCGCGGCTTGCCGTCGGCAAGCTTGGCGAACGGGAAGTTCGAGCTGCCCTCGACCTTGATCAGGGCAACGTCAGTGCGCTGGTCGGTGCCGATCACCTTCGCAGTATAGGTCTTGCCGTCATCGGTCGTGACCTCGACCTTGTCGGCGCCGTCGACTACATGGTTATTGGTCACGGCATAGCCGTCAGCCGAGATGAAGAAGCCGGAGCCCTGGCCCTGGACCACGCGGCCACGGCCGCCCTTCTGACCCGGGAAGCCATCCGGTCCGCCGAAGCGGCGGAAGAATCGCTCCATCGGCGAGCCCGGCTGGAACGGCGAGGAATCCTCATCGCTGTCGTTGCTCGCGGTCTTCTCCTTGATGTTGACCTTCACCGAGATCACGGATGGCTTCACGCGCTCGACGATATCGGCGAAACCGATGGGGCGCTCGACCTTGCGGACCTCGTTGTTGACCTGCGCATGCGCCGGGCTGGAGAACAGGTCGGCAGGCGAGGTCGACGTGCCAAAGCCATAGCCGGCGACGCCGAGACCGGCGACCACCGAGGCCATCAGCGCGATCTTGCGCGCGGAGAACACCGAGCGGCGGGGCTGCCGGTAGGACGGAAGGTTCGAAAGATCACGGTCGGTCATGCAGATGTCTCCAGGGCCTTGAATTCCTTTTGGTGCCGGATGGCAGCACCGTACGGACCTGAAGATGGGGGCTCGCGCCTTACCGTGCGCTGGCGGTGGGGTTAAACTTTCGTAATGAAAGCCCGAGCCGATGCGGCAGTTTATCGCAGCCCAAAAATCGTGATTCCGCAGGAACTTAACAGGGTTCCGGTGACTGGCGCCGGAGCGCCTTTCCCGCTGCTTCAGCTCGCTCTGACGCCGATGATGAATTCGTCGACTTCGCGCTTCAGAGTCTCGGCCTGCTGCGACAGATCGACGGCGGAATCGCGGGCCTCGGCCGCCATGCGCCCGGTCTCGGCGGAGGTCGAGGTGATCTGAACGATGTGATTGGAGACGTCGAGCGTGCCGCGCGCGGCATCTTGAACGCTGCGTGTGATGTCCTGGGTCGCGTTGCGCTGCTGGGCGGTGTCGACCTCGATGCCGGACATGATCGACGAGATCTCCGACAGCGTCTTCGAGATGCCATCGATCGCGCCGCGCGTCTCGGCGGTGATACCCTGGATGCTGGCGACGTGCGAGGTGATCTCCTCGGTCGCCTTGCTGGTCTGGTGAGCGAGGCTCTTCACCTCGGAGGCCACCACGGCGAAACCCTTGCCAGCCTCACCTGCCCGCGCGGCCTCGATCGTGGCGTTGAGCGCCAGAAGGTTGGTCTGCGAAGCGATGGCCTGCACGAGTTGCACCACCTCACCGATCTTGTCGGCCGCCTCCGACAGGGTGTGGATGGTGTTGCGGCTCTTCTCGGCCTGGGCCGCCGCGCCCTCGGCACGCTGGGTCGCGTCCGTGACGCGGCGGCTGATCGTTCCGATCGAGTTCGTCATCTCCTCGGCGGAGCCCGCAACCGTCTGGACGCTGGCGCTGGCCTGGCCTGCGGCGCTCGCCACCGCGTTGGCCTTGCTGCTGGTGTCGTTGGGGGCCTGCGACAGGGTCTCGGCATTGCGCTTCAGATGCACGGCCGAGGACGCCACGCGGTCGACGACGCCTGCCACGAGCTCGTTGAAACCCTTGATCCGGGCGTCGAGATATTTCGAGCGCTCGGCCTGGTGCTGCGCTTCGTGCAACTGTTGCTCGGTGAGGCGGCGCCGCTCGATCCCGTTGGTCTTGAAGACCTCCAGCGCGCCGGCGAGCAGACCAATCTCGTTGCTGCCACCGAGTCCCGGAACGGGCGTATCGAACTTCTGGTCGGCGACCTCGCGCATGGCATGCACGATCGCCGCCAGCGGGTTGAGGATCCCGTTGCGCACGGCAAACCAGGTGGTGATGCAGATCGCGATGGCGATGATGGCGATCACGCCGCAAGCGACCAGGAAATAGGAGAACGCGATCTGCGCCTGCTGATAGATCTGCATCGCATGGTCGCGCGCGGGACCGCTCAGCGCGGCGAAGTCCGACGACAGGCTGGTGATCTCGTTGTTGAGATAGAGCACCGCGATGAATCCGGTGCCGCCGCCGATGCCGAGCAGGAACAATAATGCAGCGACGACAACGCCGACCAGGAAGCGGATCGTCAGATTACTGTTGGTGAACATCGCCGCACTCAAAGTCTGGAATCGAATCTTGCGCCAAGCTTCCAGACAAAGGTCAACAGAGCATGAACCGCGCTGCGCAACGCAGCCTACGTATCATTGCGTAGCTAGCGCGATGGGGCGTCGTCGGACATCAAGGCGGCGAGCCGTGCCTCTTCGTCCGGCGTGAGCGGCGGGGCCGGTACGTCTGCACCATTCCGTGCGCGACGCCGGATTTGCAGCCACAGCGCCAGGCCGCCGCCGGCCAGCAGCAGCGGCGCGAGCAGCCACAACAGCAAGGTCTGCCGCTCGAAGCGCGGCTTCAGCAGCACGAACTCGCCGTAGCGGGCGACCAGGAAATCGAGCACCTGCGAATTGCTGTCACCGGCCGCGATGCGCTCGCGCACGAGGAGTCGCAGATCGCGCGCCAGCGGCGCATCGGAATCGTCGATCGACTGGTTTTGGCAGACCATGCAGCGCAGCTCGCGCGACAAATCGCGCGCGCGCGCCTCCGTGGCGGGATCCGACATGATCTCGTCGGGCTGCACGGCGTGCGCCGCAGGCAAAGCCAGCAGCACAAGCGTAACGATCGCAAGCATCATCCGACGCATCGGATCACTCCGCCGGCTGGAGGCGTTGCTTGGCCCGCGCCGGCTTCGGCGCGCCGACCCGCAAGCGCCGGTCGGACAGCGACAAGACGCCGCCGAATGCCATCAGGACCGGCCCCCACCAGATCAGGAGCACCAGCGGCTTGTGATAGATGCGCACGGCGATTGCGCCCTCGGCGGTGGCGTCGCCGAGCGAGACGTAGAGCTGGCTCGCGCCTCGCGTCAGCAGCGCGGCCTCGGTTGTCGAGGAGCCGCGGGTGGTGAAGCTGCGCTTGGACGGCGTCATGACACTGAGCGTCTCGCCGTCACGGCTGACGTTGAATTCGGCGATCATCTCGCGGTAGTTCGGGCCCTGACGCGAAAACAGGCCGTCGAGCTTGAGATCGTAGCCGGCGACATGGGCGACGTCGTTCTGCTTCATCGTCGCGATATATTCGCTGTTCCAGGTGGTCTCGCAGACGATGCCGATCAGCGCGACGCCGAGGCCGGCATGCGCGAACACGGCGCCCCACGCCGAGCGCGGCAGGCCGCGGGCGCGGTGCAGGGTCGTTGCGACCGGCAGGCGAAACAACCCGGTCCGTTCGGCGAGGTCCGTCGCCGCACCGGCGATGACGAAGACCCCGAGCCCGATAGCTAATGGCGCCAGCGCACTGCCACCACGCGTCCAGGCCCAGACGATGGCGATCACAACGAGCCCGGCAACGCCCGCCGCAAGCAGGCGCTGGGTGACGCCGAGCAGGTCGCCGCGCTTCCACGCCAGGAGCGGTCCGAACGGCACGGCGAGCAGCAGCAGGGTGAACAGCGGGACGAAGGTGAGATTGTAGAACGGCGCGCCGACCGACATCTTGAAATCGGCCAGCACTTCCATCGCCAGCGGATAGAGCGTGCCAAACAGCACGACCGCGCAGGCCACCGTGAGCAGCAGGTTGTTCAACACCAGCGCGCCCTCGCGCGAGATCGGCGCGAACAGGCCGCCTTGCTTCAGCGCGGTGGCGCGCCCTGCGAACAGCGACAGGCTGCCGCCGATGAATAGGCAGAGGATCAGGAGAATGAACACGCCGCGGGTCGGATCGGTGGCGAAGGCATGCACGGAGGTGATGACGCCCGAGCGCACCAGGAAGGTGCCGAGCAGCGACAGCGAGAAGGTCAGGATCGACAGCAGGAGGGTCCAGACCTTCAGCGCGTTGCGCTTCTCCATCACCAGCGCGGAATGCAGCAGCGCGGTGCCGGCGAGCCACGGCATCAGCGAGGCGTTCTCGACGGGATCCCAGAACCACCAGCCGCCCCAGCCGAGTTCGTAGTAGGCCCAGTAGGAGCCCATGGCGATGCCGAGGGTCAGGAAGATCCAGGCGACCAGCGTCCACGGCCGCACCCAGCGCGCCCAGGCCGCATCGATCCGCCCCTCGATCAGCGCCGCGATCGCAAAGGAGAACGAGATCGAGAAGCCGACATAGCCGAGATAGAGCATCGGCGGATGCACGGCGAGGCCGATGTCCTGGAGCACCGGGTTGAGATCGCGTCCCTCGATCGGCGGATTGGCGATGCGCAGGAACGGGTTCGAGGTCACCAGGATGAAGAGATAGAACGCGCTGGCGATCCAGGCCTGGACGGCGAGCACGTGCGCGCGCAGCGACAGCGGCAGATTGTTGCCGAACGCCGCCACCAGGCCGCCGAACAGCGCCAGGATCGACACCCACAACAGCATCGAGCCTTCATGGTTTCCCCACACGCCGGTGATCTTGTAGATCAGGGGCTTCATGGAATGGGAGTTCTCGTAGACGTTGGCGACGGAGAAATCCGAGTTCACATGCAGCATCACGAGGGCTGTGAACGAGGCGCCGACGAACAGGAGCTGCGCCAGCGCGGCGGAGCGCGCCACGTTCATCAGGGCAACGTCGCGCAAGCGCGCGCCGATCAGCGGCACGATCGACTGGATCAGCGCCAGTCCAAGCGCGAGCACCAGCGCATAATGTCCGGATTCCGCGATCACCGTACCGCTCCCTGCGGGTTGCCCTGCGCGGTCGTGGCCGCAGGTTTCGCTCCGTAATCGTCCTTCCAGTGCCCCTGCTTCTTCAGGGCATCGGCGACGTCCTTGGGCATGTAGGTTTCGTCGTGCTTGGCGAGCACTGTGTCGGCCTTGAACACGCCATGGGCATCGAGCGAGCCTTCGGCGACGACGCCCTGCCCTTCACGGAACAGATCGGGCAGGATGCCTTTGTAGGTCACGGGGAGCTTCGCCCCGCCGTCGGCGACTTCGAACGTCACCGCGAGATTGTCGCCGCGCTGGAGCGAGCCGGGCTGCACCAGGCCGCCGAGGCGAAACCGCTTGCCGGGCTCGACGTGCTTCTCCGCCACCATGGTCGGGGTGGAGAAGAACACAATGGAGTCGCGCAGGGCGTTGAGCACGAGCGCGGCCGCGAGCGCCAGCACGGCGAGCGAGCCGCCGATGATGGTCATACGTCGCTGCTTGCGGGTCATGGCGTATCCGTTGTTCGCGGGTCTCTTCCCGAAATCGTCATCCGTCGAGCCCGAGCGTCTTGAGACCTTCGTTGAGCTGGCGCAAGCGCTCGGCGTCGTTGGCGATCGCCTGACGGGCGTCGGTCGAGGCGCCCATTGCCTTGTCGCGATCGCCCATCACGAGATAAGCGCGCACCAGGCGCAGCCAGCCCTCGACATCATCGCCGTTCTGCTTCAACCGCGTGGCCAGACGTTCGACCATGCCGCGCACCATCGCGCCGCGATCGCCTTCGCTCATATCCCTGGAAGCCGCGATCGTCTCGTCCGACAGTGCCGGCAGCGCGCCGCCGCCGCCGACCCGCGCCAGCGCCGATTGCACCACGGGACGCCATGGCGCATCCGCCGGCGCTTTGGCAAGCAGCGCGCGCCAGATGGTGGCCGCATCGTCCTTGCGGCCGTCCTGCTCGGCGGCGAGCCCGAGGAAATAATTCGCCTTGGGATCGTCGGCGTCCAGTGCACGTGCACGCTCGAATTCGGTCTTGGCCTCGGCGGTGACCACGCCGCCGGCGGCGGCCGACAGCGCCTCGCCGAGGTTGGACCTGCGTTCCGCGCTCTCGCCGTTGTAGGTCAGCGAGTTCCGGTAGGCGCGCGCCGCATCGTCGAAACGGCCGAGTCGCTCCAGCACCGGCCCGAGCACGTTCCAGCCGCGCCCATCGGTCGGATTCTTTTCCAGATGCTGCTCGACCTGTACGACGAGAGTTTCGAGTGACCGCGCCATGCCGGACCCGCGCTGCGCCAGCGGAAAGTCCTGAAGCTTGGGCGAACCGAGCGGCATGTAGACGCCGATCGCAACGAGCGGCAGCCCGACGAGCGCCAGTACAGCCGCGGCACGGCGCCATTTGAGACTCGCCTTCGGCACTGGCGCGGGCTCATGGCCGGCGGCGGCGAGCAGCCTGCGGCTGATCTCGACGCGTGCAGCCTCGGCTTCCGGCGCCGCAATCAGGCCTGCACCGAGATCGCGCTCGATCTCGGTCAATTGGTCCTTGTAGACCGCGACCTCGCTGCCCCGATTCTCAGTGTCTTGACCTTCAGAGCCTTGACCTTCAGATTCTTGACCTTCAGAGCCTTGACCCTCAGAGCCTTGGCTCTGCGCGCGCGCGCGACGGCCGAGCGGCCAAAGCACGGCGAAGATCGCCGCGACCGTCATCAGCGCGAACACGAACCATAGCGTCATCAGGCAAACTTCCGGCAGCGCGCGAGCCGCGCCCATAGGTGGCTTTACACCACGGCTGGATGATGCGGCAATTGACAATTGTCAATCTTCCGCGACCGGATGCCGTCTTGAAGTCGTGGGAATCCAACGGCTTAGTGTATCTCGAAGTCTACACTCCGGGCGGCGTCCTCGCCATGCCCGTTGATAGCCTTCAGGAAGTACGTTCCCGGCTCGATCGCATCCGGCAACCTGATGCGCAACGCACCAACGGGAACCGGTGAAGCGATCGTTGTAGCGGTCTCCGGCAACAGCCGACCGCTCCCCTTCTCGACCAGCACCACCTTCGCCTTGACCATCAATCTCTGGTACTTCGCCAAGATGACGCGGTTCTCGATTTCAACGAAGCTGATAAGTGCTTTCATGCGCCCACAGATAGAAATTCCCCGGACTTGCACGGCGACCGTAGGGCCCGGCACCGGCACCGTCAACCAGAAATTGTGATCACAAAAATATGCGCTTGGATCAGCTTGCGCGCGACGATTTACGCTCGCCGGTCAGCGCGTTCTCGGCAGCGCGACTCATCAGCGAGGCGTAATCGTCGCCGAACAGCACCTCGCAGAAGCGGATCGCGGCCTGCACCTGCTGCTGCCGGTAGGCGCGGACCTTGTGATCGGCGGCACGAAGCGACTGCACCAGCTGCTCGGTCGAGCGTTCCACATATTGCTGGAGGTCGGAATAGGTGCGCAGTGTCACCTCGTTGATCGCAAGTTCGCTGGCGTAGTTGCGGCAGGTCGCGACGAAGTCGATCAGCGCCACGGTTTCCTCCACCTCGGTGCTGTCGATCCGCGCCCCCGGCAGAATGTCCTTCTCGGCGCGCTGACGCAGGATGCGGCGAACGCGGCCGGGAACGCTGTCGATCTCCGATTGCAGCGCATTGGAGATGTCGGCCCGGATCGCGGTCAACTGCTTGCCCCAGGTGGAATCGTTGCGCAGATCGAGCTCGGTGCGCAGGCCGCGCACGCCGTCGTGCAGCGCCTTGAGATTGCCGGCGACATTGTCGAAATGACCGCGCTTGATGTCCATGCGCAGGATTGCGGCAACGCAGGACAGATCGTGCAGGGCGATGGTGACCGCGACGCCATAGGGCGTGGCCGCGACGCGGATTTCGTCGTCGGATGCGGCAATCTTGATGGCGAGGCGGATGATCTGCCAGGGTGCGGTCATCCGCTGCACCACCATCGACAGCGCGAAGGGCAGCATCTGCGGCGTCTGGAGCACGGGAATGTTGAGCGCTGAAGTCACCGAGACAATCTGGGAATCGCCGAAGGCGCGCAGGAAGCGCGGCAGTTTTTCGTTCAGGGTGGCAATGGCCTCGCGAACCGCGAGCACGGCTCCGATCGAATAGAGATCCTCGATCACGTTGGGCGCACCGACGCGGGCGAGCGCGCGCGACTTGTCGCCGCCGCCGGGCCCGGTCAGGGCAAAGATGGCGTCCGCAGCTACGGCCTGGAGCTTCTGCGCCAGCGCTTCGACCTGCCCGGCGCTGTCCGCCGGCATCCGCGCCAGCGCGGCCTCGAATTCATTCACCTTGTCCGGGGCGCCGTCGCGGCCGAGCCATTGCCAGATCGGCTGGAGCGAGGCGCGGCGGATCTGTCCGACCCGGATCGGGGCGCCCGCCTCGACCAGGAAGGGTTCCAGCACCTGGAACAGAAGCCGCGACAGATCGTCGGTGCGCGGTGGCGGGGCCTCCTCGGTCTCCGTCTTGCGCACGATCTTGCGCAGCTGCTCGAGCACGAGGGTCGCCACAGCGGTTTCCTGGCCACGTTCCAGCGCGCGCTCGAACTCCCGCATCAGCAGCGCCTGCGACTGCGGCGGGAGCTGCGCGAGATATTCTCTCAGCCGCTCGATCGATGTCTGGCTCATACGCCCGGCTAATGCACTGTGAAGTAGCGGACGAGGGACGCGTCCGGGTGCGATTATAGGGGCGCCCGCCTTAAGAAGCCGTTGAGGAAGTTGCGCTGAATCCCACCGGTTTCGACCTGCAGGCCAAATAAGCGTGTGGAAACAGAGGATTATATTCCGGGGAGGACAAGTTCTGCCCGCAACCCGCCGATCGGGGCGCTCCCGAGCGTGAGGTTGCCGCCATAAAGTGCCGCGAGGTCGACCACGATGGACAGGCCGAGCCCGGAGCCGGGCTTCGACTCGTCAAGCCGCTGGCCGCGCCGCGAGACCTGGGCGCGCTCGGCCTCCGACAGGCCGCGACCGTCATCATCGACGATGATCCGCAAGCGCGGCCCCGCGCCGGCCTGGTGCGGCGCGTCCACCAAAACATCGATGAGGACGCGCGAGGCGGCCCATTTGCAGGCATTGTCGACGAGATTGCCGACCATCTCCTCCAGGTCCTGCCGCTCGCCGCGGAACTTTGCGGACGGATCGGCCCTGGCCTCGACGACGATGCCGCGGTCGCGATGGATCTTTTCCATCGTCCGCCGCAGCGCCTCGATGGCGGGCGCAACCTCCGTGACGGTCGCGACGACCGAGACCCTCGCCGCGATGCGTGCGCGCTCCAGATGATGGGCGACCTGATCGCGCATCACATCGGCCTGTTCCATGACCTTGGCCGCGAACGGATCGGCCGCGTGTATGCCGGCCTCGTTGACGATGACCGAGAGCGGCGTCTTGATCGCATGGGCGAGATTGCCAACATGGGTGCGGGCCCGCTCGACAATTTCGCGGTTGGCGTCGATCAGCGCGTTGGTCTCGCGCGCCAGGGGCGCGATCTCGACCGGGAATTCGCCCTCGAGCCGCTCGGCCCGCCCGGAGCGGATGTCGGCGATCGATTCGGAGATGCGCTTGAGCGGCGCAAGGCCGAAGCGGACCTGGAACACCGTGGTCAGCAGCAGCACGATGCCGAGCGCGGTGAAGGTCCCGCCGAGATAATAGTCGAAGCTGCGCGTCTCGTCGAAAATCTCGGTATCGTCACCCGCGACGCTGACGAGATATTTGCCGTCGCCGCCGAGATCGACCGGCCGCTCCACCATTCGCAGGTTCTGGCCCTCGGGCCCGTCGACATAGGCCAGCCGGATGCCGGCGGCGGTGAGCTCGGTGCCCTGCTCCTCCAGCTTCGGCAGCTTCTTGTCCCAGAGCGAGCGCGACGAGCGCACCTCCGGCTTTTCGGTGTCGGTCCGCGTGATCTGCCAGTACCAGCCGGACAGCGGCAATTCGAACAGGGGCTCGCCGAGCGACTGGAACTGGCGGTCCGGCGGCTCATCGGGGGTGGCGACTTCGGCGATCAGCGTGCGCAGATAGAGGTTGAGCCGGCGGTCGAAGGCACGCTCGGTGGCGTTCTTGTAGACCGAGGACAGCACGACGCCGGTGATGGCCAGGATCACCACGAGCCACGCGGTCGCCGACAGGAACAGCCGGTTCGCAAGCGAGCTAGCGCGCATCGGAAGGATCCCGGGGGGCGCAGGATGTCGGGTCGTCGGCCATCATCACCCGACCAAGGCCCCGTGTCCGGCCGCCCGTCAAGCCCCAACGCCTCAAGCGCCGGGCGCTGCCGGCGGGGTCAGGAGATAGCCGAGGCCGCGGACGGTCTGGATGATGTCAACGTCGAGCTTCTTGCGGATGCGGCCGACAAAGACTTCGATGGTGTTGGAGTCGCGATCGAAGTCCTGGTCGTAGAGATGCTCGACCAGCTCGGTGCGGGAGACGACGCGCCCCGAATGGTGCATCAGGTAGGCCAGAAGCCGATATTCGTGCGAGGTCATCTTCACGGGATTGCCGGAGACGCTGACCCGGCCGGTCCTGGTGTCGAGCGTGACCGGGCCGCAGCTGAGTTCGCTCTGGGCATGGCCGGTCGAGCGGCGCAGCAGGGCGCGGATGCGCGCCAGCACCTCCTCCAGATGGAACGGCTTTGCAACGTAGTCGTCGGCGCCGGCGTCGAACCCCTGGACCTTGTCGCTCCAGCGGTCGCGCGCAGTGAGGATCAGGACCGGCATGGTGCGGCCATTGCGGCGCCAAGCCTCGAGCACCGAGATGCCGTCCTTCTTCGGCAAGCCAATGTCGAGCACCACGGCGTCATACGGCTCGTTGTCGCCGAGATAATGCCCCTCCTCCCCGTCGAAGGCGCGATCGACCACATAGCCGGCGTCGGTCAGCGCCTTGGTGAGCTGGCGATTGAGATCGGGGTCATCCTCGACAACGAGCAGGCGCACGCTTCTCTCCAAAGATATTCTGCAAGAATAGGCCGCATGATGGACCGCCAGAGATGAGCAATTCTGGCGTGAACTGAATATGAACGCGGGGAACCGGCTTACGTTACTTTTTGGACATATACTATTCGCACGCCGAACCGGCTGCGCCCGCCGGGCCCCTCGACGGATCTTGGGGCACGGCGGGCGTAATGTGCCGCGTCGCGCGGCGAGTCGGAAGGTCCGAACGTCGACCTGGCCCGGGACTTAGCCGGAGACTTGGCCCGGCGACTTGGCCGTCAGGTCCGGAAGAACACGAACCAGACGACGGCGAGGATCAGGATCGCGAGGCCCGTCGAGATGGCGAGCAGCGCCGCCACCGAAGGTCCCGGTTCGCCCTGGCGCGCCTCGGTCGGCGTTTCGACGATCTGACGTTGCTCTCGCGTGGTTGCCATGGTGACCTCAATCTCAGGCTATCGCCTCCGATTGCCGCGACGTCTCGCGGCAAAATAGCTGCCGGGGCAACGCCCGATCAGGAGCGATGTTCCGGAAAGAGCCCTGCGGGGTGCGCATTGCGGAAGAGGCAACGGATGCCGCGGCCGGCGGTTAACGCAGTTGCCAGATTCCGTCCCGGCGCTTGCTATGATTCGCAGTTCCCCGATGGTATTGTCGTACGTTGTCCCTGTTGCGTTTGGAGTAGCCCATGGCCCCCCGCGCCAATTGGAAGGGTTTTCTGCGTCTCTCGCTCGTGACCTGCCCGGTCGCGCTCTATCCGGCCACTTCGGATACCGAGAAGGTCTCGTTCAACCAGATCAACCGCAAGACGGGACACCGGATCAAGTACCTCAAGGTCGACGCCGAGACCGGTGACGAGGTGACCTCCGAGGACATCGTCAAGGGCTACAAGGTCGACACCGACACCTATATCGAGGTCAGCAAGGACGAGCTCGACGAAATCGCGCTGGACTCGACCCACACGATCGAGATCGACGAGTTCGTGCCGAAAACGGATATCGACAACCGCTATCTGATCCGCCCCTATTATCTCGTGCCGGACGGCAAGGTCGGCCACGATGCCTATGCGGTGATCCGCGAGACCATCCGCAGCATGAACAAGGTGGCGATCGGACGCGTGGTGCTGACCAACCGCGAGCACATCATCGCGCTGGAGCCGCTCGAGAGCGGCCTGATGGGCACGCTGCTGCGCTACCCCTACGAGGTGCGCAGCGAGACGGAATATTTCGACGACATCCAGGACGTGAAACTGACAAAGGACATGCTCGACCTCGCCAAGCACATCGTCGAGAAGAAATCCGGCGCGTTCGCGCCCGAGCTGTTCGAGGATCACTACGAGACTGCGCTGATCGACCTCATCAACAAGAAGCGCAGCGGCGCACCGATCGCGGCCAAGTCGGCGCCGAAGACCGGCGGCAACGTCATCAATCTGATGGACGCGCTGAAGAAGAGCATCGCGAACGAGAAGGACGCAGCTCCCGCGGCCAGAAACGAGGCCAGGAACGACGCCAAGCTCGCCAAGGGCAAGAAGCCGAAGAAGCGCGTCGAAGGCCAGCGCGAGATGCTGTTGCCGATCGCCGGCAAGGGCAAGGAAGCCGCCGCAGCGAGGCAAACGCCCAAGGAAACACCGAAGAAGGCCGACAAGCCGGTGCGCGCGCCGGCACGAGCCAAGAAGGCCGGATAGCGCAACGGCTCGGAGGCGAAGCGCGTCGTGACACCGTTGACGGAACGGCGCGCCTGACATGCCCTGGTCGGCGCCATTCGACGATCCCGTCCCCCTGCGCAACGGGCGCAAGCTGCTCACGCTTCAGCAGGCGGCCGACTACATCATGCACCTGCCCGAGGACGCGCAGCACGAAGCGCACTGGCAGACCGCCATCGAGACCTTGATCAATGCAGCCGAGGCCGGCGGGGGCTGGCTGCTGTTTGCGCGCATCGCGATGTTGCGGGCGCTGAACGCGGACGGCCGGCGTGGATGAGAGCCAAGCAAGGTATCCTTGCCGACCCGTTGACGAACAGCCTCAACAATCCGTTAAGCGGCAGCTTCATGTTCAGCACGATGGATTCTCAAGCGATATGTCGCGAGGGTTTGCCGATTTAAGTCCATTTGGATCGGCTGGGGAAACATTAACTTAATGAGTGTCACCCTATGTAGCAGGCGAGTTCGACTGAACCTGTTTCTTTTTGACGCGCGCAAAATTTAATCGACCGATATACGACTTCGAAAACGACGCAATCGTACATTCGATCGGATGAAAAGGAGTTGGCAATGCGTTTGCTCAGGTCTTTCCTTGCCGATGAGAATGGTGCCACCGCTATCGAGTATGGGTTGATCGCCGCCGGCATCGCACTTGCCATCGTTACGATCGTGAACAACACCGGGAGCGCGCTCCTCAACAACAAGTTCAACTCGATCAGTACGGCGATGAAGTAGCGACAGGCCCGGGCTACCCGTCCTAGTTCGCCGATTCCGCCACGAGCCGAATAGGAGCGCGGGAAGTGAGCGCCCGCCTCTTTGGATTCGCGTTTCAACAGCAGACATACCCCCGCATTCTCGCGACTTGTTTCGCCTGAGCTTTGCACTTTTCTCTGCCCTCTTTTTGGGAAGAGAGCGAAGGCCGGGCGCCGGCTGGCACCCGAAGTCGCCGCGTGCGGGTTTGACGCGCGGGCGCTGTTTTGCCCGACGGGCCGGCTTTCCGCCAAAATGCGACGATGATCCTTGCGAGCCGCCCTCGCCGCGTCGCGATCTCGTCGAGCCGACCTCAAGCGGATTGCTTAGGCCCGGGGCAGATGCGGCTTTCATTGTAAAGCTATTTCACTCTCTGGTTTATCGGCGCAGGGTGCTGTACCAATGCCACAGGCACTCCCCGAAGGGATGATCCAATGAAGCGGCGCGAGTTCGTCTCGTTAGTCGGAAGCGCCGCTGCCGCGTGGCCGCTTGCAGCATGGGCGCAGCATCCGACGATTCCGGTTATTGGATTCATCAATGGTACGTCGCCGCAAGGATATGGCCACTTCGTCGCGGCATTTCGCCGTGGGCTGGCCGAAACCGGCTACATTGAGGGCCAGAACGTCGCGATCGAGTACCGATGGGCGGAGGGGCACTACGAGCGTTTGCAAGCATTGGCTGCTGATCTGGTTGACCGGCGCGTGGCCGTTATCGTCGCGACAAGCACTCCTGCCAACCTCGTCGCAAAGAAGGCGACCACGCGAATTCCCATCGTCTTTACGACCAGCAGCGACCCGGTCGAACTGGGTCTCGTTGCCAGCCTGGATCGACCGGGGGGCAACGTGACGGGTGCGGTCACGTTGAATGTGGAAGTGGTTTCGAAGCGGCTGGAATTGCTGCATGAGCTGGTCCCGACCGCGAGCGTCGTTGCCGCGCTCGTCAATCCCGTCAATCCCAATGCCAAGACGCAGTCCAGAGCGCTGGAAGCCGCGGCTCGCACGATGGGATTGCAACTCGAAACGGTGGGCGCATCAACCGAAAGCGAAATCGATGCAGCCCTTGCACAACTGGCTGAACGACGGACTGGCGCTCTTCTCGTCGACACGGATGCGTTTCTGTTCAGCCGACGCGCTCAACTCGTCGATCTGACGAAACGCTATGCAATTTCCACGATTTTCGACCGACGTGAGTACGCCGAGGCCGGAGGGCTGGTGAGCTATGGCGGGAGTGTTGAAGATGTGTACCGTCTGGCTGGTACTTACACCGGTCGGATCCTGAAGGGTGAGAAGCCGGCTGATCTGCCGGTGATACAATCCACCGCGCTTCAGCTGATCGTCAACCTCGAGACCGCCCATGCGCTCGGCATCACCGTGCCGACGTCACTGCTCGCGCGCGCCAATGAAGTCATCGAATAGAATGCTTATGGTCTAGTCCCGATATTTCGGGTGAGCGGTTTCAACATCCGCTTTCCGAGCGAAACGCGGAGATCTCCTTCTGGATCGGATCTGACTGCAGGCGACGCCCATGATCCGGGATCACGCTTCGCCCCAACCGGCTACGCCAGCGCAACGGCCCGCGAGCCTTGACGGCCTGCACGTTTGAACGCCATCAGGGCGCGTACCCGACCAGGCAGATGTAGCCCGAGATTTTTGTAACAAATGCGATTTTCTGGACGGGGGTTTTGTCCGCGCCCGGACGCGGCGACAAATAGCTGACTTCGGAGACGACGCCTTCCTGGGCCCTGGCCAATTCCTCGCCGTAGGGCTTGCCTGAGGCGTCCTTGCTATCCTTTTGAACGATGCCCAGGCGGGCCGGATTCGGATTTGCAACCATTCTGCCGTCCGGGCCGGCACATGTAGGGTACAGATCCCTGTCGCTGAACTTTGGGTCGCCCTTGTTGATCTGGGAGATCGTCTCGCCAGGATCTGCCTTGATGCCGGCGACAACCCTTTCCAGCATTGCGCGAGCCTCAACCGCGTTGCCGTATTGCTGCTGAGCAATCGCTGTTTGCATGGATGCGAGCGCAAGGGCGCCCACAACAAAGAACTTACTCATAATGTCCTGACTCCAAATGGTCGAATTAGCGGCAATCAATCACGACAATATCTCGTAGCGTGTCGCACAAACGGCATCGGCCCGCTCCCGAAGACGCCAACCGGACTGGAGCCATTCAATCACGCAATCAACTCGTGGCGATGCACGTTCCTGTCTTAGAACATGCCTTGCTGCATGCCTAAAGCGTAAAGTTTTTGCGGCCGGTCGCGTGATGCCGCAACCCAGGAGCGGTATCAATTGGACTCGCGATCGGTCATGATGATCGAATAAGAGGAAAATGGATTTCAGTAGTGGCATTGTCAAAGTCAGTACTTGCCGTTTGGTTTGTCGTCGCCGCGGCCCAGGCCGCGGGTGCCCAGCAAAGCCCCATGCCCGCCGAGATCGCCGCCAAGCTGCAGGACATCGGCCGCGTCATCGATCCGCCGCGAACCGGCCGGCTCTACGCGCCGCTGCAGGCGCAGGAGCCCTACCGGGACGTCAAGGTCGAGCGCGACGCCAAGTATGGCGCCGCCGACCGCAATCTGCTCGACATCTTCATGCCAGCGGCAGCTTCGTCCCCGCGGCCCGTGCTGATCTTCGTTCACGGCGGGGCCTTCGTGCGAGGCAACAGGCGCATCCCGGGCGGCCCGTTCAACGACAACATCATGCTGTGGGCGGTCAAGAATGGCTATATCGGCGTCAACACCACGTATCGCCTCGCGCCGCAGGCCGTCTGGCCGGCAGGCGCCGAAGACGTGGCCGCAGCGGTTCAGTGGGTCTCAGACCAAATCGCGACACCCGGCGGCGATCCGGCACGCATCTATCTGATGGGCCATTCGACTGGCGCCGCGCACGTCGCTGACTATGTGGCCCGCCCCCGAATTACATAAGGTGAAAGGCGGTGGCCTTGCCGGGGCGATCCTTGTGTCGGGCATATACGATATGCCGGCGACTTCGGACAGCGGCTACCAAGTCTACTACGGTGCCGATCCCGCATGCTACGCCGAGCAGTCCTCACTGCCAGGTTTGCTGACGACAACGATACCGCTGATGACGGTAGCCGCAGAACTCGACCCCGCTGGGTTCGCGCAGCAGTTCGACATGTTAAAGCGCGCAAGTTGCGCGCGGGCGAGCGGATGCATGCGCGCGGTCATGTTGCCGCAGCATAGTCATATGTCAGAGGTGTATTCGATCAACACGGCGGACGCCCGTCTTGGCAGCGAAATCGTCGATTTCGCGAAGATGGGGAAATAACGAGCATCGCTCGATGCCATAGGCAGCCCGGCATCGTCTGATCGTGAAGCGCAACAAAATCCGGGATCCAGCTCCAAGCGAAAAGTTATCCCGTGAGGGGATCGAGATCTCTGCGGTTACCCCGCCAACCACCTGATCGGGCACGCGGCTGCCGCAACATCACCTGTAATCTGCTTCACACGCAAACGCGCGCGGTCACGCTAGATGAAGTAAGGCCTCGCCTCCGCGCGGCTTGCTTTGGAGCCGGCGATGATGGCTGCATTGGCAAAGGCGATATCCCGCGCGACGAGAACCAACGTTGACGTTGAAACCGTAAAAGTACTCGTGATCTTCTCGGGAGCGGGCTTACTGCTCTCACTTGTGGCCGCAATGATCTACAGACAGGCTCTGAGCGCCGCTTTGTTTTGAACTCCTGCAAATTAGCCGCCCTCGCTGCGGTTCGGGTTGTCCGAGCCGAGCCGTCACTCCCGGGTGTCCGGAGTGCGGTGTTGACTTTTCCGCTCGCGAACCCGTGAAGAGACTTCGTCAGCGGCGCGGAACGAAACAATCGACCTTCGGATTGAAGCCGCTTTCCTGCGACCACGAAGTCGCGGGAAAACATCGCCGAGCTAGCTGTCGCTGCGGCTGTTCTGGTTGGGAGAGGCAACAATGCGGTGGCATCAGGCTTTCGTCGCTCCAGCAATCATCCTCTGTTGCTCGCTGTTGAGTATCGCCACTTTGGTGATGGTCGGGGCGTGGTGACGCCCATGCGCGAAGAATTCACATCGCTCGCTTTTCTGGCCGTAACCGTGGCCGGCGTCGCGTGCTAGGATCAGGCCTGCTCGCACTGGTCTTGGTGGGCTAGCTCGTAGGATGGGTAGAGCAAAGCGAAAACCCATCACGTGAAAAACGAACAGATTGTCCAGTCTTTGATGGGTTTCGCTTCGCTCTACCCATCCTATGGCCGCGACCATCCCGCTTAATCCGCTCCCCCATTTGATCTCCATGTGGATGCTGGATATTTTCAATCCAGCATGGCTCAGAGAGCCATGCTATAAATCGCGGAACCAACCTGTTCGAAGGATGCGGATGAAGAGCGCGACGCTCCTGGCCTTTGGCTTTGTGTTTGTTGGCGTCTGTTTGCAGGACAGCGCGAGAGGACAGGCTTCAGTCGCTCCGCCGGTTTCGCTTGCTCCGCCCAAAGCATCACCACAAGCGGGCACCAAAAATTCCCCTGCAGCGTCCGACAGAGTGCCGTCGACACCGGCCACCAGCGGACCTCCATCGTTGCCGAATCCTACCGCCGACTACGATGGCTTTAGCGTCGGCACCGTCGAAGACGATGACACGCCAGATCAGCCGAAGCGACCGATGAGGGCACGCGCAGCAAGGGGCTCAAAGCCCGATCTGGATACGAATGGCACCACCGCGCAGCAATCGATCGATCAGGAAGATGAGGCATTGAAACGTAAGCTGACGATCTGCAAAAACTGCAAGTAGGACGTTTTTCACCCGTTGGCCAAGGCCGACCTACGGCTGGCAAGTCTGAGCCGCTGAACGCTCGCGCTGCATACCTGACCTACCGCAGCCCTCACGTGCCCCTGCTTTACGCCTCTCCAATTTCCTGATCCTCTCTCCTCAATCGCCGGACCAACCGGCTTGCCCAGGGAGAGAGACGCCATGAAGCTCGGCACCGCCATTGCGGAAATCATGAAGCGCGAGGGGATCGAGATCCTCTGCGGTTATCCCGTCAACCATTTGATCGAACATGCGGCGAGCGCCGAGATCCGGCCCGTCATGGTGCGCCAGGAGCGCGTCGGAATCCACATGGCGGATGCGATCTCGCGCGTGACCTCGGGGCGCAGCATCGGCGCGTTCTGCATGCAGCATGGGCC
Source organism: Bradyrhizobium sp. CSA207 (assembly GCF_029051685.1). GTDB lineage: Bacteria > Pseudomonadota > Alphaproteobacteria > Rhizobiales > Xanthobacteraceae > Bradyrhizobium. The sequence continues at coordinate 53,927 of NZ_JAACFT010000004.1, read as the reverse complement.
CGGCGCCGAGAACGCGATGGGCGGGGTCGCGCAGTGCTTTGGCGAATCCGTGCCCGTGCTGGTGTTGCCGATGGGCTATCAGCGCCGGCTCTCGCATATCGAGCCGAACTTCAATTCCAGCGAGGTGATGAAGGCGTTTGCCAAATCATCCGAGCCGATCATCCTGGCCGCCGAAGTCGCCAACATCTTCCGCCGCGCCTTCACAAAACTGAAGAACGGCCGCGGCGGCCCCGTCATTGTCGAAATCCCCGCCGACATGTGGAACGAGGAGGTGCCGGAGCCGCTGACCTACAGGCCGGTGCTGCGCACCCGCTATGGCGCCGACCCCGTGCATGTGAAGGAAGCAGCTGCCTTGCTCGTCAACGCCAAGCGTCCCGTGATCTATGCCGGCCAAGGCGTGCACTACGCGCAGGCCTGGCCGCAACTGAAGCAGCTTGCGGAGCGGCTGGCCATTCCCGTCACCACCAGCTTGGGCGGCAAATCATCGTTCCCGGAAACCCATCCGCTCTCGCTCGGCTCCGGCGGGCTTGCGGTGCCGCGCGCGGTGCCCAAGTTTCTCGCCGAGGCCGACGTCATCTTCGGCATCGGCTGCTCCTTCACCGAGACCAGCTTCGGCATCGCGATGCCGAAGGGCAAGACCATCATCCACTCCACGCTCGATCCGAACCATCTCAACAAGGATGTGGAGGCTAGAATCGGCCTTGTCGGCGATGCTGGCCTCGTGCTCGACGCGCTGCTGGAGGAGATCGGCAAGACCGTGACGTCAAATCGCTATGCCTCCGCGGTTGCCGCCGAAATCGCGGCCTTGCACAAGGAGTGGCTGACAAAGTGGATGCCAAAACTCACCAGTAATGACGCGCCCTTGAGCCCCTATCGCGTGCTGTGGGACCTTCAGCACACCGTCGACATTCGCAACACCATCATCACCCATGATGCCGGCAGCCCGCGCGACCAGCTCTCGCCGTTCTGGAAGGCGGTCGAGCCGCTCTCCTATCTCGGCTGGGGCAAGACGACGCAGCTCGGCTACGGCCTCGGCCTTGCGATGGGCGCCAAGCTCGCAAAACCCGACAAGCTCTGCATCAATGTCTGGGGCGATGCGGCGATCGGCTTCACCGGGATGGATTTCGAGACCGCGGTGCGCGAGCGCATCCCAATCATGTCGATCCTGCTCAACAATTTCTCCATGGCGATCGAGCTGAAGGTGATGCCGGTCTCGACCGAGAAATATCGCTCGACCGACATTTCCGGCGATTATGCCGCGATGGCGCGTGCCTTCGGCGGCTATGGCGAACGGGTGACGAAGCCTGAGGACATCGTCCCCGCGATCAAGCGTGGCATCCAGAAGACGCAGGACGGCGTGCCGGTGCTGCTGGAGTTCATCACCAGCAAGGAGACGGAGGTGTCGCGGCCGGGCACGTGAGGCATATTTGATCCCGCTACGCCAGTGTTGTACTTGATCCTTGGCCGGGCGGGCTTTTGGCGCTAAAGGCGCGGCCGTGGGACTGGCTCCCGGCCGCACCGGATGATCGATGACCACGCTTTCCGAGGACACCGCAGCCGAGCTGATGCGCAGGATCGACGAGCTCGAACGGCAATTGCAGTTCGGCACGGCCGAGAATGCGCAGCTCAAGAGCGAGCTTGCGACTGCGCGTGACCGCCAGGGCGCGAGCGCCGAAATCCTGCGCACCATCGCCGCCTCTCCCTCCGATGCCCGCCCGGTATTCGCTGCCATTGCGTCCAGCTCGAAACGTCTGCTCGGCGGTTTCTCGGCCACCGTGCTTCAATTCATAGGCGAAGAGCTGCATTTGGTCGCGTACACGCCGACCAGCCCGGAGGCGGATGCGGGACTGAAGGCGTCGTTCCCGCGGCGGATCGCTGAGTTTCCGACCTTCGCGCTGGTTCGTGGCGGCGAGACGATCCAGTTTCCCGACAGCGAAGCCGATGACGTCCCGGAGCTGAACCGGAATCTGGCGCGACTGCGCGGCTTCCGCAGCGTCCTGTTCATGCCGCTGATGAACCGGGGCACGGCGGTCGGCATGATCAGCGTCACACGCGCCGAGCCCGGCGCGTTTGCATCCGATCACGTGCAACTGCTCCAGACCTTCGCCGACCAGGCCGTGATCGCGATCGAGAATGCGCGGCTGGTCAACGAGACGCAGGAGGCACTGGAGCGCCAGACCGCTACGGCCGATATTTTGAAGGTGATGGCGGGCTCGCCGTCCGACGTGCAGCCAGTGTTCGATGCCATCGCCGCCAATGCCAACCGGCTGATCGGCGGCTTTTCCACGGCGGTGCTTCGCTATGTCGACGGCGCCGCGCATCTGGCGGCGTTCACGCCGACGGATCCTGCCGGCGACCGCGTGCTCCAGGCTTCGTTCCCGGTGCCGTTCGCCCGGTTCCCGCCGTATGGGCTGGTGGCGAGCGGCATGGCGGCGCAACTGCCCGACACCGAGCTCGAGCCGGCCGCGCGCGACATCGCGCGCGCCCGCGGCTATCGCAGCATGCTGTTCGCGCCCTTGATGAGCGAGGGCGAAGCCATCGGAATCATCATCGCCACGCGGCGGGCGACCGGCGAATTCGGCGAGCACCATGTCCGGCTGCTCCAGACCTTCGCCGACCAGGCCGTGATCGCGATCAAGAACGTCAGCCTGTTCAACGCGACCAGGGAAGCGCTGGAGCGGCAAACCGCGACCGCCGACATCCTCAAGGTGATCGCCGCCTCGCCCTCGGATGTGACGCCGGTGTTCCAGGCGATCTCCGACAGCGCCAAGGCACTGGTCGGCGGACACTCCTCCGCCGTCACCCGCGTCATCGACGGCATGCTGCACCTGGCGGCCTTCACCACCGACAACGAGGCCGGCAACGCCGATCTGATCGGCTCATTCCCGACGCCGCTGTCCGCAGCCGGCATTCACAGCCGGGTGGCGACGACCGGAGCGTTCGCATTCCGCAGCGACATGCAGACCGAAGCCGACCTCACGGACGCGATGAAGGAGCTGGCGCGGACAAGGGGCTATCGCAGCATCCTCGTGGTTCCGATGTTGCGCGATGGCGTTGCGATCGGCACCATCGGCGTCACACGGCGGGAGCCCGGTCCTTTCCCGGACAAGGCGATCAGCCTGCTCAGGACCTTTGCCGACCAGGCCGTGATCGCCATCGAGAACACCCGGCTGTTCAACGAGGTGCAGGACCGCACCAGGGAGCTTGCCAAATCACTCGATGATCTGCGCGCCGCGCAGGACCGGTTGATCCAGACCGAGAAGCTGGCTTCGCTCGGCCAGCTCACCGCCGGCATCGCGCATGAGATCAAGAACCCGCTCAACTTCGTCAACAATTTTGCATCGCTCTCCGCCGAGCTGACGGACGAGCTGAACGAGGCGCTTGCGCCCGTCCCGCTCGCTGACGATGTGCGCGCGGAGGTCGACGAGCTGACGGGACTACTGAAGGACAATCTCGGCAAGGTCGTGCAACACGGCCGGCGCGCCGACTCGATCGTCAAGAACATGCTGTTGCATTCGCGCGAGGGCGCGGGCGAGCATCGGCTGACCGACATCAACGCCCTGGTCGAGGAGAGCCTCGACCTCGCCTATCACGGTGCGCGGGCCGAGAGGCCGCAGTTCGACGTCACGCTCGCGCGTGAGCTCGATCCGAATGCCGGCACGGCCGAACTGTTTCCGCAGGAGATCACGCGGGTGCTGTTGAACCTGATCTCGAACGGCTTCTACGCGCTGGAAAGGCGGGGCCACCGCGAAGGCGTCGCGCCGACGCTCAGCGCCGCGACGCGCGACCGCGGCGCGGAAGTCGAGATCCGCATCCGCGACAACGGCGCCGGCATTGCGCCCGACGTGAAAGAGAAGATGTTCAATCCCTTCTTCACGACGAAACCCGCCGGCGAAGGCACGGGCCTCGGCCTCTCCATCAGCCACGACATCATCGTCAAGCAGCACGGCGGCACCATCGACGTCGCTACGCGCCCCGGCGAGTTCACCGAGTTCATCATCCGCTTGCCGCGGAAGAGCAGTTTTTCAGACGGCGCCCGCGACTAGCGGTCCCTACTCCGCCATCTCGACGGATTGCGCCGTGGAGGGGCCGGCGAGCGGTCGCTCCTCCATCGCGATCAGGCAGAGTGCGGCGGTGGTCATCAGCGCGGTGGCGGCAGCGAAGACGTAGCGGAAGGCGTGCCGCATGTCGTCGGCGGGAATCGCATTGACGGCGCCAGCGGCATGATGCTCGCCGGCGAGCGGAACGTCGGCGCCGAGCGCGATCAGCAGGATGGCGGCGAAGGCTGCGACCGTGAAGGAGGACATCAGCGAGCGGAAGAAGTTCATTGCGCCGGTGATGGTGCCGACTTGCGGACGGGCGACCGAATTCTGCAGCGAGACCACGCAGACCGGGAAGGTCGTGCCAAGCCCGAGCGCGAACGCGGCCATCAAGGTCAAGAGCCCCCACAGCGGCAGCGTGGTGAGCGTGAGGCCCAGTGCGCAAATCGCGGCCCATGACGTGCCGATGATGGCGACGCGCTTGTAGTGCCTGGCGCGCGCCATGGTGCGGCCGGCGATCGCCGCGCCGCAGGTCGAGACCGCAGCGAGCGGTATCAACGCAAGCCCCGCCTCGCTGGCGCTGAGGTGATAGACCGCCTCGTAGTAAAGCGGGAGCTGCACGGTGAGACCGGTGATCGCGCCGAGCCCGCAGCCGCCGGCGGTCAACGCGAACGGCGCGACCTTGCCGCCGAGCAGCGGCAGCGGCAGGAACGGCTCGTCCGCCCGGCGCGCGTGCCAGACGAAGGTGACCGCGAGCGCGACGGCGCCGCCCACCATCGACAGAACGGTCGGCGACAGCCACGGATAACGCGTGCCGCCCCAGGTCAGCACCAGCATGAACACCACGGCCGAGGCCATCAGCAGCACACCGCCGAGCCAATCGACCTTGCGCTTGCGGTGGAACACCGGGATCTTCTTCATCTTCGGCAGCAGCATCGCGATCGCCGCGGCGGCGAGCGGCAGGTTGATCCAGAAGATCATCGACCAGTGCAGATGCTCGGCAAACACGCCGCCGATAACGGGCCCGAGGATGCCGCCGACCATCCAGACGCTGGAGAAATAAGCCTGGTACTGGCCGCGCTCGCGTGGGCTGACGACGTCGGAGATCACGGTTTGAACCACCGGCATGATGCCGCCGCCGCCGAGGCCCTGGAGCCCGCGCGCCAGGATCAGCATCGGCATGTTCGGCGCGACCGCGCACAGTACCGAGCCGGCGACGAACAGGCTGAGCGAGATGATGATCATGACGCGGCGGCCGTAGATGTCGCTCAGGGTTCCGAACACCGGCGCGACCGCGGTCGAGGCGAGCAGATAGGCCGTGATGACCCAGGAGAGATTGGATACGTCGTTGAACTGGCGCCCGATGGTCGGCAGCGCGGTCGCGACGATGGTCTGATCCAGCGCCGCCAGGAACATCGTCAGCATCAGGCTGATGACGATGGTGCGGACCTCGTCCGAGGTCAGCGGCGCCGGCGGCGCGATGGACGGCGCGTCATCGACGCTCAAGACCTCGGTCGGAAGGCGGGACAGCTCTTCGGCGATATCGTCGGGCAATGTCTGGGCGTCGGCAGATTGACGGCTCTGCCGTTCGAATTTGTTCATTTCGATCGGACGTCGGGGTTGCGGCGCAATGCCACGAAGGATTCGTTCTATTCGGACAACCTAAACAGCAAAGTCCTTCTCAGGCAGGCACCACGGCGCATGGGAGCATCCCGCCCTGGGGTCATCGCGAAGACGTGACCCGAGGAGGAATGACGCGTCACACCTTCGGACGCCGCTTCAGGCGCGCCCGCTTCGGCAGCTGCGCCGGCCATTGCACGATGTGGTTCTCGAGCTCGTCGTCCGGAATCTCCACCTCGCTGCCCTCGACCCGTCCGCGCACGGAGACGCCGGCCTCGTGCACCGTGTTGGGATCGCCGGACACCAGCGGGTGCCACCAATAGAGATCGCGCCCCTCCGCGACGAGCTTGTAGCCGCAGCTCGGCGGCAGCCAGTTCAGGGTGCGGACATTTGCCGGGGTCAGGCGAACGCAGTCCGGAACCTTGTCGGAGCGATTCGGGTAGTCCTTGCAGCCGCAGGTCGCCCCATCGAGCAGCTTGCAGCCGACATGGGTGAAATAGATCTGCCCGGTGTCCTCATCCTCTAGCTTGTTCAGGCAGCAGCGCCCGCAGCCGTCGCACAGGCTTTCCCATTCGGGCCCCGACATCTCTTCCAACGTCTTGGTTTTCCAGAAGAATCCTTCCTGGTCTGAAGGTCGTTTGCGAGCTGCGGTCATGCGCCTCAACAAGGTTCGAAAGAGCTAGTGGTAACGCCATCTAGGGCGTGCGGCCATGAAGCCGCAAGCAGCGCCCCTGTAAGGCCCGTAATGCCCCGGGGTCAATTAGGCCTGTTGTTCAAAATCCCGAGCCTGACCATTGGTTTATAGGCCCCGCTCGGCTAGAAGGAACAGCAAGTCCCCACGGACGCGAGCCGGGCGCCTTGGGTTTGCCGCAACATTCCCGCAAGACGTCTCGATGCCGCCCCGGCCGGGTGCTTGAACGCTTTCGAACCGAGCCTCAAGGGTTCTAGGTGCGCCAGATCATACCACCGCATTGGAAGGCCTGGATCCGGAATTTCTTCCTGGACCTCGATGCGCGCATCGACTCCTCGCTGTTCTCCTCGGCCAAGGGCATCCGCGAGCTCTACGAGCGCTACTCGACCTTCATGGACCGCTTCTATGTCGGGCGGTGGAAGCGCTGGGTGTTCATTGAGCCGCTGTCGGAGGCCGCCACCCTCGGGCTCGGCGGCCTGATGCTGATGCTCACTCTGGCTATTCCCGCTTTCCGCGAGACGGCGGATGAGGACTGGCTGAAGAAGTCCGACCTCGCGGTCACGTTCCTCGACCGCTACGGCAACCCGATCGGCAGCCGCGGCATCAAGCACAACGACTCGATCCCGCTGGAAGACTTTCCGGACGTGCTGATCAAGGCGACGCTGGCGACCGAAGACCGCCGCTTCTACGAGCATTTCGGCATCGACATCGCCGGCACCGCGCGCGCGCTCGTCACCAACGCCCAGGCCGGCGGCGTCCGCCAGGGCGGCTCCTCGATCACCCAGCAGCTCGCCAAGAACCTGTTCCTGAGCAACGAGCGCACCATCGAGCGCAAGGTCAACGAGGCCTTCCTTGCGGTCTGGCTGGAATGGCGCCTGACCAAGAACGAGATCCTCAAGCTGTACCTGGACCGCGCCTATATGGGCGGCGGCACCTTCGGCGTCGACGGCGCGGCGCACTTCTACTTCAACAAATCCGCGCGCGACGTGACGCTGGCGGAAGCCGCGATGCTCGCGGGCCTGTTCAAGGCGCCGACCAAATACGCGCCGCACATCAACCTGCCCGCCGCCCGCGCCCGTGCCAACGTCGTGCTCGACAACCTCGTCGATGCCGGCTTCATGACCGAGGGCCAGGTGTTTGGCGCCCGCCGCAACCCGGCCTTCGCCGTCGACCGCCGCGACGAGGCCTCGCCGAACTATTACCTCGACTACGCCTTCGACGAGATGCGCAAGCTGGTCGACACCTTCCCGAAGTCCTACACCGAACGCGTCTTCGTGGTCCGCCTCGCGATCGACACCAACGTGCAGAAGGCCGCCGAAGACGCGATCGAGAACCAGCTGCGCCAGTTCGGCCGCGACTATCATGCGACGCAGGCCGCAACCGTGGTGTCCGATCTCGACGGCGGCATCCGCGCCATGGTCGGCGGCCGCGACTATGGCGCAAGCCAGTTCAACCGCGCTGTCGACGCCTACCGCCAGCCCGGCTCGTCGTTCAAACCCTATGTCTACACCACGGCACTGCTGAACGGTTTTACGCCCAATTCGATCGTGGTCGACGGCCCGGTCTGCATCGGCAATTGGTGCCCGCAGAACTATGGCCATTCCTATTCCGGTTCAGTGACGCTGACCCAGGCGATCACGCGCTCGATCAACGTCGTGCCGGTGAAGCTGTCGATCGCGATCGGCCAGAAGGAACAGCCGAAAGCACCCAACCCGGCCAAGATTGGCCGCGCCAAGATCGTCGAGGTCGCCCGCCGCTTCGGCCTCAAGGCGCCGCTACCCGACACGCCGTCGCTGCCGATCGGCTCGGACGAAGTCACCGTGCTCGAGCACGCGGTGGCCTACGCGACCTTCCCCAACAGGGGCCGCGCGGTGACGCCGCATTCGGTGCTGGAGGTGCGCACCGGCGCCGGCGACCTCGTCTGGCGCTGGGACCGCGACGGTCCGAAGCCGCGGCAGGCAATCCCGGCCTCGGTCGCCTCCGACATGGCCGGCATGATGAGCCACGTCGTCAGCGAAGGCACAGCGCGCCGCGCCGCGCTCGACGGCATTCCGACCGCGGGCAAGACCGGCACCACCAACGCCTATCGCGACGCCTGGTTCGTCGGCTACACCGGCAACTTCACCTGCGCGGTCTGGTACGGCAACGACGACTATTCGCCGACCAACCGCATGACCGGCGGCTCGCTGCCGGCGCAGACCTGGCACGACATCATGGTCGCCGCCCATCAAGGCGTCGAGGTCAGGGAGATTCCCGGTATCGGCATGGGCCAGAAGCTGCCGCCGCAACCGATGGCAGCGCAGGCCAATGCGGCGCCGAAGGTGCTGGAGACCAAGCCCGGTCCGCCGCCGGTGCTGACCAAGCGCGGCGCCGATATCCTGGTGCGCGTCGAGAAGCTGCTCGACGATGCGGCGAGGACCGCGACCAAGGCGGCCGCCGACGACGCGACCAAGCCGGGCGGGCCCGCAGCGGCCTCGAGCGCGCTCGCCTTTCCGCAGAACTACGCGGAAGAGAACGCGAACTCCTCCGCCCCGCGCAAGAACTGACAAGATCCCGTGCGGCTGATCCTCATCACATTGACGGCGTTGCTGCTGGCCACCGTCGTCGGCGTCGGCGCCACCTGGATGACGACGACGCGCGGTACCGAGATCGGCGCGCTGACGATCGGCCCCTGGAAGGCCCGTCCGCGCACCGGCACCGCCGACGTCGATCCCTATTCGCGCGCCACCATCGTGCGCAACGGCGAGCTGCCGATCGGCACCGGCGACGGCGTCGCCTTCACCGCGACCGCCGACGACAAGAGGAAGGCGCTCGACGGCCGCTGCGATGTCCTCGTCTCCGGCGTGACGCCGCCGGCGCGGTTCTGGACGCTGACGCTCTATGACCGCAAGGGACACCTCGTCGCCAATTCGCTGCAGCGCTACGGCTTCACCAGCCAGGAGATCGTGCGCCAGTCCGACGGCTCGTTCGAGATCCGCATCGCCTCGCGCTCGCGCGCCGGCAACTGGCTGCCGACCGGCGGCATCGAGCGCTACGCCTTGATGCTTCGGCTCTACGACACGCCGGTGGGTGTTGCGACGCGCACCCAGCGCGATGCGCCGATGCCGACGATCACGACGGTGGGCTGCTCATGATCCGGCTGCTGTTCACCATCGTTGCCGGCATTGTCCTCGGCCTCGTGGTCCATCTCGTCAGCGTGCTGGCGCTGCCGCGCATCGCGACGCAGGACGCCTATTCGCGGCTGACGCCGATGACCAAGCTCAACGGCGTCACCCAGCTTCCGCTTGCCGATCCCAGCACCTCGCCGATGCCGTTCATGGATCCGGCTTTTGCGCTGGCGATCTGCCGCTACGATCTGTCGGGCGGGCCGATCAAGCTCACCGTGCCCGTCAGCCAGGCCTACACCTCGGTGTCGTTCTACACCCGCAACGAGATCGCCTATTACGCGATCAACGACCGCTCGGCGGGCCGGAAGGTGATCGAGCTCGACCTGATGACGGAGGCGCAGCACAACGAGCTGCCCGAGGACGAAGAAGTCACCGCGGCCGACCGCCTGATCATCGACTCCCCGAGCACCACGGGCCTGATCGTGATGAAAGCGCTCGCCCCCGAGCCGGGCCTGATGCAGCAGGCGCAGGGCTCGCTGGCGGCTGCCACCTGCGCGCCGCAGACCGAGCCGCCGGCCAAGGCCGAAGCTCCGCGCGGCCGGCGGTGATGCGGAACGTTTTTGCGGCCTGAAACAAAAGCTGCAAAACAACCCCATGCACAGTAGCTAAGTGCTTGGCAGCCATTCCATTTCGCTTCGTCATTTCTCGGCAAGGCTGGTTGGACGCAGCCCCGCGCCCCTGAAACGCCCCCGCAGGATTCCATCTGCGTCCTTTGACTCGTCGGGCAAAACAGGCGCAAAATGCCATCATCGAAGAATTGGCAGTTTACGCCGCGCTTCGCACGCCGAGACCGACCTCGTCAGGGACCGCGAGCCCAGCGGCGGTGAAGAGACTAAGCGACCTCGGGAGGGGCAGGTCGGTGACCCCCGGCACCACCGCCTTGATGCGAATGTTTCGAAATTGCACCTTCGAACCATCGTGATGATTTTGCAGCGCGATGTGTCCCCGAAGAGACCGGGGCTTAGGATCCGCGAAGTCGTTCACCAGGACGCCGTTGAGCGTCACCTTGATGCGGCTCCCGACCGCTTCGATCAAAAACGTGTTCCACTGCCACGGGCCTTTCGCAACATCGCTGCGGGTCGGCGCATTGATGTTGTAGATCGCACCGGTGCTTCGCAAAGGATCGTTCTCCATGTTCTTTTCGGAGTTGTATCCACGTGGATCGATCTGGATTTCGTAGCTCTGGTCGATGGCAGCCATCCAGTCGCCCGGATTCGAGCTGTTCAGATTGGGCACGCGGATGAAAACACCGGAGTTGTCCGTGCGGTTCGCGTATTGCCATTCGAATTCAAGCACGAAGTCGGAGAAGCTTTCGCGCGTGTACCAGAGCAAGCCAGGCCCGCCAACGGACTCAAGAATGTCGTACACCTGCAGGAAGCTTCCACTTCCCGACATCTGCCAGTCGGCCAAACTCCCGGCGTATAGCGGCTTGAACCGCGCCAAAGGCGTCGGCGCCAATGCCGCAACGACGGCCGCGCTGCTCCGACGCGCGAGCGTAAGGCCCGTCAAGGACGGATTCGCCGAGCCGACGGTGGGGAACAAGGCGGGGCCAGCAACGTAGGCGTTCGAGATGTGATGGAATCGCCCGCTGGAGTCCGTAATCGACGTGGCTGGATCATCGCCCATCCACAGCGTGCCCGCTTCGTGGTGCGTGTTGCCCAACTGGTCTTTCGTGGTCGCGAACGGATCGGGCGGCGGCGCGCTTTGCCAACCGCCATTGTACAGATACTGGACATCGCCTGTGCTCTTGGCGAGGCCTCCTGCCAGCTTGACCGCTGCGGCCGCGAGTTTTCTCCATGCCGCGTCGTCGTTTGACGTGGGCGTGAAATTGACCCACGCACGCGCGCTCATGCCATCGTTTTGAAGCGGATCTGCCGCATTGGTGAGGTTTACGAAACTCGTCGCGCCGCCGGGTCCGGCTTTCTTGTCGCCGTCCATCTCCCCGAGGCCGCGAAAGACGATCGCCACCCAATCCGGGTCCTCGTTTGAAAGCAGGTTCCGCAAGAGGTCGATGTCGGGCACCATGGTCCACATCGTCGCTTCCGGATTCTGTCCTTTCTCGGCGGATGCGAGTACCTGAATATGATAGCGGCGTTTGCTTCCGTCCGGATTCGTGATCTCGCCACGCACGATCGCGCCGCCCTGCTCGAGTGTTGTGGCTGCTCCAAGCCCGAGCGCGCTGCGTTTGACGCGCACCGTAAGATTCGTACGCAGATGCGCCATGAAATTAGCGCCCATGCTATACGCGCCGCGCGTCACCTGGAACGACTCGATTGCCAGCCGTGTCGATTCGATCGTGCCAGCCGCCAGGATGACCTGGCAATCGGGACTGAGGTTTGTCGGAACGGACAGCGATCGAAACTGACCATTGTAGGTGAGGTCGATGCCCGTGACCCTGCCCCCACTGTTCTGTAGCCGTATCACGTGGCACCGTGGAACGAGGAAGAAGCGCCGCCGTGAGTTGTCGTTCAAGGTCCAGCGCTTGGCGATATCATCTCGGATGCTTTCCAGTAGCACGGGTCCGCTGCTGAACTTGTCGAACGAAAACAGCCCGGACCCGGGCGAACTCGCCTGCACCGCGATCGGAGCTTCGTCAACGACGTCTAACGTCACATCAGGCATGATCGGGTTGGAGCTTGTCGCGACGGCTTGCAACTGTGCATTGATCGCCGTGTTGAGCGGACCCGACAGGTAGTCCGCCTTGTCCTGAACGCCGATTTCGAACTCGACGTCAGGGTAATTCGCCGTAAGAAAATCGCGCGCGTCTTTGGGCCACGCAGCCAGGTCAGCCGGCATGAGCCGCGGCGCCCAGCCTCCCCAGAATAGGGACCGGCCTCCCGGGCAATAGGCCAGTCCGGTGAACGGCTCGTTACTGTGCCAGGGAATGCCCCAGACACCGTTGCGCGCACGTGGATCTTGATCGTTGCGAGTCACCAGCGCGGTATCCGGCGCATTCAGGCCGAGATGCGGCATGTTCTGCACGTGCGTCGGGGCAAAATAGCCTCCCGCGTCGAGAAGAAGTACCCGCAGGTTCTGATCGGCGCCGGCGCGATAAATCTTGCTGGCGACATACGCGCCGAACATCCCCGCGCCGATGACCACGACATCGAACGGCCTGCCGCCATTGTTCACCGCTTCGTCGAAGGTGCTGCACACGTATCTGCCCAGCAGATCCCGCGTGAACTCGGTGTCTTGCATATCGACTGGAATGGAAGGATCTTGTCGCAGAAAGGCTAGCATGGGAGAGCTCCTTTCGAGGTGTTACCGCCGCAGCGCGCGAGGCGTTCGATCCGGCCGCGTCCTATTCGATCGGTACGGCGCCAGAAGACGTTCCTCAGGGGGCGAACGGACAGTCGTTCCGAATAACCCTGCCGACGTGGGCGCGATCGAAAAGATAGGAGAAACCTATGGCCGGTTGTATGAGCCGGTTCACACGCCCGCGCGATTTTAGCTCGATGGCCCCGCGGGTCCGCGATCTTGACGTCCCCCTCAGAACTCCAGCTTGTCGCGTATGGCGTCAATTCCGGCTCTTGCGCACGCTTCGTCCGCGTCACCGCCCGGAGTTCCGGACACGCCGACCGCTCCGACCAGAGAGCCGCCTGCTTCGACGATCAATCCTCCTGCGATGATGACCGCTCCGGGAAGATTGCGAATGCCCGACTGCATCATGCCCGGCTGACTGATCGCATTCAGCTCGGTCGTGCTGGTTTTGAACGACGCAGCTGTCCACGCCTTGCCGGCTGCCGTCGATGGCGTGTGGGAGCCCGCAAAGCGATCGCGCAGCATCACTTGCGTGGCGCCGAAGCGATCGACAACGGCGACTGCAACCTGGTATCCACGGGTGCGGCAGCTACCCAAGGCGGCGCGCGCAAGCTCGAGCGCCAACTCCGGACTGAGTGACTTGTAGGCGACCAAGTCTTCTTCCGCACGCAGTGGGCAGATGGACGCAATCAGCAGGGCTATCGAGACCGACAGGCATCGAACATTCATGGCAATCTCCGGCAAAGGCGGCCAAACGCCTATTTGATCTCACCATATGTCAGATCGTCGAACAGGGTCACGCTATCCGCCTTGGTCCACAGGCCGATCATGCCCGCTTGCGCAATCGTGGTGTCCTCCACCTCGAATAACAGCTTTCCGTCATAGGTCACCTTGAACCGACTTCCTGCGAAGTCGCAACGCAGCACGTGCCATTGCCCGGACGGCACCGGCGTGCTGACGCCATAGCCGCCTTTGCGTCCCACGATCGCCAGCGACGTTCGAACGCCGTTCACCATCTTGTACAGCACGACATTGTCCTCCAGCGCGTTGGCCCGGACCACGTAGTAGTTGCCGGCATCCTTCGCGCGCCAGATGACTCCCGCGGCGCGATCCTCGGAGCCGGCGACGGCCTTGAATTTCACCTCAACGAAGCCGTCGCGGATGGACGTATCGCTCTTGATGGCCACCGGAAAAGTCGCCCGTCCGGATTGCTTGAGAGCATTCGGCTTGCTTGGCGCCGTGGGCTCGGTCTCGACGGTCCATCTCGGCTCTCCCTTGCCGGTCATCGTCAAAGTCCACCCTTCAGGCGATGTTCCGGCAGCAGCGTTGTCAAAATTCAGGGTCTCGGCCACGGCATTCCCTCCCACTAACAGAACCAGCATGGACGCCAGCGCGAGGCTGGCCCATGCAGACGGTCGTGACGAAAAGCTTGCGGGGGTGCACATCATCAATTGTCCTGTCATCGACGTTCAGGCGATCGACTTGGCGCGCGGCTCGCCCCGCTCCGGCTCGACGAACACCATCGCGCGCAGCCCTTGTCGTCAGCCTTTCGTGCTGGCCGTCTTGTCGAGCGCGGTACGCAAGCCGTTGGCGAGCTTGACTGTATCGTCGATGGCCCAGAAGTGCATGAAGAAGAGGCGCGGCTGTTCGTCCAGCATGTGGCTATGGAGAGCTGTCACGCCGATGCCGTGCGACCGCAGTTCCTTGATCACGGGGTTCACCTCGCCGCTCGTCATGACGAAATCGCCGGTGATGGCCGCCTTGCCGCCGCCGGTCGGTTGAAAGTTGATGGCGGTTGCGACGCCCAGCGGACCGGCGGGGCTCAACTGCATCCCTTCCTCGATCACCGGATCGCGGCGGGGAACGTTGAACTGGTAGACGCCGCCGTTGGCCTGCCCCTTGGCGCCGATGATCTGGTCGAGTTGCGCGGTGTCGAGATCGACGTCAGGCGGAGGAGCCGCCGGAGCTGCCGCCGACAGCGGCGTTTTGCTTTCGGCAAGCCCATCCCTGATGGCGGCCGCGATCTTCACGGGATCGCCGTGCCCGGCCACGTGCATGTAGAATGTCGCCGGGCTCGCTCCGAGCAGATGATTGTGAACGGCGGTAATGTCGAGCCCGTTCGCGATCATCTTTAGCATGACCGGGTTGATTTCCGATTCAAGCAGCACCAGGTCGCCCATCGCCATGACGCCATCATGCGCGGGCTTGAATGCGACCCAGCCGCCAAGCGCGAGGGCCGGCTTGATGGTCACGCCATCGAGCGTCACCGTGAGGTCGGTGCGGGGAAAGCCGTAGCGGTGGACGTCGCCGGTGACGGCCGCCTTTCGGCCCAGCGTCTCATCGACCTTCTGCCAATCATCCTGCGCGTAAGCGGTCGCGACGAAGAGTCCGGCGAACGCTGGCCAATCCACGATCTGAACGCTTGCGCTGGTCGCGCAGAAGCACGCGCCGATGCCTATCAGCGCCGAGATTGTCTTTCGCATGGATCTAACTCCCTTGAACTTCAATTTGGGATCCTCAGGCAGCCGGCGTCTCACTTTCGCTCCTTGATCTGGCCGCTGCTGTCGACGACGAGCCGCACCTCCTTGCCGTTCTTCACGGCCTTGGCGGTCGTACCCTCGGCGGTCAACTTGATGTCGCTGACCTGCGAGTAGCCGGCCGCCGTAATCCTGGCGACGAGTTCCTCCTGTGTCAGGGCGTGTGCGCTCGACAGCCCGCCTGCGATCGCAAGCAATAGAACGGTGCGGAAGGTTGTTCGTGTTCGCATCATCGTTCTCCTGGTTGTGTCCCTGCCCCAGGTGAAGTCCGTTTCGCGATCCTGCCCCTACCTGAGGCTAACGAGGCGCAACAAAGCGCGCGCGGCGATGCGATCGGCGCGGACGCCGCGCCGAAAACTCGAGACGATCTGCCGGATGAAATCAGAGATGTATGAAGACATGCTGCGCCCTTGGTGATCAGGACGCGATGCTTGGGCATGTCGCCTCACGGGGAGATCGCACATCCCCGAACCGCAAATAAAAACCCGCGGGCGGGAGCTGTCAACCAGCGTGTGCTCCAGGCGGCCCGCCGAAATCGCCGGCAAGCGTCACGAAGAGTTCACCGCTCCGACGGAACCGCGCCAACCACCGACTTGAAACTCGCAGACGGCCTCAGTAGTGTCGTTCAGGTGGGGACAAAGCAGACTCCCCGTGAGGCCTCGGTCCAAGCTCTGCGCAGCACGCCATTCGTGGAGCTTGCGCATGGACACCGAACGACAGCCCTCTTCGCGACCTTCCGTGGCCATTCTTTCGCGAGGCGACGCTGCCGCGCGCCGGGATGCGACCGCACAGAACAGCCGCTTCGTGCACGTCTTCGAAGCCCTCGCCGCCGTCGGCATCGAAGCCCACCCGGTCATCTACGACGAAAGCTTCGCCGAGGAGGTCCGCGAACAATTGCTGTCGGTGGACGGCGTGCTCGTCTGGGTCAACCCAATTCAAGACGGGCGAAATCGCGCCGGTCTCGACGCGCTGCTGCGCGACGTCGCCGCACGGGGCGTGTGGGTCAGCGCTCATCCGGACGTCATTCACAAGATGGGCACCAAGGAGGTGCTTTATCGTACCCGCTCGATGGGGTGGGGATGCGACACGGCTTTATATCAAACCGCCGAGGCCATGCGCGCCGAGTTGCCGACACGGCTCGCCACCGGTCCGCGCGTGATCAAGCGCAACCGGGGCAACGGTGGCCAGGGCGTCTGGAAGGTCGAGAGGCTGCCGACTTCCGCGATGATAAGGGTGCTGGACGCGACCAAGGATGGCTCCGAGGAACTGACGCTGGATCATTTGCTCCGTCGCTGCGCCGAGTATTTCCAGAATGACAGCGTGGTCGATCAGCCATTCCAGCCTCGCTTGAGCGAAGGCGTCGTGCGCTGCTATATGGCGGGAGATCGCTGTGCCGGCTTCGGCCATCACAAAGTCAAAGCCCTGGTTGACTCGCCGGCCGCACGTTCCGAGGCTGGACCGCGGCTGTACACGTCGAATGCAGACCCGCGCTTCCAGCGGCTGCGCCGCCTGATGGAAGACGAGTGGACGCCCCAGCTAACGTCGTTGCTGGACATTCCGCGACATGACCTGCCAATGATCTGGGACGCCGACTTCATGCTGGGACCGGTTCAAGCCGACGGGACCGACGGCTACGTGCTTGGCGAAATCAATGTCAGCTCGGTGTTTCCTTTCCCGGATCAGGCGCCCGCAGAAATCGCCAAGCGGGTTGTCGATCGGCTGCAGCGCAGGCTTTGACTGGTCTTGAAAGGTCATTGACGACCATGCTGACGGTCAGCGGGCTCAAGCGGTTGCACATCTCCGTCTCATTCGACTTGCAGGACAGCGAATGCGTCGCCCTGCAGGGCCCGTCTGGCGTCGGGAAGACCCTGCTGCTTCGCTCCATCGCAGATCTCGATCCCAACGAAGGAACCGTCAAACTGGACGGAACGCTCAGGGAGGCGATGCCCGCGCCCGCCTGGCGAAAGCGAGTGACCTACCTCGCTGCCGAGCCGGGCTGGTGGTCAGACATCGTGCAAGATCACTTCAGCGGCTGGGATGACGCCTTACCGCTGGTCACAAGATTGGGGTTGCCGCCCAGTTGCGGACCTTGGCCGGTCCAAAGACTTTCGACCGGAGAGAGACAACGGTTGGGCCTCGTGCGGGCGCTGATGCTGCAATCGCGGGTGCTTCTGCTGGACGAGCCAACTTCGGCCCTCGATTCGGCATCTGTTGCGGCCGTGGAATCCTTGATTGCCGAACGCGTTTCGAATGGAACGAGTGTCGTTTGGAGCACTCACGATGACGCTCAGGCCAGCCGCGTCGGGTCAAGGGTCTTCGTGATGAGCGCCGATGGCAGCATCGAGGAAAACCGGCCGTGACTTACATCCAACTGGCGTACGGTGACTTGGTCCTGCCCGCGCTCCTTGTTGTCATGGACGGCGCTCTCTCGCTTGCTCTCCGCCTCAAGCTTGAAAAACAACTGGCCATCGCGACCGTGCGGATGGTGCTTCAGCTGGTGCTCGTTGGATACGTATTGACGTTCCTGTTTGCCGCAGTCTCGCTGCTCTGGACTGCCCTCGCGGCCTTCATCATGGTTCTCTTCGCATCACGGGAAATCGTCGCACGGCAAAAGCGGCGCTTACCAGGTATTTGGAGCTACGGCTTGGGCGCCGGATGCACGCTGCTCGCGGCTTGTACCGTTACGATTTTTTCGCTTCTGACGGAGCTTCGCCCAGATCCTTGGTATCATCCGCGCTACTCGCTGCCATTGTTGGGCATGATCCTGGGCAACACCATGACAGGGATAAGCCTGGGCCTGGACGTGCTGACAAATGGCTTGGTACGTGAGAGGGCCGCCGTAGAAGCTTGCCTTGCGCTTGGCGGCACCCGGTATCAGGCGCTGCTGCCGGTCCTGAGGGATGCCATGCGGAGCGGGCTGATGCCGACCATCAATGCGATGGCTGCGATCGGCCTTGTCTCTTTGCCAGGAATGATGACCGGTCAAATCCTTGCGGGCGTCGAACCTATAGATGCTGTCAAGTATCAGCTCCTAATCATGTTCTTGATCGCCGGTGGGACAGGATTGGGAACTCTCGCTGCTGTGATGGGAGGCGCTCGCCTTCTCACCGATCATCGACATCGATTACGCCTCGATCGAATTAACACGGAAACATCCACGTAAAGCATCGGTCGTCATCACGGCTCTGATCTGGCCCAGAGCCACATCATGCCCGTGTTGTTCCAACTCGACGATCAGCGCTTCCGGCGTAGACGCTCCTCCATGCACCTCACGCTGCGGCAATCTGCCCGGCGGTAGGCAGAGCCCGGGAGCGCTCCTTCATCAAGGGCTCTCAACCGATCGCCTGGGAGCCAATAAAGCGCATGAATGTCCTTTGACCGTCAGCATCGAACAGCACGACCGCGTAGGGCTGCGGCTTGCCGCCTTCCATCCCCGGCGATCCGACCGGCATTCCCGGCACGGCGAGCCCCTTTGCGATGGGACGCTCCGACAGGAGGCGCCGCACAGCCGCAGCCGGCACATGCCCTTCGACGAGATAACCTGCGACCTCCGCCGTGTGACACGCGACCAAACCCGGCGGAATGCCGAGGCGACCCCGAACGGCGTCGAGATCGGCAGTCTCCTCCACCCGTACGGTAAATCCTGCGTCTCGGAGATGCTGCACCCAGCCGGTGCAACAGCCGCAGCTCGGATCCTTGTGCACCGTGAAAGTGGCTTCTTCGGCCTGCGCCGCAACCGCAGGCCTGGCAAGGACCGCCGCGGCCACCAGCGTTACAAGCGATCGGCGGGTCATCAAATGTGCGCGTTCCTTCATCTTCGGCTTCCTTTCGTTTCGCTGTCACGTACGCGGTCGTTGCCATCGGCATTCATCGTTGGATCTCCTTGATGTCGGAGCGCCTCAGGCCTCAACTAGGGCTCGCCTGTCCCTCGTACATAAAGGTCATGGGCTTCACCCCATTCATATATCCGGTGCGCATCTCGTCGATGCGAAAGCCGTTCCGGGTCAAGATGTCAGCAATGTCCCGATTGAGATGACAACCGCCCGAGATGCGCATCCACGCGGGGGTCAGGCGATCTTGCCACCAGCGCACGCGCGGTTCGGGCGCGCGGCCGTGCTCGACGAAGACCAGCTTCCCTCCCGGTTTCAGCACACGCCGCGCCTCTGTCATTGCGCGATCGACATCCGGAATGCTGCACATCGTCCAGGTCGTCATGACCGTGTCGATGCTGCGGTCCTCGATCGGAATCGCCTCGGCCGACGCTTCGACAAACTCAATTAGAGTTTCCGGATGTGGAGCGTGTCGCGCCATCTCGAGAAGCTTTGGACTGGGTTCAAGCCCAACAACCTGCTTCACCGTGGCCCCGTAGAACGGCAGGTTGCGGCCGGACCCGATGCCGATCTCGAGCACCCGGCCCTGTGCCGCACGGGCCGCGCGCTGCCGGTAGGGCGCAAGTTCCTTGTTGCGCATCGCAAGATCGCAAAGCCGCGGAAGAATGACGTCATTGTAGAAGCCCATGCGCGCATCTCCTAGCATCGCCGCTCAATAGTCTTGCTGATCTCTTCGGGTGCGGCAAAGATCACGTCCGCGCGGTCGCCCATCATACCAGCGGGTACCAGGGCCGGTGCGCTGCTTTGTGGACCATCTTCGCCGGAATCCGTCTTCAAACGCAGATTGCGCTCCCAGAAAGCGCGCGTCTTGCCGTCGGCGGTGGTGACGCGATAGGTGTCGTGACAATAGGTGATCGCTTTGACCTGCATGGCGGCCTCAAGGCTTTTCAAATTGCGGTCGCGCCCACCGCCACCCATCATTCCGCCCATCATCCCTCCCCCTCGACCTTCGATACTGGACTGTGGCTGAGCGCCCGGCTTGGTGGCCTGCTTGAGGAACGCAAGTAAATCGGCCCGAGCCCGATCATCCTTGATACCGTTGAATGGCATGTCGTTCCCCGGCACCATGCGATCCGGGTCCATGATCCAGGCATCAAGCGAGCGTTCGTCCCAAATGATTCCGGATGACCTGAGGGCATCGGAATAGCGTTCGAAACTTTCCAGGCTGCCGGCCTTTCGGCCCCACAGCCCTGCGAGGCTCGGGCCGGTCATGTTGCGGTCTGGCTCGAGCGAGTGACACGGCATGCAGGCCCGGAAATCCCGCTGGCCGCGTGCCACAGCATCCTGCTGCGCGAGACCCGGCGAGGACGCCAGGACGGCAGCCAGCCCGATCAAATAGACGCGATGCATCTTCAATCTCCCTTGAAGAGATATTTGATCAGCGCCGCTGCCCCCAATACTAGAACGATGACGATCAGCGCGGTGATCAATCCCATCGTCCCCGACATTCCCGACATCATGTCGTGCATCATGGCTCACCTCATTCGGCAGGCTCCAGCACCCGTATTTTCGTACCGATCGGCTTTGACATTTCGGGCAATTGTCCTTTGCCCTTGCCCTCGGGAGGCAAACGAAAACCTTTGACCAGCCCGAAGATCGCCGGGATCACGATCAGGGTCAGCAGCGTCGATGACATCATCCCGCCGATCATCGGCACGGCGATGCGCTGCATGATCTCCGACCCGGTGCCAGTGCTCCACATGATCGGCAGCAGACCTGCCATGATGGCGACCACCGTCATCATCTTGGGGCGGACACGTTCGACCGCGCCTTCCATGATGGCATCGTGCAGGTCCTGGCGCGTGAGGGGCCGACCCACCGCAGTTCGTTTCGCTTTCAGCTCGGCAAGAGCTTGCTCAAGGTAGATCAGCATCACGACGCCAGTCTCGGCGGCGACGCCGGCGAGCGCAATGAAGCCGACAGCGACGGCGACGGACAGATTGAAGCCGAGCCACCACATCATCCAGATGCCCCCGACCAGGGCGAACGGCAGCGACAGCATCACGATCAGGGTCTCGGTTATCGCCCTGAAGTTCAGATAAAGCAGCAGGAAGATGATCGTGAGCGTCACCGGCACCACGATCTTCAGGCGGGCTGCCGCACGCTGCATATATTCGTATTGGCCGCTCCAGACGACGTAATATCCGGCGGGAAACTGGATGCTCTGGGTGACCGCGGCCTGCGCGTCGGCGACGTAGCTTCCGATGTCGCGATCGCGAATGTCGACGTAGATGTAGGTCGCAAGCTGACCGTTCTCCGTCCGGATCGACGTCGGTCCCCGCGCCGGCTCGACCGTGGCGAGCTCCCCGAGAGGCACGGCGCCGCCCGCCGGCATCGGCACCAGGATATCGCTGGCAATGGCCTTCGGATTGTCGCGCAGATCGCGCGGGTAGCGCATGTTCACCGTGAACCGCTGCCGGCCTTCAACCGTCGTGGTGACCGTCTGGCCGCCAAGGGCCGCTGCGATGGTGTCCTGGACGTCCTGGATCAGAACGCCATAACGCGCCAGCGCCTCGCGATCCGGTGCGATCTCCAGATAGTAGCCGCCGATCCCACGCTCGGCATAGGCCGACGAGGTGCCGGGGACGGTCTTGATCACCCGCTCGATCTGTTTGGCCAGCCGATCGATCTCGACCAAATCCGTGCCCATCACCTTGACGCCGATCGGCGTGCGGATGCCGGTCGACAGCATGTCGATGCGCGCCTTGATCGGCATGGTCCAGGCATTGGAGACACCTGGGAATTGCAGCGCCTTGTCCATCTCCGCGATAAGGCTGTCGATGGTGACGCCGGGGCGCCAATGCTCCTTTGGCTTGAGATTGACGACCGTCTCGAACATCTCCGTCGGCGCCGGGTCGGTTGCCGTGGCCGCCCGCCCCGCCTTTCCGTAGACGGATGCGACTTCAGGGAACGACTTGACGATCCGGTCCTGGATCTGCATCAGTTCGGCCGCCTTCGTTACCGAGATGCCCGGCAGGGTCGTCGGCATGTAGAGCAGCGTCCCCTCGTTCAACGACGGCATGAACTCGGTACCGAGCTGGCGGGCCGGCCAGATCGAGACGGCGAGCACGGCAACGGAGATGAGGATCACCAGCGTCTTGGCGCGCAGCACGCCCTTGATCACGGGACGGTAGATCCAGATCAGGAAGCGGTTGATGAAGTTCTTGTGCTCGGGGACAATCCTGCCGCGGACGAAGATCACCATGAGCGCCGGTACCAGGGTGACGGATAGCAGGGCCGCAGCGGCCATCGAGAAGGTCTTCGTGAACGCCAGGGGGCTGAACAGCCGCCCTTCCTGCGATTCTAGCGTGAAGATCGGCATGAACGAGACCGTGATGATCAGCAGGCTGAAGAACAGCGCCGGGCCAACCTCCGAGGCGGCGTCTATCAGGACCTGGACACGGGACTGGTCGGGCCTGGCACGCTCGAGATGCTTGTGGGCGTTCTCGATCATGACGATCGCCGCGTCCACCATGGCGCCGATGGCGATCGCGATTCCGCCGAGGCTCATGATGTTGGACCCGAGCCCGAGCAGCTTCATGGCCCCGAACGCCATCAGCACGCCCACCGGCAGCATCAGGATCGCGACCAGCGCGCTGCGGACATGCAGCAGGAAGACGATGCAGACCAGCCCGACGACGATGCTCTCTTCGACCAGCGTGTGCTTGAGCGTATCGATGGCCGCATAGATCAGGTTCGACCGGTCATAGACCGGTACGATCTCGACCGATTTTGGCAGGCTGCTCGCGATCTCCGCGAACCGCTTCTTGACGTTCTCGATCACGTCGAGCGCGTTGAGGCCGAACCGCTGCAGCACGATTCCGCTTGCGACCTCGCCCTCGCCGTTCAGTTCCGCGATGCCCCGCCGCTCGTCGGGACCGAGCTCCACCCGGGCGACGTCGCGCAGCAGCACGGGCGTGCCGTTGCTGGTCTTGAGCACGATGTTGCCGAGATCGTTGATGCCTTTGATGTAGCCCTTGCCGCGGATGACGTATTCGAACTCCGACAGCTCCACCGTTCGCCCGCCGACATCGGCGTTGCTGGCGCGGATGGCCTCGCGGATCTTTTGCATGCTGATGCCGCGGTCGCGCATCCGCTGCGGGTCGAGGATGACGTTGTACTGCTTGACGAAACCGCCGATGCTGGCGACCTCGGCAACGCCTTCGGCCTTGGCCAGCGCGAACTTGAGATTCCAGTCCTGGATCGTGCGGGTGTCGGCGAGATTCAATTCCTTGGAGACCACCGCGTATTGGTAGACCCAGCCGACCCCGGTGGCGTCCGGACCGATGGTCGGCGTCACGCCGGCGGGAAGCCGCGAAGTCGCGCCGTTGAGAAATTCCATAACGCGCGAACGCGCCCAGTAGATGTCGGTGCCGTCCTCGAAGATCACGTAGACGAACGAGACCCCGAAGAAGGAGAACCCGCGCACGACCTTGGACTTCGGCACCGTCAGCATGGCGGTGGCCAGCGGATAGGTGACCTGATCCTCGATCACCTGCGGCGCCTGGCCGGGATACTCCGTGTAGACGATCACCTGCGTGTCCGACAGGTCCGGGATCGCATCAAGCGGAAGGTGGATCAGCGCGTACAGGCCTGCCGCGGCCGCAAAACCGGTACCGAACAGCACCAGCAGCAGGTTGCGAGCCGACCAGGCGATGATGCGGGCGATCATTTGTGCTCTCCCATCGCTTGGGCGACGTCGGAAGCCTGCGGCGCCGCGCCCGCGAAACCCTTTAGCGCGGCTTTCAAATTGCTTTCCGCATCGATCAGGAAATTGGCCGAGGTGACCACCGCCTCGCCATTCGCAAGGCCCTCCCGAACCTCGATGTAGCCGCCGCCCCGCCGGCCGAGCTTCACCTCCCGCGGCTCGAAGCGCCCTTCCCCCTTGTCGACCAGCACGGCCTGGCGCGTGCCGGTGTCGAGCACCGAACTGTCGGGCACAGCCAGCACAGGCGCCGAATCGGCGGTGTCGATGTCGGCATCGACATACATGTCAGGAAGCAGCAACCCGTCCGGATTTGACAATTCGATGCGGACGCGAATGGTCCGCGTGTCACGGTTCACCTGCGGATAGACGACGGCGATCTTTCCCGTGAAGGCTCGGCCGGAAAAACTGCGCGCGCGGACCGCCACAGCCTGGCCAACCGCGATGTTGCCGAGATCGCGTTCGGCGATGTCGACCAGGGCCCAGACCACCGAAATGTCCGCGATGCGGAACAGCACGTCGCCCGGGTTGGCCCGCATGCCCTCGATCGCGTTGCGCTCGAGCACGATACCGTCGCGCGGCGCCGACCAGTGGACGGTGACCGGGGCGCTCCGCGTCTTCTCCATCTCCGCGATGATCGGCTCCGGAACGTCGAGATTGACCAGCCGTTGCCGTGAGCCCCGGCCGTAGAGTTCGACGCCGCCGACGGTCTTGGAGGTGATCGTCGCGAGATATTCGGCGGCGGCGGATGCGACGGCCGAACTGTAAATCTCCATCAGGGGCTGGCCAGCCCTGACGCGGGTCCCCGTCGTCACGTCGGCGACCTTCTGGACGAAGCTTTCGGCGCGCATGGCGATCACGGATATGCGGCGCTCGTCGAGCTGAATCGTACCGGGCGCCTTCACAGCGACGCGGATGCTGCGATGCTCGACGGGCTCGGATTTCACTCCGGTGCGCTGGATCTTGCCGGGCGAAAGCTTCACGGTGCCGTCGTCTGCATCATCGCCTTCGTACACCGGGACGTAGTCCATCCCCATCGGGTCCTTCTTCGGGACCGGCGAGGTATCGGGCAGGCCCATCGGATTGCGGTAGTACAGGATCTTGCGGGGCGAGCCGGCCTGCTGCTTCGGCTTCGCAGGCTGCGAGACCATTTGCTCGTCGTCGTCGTAGACCGGCAGGTAATCGCGGCCGCGCTCGTCCGTCTTCGGATCGGCCGACCACAGCGGCGCGCCGCTCCGATCGCGGTAGTACAGCGGCGTTCGCTCCGCGGCTGCCGCAGCCGTTGTTGCCTCGGCATGAGCCGGCCAGAGCCCACCGTTCGCATGCCAGGTGGCGCCGAGAGCCAAGGCACCGCTCAGCGTGAGAGCCGTCAGCAGACGCATTTTCATGACGTGTATCCGCGCGCCCAGGAGCGCGTCCATATGAATGAAGAAAGGGAATATCGGGCGCCGTCGGGCGGCGCCCGAACGATCACTTGGTTGCCTTGACGATCACCTTGCCGATGACGGTCTCGGCTTCGCCCTGGACCTTCGCGGACAGCGTGACCTGATAGCGGCCGGCCATCGGCAAATCGGTCTTGAATGCGTAGACGCCGGGCTCCTTCGACGGCAGCGGTGCGACCGCGGACTCCATCTCGGCCATGCCGTCCGGAGCCATGTCGACGCGCGTCTTGAAGATGACCGCGTCCGGCACCGTCTTGCCGGTCTGCTTGTTGGTCAGGCGAACGGCGAGCGTAACGTCGTCGCCCTTTTTCAGCTCCGGATTGACCGGCTCGAAGGCATAGTCACCGGCGCCCGCCATGGCAGCAGAAGCGACGAGCGAAAGGGTGGCGGCAACAGCCGCGGTGCTCAGTTTCGAAAGCATCGATTTTTCCTCATGATCTGGTCTCGGCCGTGGCGCTGTCAGCGCGCACGTCAGTCGTCGTCGCACGCAGATGTGCTGCGCGCGTCGCGTCTTGCGAGATCAGACTCGAGGAGGTCGGAAGGGAGGACTGCCGCCGCGGACGGAGACGACCTGATCGGCGGGAATGGCGACCTTGCTCGCGGGGATGGCGAGAAACACGAAATCAAGGGCCCTGACGTCGTCCAGCGCGAGCATCCCACCGGCGCAGCAAAAACCCATTCCGCATTTGTAGCTGCCGGCGAGGGAGTTCGTTCCCTTCATGTCGTCCGGGCAGCACTCGTCCATCGACATGGCGGCGTCGCCGCTCATGTGCATGCTGGTTTGCATGTCATCCGACGCCATTGCGAGGCTCGCAGCCGATGTGCCGACCGGCAGCATCGCCAGCGAGACGGCAATCGCGAATGCCAGGATGGTACGGACGAACCGCATCGTTAACTACTTACCTCTCGGACCGGGACAGAGCCTGACTAGCATATCCCGGCTCCAGATACAGTCCTTGATCCCGGTCAAGCATCCGTGAGCGCGCCCCGTTTACCAAGCCCGCGAAGACTGGTTTCATGAACAGCCACATCCCGAAGCGCCTGACGCCTTCGCCGTTTCGTCGGCGACGCAGCAGGCCGACGCGTCCTCCCTCGCCGGCCCGCCGCGACATCCTGCCTCGGCTGTCTCGACGCCACCGCGCGTGCAGACGCCGGTCTCGGGCAGCACGAGTTCAACCCTTGCCGCTGCCTGCTTGTCGCCGGCGATATCGGCTGCGATCGAGCGGACCTGCTCATAGCCGGTCATCATGAGAAAGGTCGGCGCGCGACCGTAGGACTTCATGCCGGCCAGGTAGAACCCCGGCTCATCATGCGCGAGCTCGCGCGCACCGTGCGGGCGAACCGTGCCGCAGCTGTGCTCGTTGGGATCGATGAGCGGCGCCAGGGCGACTGGCGCTTCGATCGCCGGATCAAGCCGCAGGCGCAGCTCCGACAAGAACGAAAAGTCGGGGCGAAAACCCGTCGCGACGATCAATTCGTCTACGATCACGCTTCGCCCGCAGCAGGCGCCGGCCGAAATGCTAAGGCGGCCTTCGGATTGCGAAAGGTGCGAGACGGCGAATTCGGTCTCTACCCTGATTTTTCCGGCGGCGACGAGCCCGGCGAAGGCAGTGCCCAGTTCGCCACGTGCGGCCAGCTTGTCATTGCGGCCGCCGCCGAAGGCCTGCGCGGGATCGGCGCCGCGCAACAGCCAGACCGGCTGCGTGCCCGGCACCTCATCGGCGAGATGGACGAGTTCGATAAGCGTGCCCACCGCCGAGTGGCCGGCCCCGAGCACGGCGACGATCTTCCCGGCATATCGGGCACGATCGGCACCCCTCACGTCCGGCATACCGTAGGCGATGCGGTCAGCGCGCTCTTGCTCGCCGATCGCGGGCAAACCGTTGCCGCCGGCCGGATTGGGGGAGAACCAGGTGCCGGATACATCGATGACGGCGTCCGCGCGCAGCACCTCGGGGCCCTTGCCGTTCTGATAGCGGATTTCAAACGGCGCTTGCTCGCGCCCTTTCGTCTTCGCCTTGTCGAAACCGACGCGGCTGATCGCCGTGACGCGGCTCGACGTGCGGATCGTTTCGCACAGCTGCGTCCGCGTTGCGAGCGGCGTCAGGTATCGCTCGAGCAGCTCGCCGCCGGTCGGATAGGACTGCGGGTCCGGCGAATTCCATCCCGTCGGCGCGAGCAGGCGCGCCGCGGCTTTGTCGACATTGTATTCCCATGGCGAGAACAGCTGGACGTGCTGCCACTGGCGGACCGCGTGCCCGGCTTCCGGCCCAGCCTCCAGCACGATGGGCGACATCCCGCGTTCGAGCACGTGCGCGGCAGCTGCAAGGCCGACGGGACCTGCCCCGATGATCGCAACCGTCTTTCCATCGTCCATGTTGCTTTTCCTATCGTTCTAGAATTATCGAATAATTCAGGCCGAAAAAGTCAGGCCGCCGTTCGCTTATCCCCGCATTCGGCTTCGTCCGCGCAGCACTCCGCCGCCAGGAAGTCGACCAGGCCCCGCATCGCGTCGAAGTTCGCATGGCAAACCAGGGTCGTGGATTCCCGGACCTGACTGACGAGTCCGACCGAGACCAAAGTCTTGATGTGATGCGAGAGCGTTGATGCCGGGATCTTCAGCTTGTCCTGGAGGCGACCGACGGGCATGCCCGACCGTCCGGCCCGAACCAGGGCCCGGTAAATCTGAAGCCGCGTCCGATTACCCAGGGCTTCCAGGCGTGATGCTGCGTCATCGATCTTCATGACCGACATCATGCGCCGGGTCGCTTCCGTCGTCAACTATATTTCTAGAATATTCGAAATATAGGCTAGTCTCAGGCTGTCCTAACAACACTTTCCGCTCTGCTGCCGACCCTCGGTCGCCCGGCCTGCTGAGCCGTGGCCGGAACCACGGCGGTGCGTGAAGACGATGCGGCCCCACAGGCAAGCGCGGCGGAACAGGTCGGGGCCGATCTCGCCTTGCTCGAAATCGCTGGATAGTGAAGGCCCCCAGCATCCGAGGAAGGATCGATCCTGCAGGGGGCTGCCAGCCCTCCTTATTTAGCGGATAATCTGCTTGACCTTGATGCCGCGCAAGGCATCGATGCAGTCAGCTACCAAATGCAAGAACTCCTCTCGCTTTACGCTTTTCACCTGACGACTTTCCATGTTGACGAGAATGAACCTTGCCATGTCGTAGGCGACTTCAAACTGCGATTTGCCGGTAACCTCGACGTCGATCTTTTCAGCCATTTCGCTCCCCGCTAGTTGTAACTGGAAAGCGGTAACCTATGGGAAAGCGGATGGTCAGGTCGAGTCGCCTTCCTTCGCCTTAAAGCCGGTGCTCCCTAGTCGCGTCGACCAGCATCAGAACGAATCCATCAGCCGCTCCATGGCGGGATGTTTACGGTTCTTGATTTTAGCCAATGCCTGGAGCGGCCGGCGCGATAAGGTCGATCCTTGTGTTTGGAGACCAGGCCCTCAAGGCCCATATTGCAGGCGGCGCGGAACAGGTCCGGCCCGATCTCGCCGCGCTCAAAAGGCGCAACGGTGATGCCATTCGGCTTGCCGCGCAGAAGTCGGGCCAAGTTGTTCTTGCGCATATGCAAGGGCAGGGACCGTAGGTCATCGCCGCCCATCGAATGTCGAAGACGTATAGCTGCACCTCCTCGTCGTGCTTGCGCGAGTGCAGGGCGTTGAAGTCGGAGCGGCCGTCGACCCCGAGCAGTACGGCCTCGCCATCGATCACGAAATGCTTCTGCCGGTTCTTCAGCGCAGCCTCGGCGATCCAGGGATAGCGGTTCGTCCAGTCGGTGCCATTGCGCGAAAGCAGGCGCACGCGATCGTTCTCCCGAATGACTAGCATCCGGTAGCCGTCGTGCTTCACTTCATGGATCCAATCCGGTCCTGTTGGAACCTGCTTGCCGGCAGTCGCAGGCAGAGGTCGTACGCCATACGCATGTGCGAAAAGATAGGCGTCTCGAGGTATTTTACAAATCGGCAGATCTCTCGCCCACCTCGGCGGCAAACACGCCGTGGTGATCGGTCACCTTGGTCACTAGTTCGCGCGCTCCACCGAGGAAAAAAGACAGCCAATGTCGAATACCGAACAGACCAGATTGCCGAATTTTCCTAGTCTACGAGGCTGGTCTAACGGCGGATCTTCTGGGGCATTACAATAATAAAAGGGGCTTGCAATGGATGATCGTGCGCAACTTGATGATTGTCATTTCGCTCTGCGCCAACACTTTGAGGCACTCGCTTCTCAAGTTTTCGAACTTGAGAATCTTCGAGACAAAGTAGCCGAGGCCGAGCGCAGAATCTTCGGTGCGGCACGCGAAACTAGGAAGGCGATTTATGAGGGCAGCCCAGTTGGCCCGGCCAGCAGCGCGATAATCTAAAATCGACGTACGGAATCGGGCTCCTAGCTGCTGCCCATCCCCAGCAGGGCGCGACTTTGGACATTCGTGATTACCGACAGCAGTTTGAGAACATGTCCGTCCATCAGTTGTGGACTCTGTTCACGGACGTCGATCAGATTCTGGCCGCAAGGATCATTGCCAAGAAGGAAGAACTAGATAGGCGCCTCGATCGGCTCCGCCGAACAGACGGACCAAGTTCATCAAAGATCAGCGAACGTTCATCATAGTCGGCTCACTACCGCCCCTGAGAATGGCGCCACGTTTGCCGCAAGTCAGGCAGACCGCTACGACTCCTGACGTTTGAAAGACGGCCCGGTTTAGGGCTGAATGAGGGGGACACAGAGGCCGCTCCGCCAGCTCACACGGAGCCAGCGACACAGCAAACGGCGCGGTGCCGTCACCGTTCCTAACGGAGCCTCAGCAGATCGTCAGCAGCCGGACGCAGGTGCCGCTCGCTTGCAGCTCGAGCCAGCTGCGCTCCAGTGATTGGGACCATTCGAGCAGCCGGGGGTTATTTGGTCCTAGACAGCAGCAAGCCACAATGCCTCTGACCCTGCGAAAGATTGGCCTCGATGAGTACACGGTCCATGAGGATCGACAGCTGGTCGGGCGCATCCGCTACGCTAGCGAACGCTCCCCAGCGTTCTGGTTGTGGACGTGCATCGTGACGCTTCCCGGTCCGCCGTTCGGGGAAGCTGGCTCGCTCGATGAAGCGAAAGGGCGATTCATGGTCGCATGGCAGAACTTCAAGGCGAAGATCTGTGTCGACACTTACGTCGGATAGCCCGCGTTGCGGCGGCGCATATGTATGCTCGGCTCGTCGACCCAGGCTTCCCGCGCGAACCACGCGTGATCGGTGCGGCAGATCGGACAGCGGGTGCGCGAGAAAAACACTGCGCGACGCCCAAAGCTCTCGCGATCAGTCTGGATGCCGGTGGGAATCGCGTGTCCGGTTTCCGGACATTTGACCATGACCATACCCATGTCGCCCTCCTTTGCGATCGGTCGTCACTGTAGTTGCAGAAAAACACCGGCCGGTTGGAGTGCGCCCTATGTAGGTGCGGGGTACTTGGGGGATCGCGCACCTTGTTTGACCGAGCAGGGGGCGGCAGTGGGGGCTGCATGCTCGGGGCTTATTCCAACCGGCCGGATTCCTCCTCATCCTTGGACGTGAATTGAGCGCCGTTCTTCTAGCCGGCTTGGTGGAGGACCTTGGAGAAGCGCTTCCTGATCGGCTCACCCGTTTCCGTCGCAAGCTTCTGGGTGAGCGCCCACAATTCCTTGTTCTGGTCGGTTGCGGTCTCAAACGCTTTGCGCGCTTGCGCCGCAGACAAGGCATAGACATCGGCCGCTGACTTGCTGCCGTAGAGATGGACGAAAAAATCGAGCGCAGTGGCGGCGTTGGCGTATGAGATTTCGAACACCTTGAGCCCGTAGTCGGTGGCGCTTTTGGCATTGCTCGAATAGGTCTCGCGCAGCGCTTCTGTCATCTCCTCCGATGTGGCCTTGATCTTCTCGTAGCCTTCCCGCGCGCGCGCGTAGCCCTGCTCGACAAGCTCGCTGGATACGCCAGGCAAGGCGATCTTCGGGAAGTCCAGCAACGGCATCCCGAAAATATTCGTTCCGTTCAGTGTGGCTTTCATTTCGCTTTCACTCACGCAGCATTCCCTTTCTCAAGCGAAAGCATTCCTCGCGACGGTCGCTTGCGTCACGAGAGCTCCACGCTCTGTGTTCAATCAGATTTTGGATGAGCCTTGAGTTAGCCCCCGACCCATACGACCTTGTGCTAAGAGAAGCGGGACTGTCGGTTCGGTTTGCGACTCTCGCTCAAGATCTTTTTGAGATTGTCAACACAGACGAAGGTATAACTGCGGAGCGCTGTGCATAACAGGGATATCCCTAGCCGCTGCGGGTGGGCACAGCGCGGCCTGCCGCTCCAAAGCGCCGTGCGCGAGCGATAAACCAGATAGCGGCCGCTCCAAGCACGATGGCGGTATCCCCCGGAAATTTTGATTAGTATGCTCCGACAGCGAGCACCCCCAATCCCTAGCGGCTTGCAATTTGTTCCCTTTTCGTTCACGGTGTGACGATCGTGGGTGAACGTCAGTGGATGCCAACCGAGAACGCGAAATCATCCGGCTGTGGCACCGCCTGCGCCTCCTAGAGCGTCAGGGCCGCTCCGTGGCCGCTGTCCTCCGGGTTCGGATCAGGGCGACCCGTGAGGGTTGGTGCTATCAACATGTGCAAGCGATCATTGTTGCGATCGACCAATATGCTGAGGCGGCTCTCGGTAACCGCCACTTCTTTTTGAACAGGCCTCACAGCATCGGTGGCAGTAGGAAAGACCAAGTCCCGTAAGGCCGATGTGCAATCTCTATTCAGTCACCACCAACCAAGAGGCGATCCGCGCGCTATTTCGCGTAGTCAATCGCTATGTCGGCAACCTGCCACCTATGCCCGGCGTGTTTCCGGACTATCCGGCGCCGGTCATCCGAAACACTGACGCCGGAACCGAGATGGTGCTGATGCGCTGGGGCATGCCGCCGCCACCGCTCACAGGCGGGCCGCCGGTCACCAATATCCGCAACACGTCATCGCCGCACTGGCGCGGCTGGCTCAAGCCAGAGAACCGCTGCTTGGTCGCGGCGAACAGCTTTGCCGAGTACGCACCGGAGCCGAATCCGGCGACCGGCAAAAAGGACGTTGTCTGGTTCGCGCTCAACGATGACCGACCGCTGTTCGCGTTCGGAGGCATCTGGACCGAGTTCAAAGGCGACCGGGGCACCAAGTCGAAACCGATCCCCGGTCCAAACCTCGTGTATGGGTTCCTGACGACCGAGCCGAACGCCGTGGTCGCACCGATCCATCCCAAGGCCATGCCGGTGGTCCTGACCACCGATGAAGAGCGCGACGTTTGGATGCGAGCGCCGTGGGATGAAGCTAAGGTCTTGCAGCGGCCATTGCCCGATGATGCGCTCAAGATTGTAATGCGCGGGGCGGATAAAGAAGATCGCGCGGCGGCATAAAGGGGTAGTCTTGACACTGGAAGAACTCGCAAGGATCGCGCCAATTGGGACTGTGATCATTGCGCTTAGCGCGCTGGGTGTCGCAACGTGGTCTTTGTTAGCCCAGAAAGGGGTTGCCCGTCGGCGTGCATCGAGGATCGGCGGACAAGGGATCGATCCGTATGAGCAAGACGCAGCAATCGCCGCTCTTGGCCTTGAGGCGAGTGCCGCACGCTTTGCAATCGTAAAAGAACTGACAGGCGTCAGTCGGCATGGTTTCGGCCGAAGCGTGATGACAGACCGGGCACGTAATAATCGAGTGGGTTTGCATATGAGTATAGTATTAAATCCAGGGCAAACTTGGCCACTTCGAAATTTCGATTGACGTATCCGGTTATTTCCATAAATCTGGATATATGGAAACAGAGGAAGCTGTCCTCGCCCTCGCGGCCCTGTCTCAGCCGACCCGTCTGGAAGCTTTCCGGACGCTGGTGAGACACGAGCCCGAAGGCCTCGCGGCCGGCGACCTCGCACGCCAGCTTGAGGTCCCGCCGAATACACTTTCGGCGCATCTCTCGATCTTGACGCGCGCGCGGCTCGTGACTTCGGAGCGGCACAGCCGCTCCATCGTCTATCGCGCCAACCTCGCCGAATTCCGGGACGTTGCGGTTTTCCTGCTTCGAGATTGCTGCGGCGGCCGGCCAGACGTTTGCGAGCCGGTCGTCGAAAGCCTGCAAGCCTGCTGCTCGCCAAAACGAAAGGAGCGAAGCCGTGCCTGACCAAGTGTACAATGTGCGGTTCGTATGCACAGGCAATTCGGCACGCTCGATTCTCACCGGGATACTTCATTCAACACCGAAGGCCGGCTGATGGACACGTTCGACCTTTCGCGGCGCCTGGCGGCCGAGGCGCTCGGCACGGGCATTCTCGTTGCCACCGTTGTCGGCTCCGGCATTATGGCGGAAACGCTGACCCGGGACGTCGCGCTTGCGCTGCTCTGCAATACCCTGCCGACCGGGGCCATTCTGGTCGTGCTGATTACAGTGCTCGGACCGATCTCCGGCGCGCATTTCAATCCGGCGGTCACGCTGGTCTTCACCGGCAAGCGCGAGCTGCCGGTGAACGAGGCCGCGCTTTACATGATCGCGCAGATCGCTGGCGGCATTGTGGGAACGATGGCTGCGCACCTGATGTTCGGACTGCCGCTGCTCGACCTCTCGACGAAAGTTCGGACCGGAGGGCCACAATGGTTTGCCGAGGCGGTTGCTGCCTTTGGGCTGGTTGCAACGATCCTGGCCGGCATCCGCTTTCAGAGGACCGCCGTCCCCTGGCTGGTCGGCCTTTACATCACAGCGGCCTACTGGTTTACGGCCTCGACGTCGTTTGCCAATCCTGCCGTCGCAATCGCAAGGTCCCTGACGAACACTTTTGCAGGTATTCGCCCAGGTGACTTGCCCGGATTCATTGTCGCGGAGTTTTGCGGAGCGCTGGCCGGCATGCTGTTGATGACTTGGCTGCTCGGACGTCCCCGGGCGCGCGGCCCCGTCCCAATTGCGGAGACACAAAGATGACCGTCACGATCTACCACAATCCGGCTTGCGGAACCTCGCGCAACACGCTCGCCATGATCCGGCAGAGCGGCGTCGAGCCTGTTGTTATCGAATACCTCAAGACGCCGCCGTCGCGCGAAACGCTCAAGCAACTGGTCGCTGCGATGGGAATCACGATCCGCGAACTGTTGCGCGAGAAGGGCACACCGTACAAGGAGCTCGGGCTCGACGACCCCAAGCGGACGGACGACGAGCTTCTCGACGCCATGATGGCGCATCCGATTCTGATCAACCGCCCGATCGTGGCGACGCCGAAGGGCACGCGTTTGTGCCGGCCTTCCGAGGCCGTTATCGATCTCCTGAGCGATCCCGTCGGGCGCTTCGTGAAGGAGGACGGCGAAGTGGTCGAAGGACGATAGGCTCACGTTGTCCGTGCATCGGTCCTCCGACCTAATGCTCCCCGCACCGGCAGTTCTCGTAGTCGACGGGATCATGGCTGTTGAAGATCGTCACGCGGTCGCCGTGGCCGAGCTTCAGCGCGCGCAACCGTTCCTGATTGGCGATCCGCGCCTTGCGGTCCATGTCGGCGCGACGCTGGAAATAGCCGAGCACCAGCGGCATGCGCGGCGATGCCTTGAGCTGTCCGTGATGGAAATAGCTGTCGCCGGCATGCAGCAGCCATCCGTCGTTTGAGCGCACCGCGATGCCGCAATGGCCGAGCGTGTGCCCGGCAAGCGGGATCATCAGGACGTCGGCCTGCTTGTCACCGAGCGCGCGCACGCCCTTGAAGCCGAACCAGTCTTCGCCGGCCTCGTCGTAGAACTTCCAGCCCGGTCCGTGCTGCCATTGCTCCGTGACATAGCGGCCTTGGGGCGGTGCCGGCTTGCGCAGCACCGCCATGTCGTATTCGGCGCGATGCACATGGACCGCGGCCTGTGGGAAGTCGGGCACGCCGCCGGCGTGATCGCGGTCGAGATGCGTCAACAGCACGTGGCGCACGTCGGCGGGGGAATAGCCGAGCGCCTTCACCTGCTGCACCGCCGTCTCGGATGGATCGAGCTTTGGCGCGGTCTGCCTCAGCCAGCGCCGTCCCAGCCGGTCGGGCGCTGCGATATCGCCGAGGCCGATGCCGGTATCGACCAGCGCAAGCCCCTCACCGGTTTCGATCAGCAGGCAGTGGCAGACCATGCGCGCGCGCTGGAACAGGCCGCCGGTGCCGTTCACCAGGCGGCGTCCCATGGGACACATCGTGCCGGTGTTGAGATGATGGATTTTCACGGAAGATCCTCGCGTTGTCAGCAAGGCTTCTTGCCATCGCCCTATCTATAGGTAAACTATCGAGTACTGATGTTATCTCTAGGACTGACCTATGGATATCCGCGAGCTTCGCTACTTCGCCGCCGTCTACCATGCGCGCAATCTCACCGCGGCTGCGCGGGCATGCTTCGTGTCGCAACCGTCAATCTCCACCGCGATCACCAATTTGGAGGCCGAACTCGGCACGACGCTGTTCATCCGGCACAAGAAGGGCGTCGCACCCACCGCCTCGGCCGAACAGTTTCACGCCCTTGCCCGCAGCATCATCGACCAAGCCGATGCCGCGCGCGGCATGTTCCGGAAGCCGAGCACGAAGACCACGGTGACGCTGGGCATGATGCGCACGCTCGACGTGCCCCGGACGATCGCGCTGCTGAAGCCGCTGACGGTGCGCGCGGACATCGCGCTTCGCCTCGTCGGCAGCGACGAGCGCGCCGATGCGCGGATCATCTCGAAGAGCATGCTGCGCACCGATGAGCATTTCGTCGCGCTCTGGAGCGAGCGCTACGTCGCCGCCCTGCCGCCCTCGCACCCCCTCACGCTCAAGGACAAGCTCCGCGCCGCCGATCTCGCCGACGTCCCGCTGATCGACCGCTGTCATTGCGAGAGAAGCGAATTCTTCAGCCGCACCGCGCAACGCCGCCAGCCCGCGGCGATCGCGCAATCGGAGGACTGGGCCATGGCGCTGGTCGCGG
Source organism: Bradyrhizobium sp. CSA207 (assembly GCF_029051685.1). GTDB lineage: Bacteria > Pseudomonadota > Alphaproteobacteria > Rhizobiales > Xanthobacteraceae > Bradyrhizobium. The sequence continues at coordinate 17,604 of NZ_JAACFT010000004.1, read as the reverse complement.
CCGGCGTCGGCATCGCCATCGTTCCGGAAGGCGTGGCGAAGGGCAATCCGGACGTCACGGTCCGCGAGATCGAGGTCAAGGTCAGGCGCGAGGTCGGACTTGCCTATCGCGCGGCGGCTCCGCTGGCGGACGTGCTGAGGGATTTTGTCGCACAACTACAGAAGCGGCGGCGCAAGCCCGACCGAAGCAGGCCCCGGCGCTGAAGGAGCCGACGAGCTATCCCAGCAAGCCCTTCAAGCCGGCGTAGATCGAGCCGACGGCGGTCGCGGCGATGCCGGCCAGCGGCCCCACCGTCTGCATGAGGTCCTGGATCAAACGTGCGCGGCGGCGCAATTGCTCTTCGCCGACATGCTGCCCGAGCAAGCGCGCCATCCTGAAGGCAAACGCGTTCGGCTTGCCTCCTTGAGCAAGCACACGCGGCAGCACCTGGAAGATCAGGACGCCTAGAATGTTTCCGGAGACGAAGGCGAGCAGGATGCTCGCTCCGTATTCGAACACCTCCCGCCATTCAATCCACACCGTCGGCAGGATCGGGACACGATCGTGGATCCCGGTGACCGTCAGCATCGCCAGGATGCTGACGCTCGCAGCCAGGAACGCCAGCAGGAACGCTCCCATCGCCGAAACCCTGTGCAGGGGATAGGCAACGAATCCGAACAGCAGGGGCACCGCAATCGAGGCAATCCGGAGCGGGATCGGAGAGAGGTTGAAGGTGATGGTCACGAGGACATGCGCGAGCGTCAGCAGGATCGATGGAATGACGACATACAGAACCGCATGCGTTGCGAAATATCGCAGCGGGTTCTTGTATCGCTCGAGCCGGACATTGGCCCGGTCAAGATCACGCCTCAGTTTGTCCAGCTCGGCAACAATGCCGTCGATCTCGACAAGCGTCGGCCGCACGACCCTCAAATCGCGCGAACAATGCTTGCACGCGATGGCTTCGTCCTTGATCGTCTCGGCGCAGAACGGACATTCCATCGTCAGTGCGACTTCCGGCGCAGCATGATGGCCTCGATCTCGCTTCTGGCCCGCTTCAGCTCGTCACGCAGCTCATCGCGCTTGCGCAGGAGATTGTCGCGCTCCGCGATCAGCGTCGCGGGGACGGCGATGTCGCCCGCGCAGGACGCGCAAACCAGCGCACCATCCGCATTCACGGATTGGCAGTACGGACACTTCACTTTGGCGCAACCTTCAGGGTGAAGATGGTCGTGCCCGGCCGGCCGTCGCTATCTTTGATATCAACCCGCACCGTGTATTCGCCGGGTGGCAACTCCGCGTCCTGCATGTTGATGCCGTCGGACTGGACAAACGGCTTCACGCGCGCAGTGAGATCGACATTCGGCGTCCGGAGAAAGATCACCTTGACCGACTCCGGATCAATCTTTGCCCCGCCATACGACTCGAACTTCAACACCAGCCGCATGGGCGAGCTGACGGAGTCGCCCGGCGCGACGAATTCCACCTTTGGACCGCGCATGATACCGCGCCGGTCCGCCGCGATCGCCCCCTTTGGCGGCGGCAACTTGGCCTCCTCCTCCGTGATCAATGGCGTCGCCCGCGATGCGCCCGAAAACAGCAGACCTGCAGCAATAAACCCAAGCAGAATGTGACGCTTCATTACGAATTCCCCCATTCCTCACCTGCCCTCACCTGCAATCAACGTACGCCGCCATCGCCGATGATGGTGTACGGCGCCCAGAACAGCGGATGCGCATAGGCAAACTCGGTCTTGCCGTCGCTGCCCAGATAACCGGGGCCATCGACAAGGGCCATCATCGCCTCGCGCAGCGCTTGGCTCCGCGACAACTTCGGATCATCCGCCTGCCGCTTGAACAGATCGGTCACCAGTTGCCGCGCCGACTGCGAATGCACCGACCAGTTCGTGACCAGCAACGCGCGCGTTCCGGCGTAGAAGAATGCGCGTCCAAGCCCCGATGCCGCCTCGGCACCAGCACCTGCACCGGCACCGGTGTTGCAGGCCGACAGGATCACCCAGTCGGCATCGAGCTTGAGGCTGAGAATCTCCTCCATGGTCAGGAGGCCGTCGCCGCTCTCTCCGGTCACCGCCGGGGATGACAAGGCGAGCGCTGGCTGCGTCAATCCGTTGAGCTCGCCGGGGACGAGACCGTGGGTCGCAAAGGCCAGGATCTTGAAGCCGGAAAGATTCATGGTCTTGACGGCGCTCTCGGTCGCGCTCCTGCCAAGAAACAACACTTTTGAGGGATCCGCCTGCAACGCCAGCGCAATCGACTTCAACTCATCCGCGGTGTCGGGAAGGCGGGGCAGCAGACCGAGCTCGGCACTGTCCACACCTTCCAACTTCGGACTGTTGCGCCGCTTCAGCGGCCCGCCGCGCATCACGCTTGCGCTTGCGTCGGCGACCTGGACCTTGGCCTCAACGGCTTCCGCCTCGGTCTGCTGATCCCTGTTGAAGTAGGGATCGCCGAACGCCACGAGATCGCCGCGGCCGGGCTTGCCCGGCGGCAGCTGGCGCAGCGTCCGCAGGGCCGCCGCCGACGGGACCGTCGACACGGCATGGGTTCGCACCAGCCATGGAACGTTGCGATAGCCGATGAACAGTGGATCCTCGTCCTCGGCCACCTCCGCCGGTGCCGTCGGCAGCAAGGACAGCGGCAACAGGCCGAGTGCGCCGTTGGTCACGACAATGAGGTTCTTGGCCGGCTTCCACCCGCTCTCGACCGGCTTGAGCAGCAACTCGTACAATTCGTAGCCGAGCTTGAGGTCGAACGACGGAATATCGGAGATCATCGCGGCCTGCGGCTCCAGCGCCTCGCGCAATTTGCGAATCTTGGTCTCGATGTCGCCGATCTTCGCCTTGACCGCGGCGAATGCCACCGGTCCAGACTTCGGCACCGCCCAGACGAAGCTGCCGTTCTGACCGAAATAGAAGGACAGCATCGCCTCGTTGTCGCCGAGGGTCGCGCGGATCTCGGCGACGCTCGGGGGGTTGGGCGAGACGAGGTCGGCGTAGGTTGGAAACTTGTGCTTGATCTCCTGGCGCGCCTTGTCGCGCTCTCCGCGCAGGGCCACGATCTGTGCCTGGATCTGCTGAACGCCCTTCTCGTCGCGTTCGGCGGAGGGTAGCGCGAGCACGTTGTTGAGCGTGCCGAGCTGGGCGTTGACCTGCTTGGTCAGGTCCTGTTCCTTGCGCACGAGCTCGGCCAGCGCCGGGTCCTTTGCGGCCGCGCGGGCGCTGGAGGCGGCAAGCGCCTGCTGCACCGACCGGCCGCGGACGGCATCGGCCAGGCCAAAGGTTTCTTCGCCGATAGCACTGGCTCCGGCTCCATCGGCACGCCCGAGCAACAGCAGATAGCTCTCGACGATCGCCTGCAGCCGCTGGCTGCGCGCGGCCACCACGCTCGTGTTCTCGTCATCGGCATTCTCGTTGGCGCTCGCCATCAGCACCGGGATGGCCGCCTTGAATTCACGGATCGCGTCGGCATCGCGCCGCGCCCGCATCAGACCGACCGCCAACGTGCCGCGTGCCGAAGCGGTATCGAAATGGTTCTCGCCGACGCGGCCAATCTGCTTCTTCACCAATTGCTCGGCGGCGGCGATGCCTGCGTCCAATTGCCCGGCGCCGTAGAGCGACATGATGCGGGACGGGTTCAGCTCGAATGCCTGGCGACGCTGCGGCTGCCAATTGGCGATCGCCTTGTCGATTTTCGCAAACATCTCGTCGGCTTCAGCGTTCTTACGCTGAAGCGTCAGAATGCCGGCGAGTTGCGAGAACAATTGCACGGTCGCCTGCGAGTCCTCGGGCACCCCAACCGACTTGTTGATCTCCAGCGCGACACGGCCGAGCTTCTCGGCTTCGTCGTAGCGGCCTTGATCGACCAGAATGCTCGCCAGCCCCATCACGAAGCGCGGCGTGACGGGATTGTATTTGCCGGTGTCCTTCAGGCGCGACAACAGCGCACGGCGCGCATCGACCTCGGCTTCGGCGAGCCTCCCCTGCCTTGCCTTCATGCGGGCCTGATTCAACACCATGCCGTCGATGGCTTGCAGCAGAATGGTTTCCGCCGGCGGGTTGTCCGCCGCCAGGATCGCCTTCGTGCTCGACCGCTTGCGAAGCTCCGCGGTGCGATAGGCCGCCTCGGCCTCTGCAAACTGGCCGCGCGCCTCGAAGATCTGGGCACGAGAAATCTCCAGCTCGCTTTCCCAGTTCTGGCCGAATTTGGCATAGGACGACCGCCAATTGGGATGGCCGCTGGTGCGCGCTTCCTGAATTGCGGTCAGGCTGCGGCGCATATACGCTTCGGCCTGCGCCACGTCGCCCATCTGGATGAGAACGGATGCGATCCCACGATTGGTATTGAACTGCAATCCCTTGGCGCCCGGCATGCTGGCCGATTCGCGCAGAAGCCTTTGCATGATCTCGAGCGAACGCTTCGGATCGCCCGCGAGGGAGTGCTGCAGCGACTGGAGCTGCATCATCCGCCCGAGCATGTTCGGGCCGACGACCCCGCGTCCCACCTCCACGGCCTTGTCCGCATCCGCGATGGATTCGGCGAGCCGGCCAAGCTGCGCGCGCGCATTGGCGCGATCGAAATAGAATTGTGCGAGATCCTGGCGCGATTCCTTCCCCGTGGGCGCGTCGTCGGCGTCCGACTTCAGCTCCGCAAGCATCTTCTCGTCAGGCTTCTCGCCGTTGAGGACAGCGGTGATGTCGGCGATGCTGCGCGGCGGCGCGACGAAGTCCTTCGGCAAAGCAGCCGCCGGATCCAGCTTGGGCGCCACTTCCTTCGGAAGCTCGACCGCAACGTTGGCCCGGCCGTTGGCAGCATTGAGGGCCGCCATCACGCAGGCCCTGACCTGCGGGGACGCCTTGGCGCGGCAGGCCTCTATGTCGGCACCGGCCTTGCGGCCTCCCTGGGCCTGCATGCACGCATGGACGATCGGCTTGCCGACCGTCATCCGGCAGTTCTCGAGCGCCGCCTCCTTAGTCAGGGCGGCGGCGGCTGAACCGGTCGTTCCGAGCAGAATGGCAAGTGCCAGCAACTTCCGCGGCAGGGTAAAATCCGGACGGATTTCAAACGGATTCGCGGCGTCAAAGCTCATCTTGAAAGACCTTTGGGCAAAATGACTTGATGCAACGAAATAATCCTATCCTTATGGCTTGGGGGAACAAGCGCCAATCAGTGCGGTACCCCAATATGCGCAGGAGGGTCAGCGGCTGCGGCAGGCACCGGTCCCCAACGCTCATGCGCTGGGTCGGCGCACACTAATCACGCTGGTTTCCGGATTGGCCGGGCTGGGGCATGGGCCATGCCAGCGCGCTGAACGGGCCGGAATGGAAGGCCAAGGTCGGGGGTGCCGAGGCCGTCTACCGCACAGCGGGACGGCAATAGCAGGCGGGCGCAATCAGCCGCGAACGCTGACCGCGCGACCGTAAGCCGGCTGCGCCGCGACCGGCGGATTGGCGGTCTGGGCGGCGAGTTCGCCGATCAGGCGATCGGCGTCGGCGGCCATGCCGTCAGGCGCCTGGATCACCAGCCGTTCCAGCGCCCAGCGATAGGACGAGACGCGCTGCTCCAGGCACTGCTGCACCCACTGCACGATCAGCGAGTTCTCCTGCATGCGCTCGACCGCGTCCGCCTTCTCCCTCGGCGAGAGTTCGGAAACGCGGGCCATGCTGGCATTGCGCTTCTTGTCGAGATCGATGACGCGGATCGCGCTGCCAAAGAACGGCTCGAAGCGGGTGATGTCATTGCGAACGTCCTCGATCAGCTGCGCATAGCGCGAGGAATGCGAGCGATGCGGCTCGTCGATCAGCGTGCGACCGTACATGGTGCGATCGAACACCACCTTCTGGCGCCAGGGCGACGGCAAGGCCTTGTAGTCGCCGAACACGCTTTTCCAGGCCGGCCGCGATAGCGGCGGCTCGATCAAGGGATAGGCAAGATCGCGAAGCTGGCGCTCTTCGTCGGTGAGCTGGAATTGCGACGGCTTCAGGCCGACGCTGGCGGTGACCTCAGTCCCCAGCCAGCGATGCATGTCGTCGCTGCGCATGTCGGCGCGGGTGCGGCCGAAATCGCCGCCGCTACAGGCAGCCAACATCGCGCCTGACAGCGCGAGCAGGATGGCCGATACGAAAGGCCGGATCTGGCGGATGGGTTCCGGCACTGCAATAGCCGGACGTCAGCGGCGACGACGACGGCGCCCCGGCGCTGTGCCCGCTGCCGGCCCGTGATCGCCGCTGGTTTCGTCCGCCTCGCGCTCGATGCGGATCGCGGGAAGGATCAGGATCGTTCCCATTCCGGCGCGCGGAGCGACGTCCCCCGACGAGCCCACCCAGCGACCGGCCGGAAATTCAATGATGGTCCCCATATAAGCTCTCTTCAATTGCCGCGCGACCAAGCGCGCTTCTGCAACATGGGCTCATTAAGATCAGTACATGGTTAACGGGGTGTAAACATGCGCACCCGAACCATAGCCGCACGGGCGCGCCCTGAAATCCCGTTGCGGCACGACAACGGCCAAAATGATGCGCCTCGTTTCACGTCTCGTTTTCCTTAACGAGGCTTTAAACGAAGCTGCGATAGGCTGCTGCAACAGTGTCTTTCAAGTTGCGTACGCCTCCATGACCAAGTCGCCGTTTCCCGGATTCGACGGGCTGATGACCCTCTCCCGTCGCGAGGGCGTCGACATCCGTCCGACCCTGCTGCGCGTGCTGACCGACCTCTATGTGCAGGCGAGCAGCCACAGCGAGGACGAGCAGCGCCAGTTCGTCGAGCTCGCCACCCGCCTGATCGACCAGGTCGACGACGCAACGCGCGCAGCCGTCAAGGCACGGCTCGCGATATACCCATCCACTCCGGCTCCGGTCATGCAGAAGCTGGGGCTGACGGCCGCGCAGGAGGGCCGCAGGATTCCGCTGGCGCGGGAGATTCCCGCACCGCCTGCATCCGCCCCCGCCCCGCTCCGCGCACCCTCAGAGGCCGAGCGGCGCATGGCCTCGAACATGGCGCTGCAGCCGAAGGACGCGGCCGAGATCCATGACATATTCTTCCGCGCCGGCCCATCCGAGCGCGCCCAGATCCTGCACAATCTGGAGCAGACGCCGCTGAAGGCAGCGCCGCGGATTCCGACCGTGCGCGCCAAACGCGCAATCCAGATCCTGGAGATGGCGGCGATCGCGGGCGATGTCGAGAATTTCGCCTTCGAGCTTGGCGACAGCCTGATCCTGCCCTCGCGTGTCGCAACGGAGATCGTCGACGATTCCGGCGGCGAAGCGCTCGCGGTCGCCGCCCGTGCGCTCGACATGCCGAGCCCGAACTTCCAGCGCATCCTGTTATTCTTCAAGCCGGAGATCGGCACGTCCGTGAACAGCGTGTACCGCCTGTCGCGGCTCTATGATCGCCTCAGCGACCGCTCTGCGCTGGTCATGCTCGCCGCCTGGCGCGGCTCGACACTGGCTGTGACACGCGCGAAATACCAGTCATCGCTGCATGACAGCGAACGCCAGCGCGCACGCGCAAGCGTGCACCAGCCGCGGCCAGGCGTGCAGCCCGGCTCTGCGCCTGCGGTGCGGACCGGAACAGACGGATCGCCGGATCGCTGATCGCTCACGCCGGCTCTATAGACTGCGACATTAGGCGTAGCGCGTGACGACGCCCAGGCCGTCATTGCGAGGAGCTCTTGCGACGAAGCAATCCAGAATCCCTCCGCAGAACGATTCTGGATTGCTTCGCTACGCTCGCAATGACGGTGGGGCGCCGATCAGGTCTACGCCAGCTCGAGGAAATGCCGTCCCGCGCGGTCTTCGGTTTCGACGATCCAGGCATCCGGATCGAAGCGGACTTCCTTTGTCAGCCGCTCTTCGACGGCAGGCTCCGGAAGCGGCTGCGGCGCGGCCGGCACGAAGAAACGATCGACCGGTCGGCCGTCGTCATAGGCGGTCTGCGGCGCCGGCACGTAGAGCATCGCATGGCCGTCGAGCAGCGAGACCTTGACGAACACCGCGCCTGCTTCCTCGGCGCCGCGACGGCGCACCGCGCCGAACACGCCCTCGGTCTGGCACCGGCGCAAGTACGCCGCGACCCATATGTTTGATTTCAGGCGCATGCACCAACCTGTTTTGCAGAACTGAAATTAGCGCTTGCGCGTCACGATCTTCACGAGAGCTTCGTCAATGCGGCTCTGCCAACCCGCGCCTTCAGCCTTGAAATAGTCGAGCACAACAGGGCTGAGGCGTAAGGTCACCTGTCGCTTTGTCGGAGCTTTGTTGGGACCGCGGCCCTTCCGCATGGCCGGGAAGGCCTCATCGAACGTCCTAGCCTTGGCGAAATCATCCTTGGTCCATTCGGGATTATCACTGACCGTGCGCATGTCCCGCGCAGTGTAGCTCTTTTTAGCGGCGGTTCTCTTCATAGAGTTTCCTTTCCTGCCTACTGGCAGGGCGCATGCTGACGATGCTGACACCCTCGGTTCCGCGGGTCGCAAAAATGACCGAGATGACACCGCGGATGTTGACACCGATCGCGCGCCACCGATTGCGATGTGCGGCCAAGACCAGAGCATTGTCAAAGAAGGTCTCGTTGAGATCGGCGAAGTCATCCCGTGCTTGTCGAGATTGGCTAAGCGCTTCGGCTCGTCCCAGACGATCTTCACAGGGTTATTTTGTAACTACAGAATAGTTGGGAGTCAATAATGGCGCGTCTCTCGCCGCAGAATAGTTTTGTGAAGCGGCAAAAGGACGTCGCGCACTTCCGACCAGGAAGCGTGCGACAGCGATTATTCGACAGGATGGCCGATCGCGGCCCCGAGCTCGCGCAGCAGGCGATCGGATACCTGACCCGTGACCTGCATCTTGTGCTCGCGCTCGAACTTCTGGATCGCGGACTGGGTCTCGCCGCTCATCGTGCCCGTGACCTTCAACTGGCCATAGCCATATTCGGACAGCGCGCGCTGCACGCCGGAGATGCGCCGCGCAGCGGGGCTTTGCTGCGCGGGGATCGGCGCCGGCGGACGCGCCACGGCGACGGAGGGCGATGTCGTGGTCTTGACCAGATTGGTCATGGGATCGCCCGATCGCGGCGTCGATGCGGTGGCCTCGACGGGTTTCTCGGCCGCTCTCTCGGCAGGTTTGGGCTCGACCCGGAACTCGGTCGCCTTCGGCTCCAGCGGTGACGTATCGGCGCCGACGGGGCGCGGGCGCGGCAAGGGATTCGGCTGCGGAACGGACGACGGCATGGGAAGATTGATCACGGTGCCGAACATCGGCGCCGGATGCCGGCCGGTCTGGAGGAACAGCGCATTGGCGACGATCGCGCTGACGGCCGCAACCGCGACGAGCCCGGCCAGCGTGTCCTTGGGGCTGTGCAGCAGGATCCGCATCACCAGATTGCGCTCGGTCTCGACATCGATGACCGCAGCCTTGGCGCCACGGCGGCGCGGAGCAGCTTCATCCTTTGCAGACTTCTTAGGCACTTTTCTTCACCAGAGCAGGTTGGTCTTGAAGTTGGTCTTGCAGTGGGTCATGAGGTTCCTGGCGCAGCACCGGCGTCAGCGTCGCGATCTTGTTCTCGGCCGCTTTTTCAGGCGTCTTGGCCTGCGGCGGCGTGTAGACGAGCGGCAGTCTGACGGTGACGGCAGTACCCTCGCCGAGCCTGCTTTGTACCGTCAATTCGCCGAGATGCAACGCCACCAAACTCTTCACAATGGAAAGTCCGAGGCCGGTGCCTTCGTGGCGGCGCTGATAGGTCTTGCCGGCCTGAAAGAACGGGGCCCCGATACGCTTGAGATCGTCCGGCGCGATGCCGACACCGGTGTCGCTGACGCGCAGCGTGAGCTGCGAACCCGACACCGCCGCATTGACGGTGACCTGACCGCCGCGCTCGGTGAACTTGATGGCATTGGCGACGAGGTTGAGCACGATCTGCTTGAAGGCGCGCGGATCGCCGGTCATCACCGGCAAATCCTGCGGCGCATCGGTGATCAGATCGATGCCGTTTTCCCGCGCCTTCAGCGCCAGCAGATTGCAGCAGTGCATGAGCGAGGCGCGCGGAGCGAACGGCTCCGACGCAATCTCGAAATTGCCCGATTCCATCTTCGACATGTCGAGAATGCCGTTGACGACGGACAGCAGATGCTGGCCGGAATCGTTGATGAGCTGGGCATATTCCTTGCGTTGAGCCGCCCCTAACATCAAGGTATGCTCCTGCGCGATCATCTCGGAGAAGCCGATGATGGCGTTGAGAGGCGTACGCAGCTCGTGGCTCATGGTGGCGAGGAACCGCGTCTTGGCGGCATCGGCCGCCTCCGCGGCACTACGTGCCTGATCGAGTGCCTGCTCGCCAAGCTTGCGATCGGTGACGTCGCGCATCACGGCGACGACATCGACCTCGCCCATGACTTTGCGGTCAAGATTCTGCCGGTCAAGATCTTGCCGGTCAAGATTCTGGCGACCCGGATCCAGCTCGAGCGGCCGGCAGCGCATCTCGACCCAGATGAAATCGACCTGACCGCGCTCAGGAGCGGCCTTCTCCTGGCGCAGCCGGAATTCGACGCTGCGGACGTCGCCGCGCGCAGCGTCCGATAGCGCAGTGAGATAAGCCGGGCGATCGGCGACGTGGACGCGGTCGAACAGACCGTGGCCGAGCAGTTGCGCGACGGGCAAGCCGAGCATGCTCTCGACGGCAGGCGAGATGAACTGCACCGCGCCGTTGCGTTGATGCCGCGAAATGACGTCGCTCATATTGCGCGCAAGCAGGCGATAGCGGTCTTCTTCGCGCGACAGCAGCGCAACGCTGGTGCGCGCAAGCGACTCCGCACCGAAGGCGAGGCCCGCCGCGTAGAGCGTCGCCGACGCGACGCCGAACGCCATCAGCACGCCGCGTTCTGCGGCGCTGGCGTCGCCGGGCAACCAGCCGAGCTGGCTGACGAGGATCAGGATCCCCGCGCAGGACAGCGCAAGCAGCGAGGCGAAGGCCGCGACGCGGCGCGAGGCCGACAGCGCGGCTTCCAATGGAACCACGACCAGCCAGACCGCGGCGAATGATTCGATCCCGCCGGTCGTCGCCGCGATCGCCATGATCAGGCCCGCGAGCGCCAACGACGACAATACATGCGCACCTTCGTAGCGGCCGGTGCGCGACAGGAACCAGGACAACAGGATCGGCGCGATCAGCCAAGCGAAGGCGGCAACCTCGATCGCGCTCGGCGCGCCGCGCATGGCAAGATAGACCGGAAATGCGGCAAACGCCGCCAGGCTTCCGAGCAGCCTCGGCGCCATGAAGGCACGATGACGCGCCCGCGTCAGCGCATCGTAACGCGCGGAGGGATGCAGCAGTGCATCGAGACAATCGCGGATGATACTCAAAACTGTCACGGGTCTCGCGCTTCGGCTCAATCGTCTGGAAGACGCGCCGGAACGCCTCCTTATCGTTGAGCCACCGTGTCAGAGCGACCTTAAACGAGTGCTAAGGCCGTCCGGCCTGCCGTCGAACCCCCGCGCCATCACGGAGCATTTTAGATAATTCGACGAGGTCTTCATCGGGGATGGTGAACACAGGGTTTCGCGCCCGGCGTCATGGTTTCGAATTGGTAGACGCGCGCAGCCGGTCGATCACGGGCGGGCGCGTCAACCGAAAATTTACGAGGCTGCCGATTGCGAGGAATTTTGCGCAAATTTTCCGTGAATTAAGCGGAAGGCAATCACTTGCGATTTATCGAGGATTGCTAGGTCGGACGCCTGCGGGGATCGCCGCGGCGGGATCTAACATTACAGGTCGCAAGATGCGCTTTCTGCTCCGCATCACATTCTGGCTCGGGCTGGTGCTGGTGCTCCTGCCGCGGGACAAGACGCCCGAATCGGACAAGCTGCCGCAGATCGGCGCCGCCGATGCGGTGCAGGCTGCGACCGCGGCCGTCTCCGACGTCAGCCAGTTCTGCAAGCGCCAGCCGGCGGCCTGCGAGGTCGGCGGTCAGGCCGCGACCATCATCGGCCAGCGTGCGCAGGACGGCGCGCGCAAGATCTATCAGATCATCAACGACAAGAAAGAGCACATCACCAACGACAAGAACGACAAGAGCGACAAGAAGGCGCCCGACCACACCGGCTCGATCGCGTTGGCCGGCGACGGCGATACCGCATCGAGCGAGACGCCGCGCGATACCCTGACCCAGGACGACCTCGCGCTGGAATGGCGCGGCCCGACGGCTGCGAATTAGGATGACCGAAACAGGCCACCCGCAGATGCGAATTAGGCCTTCTATTTTTTGGGTCGGTAGTCCCACGGATCAAGACATTTGTCGTAAAATTCCTGATCCATTTTGAACCAGTCAGTCTTGTCAATTCCGCGGCCCGATGAAGCGTTCGGACCGCCGGGGAACGCTCAGGCCACTCGTATCCAACGGTCCTGCTCTTTCGCGATGTCCGCAATTTCCTGGACGACTTCTTGCAAATCTTGGTCTTGGCTGAAAATCAGAGCGATATCGAATTGCTTTGTGCGCGCGCAACTAACCAAGTCGAGTGCAAGTCGCACATCAATACCCTTCTCCTGGGGAGTTACGGAAACCACTGGTTGACCGTCTTCTTCGAGAACGGGATCACCGTTGTGATCTACTACAGCGGCTCGTCGGTATCGTAGGGGCCGCGTGGTGACATGAACTCCAGCGCGCTTAAGGGCTAGTACACGGTTAGCCCAATATGCGGTCCACATTGGACTCTCGATGGCATTCGGAACGCCAGTGTAGAAGCGCGTAAGCGTAGCGCGCCAACCCTTCGCTTCGCAAACTGCTTTGTGCAATTTGACAGGGTCGTAGTTTGGGTGGTGATGGCCGAACGCGTCTTTGGCGTGCTGGTAAAGATTCTGGCCATCAAAAAAGGCCATAACACTCTTTATCGCCGGTTCGTCTGTAATAGCCATAAAAATGAAAACCCCGTCGGGGACCATTGCTGGCCATGTCCGACGGGGGGCTATTCACGTCCCGTATATAGGGACGTATTTAACTAACCGTCAATGGCCTCTCTCGTTCCCGAAATAAACCATTAGTGAGTGTTCCGCAATTGCCACAACTTGAACGGATAGCGGACAAATTGACCCGTACTCCCTTGAATTACAATGAATTTTCGACGTCGATCTGGAGGGGTCTCTGTAGGTCGCGCGGGGCCAGAGAGAGCACCGCGTCTAGGAGCTACGCAATAGCTTAAGCCAGCGCAGGCCTTGTCTTGCACGGTAGCGGTGCCCTGAAGTCATCTACCTTACCGGTAGCTACAACCGTCGAGCTGGGTGGCTGGCCTTGATCTGGAACACCGCTCGATCGAATTTGTTAGCTAAGACTGAGTGCAACTACATGGACTTCGGTACGAAGCCTGTTCGCCTTGACGGCGTTGGCTCCATTTCGTCTGCCGGTGCTCAGGTTGCACACCGATAACATCGACTTCTGACGTTAGAGAAGACGCTGAGTTTTTTGCTCGGCATCGACTACCGCGCTCAAAACGCTGTCGTGGCAAAGTATTGCAGCATCACTTCGTTTCATGAGCTCGCGTCCCGGCGCCTAAGATTGGTTGCCAAACCCTATCGATTTCACGTCGCCGCGTCCCTATATTGGTCTGAACGGGAACCTAGGCCAGCATGACGACGATCGACGAAATCAGGGACAATTTCGAGCTTCTGGACGAGTGGGACGACCGCTACCGGTACGTCATCGAGCTCGGCCGCACCCTGGAACCGATGCCCGAGGCCGAGCATTCCGCCGCAAACAAGGTGCAGGGCTGCGTCAGCCAGGTCTGGCTGGCCAGACATGTCGAGCGCGATGGCGGCGCGCCGGTCCTGAAATATCGCGGCGACAGTGACGCCCATATTGTGCGCGGGCTGGTCGCGATCGTGCTCGCGCTCTATTCGGGCCGAACGCCGCAGGAGATTCTCGCGACCGACGCGATTGCCGTCTTCGACGAGTTCGGCTTTCGCGATCACCTGACGCCGCAGCGCTCCAACGGCCTGCGCTCGATGGTCGAACGCATCAAGACCGACGCGAAAGAGGCGCTGGCCGAGGCTTCGTGAGAGGCTACTTCCGCTTCCGCTGCTGCTGTCCCAGCCCCATCTTCTTCGCCAATTGCGAGCGCGCCACCGCATAGTTCGGCGCGACCATGGGATAGTCGGCCGGCAGGCCCCACTTCTCGCGATATTGTTCCGGCGTCATGTTGTACTGGGTGCGCAAATGGCGCTTGAGCGACTTGAAACGCTTGCCGTCTTCCAGACAGACGAGATAGTCCGGCGCAATCGACTTCTTCAACGATACCGCCGGTTTCGCCGGCTCGAGCGGCGCCGGTTCCGTGCGACCCGACGACACCCGCACCAATGCGCCGTGCACCTGGCTGATGAGATTTGAAATCTCGGCGGCCGGCGTTGGATTGTTGCTGAGATAGGCCGACACGATGTTCGCCGTCAGCTCGATGAAACTCTTGCCCGCGGCATCCGACATGGACCCGACCTCTCCGCCTTGCGTCTGTCGCATCGGATTGACGACGCCAAAGTATTCCGTGTCAACAATACGTTCGGCTGAACTGTGACGACTGACCAATATGAGCTGATGACTGACGAAGTGAAATGAAGACGACGCTTTACTTGATCCGCCGGCTGCTCAAGACCGCTGGTCGAGATGGGCCCGCAGCTCGTCGATCGAGGCAAAGCGCATCATGCCTTCAGGCATCTGCGCCTCGATCGAGCCGTCGGAATAGAGCGAATAGGCCATGCCGTCGACGACGCCGGATTTGAGCACGGTGACCTGCGGCTGCTCGGCCGGCGGTAGCTCCGGTTCAGGCTGAGGCGGAGCGGGCTCGAAGGTCGAGGGGGTACGCGGCGGCGAGCGCCGCGACACGGCCGGGTCCGATGGCCGCGCACGGTCCTGCTTCGGCCAGGCATCATCGAAGCTCGCAGGCGGGACCTCCGGCGCTGCAGGCTCCCCGGACTCCTCAGGCAACTGCGGCGGCAGGCCGTCCGTCCCTTTCGCCTGCGCGCGCTCGCGCTCCTTGCGCGAGGTCGAGGCGAACAGCAGATTGCGCCGGCGCGGTACTTCCGCCACCGGCGGAGGCGCTTCCGGCTCTGCCGGAACCTCGCCGCGCGGCCGCTCGCGAGCGGCCGCCTCGCTCTGCCACGGCGGCGGCGCGGCGGTCGATGGCCGCGCCGGCGGTTCGACATGCAGCGTCGGAGCAGGCACGGGCTCGGTCGCAACCGACCCGGGCATCGCGAACCCCGAGGGCAGTACCGGCCGGACCCGAACGTCCGATGGCGCCGCCGAACCGGCCAGCCGGCGAGCGATACCCTTCAGCTCCAGCGCCACAATGTGGAGGCCGACCAGTAACATCCCGGAGCAGACGCCGATCGTCCCGGAGATTATGAGGGTACTGCCGAGGCTGAAATCCCTGACCGTGTAGCCGAAAACGATCGCAAGGAGGCCCGCCACAACGGCGACGATCCCCGCGATCAGCAATGCCAAGACCATCTAACCACCCCCGGCCGCGCACCCACACGCGGCACACGTTACGCCTACGATACCGTCATACTGTGTTCCTGGCCAACGTCCAATTGTCGGCAGCGTTCCTAAAGGAAAGGATATCAGTGACTTATTCACATTCCCTTCAGCTACGGCCCGCTAGCTATGGTGTGCTGTGGAGTTTCCCGGGTTTGCTGCGTCGCACAGGAATTTAGCCATAATGCCCAATTACTTGGTAATGGAACTGCGCTATAGGGAGACCGGGGTTGAGGCCCATGCGCACCAGCAGGGCCAAGAGGGGATTCCGGGTCACCAATAGCCATGACATCCATCACGACTTCGGCGATCGATACGCCTCTTCGGCGCTCGATCGAACGGACTTGCGACGATCTCGCCATGCTGGTGCTGGCCGCGGTCGCCGTCACCGCAGGCCTGACCTTCCGTGACTACGGGCTCGGCTGGGACGACTACACCCACGCCGAATATGCCGACCTGCTGCTGCGCATGTTCGGTTCCGGCTTCAAGGACACCGCCGCGCTCTCGTTTGCCAACCTCTATATGTATGGCGGCGGCTTCGACATGGTCGCGGCCCTGCTGCACAAGATCATTCCGCTCGAGCTGTTCGAGACGCGCCGCCTGGTCGGCGCCATCGTCGGCTTGATCGGACTTGCCGTGACTTGGCGGCTCGGCCGCCGCATCGGCGGTCCGCTCGCAGGTCTCGCGGCGCTGCTGCTGCTCGCGCTGTGCCCGATCTTCTATGGCCACATGTTCATGAACCCGAAGGATGCGCCCTTCGCGGTCTCGATGATCATCCTGATGCTCGGCCTCGTCCGGCTCGCCGAGGAATATCCGCAGCCTTCGCCGCGCACGATCCTGATCGTCGGCCTCGGCGCGGGCCTGGCGATCGGCTCGCGCATTCTCGGTGGGCTCGCGCTGGTCTACGCCATGATCGGCTTCATCCCGCTGTTCCTCGAGGAACTGCGCAGCGAGGGCCTGCGCGAGGCGGTCCGCCGCTTCGCCCATGTCGTCTACATCCTGCTGCCCGGCCTCGTGCTCGGCTACCTCGTGATGGGGCTGATCTGGCCGTGGTCGATCATGGAGCCCGGCAATCCGTTCGAGGCTTTGACCTATTTCTCGCACTTCTTCGAAAAGCCCTGGAAGGAGATGTTCGACGGCGCGATCGTGTCCGTGCCCGACATGCCCTGGTCCTATCTGCCGACGCTGTTCGCGCTCCAGCTTCCGGAAGTGATGCTGGTGCTGATGGTCGGCGCCGTGGTCGGCACCTTCGCGCTGCTGCCGCGACCCGAGGTCCCGGGGCGCCGCAAGACCATCCTGCTGATGCTGACGCTCGCAGCGACCCTGCCGCTCGCGATCGCAATGGTGAAGCGGCCGGCGCTCTACAACGGCATCCGCCATTTCGTCTTCGTGATCCCGCCGATGGCGGTGCTCGGCGGCGTCGCCTTCGGCTGGGTCATGGAGCGCCTGCGCGCCAACCACCGCACCTGGCAGCCGGTCGTGCTCGCCACCTTCTGCTTCGGCCTCGCGCTGTCGCTCGCCGAGATGATCCGGCTGCATCCCTATCAGTACACACATTTCAACCACATCGCCGGCACCGTGCGCGGCGCCGACGATCGCTTCATGCTGGACTATTGGGGCCTGGCGCTGAAGCAGGCTTCCGACGAACTGCGCGAGCAGCTGGTCGAGCGGCAGGAAGTGGCCCCGGGCAATCGCAAATGGAAGGTCGCGGTGTGCGGCCCGCAGCGCCCGGCGCAGGTTGCGCTCGGGCCCGACTTCACCATCGGCTGGGATTCCAATGCGGCCGATTTCGCGATGACGCTCGGCGAGTTCTACTGCAAGGGCCTCACCGCGCCGGTCTTGGTCGAGATCAAGCGCGACGACGTCGTGTTCGCCCGCGTCTACGACATCCGCGGTCGCAGCATTTCCAGCCTGCTGTCGATCCCGGCGCCGTAATATTTTTCTCCGCCGTAGTGCCGTAGCCCGGATGGAGCGAAGAGACTGGGCAAGAATTTCATCTTCATTTGAGCAAACGAGGGTACGATTCGGCATGGCGAATCGCACTTTCAAGACCGGCATCAGCCGGGATCAGCCAAGCTTCCTTCCGCCACGTGTGGACGATTA